>NZ_BMKR01000008.1 GCF_014644435.1 Paenibacillus albidus | reverse complement strand
TAAAGCTTGCGAATTGACCTTTTTACTGTGTCCACTCTATTGACAGAAGTACACAGGAGCTCTTATATCATGATCTCTAGCCTAAAACGAAGGCCAATGGATCATTTAGCGGCTTCTGGGTCCGTTTGGCCAGAAAAATGGGCTTGTTTCGGGAAATAACGTTTCTCCGGTCCGTTAAGTCTGTCGACAGCTTATTTTTCCAGAAGGAGGGGGGGGGGCTGTCCCAAAAGTAGATTTTCTATGACCGGAGACAGTTTTCTTCATTCTTAAAACCACAAAAAGTGAGCAGAGCAGCGATTCTCCTGTTATTGAAGAATCGCTGCTCTGCGTTTTTGATCAATTGCAGCTTGCTTCAGTAGATTATGGGCAAGTGAAAGCCACCCGACCTCCAGCGTCACTTTTTCGATGCCGCATCGCCAAAATCGCCGGAATCCCCGGTTGTTCTTCAGTTGTCCAAATACACTTTCCGGTTCCGTCATTCGGCGAATGGCCAAGGCGTAACCTTCTTCACTCCGTAGAATCTCCCAAGCTTGACTCTGGTACCGCAGCCGTTCCAAACTGACGACGACTTCCCGATTTCCTGACGATTTTGTACAACGTTCCTTCAGTAGGCAACCGTCGCAACCTGAGCTTCGGTAATGACGTTTTCGAATTTCATATCCACTCTCCAACGTTTCCTTGCTTTCTTTGCGGAAATGCAGCGTTTGTCCGGCTGGGTACGTCCACGTATCTTCGGCTTCGTCGTACGTCCAGTTCTCAATCTTTCCGACGTTCTCTTTCCACGCTTTGCTCTTTTCTTTGTGGTAGCTGCCGTATTTGACCACAGACTTCATGTGTTCGTTTTCCAAATACGCATAGTTCTCTTCACTACCGTAGCCTGCATCCGCAATCACCGCCCTAGGAAGCTTCCCTAGAATCCGCCTTACCCCATACGAAGGTGTAACGATTGGCGTTCGCCTCGATTTTGGTGCCATCCACAAAATAATGCTCCAGGGAGATATAATTCTCGTCCGCCAGAAATTGAAGGACCGCAGTGAGTATGGTTTCGAGGACATCTTTCATCCGCTGAGCGCGAAAACGGTTGATGGTGCGAAAATCCGGGCACTGCCGTCCAGTCAGCCACATGAAAGGAATGTTTTCACGGACCGCTTTGGCGATTTGCCGGGAGGAATAGATGCGCGGGGTGTAGGCGTAAATAATGACTTTGGTAAGCATTCTGGGATGGTAACTGTCGCGGCCGCCGCCGGGATAGGCAGCGTCAAAGATGGCGTCGTCTAGCCGATTCACCGCTGAGTTAACGACACGAACGAGGTGGCTTTCGGGAATATCTTCTTCCAGATCCAATGGCAAGCAAAGTTGGTTCATGGTATATTGGATGTACAAAAGAAACCTCTCCTTTGGAATGGTTGTGTGGTAACTCCATTTTACCAAAAGAGTGGTTTCTTTTTTGCGTTTTTTTAAGATTGTAGATACGTTTCCCACTTAAACAGCGGAGAGAACGGAACGACCCGCGGAAAAGCGATAGCGTTCGCCTTTGTGTCCGGATTTTTACCGCTAAGAGAAATAAATAAAATTCTGGACACAACAGCGATTGGAACAACGGTCCGTTCGCGGAGCGTCCTCACCGAGCGCAACCGTCTATCCAACTCCAAAAACAAGGGTTGTCCCAGTACCATTTCATGGCTTTTGGGACAGCCCCCTCTCTCTTTTTCATGTAAGGAAGGATAGGAGATTGCCAGAATCCCCGAAAAACGGTATTCTGTGAAAGTACTGAAAACAAAGGATTGTCCATTTAAATAAAACGCTTTCTTTTCTGTAATATACTCGTAATATTACATTCATGATTCCTTAATATACGGTGTTTATAATAAAGACATGACCCCCTTTTTTATAATATATGATGATGGACCTGCAGCCATGGCTGCAGGTCATTTTTTTTCCTTTCTTGACTTTAGCGCAGTGGTTCAGTACAATCTAACAATATAGTGTCAGGTTAATATGATTTGATTTGATGACGGGACCAAGTATTTCGGAACCCACAACCCCAGAGAGGAATCCCATACAGATTCGGATAATGTCTGCTTCAGACAACACGGTCTGCTCGGCTGCAAGGATTCTGTTGATGAACGAATGAATGACCTCCCCGAGAACGCACGGCGAAAGTGGGCATCTTGTTATTTAGCTGCCACGGCCAGTAGCCGATTGCGCGTAGGCGGGCGTTAACCGCTTTGAGCGGATTCTTGTGCCTAGCACAGAACCCGGAATGTGGGTGGTACCACGGGTGAATTATTGGTTATGATAATCCCTCGTCCCTGTTTGTAATGAACAGGGCGAGGGATTTTTTGTTATTTTCAGGAGGGATAGGCTGTGGCAAAAGAAAGATTCGAGAAACCTACAGGCACACAGGATGTGCTGCCGGGCGCTGTAGAGAAATGGCATTATGTCGAGGCAAAAGCCAGAGAACTATGCCGCCGGTTCAACTACCGGGAGATTCGCACCCCCATGTTTGAGCATACCGGACTATTTGAGCGGGGTGTAGGTGAGACCACGGATATCGTGGAAGGCGAAATGTATACCTTCAAGGACAAAGGGGACCGCGATTTGGCGCTTCGTCCGGAAGGAACCGCCGGCGTGGTGCGCGCTTATGTGCAGAACAAGCTGTACGGAGAGCCGGATGTGAGCAAGCTGTATTATATCGGGCCGATGTTCCGCTATGAACGTCCGCAGGCCGGAAGATACCGTCAATTCCATCAGTTCGGCATTGAAGCGTTTGGTGCGGTTGATCCGGCGATTGACGCGGAAGTCATCTCTCTGGGTTTCCAATTCTACAAGGAGCTTGGCCTGAAGAATGTGCAGGTGGAGATTAACTCCGTCGGCAACGCGCCAAGCCGCGCGGCCTACCGCGAGAAACTGCTGGGTTTCCTCAGACCGATGCGCGACAATCTGTGCAGCGACTGTCAGCGGCGCATGGAGCGTAATCCGCTGCGTGTGCTGGATTGCAAGGTGGATCAGGACAAATTCACGGATGCTCCGTCGATTCTGGACAGTCTGGATGAAGAATGCACGAATCATTTTACAAAGGTTAAACTGCATCTGGATACCATGGGTGTCGGATACAGCATTAATCCCCGTCTAGTACGCGGACTGGATTATTATACGCATACTGCGTTTGAGTATAAAGCGGCCGGCATCGGGTCCATTGACACGGTGGGCGGCGGCGGACGTTACAATGGCCTTGTTGAAGAAATCGGCGGACCGGATCAGCCGGGCATCGGTTTCGGGATCGGCCTGGAGCGGATCATGCTGATTCTGGAGGATCAGAAGGTTGAGCTGGAAGCGGTGAAGCCGCTGGACGTGTATTTTGTAGCACTTGGCGAAGAAGCCGATATGGAGATCACCAAGCAGCTGTTCCATTTGCGCAGCCTGGGCTTCTCGGCGGAACGTGATTACCTTGGCCGCAAAATGAAGGCACAGATGAAGTCGGCGGACCGGATGTCGGCGCGCTACACGGCTATTTTGGGCGAAGAAGAACTGAACGGCGGGGTCATTGCCTTGAAATCAATGGCAACAGGGGAGCAGCGGAGCGTTAAGCTGGAGGAGCTGGCTCAGGCGCTCACACGGATATAACCGCAGCATTATCACAATGTATTTTACCAATGAAGGGGTATGATAAATCATGCAAAGAACTCACCACTGTGGACAATTAACGGAATCCCATATTGGACAAACCGTAACCTTAAACGGCTGGGTACAGACCCGCCGCGACCTGGGGGGCGTACTGTTCATCGATCTGCGCGACCGGAGCGGAATTGTGCAAGTTGTATTCAACCCGGACTACTCCGGTGAAGCACTGCAAATTGCCGATAAAGTCCGCAGCGAATATGTACTCGAAGTTACTGGAACTGTAGTTAAGCGTGACGCCGAAACGGTGAACCGCAATCTGCCTACAGGTGAAATTGAAGTGCGGATTACAGGCATTGAAGTGTTGAACGCCGCCAAAACACCTCCGTTCTTCATCGAAGACGGTGTAGAAGTGGATGAGGCGCTGCGCCTGAAATACCGTTACCTCGACCTGCGCCGCCCGGAAATGCAAAAAACCTTGCTGCTCCGCTCGAAGGCGTCGAAGATTTTCCGCGACTTCCTGGACAGCGAAGGTTTCATCGATATCGAAACACCGATTCTGACCAAAAGCTCGCCGGAAGGCGCGCGTGACTATCTGGTACCGAGCCGGGTACATGAGGGTGAATTCTTCGGCTTGCCGCAATCGCCACAGCTCTACAAGCAGCTTTTGATGGTGGGCGGCATTGAACGCTACTACCAGATTGCCCGCTGTTTCCGCGATGAGGACCTGCGGGCCGACCGCCAGCCGGAATTCACGCAAGTCGATATCGAGACCTCGTTCCTGTCCCAGGACGAATTGCTTGGGATGATGGAGAAGCTGATGCAACGTGTGTTCAAGGAGACGATTGGCGCAGAAATCTCGCTGCCTTTCCAGCGGTTGACGTATGCTGAGGCGATGGGCAAATACGGTTCCGACAAGCCGGATCTGCGTTTTGGCCTCGAGCTGATCGAGATGAATGACATTGTGGCAACCAGCGGTGTAAAAGTCTTCGCTTCTGTCATTGAAAAAGGCGGCGAAGTGAAGTGCTTGAACGCCAAAGGCTGCGGCACGTGGACCCGTAAGGAAATCGATGACCTTGGACCGTTCGCTGCACGTTATGGCGCCAAAGGCCTGGCCTGGATTCAAGTTAAAGACGGAGAGTTCAAAGGTCCGATCGTTAAATTTTTCTCCGAAGAAGAAATTGCGGCTGTAAGAGAGCGTACGGGCGCTGAAGAAGGCGACTTGTTGCTATTCTCCGCTGATACCAAAAAGGTAGTGGCCGACGTTCTGGGGGCCCTGCGGGTCAGAATCGGACGTCAACTGGGCCTCATCGACGACAATGTATTCAAATTTGCCTGGGTGACCGAATTCCCGCTGCTTGGTTATGATGAAGATCAAAAACGCTATGTAGCCGAACACCATCCGTTCACACGTCCGATGGATGAGGATCTGCATTTGTTCGATACCGACCCTGGTGCCATCCGTGCGCAAGCCTATGATATCGTCCTGAACGGCTATGAAGTTGGCGGCGGTTCACAACGGATCTACAAACGTGAAGTGCAGGAGAAAATGTTCGATGCTCTCGGCTTCACACCGGAAGTGGCTTATGACAAATTTGGCTACCTGCTGGATGCCTTTGAATACGGCACGCCTCCACACGGCGGGATTGCTTTCGGCTTGGACCGTCTGATAATGCTGCTGGCAGGCCGCACCAATCTACGTGAAACGATTGCATTCCCTAAAACAGCAAGCGCAACTGATCTGCTGATGGATGCTCCTTCCCAGGTGGACAACTCGCAGTTGGAGCAGCTGCATATCAAGCTGGCCCTGAAGCCGAAGAAAGAAAAGGACAAAGAATAGGGGAGAACCACATGTTGCGCAGTATAAGCGCAGCGTGAGCTTCTAAGTTATATATTTTTGCGAACAAACGGCTGTTGCCCTTATGTACAAGTGCGCAGCTGTTTCTTCGACAGGGAGGTTGTACAAGATGCTGCATCAATTCTCACGGACGGAACTGGCGATTGGACCGGAAGGTCTGGACATTATGAAGAACAGTACCGTAGCGGTGCTCGGCATTGGCGGTGTGGGTGGAATTGCGGTAGAAGCCCTGGCCCGTTCAGGGATCGGACGCATTATCCTGATCGATAAGGATGTGGTCGATATTACCAATGTCAATCGTCAGATTCATGCACTGACCACAACCGTGGGCCAAAAAAAAGCGGATCTGATGGTAGAACGTGTGAAGCTGATTAATCCGGATTGCGAGGCCATTGCCCTGAACATGTTCTATACGGAGGAAACGTATGAAGAGCTGTTCAAGTATAAGCTGGATTATGTAATTGATGCTTCGGATACGATCATATACAAGGTTCATTTAATCAAGGAATGTCTTGCCCGCGGGATTCCGATGATCTCCAGCATGGGGGCGGCCAATAAAATGGACCCGACCCGCTTTCAGGTCGCCGATATCTCCAAGACGACGTATGATCCGATTGCCCGTATTATCCGCCAGAAGCTGCGCAAAGAAGGCATCAAAAAAGGCGTGAAGGTCGTATTCTCGACCGAGACGCCAATGAAGCCGCGCCAGGATGTCACGGAGCAGATCGTCCCTGCAGATGCACCGGACCGGCGTAAAGCCAAGCAGCCGCCGGCCAGCAATGCGTTTGTGCCGCCGGTAGCCGGCTTGATTATGGTCAGTGTGGCTGTGCGTGATCTGCTGGAGGCCGGAGGCGTCAGCGTTTAAACGGGAGAGTCCATGTTATCAGCGACAAAAAGGCGTGCAGCCGGATTTCGGCGGCTCACGTCTTTTTGTATGGTCATTTGATTATTTTTCGTGCAAGGCGCGTAGGATTAAATGGCATACTATATATCTTGAACTAATGATTCAGCCTAAAGTAAAAGGAACGAAGGGGAAGTTTGGAACTGGAAGAGCGAAAGCGACCGCCCAAAAGCTTTCCGGAGGAAAGCTCGCATCGTAAGCATAAGCTGTCTGCGGATTGGGCATTTCTTTTGTTCAACTTTTATAGAAAGGCAGCAGAACTTAATTGTCGTGGAGGTTTTGGAATGAAATCGAATTTTTGGCGAAACAGCGTGGGGCTGGAGCCGGACCAGGACTGGAAAAGAGAATGGGCGGCCGGCATCCTGTCGTATTTTGCCTCTGTATATATAGTTATGGTCAATGCAGCCATTCTGCATGATGCGGGGATGCCGCTGCGGGCGGGCATGGTGGCTACGCTGCTTACGGCGATAGCCGGCTGTCTGCTGATGGCATTTGGCGGCAAGACGCCGATCATCGTGGTGCCGGGCATGGGGATTAATGCCTTTTTCACCTATACACTGGTGCACTCCATGAAGCTGGATTGGCGGGAAGCGCTGGCGGTGGTGGTGTTGACCGGGGTTTTGTTTGCTATTGTGGCATTCACTTCACTGTACCGCATTCTCAGCGAAGCCATCCCGCAAAATCTGCAGCATGCGATCACAGTGGGCATCGGGTTGTTTCTGACCTTTATCGGCCTGCAAAAAAGCGGCATTGTAATTGCGCACAGGACAACTTTTGTGGCCATCGGACATTTTAGCGATCCGGCGGTGATTACGTCCTGTGTGACCCTGCTGCTGGCCTTGGTCCTGTTCATTCGCGGCACACGCGGAGGGTTGCTGATCAGCATGCTGGCCGGAACCGGACTCGCCTATTTGCTGGGAGCGGCCCATTTGCCGGAACAGATGGAAACCGGCCATGTCTTCAGCGGGTATGGCGAAGTCTTTACAGGCATGGACTGGAGCGGCATCGTCAGCCTGGTGTTCTGGATTGCCGTATTCCTGCTGCTGCTGATTGTTGTATTTGAGAATATCAGCCTGATCTCCTCCCAGACACTGATGATCGGGCGGCCGGAACGCTTCAAGAGCAGCCTGCGCGCTCTTTCCTTAGCCAATATTGCCGCAGGCCTGTTCGGCAGCAGTCCGGTGGTGGCCGCCGCCGAATCCACGGCCGGCATTGCCGCAGGCGGCCGTTCCGGCCTGACCTCGCTGGTCACCGGGCTGCTGTTCGGCGCGACCTTCCTGTTCATCCCGCTGCTCGCCTATATTCCGGACAGCGCCATTGCGCCGATCCTGATTGTGATCGGCGGTCTGATGGTGCAGAACGTACGCGAGATGGATTTGAGTGACATGACCGAGCTGTTTCCGGCCTTTCTGGTCATGGTCATGATTCCTTTCACTTACAGTATCGTGGACGGCATGGCATTCGGATTCATCACTTATCCTATTGTGAAGCTGGCCATGGGCCGGGGCAAGGAAGTGCCGCCAGCCTTGTACGGCATCGCCGGCCTGTTCGTGGCGAATTTCATCCTGCATGCCCTGCTGTAGTTCGCTGCTTTTGACTCTTTGGCTGCATCTTTGGTTCGATCTATAGTCATTCAAGCGAGATAGGCACGTCTCAAGGTGCCGCTTTCAGCAGTTCCATAGCCCGGATGAGAACGGGGTCCTTGTGGGCATCAATATCGGCTCGCTTAATCAGCAGCTCTTCATCCGGCGGCAGACCGAGCTGCTCGTAATTGATGCCTTCGGTTGAAGTATAAAGTTCATTACTAAGCGTGACTAACCATTTATTCGGCAGCAGGTTTAACAGCATATTCGAGAATACCCCGAAGGTCTTTTCGCCGATAACTGTTGCCCTGTCCAGTTCTTTCAAGGCCATCGTCCCTGTCTCCGCTGCGCTTGCTGTTAATGGACCCGTCAGCACCACGATGTTGTCAGCTGTAAGCCGCTGCCTTCCCGGCTCAATATAAATCGGGAAGGGCTCGGAAAATTCCCGGTATCCGCCTGTCCTGACCTGTTTGAAATACGCCAGCTTTCGTTCATCGGTGAACAGACCGGCCAATTTCAATCCGTAGAAGTCATCACCTCCGCCATTGAAGCGCATATCGATAATAAAGTTCCGGCAGTCCGCCAGATCCGTTACCATTTCGGACAGCGCTTCGTCAATTTGCTGCGCATCAGACACATTAAAATGAATCAGCTTGATATAAGCGTCGCCGCTTTTCGTTCGGCCATAGAGAATGCTTCCGTCGAGCTTGCTCTTTAACGCTCCTTTAATATACTCTGTTTCTATATTGTTTTGCATGGACTCCTGATTTGCTTTGTAAAACTCCTCTCGTTCAACCGTTTTGGTAGAGAAAAATTCCTCGCCTATGATTAGATTGGTATGCCCGTCGTTCAGCTTCCCAAGCATTTCCTTGAAGATTTGCTCCAGCTCCTTATCGGAGGTGGCGGCGTTTACTTTCGGCTTATACTCCTTGTACACCGCTTTCCAGTCTACCTTTACGATAGGAAAGAAACTGAAATTTTCTTCGAAGGTTTTCCAGAACACTTCAAAATTGTCAACCGGGTCTTTGCTGAAGCCTTTAAACGTTACTTCGGGTAAATGATCAATCCGTTTAAAACGATTTACAAAGCCCAAATTATCAGTCAATCTGCCGTTGTTAAAGCGCCCCAACCTAATATCCTTACCTTCAAGCGACTTGGTGTTGCCATAAATAATATTCATATAAATATCGCCGTCCTCCTCCACATGACCTTGACCAAACGGCAGCAAGCTATCCTTGGTGTAGCTGTAGAGGATAACCGATTTGCTGTCCATTTCCAATATGTAATTATAGCCGACTTCCGACTGCCAAAGTTGACGCTGAGCCGCATCAATTACGGGCGGCTGCTCCTTGTCCCCCTTCACATTTACTAAACGCTGAGCCGCATCAATTACGGGCGGCTGCTTCTTGTCCCCCTTCACATTTACTAAAGTGTACAGGCCCGCTGCGCTGACAGCCAGAAAGATACAGATTGCGATCCACAGATTTCTTTTCAAATGAATTCCTCCTTCAAATAAATGACCTTACCGCAATCAAAATAACACTGAGTTTATTGCTTCTTATTCTGGAAATTATTCTGTTCATGCATAACATTCTACTTAGGGCTTTGACTGTGAATAGATGATTACAATTCAGGCTCAGCAAAATGTTGGGGAAAGGTGACCCGGAAGGTGGTTCCCGTCCCGACTTTGCTGGACACTTCGACTTGTCCATGATGGAGATCCACAATTTGCTTTACGATGGACAGACCGATGCCGTTGCCTCTGACATTCCGGTTTCTGGCTTTGTCCGCTTTATAGAACGGCTTGAAAATTTGGCTGAGGTCTTCCTCCGCTATACCGATGCCGTTGTCCGTAATGGTGACCAGCACGTTCTGCCCTTGCTTCCGGGCTGCCACGATGATTCTTCCCTGATGGCCGGTAAATTTGATGCTGTTGCCAATGATATTGATCCACACCTGATTCAGCTGGTCTTCATCGGCCAGGATGGAAATCGGCTCCAGTATCAGCTGGATATCCAGATTATGGATGAACCATTGCGGTTCAAGCCGAATTACGGATTTTCGCAGCTGCTCATCCAGGCGAAACGTTTGCGGTGCCAGCCGCAACTGCTCGTGTTCCAGGCTGGATAATTCCAGCAAATCAACACACAGCCGGGATAGCCGGTTGCTCTCTTCCTCAATAATACTCAGCAGCCGTATACGGCTCTGCTCGTCCATAGGCTTGTGCTTCAGTACATGGGTAAACCCTTTAATCGACGTTAAAGGAGATTGAAATTCGTGGGATACATCGGCAACAAACCGCTTACGGATCGTATCGAGTCTCCCCAATTCAGCTCTCATGGTGTTAAAGCTTCGGGTAAGCTGTCCGATATCATCGCTGCGTTTAGTATGAAGGCTGACGCTGAAATCACCCTTGGCCATTCTTTGCGTGGCACGGGTGAGCACCTGCAGCGGCCTGACAATATACCTGGTCGCTATCAGAACCAGAACGCTTCCCAAGCCTAGAACAAAAAACTGCAGAAACTCAGTCAAGTCATTAATTTCATCCAGTAAAATGCTCACTTGTGTAGTAATAAATATCGCATGTGGCAAACCGTTCAGCATAAAAGGCAGGCCGACTGTAATATCTCCATTCTCATTGGACTGCTTGTGATAACCGGCGTTCTGCTTTAGCACCTTTTGCAGATAGGGCTGAACTTCCTGCTGATCCATCACCGTTCTCCCCGGATAAAGCAGCGTTCCGTAACTGTCATAGATCTGTACGGCATAGAAAGGAAAGGAGTTGCTTATTTCCATAAGAGTCTTCTCACCTCCCTGCTCCACTTGCTTGTATACCTGGACAATCATTTCAGCGTTGGCAATCATTTTCTTTTGCACAGTGGACTCTACATGGCTTTCATAAAAATAGTTGATAATTAACCCGCCTAGAATCACGCTGATGGTTACAATGCACAGAAAGGTAATGACGATGCGGGCGTAAAGCGATTTAATCACAGTAAACCTCCAGACGGTAACCCATACCGCGCATGGTAACGATTCGGAAGTCTTCCGTATACTCCTGAAACCTGTCCCGCAGACGATTGATATGCGTGTACACCGTCCGTTCATCGCCATCATACCCGTACCCCCAGAGGTCGCAAATAAGCATATCACGGGTAAAGATTTGGCCGGGATAGCTGGCCAGCCTGTACAGTAGCTCAAATTCCTTCAGAGGAAGGGTCCAATAAGCGTCGGTATCCGACAAAAAAACCTGATAGCTTCTTTTATCCAGCGTCACTCTGCCGAGAGTAAGGGTTTGGGAGGTGGCAATCCGGTACCTTTTAAGCAGCGCCTTTACCCGCATGACCATTTCTATGGGATCAAAGGGCTTAATCAGGTAATCGTCCGTCCCTAGTTGGAAGCCTTTAATTTTATCCGCCGACGCATTCCTTGCCGTAATCATCAGCACCGGCGTGTCGCCCGCAGCCCGCAGCCGTCTGCACAGCTCCCAACCGTCCATTTCAGGCATCATAATGTCCACAATGACCAAATCGACGGAATGATGTTCATAATAATCCCACGCTTCCAGGCCATTTGTTTGTTCCACGATTTCCATACCTTCGTCTTTCAATAACAGACCTACCAGTTCGCGAATATGTGTATCGTCATCCACTACCAAAATCGTTGTCATGTCCAGTTCACCTCATGCGCCATTATTCTTTAATTATAGCATCCAGTCTGGTTCTGAATTTAAACTCAGGTTAAACGGAACATTACAAATATACAATTATGAAATATATGGATTTCGGGTTCCAGGTGTGCTACAATGAGTATCCTTTTTGTGTGAACAGAGGGATGAGGACTACTTAAGCTCACAATAACTTTTAGGAGGTAACTGAAATTGGAAGAAGATTTTCAAAGTGCCTATCAAGAGGAAGAAAGCAGGCTGAACAGCGCGCTGCAGGAGATTGATACTACACTGGAGAGACTCCGCAGTATTCCTGTGTATACGGGGCATGAATACACGGAGCAGGTACTGGAGGACTCCAGAGAACAGCGGCGCAAAGATCTGGCCAAGCTTAGGCAGGAGCCTTATTTCGGACGGCTTGATTTTCAGGGCAATGACGAGAACGAAAGAAAGCCGCTGTATATCGGCAAAATCGGCGTAGACCGTGAACAGGTAAGCGACCGCCCGCTGGTCATCGACTGGCGTGCACCGGTAGCAAGCCTGTTCTATTCGTTTACCGGAGGTACGGAACCGGCCTCTTATGAAGCGCCGGAAGGATTGATTGAAGGTTTGGTCTATCTTAAACGCAACGTGGTGATCCGCAAGCAGATTCTGGAACGGGTGGCGGATACCTATAACCGCGACAGTGACGGGCCCGCCGTATCGGATGAATTCCTCGTCTACCGGCTGGGTGAGAACAAGGACAACCGGCTGCGAGACATCGTCTCGACGATCCAGGAGGAGCAGGACAAGATTATCCGGGCGGCCAAAAATACGGCGCTGATCATCCAGGGCGTAGCGGGAAGCGGCAAGACTACGGTTGCGTTGCACCGGCTCGCTTTTCTGCTGTATCAATACAAGGATCAGGTGTCGGCGGAGAAAATGATAATTTTTGCCCCAAACCGGATGTTCCTGGATTATATCTCGGACGTATTGCCTGAACTGGGGGTCGGCAATATTGCGCAGAGCACCTTTCCGGACTGGGCCGCGGGCGTGCTTGACCTAACGCTGCCGGAGCAGGATGCCACGGAGACGATGAACCGCTGGTTCGAAGCCGAGGGAGCAATGCCGGAGATTACAGAGGAAACGCCAGGCCGCTTCAAAGGCTCCACGGCACTGATGGGCATTATCGAGGCCAGTATTAAGCTGCTTGAGGGCAGTTCGGTGCCGGAAGGGGACTTCATTCCCTGGGAAGGTGCGGTGCTGCACAGGTCCATGATTCTGCGCTGGCATAATGAAGAGTATGCGCCTTATCCTCCGGCGAAACGCAAGGAACGCGTAATGGCGCGGATTCACCGCTGGATCGAAATGGAGCTCAAAAAAAGCCCGTCCGCCGCAGCGATGAAAGAGCGCAAGAAAAAGGGTGCACAACGCGAGAAGGCGTACAGCGGCAAATGGCCCAAATATGAACCTCTGACGATATACAAGCAGATTTTCCGTGCGGTGAAGGTGCCGGGGGATTGGCCTGCGGAAGCGCCGGAGGAAATCCCGGCGGAGGTGCTCAAGGAGACAGCCAAAGCGCTGAAGAAAGGCATTGTGCGGGAAGAGGATCTTCCGCCGCTGCTGTACATTCATTATCTGCTGAACGGCAATGAAAGTGTCAGCCGTTTCGACCATATTGTCATTGACGAAGCCCAGGACTTCTCTCCTTTTCAGATTGCCATCCTGGATTTGTATGTGCGAGGACATTCCTTTACTATTCTTGGAGATTTGTCGCAGGGGATTCATGCGTATAAAGGTGTCCATGCCTGGGACGAAATGCAATCGCTGTTCGCTCCCGAGCATACAGCCTATCACGCGCTCACGCGGAGTTACCGTTCGACCATGGAGATTATTGAATTCGCCAATGGAATCCTGTCTTCGGGGGTACATAGTCCGCTGCTTGCTGTACCTGTGTTCCGCAGCGGCAATCCGGTTCGTCTGATCGGTTATGGAGAACAAGGGCCTGAATGCCCGGCAGATGAGACGGACCGGATAAGTGCTGTGCGTTCAGCATTGGCAGCATTATCGGGCCGGGAATACCGGACCGTAGCGGTGCTGGCCCGTACACTCCGTGAAGCGCAGGAGCTGTACACTGTGCTCGCTGCCCACTTTGAGGATATCCACCTGATCGATGGCAGCATGACCCAATATATGGGCGGGCTGTCGGTGCTGCCGGTGTACTTGTCCAAAGGTCTGGAATTCGATGCGGTCATCCTGACGGATGCGGATCTAGATCACTACGGTACAGCAGCCTGGGACGCGAAGCTGATGTACGTCGGCTGTACCCGGGCGCTGCATGAGCTGTGGCTACTCCATAACGGAAGAATGCCCGCCTATGTGCAAGCCACTGGAGAAGAGACAGTCTTGGGTTGGCCGGTGCTGGAGTAGCTAGTTAAGTCGTGCTTTCCCGCCCGCCGCGCTGCGCCGCCCCGCCCCGCCGCAGTTCTGATGTATTTGGTACAGTAGAATCGCTCCGGGATGGCTTAAAAGTCGATTCTGATGTATTTTGTACAGTGAGAAATTAGAAATCTGGTGTTTTACAGCCTTTACTGCTGTTTCTGATGCATCAAATGCAGTCAAATTGAATATGAGCCGGGTTATCTCGCATCCTGATGTACAAAATGCAGTGGACGGATGAACGAATGGATGGATAGATGGAAGATAGATGGATAGATGAGATAGATGGATAGATGACGAATGGCTGGACTCCATCTTCTCAACCTGGTATTGGCGGTGGCCGACCACGGGAAAGTAGCACCCCGTTGGGTAATAAAAACAGCCCTCTCTTCTTGGTGAAGAACAGTTATAACTGTTCTTGAACTTGTAACATGCTTCCAGGTATGGCTTAATAATAAGTGTCCGGCCGGGCAGATTACTTCTGGAAGGAGGCTGATTGAGATGATTTCAGTATACGAGGTGGTTTCCGTCTAAGACGGAAACCTGCACATGGGGAGGCCGTAAGGCCTCCTTTTTAAGAATAAGCATCTATAGCAGACATTAACATCAGAATGTAGACGCTACCCTCAGGTTTTTATATAATGAAAATACGGTATTTACCAAATATGCGAAAAGCGAGGAAAGGAGGCGGGTGATTTGAACACTTTGAGCCATGTATTGAATGTTGCCAAAGGAACACACCTGTTGAAGGAGGAAATTAAGCGTGAGTTACGTCAATGGGAGGGATGTGCTTCCCCCTAGATTGCTTGAAGAGCTTCAAGGCTATATCCAGGGAGAATTGCTCTACATCCCCAAGAAAACGGAGCAACGGGTAAGATGGGGTGAGAACAGCGGTTCCAGGCAGGAGATTGCGAGCCGCAACGAGGAGATTTACGGCTGTCACCGGGACGGCTGCTCCGTAACCGAACTCCAGAAGAAATACCATTTGTCAGAAGAAAGCATCCGCAAGATCATCTCAAAAATGCGGCTGGCGTTGAACCGCTAGGCCTGGATTTTTGAACAAAGAGCATGGCTCCGTCTGGGTGGGACGAGGTCATGCTCTTTTTAATTGAGGGCGGTTCCTCACACGGCTTCTTTGTCAGGGAAGGGATTCTCTACGCTGCAATATGGTATGATAGAGAGAGTTGCCCAGGCAAATTTAAGCCAAGGAAGTGTTGGTATGGATTTATTTTCTTTCGGAGAGGAAACCGGGGACGGACGGCTGCTTGCAGACCGCATGAGGCCGGAGAATCTCGATGAATATATTGGCCAGGAGCATATCGTGGGCCGGGGGAAGCTGCTGCGCAGAGCCATTGAGGCCGACCAGGTATCTTCGATACTGCTCTATGGACCGCCGGGATGCGGCAAGACGACTCTTGCCCATATCATCTCCCATCATACGCAAGGGGAGTTTGTACGCCTTAATGCCGTTGAAGCTTCGGTCAAGGATGTGCGGGAGGTCATTGAGCGCGCGCAGAGCAACAAGGCGCTGTATGGCTCGAAGACGATCCTTTTTCTGGATGAGGTACACCGCTTTAACAGTTCCCGGCAGGACGCGCTGCTGCCTGCTGTAGAGAAGGGGACGATCATTTTTATCGGCGCGACTACGGAGAATCCGTTCCATTATGTCAACGGGGCCTTGATGAGCCGCTCGACATTGTTTCAGCTGGAGTCTCTGACGCGGGAGCATAGTCTGATCGCTATGAAGAGAGCTTTGGCCGATAAGGATAGAGGACTCGGGTTCATGGAGCTTCAGGCAGACGAAGAAGCGCTGCAGCATATTGCCTCGATGGCCAACGGAGATATCCGGCGGGCGCTGAATGCGCTGGAGCTGGCGGCGCTGACAACTGCGCCGGAGAGTGACGGGAGCGTGCATATTACGCTTGAAGTGGCGGAAGAGTCGATTCGCAGGCCTATCGTCAAGGCCGATGAGTCCACGCAATATGATGTGCTGTCCGCTTTTCACAAAAGCATCCGCGGCTCCAGCGACGCCGCGTTATTCTGGTTCCTTTATGCCGTGGAGAAGCTTGGCATGGACCCCATGACCTTCATCCGGCGGCTGATCGCCGCCAGCAGCGAGGATATCGGCCTGGCCAATCCGCAGGCTATGGTGCAGGCGGTCAGCGCGCTGGATGCCTACCGCAACAACGGCTGGCCGGAGGCCAAGCTGAATATCGCCCAGGCCATATTATTCGCGGTGGAGAGTCCGAAATCCAATGCCGTGTATCTGGCGATTTCCAAAGCGATGAACAGCATCGAGGAGCTGAAGTCGGCCGAGGTGCCGCTGCATCTGCGCGATACCCATTATAAAGGTGCATCTGCGCTGGGTCATGCCGGCTATCAGTATCCGCATGATTTTCCCGGCCATTATGTAAAGCAGGATTATTTGCCCAAGGCCATCGCAAAACGGGTCTTCTATCAGGCTACCGAGCAGGGCAATGAGGCCAAGATTCGCCACAACCAGGCACTCCGGCGCGAGCGGTAATCTTAGGAGAGGGAGAAGATTGTGATATGTACAACCTAATGTACATTGCCGCCGGAGCCTTTTTCGGTGCATTGTGCCGTTATGGCCTCACGCTTGTTCTGCCGGTGCAGAAGAACGGATTTCCCTTATCCATCCTGCTGATTAATTTTCTGGGCTGTCTGTTCCTGGGCTGGTTCTTCACGGCTGCATCGCGGGCGGGCAGCTATCCTCCGCATTTGCGGCTGATGATCGGCACCGGATTTACCGGCACTTTTACCACCTTTTCGTCTTTTACGGTAGATACGGTTAAGCTGCTGGAGAACGGATTCTTGGGAACTGCAAGCTTGTATCTCGCCATAAGTATTGCCGGCGGGCTGCTGTTGTCCTGGGCAGGCATTCTGCTCGGCGGACGTATCCGTATTCCCCGGAGCGGGAGGCAGCCATGATGTGGTGGGTAGGCGTTGGAGGGGTTTTGGGTGCGGTCAGCCGTTATCAGCTGGGCCTGGCCGTAAGCCGTAAAACAGGAACGGACTTTCCATGGGGGACTTTGCTCATTAATGTCCTGGGATCGTTGCTGCTCGGAGTACTTGCAGGCGCAAGGGGAGTTTTGCCTGAGGCGTTGTATTTGTTCGGCGGGACGGGATTCTGCGGCGGATTTACAACGTTCTCAACCTTTGGTTATGAGACGATGCAGCTACTGGAGCGGAAGAAGCTGGCGGGAGCCGCTGTGTATGTGGGAGCCTCCGTGGCTGTAGGACTGCTCGCCGCTTGGGCGGGGCTCAATCTGGTGCAGTTTTGGCTATAGCAGTGCCTGGGATTACAAAGTCGATACAATCTAACTTGAAACTGCAGGAGCGCCAGTGACCTAAGGGCGCTCTTCTTAATGGGGATTTTTCCAACTAACTCTTCCCAGCAAATGACAAGCACTGATTGGAGCAGAGAGCACAAAAGATATAGCAGAAGTTTATATATTTACATATATTCCTAAAAATAATAGGTTATTTACTGTAAATATATAGTATTTTCCCAGAATGTATGGTATATTTTGACATAGGGTGACATAGACCCTGCAAATCATCCCGAAAGTGAGGTGAAACCGCTAATTCTGTGCAGCTTGCCAAATGCAAACCCGGGGAGGTGTGTAAAGGGACGTTGGATCTTAGCTTCAGAATAGGCTGAAGAGAGGGGAAAGCGAAATGGGCAAATGGTTAAAGAAAGGCGGTTTTTTATTTATCACTATTATGGTAACGCTTACATTAAGAACCGAGGGCTGGGGATATCGAAATGTTACCGGGGCAGCAGCTGCTGATTACAATTATGCCGAAGCCTTGCAGAAATCAATTTATTTCTATGAAACGCAGCGCTCCGGCGTTCTGCCGGACAGCAACCGTGTAGAGTGGAGAGGCAATTCAGGCCTGCTGGACGGATCGGATAAGGGACTTGATCTCACCGGGGGATGGTATGATGCGGGCGACCATGTCAAGTTCGGTCTGCCGATGGCCTATACTTCCACCATGCTGGCCTGGTCGGTGTATGAGTATAAGGAAGGGTATGAGCAGTCGGGTCAGCTGGAAGAAATTTTGGACAATATCCGCTGGGCTACAGACTATTTTATTAAAGCCCACACCGCTCCGAATGAGTTGTGGGGACAGGTAGGCAACGGTACGGCGGACCATAATTGGTGGGGGCCGGCTGAAGTGCTGCCGATGGCGAGACCTTCCTACAAAATTGATGCAGCGCACCCTGGATCGGATCTGGCGGCGGAGACCGCCGCAGCACTGGCTTCGGCTTCAATCATCTTCAAGGAGTCGGATGCAGCTTATGCAGACAAGCTGCTCGTGCATGCAAAACAGCTGTACAGCTTTGCGGACCAGTACCGCGGCAATTACTCGGACAGCATTACCGACGCCCAGCAGTACTACAAATCGTGGAGCGGGTATGCGGATGAACTCAGCTGGGGAGGAATCTGGCTGTATCTGGCCACGGAGGATCAGACCTATCTAGATCAGGCCGTTGCCGCCAGTGAGCTGTGGAGCAAGGATCAATCCGGGAATTGGGGTTACCAATGGACACAGTCCTGGGATGACAAGCATTATGGGGCCCAATTGCTGCTCTCACGCATTACCGGTGATCCTACTTTCATTCAGTCTACGGAGAAAAATATGCAGTATTGGACAACAGGGGCAGGAAGCTCTGCTGACCGTGTCAGCTATACGCCCGGAGGGCTCGCCCACCTGGATCAGTGGGGTGCGCTACGTTATGCGGCCAACCAGGCTTTCCTCGCTTTTGTCTATTCCGACTGGGTCAGTGATCCTGTAAAGCAGGCTTCGGCGCGTTCCTTTGCAGAAAAACAGATTACCTACATGCTGGGTGACAATCCGCGCAACAGCAGTTATGTCATCGGCTATGGCAATAATTCACCCCGGCATCCGCATCACCGCACCGCGCATGGTTCATGGGCGGACAGCCAGACGGTTCCGGTAGACCACCGCCATGTGTTATATGGTGCGCTTGTCGGCGGACCGTCCAAGACGGACACCTATTCGGATACTATTGGCGATTATGTCTCTAACGAAGTGGCGACCGATTATAATGCCGCCTTTACCGGGGCGCTTGCCAAAATGATGCTGCTTCACGGGCAAGGGCAGCAGCCGCTTCCGGACTTTCCACCGGCCGAGACAAGGGATGATGAACTCTTCGTAGAGGCTTCCGTCAACGCCAGCGGCAGCAACTTTGTGGAAATCCGTGCGCTGCTCAACAACCGGACCGGCTGGCCGGCTAGGGTAACCGATCAATTGTCCTTCCGATATTATCTGGACCTTAGTGAGGCGGCAGCCGCAAGTTATGGGCCGGAGGACATCACAGTGACTGCCGGAGGCTACAACCAAGGGGGAGTGGTGTCCCCGCTGCTGCCTCACGATGAAGCCAATCAAATTTACTACACCGAGATTGACTTTGGCGGGACGGCAATCTATCCCGGGGGACAATCGGCATACCGGAAAGAAATCCAGTTCCGGATTGCAGCTCCGCAGAACACAAGCTTCTGGAGCAATGGGAATGACTTTTCGTTCCAGGGAATCGCCTCAGGCGGTGCCGCACCGGTGAAGACTGTGAATATTCCGGTATTTGACGCCGGGGTACACGTATTCGGTGAACAGCCATCCGGCGGCGGCAACCCCGGTGAACCGCAGGTGCCGGCACGCCCTTCCGGTGTAGTGGCGGTGCCCGCCGATGCAGCTGTTCGCTTAAGCTGGAACAACGTTACGGGGGCCACTGCATACACCATTAAACGCTCAACCGTCAGCGGTGGGCCTTACACTGCAGTCGGCCAAACGGCCTCACCTGCCTACAGTGATGAAGGGCTGGTGAACGGGACGACCTACTACTATGTGATTACTGCCACGAATCATGTGGGCGAAAGCACAGCATCGGCTCAGGTCAGTGCCCAGCCGCGTGATACGCCGTCTCCGGCCACGGGGGATTTGAAGGTGTTGTATCGTACGAACGATACGAATGCCGGAGATGCGCAGCTGCGGCCCCAATTCCGGATCGTGAATACCGGAACGGAAGCTGTGGCGCTGAGCGGACTTAAGCTCCGCTACTACTTCACCGTTGACGGGGACAAGCCGCAGGAATTTCATTGCGACTATGCTGTTGTGGGCAGCGGGAATGTGAGCAGCAGCTTCGTGAGGCTGGACCCTGCTTCAAGCGGAGCGGATTACGCTCTTGAAATTTCATTTGGCGCCGGTGCGGGAAACATCCCTCCGGGCGGCGACAGTGGCGAAATTCAGACCCGCATCAACAAAACTGATTGGACTAGCTACAATGAGAGCGACGATTATTCTTACAACGCTGTGCAGCAAGACTTTGCAGACTGGGATAAAGTAACACTGGTTCAACAAGGAACACTTGTGTGGGGTTTGGAACCATAATCTATTCACGAGAGGGAGCTGCCAAAGATGATGAAATTGAGCTTAATTAAGAAGCCTGTTTCTGTAATGATGGCCTTAGTCCTGTTACTCTCACTCACGACCGGTCTGTTCACTATAGGGCCCAGCACAGCAAAAGCTGCTTCGGCGGAAGAAACACGGTTTCTGCAATTGTATGCACAGCTTAAAGACCCGGCAAGCGGATATTTCTCGGCCGAAGGCATTCCGTATCATGCCGTAGAGACCCTGATGAGCGAAGCGCCCGATTACGGCCATATGACCACCTCGGAGGCCTACAGCTACTGGATGTGGCTCGAAGTACTGTACGGTCATCACACAGGGGACTGGAGCAAGCTGGAGTCCGCCTGGGACAATATGGAGAAATACATTATTCCGATTAATGAAGGCGACGGCGTGCAGGAGCAGCCGACGATGAGTTACTACAATCCGAACAGCCCGGCTACATACGCAGCTGAGTATGCGCAGCTTGATCAGTATCCCAGCCAGCTTAGCGGCAAGTATGCAGCAGG
This sequence comes from Paenibacillus albidus, assembly GCF_014644435.1. Lineage (GTDB taxonomy): Bacteria > Bacillota > Bacilli > Paenibacillales > Paenibacillaceae > Paenibacillus_AQ > Paenibacillus_AQ albidus. The sequence goes on along the minus strand of NZ_BMKR01000008.1, from coordinate 235,788 downwards.
TAAAGACCCGCTGGATGCCGAACTGAAAGCAAGCTATGGCAACAACCAGACCTATCTGATGCATTGGCTGGTCGACGTGGACAACTGGTACGGCTTCGGCAACCTGCTGAATCCCAATCATACAGCCGCTTACGTAAATACATTCCAGCGCGGTGAACAGGAATCCGTCTGGGAAGCGGTCCCGCATCCGTCCCAGGACGACAAATCCTTCGGCAAGGCCGGTGAAGGCTTTATGAGCCTCTTCACCAAGGAGGGCAATGCGCCTGCCGCACAATGGCGGTATACCAATGCTACCGATGCTGATGCACGGGCCGTCTAGGCTATGTATTGGGCCAAGGAGCTTGGCTACAATAACAGTGTATATCTGAACAAAGCCAAGAAGATGGGCGACTATCTCCGCTATGGCATGTACGACAAGTATTTTCAACAGGTCGGAAGTGCTGCAGATGGTACTCCGCAAGCAGGAAACGGCAAAGATTCAAGCCAGTATCTGTTAGCCTGGTATACGGCTTGGGGCGGCGGACTGGGCGCAAACGGCAATTGGGCCTGGAGAATTGGCGCCAGCCATGCCCATCAGGGTTATCAGAATGTCGTAGCGGCGTATGCTTTGTCGAACCCTGACGGGGGGCTGATTCCGGCCTCTGCAACGGCAGGCGAGGATTGGGGCAAATCCCTGAAGCGCCAGCTGGAATTCTATAACTGGCTGCAATCCAATGAAGGTGCAATTGCCGGAGGGGCTACGAACAGCTACAACGGGTCCTATGCCGCCTATCCAGCCGGCACAAGCACATTCTACGGCATGGCTTTCGATGAAGCCCCGGTGTATCATGACCCGCCATCCAACAACTGGTTCGGGATGCAGGCCTGGAGTGTTGAACGTATAGCTGAGCTATACTATATCCTGGCTTCCAGCGGCGACACTTCCTCCGAGAACTTCCAAATGGCCAAGAAGGTCATTCAGAAATGGGTCGATTGGTCTGCTGATTATGTTTTTGCCGGTGAACGTCCGGCGACAGATGCAAACGGATACTATCTTGACAGTCAAGGCAACCCTATTATGGGCGGTGACAATCCTGACGTGGCCACTGTCCCGGCACCGGGAGAGTTCTGGATTCCAGGCAATGTGGAGTGGCAGGGACAGCCAAACAGCTGGACCGGCTTCAGCCCTTCTGCCAGCAACGCAGGTCTGAAGGCGATTACCAAGAGTCCGAGCCAGGATACAGGTGTTCTTGGCAGTTATATCAAAGCGCTCACGTTCTTCGCTGCAGGCACCAAAGCAGAGCTTGGCAGCTACACTTCTCTGGGCGGACAAGCGCAGGAGCTGGCCAAAGCTTTGCTGGATACCGCATGGGAGTACAATGACGGCATCGGTATTACCACGACCGAGCAGCGCGGTGATTATGCACGTTATTTTACCAAAGAAGTCTATTTCCCAAGCGGCTGGAATGGTACGTTTGGGCAAGGCAATACAATACCAGGTTCGGCGACGGTGCCCTCCGATCCGGCCAAAGGCGGGAACGGCGTCTACGCCAGCTACACGGATATCCGTCCAAACATCACGAACGATCCTGCCTGGCAGTCGCTGCTTGATAAATACAATACGTCCTACAACAAAACAACCAAGCAATGGGAGAATGGAGCCCCTGAATTCACCTATCACCGCTTCTGGTCACAGGTGGACATGGCAACCGCATATGCCGAATACGACCGTCTGATCAACAACGGCAACGGACCGGTAGAGCCGGCGGCGCCCAAAGCGCCATCCAAACCAGCCGCAACAGCCGGTGACAAGGTCGTGAATCTAAGCTGGAATAATGTAGCCGCTGCTGACAGCTACACGGTGAAACGGGCGACTGCGAGCGGCGGTCCTTACACGGCTGTTGCTTCAGTGACCCAGGCCACCTACAATGATGTTTCCGTGGTTAATGGCACAACATATTATTACGTAATCAGTGCGTCAAATACGGTGGGAACCAGCCCGGATTCACCGGAGGTCAGTGCCAAACCTGTGGCTGTGCCCGGTCCGGTGGAGGGGGATTTGATCGTACAGTATCGTACCAATGATACCAGCCCTGGCGATGGCCAGTTCCGGCCACAGCTGCGGATTGTGAACAATAGCGATAAAGCGGTTGCCCTTAGCGATGTAAAGCTGCGCTATTATTACACGATTGACGGTGACAAGCCGCAGCAATTTAATGTGGATTATGCTGCTGTGGGCGGCGGGAATGTACAAGGTTCTTTTGTAAAGCTTAATCCAGTCGTTACGGGAGCAGATTATTATGTAGAGATCTCCTTCAGTGCCGGAGCGGGCAGTCTGGCTCCAGGGGCCCATTCAGGCGAGATCCAGCTTCGCGTGAACAAAGCGGATTGGAGTAATTACAACGAAGCGGATGATTATTCTTATGATCCTGCGAAAACATCGTTTAGCGACTGGGAACGTGTACCCATGTTCGTAAAGGGGAATCTGGTCTGGGGGCTTCAACCTTGAGCTTCGTAAGGATTATTTAATGTAAAGTGACACAATTGGGGCGTCCTTTAGCCAAAACCTGGCTAAAGGACGCCCTTTCAAAATACATGCTGGAACTATTACTAAACGTGTAGTATTATATGTTTAATACTAAACGTATAGTAATGGAGGATGAAAATGACAAGAATGATGATTTTGGGACTGTTGAACAACTTTGGTTCCATGTCGGGGTATGAAATTCAGCAAATGCTGCAAAGTTCACAGACGGAGATGTGGGCGTACGTTCAGCCAGCTTCAATCTATCACGCCTTGCGCAAGTTGCAGCAGGAGGGGAAGATTATCCTGGAAACGGTAGAACATACCGGCCTGCGGGCGAAGGCGATATACAAAATCGCTGAAGATGGCGTTCTGGAGCTGCGGCAGCTTATCGAACAATCTCTGTCGAAGTCATCCGTAGTTTTCCCGGCCAGCTTATACACTGCATTGACGTTTATGGATGAATTGCCTGTGCCGTTAATCCTTGAAGCGCTTGCCAAGCAGGAGCGGGAAATAGCCGCCGTTATGGCGGCAATGAAACACGGGGAGGAGATGAAAGCTCAAGCCGGGGCGATGACAGTCCAGGCGGAAGCCGTCTTCACTAATATTTACGCCCAGGTCGGGATGCAGCTTGAATTTATCCGCAAATTAATCGTGGATCTTGAATCCCGGCAGGAGGGGGAATCCTTGTGAAACCTGTGAATACCGGGGAAATTACGCCTAAACAGCAAAAAGCTGCGCTGCTGGTTGTCGGACTTGCCGTTTTCACCGATATGATGATCTATGGGGTGGTGGTGCCGATTCTGCCACAATACGCGACTTCACTGGGGGCGAGTCCTGCACAGATTGGCATCCTGTTCGGCAGCTACGGCATTGCGCTGCTGCTTGCATCTCCCCTGTTCGGGCTGCTGTCCGACCGGATCGGCCGCAAAGGCCCGCTGCTGTGGGGGCTGCTTGGCCTGGCCGCAACAACGCTGCTGTTCCTGGCCGCCGATTCCTTCTGGCAGCTGGTAGCCGCCAGAGCACTCCAAGGCGTTGCCGCTGCTGCCACCTGGACAGCAGGCTTGGCGCTCGTAGCCGACGTCTACCCGGTCGCTGAACGAGGCAAAGCCATGGGTCTGGCCTTGTCCGGCCAGGCTGCCGGAACGCTGCTCGGACCTGCCGTAGGGGGCTGGCTGTACCAGCTAGGCGGATATGCCGCACCGTTCCTCTTTGTGGCAGCCCTGACGCTGACGGATGCCGTCTTGCGGATCGTGCTGCTGCGTAAGGTGCCGGATGTCACGGCCTCCGAGCCGCGCCAGTCCCGAAGTATGCTGCGCAGCCGCTCCTTGTTATTGATCTTTGGTATCGTCATTCTCGGAGCCGCTATTCCGGCGGTGCTGGAACCTACCCTGCCGCTGCGGCTGAAGGCGGTCTTCGGATTGTCTCCAGGGGGCATCGGGCTGCTGTTCATGATCCCTACAGCTGCCTACGGGCTGATCGCTCCGCTGGCCGGAGCCTGGGCCGCCCGGAAGGGGAACCTCCCGGTTATTCGTCTCGGGATGGTCATTACGGCGATTGCTTTACCGCTGAATGCGCTCGGAGCCAGCTTATGGCTGCAAGCCGCGACACTTGCACTGCTGGGCATCGGGATGGGAACGATTCTTTCCCCATCATTGCCGGAAATGGCGCTGGCTGCTGACCAGAACGGTTCACAATCGTACGGAATCGTCTTCTCTCTGTACAACACCGCTTATTCAGCAGGAATGATGACCGGGCCGCTGTTAGCGGGACTGCTTACGAATTACTTCGGGATAGAGATCGCTTATCTGGCTGCTGGTGCAATTATTTTGGCTTATCTGCTTCTGACGGTCGTTCGTGCCTCCGGCAGCCGCGGAGCGGGAACAGAACAGCAGGTGCGCTGACGAAATGCAGCCTGGGGTGATTCCAAGTGTTAATCTTTATGAATACAGCTGATAACAACTCATAAACACCTGTATAATTATCAATAGGCCGCAAAAGAGGCTGCCCCAAAAGTAGATTTTCTATGGCGGAAAGCAGTTCTCTTTATTCTTAAAAACACAAAAAGTGAGCAGAGCAGCGATTCCCCCGTTATTGGAGGATCGCTGCTCTGCGTTTTTGGTCATGGGTGGCTTGCTTTAACAGATTATGGGCAAGGGAAAGCCACCCAACTTCGATGGTCACCTTCTCCATCCCTCGAAGCAGGAAGCGCCGGAATCCCTGATTATTCTTCAGTTGGCCAAACACACTTTCCGGTTCCGTCATCCGACGAACAGCCAAGGCGTAGCCTTCTTCACTCCGTAGAATCTCCCGAGCCTGACTTTGGTACCGCTGTCGTTCCAAACTAACGACGACTTCCCGATTTCCTGTCGCTTTTGTACAACGTTCCTTCAGTAGGCAACCGTCGCAACTTGGGCTACGGTAATGACGTTTTCGAATTTCATACCCACTCTCCAACGTTTCCTTACTTTCTTTACGGAAATGCAGCGTTTGTCCGGCGGGGCACGTCCACGTATCCCCGGCGTCGTCGTACGTCCAGTTCTCTATCTTTCCGATATTCTCTTTCTACGTTTTGCTCTTTTCTTTGTGGTAGCTGCCGTATTTGACCACAGCCTTCACGTGTTCGTCTTCCAAATAGGCATAGTTCTCTTCACTGCCATAGCCTGCATCCGCAACCACCACCCTAGGAAGTTTCCCCAGGATCTTCCTTGCCTTTCCATATGTGGCTGTAAACAACGGGTATCGGTAGGTCTTGGGTGAAGACTGTAGGCCAAAATAAACTGATTTTCGGTTCCGATCTGTACATTATAACCCGGTTTGAGTTGACCATTACGCATGTGGTCTTCCTTCATCCGCATGAAGGTCCCATCCGGGTCGGTCTTGCTGAAGCTATTCCGGTCGCCAAGCAGCATTTGGTACTGCTCGTATTTCAGCAGTCTGGGCAGCAAATCCTTACGGAGCCGCTGAACGGCTTTTTTCAGTGGTTTGTCCTTGGGCTTGTCCAGCAGTTGCGACTCTAGCGTCTGGGTCATTTGTTCGAGTTTCTCACTGCTGATCTCGGCGGACTCGCCAAGTTCGCTCAGGTCCTGGCAGTGGTGTTCCTGTTCTTCTTGTTTCTCCGTGGCCTCAATGTCGGCAAACAATGCATGTATATTTCCTTGCAGCTTGGTCTTATGCTTACTGACGGCTTTGCCCCACACGAAGGTGTAGCGATTGGCATTCGCCTCTATTTTTGTACCATCTACAAAGTAATGCTCCAGGGAAATGTATTTTTCGTTCGCCAGAAACTGTAGGACAGAGGTAAATACGGTTTCGAGGACAGCCCTCATCCGCTGGGAACGGAAACGGTTGATCGTGCGGAAATCCGGGCGTTGTCGTCCGGCCAGCCACAGGAAAGGAATGTTTTCCCGGACCGCTTTGGCGATTTACCGGGAAGAATAAATGCGCTGCGTATACGCGTAGATAATGACTTTAGTAAGCATTTTGGGATGGTAGCTGTCGCGGCCGCCGCCGGGGTAGGCAGCGTCAAAGATGGCGTCGTCTAGCCGATTGACGGCTGCATTAACAAGACGAACAAGGTGGTTTTCTGGAATGTCTTCTTCCAGATCCATTGGGAAGCAAAGTGGGTCCATGGTATATTGAATGTACAAAAGAAACCTCTCCTTTGAAATGGTTGGTCGCACTTCCATTTTACCAAAAGAGTGGTTGCTTTTTTGCGTTTTTATAAATATTGTAGTATGTTTCCCGCTTAAACAGCGGAGAGGACGGAACGATTGTGGAAAAGCGATAGCGTTCGCCTTTGTGTCCGGATTTTCACCGCTAAGGGGAATAAAAAAATCTGGACACAAGAGCGATTGGAACAACGGTCCGTTCGCGGAGCGTCCTCATGGAGCACAACGTTTGTCCGACTCCAAAAACAAGGGATGTCCCAAGTAGCCATTTCATGGCTTATGGGACACCCTCTTTGCAAAAATATAAATATTCACTCCATTACTCAACGGCTTTCCCAATGGTTAGTTCGTTTGCGCCGAAGGAACAATCTTCTCTGCAACTTCGATCGTTCCGCCGCCAAGGCATTGCTCGCCCAGGTAGAATACCACGGCTTGACCTGGCGTAATGGCCTTTTGCGGAACATCGAAAGCGACGTGTACGGTTCCGTCCTCGCGTGCCGTTAAGGTCACACCTTGATCCGGCTGGCGGTAGCGGAATTTGGCTACACACTGCAGCGGGTCAGAGCCAAGACCCTGTCCGTCGATCCAGTTCACACCCGAGGCGGTCAGACTCGTCGAATACAGGCTGTGATGCTTGTCTCCCTGCACGACGTAGAGAATATTGCGCTCCAAATCCTTCTCAGCCACAAACCACGGTTCGCCCGTGCCCGAGCCGCCGATGCCAAGGCCTTGGCGTTGGCCGAGTGTATAATACATCAGCCCTTCGTGGCGGCCTTTGACTTCCCCGGTGGCAATATCCACCATGTCACCCGATTGGGCCGGCAAATACTGGCTGAGGAATTCGCGGAAGTTGCGTTCCCCAATGAAGCAGACGCCGGTGCTGTCTTTTTTCTTCGCGGTATAAAGTCCGGCCTCTTCGGCAATTCTCCGTACCTCCGGCTTCGGCAGATGGCCGATCGGGAACATGGCTTTGCTTAGTTGATACTGATTCAGCGCATTGAGGAAATAGGTCTGGTCTTTATTGTTGTCCACGCCGCGCAGCAGCTTGAATACGCCATTCTCTTCAACGACCCGTGCGTAGTGCCCCGTTGCTACATAATCCGCACCAAGCTGCAGTGCTTTGTTCAGGAATTCCCCGAACTTAATCTCACGGTTGCACATTACGTCCGGATTCGGAGTGCGCCCCGCCTTATATTCATCGAGGAAATAGGAGAATACTTTATCAAAGTATTCCTTCTCGAAATTAACGGTATAGTAAGGAATGTCGATCTGCTCGCATACCCGGCGGACATCCTCTGCATCACTTTCGGCCGTACATACACCGAACTCGTCGGTATCATCCCAATTCTTCATGAAGATGCCGATGACGTCATAGCCCTGCTGTTTCAGCAAAAGCGCAGTAACGGAGGAATCAACGCCTCCGGACATCCCGACAACGACGCGTGTATCTTGGTTAGCTTTTGTCATCGTAATCACCATTTCTGTGCAAAATATAAAGCGGGTAAGCCCGGCATTTCATGAAACACCCGGCTCAAAAAGTATTATAACATAACTGTCTACTGCAAACCGACCCTCCGCCGCTTATATTGCCCTAAAAACAAGTGTGAAATGGCTAAAATGTCCGCGTGGGGAGAACATTATGCTAAAAAGTTACGTTTTGTTCTCCAAATGTAACTGCGGATATGATAACATAAACTATAGAGCAAACATCGGAATACCTTGATATGAGATATCACCTGTGTTACCCACTTATAAACGTAGCAGAATCAGCAACTAAATCGAAAGAGGTGCCCCTTTGAAAATATCGACAAAAGGACGTTATGGATTAACCATTATGATGGAGCTGGCCCGGAGATTCGGCGAAGGCCCGACATCACTGAAAAGTATCGCCGAGAAAAATGGCTTGTCCGAGCATTATTTGGAGCAATTGATTGCCCCCCTGCGCAATGCAGGTCTTGTTAAAAGCATCCGTGGAGCCTACGGAGGTTATATTTTGTCCCGTGAATCCAGCACCATCACCGCCGGTGACATCATCCGCGTACTCGAAGGCCCTATTTCGCCTGTGGATTTCACCGAAGAAGATGATCCCGCCAAACGCGACCTGTGGCTGCGTATCCGCGACGGCATTGCCGATGTACTCGATTCCACCACACTTTCCGACCTCATCAACTTCAAGGAAGAGAGCCAGGCGGATAATTATATGTTTTACATCTAGGAAAGAACACCAAACTCATCCTTCTCAAGAAATTTGGGGAGGATTTTTTAGCTCATTTATTTATTGAATTCATTAACTGGAAGAAGTATTCAGGTTGATGAGTCTTATTCAGGTTATACCATGAATGCAAGGTATCAGGTGCAAATACATCTAATTTTTTCAGTACTTCCATCGCAAATTCCAAAGGAGCTACTCCTGATGCAGTAACCAAATTCCCACCAGATACTGCAGGTCCCATCTCATACAATTTTTCTCCTTTATAATTAGGAGAGACCATTTTAATATACTCTAGGTCATTGCTTGTATGCTTTCTAGAATCTAAGTATCCCATATTAGCCAGTCCCTCAGTCGCACCACAAATTGCAGCAACAATAGTGCCAAGCTCCAAAGCTTCGCCAATTTTTTGCAAGAGAGGTTGATGAATATCTTCTCCCCAAGTATTCCCTCCAGGTAAAATTATTAGATCTTTACTCTCAAGAGTACATTCATCAAGGGGAATATCTGGTTGTATGCTCAGTCCTCCCATCGTAGTAATAATTTCTTTATTGGCTCCTACGGTAACTACTTTTAAAGGTGCTAAATCTTTTTTGAAATATCTTCCTGTGTTTAGTTCAGCAATTAAATATCCATATTCCCAGTCTGACATTGTATTAAATACATAAAGATAAACTTTTTTTGTTTGCATCTAAGTAACACTCCAATCACATTTGATATAGCCTATTATAATAGTACTTCCCTGACAGCTATTGTCAGGGAAGTACTATTACTTGATAAAATTTTATTAACTCCAACAGAACTTCAATAGTGCAATGTATGTATCACCGGTATTTGGGAAATTAAAGTAGCATCAGTATACCGAATATAATCATCAAAGCCCCTACTGATATAGCAATAATTCCTGTGAATTTTATGGAGTCTATGTAGGAAACGCTTGGCTCAGAGTCGCCCTTCACTTTCCAACCCTCATTCATACGCCATCCAAAGGTTGGATTTTTGCGAGTATATATTCCAAAAGCAATTGTTGATAAACCAAGAATAAGAAAGATAATACCTCCGAACATTCGATCAGCTCCTTTGTGAGGTTATACGTAAAGAAATGGAAAATGGTTCAGGAGTATTTTACACATTGTTCCAGTAATGATAAAATAGAAGGATCTGAAATAACGAAACCCTGCCGATGGTGGGGTGTTTTATTTTTAAAGGAGGAGATCGATTTGCAAAATGTTCTTAGGTTAGTTGGGATCTTATTTAGTGTATCGACCCTCATCCTGGCAATAACCTTTTTGTGGGGAGAGGATCAAAGCCGCGTAGTGAGATTGTCCTGGGCGATGCTTGGGATGTCCGGGGCTCTAATCTTTAATGGAGGCGCCACATACTTGAATACTAAAGATAAGATGGGTGCATTGTCATCGGTTGTTGGATTCATTCTTATGATAGTCACACTTACGCAATCCCCTTTTTAATTTTTGTGACAGTACGGAAATGAAGTGAAGTTTAGTTGGAAAAGGTGATTCTAATGAACGACTATGGGGCTGAATTATTTCAGGGGACGGCTTGGTACTATAGTAAATACCGGCTACTTTACCCTGCATCGCTTATTCGGTATATAATTGACAAGTTTTCGCTGAACGGTGAAGGCTGCATGCTAGATTTGGGGTGCGGCAGTGGACAGCTGGCATTGCGGTTTCAGGATTGGTTTGAACAAATCGTAGGTGTAGATACGGAACCGGAAATGTTAGCAGAAGCGAACCGTCTGTCTATCGAGAACAGGGTGGACCATGTGAAATGGTTATATGGCAAAGCGGAAGATTTGGCGGGCGATTGGGGGGCCCTGAGACTGACGATCATTGCAAAAGCATTTCATTGGATGGACAGAGAAGCCGTCCTTGAAATTCTCTATAACACTACTATCCCAAATGGGGGTATAGCCATCGTCGATAATGATCAGAAGCAGGAGCCCCTGACCTGGCAGCTCAAGGTGGATGAAGTAGTCAAACGCTGGCTGGGAAAGGAAAGACGGGCGGGCAGCAGCGTATATGTACCTCCAACAGAACGGCATGAGGTCCTTGTAGCTAAATCCAAATTCATAAATGTAGAAAGACATGTTTTGCCAAGTTATGTACACAGGTGGTCGGTCGAAACGATAATCGGAAATCTGTATTCTACTTCGTATGCTGCCAGGCGTTTCTTTGGAGATCAACATGAACGATTTGAAGATGAGTTGAGAACTGCCTTGTTAAGCCTTGACTCAGAGGGTGTATTTACAGAAGAAATTCCAGTAAGTATCATTACGGCTTTCAAAAGAGTGGAGTGTTTCATTTGAAAAAGGCAATGGCCCTCATAGCGCTGGCTTTATTTGCGATTACAGCCTTAATGACAATTTATAGCTTCGTATTCCCGTTTGAGGCAGGACAGCGGCTGCAAGGTCTGTGGTTTGGAATGATTGTGGTGCTGTGTCCGGTTGGCCTGGTGCTGGGTGTGGGGAGTATTGGCAATCCCCAGCCTAAATTCAGCACGGCGGCGATAATCGGCCATATTGTGTTGGCAGTTTTTCTGGTGCTGTACATGACCCTGGGTTATCTTGTGTTTGGGGTCTAAGCTATTCAAGGGATTGGTTTACAAGGTACACGGAGGTGTTCGGTGTGATATTGGTAAGCTCATGTCTTGCAGGAATGAAGGTTAGATATAACGGCACGGATTGTCTGGATGATACCATTCAAAGCCTGCTTGCGGGCAACCAGGCGGTGGCGGTGTGTCCAGAGCTGCTTGGCGGATTCGTTACACCGCGGGAGCCGGCTGAAATTGTCGGCGGAGATGGAGACGATGTGCTGGCGGGCCGGGCACGGGTAGTCGACAAGTCCGGGACGGATGTCACCGAGATGTATATTCGGGGGGCGCATATTACTCTGGAGAAAGCGCGCGGGGTCGGAGCGAAAGTTGTTGTACTCAAGGAGAACAGCCCTTCTTGTGGCAGTGCGATGATCTATAACGGCACTTTCAGCGGTGAAAAAATAGCGGGGCATGGCGTCACAGCGGCACTGCTCAGGCAGCATGGGATCGAAGTCGCTTCCGAAACGCAGCTGCAGGAGCTGCCTGCATTGTTGAGAGGCCCAAAGCAGCGTATAATCGAGTAAACAAACGTAACGTTTTACCATTCCAAGAAGCGGAGAATTCAACCTATGACAAGAATCTATTTGGACCATGCTGCCTCAACCCCTGTTCATCCTGAGGTAGCCAAGGTCATGCTGAATATAATGACTGAGCAATACGGCAATGCGTCCAGTGTTCATCAATTCGGGCGTTCTGCCAAACGGATGATCAACGGGGCGCGCGATATGATTGCCGCCTTTTTGGGCTGCAGCCCGGAGGAGTGGGTATTTACCGGCGGAGGCACGGAGAGCGATAATCTGGCCTTGTTTGGTGCGGCTGCCGCCACTGCGAATAAAGGAAGGCATATCGTCACTACAGCAATCGAACATCATGCTGTGCTGCATACCTGCAAACAGCTGGAAAAGGAAGGCTGGAGCGTCACTTATCTTCCTGTGGATTCGACTGGCCGGGTTTCGCTGGCCGAGGTCGCAGCTGCATTGCGCGAGGATACGGTTTTAATTAGTATCATGTTTGCCAATAATGAGACGGGGACCGTTCAACCGCTTCAGGAGATCGGTGAACTGGCCGCAGAGCGGGGCATATTGTTCCATGTGGATGCCGTTCAGGCTCTGGGGGCGCTGCCGATTGTCCTTCGTGAGCTGCCGGTTGATTATATGAGCTTCAGCGCCCACAAGATTAACGGGCCTCAAGGAATAGGCGGACTGTATGTCAGACGCGGCGCGCCGCTGAATTCAAGGCAGCATGGCGGCCTGCAGGAGCGGGGGCGGCGTGCGGGAACCGAGAATCTGGCCGGGGCTGCAGGTTTTGCCAAGGCTGTCCAGTTGGCGGTGCAGGAGTTTTTGCAGCGGCAGGAGAAAGCGAATCTTTTACGGAGTACACTGCTGCAGGAATTGGACAGGCTGATCGGGCCGGAAGGTTATGCGATTAACGGTAATCCGCGTCATTTTGTGCCGAATATTCTCAATCTCAGCTTCCCGGGAGTCCGGACGGATGTGCTGCTGATGAATCTGGATATGGAAGGGATTGCTGTGGCCAGCGGATCGGCCTGTACCTCGGGTTCACTGGAAATCTCCCATGTTCTGCAAGCTATGAATCTTTCTGATAATCTTTTAGACTCCGCGATTCGATTTAGTACTGGTTTGGGTAATACTGTTGGAGAAATGGAGTACGTTGCCCGAAAAATTGAAACCCTTTTGAATCGCCTGCGTAATAGATCGTAGCCGCTTCGAATTTTCGATCCTTTTCGGGGTCTTTCGGGGTTGACCCTGAAGACTCGTAAGTACACTCAAAGTGAGGGGCTAAGGCAGCCATGAGACTTCAAGAAATGATCGGTTTGGCTGTATATGAAGTTGAAGAAGGTAATGAAATCGGCACAATTGTCGATGTTATGCTGGATTCAAACTGGAAGATTACGGGTATTGAACTGGAAAGCAAATCTTTTTTTACCAGTCATGTGAAAGTTGTGGCATGGGAAGATATTGTCGCTTACGGCGAAGATGCTGTCATGATCCGGAGTAAAGAGTCGATTGTGAAAGCAGAATCCGACCATATACCATATACTTTTCTTTTGGGAAAGAACAAACTTAAGGAATTGCAGGTACTGACTACAACCGGAACGATACTTGGACGAATATCCGATGTTTATTTTGACCAAAAGTTGGGAAACACAATAGTAGCGCTGGAAATCAGTGACGGACTTGTAACTGATTTGATCGAAGGCCGCAAATGGCTGCCTTGTTCTGAGGAAATGTCCATTGGGGAAAACGCTGTGATGGTGCCCGCGATGAGCGAAGAACGGCTTCAAAAAGCCATTAATATTGTTAACGGATAGGTGGAATGAATGAGATGAAATGTCCAAACTGCAATTCCAAAGACATCGGCAAGATTGGCTCCCACCAGTTCTATTGCTGGGGTTGTTTCATTGAGCTGACCGTAAACGGTGAGAAAATGTCGGTGTATCAGGTGGAAGAAGACGGAACACTCAGTTCGCTTGACGATTTGTTCTCCGGCGATGAAATGGTTCAGGAGTTCCCGCAGATTCATGCTTCCTCTTAAGTAAGGAATTGCAGTGAAGCGGGTACATATTCATAATGAAACGCCAATTCCTTTCAGCTTTTCACAGCTGCAAGGATATTGGCGTTTTTTTTATGCGATGAGGGGTTAGGCGGTTATTTTGCGGTGGGCATACATATACTTATTTACGAAGCCAGTCCAGTTATACCGCAGGAGGTTCTCAGTATGGAGCAATGGTCCCACAGTAAATGGTTCCGCTGGATGGTCGGAGTTCTGCTTGCGCTGATCATTTTGTATTTCGTGTGGCAGCTCCGTCCGATGCTGCAAGGAGTTTTTATGTTTTTAAAGGCTATTCTGGCCCCTTTTCTGGCAGCCATGATTATTTCGTATGTGCTTAATCCCGTAGTCAGCCTGCTTTCACGCCGAAAAATGCCGCGAAGCATCGCAGTCCTGCTGATCTACGCCGTATTTCTGACCGCCATTGCCGTTATTGCCATCAATCTGATTCCGATGTTTATCGAACAGCTTGAGGAACTAAACGAACATCTGCCCGAGATGACACTGCACGCGCAGGGGCTGATGCGCCATATGAATTCCAGACTGATCCCTCCGGGCGTAGAGATGGGGATGAACAACTGGTTTTTTCAGCTGGAGGACCGTCTGGCCAAAGGGATATCCCATTTTCTCGATCATATCGGGACTACAATAGGGCTGCTGTTCAATGCATTTATCGTGCCGTTCCTGGTGTTCTATATTCTCAAGGATTTCGATGTGTTTGAACGGACTGTGGTTTCCTGTCTGCCCCGTTCCAAACGCAAATCCATCGTGAGGCTGCTCAAAGACATTGATGAGGCACTCGGCAATTACATCCGGGGGCAATTTCTGGTCTGTCTCATTATCGGAGTGCTCGCATATATCGGTTATGCCCTGATCGGAATGCCATATGCCTTGCTGTTTGCCAGCGTCGTGGCCGTTTTTAACATTATCCCTTATATGGGGCCTTTTCTGGGGGCGGCTCCCGCGATCATTATGGCCTCTACCCTTTCGCTGCGGCTCGTGCTGCTGGTGGCGGTGGTCAATACACTTTGTCAAATTGTGGAGAGCAATATTATTTCGCCGCAGGTTGTGGGCCGGAAGCTGCATCTGCACCCGCTTTTAATCATTTTTGCCCTGCTGGTCGGAGGAGAGGTCGCCGGTATGCTTGGACTTATCCTCGCCGTTCCGCTGTTTGCTGCAGCCAAAGTGGTGCTTCAGCATTTTATGACCTATTATATTAAGCGTAAGCCGGCGTGAACAGAAAGAGGAATAGGACCACTATAAATATAAAACAAAAGGGGAACCCTAATGCAAACGTTACAGTCCCTAGAGTATGAGGAGCTTTATTCACATTACAACAAATACTTGTCCGAATTTCTCCCATACAGCTCCAACAACCGCTACACGGATCTGATTACTCTGCCTGAATCCATTGGCAGCGGGATGATCAGCAGGACGCGTTTACGGCCCGGCATGGAGATTATTATAGCCGACTGCCGGATGAAGGACGTTCATACCATGCAGCTTCACGGCAATCTTCCGATGGTGGATCTGACATTCTGGATTCAGGGCAATATTGAAATCCTTCATTCCGGAACACAAGAACAGATTTCCCCAGGTCTTGGACACCTTACTTTTGGCCTGGAGCAGCAGCTTGAACTAAAATATGCGGCAGGGGTGCCAATAACCATCTGTGAAATTCGTTTGGCTACAGCTTTGTTTGACGAATTAATGGATGAACTGGGCCAAGCGCGTTACAGCTTTGCATTGATTCTTGATGGACGGGAGAATCGCATATTCCACCAGTCGATATTACCCAAGGTGCAGTCCATTCTGCAGGACATTCGCTCCCACCCCTTTGCCGGTCCGATGCGAAAAATGTTCCTGGAAGGAAAAACTCTGGAACTGCTTGCCCTCTGGTTCCAGCAAACCCTGTTTGAAGACGAAGTGTCTGCGCAGCGGGGCGGAATCCGGCTGCGTAAAGAGGATATCGCGAGAGTGCGCGAGGCGAGCGAGATTTTGGAGAAGCGGATGGAGCAGCCCCCGTCATTGCTGGAATTGTCCAAGCTGGCCGGAATTAGTGATTCCAAGCTGAAATCTGGGTTCAAGGAACTATTCGGTACTACCGTCTTCGGTTATTTAAAAGAAAAGCGGTTGGATAAAGCAAAGGAACTGCTCGAAATGGAACGAATCAATGTCTGTGATGCTGCGATTATGGTAGGATACTCCAACCCGAGCCATTTTGCAGCGATCTTCAGAGAGAGGTTCGGATGTAATCCGCGTGAATGGATCATTGAATCCAAACGGTTGTAATCAACAAACGGCAGCACCCAACCCTACGCTGTTACTTATTAAACGTACCGGGGCGGAGATCTTCTGCATAGGATGATAGACTGAATGCAACCGCGGTTAAATTCACATCATCCTGGAGGTCCGCCTTGAATACTCACCCTATTAGCCTGGCAGAAACAGAGCAGCATTCGTTGGCAAAATCAATAGCATATCATCTCCTCCCCGGTATCATACCCTTTTTGTGTGTTCTATTCTTCGCGCCATTTCTGATAAGGTCGGGCCTGACGATTGGGTTGGCACTCAATCTTGTGCTGTTCCTATCGATTGTTCCGGTCCAGCTCGGGATTCTGCTCTATACCGCCAAGAAGCAGACCGGTAGATTTACGTTACAAGGTATTCTTCCATACCGTCAAAAACTGCCCATGCGGCAATATTTCATTTGGGTTCCTGCACTGCTGGTCTGGTTTATTTTGGTCTTCTTCCTGCTGGAACCGGTAGGCAATTATCTGCTGGAGTATGTGTTTAATTTCTTCCCGGCATGGTTCAATCCTGCTGCTGATATGCTGTCCCGGTATTCAAGTGGCATGCTGCTGGCATCCTGGGCCAGTGATTTGATTCTGCTTGGAATTTTTGTGCCGATTGTGGAGGAATTGTATTTCAGAGGGTACTTGCTGCCCAGGCTGAGCAGATATCAGGGAGCAAGTGTCTTCATCAATACAGTTTTGTTCGCCGTGTATCATTTTTTCTCCCCCTGGATGGCCGTTACCCGAATTATCGCGATCTTCCCGATGTGCTTCATCGTATGGCGCACCAAAAACATCTACCTAGGCATGGCAGTCCACGTTCTGCTTAACCTGATTTCCTCACTGTCACAGTATAATCTGTATATGGGCTGACTGCGCTAATCCATTCAAATACTCGTTGGCGCTATCAGGATTATGCTCTGCATACGGAGCGGAGGGGAATGATAATAATGTGTTTCAGCTCGAGAAAATCTAAAAGGATTAACCGTAAAATATATATCACCTTATTGACGCTGGTATTATTTGCTGCCTTGTTCTCGAGCACAACCGCCGGTGCTGCTTCAAGCTTCGACGGGACCGGGGTGGACCAGTATATGAAGAATGCCATGGAACGGCTGAGAATTCCCGGAGCAGCCCTTGGGATCATTAAAGGAAACCGGATTATTTATTTGCAGGGATACGGCATTTCAGGTCCGGAACAGAAGCCGGTAACACCGCAAACACCATTTATTCTGGGTTCTACCAGCAAGTCTATTACGGCTTTGGCGGTGATGCAGCTGGTGGAGGAAGGCAAGGTTGACCTTGAAGCGCCCGTGCAGCGGTATTTGCCGTGGTTCCGTCTGGCGGATAAACAAGCTTCTGCTAAAATTACAGTCCGTGATTTGCTGCATCAGACCAGCGGCATCTCTGAGTATGAAGGCCGGGCCACTATGGCCTCGGATAATCTGCCGCTAGAAGCCCATCTGCAGAGCATGAAGGATGTTCCTCTAGCCCAACCTGTGGGTTCAGGATACCAATATTCAAATCTGAATTATGATATTCTGGGCGGCATCGTTCAGGCAGTCTCTCAGCAGCCATACGGCGATTATATTAAAGACCATATATTTACACCTTTAGATATGTTACATAGTACAGCCTATGCCGAAGAAGCCCGGAGATATGGCTTGGCTGCGGGCTATCAGCCTATTTTTGGCAAGATGACTTCTACCCCGCAAATGGACCACACTGCATCTGTACCGGACGGCAATCTGATCTCAAGTGCAGAAGATCTATCCAATTATTTGATCGCTC
Source organism: Paenibacillus albidus (assembly GCF_014644435.1). Lineage (GTDB taxonomy): Bacteria > Bacillota > Bacilli > Paenibacillales > Paenibacillaceae > Paenibacillus_AQ > Paenibacillus_AQ albidus. Next base: position 218,133 of record NZ_BMKR01000008.1, on the reverse strand, counting down.
AGATGAACGGCGGGCAGCTTGAGAATCGTACAGTGCTGTCAGAGGATGGCATCGAGCAACTGCACAAGCCTGCTTCCCTGATACAGGAAGGTGAGTATTATGGAATGGGTTGGATTATCTCTTCTGGAAATGTATGGCATAATGGAGCTACCGAGAATTCTTCTTCCTATTTATTAATGGACAGAGAATATGGCATCGTTTTGCTGTTCAACTCCGTCGATTTTTTGGCCGATTATGATGGTGTTCCTTTGGCGATTCAACAGCTGCTGCATGGGCAGGAGGTTTCCGTAGATAAATTGCCGGATTTTTGGCAAACGCACTTGCTCATTAATGGTGTTCTTCTGTTATTTACTATTTTATATCTGTTGTCCTTACGCGGCTTAATGAAATGGAGGAATACGAAGCTGCTGACCAAAAAGAAACAGGCTCTCCGCGAGGGAAGCCTGATCTTGATCAATATCCTGCTTCCATCGGCTGTTCTGATCTTTGTTCCCAGGCTTTTGCTTCCTTGGCCGGTTGCCTTGCTGTTCCTGCCGGGCATTGCCCACTTTGTCCTATTCTTCTGTCTGCTGCTATTGGCCGCAGGGATGGTTAAAGCGGTGCGGATGGGGAGAGATATGGCGGAGATGCCAAAATCATTGACTATAGTCAATGATTTTGGTTATAATGTTGGGGAATATTACGATTAGAGCCTGATACACATACTTAGTACATGGATGAGGAGTATTAATTCACAGTTCGTTATCGCAGAGAGCCGGTGCAATAGGTGCGAGCCGGTTGACGGAACGGAATGAACTCACCTCGGAGTAACGCCGCAAGCCGCAGAAGAGAAGCCGTTAAGGGTTCCTTTAGCGTGTGAAAGGGCGTCGCCTCACCCCCGTTAGAGGGTGCAAAGTGAGTGGCCGGTAAAGCATATTCAGCCGCTAACTAGGGTGGTACCACGGGAATTTCAACCTCTCGTCCCTAGCGATTATACGCTAGGGATGGGAGGTTTTTTAGCGTAGCGGTGCGTCCCTATGAATGCCGAGGTTGGGGCGTGGCGGTTGTTAAGCTGCCAGCGAGCCTTGGAGATTCGGCTTGGACTTTGCCGGTACGAAGGCATGGCGGGTGGGATTTTAGTTGTGTAGTGTAGAAGAATGGAACGAAAGAGAAATTTGGAACTGAAGGAGCGCCAGCGACCGCCTTTGTGCTTCTGATTTCAACCGCAGACAGCGGTACATATTGAAGAAATCAGAAGACAACAGCGGCCGGAAGTCCAACATTTCTTGCAGTGACGCCATTCTACATCATTTTTTAAAAATAGACACCCTTAACTTCAACAGCAACACTCCAAGGAGGAGCATACAATGAGCGAGCATACGAATGCTACACCCGGCGCAGGCTACCGGGCCCAGACGATCGAGCCTAAATGGCAGAAATTCTGGGATGAGAACAAGTCCTTCAAGACAGGGGAAGAACCGGGCAACCCGAAATTTTATGCCCTCGATATGTTTCCGTATCCATCCGGCGCAGGCCTGCACGTAGGTCATCCAGAAGGATATACCGCTACGGATATTCTTTCCCGTTACAAACGGATGCGCGGCTACAACGTGCTGCATCCGATGGGCTGGGATGCTTTTGGACTTCCGGCGGAGCAATACGCGATGGATACCGGCCAGCATCCGCGGGATATTACCTTCAAGAACATCGATAATTTCCGCCGCCAGATCAAATCGCTCGGATTCTCCTACGACTGGGACCGCGAGATCAGCACAACCGATCCGGACTATTATAAATGGACGCAATGGATCTTTATCCAGCTCTACAACCGTGGACTGGCCTATGTGGCTGAAGTTCCGGTCAATTGGTGTGAAGCGCTTGGAACCGTACTGGCTAACGAAGAAGTCATTGACGGCAAAAGTGAACGCGGCGGCCATCCCGTCATCCGCAAGCCGATGCGCCAGTGGATTCTGAGAATTACCGAATATGCGGAGCGCCTGCTTGAGGATCTGGAAGAGCTGGACTGGACGGAGAGCATCAAGGATATGCAGCGCAACTGGATCGGCAAATCCACCGGTGCGGAAGTGAACTTCGCCGTTGAAGGCCATGAAGCAAGCCTGACTGTGTTCACTACCCGCCCGGACACCTTGTTCGGAGCAAGCTATTGTGTACTGGCACCGGAGCATGAATTGGTGGATGCCATTACGACAGAGAGCCAGCGCGCGGCCATCGCGGAATACCGTGACAAGGCTTCCCGCAAAAGTGATCTGGAACGCACCGATCTGGCCAAGGAGAAATCCGGCGTATTCACCGGAGCTTATGCGGTAAATCCGGTCAATGGCGCACAAGTACCGATCTGGATTGCCGATTATGTCCTTGCCGGGTACGGAACGGGTGCAATTATGGCGGTTCCGGGCCATGATTCCCGCGACTGGGAGTTCGCCAAGCAGTTCGGCCTGAACATCATCGAAGTGGTACAAGGCGGCAATATTGAAGAAGAAGCCTATGCCGGAGACGGCCCGCATGTGAATTCCGGGTTCCTCGACGGCCTGATGAATACCGAAGCGATTGCGAAGATGATTGCCTGGCTGGAAGAGCAGGGCAGTGGTAAAGGCAAAGTGACCTACCGCCTACGGGACTGGCTGTTCAGCCGTCAACGTTACTGGGGTGAACCGATTCCAATTCTGCACCTGGAAGACGGGACCATGAAGACGGTGCCGGTGGATCAGCTGCCGCTGGTGTTGCCGGATGTGGATGCAATCAAACCATCGGGTACCGGGGAATCACCGCTGGCGAATGTAACCGAGTGGGTGGAAACGATTGATCCGGAGACCGGCATGAAGGCGCGCCGTGAGACGAATACGATGCCGCAGTGGGCAGGAAGCTGCTGGTACTATCTGCGTTACATTGATCCGCACAACGACCGGGAGCTCTGCTCACCGGAGAAGCAAAAGGAATGGCTGCCGGTAGATCTCTACATTGGCGGAGCCGAGCACGCAGTGCTTCATCTGTTGTATGCCCGTTTCTGGCATAAAGTACTGTACGATATCGGTGTAGTCGATACGAAAGAGCCTTTCTACAAGCTGGTGAACCAGGGCATGATCCTGGGCAACAACAATGAGAAGATGAGCAAATCGCGCGGCAATGTCATCAATCCGGATGAGATCGTGGAAGCTTACGGTGCGGATACGCTGCGTGTCTATGAAATGTTCATGGGACCGCTGGAAGCAACCAAACCTTGGAACGAAAAAGGCGTGGAAGGGATTCACCGCTTCCTGGCCCGGGTATGGCGCCTGTTCGTGAACGAGGACGGCTCACTGAGCGCCAAAATTACCAAAGACGGCGGCAGTGACGAGTTCAAACGGACCTGGCACAAGACGCTCAAGAAGGTTACCGAGGACTTTGAGCATCTGCGCTTCAATACTGTAATCAGTCAGCTAATGATTTTTATCAATGATGCCTATAAGCAGGACAGCTTGTCCCATGAGGCTGCGGAGCATTTCGTACAAATGCTCTCGCCGCTGGCTCCGCATATTGCGGAAGAGCTATGGCAGCTGCTTGGTCACGAAGGCAGCATCAGCTATGTAACCTGGCCGGCTTATGATGAGGCCTGGACGGTGGACGCGGAAGTGGAAATCGTGGTGCAGGTCAACGGCAAAATCGTCCAGCGCGCCCTGATCCCGCAGGACATGGGGCAGGAAGAGATGCAGGCACATGCCTTGTCGCTGCCGAATGTCAGCAGTGCAGTTGCAGGCAAAACTGTACGCAAAGTCATTGCCGTTCCCGGCAAGCTTGTAAATATCGTAGTGGGTTAAGCGAAGAACGTATTTCTGCCCGCAGCAACGGAGGTTTCCGTGCTGCGGGTTTATTTTGTTTAAAGGAACGACAAATCTGCTAGCAGTCCAATCGACTTTGGGCAATGCCGTCACGTCCAAACAGGGCATCAAGCCGTGCCACATCCTCATCGTATTTGTCATGCGTAGTGGTGATGAGGCTTTCGAATACGCCCTCCAGACTGATGCGCAGATGATTAAGCGCTTCGGCTGTAATGCCTCCGCGTACCGCCACCCGTTCCTGCAGCTCCTGGGGAGTGAATTGTCCTTCTGTCAGCAGCTTGCCTGTACCGAGCAGCATTTCACCCGCCAGCCTGGTAATTAAGGTTTCCTCAATACCAGTGGACTCTACGGCCGCTTCAATCCAGCGCTCAATGAAATAGCTGAGGAATGCCGGGCCGCAGCTGGAGAAATCCGAGGTAATCCGGGTATGGTTCTCTTGGATTTCCACCGGAACGCCTATAAAAGACAGAAGATGCAGCAGCTTCAGCCGGTCATTTGGGGTAATTCTGTTGCCGAATACACACAGTGAGGTTCCGCTTTTGACACTGTGGGTAATACTCGGGATGACTTTGGCAATCTTAGACGGCAGCGCCGATTCCAGATGATACAGCTGGACCGGACTGGTAATGGAAACAACAATCTGCTCACTGCGCAGATAAGAAGCGATTTCATCCGTCAGGGTTTTGAATTCGAGCGGCTTCACACATAAGAACACAATATCGCTTGCAGCAGCAGTTTCGCTGTTGCTGGTGCATACGGAAATGCCCGGGTGGCGCCCTGCGAGCTGCTGCAGTCTGCCTGGGCTGCGGTTACTGGCCAGCACATCACTCGGCTCCAGTGCTCCCGATGTGAGAAAGGCATCGATCAGCAGGCTGCCCATGCTGCCTGTTCCGATAAATCCCACCTTCATTTTGTGGTTCCCTCCTTTCCCGCGTTGCTTTTTTGTTGAATTGACATGAATTCTCTTCGTTAAGTGTATGCAGGATAGACTTGGACACATGACAGGTAATACCTGAAATATTGAAGAAAATGGGATTCCAAGATGAATGAAGATGCAAAAAAACGAATACTGACTGATGTGAAGGAGAGGATTGGATTGAATAAAGGCAAGATTGCAGCCGGAATCGTGGCGGCACTGCTCGGTTGCGGGCTGATTTGGACAGCTTCCATCAGGGAGGAATCCGGCATTGCCGGCTGGGAGACGCTCAATGTCAGCATGGAGCAGGCCATCGGTGCACCTGCTGCCGAACCAGCGGAAAGGGCAGACAAGGAAGATGCTAAGGGCGCGGGCGACACTGCGGGCAAGAAGGCCGTGGGAACCGAGGCGGCACAAGCGCCAGTGCTAAAGGGAGCGGAAACAAACGTAGCCGCAGCCCCGGCAACCGAAGCGGGAGCTGCTGGAGGAGTTGAAGGAGCCGGGGGAGATCCGGACAAGGCCAGCGCTGTATCGCCGGCCCCTCCCGGAAATATGAACAGCGGTGGGCAAACCTCCACCGGAGCCTTGCCATCTGCACCTGCCGCCGCTCAGGATGGCAGGGTCAATGTGAATGCGGCCACGACCACAGAACTGATGGAGCTGCCGGGGATCGGGGAGAAAAAAGCGCAAGCAATCATTGATTACCGCAACAGTAAAGGAACCTTCCGCAGCTTGAGCGACTTGGGCAAAGTAAAAGGAATCGGAAAAAAGATGCTGGAGAAGCTGGAACCGCTGGTCAGCTTTTAAGTCCTAGTGAAAGCCCAAGCGGATGTGCTACAATAGTTAACAAATTTATTGTGAAGATGGAGACTTGAAGATGGCTGAGGCTTACCGCAAGAACTGGGATACCTATTTCATGGATATCGCCTGTATGGTTTCTACCCGTTCACGTTGTCCGCGCCGTCATGTCGGCGCTGTTCTGGTGCAGGGCAAGAAGTTGCTGGGCACTGCCTACAACGGGGCGCCCATGGGTGTGCCGGACTGTTCGGAGGCAGGCTGTATGGTATCGGAGCAATATGAGCTGGAGATTGTTGAAGGTGCAGAGACGATGGTGAAGAAGCAGCGCTGCATCCGTACCATTCATGCCGAGCAGAATCTTCTGCTGTTCACGGACAGGATTGACCGGGAAGGCAGTACAGTATACGTAACCGATGAGCCGTGCTGGACCTGCGCCAACATGCTGGCCAACAGCGGTATTGTGGAGATTGTGTATTATCGTCCGTACCGCAAGGATATGGAGAAGGTCCGGGCGATGATGGCTTCCAAGGGCATCGTTTTCCGCCAGCTGGAGTCCTATGAACCTCCGCGTGAAACGATGATGAAAGTGTCAGATTGAAGAGTGAAAGAGGAGGAACCTCTGTACACGCCTTGACGGGCGTATGCAGGGGTTCTTTTTTTGGATAGAAAAGGAGGATGGATGGATGAAGCAGAGACCACTATTGGCCTTTACGGTGTGCTGGATTGCCGGTAATACGGCAGGTTGCCTGTTCTCAGGTGTTCCGCTGCTGCTCGCCTGGGCGGGGTTATTGCTGCTGCTCGCCGTTTATGTTGTATATGGGAGCCTAGGCTGGAAATACACAGTGACATTAATGCTGTCCCTGTCACTCGCTGCTGTGTACTGGGAAGGGAATGAGCACCGCAATCTGACTGTACTTCCCGAAATATTGGGCACCCGGGCTGACGCACTGCATGAAGCTCCTGTGAGAGCCGAAGGTGTCATTGTCACTCCGGTTGAGCGGGACGGGGACCGGGTCGATTTCACGATCCGCTTGACCCGGATCTCGTCGGGAAACGAAGCTGGGAGACCCGGGATACCTGCAACAGGCGATGAATCGGATCAACTGAATCTGAACGAAAGGCTCGCAGTACAGCTTAAGCTGCTGGAGGAAGAGGAGATTGCCGTGGCAGCAGCCTGGCAGAGGGGCGACCGGGTGGTGCTGGATGGTGAGTTGGAGCTTCCTTCCGCTGCACGCAACTTTGGAGGTTTTGACTACCAGCGGTATTTGCGTACCCTTCGCATTCACTGGCTGCTCAAAAGCAAGGGAGTGGACAGTGCGGTGGTAACACCGCCTGTTCAATGGAGCCCAAGCCTTGTTTTGCGCTGGAATGACAAAGTGCGGGCAGTGCTTGGACGTGAGATGGACCGTTTATTTCAGCCGCTTCACTCGGGATATATGAAAGGGCTGGTGATTGGCCTTCAGGATGATTTAGACCCCGAAACCTTCCGGCAGTTCTCACAGCTCGGGCTGACACATATTCTGGCCATTTCCGGCATGCATGTGGCAGTCTATGTAGGGATGCTGCTGTGGATCTTCCGGCGCTGCGCAATGACCAGGGAAACGATGCTGACCGTTACACTGCTTCTTGTTCCGGTATATATTCTATTGGCCGGTGCGGGGCCTTCAGTCATTCGTGCAGGCCTGATGAGTATGATTGCCCTGCTGGCTGCACGTATGGGTATGCTTAAGGATGGTTTGAATCTTCTGGCTGCGTCGGCATTGGTTATGCTGCTCTCTGACCCTTATTTGCTGCTGAGTGTCAGCTTTCAGCTCTCGTTTCTGGTGACGGCGGGACTGATGCTCTACGTCCCCCTTGCCGAGCCGCTTCTGCGCAGGCTGCCCCGCTGGCTGCGGAGTGCAGTCTCGGTCACTTTAGTAGCACAATGGGTATCGTTTCCGCTGACGATCTATTATTTCAATCAGTTTTCGCTGCTCTCTTTTGCTGCCAATTTGCTTCTTGTGCCGTTTATCACGTTTATGATCCTTCCACTGGGAATGGCGGCTTTGCTGCTGGCACAAATTTGGGGAAAGGGGGCCACGCTGCTGGCTCAACTGACGGAACAGCTGAATGGACTCACCTTTCATTTGGTGGAATGGATCAATGGCTTCCCGGCTGCCCTGATGATTTGGCGGTCGCCGTCGCTCTTGTGGATCGGGGCTTATTATCTCTTGCTGTACGCCGTGCTTTATGCCGCCAGGCAGCAGACGCGGGCCAGACTGACACCGCAATACACAGAAGAGGAGACCCGGCCGCTGCATGGCGATGATTTACCCGCTCCACCAGAAAGCCGCCTTGATTGGCGGTACAGCAGGACTGCAATTCTCCTGTTGGCGGTTGGCCTGGGAAGTTTGCTGTACACTGGATATCAGCCGGAACGGCTCTCCGGAGCGGGTGCGATAAGTTATTTGGATGTAGGCCAGGGCGACAGCATCCTCATTACAACTCCGGCCGGAGCCCATATTCTGGTGGATGGAGGGGGCACGGTGAGCTTCGGGGAGCGGGAGGCGTGGCGGATCCGGCGCAGCCCGTTTGAAGTAGGGGCCAAAACGCTGGTTCCCCTGCTCAAAAAACGCGGTATCCACCGGCTGGATGCCGTAATCATCACGCATGCAGATCAGGATCATGCCGGAGGACTGCAGGCGGTGCTGGAGGGGATACCGGTCTCGGCGCTGCTGTTCAATGGAACCCTGGCCGACCGGGAGCCCTACACGAAGCTGATGCGGACTGCACTCCATAAGAATGTGCGTTTATACGCGGTCCATCAGGGGTTATTTCTTGCCCCGGATGACGTCACGGAACTGTCCTTCCTGTGGCCGGAGCAACGGGCAGAAGAGATTGCCACAGCGGAAATTCCTGTGCTGGAGGACCAGAATCACGACTCGGTGGTCTTTCGGCTGGAGATGAAAGGGCACAGCTTTTTGTTTACCGGTGACATGGATCTGGAGGCAGAGGAAGAAATCGAGGAGAGCGGCAGACGGTCCGGGCTTCACTCGGGGCCCGTAATCGATGTGCTTAAAGCGGCCCATCACGGGAGCAAAACCTCTACAGGGGAGGCATGGCTGGAGTTCTGGAAACCCCGCACAGCGGTGATCTCTGCCGGGGTGAATAATCTGTATGGGCATCCGAATGCCGGGGTGCTTAAACGTCTGGAAGCCGTTTCCAACCAGGTATTCCGAACGGACAGGCAGGGAGAAATCCAGATGGAGGTCAAAGCGAAGGGGATCGAAGTCCGCTGCAAACTTGACGCTCCAACCGGACAAAAATGATCTATAATAACACTAACTCTATTTAACAGAAAGGGGTTACATAATTTTGGATACGTTTACATCCTTGGAGGTCTCCGCAGCTACCATATACAAGCTTGATGCCGCCGATAGCTTGCCGCTAAGCCATGCCTGGAGCATGATTGCCAGGGATCATACCCATGTGTTTGGTTCATCCCCGCAACTAGGCGAACCGGCTTCTGTGATCTTCCGTTATGCCACTTCTGAAGATAACACCCCCAGATGGCCGGAGGGTTTTGGCTTTCGGTACATGCAAGGGGAGGCAGGGCCAGTCTTACATATTATCGGCAATGATGAACTGGGAATCATCTATGGAATGCTCTATTACAGCCGGACTGTGCTTGGTGTGGACCCCTTCTGGTTCTGGGCCGAGTTACCCCCTGCCAAGAGAGAAGCCATTGAGCTGCCGATTCGGGATTATGACAGCAGTAAACCCCGTGTGCGTTACCGGGGCTGGTTCGTGAATGACGAGGTATGCCTGATCGGCTGGAAAGAGGACTACCCTCCGACAGAGGAGGTATGGCAGCCGGTCTTTGAAGCGCTGCTGCGCTGCGGAGGTAATATGGTCATCCCGGGTACGGATTTGCCTAGACACGGCATTCACCATCAGCTCGCAGTAGACATGGGGTTATGGATTACGCATCATCATGCCGAACCGCTGGGCGCGGAGATGTTTCTGCGTGCGTTTCCCGGCAAGCAGGCCAGCTACAAAGAGCATCCCGAGTTGTTTGAGCAGTTGTGGCGGGAAGCCATCCAGCGGCAAAAAGACGATAAAACCCTCTGGGTGCTGTCCTTCCGGGGCCAGGGGGACAAGCCCTTTTGGGAGAACGATCCGGCATTTGATACTCCAGAGAAACGTGGGGGCATGATCACTTATGTCGTCCGCAAGCAATTTGAGATGGTCAGCGAGGTGGTAGAGCAGCCGGTATGCTGCATCGCCATGTATGGGGAAATCGCCGAGCTGTACAAGCAGGGGCATATCGGGGTGCCGGAGGGAGTAATCAAAATATGGGCGGATAACGGCTATGGCAAAATGGTCTCACGCCGGCACGGCAAGTTGAATCTGCGGGTTCCGGCGTTGCCGGAAGAGGGCGATGAAGGCAAAAACGGCGTGTATTACCATGTGACTTTTCATGATCTGCAGGCCTCCAATCATTTAACGCAATTTCCCTCCAGTGCGGACATTATTGCCGATGAGCTCCAGAACGCCTTTGCAGCGGGAGCTGATGAATATGTGCTGGTCAATTCGGGCAATATCCTGCCTCATTTGTATACGCTTAATCTTGTAGCAGGGCTGTGGACAGACGGTGAGGCGAAGGCCGCAGAGCAGCTCAGAACATTCATCGGACGTATGTATACAGGCCAGCAGGAGCGGATCGCGGGTTTGTATGAAGGATATGCCGAATGTACCATCGCGTATGGCCCCAATGCCGATGACCGGGCAGGCGATGAATTCTATCACCATCCCGCCCGCGAGATCATAGGACACTGGCTGCGGGGACGGACGGATACCGAGGAGCGACTGGTGTGGGCTGCTGGAGAGCAGTCTTTTGCAGATCAGGTCCGCTGGTTCGGGGAACGTGCGGAAGCCGCTGTGGCCGGATGGGATGCGCTGTATAATCAATGCCTTGAAGTAATGGAGCGGTTGCCGGAAGAAGAACGCCGCAGATTGCAAGTCCAGCTGCTTGTGCAAATTGAGCTGCATTCGAGCGGCTGCAGGGGACTGGCTTCGATTTGCCAAGCCTACCATTCGTTCCGTCAGGAGAACTACCCCGGGGCATTCATCCATGCTTCCCATGCCGTCTGGCATTATACGGAAGGGCAGCAGGCGCTTGCGCGCGCGTCGGCCGGACGCTGGGAGTTTTTCTACCGGGCCGATTGGCTGACCAATATCATGAATACGATCAAACATGCGGAGACCGTACGGGGTTTCCTGCGGATACAGGGCGACAGCCCCGATATGTTTCTGTGGTACAAGCAGTATCTGATGCCCGAAACGGAGAAACACATTTATTTGGAGAATACGCACCGTAATCCGCTATCGGATGATGAGCTTGCCCGCCGGTTGGAGGAGAAGCTGGGCCTGGGCAGATAAATCGTTCAGTAGATAATTTACTAAAAAAAAGCTATACTTTTTTCTAAAGTGTTTTCTTTAAAGAAGAGTGGAGCGGAAGAGATGAAGAAGCTGACGATTGAGGATGTAGCACAAAAAGCGGGAGTGTCGAAAAGCACCGTCTCGCAATTTCTAAATAAACGGTTCAAATACATGAGTGAAGCGACAAAAAACCGGATTGCCGAGGTCATTGAGGAGTTGAATTACCAGCCGAACGGGCTGGCCCGGAGCCTGAAGCAGAACCGGACGCATATGGTGGGCATTATTGTCGCCAATATTGACTACTCGCTGTCCATCGCGTGTATCCGGGCGATTGAGAATGAGCTCCAGCGCAACGGAATCCAGGTGATGATCTGCAATGCCGACGAGAATGCGGAGAAGGAAAGCAAGTATATAGAGACGCTGATCGCCCGCCAGGTGGATGGTCTGATTGTGTTCCCGACAGGGAATGATCCGGCTCTCTACACCCGTCTGATCGAAGCAAATTATCCGCTGGTATTCATGGACCGGCTGGTGGATGGTGTAACGACACAGAGCCTGCTGCTGGATAACGAGATGGCTGTGAAGCTCGGTATTGCCGAATTCGTCAGGAGCGGCCATGAACGGATTGCGTTGTTGTCCCTTCCGCTCGGCTCGCATGGGGTGACCCCCCGTAAAGAGAGAATGAGCGGTTATAAAAAAGCAATCGAGGAAGCCGGCCTTACGCTGCATGAAGAGTATATCAGCAGTGTGCGGCGCGAGGAATTGGCAGCCGAGGTAGATCGTCTGCTGGGGCTGCCGCAGCCGCCAACGGCACTGCTGGCCTCCAATGATATTGCCCTCGCGGAAATTCTGAAAGCAGCCAACCGGAAGGGGATTGTCATTCCGGAAGAGTTGTCTGTGATCGGGATTGACGATGCCGAATTTGCCCATATCTATAATCCGGTCATTACGACAATCCGCCAGCCTGCGTATGAAATGGGCATGCAGGCGGCCAAAATCATGTTGTCTTGCATTGAAGATGAAGGTCCTTCCGTGCCGATCACCTATCGGTTCCCGCCAACGCTTCAGCAGGGGCAATCCGTGAAGCGTAAGAACTGAATGTTGTCCCAGAACAAAAGGAGTGTCCCGGCAGCCGTTATGATGGCTTGTGAGACACTCCTTTTGTTGCATAAATGCAGCTTCGCTCTATACTTCCTGATTCATGAACTTCGCGAGGCCTTCGCGGGTCGGCAGTCCGTCCATATCTCCAGGTGACATGACGGCGAGTGCGCCGACGGCGTTGCCGCGTGTGACGGCTTCCGCAACCGGCAGCTTCTCCAGCAGCGCGCTGATGACGCCAACGGCAAAGCCGTCGCCTGCACCTACCGTGTCCACGACCTCCTCAACCTTAAAGCCCTTCACATAACCTTCCTCATCCGCCGATTTGAAGTAAGCGCCTTCGGGTCCCAGCTTGATAACAACGAGCGAGACGCCCCGCTCCAGATAGTAGGCGGCAATCTCTTCCGGCGTATCAAGGCCCGTCAGGATTTTGCCTTCGCCAAGTCCGGGCAGGAACCAGTCACAGCGTGTAGCCAAGTCGTTGATGGTAGCCACCATGGTTGCCGTATCCGGCCATAAAGTGGGGCGGAGATTCGGGTCCAGCGAGACGGTCTTGCCGTGGCTCTTCATAAACTCCATGGCGTGCATAGAGAGAGCACGGAAGCTGTCCGACAGGGCGGAAGGGATGCTTGTCACATGCAGATGACCAGCGGATGCGAAATAGGCTTCATCGAAGTCGGCCAGACTCAGCTTGGAGGCTGCGGAATTTTTGCGGAAATATTCGACCTTGGGGTCGCCGGTCACAACCTTTGATTTGACCAGCATACCTGTGGAATATTCTTTGGTAAAAGTAACGCTGCGTGTATCAATCTGCTCTTTCTTCAAGGCTTCTACAATAAATTGCCCGAAGTTGTCTTCACCCAGCTTGGTCACATAGCCAGTCGGGTGTTCCAGACGGGACAGGCCTGTAGCCACATTGCTTTCGGCCCCGGCCAGCGCTTTGGAGAACGAAACGGCCTCATGCAGCGGCCCCGGTTCATTGGCATAAAACATGGCCATGGCTTCGCCGAAGGTTACGGCGTCCAGCGGTTTATTCATGAATAGTACCTCCTAAGGGAAGGATAATCTCCCTGAATGATGATCTTTAATTTGAAATTATCACATAAAACGGTTTTGTACAATAACACATTGCTCACCGCAAAGAAAAAACTATAGACGCTGCAAAGAGTTGGATATCCATGAAGCCTTGATAAATAAAGAGTAATTAGTAACTGGAGCGGCTATTTTTTCAAGAGGTTTCTAAAAAAGAGATTGACTATATGGGGCAATGTTATTACTATTTTCTTAGTGCTATTCACATTTTTATTACTAAATTTGATAAAATAATTTACTAATTCGGAGAGGGAGTTCCTTATGAAAAAAATCAAAGTATTGCAGAATGTAACAGCTGTGGGTGTTGTGGCCGTTATCCGTGCAGATAACCCTGAGGATGCTTTTAAAATGTCCGTAGCCTGCATCGAGGGCGGATTGAACAATATTGAGGTTACCTTCACAACGCCTGAGGCGGATGTGGCTATCAAAAGACTCGCCCGCGAATATGGAGACCGCGCTGTGATCGGTGCGGGTACGGTGCTTGATCCGCTGACGGCGAGAATTGCCATTCTGGCCGGTGCGGAGTTCGTGGTAAGTCCTTCGTTTGAAGAAGATACAGCCAGAATGTGCAATCTCTACGGAATTCCCTATATGCCGGGTTGTATGACGCTGAATGAGATGAAGGAAGCGCTGAAGCTGGGCGTAGATGTGCTGAAGCTGTTTCCGGGCAGCGCCTTTGGACCTGATTATGTCAAAGCCGTGAAAGGCCCGATGCCGCATGTGAACATTATGCCTACTGGCGGTGTCGATCTGAACAATATGGACAAATGGATCGCTAACGGCTGCATAGCTGTCGGCATCGGGGGCAACCTGACCGCTCCGGCCAAAGAAGGGCGTTATGACCAGATCACCGAGCTGGCGGCCAAATATGTTGCCAGGTTTAAGGAGATCAAAGGTTTATAGCAGTAGAATAGAGGCAGTTAAGAGGTTGCGGTGGGCTGCCTCGCTGATGAATATCGGCGGGCGGCCCTTTTGGTATAAGGAAATCTGTTTGTATGCCAGCCCGGTATAAGGTATAGTTTCATCATAGCTTTGAGGAGCAAAATTGTTGAAAGAGGAATGATATGGCTACCATACATGATGTTGCTTTGAAAGCGGGGGTGTCGGTCACCACCGTATCCCGGGTCATGAATAACCGCGGCTATATCAGCGAGCGTACGCGCAGCAAGGTATTCCAGACGATGGAGGAGCTGAATTACCATCCGAATGAGATCGCCCGTTCGCTTTTGCGAAAGCGCTCTAATGTGATCGGACTGATTATCCCGGCGGTGTCTCATCCTTTTTTTGCCGAGCTGGCCAACCATGTGGAGTATTATGCTTACCAGAGCGGTTGCAAGGTGCTGTTGTGCAATTCGCAACTGGACCCCGTGAAGGAGAAAGAATATATCGATATGCTGAAGCGCAATATGGTGGACGGCATTGTGATGGGCAGCCATACGCTTGAGGTGGATGCGTACCGGAATCTGCATTCCCCTATTGTGACAATCGACCGCAGGATTGATGAGGATATTCCCTATATTTCTTCCGATAACTACGCTGGCGGGCGACTTGCTGCAGAACTGCTCATCTCCAAGGGTTGCCGCAAAATTGCCCACATCTGCGGTAATCTGACACTGAATCTGCTGGCCAATAACAGAAGTATGGCCTTTCGTGATGTGATGTTGGAGCATGGGATCGAGAACGTGGTGATCCAGACGGATATGAATGTGTTCGACCATGATCAGTATGGGCGGATTATCGGCAAGCTGCTCAGGGAGCATGAGGATATTGACGGGATTTTTGCCACGAGCGATATCATAGCGGCGTATGCCTTGAAAGGCTGTACCCAAGCCGGTAAAAGAGTCCCCGAAGACATCCGCATTATCGGATATGACGGGATTGGTGCAGTCTCCTGGTTTGAACCGGAGATCAGTTCGATCAGGCAGCCGATCAGCGAGATCGGACGGCTGGCCGTGGAATTGATCCGCAAGCAGCGGGACGGCGAACCGTTTGAGCGGGAGAATATTCTGCCCGTGGAGCTGATGGAGCGCTCGACAACGTAAAGGATGGGACTGAATAAAAGAAGAACCGAAGCTGATCTGCTTTATGCAGACGGCTTTTTTCATGTCGAAAAATATATTAAACGCTTGACATGTCATTCGATTGACATATATCAAACGTTTGACATATAATGCGGATGTAAGCGATTTTATACAGCGTGATTCATAAAAATAGGGGGAGTTTATGTGAAGCGAGTCAAAGGTACGGGGTTATTGATGTTGATGCTGGCGTTTATTGTGGTTTTGTCCGCATGTGGAAGTTCTAACGGGAACAGCAAGGAAAATGCCGCTTCCAATTCGGCGGGTGTTAAGATAACTCTGCTGAATTCCAAGGGTGAGATACAGACACAGCTTGAGGATGCGGCCAAGGCTTTCCATGAAGACAATCCCGACATTACACTGGAAATTCAGGCTGTGCCGAACGGTGGATCACCATTCGAGCGTGCATCTACTCTATATGCTTCGGGTAACCCGCCGACCATGATTATGCTGGACACCGGCGATGTTGAGAAATTCAAGGACCGTGTCCTCGATCTTAGCGGTGAGAAGTGGAATGCGGACACTGTAGCCAATGCAACGGATTTGACTACATTTGACGGTAAGAACTACGCGTTCCCGCTGGCTGTTGAAGGTTATGGATTCATTTACAATAAGGCCGTTCTGGACAAGGCTGTTGGCGGCACGTTTGATCCGGCTACCATCAATACTACAGATTCACTGGAGAAGCTATTCCAGCAGATCGAGGCTTCCGGCTCCAAAGCGCTGGTTGTCTCCCCGATGGACTGGTCGCTTGGCGCACACTATCTCCCGCTTGCCTATGCAGGCCAGAACAAGGACATGGCTGAAGTAAACAAGTTCGTCGACGGTCTGCGCGCAGGTACAGTGCAACTGGGTGACAACGCGGTGTTTAACGGACTAATGGATACCTTTGATGTCATGATGAAATACAACATCGACCAGGCTTCACCGCTGGCAGGCGTATATGAGCGCGGGCCTGAGCTGCTGGGCAAAGGGGAAGTCGGTATCTGGTTCATGGGGAACTGGGCATGGCCGCAGATCAACAGCTTCGATACTGCAAACGGTGCGTATGGCTTCCTGCCGGTGCCCGTCAGCAACAATCCAACCGATTACGGCAACCAGGAGATTTCCTCCGCCGTCTCCAAGCGTATTGTCATCGACAAGGAGAAATCCACACCTGAACAGCAGGCTGCGGCCAAGAAATTCCTCGAGTGGATCGTGTATCAGGACAAGGGACAGGACTTCCTGGTGAATAAAGCCAGCATCATTCCGGCTTTCAAGAATATTACGCTTCCGGCTGCCGATCCGCTCGGCAAATCGCTTCAGGATTATATCGCCATAGACCGCTCGGAGCAGTCTATGAGCGTGTTGCCTGCGGATCACTGGTCCATTCTGGGCGCTTCCATGCAGAAGTACCTGTCCAAAGCAGGTGACCGCGCCTTATTAGTCAAAGAGATTGAGGAGTACTGGAAGACTGCCAAATAAATTGTTATAGAGAGAGAGGAATCTCCATGATTACGGAAAAAGGAGTGTGGAACCGGTTGCGTTTGCGGCTGCTGTTTACCGGGCCTACCCTGTTTGCTTTTATCACGGTAATGATTATTCCGTTTGTATACGGGATCTACCTGACATTTACGAGCTGGGATGGCATTTCTACGACGCAGACGCTGGTCGGTTTTCAGAACTACGGGTCAGTCTTCAAAGACGCCGAGTTCTGGAAATCGTTCGGACTTACGCTGAAATATGTGCTGTATACGGTTGTGCTGACGAATGTACTGGCATTTCTGTTAGCCTATATACTCACAACGGGGCTTAAAGGGCAGAGCATCTTTCGGGCCGGATTTTTCCTTCCCAATCTGGTAGGCGGCATCGTACTGGGCTTCATCTGGCAATTTATCTTCAATAATGTGCTGGTATACCTTGGGCAGAAGGCAGGCATCGGCATCTTCAGCACCTCCTGGCTGGCCGACCCGGATCATGCCTTCTGGACGCTGGTTATTGTGACGGTATGGCAATACGCCGGTTACATGATGGTGATCTATGTGGCTGGACTGACGGGTGTGCCGAATGATGTGCTGGAAGCGGCCAGTATCGACGGGGCAAGCGGCTGGATGAAGATGGTCAGAATGACGGTCCCGCTGATGATTCCTTCTTTTATCGTCTGTATCTTCCTATCGTTGCAGCGCGGATTTATGGTCTATGACGTCAACCTCTCGTTAACCAAGGGAGGGCCGTTCAAGAGTACGGAGTTCGTCTCCATGCATGTCTACCAGAAGGCCTTCTTGTCACGGGACTACGGGGTTGGCCAGGCCGAGGCACTGGTGCTTTTCCTTCTCGTGGCTGCAATTACGCTGCTTCAGGTGTATTTTAGCAAGAAATTGGAGGTTGAAGCCTGATGGCAGGTTCGAGAAGAATCACCTCATTCTTTAAGCTGCTCCTGCTGTCGCTTGCACTTATTCTGTTTATAGTCCCGTTTGCGTTCCTGCTGCTGAACTCCTTCAAAGAGAATAAGGAGATTACCGCGAATCCGCTCTCTTTGCCCGGCAGCTTCAGTATGGACAACTATGCCAACGCTTTTGATAAAATGAATTACGTAGACGCGTTCACCAACTCCTTTATTATTACGGTGCTGAGCGTGCTGCTGATCTCATTGTTTGCGGCGATGACGGCTCACTATTTCGTGCGTAACCCGACCAAGGGCAACCAGTACACGTTTCTGCTGATGGTCGCATCGATGATTATTCCGTTCCAGGCTTTAATGATTCCGCTGGTCAAAGTCTATGGCTCGCTTGATATGCTGAACAGTAAATGGTCGCTGATCTATATGTACATCGGCTTCGGCAGCTCGCTGGCCGTCTTTATCTACCACGGCTTTGTGAAGGGGATTCCCAAGGAGCTGGAGGAAGCTGCGCTGATTGACGGGTGTACGCGGGTGCAGACCTTTTTCCGGATTGTTTTTCCGGTGCTGATGCCGACTACGGCTACAATTGCGATTCTGAATGTGCTGTGGATCTGGAATGACTTCCTGCTGCCGTCACTGGTGCTGACTGATCCGGAGCAGCGGACGCTTCCGCTCTCCACCTTCAATTTCTATGGCACATATACCGTTGATTTCGGGCCCCTGATGGCGAGTCTGGTGCTTACGGTTCTGCCGATTGTAGTGGTCTATCTGTTCGCGCAGAAATATATCATCCAAGGTGTTATGCAGGGTGCGGTGAAATAGAGTGGAAGGGCGGCTGTGCGGACGAATTCGTCTGCTGGCCGTCTTTTGCTGTGTAATGGATTGCTGTATAATGGATGAAGTGCTTTCTTTTATAATAATAAAAACACGGTTATCCGGGTGACGCCACGCGTGGCGCTCATCCTTTTTTTGCGTTTTGTTTTGGTGTCATTTTTGTAATCAAATGATTGAAAAAGAGGGTTTGAAGATTTAAGTCTTCCCCTGTATGCTTAGTAAGGCTGCGCACGGTCTACGGGAAGCGGCAAGACCCGAAACTGGGTGGCGCATGACGTAACAAGCAAAGTTTGGTATTCTAAAAATATTGATTAAAGAGTTGCAACAATTTCGCAGTCTTGCGCGTCAGTAAGATTGCATAGAGAGGGGGAACCTTCGTGGTGGAGCAGGGACTCATCAGAGCCGCTCAAGCGGGCGATCGCGACGCTCTAATCACCCTATTGCGGGAAATTGAAGGACATGTGTACAAGACGGCCTTCTACATTTTGCATAATGAACAGGATGCGCTGGATGCGTCTCAGGAAGCATTGATCCGGGTGTATACCAAAATTGGTTCCTACGAGGAAAAAGCCCAGTTCAAAACGTGGGTCCAGCGAATCGTTACCAATATTTGTATTGACAAATTCAGGAGAACCAAACCTTCGGTGTCTATCGATGAGCACGAGATGGTCTTTCAGGATCACAAACATAACGTGGAGCGCGAAGTGTTGTCTTCCTACCTGGCAGAGGACATTCGGGAGGCGATTGACCAATTGCCGGAGCATCACCGCACGGTCATCGTATTACGTTATTTGCAGGATTTTTCATACAACGAGATTGCAGACTCCCTGGACCTGCCGCTCAATACGGTGAAATCGTATTTGTTCCGGGCCAGACAACAGCTGCAGAACAGACTACAGGAGTATCAGAAAGGGGGTGTATCGGGATGAATTGCGCGGAGGTGATGGAATGGATGCACCGCTATTTGGATCATGATTTAAGCCCCGCTGAGAAGATTGAAATGTTCCGGCATATCGACAGCTGTCCTTCCTGCACGGAGATTTTGGATCAATTAACGCTGCTTCACCAGGAATTGGAGCATCTTCCGGATGTGTCTCCCCCTTTCAGTCTGGTTGACTCTATTTTGCCCCGGCTGGATGAACTGGACCGCGCCGGAAGCGAAGCAGGTTATGCAGTTTCGGCTGAGCCTGCTCAGCAGGATGTGCAGGATGAGGCTGCCGTTGTTCCTTTTTCACGTAAAAGCACCCGGGGGAAATCCTCCAAGGGTTCTTCCATCGCAACACGGACAGGCATTGGTGCAGCGGCGGCGGCAGTCTTACTGGGTATTGCCCTGTTTAACATGCCGGAGTCCCTTCCCGGTGCCCAGGTAGAGAGCATGATGCAGTCGAATGCGGATACGGCCGGGAGTAATGAAGTAATGAATCAAAAGGCAATGAAATCTGACAGCACCGCCGAAGAAACCTCTACCGGTGATATGGCGCAGAGCAATGCCCCAATAGAGGATAACTCAGCAGCAGCCCCGGAGGAATACGCCATTCCGGCTACGCCGTCTCCGGCCGCCGTGGTGCCAAACGATCCGACAGCACCGCCTGACGAACGGCCTGGCTCGAAGGCTGTTAAGAGCCAGGAGCCTGTCAAGGCGCAAAAGAGCAGTGCGCCGAAAAGTACAGCCAAACCCGATAATGGGATCAAGGCCAGCCCATCCGCTGAGCCTAAAGCTCCCGGCAGCAGTGAAGAGCCGAATGCCGGGCTTCAGGAGCGGAACACAGGCGAAGCCGGCAACACGGACGGGAGTATGCAGGATTCGCAAATTCCCCCGGCTGATGACCCTGGGATCATGAGTCTTGTGCCCCCGGAATCGGCGTTCATGAATCAAGCGTATTTTGCTTCCCCGGATGGGCAGTACACTGCAGAGGTAGCCGATCAGCAACTGCATATCTACCATTTACCGGCAGCGGGTCCGGATGGTGAGAAGCAGGTGGTCACCTCGCTTCCTTTGGAAGGCGCCTTGGTCTCCGCCGAATGGTCTGCAGATGGCCGGCAGTTTACGTATGTGACCGAGCAAGCGGACGGCAATGTTACGAATGTCTATACCCTGCAGCCGGAGGCTAGTCCAACCGCGACGAATGCCCCGGTGCAGACTGTAACACCATCGGCAACCCCGGAAGCAACGCCGCCTGCACAATAAGCGGAAGTGGAACATTTTTCGCTGTTCCTGAATACTATAGAATTATAGGATGAGGACAGGAAATACAGCACCGAAGATCATCGGTATGACCGTCGGATAGGAGGTTTCTAGAGCTTCTGATTTCCGGCGTTTATATAGATGCCGCTGAAACGGAGAAACTTGGGCATATGGCCGGGTTTCTCCGTTTTTGCTTGAATGTGAGGGGGCTGTTATACTGGATGAAGAAATGGAAAAGGAAGTGGCGGGATGGATGCCAAAACGGCGGTTAAGGACATCAAGCAAGGGAAGATTTCTCCGCTGTACGTCTTGTACGGGAGCGAGAAATTCCGTATGAATGAATTTGCGGCATTGCTGGAAGCCCAGTTGATTGCCAAAGAGGACCGGGATTTCGCGGTCATTCCCTTCGATCTTTCCGAGACACCGGTGCAGGCAGTTGTGGAGGAAGCCGAGACGGTGCCGTTCATGGTAGAACGCAAGCTGCTCCTCGTGCGGGATGCCTCCTTGTTCACGGCAGGCAAGGAGAATGCCAAGCTGGAGCATCGGGTAGAGGTGCTGAATGAGTATTTGCAGCGTCCTGCCGAATTCAGTGTCATTGTCTTCATGGTCAACCATGACAAGCTGGATGAACGCAAAAAAATCGTCAAGGCGGTCAAAGCCGCCGGAACCGTGCTGGCCTTTAATCCGCTGGGCGCAGATGAGCTGCTGCGCTGGGTAGAGAAGGGTATTCGGGAACGCGGCTGCAGTGCGGCTCCCGGTACTGCCGAAGCGCTCATAGCGAATGCGGGAACGGGGCTGCAGGGGCTGTCGGGAGAGATGGACAAGCTGTGCCTGTTCGCCGGCACAGGCGGGACGGTTGATCCGGCAGCTGTGGAAAGCCTGGTGCACCGGGGTACGGAGCAGAACGTGTTCACGCTGGTGGAGGATATTGCCAACCTGCGTCTCGACAAGGCGCTGAATACGCTGTATGAGTTGCTTAAGCAGCGCGAAGAGCCGATTAAAATTGCTGCGCTGATTGCCCGGCAGTTCCGGATGATTCTGCAGGTCAAGGATTTATCGGCGCTCAGCTATTCCCAAGGCCAGATTGCCTCTCAGCTGGGACTGCATCCTTATGCCGTCAAAATAGCCGGGGAGCAGGCGCGGAAATTCGGAAGCGAACGGCTCAGAACCATACTGAGCGCTCTGGCCGATCTGGATTATCAGATGAAGACCGGAGGCGTCGATAAGGTCATGGGTCTGGAAATGTTCATGCTGCGTCTGGGCGCATGATGGTATAACTTTAAGAGGTGTCCCAAAAGCTATGTAATGGCTGTTTGGGGCATCTTTTTTGAGTTGGCGTGCCCAGAGGCACGCGTTATCTAGTTGGTGAAAGTCCAACCAAAGGAGGGGCCAAGCCACCTTTGTAGCTAGGATGCTTACATATGGCGAAATCTGTGTGTGAAAGCGCATCGACAAAAGTACCGGTCAGAGACAGGGCGAGCGACAATCCAGGCTGCAACATAAAATGAATCCTGCCGCGTCGTCAAAAAGGCCTTGCGAAGGGGAGAAGAGGGTGCCGAGTCTCGCGACTATAGACGATCTTTGCTCACCAAAAAATCCTAAATAAAAATCTTTGCACTATTGATGCAAGGATAAGCGTAACGTGAAGTAGGATTTCAACATAATTTCTTTAATCATCAACAATCATAAGTCGGAACCATGGAAGATTTCCAAGATAGATTCGATATAGCCAATCACTTCCTTTGTCATGCCATACATAATCGAAGACTGATCTTCATTAGGGGTAATATAGTTCCAGTATTTTTCGAGCAGTTGCTCATCCCCCTTAAACAGTTGCCTTGCGTAACAATCAATTCTGGCAGCCAGTTGTTGTGAAACGTCTGATGTCGGCGGTTCGTTGATATGCTTTTGAATGTTACGTAAGATATCTGCCCATTCCATGACAAGGGGATTATCAAATGCATTGATTGGTAGATTTATCTGCTCTTCTACAGTAAAGAAACGTTCACGTCTGCTCTTGTCCGGTGAAGGAAATGTTTCGATCTCACGAATGAAATTCAGAAGCTCACTTATGTTCACTTGACCGGTTGCTCGGATGGCATATTGTGCAGACCAAAGCAGATGCTCCACTGCCTGCAAACTTTCTTTTTGCTGATTCACAATTGACACCTGTTGCTCTAACGCTCTTTCCCACACTTCTGCAAGACTTGCTGCATCGTCACTACCGACCTGTCCGAGTATTTCGCTGATTTCATTCAATGTAAAGCGCATTTTTTTTAATATCGTAATTTGCTGCAGCCGGATCATGCTACTTTCCCCATATAAACGATACCCGCTATCACTCCTTGTAGGATGAAGCAAACCGAGTTTTTCATAATAATGCAGCGCGCGTATCGACACCCCCGTTTTTTTTCCCAATTGACCGACGCTATACATTCAATTCGCCTCTTTCCTACTTCGCTTTCTTTTTTTCACTACCCATTGTCCTGCTTTTACAACGAGCAAAACCAGTGCCGTGCCCAAAATCACCATACCGAACAAAATAAACAGATCGCCTGTCCCTGCCTCTTGCTCCGTGTAGGTTATTACTGCAAGATCGCCGCGAGGCAGGATGACAAATCTGGATATTCCCAAATAGGCTAAATGAAATCCTATAGAAGCCCATAAAGAGTCAGTCAAACTGCGCCACAACTGCAAGGTTACACCAAAGCATAACAGGAGAATCACATACTCAACCGTAATAGCGCCCCCCGCTGTCATCCCCGTCAGTTCTTGCAATGCGAGGACAGTAACTGGAACCAATACAAACAAAATCACCTGGCCCATGTATGCAAAAATAACCGGCAGTCGCATACGCAGTCCGCTGTATACCAAACCTCTGAGTGTCAATTCCTCAGGCAACGCTTCATAGAGAACGGCTATAACTAAATTGCCCAATATCGCTGCGAACAGTTCAGCCGTCAAATGCCACTCTGTGATTAAAACCCATTGCTGCGACTCCGCAATAAACAATCCCACTCCGGCCATAAGAGACGGTAAACCAAACCCACACAGAAAGAAAAGCAATCCGTTTAGGGAAATTGGCAACAGCTTCAGCTTTGCGCCAAAGCGATGCTGAATCATATAAACCGCTGGGATAATGATTAACGCCGCAACCACTGCCTGGGCAAGAAGTGTGACACTTTGTGTTCCTCCCACATTCCGTATCCACTGCCCCAATACCGTAGCCATAAACAATCCAATCGTCATGGTCAGCCAACCAAGTACGACAAATGCTTGCCAATGTGAACGGCCTGATGTCCTGTGTCTATCCAATTTTATCATGCTGAATCCCTCCCCGTACATTATAAAGCCTACTGTATACGTAAGGGTCAAGTTCGTTTTTTTCGTGATGTGATGAGCAGCGCACCAAGCGGACAAGGTGAGTCCGCCATGAAGACAACCTACTGGTTGAGTTAGGTTGCCTTCATTTTCTCACAAGATCTTACACTATAGAAGGTGGCCGGGGTTTGACGCTTACTTTGTAACCGCACTTTGGTAAAAGGGAAGTGCTGGCCAACTAGGCAAAAAGAGAGGCAAAAATGCCTCTCATAAGGCGCCCGGCGCGGGAATGGGCGAAAGGAGAGGCACAAATGCCTCTCATGGGGCGCCCGGCGCGGTTTCGGGCGAAAAGAGAGGCAAAAATGCCTCTCGAGGAGCGCCCGGCGCGGTATAGGGCGAAAAGAGAGGCGGCTGGCCGGAAGAGGCGCTTCGCGGGCTGGAAAAGTGACGCCCGAAGTTCGGGCGGCTGTCCACCCATCATCTGCTGAAACAAGCCGCAGATGACCCAAACGAAAAAGCAGCGATTCTCCAGTAATGGGAGATTCTCTGCTCTGCTGTCATGAGAAGCCTATTCAACTTGGGCCTATCCTGGCAAATTAAAGCGCAAAAAAACCTAACCGTATGCAGCATAGCGGTCAGGTTCTTCAATGCTCATTATGAATGTCGTCTTAGGCTTGAGCCTGAAGAGCGTTCAATTTCTTTGCCAAGCGGGATTTTTTGCGGGCAGCCGCATTTTTATGAACCAGACCTTTAGTAACAGCCTTGTCCAGCTTTTGAGAAGCAGCTTGGAAAGCAGCTTGAGCAGTTTCAACTTCAGTACCAGTCAGTGCTACATCAGCAGTTTTCACAGCTGTACGAAGCGCGGACTTTTGGGAAGCGTTCAGTGCACGACGTTTTTCGTTCGTTTTGACGCGTTTAACCGCGGATTTAATATTTGGCATTGCATTCACCTCCTGTAAGACATTACAAATCTCAATAATTCACAACTTACAGTAGTTTAGCATGAAGGGTAGCAAATTGCAACAAGGAAAAGCTTTCAAAGTTCATGCAGCCCATCTGTATAATCATTGCCTTTCTCCCGCACACTAACGTCAAATGCATAAGGAGGCAGGACGAAAATGGAACTGGATCTGCAGCTGTATTCGGTACGTACGGATTTGGCGGTCGAAGCGAAGGAAATGGCCCAGGGGCTGCAAAAGTCGCCTATCCCCGGTGTGAACGAGCAAGTGGAAGAGTCGGAAGGGATTAAAATTACCCGGCTTGGTGTGGCAACACCTGCGGGTTCACAGGCTATCGGCCGGGCCATAGGCAATTATGTGACGATTGAGGTGCCTGCGCTCCGCGGCGGAGATACGGGGCTGCAGCAAAAGGTGGCTGATGCGTTTGCGCGTGAATTTGAGCATTTTCTGGCGCATATTGGCATTGGCAAAAATGCTTCTGTACTTATTGTGGGCCTGGGCAACTGGAATGTTACTCCTGACTCGCTCGGTCCGCTGGTAGTTGAGAACTCGCTGATTACCCGCCAATTCTATGAGCTTGTTCCGGATCAGGTAGCTCCGGGGTACCGCAATGTCAGCGCCATCGCCCCCGGTGTGCTGGGTCTGACAGGCATTGAATCCAGTGAGGTGGTGCAGGGGATTATCGACCGCACGAAACCGGAGGTTGTTATCGCCATAGATGCTTTGGCTTCCCGTTCTCTGGAACGCATCAATACCACGATCCAGATTGCCGATATCGGCATTCATCCCGGATCGGGCATTGGCAATAAACGGCGCGGCCTGACCAAGGAAATTCTGGGCGTCCCCTGCATCGCTATTGGGGTTCCTACCGTGGTCTACGCCTCGACCATTGTCAATAATGTGCTGGAAATGATGAAGAATCATTTCGGACCGGATTCCGGGCATACGAAGGAGATCATGGGCATGCTAGACGATATTTCAGAGCAGGACCGGCTGGCATTGGTAAAAGAGGTGCTGGAGCCGCTCGGGCATGATCTGATAGTTACCCCCAAGGAAATTGACGAGTTCATCGAAGGTATCGCCAATGTGGTAGCCAGCGGCTTGAATGCCGCACTGCATGAAGCGGTAGACCCGGAAAATGTCGGAGCTTATACCCACTAATTAATGGATGGAAACGCCGGTCCCCCGGCAGACTGCGGCTGGCCTGCTTACAGGGGCCGGCTTTCTTGCGTTCTTTTCCAAGTTGCAATCTATCTGGGCAATCCTCTCTATTTAATATAGAGAGTCTCTCTTTAAGCCCTCGTATTTTCGGTTCTAGCATGACCCCTCCGCTCATAGATTTGAAGTATAAGAGATTTCAGAGGGCTGGAGGAGGACATAAATATCATGAACAGAAAATGGTTTCGGTTATGGAACATCAGCCGTATACGCGGAAGAATGCTGGATATGTTGTCGCTGGGGAGAACGATGCTGCTGCTTGCTTGCGGTTCACTTGTATTTTTTGTGCTGCTGGGTGCCGGGGGACTGGCCGGACAAAAGCTGAATTCCTCCCCGATTCCTTCGATGAAAGGACTAGCCGCTACGTTATCGAGCGGGTTCTTTATGGATATCCTGGGAATGGAGGTTCCACATCTGCCGCAAGGCAAGGAACCCTCCGCGTTGTCTGGGAAAAAGGTGACTTCTTTCGCATTCCAGCTGTTGACGAGCGTGAATCCAAATGACCCCAAAAGCCTGCTC
This sequence comes from Paenibacillus albidus, assembly GCF_014644435.1. Classification (GTDB taxonomy): domain Bacteria; phylum Bacillota; class Bacilli; order Paenibacillales; family Paenibacillaceae; genus Paenibacillus_AQ; species Paenibacillus_AQ albidus. The sequence goes on along the minus strand of NZ_BMKR01000008.1, from coordinate 191,499 downwards.
TCCCGGGAAGTGCCGGGAATGGGCGCGGATGATCCGTTCCTGCTGCGCAGCGGCTCGGGGGGAACAGGCGGAGCCCCGGCCGATTATCATCCGGGAACGGACGATCCGGCAGCAGGCGAAGACGGAAACGGAAACGATGCACCCCCCGTACCTGAGAATACGGACGAGCCCGGACAAGCTCCAGACAAACCTCAAGCGACTACGGCACCGGTGGACCCCGGAGCTGGCGCCGGGACAGGAGAGGGCAAGGGGAATGGGGATAAGGGGGCGGGTGCCGAGGATACCTCAATCAAACGTTTTCTGATCTACCATTCGCATCCCCGGGAAGCTTATAATCCGCTATTGGGAGCGGCGAGCGACAATCCAAGCTCTGCCGATCCAACCCGGAATGTCATGCTGGTAGGTTCCTATATTAGCAAACGTCTGGAAGAGCGCGGGATTGGAGCCGTCCATTCCCAGGATGATTATGCGACCAAGGTAGCCGGTTACAAATGGAACTTTTCTTATAAATACTCCCGGATCACGATCAAATCGGCACTGGCTGCACATAAAGAGATGAACGGGCTGATCGATATTCACCGCGATTCACAGCGCCATGGCAAAACAACGGCGGTCATTGACGGGAAAAGTTATGCGCAGGTGTATTTTATTCTCGGCCATGCCAATGAGAACTGGAAGAAAAATGAGGCCTTTGCAAACCAGATTCATCAGCTGCTTGAGAAAAATTACCCCGGCATCTCACGCGGGATCTGGGGGAAAGCCGCGGGCAAGGGCAACAATGGGGAATACAATCAGACCCTCTCCCCCAATAGCGTCCTGATTGAAGTGGGCGGCATTGACAACACTGCCGATGAATTGAAACGGACGGCCGATTTGCTTGCCGATGCCATTGCAGATGTGTACTGGAGCAGCCAGGACGCCCAGAAGGCGGATGGTCCGGAACTGTCTACAACCCCGGCGAAGAACAGCGGTACCCAAAAATGAGGAGGCGGAATACAATGTCACGATTCGGTAAAAAGCTGGTAATCGTCGCCATTTGGGCAGGCCTCGGCATTCTGGTTGGCTTGCATTTTGGGGGAGGAGGGGGTCGGGCCCCGCAGGTACTGCCAGACTGGACGACAACGCCGGCAACAGAAGGGGCTGGCCAGACCGGCATCGAATCCCGGCCTAAAGCGGACGGTAAAGCCCAAGAGGGACAGGCTTATGTCTACGTCCCGGTGACGGTTGATCCAGTAACAGGGGCGTACGTGGCAGCTGTCCCGGGGCAGCCGCAAGGTGGCAGTCCCGGGCCTGCCACCGGCGCGCTGCCGCAGCAGGAGGCCCAGGATTACAGTGTGAGGAGCCCGGAGCAAATACTGATTCCCGAGGAGCAGAAGCCGTCCGTAGACGTGCTGGCGGACAAAACGGCCAGCCTGCTGCAGCAGGCTTCACAAAAGAGTATACGCTGGGTGGTTTCCCTGTTCGCTTCGGCTGAAGAGTGAGACGGGTTAAGCTCCAGGGTTGTGGTTGATGGGGGGAGCTTGTACTGTTATAATAAGTGGATTAACATCAGGCTGTCTGTGGGGGTAAGGAATGACTGACGTACAGAAAAGACAACAACAAATTCGCAATTTCTCGATTATTGCACATATAGACCATGGTAAATCGACGCTGGCAGACCGCATTTTGGAATATACGGGCGCGCTCAGCTCCCGTGAAATGCAGGAACAGGTGCTCGACCAAATGGATCTGGAGCGCGAACGCGGTATTACGATCAAGCTGCAGGCCGTACGTCTGACCTATCGTGCAGACGACGGAGAAGAGTATCTGCTCAACTTGATTGATACACCGGGACACGTCGATTTTACCTATGAGGTATCCCGCAGTCTTGCGGCTTGTGAAGGTGCCTTGCTGGTTGTGGATGCGGCGCAGGGGATTGAAGCCCAGACGCTTGCCAATGTGTACCTGGCGCTCGACAACAACCTGGAGATTGTGCCGGTCATCAACAAGATCGACTTGCCGAGTGCCGACCCTGAACGGGTCAAGCAGGAGATTGAAGATGTGATCGGGCTGGATACAAGCGAAGCTGTTCTGGCTTCCGCCAAAGCCGGTATCGGCATCAAGGAAATTCTGGAGCAGGTGGTGAAGCAGGTTCCGGCTCCAACCGGAAGTGCTGCCGAACCGCTGAAAGCGCTGATTTTTGACTCCCACTACGATCCCTACAAAGGCGTAATCGTCTATGTGCGTGTTATGGATGGAAGTATCCGCGCCGGTTCCAAGATCAAGATGATGGCTACCGAGAAGACGTTTGAAGTCATCGAGGTCGGTTCCTTTATGCCGCGCATGACGATTGTGAATGAGCTGAATATCGGTGACGTTGGATTTATCGTGGCCGGCATCAAACACGTCGGTGATACGCGTGTCGGGGATACCGTGACGGATGCGAAGAACCCGACAGCCGAGCCGCTGCCAGGTTACCGTAAGATTAATCCGATGGTGTATTGCGGACTGTATCCGATTGAAACGTCCGATTATAACGATTTGCGCGAAGCGCTGGAGAAGCTGCAGCTGAATGATGCTTCGCTCAGCTTCGAGCCGGAGAGCTCAAGCGCACTCGGCTTTGGTTTCCGCTGCGGTTTCCTTGGACTGCTGCATATGGAGATTATTCAGGAACGGATCGAACGCGAATTCAATCTGCCGCTGATCACCACGGCGCCGAGTGTTATTTACCGGATTATGCTGACGAGCGGCGAAATGATTCAGATCGACAACCCGTCGCACTATCCGGAGATCGGCACCATCGATTATGTGGAAGAGCCTTACGTCAAGGCTGCCATTATCGTACCCAATGACTATGTAGGAACGGTAATGGAGCTTTGCCAGAATAAGCGCGGCGAGTTCGTCAACATGGAGTACCTGGATACCAACCGGGTAACGATCACATATGAGGTTCCACTGTCGGAGATTGTCTATGATTTCTTTGACCAGTTGAAATCGGGTACGAAGGGCTATGCTTCCTTCGACTACGAGATTTCCGGTTACCGCCGCTCCAACCTGGTGAAGATGGACATTCTGCTTAACAACGAACAGGTGGATGCATTGTCCTTTATCGTGCACCGTGACCGCGCTTATAACCGCGGACGGATTATCTGTGAGAAGCTGCGCGGCATTATTCCGCGGCAAATGTTCGAGGTGCCGATTCAGGCTTCTGTCGGCACGAAGGTTGTGGCGCGTGAGACTGTAAAGGCGATGCGCAAGAACGTTCTGGCCAAATGCTACGGCGGCGACATTTCGCGTAAGCGGAAGCTGCTGGAGAAGCAAAAGGAAGGCAAGAAGCGCATGAAGCAGGTCGGCAGCGTAGAGGTGCCGCAAGAAGCATTTATGGCTGTGCTGAAGATTGACGAGTAACCCCGTAAGCGAATGCCCTGTAAGGGAAGCCGTCAGGCTTCCCTTTTCTGGCTTGTATAAGCAGTTGTATAACTGCATTTCAGATCTACATGGAGGAGACAGCTAATGACAACCACCAATAACAGCCGTCCCCCTGAGGCGGTATATATTCATATCCCATTTTGCACGAACAAATGCTTTTACTGCGACTTTAATTCTTATGTCCTGAAGGATCAGCCCGTTATGGATTATTTACGCGCACTGGACCGGGAGATGGAGCTGACCGTAGAGGAAACGCCGCCCGGTGTGATCAAAACTATCTTTGTGGGCGGGGGAACGCCAACGGTGCTGAAGCCGGACGAGATGGCTTATTTTCTGGCATCGGTACGGACCCATTTTCCTCATTGGGCGGAAGATATTGAATTCTCGATGGAGGCCAATCCCGGCACGACCGATCCCGAGAAGCTTGCTGTCATGAAAGCCGGCGGCGTGAACCGGGTCAGTTTTGGTGTGCAGGCCTTCCAGAATGAGCTGTTGACCGGAATTGGCCGGATTCATAACGTTGACGATGTCTACCGCAGCCTGGAGAATGCCCGCGCAGCCGGTCTCGACAACCTCTCGGTGGATCTGATGTTCGGCCTGCCGAACCAGACGGTAGACATGCTGGCCGAGAGTATCCGCAAGGCACTGGAGCTGAAACTGCCCCATTATTCCATCTACAGCCTCAAGGTGGAGGAGAATACACTTTTTCACACCTTGTTCCATAAGAATAAACTCCCGCTCCCGAATGAAGAGGATGAACTGCAAATGTATCTGCTGCTCATGTCGTCCATGGAGGCAGCGGGCTATAATCAATATGAAATCAGCAACTTCGCCAAGCCGGGGATGGAGAGCCGCCATAACATTACTTACTGGCGCAATCAGGACTACTATGGGCTTGGTGCAGGAGCGCATGGATATGTAGGCCGTCAGCGGCATATCAATATCAAGGGCGTCAATCCGTATGTAGAAGCTACCCGCAGCGGTCTGCCGCGTCTGGATGCCTACCCCATTTCCCCGCAGGAGGCGATGGAGGACTTCATGATGGTTGGCCTGCGCATGCGCGAAGGCGTTTCGGATACGGCGTTCCAGGCGCAATTTGGGCGGTCGATGGAGGAAGTTTTTGCGGCTCCACTGCATAAAATGGTGCATGCGGGACTGCTTGAGCAAGGCGGGGGGACCTACCGGCTCAGCAAGCAGGGGATTCTGTTCGGCAATGATGTATTCGGCGAATTTGTTGGCGCCTTGACAGAGGTTTAATTTTAAAATACCCCTTGAATTGTCATTCACTCTGTTGTATATTTATTCATATTATTGACAGAGGGGTGACTCAGAGTGCTTGCCAAAACGGAAATGTCCCGCAAGGTCTCTCCGGCCGGAGGGGCGAAGGTGATATGCAGAACGGCTACGGTGGAGGATGTTGAACCGCTGTACCTGATGATAGAGGAATATGCCCAGCGCGGCATCATGCTGCCCCGTTCGCGTAAGGCTCTGGGGCGCCAGATCGATCAATTCGTGGTGGCCGAGATAGAAGGAAGGTTCGTGGGCTGCGGCTCACTGTTCCGATTGGGGAATGATCTTGTCGAGATCCGCTCCATTGGTCTGCGTGACGAAGGCAGGGGGAAAGGCATTGGTTCGCTGATTCTGAACAAGCTGATGGAAGAGGCTGGACGCCAGCAGATTCCCAAGGTAATGGCCCTGACCTATGAGGTTGATTTTTTTCTCCGGAACGGATTTGAAGTGGTGGAGAAGGAGATTTTCCCGGAGAAGGTCTGGACCGATTGCGTGAACTGCGCCAAGCAGAATGCTTGCGATGAAATAGCGGTACTCAAAATACTGAGCTGACTTGACACTGTCAATGTCGGCTTGGTATTTTTTTGGAGAGACAACGGAAGCGGACAGATTATCAGTCTGAAAGGGGAGATATAATTGGAGATCAAAGAGACGGAATACGAAATGAATCAAGAGCGGATCTCTGCACTGCTGGAGCAGCACGGTCACGCCCGTTTACAGAATATCCCCCCTTATGAGCGGCAGACGATCTCCCTTGCAGCCTATGAGCACGGTGCTTATGCAGGCGGCATTACCGGCGAGATGGTCTGGAATATCCTGCATGTTCAATTGCTGGCGGTTGATGAGGCTTATAGAGGGCACGGTGTGGGAGCGCTGCTGCTTGAGCAGATGGAGGCTCTGGCCAAGGCACAGGGCTGTAAGGTAAGCGAGCTCACGACAATGAGCTGGCAAGCACCGGGATTTTATCAGAAGCAGGGCTATGAAATTTTTGGGGAGATTCAAGATTGTCCGCTGGCTGGGCAGACTAAGTTCTACTTGAAGAAACAGCTGTAACATAGGCACTGCGGTAAGACGGGTTTCCGGGAAGCCGGTTTAATGCATACTATATAATGAAGCAGCCGCGGTCCCCCTTAGCTGAGATTGTTGATGGCCCTGTAATGAAAAAGAGGTCCGGCTTGCTGAACTGACTTGACAACGTCAATGTCTGTTTGGTATTTTTGTAGTAGTGGTTAGCACTCATCTGAGTCGAGTGCTAACGAATCCTGGCCACAGGCTGTTAGGAGGGGATGACATGTTAACCGAACGCCAAAGAATGATATTGAACGCCATCGTAGATGATTACATCTCTTCGGCTGAACCGGTAGGTTCCCGCAGCATCTCCAAACGGGGGGATGTAGGCTATAGTCCTGCAACCATTCGTAATGAAATGGCCGATCTCGAGGAGTTAGGGTTTCTTGAACAGCCCCATACCTCGGCAGGGAGGATTCCTTCCCATAAAGGATACCGATATTATGTGGATCATCTGGTGCCGTGGAATTCTGCGGAATCGGCGGAGGTGGGGACGATCCGTGCCTTTTTCGCCGAGAAGCTGAATGCGATGGAGCAGGTTATCCAGCACGCAGCAATGATTCTTTCCAATATGACGAATTACACTTCCATCCTGCTTGGACCGGAGGTTTTTCATACTTCACTGCGCCACTTTCAGCTGCTGCCGCTTGATGACAAGACGGCTGTGGCGATTATCGTCACCAGTACCGGACAGGTTGAGAACCGGACCGTAAATATTCCGCCGGAGATTTCTCTTTCCGAAATGGAGAAAGTGGTCAATCTGCTGAACAGCAAGCTGGTGAACGTTCCGCTATACAAGCTGAAGACCCGGCTGTATTCCGAGCTGGGTGAGGAGATGCAGCGCCATATCTCCCATTACGAGGAACTGATGCAGGTACTGGATACGGCGCTCGAGAGCGACCATGAACAGCGGATCTATCTGAGCGGAGCCACGAATATGCTGACCCAGCCGGAATTCAAGGATGTCGACAAGGTGAAGAATATTCTGGATCTGCTGGAGGAGACGCCGACACTGCTCAAGATGCTGGCTCCAGTGTCCGGAGGCAGTGGCATTCAGGTTAAGATCGGCACAGAGAACAATCATGAGGCCTTTGCCAATTGCAGCCTGATTACCGCCACTTATTCGCTGGACGGCCAGGCGCTGGGCAGTATCGGCATTCTGGGGCCTACCCGGATGGAGTATGCGCGGGTAATGGGGATATTGGGCATTTTGTCCCGGGATTTGACAGCAATGCTGGCACACTGGTATAAGTGAACAGAGTCCTGATTGACTATCGTGAATGATTATAAGGAGGTGAACACAACTTGAAAGAGGAACAAGTTCAAGATACCAACGAATTAAAGGATCAGGCGATACATGAGGAACAGGCCGCCGAAGAAGCTGAAGCAGCTTCCGGGGAGGGCTCATCCACTGCGGAAGAAGCCACTACAGAGGCTTCCGGCAATGGGGGAGATTCCAGCCGCCTGCAGGCGCTGATTGAAGAATATCAGGGGCGCACGCTACGTGTGCAGGCCGATTTTGACAATTTCCGCCGCCGGACCCAGAAGGAAAAAGAAGAATTGGCACAGTATGCCACCTCCAAGCTCGTGAATGAATTGCTGCCGGTACTGGACAATTTTGAACGTGCGCTGGCTTCAGCACCGGCCAACCCGGATTCCGAAGCGTTCGCCAAAGGCGTGAATATGATTTTCCGCCAGCTCGAAGGGGTATTGAAATCGGAAGGGCTCACAGCCATGGAGACGGTAGGACAGCCATTTAATCCCGAATACCATCAGGCCATCATGCAGGTGGAGAGCGATGAGCACGAGGAAGGCATTGTTACGGAAGAGGTCCAAAAGGGCTATATTCTGAAAGACAAGGTCCTTCGTCCAGCCATGGTCAAAGTCAGCATGTAACCTGTCTATATAGACAGGCTGTCATTGCCTGTCATGAGCGCGGCTGCTGTAACCGGATCTGTCCGGTTGGTTCTGCAACGCGCGAGGTCCCGGACCCGAACATAATTCAGGACATTCCAGAGGAGCCAAAGCTCCAACTTATTTTGAGGAGGCCAATTACAGTGAGTAAAGTTATCGGTATTGACTTAGGAACGACCAACTCTTGCGTTGCCGTTATGGAAGGCGGCGAAGCCGTCGTTATTCCTAACCCGGAAGGCGCACGCACAACCCCTTCGGTTGTAGGTTTCAAGAAAGACGGCGAACGTATCGTCGGTGAAACGGCCAAACGCCAAGCCATTACGAACCCTGACCGTACGATCAGCTCGATCAAACGGCATATGGGTACCAACCATAAAGAAGCTATTGACGGCAAAGACTACTCCGCACAGGAAATCTCGGCGATGATTCTTCAGAAGCTGAAATCCGATGCTGAAGCTTACCTCGGCCAAACTGTTACGCAAGCCGTTATTACGGTTCCGGCGTATTTCAACGACAGCCAACGTCAAGCTACCAAAGACGCTGGTAAAATTGCCGGTCTGGAAGTGCTGCGTATCGTGAACGAGCCTACAGCGGCAGCGCTGGCTTACGGTCTGGAGAAATCCGAAGACCAAACGATCCTCGTCTATGACCTTGGGGGCGGTACGTTCGACGTATCCATTCTTGAACTGGGCGACGGCTTCTTCGAAGTTAAAGCTACCAGCGGTGACAACCGTCTGGGCGGTGACGATTTTGACCAAGTAGTTATGGACCACCTGGTATCCGAATTCAAAAAAGAGCAAGGCATCGACCTTAGCAAGGATAAAGCGGCTGTACAACGTCTGAAGGATGCCGCAGAGAAAGCCAAAAAAGAACTTTCCGGTGTATTGACCACTACCGTTTCCCTTCCGTTCATTACGGTTGTTGACGGCGTGCCTCAGCACTTGGAGCTCAACCTGACCCGTGCCAAATTCGATGAATTGACTTCCGGTCTGGTAGAACGCACGTTGGGACCTACACGTCAGGCCTTGTCCGATGCCGGCATGACGCCTGCGGATCTTACCCGTATCGTACTGGTAGGGGGTTCCACCCGTATCCCTGCTGTACAGGATGCGATCAAGAAACTGACAGGTAAAGAGCCGCACAAAGGTGTTAACCCGGATGAAGTGGTTGCCCTTGGTGCTGCTGTCCAAGCCGGCGTATTGACTGGCGATGTGAAAGACGTTGTATTGCTTGACGTAACTCCATTGTCCCTCGGTATTGAAACTGCGGGCGGCGTATTTACGAAGATGATTGAGCGCAATACAACTATCCCTACAAGCAAATCCCAAGTGTTCTCAACATTTGCCGATAACCAGCCAAGCGTGGAAATTCACGTGCTGCAAGGTGAGCGTCAAATGGCGAACGGCAACAAAACCCTGGGACGCTTCATGCTGAACGAGATTCCGCCGGCTCCGCGCGGTGTACCGCAAATCGAAGTTACTTTTGACATCGACGCCAACGGTATCGTGAACGTATCAGCTACCGATAAAGGCACCAACAAGAGCCAAAAAATCACCATCACCTCTTCCAGCGGCCTGAGCGATGCTGAAGTGGAGCAAATGATGAAGGATGCCGAGCTGCATGCTGAGGAAGACCGCAAGCGCAAGGAACTGGTAGAAGCGAAGAACAATGCAGACCAGCTCGTCTACTCCACAGATAAAGTGATTAAGGATCTGGGCGATAAAGTGGATGCTGCCGAAGTTGACAAGGCTAACGCTGCTAAAGACAAACTTAAAGCGGCGCTGGAAACTGACAACCTGGAAGAAATCACTGCCGCTACCGAAGCGCTGACCGAAATCGTGCAGCAGCTGTCCGTGAAGCTGTATGAGCAGGCTGCCCAGGCAGAACAAGGTGCGGAAGGCGGCGAAGGTGCTGCTGAAGGCACTGCCAGAAAAGACAATGTAGTCGATGCTGATTACGAGGTTGTTGACGACGAGAAGAATCAAGGGTAACCTTAAACGATAAGTATGGGAAAGGGAAGGTCAAAACCGGGGCATCCCGTGTTTTGCCTTTCCTTTTATACTGTTAAGAAGCACCCATTATGCAGGGATGTACGGAGGTGAGAGCAGTGGCGGATAAACGTGATTATTATGAAGTGCTGGGCCTCGGAAGAGATGCCTCAGAAGATGAAGTGAAAAAGGCTTACCGTAAGCTGGCGCGCCAGTACCACCCGGACGTCAACAAGGCGAGCGACGCCGAGGCGAAATTCAAGGAAGTGAAGGAAGCCTATGATGTGCTGAGCGACGGCCAGCAGCGTGCCAGATATGACCAATATGGACATATAGATCCTAATCAGGGGATGGGCGGCGGCTTTGGCGGCGGTGGCGGAGATTTCGGAGGACTGGGCGATATCTTCGATATGTTCTTCGGCGGCGGTGGACGCCGTGACCCGAACGCACCGCAGCGTGGCGGTGATTTGCAGTACACGATGACCATTGAGTTCAAGGAAGCGGTATTCGGCAAAGAAACCGATATTACCATTCCGCGTACGGAGACTTGTGATACCTGCTTCGGCTCCGGAGCGAAACCGGGTACCAAACCGGAGACTTGTTCCGTCTGCCATGGCAGCGGTCAACAGGAATTCGTGCAGAATACACCGCTTGGACAAATGCGCAACCGCCGTCCTTGTTCCCATTGCAGCGGAACGGGCAAGATTATCAAGGAGAAATGTACAACTTGCAGCGGTCAAGGCAAAGTTAAGAAGCAGCGGAAGATTCACGTCCGCATTCCGGGCGGCGTCGATGACGGTGCACAGCTGCGCATGACCGGTGAAGGGGAAGGCGGCCTGCGTGGCGGCCCAGCCGGAGATTTGTATATTGTGATCCGCGTTAAGCCGCATGATTTCTTCGTTCGTGAGAATGACGACATTATGTGCGAGGTTCCGCTTACTTTTGCCCAGGCGGCATTGGGTGATGAGATCGAGATCCCGACGCTAACTGAGAAAGTGAAGCTCAAGATTCCTGCGGGTACGCAGACGGGCACCTTCTTTCGCTTGAAGGGCAAAGGCGTTCCGCGCCTGCGCGGTTCCGGCTCAGGCGACCAGCATGTGCGGGTGATTGTGGTGACCCCAAGCAAGCTGAGTGAAGAGCAAAAGGATCTGCTGCGCCAGTTCGCCTCCTACAACGGAGAAAATACGCATGAGCAGGAGCAATCTTTCTTTGATCGTGTAAAGCGTGCATTCCGTGGAGACTGATCTTTTAGACCTGAAACTATAACCTACAAAGGGCTGTCTTGTGAGCAGATTTTCTGCTGATGAGGCAGTCTTTTTTCTTGTTGAGGAAGGAAGGGTGGGGAAGCGGCTTGTACATAAATACTCCGTAACTTAGACAACCTAAAGATGTGCACAGACGGATTGAAATTCGAGCAGAGGGTGGGAGGAAATGTCGGAAAAATCTATATTGGCCTATTTTAAAAGCCCGGAAGAGGCGGAAGCCGTCTCCAGAAAACTGCAATCTCTGAGAGTCATCGATATGGCGATTGACCGTTTTGGCAAATATCCGGGCGATGCCAGCTATTCGGGCAACAACCCGTTGACCGGGGACATTCCCAGTTTGGCAACTATGACCTTAAATTCACAGGTGGACAGCCGGTCTGCAGGGATCCTGGCTTCTGCGGACACCAGCGCAAGCGGGATGAGCCATGGGGGAGACGGAGGACCTACGGGCAGGAATATTTTATTGACTGTCGTCACGGATGCCCAGTCTCACGATCAGGCGCTTAGGATCATAGAGGAAGCCGGAGGCCTGATCTAAGGGACAGGATGTCCTGCATTTAGGATGAAAGGAGGAATGAAGAGATGGACAGAGAGAACTCCAGGATTTTCTCCAAAACGGAAAAAATGAAAATGCTCTATGAAGCTAAGGCGGAGGATGTGGAATTCTCGGCGGCTGAGGCGGACCATGAGGATCTCGAGGCTCAGGCCAGAGCGATTGAAGCGGATAAACGTCAATTGCATGAAATAATGAAAAAGGAATAGACAGCATTACAGCAATGCCCCACTTTGTGGGGTGTTTTTGTGCGCTGACCTGTATAATGATGAGGATAAGCCAAGCGGGGGGACAACAATGGACAACATCCTATTATGGTGCGGGCTGGTGCTGCTGATTGCGCTGCTGACGTTCCTGAATCAGAAACAAGGTTATTCTTCCAAAGTTAAAAAAGCGTACCGTGAGCTTCGTGAACTGGCTGACAGGGTAGCAAATGGCCAATCGTCCGGGGATGAACTGGAGAATTGGGAACAGGCTATGGCAGAACTTGCGAAGCATCCGAATGAATACAACAAGCTGGAGCTTGAGATTGGCCTGCGCGGCGTATTTGTCCTGTATCTGGAACGCCATTATCCGCAGGATTCCAGGCTTCCTGCGCTCAAGGAAGCGGCTGCCCATCAGAAGGATACGATTTGGGGCCTCAAAATGGGGAATTACGGCTCAAAAAAGTGATTATACATGTACATACAAGTTGCTTATGTTATAATAACTTGTATTACTCTATTTGAGCAACCTGAGGTGTACCATGACGGAGAAACCAATACCGAAATATATGCAACTAAAAAATGAACTGCTGTCCTGGATTCAGTCCGGGCGGCTGAAGCCTGAGGAGAAAGCGCCCTCCGAGCATGAAATTGCCGGACAGTTCGGCATGAGCAGACAGACCGTACGCCAGGCGCTCGGACAGCTGGAGAAGGAGGGCTGGCTGTACCGACTGCAGGGCAAAGGGACTTTTGTAGCCCGGCAGGAGACACGTTCCCTGCAGCAGAGCAGCATGATCGGCATGATGACGACCCATATCTCCGATTATATCTTTCCGCACATCGTACGGGGAGCGGAAGCGCGCCTTCGCAGCGGCGGCTACAGCATGATGCTGTCGAGCACGGACAATGACAAGAACAAGGAGCGCGAGAACCTGGAGATGATGCTGAGCCAGCCGTTTAAGGGTTTGATTATTGAGCCGACCAAAAGCGCGCAGGGCAATCCCAATCTGGAGCTGTTCTTGTCCCTGGCGATTCACCGTATCCCGTTCATTATGATTAATGAACGTTACCCGGAGCTGCATTGTCCCTGCCTGAAGCTGGATGACGAAGCCGGCGGGTTCATGGCAGCGGAGCATCTGATTGAGCTGGGGCACCGGGAGATTGCCGGATTTTTCAAAACAGATGATTTGCAGGGAGCAAACCGGCTGAAGGGCTTTACGCGTGCTTTTCATAAACACCGTCTGACCTTGGGAAGGGATACGGTAACCCATTATACGACTGAACAAAAGCACACCGTTCCCTATGAAGCTGCGCTGCGCATGCTGCAGAGTCCGCAGCGGCCGACAGCCTTCGTCTGCTACAATGACGAGCTGGCCGTCCTGCTGCTGGAGGCGGTGCGGCAGACCGGGCTCAGCGTCCCGGATGATCTGTCGATTATCGGCTTTGATGACTCGACACTGGCGACGGCAACCGAAGTGAAGCTGACCACCCTGAGCCATCCGAAGCAGGAGATGGGCATCCAGGCAGCAAACATGCTGATGGAGATGATGGAACGCCGGCATACGGAAGCGCCCAAGGATGTAATCTACAAGCCGGAGCTTGTGCTGCGAAGTTCGACGAAACCTCTGGAGCTGTAAAAGTGTGGACGCACCTTCAGGTACTGGGGGCTACTTTCCGATAGCGGCTGGCAGAATAGCTGTCTGGGACGGTAAGGAAACTCTTAGAGTGTATTTTGTGCATCGAATTACGGGCAATTCAGGATAATATCCGATTGGGCTGTATTTTCTACATCAGGAAAAGCAGAGATGGCGTGGAATGGCCTGTTTTCGAATTTTCCAATGTACAAAATACATCAGAATAGACTTTTGGGCTTTTTCAAAGTGATTTGGATGCACGAAATACATTAAAACCGCTCTCTCCCTTGAATGGATGGGGCCTGTTTGGGCGGGACCTAGTTCAGCAATTCAATAATTTCAAATTGTTATATACAATATAAGGTCTCTGCGATTATAAAATTGCAGAGGCCTCTTTATTTGTATGTACCTGTTCAGATGATATTAAATAATTATAGACCAATTGTACGTACAAGTGTATAATGAGGGGGCGAAGCTGCACACGATCATACCTAAAGCGATAGGGAGGATTACGAAATGTTGGAGCAATTGAAGCAAGAGGTACTGGAGGCGAATCTGGACCTGCCCCGTTACAACTTGGTTACGTTTACATGGGGGAATGTCAGCGGGATTGACCGTGAGAAGGGATTAGTGGTCATTAAACCGAGTGGTGTGGAATACGACAAGCTGCGCCGTGACGATATGGTGGTAGTCGATTTGGAGGGGAAAATTGTAGAGGGCAGTTACAAACCTTCTTCCGATACAGCAACTCATCTCGTGTTATATAAGGCCTTTCTGAACATTGGAGGCATTGTGCATACCCATTCTCCGTGGGCCACTGGCTGGGCTCAAGCGGGCCGGGGCATTCCTGCGCTGGGAACGACGCATGCCGATTATTATTATGGAGAAATCCCCTGTACCCGGGCTATGACCGAAGCCGAGATCAAAGGCGCGTATGAGCTGGAGACCGGGAATGTGATCGTGGAGACATTTAAGGATTTGAACCCTGACCATTTGCCTGGAGTGCTGGTGCATTGCCATGCCCCTTTTAACTGGGGAAAAGACCCGCATAATGCGGTACACAATGCCGTGGTGCTTGAGGAAGTGGCCAAGATGGCCACCCAGAGCTATCAGCTGAACCCGGACCTGCAGCCTATGAGCCAGCATCTGCTGGATCGTCATTTCCTGCGCAAGCACGGAGCAAATGCTTATTACGGACAAAGCTGATAACCGTTTCTGCGCAGCAACTAAGGGTTGTCAGCCGAGCTTTTGGCGAAGAAAGTCATTATCTATATAAAGGAGAATTCCTGTCATGACTAAAAAATACGCAATCGGTGTCGATTACGGGACCCAGTCCGGACGGGCGGTACTGGTGGATCTGGCGGACGGAACAGAAATTGCCGACCATGTGACACCTTACCCGCATCACGTGATTGACGAGGTACTGCCGGTTACCGGCAAGAAGCTGGAATACGATTGGGCGCTGCAGCATCCCGCGGACTATATAGAGGTATTGAAACGTTCTGTACCGGCGGTCATCGGCCAGTCGGGCATTGATCCCGCGGACGTGGTTGGCGTAGGCATAGATTTCACCGCCTGCACCATGCTGCCAGTCAATGAGCAAGGTGAGCCGCTGTGTCTGCTCCCTGAATATCAGGAGAATCCGCATAGCTGGACCAAGCTATGGAAACACCATGCGGCCCAGGATGAAGCTAATGAGATCAACCGTATCGCTGCTGAGCGCGGGGAGAACTGGCTGGCGCGTTACGGCGGCAAAATCTCTTCCGAATGGATGATGGCCAAAGTCTGGCAAATCCTGAATGAAGCGCCGGAAATTTATGAGGCTGCTGACCAGTTCCTCGAAGCTACGGATTGGGTCATTTCCCAAATGACCGGCAATATTGTACGCAACAGCTGTACAGCGGGATATAAAGCGATCTGGCATAAAGCGGACGGATACCCGGACAAGGCATTTTTCAAAGCGCTGGACCCGCGCCTTGAAGATCTGACCGACACGAAGCTGCGCGGCGAGATTGTACCGCTGGGTACGAAGGCCGGCGGGCTGACCCCGGAAATGGCAGCGCTGATCGGGCTGCAGCCGGGAACAGCCGTTGCAGTCGGCAATGTGGATGCACATGCGGCTGTTCCGGCGGTAGGCGTGGTAACCCCGGGCAAGCTCGTGATGGCGATGGGGACATCGATTTGCCACATGCTGCTAGGGGATACGGAGCGCAAAGTAGAAGGCATGTGCGGCGTAGTCGAAGACGGCATCATTCCGGGGTATTACGGTTATGAGGCCGGGCAGTCGGCGGTTGGCGATATTTTTGAATGGTATGTGGAAGAAGCAGTTCCGGCTTATGTCAAAGAAGCGGCGGCTGCCGAGAATGCCAATGTGCATGAATGGCTGGAACAACGGGCTGCTGCCTACAAGCCGGGTCAGACCGGACTGCTGGCTCTGGATTGGTGGAACGGCAACCGTTCGGTGCTCGTGGATACTGATCTGACGGGATTGCTGCTCGGCTGTACACTGCTGACCAAACCTGAAGAGATTTACCGGACTTTGCTGGAAGCTACGGCTTTTGGCACACGCAAAATTGTGGATGCTTTTCATGACAACGGTGTGGCGGTTGACGTCTTGTACGCTTGCGGCGGACTTCCGCAAAAGAACCGTCTACTTATGCAAATCTATGCGGACGTAACGAACCGTGAGATTAAAGTAGCCGCTTCGAAACAGACCCCGGCCCTGGGGGCGGCAATGTTTGGAGCCGTTGCAGCCGGAGCGGCAGCTGGCGGCTATGATTCCATCGTGGAAGCGGCGGAAAAAATGGCCCGGGTGCGTGAAGAGTCGTATTTGCCTATTCCTGAGAATGTAGCGGTGTACGAAAAGCTGTTCCAGGAATACTCGAAATTGCATGATTATTTTGGCCGCGGCGAGAACAATGTCATGAAGCATCTCAAAGCGATTAAAGAAGAAGCGTCCGAATAAAGCAAGTTGAAGGATCAACCCTTGCCAGTTCATAACCTATCCTAGGAGGAATTATATATGTTGAACGTAAAAGCTTATCAATTCTGGTTCGTAACCGGAAGCCAGCATTTGTATGGACCTGAGACCATTGAGGAAGTAGCTGAACACTCCCGCCAGATCACAGCAGGCCTGAATGGGGCTGACAGTGTTCCTTTTGAGATTGTGTTCAAACCGGTGCTGACTACTGCGGATGAGATTCGCAAGCTGGCCGTTGCGGCCAACAATGATGAGAACTGTGCCGGAATTATTACCTGGATGCACACTTTCTCCCCGGCCAAAATGTGGATCGCAGGCCTGACTCAGCTGAACAAGCCGCTTCTGCACCTGGCTACCCAATATAACCGCGATATCCCGTGGGATTCCATCGATATGGATTTCATGAATACAAATCAATCGGCGCATGGCGACCGTGAATACGGCTTCATCGGCGCACGTCTGGGCATCGCCCGCAAAGTCGTAGTGGGCTATTGGGAAGACAGTGAAGTCCGGGCACGGGTGGGCAGCTGGATGAACACAGCCGTAGCCTACAATGAGAGCCAGATCTTGAAGGTGGCCCGTTTCGGCGACAATATGCGCTCCGTTGCTGTTACCGAAGGAGATAAGGTTGAAGCCCAAATCAAGCTTGGCTGGACCGTGGACGGTTATGGTGTAGGTGATCTGGTCGCGCGTGTGGATGCTGTAACCGAAGCCGAGGTCGATGAGCTGATGGCTGAATATGCAGAGCAATATGATTTTGCCCAAGGCGGGGATCAGGAGGGTGCTGTGCGTGATTCTATCCGCTATCAGGCCCGCATTGAGCTTGGCATGAAAGCATTCCTGGAAGAAGGCGGATATACGGCTTTTATTACGACCTTTGAAGATTTGCATGGACTGAAGCAGCTTCCTGGCCTGGCTGTTCAACGCCTGATGGAGCAAGGTTACGGCTTCGCCGGTGAAGGTGACTGGAAGACGGCTGCACTTGTCCGCCTGATGAAGATTATCGCCGGAAACAAAGGCACTTCCTTTATGGAAGATTATACGTACCACCTGGATCCGGCCAATGAGCTGGTATTGGGTTCACATATGCTGGAAGTGTGCCCGACGATTGCGGTGGATAAGCCCAAATTGGAAGTACACCCGCTGGGTATTGGCGGCAAGGAAGATCCGGCGCGGATGGTATTCAACGGTCGCTCCGGCGCTGCATTGAATGCTTCGATTATTGATCTGGGCAACCGGTTCCGTTTGCTTGTCAATGAAGTAGAGGCTGTAGAACCGATCCAAGCGATGCCGAATCTGCCTGTGGCACGTGTGCTCTGGAAAGTACAGCCAAGCCTGAAGGAAGGTGTGGAAGCCTGGATTCTGGCCGGAGGTGCGCACCACACCGGGTTCTCCTATGTGGTGACTACCGAGCAGCTGCTGGATTTTGCTGAAATGGTCGGCATTGAATGTGTGGTTATCGACAAAGATACACAGCCGCGTGCATTCCGCAACGAATTGCGCTTGAATGATATTGCCTGGAAGCTTTCGTAGTCAACCCTGAATAGGACGATTAGGAAAACGGGTGCCGTGCTCTTTTTATAGAGTGCGGTACAGCCGTTTTTTCCTGTATTCGGACCTGAAATCAAGAGAGGATGAAGTGCTTAATGACCCGACTATTGGAGAATATTAAAATGGCTGCAGCCGAAATGGAAGGGGGAGCCGCATTTGCTCTCCCGGAGATCATTAGCATTGAGCCTGGGGCGCTCAGCAGAGTGGTTCCATTCGTTAAGGCCAAGGAATGGAAAGCTCCGCTGCTTGTGGCCGACGAACATACCTTGGCGGCCGCAGGAGCAGAGCTGGAGCAGAAGTTCAAAGACGCGGGCACGGGGATCGGCATCAACTTGTCGCTGGTGCTGCCGAATGCGCAAGGTGATGTCATCGCCGACGAAGCTTCGGTAGTGCAAGTGTTGCTCGCGGTCCAGCAAAATAAGGCGGATGCCATTATTGTTGCCGGATCTGGCACGCTGCATGATGTGGCCCGGTACGCAGCTTATACGGCTGGCATTCCGTTCGTATCGGTGCCGACCGCCCCGTCCGTGGACGGGTTCACTTCGAATGGTTCGCCGCTGATTATCCGCGGCAACAAGATTACGATTCCTGCGGCGGGGCCAGTGGCGATATTTGCTGACACCGAAATTCTGTGCCTCGCTCCGGCTCCGATGATCGCCGCCGGGTTCGGGGATATGCTGGGCAAGTTCACCTCGCTGTTCGACTGGAAATACGGCCGGCTGACGGCCAATGAACCTTATTCGCCGGTCGTTGCGCAAATTACCGGGCGGGCGCTGCAGGATTGTGTGGACCATGCCGGGGAGATCGGCAATCATACCGAGCAGGGCATCCGCATCCTGACGGCGGCACTGATGGAATCGGGACTTGCCATTCTGCTGTTCGGACAATCCCATTCCGCCTCGGGAGCGGAGCACCATCTCTCCCATTATTGGGAGATGGAGTACATCCGCACCGGCCGCAGACAGCTGCTGCACGGTGCTAAGGTTGGCGTGGCTTGCGCGGAAATTTCCGCGCTGTACCACGAGCTGGCGAACTCGCCGGAGCTTGCCGGCAGTACGCTGGGGGAACAGGTGCGCGAAGAGATCCGCCGGATTCCGGCGGCCGATGAACTGCGCGCGCTGCTGCGGACCGTCCACGGACCGTCTACACTGGAGGAACTGGGTGTGGACGCCGGCCTGCTGCGCCGTAGTCTGGAGGAAGCTCACCACATCCGCATGAACCGGCATACGCTGCTGCGTGCGCGGAATGAGGGGACGGTGGGGAGAACGGTATTGGGACAAGAGTAGCCCTTGACCCAGCTATATAAACTGACAGCAAAGTCCGCCTCTAGCCAGACCGGAAGATGGTTGTTCCGGAACGGTAGAGGCGCTTTTTTTGATGCTGCGGAGTATCTTTTGCCGAAACTATCAAGATTTCCATTTAGATGACGATAGATATTCAATAGAGTGAAAATACTTTTTTATAGCGAATATGACCCAAAAGCAGTCATTTCACGAATAAGAGATGTAGCCGTCTGGTGAATTGTGCATACTCAGTTTAGCGTGGAGGTAATGTGATGAGCAGAGTCCATAATCAAGAGGTTACTGATGAGTTGGTTGTCAAAGCGCTGGAGAAGAACCTGGCCTTTATCCGGTTTGATCTGAACCGCCGGGTAGCATATGTAAATGAGGTATTTGCCCAGTCGATGGGTTATGTTACCGAAGAAATGTACGGGATGCAGCATAGCGATTTTTGTTTTCCGAAGTTTGTGAACAGTCCGGAGTATGAAATGTTCTGGCAGAATCTTTGGGCAGGCCGCAGCTTTCAGGACAAAATTGAGCGGATGGACGCACAGGGCAATGTAGTTTGGCTGGAAGCCACATACATGCCGATTTTTGATGACACGAATGAGCAGGTGCTTGGTGTGACCAAAATTGCTACGAATATTACCGGGAGGCAAAACAATATTAGTCAAGTGGTGGAACGGATGCAGGGCATGTCCGACAGTTTGAACCAGCGTGCCGAAACCGGTATTGAACGAAGCCGGGAACTGCAACACAGTATTGATAGAATCGCGGAAGTCTCTATCGAAAATACCCGGGTTCTCTCCAATCTCCAGGCGCAGGCTGATTCCATCCAGGGCATCGTCCAGACGATTCGTGATGTAGCTTCGCAGACCCAGCTGCTGGCGCTGAATGCCGCCATTGAAGCCGCACATGCCGGAGAATTCGGCCGGGGCTTCAATGTGGTCGCGAATGAAGTGCGTAAGCTGTCCGCCAGGGTGAATGATTCCATTATTGAAGTGCGGGATAATGTGAAGGCTATTACGGCGGAAGTTGCCAAGATTTCTGCAGGAACCACCCAGGCACAGGAAAATACCGAAATCAGCCAAAAACAGATTCAGTTGGCGTTGAGTACGTTCACGGATATCGCAGCATCGGCTCAGGAGCTGGATAATCAGGCGCGTGAGGTTATGGAGATGATCTAATCCGCAGGACAGGTCAACCTTTTGTCCCGGCTGAGTCGATCAACCGTGATGAAATGGCGTAATGACTGGCCGGGCGCAAGCTGCGGTGGCACTTAGAAGATTGCTTGGAAAAATGGAATAGCTATGAAGCCAGTTTGATTGGAAGGGGGATGTCCCACAAGCCATTACATGGATGTGGGACATCCCCCTTATCTTTTTAACTGCAAAGCCCCAGACAAAACCGGTATGTATTTCAAATTAAGGCTTGCAGGTGACGTAACGTCACCTGTTATACTTTGGCTAATCGTTCTAACTGCGGTCATAGATGGGGGGATGGCTTGAATCAGAAGGGATTAACTACCGGACAAATTGCTAAACGTACAGGGATGACCATTCGGGCACTGCGATATTATGACCGGATCGGATTACTGAAGCCTTCTCAATATGAAGGGAAGACCCGGCTGTACAGCAAAGGTGATGTCGCGAAGCTCCAGAAGCTTTCGGTCCTTAAATTCATCGGCCTTTCCCTGGAAGAGATGGGAACAGTCATGGAGAGCGACGATGAGAACGCCGATCTGCGCAGCTCCCTGCTGCTGCAAAAACAACTTATCCTTCAAAAAATGCGCCATATGGAAGGCGTGGTCCAGGCTATCGAGGCTTCCATGGGCTATATGGAGCAGCAGGATAATGAACCGGATTGGGAAGAGCTGACCGGGATGATCCAAACGGTCCAAACGGAAAGGGATTGGGGCGAGCAATATCAGAATGCCGTCCGCTTGCAGGCGCGAATGCACTTATATGACCGATTCAGTACAAATCAGATTGGCTGGCACGAGTGGTTCTTCGAACAGGTGCAGCAAGCCGCATCCCTCCATCCGCCGGCTGTCCCCTTGAAGCTGCTGGATATCGGCTGCGGTGATGCCTCTTTATGGGCCAGAAACAAGGGCCGGATTCCGCCACATTGGGAAATCACGTTAGCCGATGCTTCCGCCGGAATGCTGGAGGATGCCCGCAGCTCTCTTGGGGAGTCCGCCGTTAGGTTTAAGTTCCGCCAGGCGGATGTGCGTGCGCTTCCTTTTGCGGAGGGCGAATTTCAAATCGTGATTGCCAACCACATGTTATACCATGTAGAGGAACTAACGCCTGCGTTCAAGGAAATTTCCAGGGTCCTAAGTGAAAAAGGCATCTTTTTCGCCTCCACGATGAGCAGCAGACATCTGTTGGAGATGGAGGAATTGGCCCGGGAATTTGACCCCGGCCTTCGGGTACTGGACGACACCATTGAACGGTTCAATCTGTATAATGGCGCAGAGCTTTTAAACCCTTGGTTCCCAGGGGCGGAGCTTGTCCGTTACAAGGATTCTCTGGTCGTAACCGAGGCCGGTCCTTTGATCCGTTATATGACCTCAACACCCATGAATGCCGGTAAAAGATTGACAGGTCAAGCCATGGAGCAGTTTACTGCCTTCGTTGAGCGGAAGATGCTGGAGAAGGGAAGTATAGTGATTTCCAAGGATATGGGATATTTTTCGTTTTCTAAAGCCCTGAAAAGATAAAGGAGGCTGACGCCCTGTGAACAAGAATGTACGGATTAAGAAAATAGATCTTTTGTCAGACAACTGGTATACGCTGAGAAAATACACACTGGATTACCAGCGAAGCGACGGCACTTGGGAAGAGCAGCAGCGTGAGGCGTATGACCGGGGCAATGGAGCAGCGATTCTGCTCTACAACCGCAGGAAAAAAACGGTTGTCCTGACACGCCAGTTTCGCCTTCCGACTTACATTAACGGCAATGAGACCGGAATGCTGATTGAAGCATGTGCCGGACTGCTTGACCAGGATAGCCCGGAGTCCTGTATCCAGCGAGAAACCGAAGAAGAAACCGGATACCGTCTGTCACAGATTCAAAGAATCGGTGAGGTGTATATGTCGCCGGGTTCAGTGACCGAGATTCTGCATTTATTCGCCGCTGAATATTCTGAGGACATGAAGACAGGGCGCGGTGGAGGACTTGAGGAAGAACAGGAGAATATCGAGGTTCTGGAAATTCCTTTTGCCGAGGCTATGAAGATGTTGGATACAGGTGAAATTAAAGATGCCAAAACCATTCTTTTGCTGCAGCATGCCAAGCTCCATGATTTGCTTGAACTCCGGTCCGCAGTCCCATTACATATTCTTATTGCCGGCCCCTACCGTTCCGGAACCGATAATGAACCGGACCGGATTGCCGCGAACCTTCGTGCCATGAATGAAGCTGCTCTTCAGGTGTACAGACTTGGCCATTTGCCGGTGCTGGGCGAGTGGTACGCGCTGCCTTTGCTGGAAATGGCGGGCTCAACTGAGATAGGGGATGCGGTTTTCAATGAAATTTTCCATCCTTCATCAACCCGCCTTCTGGCTCATTGTGACGCTGTCCTGCGGATCGGCGGGCCTTCCCAAGGGGCGGATGAGATGGTGCAGACGGCTAAAGAAAGCGGGAAGCCAATTTTTTATACGCTGCAGGAGCTGCCAGTGGTCGGTTAGACTCGTAGAACATTACAATAGTTGGCGTTCTCCAACGTTATAATAAAAGGCCCGGTTTAGCTTGTACATGGAGCAATCGGGCTTTTTCTGCTATCGTTGCTTAGGAAACGAACCTTTTTGACGACTCGATTGTTATATAGATATCTGAACCACGAGAGGGGGGAACAATTTGCAGAGCAACCGGGAGCTATTCGAAACCTATAACCGGGATGTCTACCGGACCTGTTACTACATGGTGCATAATGCCGCGGATGCGGAGGATCTGACTCAGGAGGTGTTTATTACTGCTTTCCGCACCAACCGGGAGCAGATTGATTATCCGAAAGCATGGATCATGAGGATTGCCGTCAATCAATGCCTCAATCATTTACGGCGGCGGCGCAGCCTGCAGCAGAAGGTCTCCGCCAATCCTTACCTGTTCACAGGCGGGGAGGATAAGGCGGTGGACAGGCTGGTGGAGGACAAGGAGCGTGCGGAAGAATGGGCTGGCTATATGAGTACTCTTCCTGTAAAAATCCGGGCGGTGCTGACGCTGCGCTACATGCATGATTTCAGTCTTGCTGAAATCTCCGGGCTGCTGGGAATTCCGCAGGGCACGGTCAAATCCAGACAACATAAAGGGCTTCGCCTGATGAAAAAAATTTTGCTGAATGCAGGCATACAACTTGAAGACAAGGAGGAAAACAGCTATGAATCACACGGAAAAACACTTAAAGCATCAATTAAATAAAGAGGCAGGCGTTGCTTACCCCGATTTTGAGGAAATGTGGGGACGGATGGAGCAGGCTGGGCATACAGCTCCGCAGATGTCAGGAAGGGTGGAGGCGGCTGCTCCGCGCCGCTCCAAAGCCTGGAAGAAGGTAGCTGTAATGGCTTCGCTCAGCGCGGTATTGATGGCCGTGCCGGTCTATGCGGCGGTGCAATATGACTGGAGTGGCTTGCTGAAGTTCAGAGGCGGTGTACAGACTGCACTCGAACAGAACCTGGGTCAGCCCCTCGGGCAGTCCATCACTCGGGACGGTGTAACGTTGAAGCTGCACACGGCGATTGTCGATGAGAACCGCACGGTGATTTTGTACAGCTTCGAAGCTGGGGAGCTTGAAGAAGGGGGATTCTGGAATATCGAGGGCATGTCACTGACGGACTCCAAGGGCAATACCAGCTTGTCGGAATACAATCATATGCAATGGGATGAAAAGAACAAACGCTATAACGGCTATTTCGAGAGTGGCTGGGTCCCGCCGCAAGAGAGCGCTACCGTACAATTTAATGTAGGAAATATTCGTTACTACACCCGTGAGGAAGTAGCATTGCCGCTGAATATCGGCTCTGAGGCTGCTCAAAACTTTGCTGTGGGCCAGGATGGCCTGCAGGGCATCGGTATTGAGGTCTTCAAAGAAAGCAATGACAAGCTGCTGGTCTCTACCGCAGTCACCTTTGATCAGCCGGAAGCCAAAAAATGGGCATATCCGCAGCTCGTTGCCTACCGGAATGGTTCCCTTGTCAGCGAACTGCCTGGAGGGACGTTCGGCAAACCGGGTGAAAACGGGGAGTATACGGGACTTCAGTATTTCAATCCGAGTGACTTGCCGGATGAACAGACGGAGTACAAACTGTCCTATGTTAAAATAAACCGCAGCATTGACGCAGAAGGCGTTGATTTGCAGCTGAGCAAAAAACAAATGGAGAGCGGCACCATCAAAACCGCTCTCGATCTGCCACTCGAAGAGGAAGATATCCGTTTTGAGCAGATGGTAATAACCCCTACCCAAATAAGGGTAGTGATTCGCTTCAAAGACAAACCACATGCGCAGCTGCCTTACACCCGGAATTTACTTGAGGTGAATGGACGAACCTTGGAATGGACTGGGGGATGGGATACTCCTAAAGATGACCCTGAACTCAGGATCCTGCGCTATGAACGGCCTGCGGATCTGGAGATTACCAAGGAAACACCGATTGCTTATATCGGGAAGTATAAGGTTACGGTCAATGAGGAGGATAAAGAGCCGCTGCTGCTGACAAACATCTCGGACAAGAAGCAGACCTTAATCCGTGAAACCGGCGGATATCCCGTGAAATGGACCTATTATATGAAAGGAAAGGATCTGTACGTGGAGACGGGAAGCGATGACGTCAACTTCGGCGGTGTGAACCAGACCCATATCGGGTTAGGGAATGAGCGGATTCTCGGCAACAAGGTTACGGTTAATTTCCGTGGCAACGGCAACAACAAAAACATTGATGTCTATAAGGACTTCAAAGGAACGGAAGCCTCCATCTATATGTTCTATTATTTCATCAATGAGCCTGACAAAGAGACGCGGGTGCTGCTGCAAGGCAAATAGTAACATTATTTTAACGGGAAGAACCTTGTGTTCTTCCCTTTTTTTCGTATACATTAAGTAGACGCTGCCTAAAAAGGGCAGAGGGAGAAGAAGTAAAGGAGAGAAGAATAAGTGGAAGTGACAAGGTGCGCCTGGGTCAATGGAGATCCTCTTTATATTGCCTATCATGATAAGGAATGGGGACAACCCCTGTACGATGACTTGAAGCTGTTCGAGCTGTTGATGCTGGAAGGCATGCAGGCCGGACTCAGCTGGTATACGATACTCAAGAAACGGGAGAGCTTCAGAAGTGCTTTTGACGGATTCGACCCCGAGCGGATTGTCCGTTACGATGAAGCCAAAATCAGCGAGCTGATGAATGACAGCGGCATTATCCGAAACCGGCTGAAGATCGAATCCATAATCCGCAATGCCGGTGTCTATTTGCAGATTTGCCGGGAGAAGGGCGGGTTCGCAGAGTATATTTGGAGCTTTGCAGGCGGAGCGCCGGTGGTCAACCAGTGGACTCAGCGGGCGGATGTGCCCGCGACGACCCCGCAGTCGGATGAAATGAGCAAGGCATTAAAGAAAAAAGGCATGAAATTCGTCGGTTCCACCATCTGTTATGCCTTTATGCAATCCTCCGGGATGGTCAACGATCACACACTCGATTGTTTTTGCCGCAAGAATGAGCTTGCCTTGAAGTGAAGGCCGGTTCGCAAGTTTGGCGTTTCATGGGCAAGGAATGGTATACTACTAGAATAAAACTTGGCTTTCGCTTAGGAAGCGGATGGGCCGCACAGAACCTTTAGGAGGATTTGTAAATCTATGTTATGGCATGAAGTGACGATACATACAACAGAAGAAGCCCAGGAGATGATCTCCAATCTGCTCTATGAGGCTGGCACGGGCGGGGTCTCCATTGAGGAATCGGGGACGCTGAACAAAGAACGGGATACACGTTACGGGGAATTATACGATCAGCCTTTGAACGATATTCCTGAAGGTGAAGCGGTGATTAAGGGCTATTATTCCGAAACACTGAATATGGATGCAATTATAGAGGAGCTGGCCCCAAGGGTAGAAGAGCTGCGGGAGTTCGGGATCGACCCGGGCAAGGCGCTTATTTCCTGGAAGACGGTTGACGAAGAGGAATGGGCTCATGCCTGGAAGCAATATTTCAAACCGCTGCGTGTCTCGGAGCGGCTGACGATTAAACCGACATGGGAAGAATATACCCCGGAGAGTCCTGACGAAGCCATTATTGAGCTGGACCCCGGTATGGCGTTTGGCACAGGCACCCATCCAACCACGGCGTTATGTCTGCGTGCGCTGGAGAAGCATATCCGGGGCGGCGAAGAAGTAATTGATGTGGGTACCGGATCGGGAATTCTGGCTGTAGGCGCCATGCTGCTTGGTGCGAAGTCCGTGCTGGCGCTGGATCTGGACCCCGTAGCCGTAGAGAGTGCCCGGGAGAATGTGGAGCTCAACAAGCTACAGCATGCCATTACGGTACAAGAGAGCGATTTGCTCACCCTGCTCGGCGGCGAAGGCGCTTCGGATACGCCTGCCGGGGAGATGTGGCCTTCTGCAAGACCCGGAGTGAACGGCAAGACGGCCGAGACGGACGCAGAAGTTGTGGTTTCCGGTGAGCCAACGCTTGGTGTTACCCTGCCTGTGCAAATCGTAGTAGCCAATATTCTGGCAGAGATTCTGGTATTGTTCACGGATGATGTGTACCGTGCACTCCAACCGGGTGGAATCTATATTACCTCCGGAATTTACAAGGACAAAGAGGAACTTGTGAAGCAGGCGCTCTTAGGCTCCGGCTTTGACATTAAGGAAGTATCCCGTGAAGAAGATTGGGTGGCGATTACGGCCGGAAAGAGGTAGAGATGGAGTTTTTGGAGAAAATTATTTTAATGCCGCTGGAGCAGCTTCCATTTTTATTGATTACTTTGCTTATAGCGTTTACTGTTCATGAGTTCAGCCATGCCTATTTCGCCAACAAGTTTGGGGACCCGACAGGGCGGCTGATGGGGCGCATGACGTTGAACCCCGCCGTGCATTTCGATTTTTTCGGAATTCTGCTGATGGTCCTTGCCGGCTTTGGCTGGGCGCGTCCAGTGCCGGTCAACCGGGACAACTTCAGCCGTCCTAGGCTGATGGGAGTCATTGTCTCTGCAGTTGGACCGATCAGCAATCTGCTGCTGGGAATCCTAGGGGCGTTGATCTATGCGGCTATCGTCTCGACAGGGGTGATGGATTCGGTCACCAATGAACGGGTGCTTAAAGCATTTTTCTGGTTCTTCAGCATGTTTATCCAGCTGAATTTCTTTCTTTTTTTGTTCAACCTGATTCCGCTGCCGCCGCTGGACGGCTACCGGATTGTTGAAGATCTGGCTCCGCGTCCGATTCGCGGGAAATTGCAGCAATATGAGCAGTGGTCGGTCTTTATCTTTCTCCTGATTCTTTTTATTCCTGCACTGCGGGCATATACCATTAATCCGCTGCAGATTTGGGCAGGGGAATTGACGAATGGCTTCACCCAGCTCTTCTTCAAGTTGTTCGGTGTGTAGGAGTCCAGCTAAGTCTGGTCTTCATCCGGCAAACCATGTATGATGAAATATACAAATTGATATAAGCTGAACTTGAGGATATGGACCCCCATTCTCAAGTTCACTTTATTTATGAACAGGATGTTGATATGATGCAGCGATATTTCGTGATGCCGGAGCAGTTCGGCAGTGAATCCGTGGTGATCCGGGACGAGGATGCCCGCCATATCGCCAAGGTCATGCGCGGGAAAGCCGGTGACAAGCTCATCGTCAGTGACGGTGTATCCCGTGAGGCGCTTGTGGAGATTGAGCGGATTGAGATTGGTGAGGTAACCGCAAGCATTCTGGAAGCGCTGGAGATGACCCATGAGCCGCGTGTCCGGATTACGGTTGCCCAGAGTTTGCCGAAGGGCGACAAGATGGAGACGGTGATCCAGAAATGCACCGAGATTGGGGCAGTAGCCTTTGCTCCTTTTCTGTCGGAACGCACCATAGTGCAATATGACGAGCGCAAAGAGAGCAAACGTCTGGAACGCTGGCGCAAGATCTGCAAGGAGGCTGCCGAGCAGGCTCACCGGAACATCGTTCCGGCGGTAGCGGCTCCGCTGAGCTGGAAGCAGCTCCTGCAGTCCTTTGCCGGATACGATGCCGTTTATTTTTGCTATGAGAAGGAAGAAGGACAACAGCTGCGCCATGCCACTGCACCTTGGGTAGCTTCGCTTGCTCCGCAGGCAAGTGGCAAGGTCATGATTGTAGTTGGCCCCGAGGGCGGCTTCACGCCTGAAGAATGCCAGGCAGCAGAAGCGGCCGGTGCAGTGTCGGTGGGTCTTGGACGGCGCATTCTGCGCTGTGAGACGGCGGGTATGGTGGCCGCAGCTTGTATTTTATATGAATCCGGCGAAATGGGGGAAGCTTAAGCGATGTCATCCGTTGCTTTTTACACTTTAGGTTGTAAAGTGAATTTCTATGATACCGAGGCCATATGGCAAATGTTTAAAAATGAAGGATACGAGCAGGTCGATTTTGAAGGGACCGCCGATGTCTATTTAATCAACACATGTACCGTAACCAACACAGGCGATAAAAAAAGCCGTCAAATGATCCGCCGTGCCGTCCGCCGCAATCCGGAGGCCATCGTGGCCGTTACCGGATGTTATGCGCAGACCTCGCCCGGAGAAATTCTGGATATCCCCGGCGTGGATCTCGTTATAGGCAATCAGGACCGCGATCAGATTATGACCCATGTGAAGAATATTCAGCAGTCGCGCCAGCCGGTGAATGCAGTCCGCAATATCATGAAGACACGCGAGTTTGAAGAACTGGATGTCCCCGGCTTTGCGGACAGAACCCGTGCTTTTATGAAAATCCAGGATGGCTGCAACAACTTCTGTACATTCTGCATTATTCCGTGGTCGCGCGGCCTCTCGCGCAGCCGTGACCCGAAATCCATTGTCGCCCAGGCGCATCAACTGGTGGAAGCGGGATACAAGGAGTTCGTGCTGACGGGCATTCATACCGGTGGCTACGGCGACGATCTGGATAATTACCGCCTGTCTGATTTGCTGTGGGAACTGGACAAGGTGGACGGGCTGGAGCGGGTGCGTATCAGCTCTATTGAAGCCAGCCAGATTGACGACAAACTGCTGGAGGTGCTGAACCGCTCCTCCAAAATGTGCCGCCACCTGCATATTCCGCTGCAAGCCGGACATAACGAGGTGCTCAAAACGATGCGCCGTAAATATACAACCGAAGAATATTATGCCAAAATGCAGCTGATCCGCCAGGCGATGCCCGATGTCGGGATTACGACGGACGTCATTGTTGGTTTTCCCGGAGAGACGGATGAAATGTTCCGTGCTGGCTATGACTTTATGAAGGCCATTAATTTCTCGGAAATGCACGTATTCCCGTATTCCAAGCGAACCGGTACACCGGCAGCAAGAATGGACCATCAGATTGATGAGGAAATTAAGAATGCCCGGGTTCAAGAGCTGATCGACCTTTCGGAGGAGATGCAGCTCGCTTACGCGCGTAAATTTGTAGGCCAAACGTTAACCGTCATTCCGGAAAGATCGGCCAAAGGCGCTCCTGGCCGAGAGGTGCAGCACGGCTTCAGCGACAACTATCTCCAGGTGTTTTTTAATGGCGACGACTCGCTGCAAGGACAGCTCTGTGAGGTCAGAATTACGGAAGCGGGCGTGAATGAATGCCGTGGCGAGCTGGTAGGCGCAAGCCGTACCAGTATGAAACATGCTGTGCTGTAAAGGCTGCAAATGAACGAAACTCAAGGATTTCATTTCCGTTATGGAAATGGAGTCCTTGTTAGTTTTAACGGATGAGTAAATTGCATAAAGGAGAGTCCGGCATGACACATAAGGAAATTTCGGCGGGAGGCGTGGTTTATCGCCAGAGCAGCAAAGGACTGGAAATTCAACTGATCGTGGACCGTTACGGCAAAGTGTCGCTTCCCAAAGGCAAGATGGAGGCCGGGGAGACGGTGGAGGAGACGGCTCTGCGCGAAATTCGTGAGGAAACGGGCATTATTGGCGAGGTTAAGGCTCCTATTGATGTAATCCGTTATACGTACCAGCACCCCCAACACGGGAGGGTGGACAAAGAGGTTCATTATTTTTTGGTCGAGCAGAAAGGCGGAGAGACAAAGGCACAGATGGAAGAGATTCAGGCAGTGGAATGGCATACCCCTTCTGCAGCCTGGGTCCGGGGGACAGGCCATTCCTATGCCAACAACCTTCATATTCTGCGGCAGGCTTTGTCCTTGCTTAATATAGAGGTGTAACTAGTCATAAAGTCCTAAATCCGTCCATGAAGGGACCTAATCTGAGAATAGGGTTAACACTGGGGACCTAAATGTCGATATAAGTGGAAGAGTGTGGAAAACAACCACCGGACAATAAAGTCTAAGGGAGAGAACTAATGACTGTGAACAGGAAAATACCAAAATTGCTACTCATTCTGATTTTGTTAGCCACTGCAGTGTTTCCGTTAAATGTTTTCGCGGCTGCGGGCGATATCAACTCGATTGAATTCGACAGCTCGGCCAAAGTGGAGCTGACCGTAGGCCAGACCCCCAAACAGCTGAAAGTGTTCGCAAGTGTGGAAGGCTCCTCATCCAAAAAAGATGTGACAGCCGGGGCGGTATGGAACTCTTCCAATAGTAATGTGGTTCAGGTAGTAGGGGGACTGCTTACCCCGCTTACCAGTGGTACATCCATCATTAGAGCTACATATAATAATGCCCTCACAACCATAGAGGTAACTGTTACTTATCCATTCAAAGAATTGAAGCTGGAGCATATCGACGGCAGCTACAAGCTGGGTGATGAAGAGGACCGGCTGCTGGTTAAAGCGAAAGTTTTCGGCGGAGAAACGGCAACCTCATCGAAGGATGTTTCGGCTGATGCCGAGTGGAGCAGCTCAAATACCAATGTTCTGACCATTTCCGCAGGGAAGGTTACGCTTGTAGGGGAAGGAAAGTCGACCATTACAGCCAAATATAAAGGCTTAACGGCTACTTACAAGGCGGAAGTGCAATTGCCGTACTCCGGCGTTGAGCTTAAGCAGAACGGCACTGTAGTAAAAGAACTTGAGATGCTGATCGGCGATAACGCGGTCAAACTGGCGGCAATTACGAAGTCAAGCTCAGGTGCCGCAGAGAATGATATTTCTGCCAAAGCGGAATGGACGTCCTCAAACACAGACGTAGCCACCGTTAAAGAAGGGGAAATCAAAGTACTGACAGCAGGAAAAACAGTGATCACAGTAAGTTATCTGGGTGTCACAACGTCTGTAGATGTGTATGTTCGAGCTCCTTATGAGGCGCTGCTGCTTGCACCCGAAGGCGATCAGGCGATTTTCCTGGGTGAAAGTCTTCATGTAAAAGCTGAGGTTAGAAATGCGGCGAATTCTACGCTGAATGTATCCCAAACGGCAGTCTGGACCTCCGACAATCAGTTGGCGGCTACAGTAGCACCGGGTGGAGAGGCTGCTGTGATTACTGCCAAAGCAGTGGGAACTACTACGGTCAAGGCGGAATATCTGGGTATCCACAAAACGTTCAGATTGACTGTATATCCTACTGTTACAGCTCTGGGCATTGAGGATAAAGAGCAGGATCTGTACACGGGAGACTCTGCAAGTCTGCCTGCAGTCAGCGGAACGAAGCTGGATGGAACGAAGCTGGACCTCAGCAAAGAGGTGGAGTGGACTTCGGCGAATGAGGCTGTCGCCTTGATCCGGGATGGCAAAATCGTTGCAGAGGCAGCCGGCACCGTAAAAATCATCGGTACCCTCAAGGATGGCAATGTGACGTCCGGCCCGTCTGCGATCCGTTCACAAAGCGTTGAAGTGAATGTGACCGTACAGGATAAAGTGCTGGTTCTGATCGGACCTGAAGACAATCTTAAGCTGGTAACCGGTGAAGAACAACCTCTTCCGAGTGTGAAGGCTGTCATGGAGAACGGGGACGAACGCGATGTGACGGCAACCATCGTGTGGACGATAACCGGAACCAATGCTGTAATCAAGCAAGGCACCAGCGCCAAGGTACTTAAGGGATTGACGAAAGGTTCGGCCTCTTTGAAAGGAACCTATTCCAACCAGACGTTGACCATTCCGCTTACGATTGAGCAAAAGGTTGTGAAGCTGGTCGTAGAACCTGCGGACCTGGTAATGAATATCAAAGGCTCCAAGACAATCAAGGTAACCGGATATTATTCCAATGGCAAAACAGCCAACTTCTCAAGTGCAATGAACTGGGAATCCTCAAATCCGGCTGTTGCTACGGTGAAGGGAACTTCCGTCAAAGCTGTGACTGAAGGAACAACAACGATAACCGGCTCTTACCAAGGGATTACGGCTTCGGTGAAGGTTACGGTTATCCCTAAACTGACCAAACTGGCCGTGAACGAAAAGAAGCTGAAGCTCGCACCGGGAGTAACTCAAACGGTAGTGGTTACTGCTTTGTATGACACGGGTAAAACGGCCAATGTTACCGGCAATGTAACCTGGACCAGCTCCAAACCCTCCGTGGCCAAGGTATCGGCCGGTGGAGTTATAACCGCTGTCAGCAAAGGAACGGCCTCCATCAAGGGTAAATACAACAACAAAACCGTGACGGTTTCAGTTTCAGTGAAATAGCTGGAAAAGTATGGGATCTGCAGGGCCGGGGTGACGGCTTTGCAGATCTTTTTTTAATATAATCCGTAACCCTATAGCAATCCCCACTAATCCGATGTATAATTCACAAAAGTACATAGACCCTAGGCATCACTAGACGACAAATGGGAGTAGAAATTATAGACGGGGAGATGGAAAAAATGGCAGGGCGTAAAGCGTTATCCATTAAGACTATTGTGGCGATTGGGATCGGTTCAGCATTGTTCGTCATTCTGGGAAGGTTCGGTTCCATACCCTCGGGCATTCCCAATACCAACATCGAGACCACGTACGCATTGCTGGCGTTGTTCGCTCTTTTGTATGGTCCGGCAGCAGGCCTGTTGATCGGTTTGATCGGGCACACACTGAAGGATGCGATTCTGTATGGCTCACCGTGGTTCAGCTGGGTGATCGCTTCCGCCATCGCCGGGCTGATCATTGGTCTGCTCACCAGAACAATCGCCATCCACGACGGTGAATTCGGGAAGAAAGAAATCATCCGCTTCAATCTCGCACAGATCGCCGCCAACGCCGTTGCCTGGTTTATCGCTGCTCCGCTGCTAGACATTGCGATTTATGCGGAACCAGCCAATAAAGTGTTCACACAAGGCCTGATCGCCGGAGCGGCCAATATGGTGGCTGCAGGTGTGATCGGAACGCTGCTCGCCATAGCCTATGCCAAGACCAGAACGAAGCAAGGAAGCTTGACCAAAGAAGCATAATGCCATACAATCCAAGAGCCGGTGCTGATCACCGGCTTTTCTATTTTTATCAAGAGGAAGGTCCATGATGAAAAGAGCGGTTATCGAGTTCCAAAATTTCAGTTTTCAATACCGGGCCCAGACAGAGCCTACACTGCAAGATATAAATCTAACCATAACCGAAGGTGAAAAGGTGCTGATTATCGGCCCATCCGGTTCGGGCAAAAGTACATTGGCTCATTGTTTGAACGGCTTGATTCCTTTTGCCTATCCGGGGGAAATGACTGGAACCATGCGCATGATGGGGCAGGAGCAGAAGGAACTGGGCATCAGTGAGCTGTCGAATATCGTAGGTACGGTGCTGCAAGATCCTGACGGTCAATTCGTCGGGCTGACGGTTGGTGAGGATATCGCCTTCAGGCTGGAGAACGAGGGCATTCCGCAGGCTGATATGATTGGCAAGGTGGCCGCTGCGGCGCGGGCTGTGGACATTCATGAATATCTGGGAGCTGCGCCGCAGAGTCTGTCCGGCGGTCAAAAACAGAAAACTACGCTGGGCGGCGTGCTGGTGAATGAGGTGGGGATTCTTTTATTCGATGAGCCGCTGGCCAGCCTTGATCCATACACAGGCAAGAAAGCAATCGAACTGATAGACCGGGTCCAGCAGGAGACGGGGAAAACAGTCCTCATTATAGAACATCGGCTGGAGGAAGTGCTGCACCGGCCCGTGGACCGCATTATTGTGATGAGCGAGGGACGTATTGCCGCAGATCTGACTCCGGCTGAACTGCTCAGCTCAGACCTGCTGCGGGAAACGGGCATTCGTGAGCCTCTATATCTGACTGCATTGCGGTATGCCGGATGCCCGGTTACGCCGGAGATGAATCCGCAGAACCTGGCGATGATGGAGCTTGATTCCTGCACAGACAAGCTACAAGCATGGTACGACAACCATGGCGCACAGCCGGAGAGCCCGGAATACCCGCCAGTGCTCGAATTACGCGACATTTCATTCGGTTATGAGAAGAGCAGGCCAGTCCTCCAGGGTCTTTCCCTACAGGTTGGCCGAGGCGAGATGTTATGCATTGCCGGCCGCAATGGTGCCGGTAAGTCTACGGTATCCAAACTGATCTGCGGATTTTACCGGCTGGCTTCCGGAACGATTCTGATGAACGGGCGTGACATTGGCTCTGACACGATCAAGGAGAGGGCGGACCGGATCGGTTTTGTGATGCAGAATCCGAATCATATGATCTCCAAGACGCTGCTCTACGACGAGGTCGCGCTTGGGCTTAGACAGCGGGGGATAATGGAGGAAGAAATCGGTGAACGTGTCCACGGGATCTTGAAGGTCTGCGGGCTGTATCCCTTCCGCAGCTGGCCGGTCTCCGCTCTGAGCTATGGGCAGAAGAAACGTGTCACCATTGCCGCGATTCTGGTTTTGCAGCCGGAGATTTTGATTTTGGATGAACCGACAGCGGGTCAGGATTACCGGCATTACAATGAAATGATGGAGTTTTTGCTGGATCTCAATCAGCAGGGCATTACCGTCATTATGATCACCCATGATATGCATTTGATGCTTGAATATACAGAGCGTGCCATCGTCCTCTCGGACGGGATCAAGGTTGCCGACGACAGGCCCGAACGGGTACTAACCGATACCGATGTGGTGCGAAGTGCGAATCTTAAGGAGACTTCATTGTTTGCTCTGGCGGTGAAGGCGGGGATTCGTCAGCCTGTAGAATTCGTTAGACGGTTTATCGCACATGACAGGAGGAGCCGGGGACAATGAGGGCCACAATGTTAGCGTACACGAACCACGATTCGGGCATTCACCGGCTTACAGGCGCGGCCAAACTGATTTTTTTCGCAGTCTGGTCCGTTTCGGCCATGATTACTTACGACACCCGCTGTCTGCTGGTTTTGTTCTTGTTCAGTCTGTTTGCGTTTAAAATATCCAAGGTGCAATTTCAAGATTACGCCTTTGTACTGTACTTGATTTTGATCTTTTTTGTGCTGAATCATATCGCCATCTTTCTCTTCTCTCCCTTGGAGGGCGTGCGCATCTATGGAACCCGGCATGATGTAGTTCATATTGCGGGGCGGTATACTCTCACCTGGGAGCAGCTCTTTTATCAGTTCAATATCGCGCTGAAATATGCCGTGGTTATCCCGATGGCGCTGCTGTTCCTGATGACGACAGACCCGAGCGAATTCTCCGCCTCCCTGAACCGGGTGGGATTTAACTACAAAATCGCCTATTCCGTGTCCCTTGCCCTGCGGTATATCCCTGATATCCAGCGGGATTATGAGAATATCTCCTTCTCCGCCCAGGCACGCGGAATCGATATTTCCCGTAAAGAAAAGCTGCCCCGGCGGCTGAAAAATATCATCTTGATTCTGATGCCGCTCATTCTGACCAGCATTGAGCGGATCGATAAGATCAGCACTGCAATGGAGCTCCGCGGATTTGGGCAAAAAGAAAAACGGACCTGGTACCGGGCCCGTCCGTTTGCAAGAAATGACTATATCGCTATAGGAATTATTGCTGGTATTGCTGTTCTGACAGCGTGGATCACATTTTATGACGGCTCGCGTTATTATAATATTTTTAAGTAGCCCTTAAAATTGACATGTCTCCCCAAAGGTGCCATGGAGTGCATCCCTATCGATTTGGATATGGTAAGGAGACAGGCGTTCCTGGGCCTCATCCAGCAGGTTCAAGAGCACGGTATAAATTTCCTCACGTTCAATGGTCTCGATAAAGCCGGTACGGCGGTCCATCTTGTTGAAAGCTTCGGTGTATTCCACCACCAGCGCTTTCAGCTCCTGGGCCGCTGTTTCTGTGCCGGGAGACTCGGCGGAAACTACGAGAGCACTGATACTGGTGCGCATTTTCTTGTATAACTGAAAGGCCTTTTTTGCATTTGCTGCCGTAATGTTGTCCCGTCCATCCCAATCCCGGAACGGATTGTTCAGATTCTCGGCCAGCCACTGCGGCTTGCGCGGTTTGGTGATGTAGAGATCGAGGCCATAGGCCACTCTTGGTTTGTAGGCCGCTTTGATCGCTTTGGCAGCATCGGCAGGCAGGCTGTCCATTGACAATGAAGATAGGCGGGGAAGCTGCTCCGGAGGCGGGAAATCGGAGCTTCCGAACCCGAACAGATCATAGGTGCTGAACGATTGCAGATTCTGAAATTGTGCCAGGTTATCAAGTCCCGTCAGTTGGCCGGGCTTGCCCCAGAGTTGAAGTTCGGTAAGATTAGGGTAGCTGTGCAGTACAGGCAGAAGTGCAAGCTCGCTCAATTGGTTCAGATGCAGACTGCCCAGATTGGCAAGGCTGTTGATGACGGGTATTCTCTGCTCAGCCTGTAATGTGAGCCATCTGCCCTGTTCAGAGGCATGTATCGTAAGCTCGGGGGCCACATTGCCGGTTAGTGACAAAAAGGTTAACCCATCATTCAAATACAGCACTTTCAAGCCGCTGGCATCGATAATCAGCCGCTTTAAATTGCTTGGACTCAGATCAATGACGGCCTGGCCATGATTGTACAGTTGCAGCTCGTTCATCAATGGATTGTTATTGACATAAGGCACAATATAATCGTAATACCGATTCGCGAAAATCCCGGTCAGACAAGGCAGCATTGCAAGTTCTCCGGCATTTGAGAACGATTGGAGATCCGGCTCCCGGAGCGTATTCGTGCTGCGGCGGAAGCTCTGCTTGCCGATGGTGATCGTACTTGTATCTGCGTGGGCTGCTTTGAACCGCTTGCGCAACGTCTCAGGCAGCTTCTCCCACTGACGCTGGGAATACAGGCTGTTTCCGGTGATCCAGAGCTTGTAGGAATTCGTAGGTTTTGTGATCAGTGGCGGAATATTCCCTGCAAGGATATAGCCTTGAGGAACCTGGGGCCTCGCATTGAAATGCTGAAGCTGGTTGTTCCAAAAATAAAAATGGACCACCAGCGGTTTCATGTGACGCAGCTCGGCTTCCGCAGGCAGTTCATCTCCGGACCAGTCAAGCTCCAGGATGGCAGCTGTTTCCCCGGAGTCGTTGAAACCGGTGACCTGGCAAGCCGTATATTGCTGCAACCTTTCATGATAGATACAATAAATATCTCCGGTATTCGGTTTCATCATTTCCTCCTGCATCCATATTTACCCTGCTGTTTCTTACAGCATAGCAAAAGGAGCAGATGGTGTACAAATCACATTAGAACTGAAAGGGCAATTGAAGTATAATAAGACAGCGAAAGTTGTGGGCAGCACCGGATTCTGGAAGATTGTATTTCCAACAAGGCTAGGTCTGAAGCCGGCTCTCCAGCCTTTCCCAGAAGGGGAGGTAACACAGCGGCAGCACGGCCAGCGAGCAGACCACGTTGAAAATGGTCTGGGCGTGGGCAATATGGGCTGCCGGCCCGCCGCCCATCCAGGCGGCCACATTCGCAAGCGGTCCGATGAAGGGCAGGAACAGCAGGGCTCCGCCCAGATTCAGCACCACATGGGAGTAAGCTACGAAGACACCGGATGGCGACCCGCCAATCGAGGCGATCACGCTTGTCAGACAGGTGCCGATATTCGCGCCAAGCACGATGGCAATGCCAAGCTCGGGCGGCATGACGCCGGAGGCGGCAACACTCATCGCCATGCCGATGACGGCGGCGCTGCTGTGCACCAGTGCCGTGAGGCAGGCACCGGCGGCCAGCCCCCACCATGCGCTGGTGGCCGCATGGTCCAGGAACCACATGAACAGGCCGCTCTCTTGCAGCATAGGGCCGATGGACTGCATCACCCGGATGCCCCACAGGACGAGTGCGAACCCGGCCACAGCCAGACTGATGAATTGGGTCAGCTGGGCCCATTTACGGATCAAGTCTGCCTTTTGCCAGGCATAAGGAGGCCACTCGGCCAGGACAACAGCCGCCCCCCACAGGCTGAGGGATACTGCCAATAAGGGCGAGGCCAGAGTGCTGATCTGGAGTCCGATCAGTTCTGTGGTCAGGCAGGTGCCGATATTGCTCCCCAGAATAATGCCGAGTGTGCGGGCATAAGAGAGCAGCCCGGCATTGACCATCCCGATGGTCAGGACGGTTACGGCCGTACTGCTCTGCAGCAGGGCGGACAGGACGCTGCTCGCAATCAATCCTTTGAGCGGCGTGGAGGTTGCAGAGTGCAGTCCCTTGATCAGCAAGGGGCCGGCCAGCCTGGACAGAGCAGCTTCCATCAGCTTCATCCCGGCCAGAAAAATCACCAGGCCGTATACGACAGGGAACAGCAAATCACGAATCATAGGACAAGCTCCTTTGGAACGAGGTTGTACACCAATATATGAACAGAACGATTGGGACATGTATGCAATTCACAAGAATAGGGAGTTGAAGTCATTGGCATCGGTTATTTTGGAGAAAAACCGCAAGAAAAGACTGGAGCAGGCCCATCCCTGGGTCTATGCCGGAGAGGTAGCTTCAGTAGAAGGCAATCCGGAGGAAGGCAGTCTGGTCGAGGTTCTGAATCATCAGGGGCGTTTTCTGGCGACAGGCTACTATAATTCCGCTTCGCAAATCCGGGTGCGGATCGTCTCGCAAGGCAAACTTGCAGCGATGGATACAGAGTTCTTCGTAGAACGGTTCACCGGCTGTCTTCAACATAGAGAACGGTTCCTGCCGGGAGCGGATGCTTACCGGCTTGTATACGGCGAAGCGGATTTTCTTCCGGGTCTGATTGTGGACCGGTTCGGGGATGTGCTGGTGGTTCAGCTCTTGACGCTGGGGATGGACAAGCGGCGCAGCGAAATCGTGGAGGCGCTCGTACAAGTGATGGCTCCGCGCGGCATCTATGAACGCAGTGATGTGAGTGTCCGTGAGCTGGAAGGTCTGGAACAAACTACAGGTGTGTTGTACGGCGAATGCCCACGGCATGTGACTGTCAGCGAGAATGAGCTTCAGCTGATCGTTGATATCGAAGAGGGGCAGAAGACCGGGTACTTTTTTGACCAGCGTGAGAACCGGGCCTCCATTGCTCTGCTGATGCAGGGCTGGGGAGGACGCAGCGGAATTACGCGGCAAAAGGTTCAGGCGGAGGACGGCTCGGTGCAGCTCCTTCCGGTGAACAAAAGCGGCAAGCCTGTTACGTTCCCTTATTGGGATGGTGCGACCGTGCTGGAGTGCTTCTCGCATACGGGCAGCTTCACACTGCATGCCTGCAAATACGGCGCCAAAAAAGTCACCTGCCTCGACGTCTCCGCCCATGCCATTGAGAGCGCCAAAGCCAATGTAGAGCTGAACGGATTCAGTGAGCGTGTCGAATTCGTCGTGGATGATGCGTTTCAATATCTGCGCAATCAAGTGAAGGGGCTGGAAGAACGTGCGGAACGCGCAACTGCCACCGGTGCCGATCCGGTGAAGCCGGGTGCGAAGACCGATACCTCCAAGCCGATGACAGCAGGGGGCGGACGGACGTGGGATGTAGTTATTTTGGACCCGCCTGCGTTTGCCAAGACCAAAAGCGCCGTAGCGGGGGCTTGCCGCGGGTACAAGGATATTAACCTGCACGGCATGAAGCTGGTGAACGAAGGCGGTTATCTGGTCACCGCGAGCTGTTCTTACCACATGCAGCCGGACTTATTCCTGGAGACGATCGCTGATGCGGCCAAAGATGCCGGCAAGGTGCTGCGTCTGGTGGAATGGCGGGCCGCAGGCAAAGACCATCCGCAGATTCTCGGCGTCAATGAAGGCCACTACCTGAAATTTGCCATTTTTGAGGTACGGAGCAAGAACTAAATTGGATTGTCAGTGAAAGAGGTCGGCAGAACTGGCTCATCAACAGATATATAAATTAGACCAATAGTGGATTACACGGAATCGGACTTTCGCCGAATTTCCATAAACTTTCTTACAGAGAAGACTCTCGCCTGGCTTGCGGCGGAAGTCTTTTTTGACTTACAGTAGAAGACTAGAAGATAACGCAAACCAAGCAGGATTCATAGTTTGTCTGTTTCTTGAAAACAATACCAAACATATGTTCTGATTATTTGCGGTATGTTATACTATGAACACGAGTAATTTCAGAGTTTGAGAGCAGGTTGAGGTGTAATCAGGCGGGGAACGCCTGTACTGTATATATTTTTTGTTACTCGACGGAAGGGAGTTCATTGCGATGCCGGTAACCTTGTTAACAGGCCGCTCGGGCAGCGGCAAGACTACACAAATATGGAGGGAAGTATCCTCCTCCTTGGAACAGGATCCGCTTGGCGTTCCGATGATTGTGCTTGTGCCTGAGCAGGGATCTTTTGGTGCGGAACGGGGACTCTTGTCGGAGGGCAACACCAAAGGGAGCATCCGGGCACACACCCTGAGCTTCTCGCGTCTGGCATACCGGGTGCGTCAGGAAACCGGGGGAAGCGCCAATCTGCCGATCAGTGAAGAAGGCAAGAAGATGCTGATCTACAAAATCATCGGCCGCCGCAAGGAGGAACTCAAGCTCTTCGGAGCCTCCTCGGACCGGCCGGGGTTCGTGGAGCGTCTGAGCCGGCTGCATACGGAAATGAAGCGCTGCTGCCTTGGTGCCGGAGATTTGGAGGAACAGGTATCAAGAATGCGGGATGTTACGTCAGGCAGCCCCATTCTTGGAGGCAAGCTGGATGATATCCAGCTGGTATTCAATGATTTGGAGCAAGAGATGTCACAGCTCTATGTAGATGAAGAAGACCGTCTGGCTGAACTGGCGGAACATATTCAGGACTCTTCTTTTCTTCGGGGCGCCGAGATTTGGGTAGACGGCTTCCATGGATTTACACCGCAGGAGTTCATTGTACTGCGTCAACTGATGCTGCATGCCTCCCGGATGACGATTTCGCTTACCCTTAATAAAGCTTATCCTGCAGGGGGGCAGCCCCATGAGCTGGAGTTGTTCCATCCTGCGGCGGTGACATATATCAAGCTGCGCGGGATGGCGGAGGAACTGGGGCTGGAGGTGTGGGACCAGCATCTGTCGCCGCCGGTTTTGCCGCGTTTTCAAGACAGTCCCGTACTTGCCCATCTGGAAAAGGGATTCGACCGCCGGAACCGCTGGAACGGTTCTTCCGCTGAGAGTTCTGAAGCTATTACTATACACGCAGCGGTTTCCCGCCGGGCAGAAGTGGAGGGCGCACTGCGCGAGATGATCCGGCTAGCCCGGGATGAATGGGCAGAATATGGAGAAATGGCTGTATTTATGCGGAACATCGGGGACTATGAGCAGCTGGTGAAGCCGTTGTTCCAGGATTACGGAGTACCTTATTTTCTGGATCAGAAGATTAACGAACTGCATCATCCGCTGGTAGAGTTCATTCGCTCTTCACTGGATGTGGTGCGCCGCCGCTGGCGGTATGAAGATGTGTTCCGCTGTGTGAAGACGGAGCTTTTGCTGTCGCCGGGCAGTGGAGTGACCCGTGAAGATATGGACGCTCTGGAGAATTACGTACTGGCTTGCGGCATTCAGGGCTACCGCTGGACCGATAAGCGCCCCTGGAGGGGGATTCCGAGTCTTTCACTTGAAGGTGCTAGGCGGGTGGATGAGGAACTGCTGTCTAAAGTGGAAGCTTGCCGGGCGGTGATTACAGGGCCTTTATTTGCTTTTGAGAAAAGGGTGAAAAAGAGCCGCAGTGCTGCTGAGCTATGCACAGCTGTATATCACCTGCTGGAAGATACCGGCGCTGCACGCTGGCTGGAAGACAGAAGTATGGCCGCCCTTGAGCAAGGGAAGCCGGAGGCTGCCCGTGAACATGAACAGATCTGGGGAGCGGTACTGGATTTGCTGGATCAGATCGTGGAAATGATGGGCGGGGAGCGGCTGGAATTTGAGTTGTTCGCAGGTGTACTGGAGACCGGACTTGCCGAGCTGAAGATGGGGCTTGTTCCGCCTTCGCTGGATCAGGTGCTGGTGGGAAATATGGACCGGACGCGTACTTCAGGCGTGAAATATGCTTTTTTGCTGGGCTTCAATGAAGGCATTGTGCCTGCGCAGTTCAAGGAGGATGGCATCCTCTCCGAGGGGGAACGGGCGATGCTGGAGCACGCCGGGATTGAGCTGGCTCCGGGTTCTTCGCGCAAGCTTCTGGACGAGCGGTTCCTGATCTATAACGCGCTAACAACTCCAAGCAAGAAGCTCTGGATAAGTTATGCCTCCGCCGATGACGAGGGCAAGGCGCTGCTGCCATCGGAGATCATCCGCCATTTGCACATTATGTTTCATGAGGGTCATCAAGAAGAGTCGATGCTTCCGGCTGTTCCTCCCGCACCTTCTGCCGAATCCGGGGAACTGGATCTTTCATTCCACCTGGATTTTGTCAGTCACCCGCAGCAGACGCTGCGCGTGTTGCTGATGCAGCTCAGGCATTGGCGGCAGGGGGCGGAGATCCCGCAGCTCTGGTGGAATGTCTACAATTGGTATGCGGATGCTCATCAGAATCACGGGCACGAAGACTTGAGCTTGCAGTTGCAGCGGCTGCTGGGATCTTTGTTCTACCGCAACGAAGGCATCCGTCTGAAACGCGGCACCAGTCTGAAGCTGTATGGAGGAAAGACGCTGCGCGGCAGCGTCTCCCGGATGGAGAAGTTTGCGGCCTGTGCCTTTTCGCATTTTGCATCTTATGGACTGAGGCTGAAAGAACGGCAGCTATATAAGCTGCAAGCGCCCGATATTGGACAGCTGTTCCATGCTGCGTTAAGCGAGATGGCCACCAATCTGAAGCAGCAAGGCCGTGGCTGGGGCAGCTTGACCCCGGAGGAATGCCGCAGCGAAGCGGGGAAGACCGTAGACCGTCTGTCTCCTATGCTGCAAGGAGAGATCCTGCTTAGCTCCAAGCGCTACGGATATATTTCACGTAAATTGAAGAATATCGTGGGACGGGCCTCGGTCATTCTGGGTGAGCACGCACGGCGTGGCAGCTTTGAGCCGGTAGGCCTGGAACTGGATTTTGGACCAGACAAGGATCTTCCGCCACTGCGCATCACTCTGCCGAACGGCTGCGTGATGGAAGTGGTGGGACGGATTGACCGTGTCGATATGGCTGAAGGCGAGAATGGTGTGCTGCTCCGGGTTATCGACTACAAATCAAGCCAGAAGGACCTCAAGCTGCATGAAGTCTACTACGGGTTGTCGCTACAAATGTTGACTTACCTTGATGTGCTGCTGACCTACTCGGAACAATGGCTGGGCCGCCATGCACTTCCCGCAGGAACACTTTATTTCCATGTGCATGATCCGCTGCTCTCCTCTCCGAACGGAATGAACCGGGAACAGGCCGAGCAGGAACTGCTGAAACGCTTCAAGATGAAAGGGCTGTTAACCGCTGACCGGGAAGTAGTCTCCCTGATGGACACTACGCTGGATAAAGGTTATTCCTCGATCGTACCGGTGGCGGTGAAGAGTGACGGGAGCTTCTATAGCAGCGCTTCAGTCGCTACGCCGGAGCAATGGGGAGATTTGTTATCCTCGGTGCGAAGTACGATTTCGGA
The DNA here is from genome assembly GCF_014644435.1 of Paenibacillus albidus. Classification (GTDB taxonomy): domain Bacteria; phylum Bacillota; class Bacilli; order Paenibacillales; family Paenibacillaceae; genus Paenibacillus_AQ; species Paenibacillus_AQ albidus. The sequence goes on along the minus strand of NZ_BMKR01000008.1, from coordinate 147,410 downwards.
TATCGGCACACGGATTACCGAAGGTGATGTGGCGATCGAGCCTTACCGGATTCAACAGGAAACGGCTTGCACCTTCTGCTCCTTCCGGCCGGTCTGTCACTTTGACGAAGCGGTAGATGGCAACGGCTATAACAATCTGGGTAAACCGGGCAAAGACATCATTTGGGATCTGCTGTCCCGCAAAGGAGGAGAAACACTGTGAATTGGAAGCCTGAAATGGAAGCCAAACCGGAAGGCAGTATATGGAGCGACGACCAGTGGCGCGCCATTGCCGAGAGCGGTGATGATATCCTTGTGGCGGCGGCGGCAGGTTCGGGGAAGACGGCCGTGCTGGTCGAACGGATTATACGCAAAATCAGCCGTGAGGAAAGCGGATTTAGTGTAGACCGTCTGCTGGTGGCTACCTTCACCAAGGCCGCCGCCGCCGAGATGCGGCAGCGGATTCGCGAAGCACTGGACCGGGCGCTGGAAGAGGATGGGGACAATGACCATCTGCGCCGCCAGCTGGCTCTGCTCGGCAGAGCCTCTATAACAACCTTGCATTCCTTCTGTCTTGAAGTGATCCGCAGGTACTATCAGATGATTCCTATTGATCCTGGTTTTCGGATTCTTAATGAGCATGAGGCTGAGATGATGCGGCAGGAGATTCTCGAAGAGCTGCTGGAAGAAAAGTATGGAGAAGCCGGTGACGACGGAGAAGACAGTGTTTTTGTAAGGTTAGCAGACTGGTTCAGCGGAGAGCGCAGTGATGATGCGGTGCATGCTCTTATCCAGCGTCTGCATGATTTTTCACGCAGTCATCCCTGGCCTTCGCAGTGGCTGCGTGATACGGCTGCCGACTTTTCGCTGCCTGACACAGAGAGCCTGGAACGCACACCGTGGGTACAGAGCATTCTGGGCGAAGCGAAGCTTACGCTGGATGGCGCCATCAGCCAATTGCTGCAAGGCCGGGAGATCGCCCAGCAACCGGGGGGGCCGGCTCCTTATGCAGAGAATATGACGGCCGATTTAGTGATGGTTGAAGGATTGCGGGAGGCCGTAGCGGAGCGTCCCTGGTCTGAGCTTTACGAGGCGTTTCGGGAAATATCGTTTGGCAAGCTGAAGCCGTGCAAGAAGGATGCTACCGATCCGGGACTTCAGGAAAGAGTCAAGGAACTGCGGGAGAACGTCAAAAAAAGCATCTCCGAGCTGCAGAATGCGTTATTTGGCCGTCCGGCGGAAGCTTTTCTGGCTGAACTGCATGAAGCTGCACCGCTGATGCAAGAACTGGCTGAGACAGTCATTGCTTTCGGCGAGCGGTTTAGGGTGGAAAAAGCAGGCCGGGGCCTGGTGGATTTCAGCGATCTGGAGCACTATTGCCTGCAAATCCTGCGTCATCCCGATTCGGAGGCGGGCCATTCCGAGCCTTCGGATGCAGCGATGGAATACCGTGCCCAATTCGATGAAGTGTTGCTGGACGAGTATCAGGATACGAACAGTGTTCAGGAAGAGATTGTTCGCCTGATTGCCCGCGAGGCGCCGGGCAATCGGTTCATGGTTGGCGATATGAAACAGAGTATCTATCGGTTCCGTCTGGCTGAGCCAGGATTGTTCCTGGATAAATACCGGAGCTTCGGCAAAAGCGCTGCCGAAGAAATAACTTCTGATCTGCCGCCCGCAGAACCGCGTGGCGGATCGGTCATCGACCTGGCAAGGAATTTCCGCAGCCGCCGGGAAGTGGTGAATGCCGTCAATATGGTATTTCGCCAACTCATGAACGAGACGGTAGCGGAGATCAGCTATGACGAACGTGCCGAGCTGGTATACGGGGCCCATTTTCCGGGAGCGGAGGATAAGGGGCCGGACACTGCTTTTGCGCCTGAACTGCTGCTGATCGACCGCGGCAAACCTTCCGGACGGATCGAGGAAGCGGCAGAAGACGGGGAAGCACCTGCGCCTGAGAATGATATCATCGAGAGCGAGACAGCGCAGCTAGAGGCCCGGGCCATAGCCCGGCGCATTTCACAGATGACCGGAATGTCCGGCGGATCGCCGCTTTTGATCTATGATAAAGCGCTCAAAATCATGCGCCCGGTGGTGTATGGGGATATTGTCATTTTGCTGCGTTCCGCCAGAATATGGACTCCGCAGATTATTGAGGAGCTTCGGTTGGAAGGGATTCCGGCTTACGGGGATCAGAATAAAGGATATTTTCAAGCTACGGAGGTAGAGATTGCCTTGTCCCTGCTCAAAGTAGTAGACAATCCCCAGCAGGATATTGCGCTTGCGGGTGTACTCCGTTCACCTGTAGTGGGATTGAGCGAGGAAGAACTGGCCACGGTGCGTCTGTGCAGCCCTGGTTCTTTCTATCAAGCCGTGCAGGCGGCATTGGATCCGGCTGCTTATGCCTCAGGTGCAGAAGTTGCATCAGCCTTGGAAGCAACAGCCGAAGCGGCTGCCGCGAGTGAAGAAGGGATCTATGCTTCTTCGGAGATATGGACGGATACCGTCAATGATTTGGTTGGGGTTCAGACAACTGCACCGGTAATACGGCCCGAGCTGTACGGCAAGCTCAAGTCTTTTATGGACCGGCTGGAGAGCTGGAGAGATGCTGCCCGTGAAGGCAGCCTCAGCAGCTTAATCTGGCGGATCTATGGAGAGAGCGGCTATCTGGACTGGGTGGGCGGACTCCCGGGTGGATCGCAGCGCCAGAACAATCTGAAGGCCCTCTATGACCGGGCGGTTCAATACGAGAATGACACTTCTGCACGCGGTTTGTTCCGCTTCCTGGTCTTTATATCCCGTCTTAGAGAGAATGGCGGCGATCTTGGTGTCGCGGGAGGAAGCGGCGAAGAAGGCAATGGCGTGCGCATTATGACGATCCACAAGTCCAAGGGACTGGAGTTCCCGGTAGTATTCCTGGCAGGCATGTCCAAAATGTTCAACCGCCAGGATCTTCATTCTCCCTTCCTGATGCACAAAGAACTGGGATTCGGTCCGCGGTTTGTTGAGCGGGATACCCGGGTCAGCTATCCGACCCTGCCCTTTCTCGCCATTAACCGCCGCTCGCGGCTGGAACTGCTGGCAGAGGAAATGCGGGTATTGTATGTAGGCTTGACCCGTCCGCGCGACAAGATGATTCTCGTGGGAACGGTAAGGGATTTGCCGCGCAAAATTGCCGGATGGGCTGCTCTGCAGGGCAGGGAGGAGCTGCTGCTCCCGGATCATCTGCTGGCGCGTGGGCGCAGTTATTTAGACTGGGTAGGCCCGGCGCTGATTCGGCATCCCGCTGCTGCGATCCTGCGAAAGCTGGCAGATTCGGAAGGAGCCGTATCTACGGTATTGCACAGCGACGTCTCCAATTGGAGTATCCATGCCCTGGATGCTGCGGAACTGGGTTCCGGTAACCTTCTCGCCAATTCCGGCCAAACAGAACAGGATGAAAGACGCCATGCTGTACTTGAAGCGTTGCAGCATGGTAAACCTGCCCCGTTGCTTGAGACGGAATATCAATCCTTGGTTAACCACAGGCTGGGGTGGCGTTATCCTCACGCGGAGGCTACCGTAGTTCCGGCCAAAACCTCAGTGACCGAGCTGAAGAATCTGCTCTCCATGCAGGAGCAGCCTTCTTTTGATTTGCTTGAGGGCAGGGAACTTGTCCAGGAAGAGGATAACGCAGTACGTGGCTACTCCGGGGTTCAGCATGCGGCCGGTGCCAGAACCCTACATCTGCGCCGTCCCAAATTTATGGAGAAGCGCAGCTTGACCCCGGCGGAACGCGGAACCGCTTATCATACCGTCATGCAGCATATCCCGCTTGCAGGGACCGTTGACAAGGCAGTAATTGAAGAGACATTGGCCCGCCTGGTCCGGCTTGCGATTCTGACCAACGAGCAGGCTGAGGCGGTTGTGCCGGAACAGGTGGAGGCTTTTTATAGAAATGAACTGGGCCAAAGATTGCTGAAGGCATCCTGGAAGAGACGGGAAATGCCGTTCAGTTACATGGTCCCGGCAGTGGAAGCCTACCGTGGCCTTGGCCGGCTGGCAGCAGCGGCAACTCAATTATCTTCCATATCCGGCACGAACCGGTCTGTTCTGATCCAAGGGGTTATCGATGGTCTGTTCCGGGAAGAGGGACGGCTGGTTCTGCTGGATTACAAGACCGATTCGGTTCTGGAACATGAGGGCGGCCTTGCGGCACTCAGGGAGAAATACCGTTTTCAGCTGGAGTTATACAGTAAAGCACTGCATGATATTTTGGGAGAACCAGTCCAGGAGATTTGGTTATACTTTTTTGACGGCGGTCACGCAGTGAAACTATGATTCATTAAAAAATAATTTGATTCTATTAATAAGCCTGGCGCAGTTCCGCGGCAAATCTATCGCGGAAAAATGCGCCCAGGCAGGGAAGAGGCGGAAGATGCGGATATTGCATACGGGCGACTGGCATTTGGGCCGTACGCTGGAAGGAAGAAGCCGGCAACGGGAGCAGGAGCAGTTCATGGATGAATTGGTTGAGATTGCCGATGAACAGCAGGTGGATCTGATATTAATGGCAGGAGATGTGTATGATTCCGTCAATCCTCCAGCGGCCGCAGAGCAGCTGTTCTACGATGCGGCGGCCAGACTAACCGCCGGAGGGCGGCCGCTGGTCGTGATTGCAGGCAACCATGACCAGCCGGAGCGCGTATCGTCCGTATCTCCGCTTGTCCGGAGACAAGGTATTACCTTAGTGGGGCTTCCTACTTCGGAGCCGGTGACTGTGCAAGCAATGCGTACCGGAGAGATTGCCAAGATAGCGGCACTCCCGTATCCTTCCGAAGCACGCCTCGGGGAACTGCTCGCCAGCGACAGCGGTGAGGACGAGCTGCGGCTTGCATACAGTGCCCGCGTAGGCAAGCTGATGCAGCTGCTGGGCCGGGAGTTTACGCCCCGGACGGTGAATCTGGCCATGAGCCACATTTATGTGCTGGGCGGTGTGGAATGTGATTCGGAACGGCCAATTCAAGTAGGCGGGGCCTATACGGTAGACCCGTCATCACTGTTTTGCGGAGCGCAGTATACGGCCCTAGGACACCTTCACCGCTCCCAGCGGGTTAAAGGGGACGGTATGATCCGTTACAGCGGTTCGCCTCTGGCGTACAGTTTTTCAGAAGCGGGCCAGGCCAAATCGGTGGCGATCATCGATGTTGTTCCCGGAGGAGAGCCTGTCTTTGAAGAGGTCTATCTTCGCTGCGGCCGTCCGCTGGTAAAGTGGAACTCTGCCGGAGGCTTGCAGGAAGTCTATCAGTGGCTGGATGAGGGGCGGGATGCTTCCGCTTTTATAGATCTTGAAATCCGTCTCAGTGAAGCGATGTCCATGAATGATATTCAGCGGCTGCGCAAATCAAGGGAAGGAATCATCCATATCCGGCCCATCTATCCGCAAATGGAGCAGGAGCTGGAACAGCTGTCGCGCTCCCGCATGCCCGTTCAGGATTTGTTCCGCAAATTCTATCAGCGCCAGACCGGCGGAGCAGAGCCGGAGGACAGCCTGATTGAGCTGTTCCTGGAACTGGCGGAAGAAGAACGGCAGCAGCCGGAGGAAGGGGAGGAGAACTAGAGTGAAGCCGATTCTATTAAAAGTGGCTGGATTGCAGAGCTACCGGGAGCAGCAGGAAATCGATTTTGAGAGTCTGACAGAGACGGGACTGTTCGGGATCTTCGGGCCGACGGGCAGCGGGAAGTCAAGCCTGCTGGATGCGATTACCCTGGCGATGTACGGGAAAGTGGAACGTGCGGCCAACGGCACCCAGGGAATCATGAACCATTCCGAGGATGCGCTCAGTGTGGCCTTTACGTTCGAGCTGACTTCCTCTGCGGGTCCCCGGCGCTACCGGGTGGAACGCAAATTCAAACGTACCGGGGAGCAGTCCGTCAGCAATACGATCAGCCGGTTCATTGAACTGACAGCGGACGGGGATCATGTCATGGCCGACAAGCTTGCGGATGTGACGCGTTGTGTCGAGGAACATATCGGCCTCAAAATGGATGATTTCACCCGGGCCGTTGTGCTGCCGCAGGGCAAATTCGCAGAATTTCTTTCGCTGCGGGGTGTGGACCGCAGGCAGATGCTGCAGCGGCTTTTTCATTTGGAGCAATACGGCGATTTGCTGGCGCAGAAGCTCAGCCGCCGCGTCAAGGAGAATGAATCGGCACTACGTGCGCTGGAGGCGGAGCAGCAGGGCCTCGGCCAAGCCGGCAAGCAGGATGTGGAGGCCGCTGCTGAACGTCTTCAGCAGGCGGTGGCTCATGCGGAGGAATGCCGCAAGAAGCTTGCGGAGGCGATCCGGGTTTCGGAGCGTTTCGCCAAAATCCGCGAGCTTCAGGAGGAGCGTTCCCGCCGCGAACTGCAGCGGCAGGGGCTGCTGGCCCGCGAGGAGGAGATTCTCCTGCTCGAGGGTAAGCTCGGCAAAGCTGACGAAGCCGAGAAAAGACTGCCTGCGCTAAAGGCATGGCGCAGTGCGGAGGAGCTTTTCAGGAGCCGTCTGGCCCGGGCAGAGGGCCAGGAGGTCCAGGCAGCCGCTGCCGAGCAGGAGGCCGCGCGCTGCGAAGCGGCCGAGGCTGCGGCACAGGCCGCACTTGCGGCGGAAGAGCCGGCCCTCCGCCAGGAGGAGGGCCTCTTCCGCCGTGCGCTCGAGCTGGAAGCCGAGCGTGACGGGCTGCGCCGCGAGCTCGCCGCTCTGCGCGAGCGCCGCGAGGATGCCTCCCGCAAGCTTGCTGCGCTGCGGGAGAACATGGCCCGGGAGCGGGAGCTTTTGGCCAAAGGCCAAAAGCGGCAGCAAGAGCTGCAGCAGAGCTTGCAGCCGCTCGAGGTCCGCTCCCAGGAGCGGCAGTCTCTGCAGGAAGCGATGCAGAGACTGCAAGGGCTGCTCTCCGCCGAAGCCCAGTGGGCTCAGGCGGAGAAGGAACGCCGCGAGCGGGCGGAGCTGCTCACGGCAGCCGAGCGCAGGCTCGCGGCGGCCGAAGCCCGGCGCCGCGAGCAGGAGGGCACGCGCGCGGAGCGGGTCCGTACGGCAGCACTGCACGCCGAGCAGCTGCTGGCGGCAGAGACGGCCGCGGCAGAGGCGGCGGTGCGCCTGGAGCAGCACGGCGGCGAGCTGGAGGCCGCGCTCAAGGACCGCGAGATTCACCGGTTGTCGCTGTCGCTGGCCCGTGAACTCGCCGAAGGGCTGCCGTGCCCGGTCTGCGGCAGCCAGGACCATCCTGCCCCGGCGCTGGGCGCGGGCGGTGAAGCGCCGGATGTGCAGGAGAATCAGCTCCAGCACATCCGGGCCCTGTCAAGGCGCGCACTGGAAGCGCGCCATCTGTTCCGCAGCCTCCGGGAGCAGGATCAGACCTGGCTGGAGCAGGTGTATGGCGATGGAGCCCTGCCCCTGCCGAATGATCCTGCTGCGGCTGCGGTGGAGGAGGAAGCAGAAGCCGGGTTGACTGCCGCCAAGGCTTCCTCCTCCACAGAGAACCTTCCGGACGAAGCTGCTTTGTCCGGATTGGAACAGCTCTTCACTGAACTGAAGAACCGTTCAGGTGAACTTCGCCGCCAGGCTGCGGAATGGCAGCGTTCATTTCAGGAGGGAACGCAGCTCTGTCACAAAGAGGCGGCAGCAGTTGAAGCGGAACGGGGCTGGATGGAGGGTATCACCCTCAAGGCAGAAGAGCTGGGCAACGAGTTGTCTGCTCTGCGCCGGACTTGGGGGGACCAATTTCCAGAACTGGCTCCGCATGAGGTGGAGGCTGCTTACCGCCAGCTGCTGAGCAAGGATGAGCAGGCTGAGGAAATCCGCAACCGCCTGGAGATCAGCGTCAAGTTCCTGGATGACAAGAATGCTGCTGTGCAGAGCTTGCAGGAGGAAACTTCAGTTCTCGATAAAGAATTGGCCCAGTGGGATGTCCAGCTGGAGGGTAAAGAAGAGCTGCAAGGCGAGAAAGAACGCCGTCTGATGGAGTGGACAGGCGGCAGGCCCGCTGCTCCTCTGCTGGCCGAATGCGAACGCCGGCTGCAGGAACTGCTGGCGGCTGCCGAAGCTTCCAGAAAAGCGCTTCGCGCCGCTGCCGATAAGGCTCAGCGGGAGAGCAAGGAAGCGGCAATTGCCCGTCAGGCTGCCGAATCGGCCAGTGAGCATTTAACAGCGGCCACTGCTCAATGGGAGGATAACCTGGCCTCCTCCCCCTTTGCGTCGGCTGCCGAAGTGGAGGCAGCGGCACTTGTTCCGCATGAGCGGGATCAAGCTGTCGTCCAGGTACGCAGCCACCGCGAAGAAGAGGCCAAGGTTCACATGCAACTGCGGCACATCGAAGAGCAGCTGGACGGGGCCAGCCTGAGTCCCGAGGAATGGCAGGACAGCCAGGAGACGCTGCGCAAATGCAAGGAAGACGACGAAATGTCTCTCCAGAACCGGGCCCGCGGAGAACGTGATTTGGAAGACCTGCGGCAGCGCCATATTCGCTGGATGGAGCTGGAGGAGAAACGGCTCGGGCATGAGTTGCTTCAGGACCGCTTGTCCAAGCTTCAGGCCGTTCTGCGGGGAAATGCTTTTGTGGAGTACATTGCCGAGGAGCAGCTGATGCAGGTATGCCAGGCCGCCTCACAGCGCCTGCGTTTCTTAAGCAAACAGCGTTATGCGCTGGAGGTGGATTCGGGAGGGGGCTTTGTCATTCGGGATGACGGAAACGGTGGAGTCCGCCGTCCGGTCTCTACCTTGTCGGGGGGAGAAACCTTCCTTACTTCCTTATCGCTGGCACTTGCATTGTCTGCGCAGATCCAGCTGCGCGGGCAATATCCGCTGCAATTTTTCTTTCTGGATGAGGGCTTTGGGACGCTGGACCCGGATTTGCTTGATACAGTGATCACTTCCCTGGAGAGATTGCATAACGACCAGCTGTCCGTCGGCATTATCAGCCACGTTCCGGAGCTGCGTGCGCGCCTGCCGCGCAAGCTGGTTGTGGTGCCCGCAGAACAGGGCGGCGGGGGTTCGCGGATCTTATTGGAAAAAATGTGATGTCTGGAATTAATGTGATGTGAGTCACAGATACAGCATCAACCCCTTGTTATAATACAGCTAAGCCGACATTACTTTTAGAAACACCTCGGCGGACGTATGACCGGGATTTGTTCCTTTTCATACGTCCGCCGCCGATCCAGCTTTTTAAGCTGTGAAGGGTGTTTCTTTTTTTTGCGTTTTTTTGGGGTGAATACATTTCATTGGGTGTGCTTTTGTTATCCAGGATAATCCTGTATAATACAAGGTACATGTACTATAATTTGCTGCGAGGTATTACTTCCGGGTTTCTGAAACCGAAGTTATAGAACAGCCGGTTCAGAAGTGCTGGCTGACCATTTTTAGGAGGACGCGCCCAAATGGAGACAGTGTTCAGTAAAATCATCGAGGGAACGATTCCCTCCAAAAAAGTCTTCGAAAACGAGCGGATTCTTGCTTTTTACGACATTGAGCCTGCCGCTCCTGTGCATGTGCTGATTATTCCGAAGAAGTTCATCGCTTCGATGAATGATGTAACCCCTGAGGACCTTCCTTTGATTGCCGAGATTCATAGTGTAGCGCAGCAGATTGCCGCCGAGCTTGGAATTGCGGATTCGGGATACCGGCTGATCAATAATTGCGGACCGGATAGCGGTCAAGCCGTGCCCCATCTTCATTATCATTTGCTCGGAGGAGCCAAATTGGGTGCTCTCACCGGGAATTCAGCCTCTCACGCCTAACTAGGGAAATTAAACTTTGAAAGACCTGCCGAAAAAAGAGTAACACGAAGGTTGACACCTTATTTCTGTTTGACCTATAATGAAATTTGATGAACCGTGTTGTTATGCTCTTGGACGGTCTGGTCGGAGGGAGGGAAAACTGGTGTCTGAAACGAAAGTTCGCAAAAACGAGACAATTGATGCTGCACTTCGTCGCTTTAAACGTTCCATTGCTAAAGATGGTGTCTTGGCTGAGGTGAAGAAACGCAAGCATTATGAGAAGCCAAGTGTAAAGCGCAAGAAGAAGTCTGAGGCTGCGCGCAAGAGAAAGTTTTAGGAGGATTACCTACGCATGAATCTTAGCGAACGATTGAACGAAGATATGAAGCAAGCGATGAAGAGTAAGGACAAGTTCAGACTCTCCACCATTCGAATGGTTCGTTCTACGATAAAGTATCTTGAAATAGATTTGAAGAGAACATTAGACGACAACGAAGTGCTTGATATCCTTAGTCGTGAAATCAAACAGCGCAAAGATGCCCTCCAAGAATTTGAATCAGCGGGTCGCGACGAGCTTGCCGCGAGTACGAAGGCAGAAATCGAGATTATCATTAAATATCTTCCTGAACAGCTTTCCGAAGAAGAAATTAAAGTAATTGTACAGCAGACCATCCAGGAAACCGGTGCTTCTTCGAAAAGTGAAATGGGTAAGGTGATGAGCGCACTGATGCCGAAGGTCAAAGGTCGCGCCGATGGTAAACTTGTGAACCAAGCGGTTCTGCAATTTCTGCAATAATATAACACCAGCACCCCTTGTATAAGGGGTGTTTTTCTTTGCAATGAAACGCAATAGCGGCCGCTCTCGTACTAAGGAGCATGAGATTGGGTACATTGTAGAAAGGAGGAGGAGTAAACTTGAGAGGATTTCGAAGATTGGCGTTGGCTGGCATGGCCCTTATTCTGCTGCTGTTGTTTGTTCCGCTTACGTTGAATACATATGCCGATGGGGCAGCTCCGGGAGCTTCCGGCGCAGCATCCACAGTTGAGAGCCATCAGGGACCGGTGTTTATCATTCCGGTTGATCACGAAATCGAAAGAGGGCTGCAACGCTTCCTGGAACGGGGCTTCGAGGAAGCTGCGAATTATGGAGCTGTCCTGATTGTGCTTGAGATTGATACCCCGGGCGGTTTGGTGGGCGCGGCGGAGCAGATTGGGACAATGGTAAAGGACAGTGAGATTCCGACAGCTGCCTTTATCAAAGGAGATGCGGCATCAGCCGGAAGCTACATCGCCCTGAATGCGGGGAACATTATTATGAAGCCGGGCAGCATGATTGGCTCAGCTTCGCTTGTGGACATGAATGGCCAGCGGGTCGATGATGCCAAGCTGATCTCCTACTGGAAGTCCAAGATGGTCGGAGCTGCAGCTTTGAACGACCGGGACCCGGACATTGCTGCCGGAATGATGGACATTAACCTGGAATTCGATAAGCCGGAGCTCGGTGTCAGCAAGGCGAAAGGCGAGATTATCTCCCTGACCAGTGACGAAGCACTGAAGGCCGGATATGCGGAGCAAATTGCCGAAACACCGGAGGAAGCCATTCAGTGGCTCGGATATTCAACGGACGACATTTTTCGCGTAGAGCATACCGGAGCGGAGAAATTGTCGCAATTTCTGACGAACCCGATTATTATGACGATTTTGCTGTTTATCGGGATCGCAGGTGTCGTGATCGAATTGCTTATACCGGGCTTTGGTGCACCTGGAGTTATTGGCACACTGGCTTTTGCCTTATATTTCTTCGGGAATTATGTGGCTGGCTTCGCGGGTGCTGAGACCTGGCTGCTGTTCATATTAGGTCTGGTTATGCTGGTGCTGGAGCTGTTTGTCCCCAGTTTTGGTATTCTCGGACTGCTCGGGTCGATCAGTCTGGTGGCAGGAGTTGTGCGTGCAGCCTACAGCTACACGAATGCGCTGGCCAGTCTGGGGATTGCTTTTGCCGGGGCGGTCGTAGTGATTGCGGTGGTAGCTATGATCTTCAAGGAACGCGGAATCTGGAACAGGTTTATCCTGAAGGACAGTCTGACCAAGGAACAAGGATTTGTCCCGGTTTCCGAAAAGCTCAGCCTTGTTGGAGGCACCGGAGTCAGCATTACCCCTCTGCGGCCTGCCGGAACGGCCCTGGTGAACGGGGAACGCATTGATGTGGTGACGGAGGGGAGCTTCATCAGCGTCAATGCACCGATCTCTATTGTTAAGGTCGAAGGTGGGCGAATTGTGGTGAAGGAAATATAAAACAATAAGGTAAACTATGGATAGGTTCGAGGAAGAACAAAACAAATAGCGGAGGTTGAAGCGTAATATGGGTGAAGCATCTATGATAACCATTTTACTAATCGCGGTCGTCGTGATTATTGTATTGAGTGTCTTTTTCAGCTTCTTTCCGGTCATGCTGTGGATTTCGGCATGGGCATCCGGTGTAAGAATCAGTATCATTACACTGGTGGCAATGAGATTGCGGCGGGTAACACCAAGCCGGATTGTCAATCCGATGATCAAGGCCACGAAGGCCGGACTTGGGCTTAATATTAACCAGCTGGAAAGCCATTATCTTGCCGGAGGTAACGTGGACCGGGTTGTCAATGCGCTGATTGCCGCCCAGCGGGCCGATATACCGCTGGAATTCACACGTGCTGCGGCTATCGACCTTGCCGGCCGTGATGTCCTGCAGGCCGTGCAAATGAGCGTTAACCCGCGTGTCATTGAGACACCAATTGTAGCGGCAGTGGCCAAGAACGGAATCGAGGTTAAAGTTAAAGCACGGGTTACAGTCCGTGCCAATATCGACCGTCTCGTTGGCGGTGCGGGTGAAGAGACGATTATTGCCCGTGTCGGGGAAGGGATTGTAACAACAGTAGGTTCCAGTAATGCACATAAAGACGTACTGGAGAATCCGGACTCCATCTCCCGGACGGTCTTGTCCAAAGGCCTCGACTCCGGAACGGCATTTGAAATTCTGTCCATCGATATTGCGGATGTGGATGTCGGCAAGAACATTGGCGCCTATCTGCAAACGGAGCAAGCCGAAGCGGATAAGCGTATCGCCCAGGCTAAGGCGGAAGAACGCCGGGCGATGGCGGTTGCGCATGAACAGGAGATGAAAGCGCGGGTTGTTGAAATGAAGGCACTGGTTGTCGAGGCAGAATCCCAGGTACCGCTCGCTATGGCAGAAGCACTGCGTGCCGGTAAAATCGGCGTTATGGATTATATGAATCTCAAGAACATCGAGGCCGACACCCAAATGCGCGGTTCGCTCGGTAAAGTGAATGACCAGGATGACGGCAGCAGTTCCAACCACAACAAATAAGGGGATGTGATGTCCCATGAGCAGCTTGATCTATATTATTGCTGTCATTCTATTCGCCATTGTGACGAATGTGAATAAGGCCAAAAAGAACAAGGATAAAGGCAATCCCCCTAGCGGGATGCCGACCTTTGGCGGTGGCGGTGATCAGCCTTTGCGCCGTAATCTTCGCCGGGTGGGCGGACAGGACAGCGAACGGTCCGGTCTCCCGGCTCCGGCTGCGGATGGCGGTTCAGGACGTACTCCGTTTGAAGAAGGGCGGGATACCGTCAGCCCTCCGGTATGGGCGCAGAGGTCTCCATCACCGGATATGGAAACCGGCGAAGGGGTTTCTTATGAGCATAGGCAAGAAGAAGATGGTGTTGAGGCGCGGATACAGAGCATGAAGGCTGAGGTGGAGCGTGTGAATGCCGCGTTTGACCAAGTGGCTGGAGCAGATCCCGTACTTCTGCATCAAGACCAAGGTAAGCCATCGGGCTCGGCAGGCAGGCGGGCGCTAGCGGGAGACCGCGAGAGCCTGCGCAATGGGCTGATCTGGGCCGAGGTACTGGGTCCGCCCCGTTCACGTCAGTCCCATTTTAGCCGGAGGCAGGGCTGAGCTGAAGCATTATTTTTACAAACGGAAACAAGCCGTGACGCAAACAGAAAGCAGCGATTCTCTTATATTCCAGAGAATCGCTTTTTTGCATTTTGAATCAGTGTTTTTGCCGAAGAGAGGACGAGTTAAGGGGAGTTTCCCTATTAAAACTGTCCTTTTTTATCATTTGGAGAACATTAGTTAGAGATTTTTGGTCGCCCTGGTCTTGGATTTTCCCCCTCAGGATCCATTTGATGGCGCGTGGGACAGCTCCTTTCTGTTTTGCCTCAGCCTGATATGGGTTTTTCTCATAAAAAAAAGCGTTGCCGCATAAGGTGTACAGAAGGCAGGAAGGGGGAACGTCTACTTATGACCCGTATCGGCCGCAGGCTGCGGGGATGGACAAACGGGGTGTTGGATCTTCCGCAGGATTTGCTGCAGGAAATGCCCCGGATCACCCTGATCGGCAATAAGGAGCTGTATATCGAGAATCATCGCGGCGTACTGCATTTTTCCTCCGGGACGCTTACGCTTGCATTAGCCAAGGGGTCGCTGGTAATCACAGGCCGGGAGCTTGTGATCCGCAATATACTCGGCCAGGAATTGGCGGTAGAAGGCATTATCGGGGAGATCAGATATATAGAAAGCGAGGAGAGATCATGAAGGAACCGCCTCTGTCATCACTGCGGGGGTTCGTTACACTGCACGTGACGGGACCGCAGGTGGAACAATTCATTAATGCTGTGACCGGAGCAGGCATTGTCATCTGGGACGTAAAGCCTGCCGGGAACGGCGCTACCCTGAAGCTGCTGCTGGATGACTTTTATGCTCTCCGGCCGCTCCTGAAGCAGACAGGCTGCCGCATGCGCGTCATCGGGCGGAACGGCCTGCCTTTCACAGCGGCAAGGTTATGGAAGCGGAAGTTTTTTGCCATAGGACTGCTGTTGTTTGGCGTTGCTCTCGTCCTCCTATCCTCCATGGTCTGGAGCATCAAAGTGGAAGGGAATGAACGCATCGCCTCCGAGGATATCTTATCGGCAGCACGGCAGGAGGGGGTCTATCCGTATCAGTGGATTTGGCGTCTAAAAGAGCCGGACGAGCTTACGAAGGAGCTGGCTGTACGCCTGCCCGGAATTTCATGGATTGGCCTGCAGCGGACAGGGACGAGCATTACGATCCAGGTAGTGGAGGCTGCACAGCCTGAAGTGAAGCCGCTTCACAGCCAGCGTCATTTGGTTAGCCGGACCGATGCGGTGGTGTCTGAAATATATGCAGAGCAAGGGCGTCCGCTGGTTGCCCGCCATTCGCGGGTCAAAAAAGGCGATATTCTGATCTCCGGCATCCTGGGCGATGAAGAGAATTCGCAGGAGGTTGTAGCGAAAGGCGAGGTCAGAGGGCTGGTCTGGCATGAATATAACGTAGAGGTTCCGTTAACGACAACGAACCGTTCCTATACCGGTGAACGCAAGGACCGCACGTACCTGGTGCTGGGCAAATGGGCTATCCAGCTGTGGGGCTACGGGGATGCGGGGTTTGTGCAATCACGGACACTTACGGAGAATGATCCTTTAACTTGGCGTTCTATTGTCCTGCCGCTGGGCTGGATGATCGAAAAAGAGATGGAGGTCAGTGAAACTGTAGGCACATTGTCTGCAGAGGGGGCGCGGGAGGAAGGTTTGGCGCGGGCAAAAAAGGATATTTGGGCCCGTTATGGCGTTGACAGCGTCATCAAAAGTCAAAAAATTTTGCATGAGAAGAAAGAGAATGGTAAAGTTTATATGAAAGTGCTGTTTGAAGTGGAAGAACAAATCGCGGAAGAACTTCCGATAGTAAACAACCAAGGAGAATGAGGCTACTTGTCAGAACAGACTGCAAGCATTCGTATATCATTACAAAATGCGGGAGAGGCGCAATCCCTCTTTGGCCCGCAGGATGGTTTTCTGAAGATTATTGAGAGTGAGATTCCGGCTGTAATCGATTCGCGCGAAGCGGAATTTACGGTGCGTGGCTCTGAACGTGAAGTAGACATGCTGGGGCAGCTCTTTGGTGTGCTGCTGTCCCTGATCCGGAGCGGCTACATACTCAGCGAGCGGGATGTGCAGTATGCTGTGGAACTGGCGAAGGATTTCCGCGCCGACCAGCTGCTGGACCTGTTCAAGGGGGAAATTACAACAACGTTCCGCGGACGCCCTATCCGTGTCAAAACCATTGGCCAGAAGCATTATGTGACCACGATTAAGAAACGTGATATTGTGTTCGGTATCGGACCGGCGGGAACCGGCAAAACGTATCTCGCTGTTGTGCTTGCCGTGGTAGCGCTGAAGGAAGGGTCCGTCAAGCGGATTGTTTTAACGCGGCCGGCAGTGGAAGCAGGAGAGAGCCTGGGGTTCCTTCCCGGCGATTTGCAGGAAAAGGTAGATCCATACCTCCGTCCGCTCTACGACGCGTTATATGACGTTATGGGGCCCGATCAGGTCGCCAAGGCGCTGGAACGCGGCTTGATAGAGATTGCGCCGCTCGCTTATATGCGCGGACGTACGCTGGATGATTCTTTTATTATTCTGGATGAAGCGCAGAATACAACACCCGAACAGATGAAAATGTTCCTGACCCGGCTAGGTTTCGGGTCCAAGATGGTCATTACGGGTGACGTGACCCAGATCGACCTGCCACGCGGAAAGAAATCAGGCTTGATAGAAGCCAAAGCAATTTTATCCGGCATCGAAGAGCTTGGCTTTGTCTATTTTGCAGAACAGGATGTAGTACGGCATTCCCTGGTGCAGAAAATAATCGTTGCCTATGACCGCTCTGCCGAAAACCTCGAATAAAGGGGATTGTCTTCATGGCCTCAAAGCAACCATCGAAATTAAGCGGATTTGTATACAGCAACCATGGGTGGAAGTATAGCGTGGCAACGCGCTATGCTCTTTTCCTGTTGCTGGGGCTGGTGTTCTACTTCATGCTGGCGCCTGACCTTTTGCCCAAACGGTATGACATCAAAGAGGGCTCTTACAGCGCGAAGGAAATCACTTCACCCAAGCAGATCCAGGACAACAAAGCTACGCTGAAGGCGCAGGAAGAAGCTGCGGAGGATGTTCAGAAGATTTACAAGATTATTCCGATGCGCGCCGATAATCTGGTGACTTCGCTGCTGGACCGGATTGACCGCCTGAATCAGGACGATCTGATCTCGCAAAGCGATAAAACGGCCATCTACCGTGAAGAAATTCCGCGGCGTGCCAATGACTTCATCCTTAACTTTGTGGCCTCGAACCGGAGTAACGGGACCTACTCCGACACTCTTTTGGAAGAGATGCAAAGAGAAATCAAAGAGCAGACCTATGTCATCCCGGAGGAGACATACATCAAGATCCCGCGCTTGACCTCCCAGGATATCATTGAGATGAAGCCGGTCGCCCGGGATATCGTCACCAAGCTGATGAACGATCAGATACTGGAGGCACAGACGGCGCGGGCCAAGGTGGCCGAGCAGGTCAGTGTCAGTTCACTTGGCCAGCGCACGGCGCGTGAGGTTACTCAGGAATTGGTGCGGCTCGTAATCACGAGCAACAAATTCTATGATGAGGAAGCTACCAAGGAAGCAAAAGTGCAGGCCAGAGAAAATACGCAGCCTGTATATATTGAACAAGGCGATGTCCTTGTGGCCAAAGGCCAACAGATTACTCCGGAGCTCTACAAGCTTCTGGACGAGAGCGGCCTGCTCCGCAACGAGGTGAACTACTGGCCGCAGCTAGGCTTGCTTCTGCTGTCAGCCATGCTTTCCGCAGGGCTGCTGGTATTTATCCGGTATTCCGGAGGGAGCTCCACCTTTAAGTATAATAATTCCCAGTTGCTGATGCTGGTACTGGTGTTTGTCATAACGATGATTTCCATGCGTCTGGCCGCATTTATTCAAACGGATGCCAAGCCTTACATAGGCTTCCTGGCTCCCGTTGCCATAGGGGCCATGCTTGTTGCTATGCTGCTGGACATGTCGCTTGCCTATTTTTGTTCCATTTTGTTTGCTATACTTTCCAGTATCATTCTGAATGTACAGCCGAATTCGGTATTTGACTTTAACTTTGGATTTTTTGCCCTTATCGTTTCCTACGTGGCCATTTTTGCCACGCATCGCGCAGGGCAGCGCTCCACGCTACTCAAAGGCGGGATCATGGTCTCCCTGTTCGGCTGTCTGTCCGTCTTTATGCTGACCCTGCTGGGCGGCGGAGAATGGAAGGAAGTGGATACTCTCTACTCCATCGGGTTTTCCTTTGCGGGAGGGCTGCTGACCGCTGTGCTGGTTATCGGCTTGATGCCTTTCTTCGAAGCCACCTTTGGCATTCTGTCGGCGCTGAAGCTGGTGGAGCTGTCCAATCCGAACCATCCGCTGCTGCGCAAGCTGCTGACGGAGACGCCGGGAACGTATCATCACAGTGTGATGGTCGGCAACCTGTCGGAGGCTGCTGCCGAAGCGATTGGCGCAGACGGTCTGCTCTGCCGTGTGGGCTCGTATTATCACGATATCGGGAAGACGAAACGACCGTTTTATTTTATCGAGAACCAGAATAATATGGAGAATCCGCATGATTCCATTGAACCAAAACTCAGCAAATCGATTATTGTAGCCCATGCCCGGGACGGGGTGGAAATGCAGAAGGAATATAAGCTGCCGAAGCCGATCCGCGACATCGCGGAGCAGCACCACGGAACTACGTTCCTGCATTATTTTTATCATAAGGCACTGAAGCTGGCGGAGGAAAAAGGTGTGGAGCCTGACTTCACGGAGGAGGATTTCCGTTACCCCGGACCGAAGGCGCAGTCCAAGGAATCCGCTGTGGTCGGCATTGCCGACAGTGTGGAAGCAGCTGTCCGTTCCCTGCGTAAACCAACGGTGGTGCAGGTAGAGACGATGATCGAGAAGATTATCAAAAGCCGGCTGGACGACCACCAGTTTGACGAGTGTGATCTTACGATCAAGGAACTCGATATTATTTCACGTACGCTCAAAGAAACAGTGATGGGAATTTTTCATTCCCGGATTGAATACCCGGAGGAAACGAAGAAGCCCAAAAAAGAGGAAGGGGCCGTTAATACATGAGCCTGGCGATCAGTTGGAACAATGAACAGGAAGAATATGAGATTGGCGACAGTCTGATCACAATGCTGGAGCAGATTCTGCAAAAAGCCGGCGAAGCGGAGGGGCTTCACGAAGGTGAGGTCGCATTGACTTTTGTCGACAACGAGCGGATACATGAGCTGAACCGGGAATATCGCGGCATTGACCGTCCGACGGACGTGCTCTCTTTTGCCATGAACGAAACCGGAGAAGACGAGCCGGAGATTATTTATGAACTGGAAGAAGGCGAGGAGCTTGCGGATCTGCCGGATATGCTGGGAGATATTATTATCTCGGTAACCCGTGCGCAGGAGCAGGCGCTGGAATACGGCCATTCGCTGGAGCGTGAGCTTGGGTTCCTTTTTGTCCATGGTTTTCTGCATTTGCTTGGTTATGATCATCAGGATGAGGCCGCGGAGGCCGAGATGATGTCCAAGCAGGAGAGTGTGCTGGCCCAGGTCGGGCTGACCCGATAATGGTCAAGAACACGGCGGCCGGCCACAAAAAATTCTGGCATTCATTCCGCTTCGCAGCGCACGGCATTGCCGCCGCATTCAAGTCGGAACTGAACATGAAGGTGCACACGGCTTTTGCGCTGGTGGTGCTCCTGGCTGCGGCATTTTTCAGGCTCCCGGTGGCAAGCTGGATGATCCTTGCGGTTGCCATTACCTTGGTACTGACCGCCGAGCTGTTGAATACTGCGATTGAAGCGACCATAGATCTGGTTTCACCGGAGCTACACCCCTTGGCCAAAAAAGCCAAAGATACCGCCGCAGGAGCCGTGCTGCTCACGGCGGTGTTTGCTGTAATTGCGGGGGTTTATGTTTTTTATCACCCTGTGATGGACTGGATCGCCGGGTTTATGTCATAATCAGTGTACTAATTAGACTCATGGGAGAGGCGGATCCGCTTTTTGCGCTCCGCCCTCTTTGATTACGACCCTATAGGAGGATTATTATGGATTCCGCTATACTTCTGCAAGAGGCGATTAAAGCCCGCGCCAATGCCTATATCCCATATTCCCGTTTCGCAGTCGGTGCGGCGCTTCTGGACCGGGAGGGGCATATTCACCATGGCTGCAATGTGGAGAATGCTGCTTTTGGCCCGACCAATTGTGCAGAGCGGACCGCCTTGTTCCGGGCGATTGCCGACGGCCATAAAGCGGGATCGTTCAAAGCCATCGCTGTCATTGCCGATACGGATGCACCTGTTTCCCCCTGCGGGGTTTGCCGCCAGGTGATGATCGAACTGTGTCCGCCCGATATGAAGGTGATCCTCGGGAATATGAAGGGGGATATCTTCGAGACCACCGTGCGCGAGCTGCTTCCGGGTGCGTTTGGTCCGGTAGATCTGGCCCAGGGACAAGCTACGGAATAAGTCTGCGAATTCAGATACGGTGAATTAATCCGGAAAATATGGAGTGGGAGTGTGCGGGGATGCACAAAATACAAAGAGTCCGCTTAGATTGTCAGTCCCATAAAGACTGACTGTAACAGGGGGACTGTCTTACCGGTCAGGTGGATAGCTGTTCTAATGTATTTTGTGCAGCCAAATCACTCTGGATTGGCTCAAAAGTTCATTCTGATGTATTTCGTACATTAGAAAATTAGAAAAATTAGAAAAAGGACCTTTTTGGCTTTTTCTGATGCATAAAATGCACTCTAATCGAAAATGTGCCTGATTTAACCGCAACCTGATGTACAAAGTGCAGTCGCGCTTAAGTCACTCCCAAGTGTGTTGGAGTCACATCCGCCCGTAAGCGAAGCGGCGCAGCCGCGAGCGCCTGCGGGCACGCCGCCACATACCAACGCGCCGAAGTCACTCCCTGGTCCGTTGGAGTCACATCCGCCCGTAAGCGAAGCGGCGCAGCCGCGAGCGCTTGCGGGCACGCCGTCACATACCAACACGCCGAAGTCACTCCCTCGCCCGTTGGAGTCACATCCGCCCGTAAGCGAAGCGGCGCAGCCGCGAGCGCCTGCGGGCACGCCGCCACATACCAACGCGCCGAAGTCACTCCCTGGTCCGTTGGAGTCACATCCGCCCGTAAGCGAAGCGGCGCAGCCGCCAGCGCCTGCGAGCACGGCGCCACGTACCAACGCGCCGGAGTCACTCCCTAGTCCGTTGGAGTCACATCCGCCCGTAAGCGAAGCGGCGTAGCCGCCAGCGCTTGCAGGCACGGCGCCTCGTACAAACGCGCCGGAGTCACTCCCTCGCCAGTTGGAGTCACATCCGCCCGTAAGCAAAGCGGCACAGCCGCGAGCGCCTGCGGGCACGCCGCCACATACCAACGCGCCGAAGTCACTCCCTGGTCCGTTGGAGTCACATCCGCCCGTAAGCGAAGCGGCGCAGCCGCCAGCGCCCGCGGGCACGCTGCCACGTACAAACGCGCCGGAGTTACTCCCTAGTCCGTTGGAGTCACATCCGCCCGTAAGCGAAGCGGCACAGCCGCCAGCGCCTGCGAGCACGCTGCCACGTACCAACGCGCCGGAGTCACTCCCTGGTCCGTTGGAGTCACATTCGCCCGTAAGCAAAGCGGCGCAGCCGCGAGCGCTTGCGGGCACACCGCTGCGTACCAACGCGCCGGAGTCACCCGGTGCTCCAAGCCTGGCCGCGGAAGCCGCGCCAGGCATTCGGAAGGCGACGTCAAGCGTGTCCCCGGATGGGGACGTAAGCGCTCCGGCACCACCTTCCCTTTATTCCACCGCCGCCGCAGGGCCGCCCTTTCCGGGTGTCCAGAGGGCCGGGGCCCTTGGGGTCCCCCTTGGCTAAGGGGGATTTAGGGGGATCGAAAGGATCTTAAAGGATCTTAAAGGATCTTAAAGGATCTTAAAGGATCGAAATGTTTTTAAAGAAAGGTAGGATCAACTTATGAAATTCAAATCAGGGTTTGTTGCTATTATCGGCAGACCAAACGTAGGCAAATCTACACTTATGAACCAGGTAATCGGACAGAAGATTGCCATTATGTCCGACAAACCGCAAACTACACGGAACAAAATCCATGGGGTATACACCACCAATGGCTCGCAAATCGTATTCCTGGATACCCCCGGGATTCACAAAAGACAGTCCAAACTGGGCGATTACATGAATCAGACGGCTATGAGCACACTGGGTGAAGTGGAGGCTGTTCTGTTCCTGGTCGATGCTGCGGAGGGACTCGGCGGAGGCGACCGCTACATTGCCGAGCAATTGAACGGGCTCAAGACTCCGGTCATTCTTGTGTTGAACAAGATCGACAAAATCGAGCCGGAGGCGTTGCTTCCGCTGATGGGAGCGTATCGCAAGCTGCATGATTTTGCCGAAATCGTTCCAATCTCCGCCAAGGTCGGCAGCAATGTGGATACGCTGCTGGAGCAGCTCCAGAAGTATTTGCCGGAAGGGCCGCAATATTATCCGGAGGATCAGATTACCGACCACCCGGAGCAATTTGTCTGCGCGGAGCTTGTCCGGGAGAAAATCCTGCATTTGACCAGGGAAGAGGTACCGCATTCCATCGCGGTGGCCATTGAAGATATGCGCGTGGAGAAAAACGGCGTGGTGCACATTTCCGCTGTGATTTTTGTAGAGCGTGATTCGCAGAAGGGGATTATTATCGGCAAGCAGGGAGCCATGCTCAAAGAAGTAGGCAAGCGGGCACGGACGGATATCGAAAATTTGCTTGGTTCGAAGATTTTTCTGGAGCTGTGGGTAAAAGTGAAAAAAGACTGGCGCAACCAGGAACGCGTACTGCGTGATTTGGGCTTCCATAAAGACCTTTAATCCGGCGGCGAACGCCCATTGGCAGGAATTGCAAGGATAGAACCCGGCACATCGCACATCCTAATTCCGAGGACATCGTGTTTCCGAAGAAAGGATGAATACCAATGCGAGACTTTTCGTGGAAGTATTTTGCAATGACTGGAGATGTCGATGCTTATCTGCTGTACCGGGAAGCGCGCGATCCGCTCTTAGAGGCCGGATTGCTGCCGGCGGAGGAAGAGAAGGCTCTTGATGAAGAAGCACAATAAGAACTGGTTGCTTGCCGAGTGGTTGGGAGAAGAGGCATGCTACACAGGGTGGAAGGGATCGTCATCCGCAGCATGGACTACGGCGAAGGGAACGCCATCATTACGCTTTGCACCGAAAATGCCGGCAAAGTAGGCGTTCTCGTGCGTGGTGCCAAGAAAGTCAAAAGCCGTCATGCTGCCCTGATTCAGCTGTTTACCGTTGGGGAATTTGTTTTTTTTAGAAATAATGGAGGACTGGGTACGCTGAATGCCGGCGAAATTACAAAGTCGCATCACCCGCTCCGCCAGGATTTAATCAAAGCGGCGTATGCATCCTATGCCTGTGAGCTGCTGGATCGCGTGCTGCATGATGAGGAAACCGGAAACTTCTGGTTCCGTCAGCTGACGGCTTGCCTGAATGCACTGGAGGAAGACAAGGAGCCCGGCATTATAATTAATGTCTACGAAATGAAAATCCTGCAGGCCGCAGGATACGGCCCTGAGTTGGATGCCTGTGTGGTGTGCGGCGCAGACAAGCCGGATGACCAGCTGCGGGTAAGTGCAAGGCTCGGCGGAGTCCTCTGCCGCAGCTGCAAGCATCAGGATCCGCCGGCCATGGAGATTACACCGCGTGCCTTGAAGCTCCTGCGTGTATTCGCCAGGCTGGATCTGACTAGACTGGGAAATGTGGATGTCAAAGCAGAGACGCAGGCCGAACTGAAAAAAATCATGCGGGCTTTTATGGATCATCAGCTGGGACTCAAGCTGAAATCGCAGAGTTTTCTTGACCAGCTGGATAAATACAATATTTGACGAAACGCAAAAGTTCCGGTATTATAGGGACAGTTTCTTTTTACAGTATCAGCCGTGGGCTCCTGTGGAGAGACGTACAATGATCGGGAAAGTAATGAACGAATGGTCAGCAGCAGCGAACCGGGGACAGTGAAAGCCTGGTGGGACATTGTTCATGAACATGGCACCCGGGAGTATGGGAACGGAAATTAAGGAAAAGTGGATTGCATACACTGCAGCCGGCTGAAGTCGTGCAGGGATTTGTATGGAATCAAGTAGGGTGGAACCGCGGGAGAATGAATGTTAAGCTCTCGTCCCTATGTCTGGATTATCAGGCATGGGGGCGGGAGCTTTTTTGCCTGCGGCGGGGACTTTGCTGAACCTCTTCGGAATTCGCCGCAGGATATAGAGCAGGCCGCCTCCATCGCAGGGAGTGAGTCAAAATTCGTATAGCGAAGGAGTCGGTTAGTATGAACTTTCAGCAGATGATCTTGACGCTGCAGCAGTTCTGGGCAGCAGAGAACTGTATTCTGGTCCAGCCGTATGATACGGAAAAAGGGGCCGGCACGATGAACCCCATGACTTTTTTACGGTCGCTGGGACCCGAGCCTTGGAAGGTGGCTTATGTGGAGCCATCCCGCCGCCCATCCGATGGACGTTACGGTGAGAATCCTAACCGCCTGTACCAGCATCACCAGTTTCAAGTAATCATCAAGCCTTCACCGGACAACATTCAGGAGCTGTATTTGGATAGCTTGAGAGCACTTGGCGTTGATCCGCTCCTGCACGATATCCGTTTTGTCGAGGATAACTGGGAGAATCCTTCCCTCGGCTGCGCGGGTCTGGGCTGGGAAGTCTGGCTGGATGGGATGGAAATTACGCAATTCACCTATTTTCAACAAGTTGGCGGGATTGAGACTCATCCGGTGGCTGTGGAAATCACCTACGGTATGGAGCGTCTGGCTTCCTATATTCAGGACAAAGAAAATGTATTCGATCTGGAATGGGTGGAAGGCGTAACGTATGGAGATGTGTTCCATCAGCCGGAAGTGGAGCATTCCACATATACGTTTGAAGTCTCCGATGTCAAAATGCTGTTCACCTTGTTCAACACTTACGAAGAGGAAGCGCGCAGAGCGATGGAGAATCATCTCGTCTTCCCGGCGTATGATTATGTGCTGAAATGCTCGCATACCTTCAACCTCCTGGATGCGCGCGGAGCTATCAGCGTCACTGAACGTACCGGCTTTATTACAAGAGTGCGCAATCTGGCCCGTACCGTAGCAGCAACATACCTGGAGGAACGCGAGAAGCTGGGCTTCCCGCTGCTGAAGAAAGAAGGTGCTGACCGTGGCTAAAGATATATTGTTCGAAATCGGTCTGGAGGAAATTCCGGCAAGGTTCATCCGGGCGGCAATGGAGCAGCTGCAGGATAGAACAACGAAATGGCTGGAAGCCTCCCGTATTGCGCATCAGGGTGTAACAGCCTATGCTACACCTCGCCGTCTTGCTGTTGTTGTGAAAGGTGCCGCCGAGAAGCAAGAGGATATCAGCGAAGAAGTCAAAGGCCCGTCACGCAAAATCGCGCTGGATGCCAGCGGCGCCTGGAGCAAGGCGGCACTGGGTTTTGCCCGCAGCCAAGGTGTAGATCCGGAGCAGTTCACCTTTAAAGAGCTGGCTGGTGTAGAGTATATCTATGCTACCCGCAGCAGTGCCGGTGTTGAGACCTCATCCTTGTTGTCCGAAGGACTGTCCGGGATTGTCAGTGCAATGACGTTCCCCAAAAATATGCGCTGGGGCGCGTATGATTTCAAATTCGTCCGTCCGATCCGCTGGATGGTGGCCCTGTTTGGGCAAGAGATCATTGAGCTTGAAATTACAGGCGTCAAAGCTGGCAATGTCAGCCGCGGCCATCGTTTCTTAGGGAAGGAAGCCGTAATTACAGAGCCTGCTGCATATATTGAAAGTCTGCGTGCCCAGCATGTGCTGGTGGATGTGAAGGAACGCGAAGCGCTGATTCTGGAGCAGATTAACAAGCTGGCCTCAGATAAAAACTGGACGATCGCCATTAAGGAAGACTTGCTGGAGGAAGTATTGTTTCTGGTGGAAACTCCAACCGTGTTGTTCGGAACCTTCGATGAATCTTTCCTGAACATTCCGCAGGATGTACTGATTACCTCGATGCGTGAGCATCAGCGTTACTTCCCGGTGCTGGATGCCGCAGGCAAGCTGCTTCCGTTTTTCGTAACCGTACGTAACGGCAATGCAGAATCGCTGGATGTCATCGCCAAAGGGAATGAGAAAGTGCTCCGGGCGCGTCTGTCGGATGCCAAATTCTTTTATGAGGAAGATCAAAAGCTGCCTATTGACGTTGCACTGGCCAAACTGGAGAACATCGTCTATCATGAAGAGCTTGGCAGCATAGGCGACAAGGTCCGCCGTATCCGGCAAATTGCCGACCGTCTGGCCGGCAAGCTTGAACTTTCTGCCGCTGCGCGAGCGGAGGTCAGCCGTACAGCCGATATCTGCAAATTCGACCTGGTTACCCAAATGGTCTATGAGTTCCCTGAGCTTCAAGGCACGATGGGCGAGGATTATGCCCGCAAAGCCGGCGAACCGGAGACTGTAGCCAAAGCGATCTTTGAACACTATCAGCCCCGGTCCGCCGGAGATGCTGTGCCTTCTACAGAAGCAGGACTGGTTGTGAGCCTTGCCGATAAAATCGACACCATCGTCGGCTGTTTCTCCATCGGCATTATTCCGACCGGTTCCCAGGACCCTTATGCGCTGCGCCGTCAGGCAGCAGGTATTGTACAAATGGTACTGGAGCATGAGCTTCCGGTCACACTGCAGGAAATTTTTGAGGCGGCCATGGAAGTTCATGAAAATACAAAAAGTGTGAAACATTCCGGTGAGGAGCTGCGTATTAACCTTTACGAGTTCTTTGGCCTTCGCGTAAAACGCCTCCTGTCCGACAATGTCCGTTATGATGTGGTGGACGCTGTGATTGCTGCCGGATTTGACGATGTTGTAGATGTGGTGGGCCGCAGCCGTGCTCTGATGGAGGCCGTAACAGCTACTGCCGATTTCAAAATCGCGGTGGATTCGCTGACCCGTGTCAGCAATCTGGCTGCCAAGGCTTCTGCAACAGCCATTGATCCAAGCCTGCTCAAGGAAGAAGCCGAGCTGAAGCTGTATGAGACATGGCAAGCTATCCATACTCCATACCTTGAGGCGCTGACAGCCAGAAATGCTGCAGAAGCCCTGGCCATTCTCTCCGGCTTGAAGGATGCGGTGACCGGATTCTTCGATTCCGTGATGGTTATGGCGGAGGATGAACAGATCCGGGCGAACCGCTTGGCCTTGCTGGCTGGTATCGATGGAGATTCCAAAGCCTTTGCCGATTTCGGCAAGCTGGTCTGGTAACCTGGGCGGAATGCCTGTATTTGTGAACAAAAGGCCGCTTTTCTAACAACTTTAAGCAACTTATGGTATAGACTGGTCGTTTGGGGTATAAATATACGGAACGGTGCTTGCGCGAAAGCTTGACATCCGTTCCGTATTTATGCTTTACAAAGAAGGAATTTCAGCAAGCTGAAGCGTATATATATTACACGGGAATTTGGTGAGCTCATGGAAAGGTCCCAGGGAAGAACCATAGTGGTGGATGGAGATGCTTGTCCGGTCAAAAAGGAAATCGCAACGGTTGCCCGTTCCTTTGGGATTCCGGTATTAATGGTTTCGTCCTTTGATCATGTGCTGAAAGCGGAGGAAGGCGTCACTGTCATCCAGGTTGACCGGGGAGCGGACAGCGCCGACCTGTATATCGCCAATCATATCTCTGCAGGGGATGTAGTCATTACACAGGATTACGGGCTGGCGGCTCTGGCGCTCGGCAAACGCTGCAGGGTGCTGTCGAATCGCGGACAGGAGTATGATGATTCCAATATGGATTTTATGCTTGAGAGCAGGCATGCCAAGGCGGTTCAACGCCGCAGAGGCCATTACTCCAAGGGGCCCAAAGCAATCACACCCGAGGAAAAAGTTTTTTTTCAACATAAACTGACAAAACTTTTAACATTTTTGCAGGAGAACGTGCAGCAGTAGCGAATACTATTTATTTGTTAAGAGATGAAGGTGGTTGAAGTGGCTAGCGGACATGGGAATATTCCGGAAGAAGTGATCGAGAACGTTCTGGCTCGTCATGACATTGTCGATACAGTCGGTAAAGTTGTCCATTTGTCCAAGCAGGGGAAATATTTATGGGGCCTCTGCCCGTTTCATTCGGAAAAGACCCCTTCCTTTACAGTAACACCGGATCGTGGAGTCTTTCATTGTTTTGGCTGCGGTATGGGTGGAAATGCCATCAAATTCAGGATGGAAATCGAAGGGTTATCCTTCCCCGAAGCGGTCAGAATTATGGCAGAGGAAAGCGACATTCCCATTCCCGAGGGCAAAGGCGGCATGATGTCTCCCCCGGACCCGGAACGCGACAGGCTGCTCCAGGCCTACGAATGGTCTGCGAAGTTCTATCATTATTTGCTGAAGAATACGGAACACGGCACAGCCGCGATGGAATATTTAAGATCCCGGAACTTCAGTGACCAAATGATTGATAAATTCCAGATCGGATATGCTCCGGACCGCTGGGATACCTTGCTCCAGTTTCTGGAGAAAAGAAATTTTGACCTGGGCGAGATGGAGAAAGGCGGGCTGCTGTCGGCCAGAAGCGAAGGCAAGGGGTATGTTGACCGTTTCCGTGGACGCATCATTTTTCCGATTGCGAACCGGACGGGCAAGGTGATTGCTTTTGCCGGAAGAATTCTGGGAGAGGGCCAGCCGAAGTATTTAAATTCTCCCGACAGCAAGCTGTTTAACAAAAGCCGCATTCTGTACAATCTGCACCAGTCCAAAGCATCCATCCGCAAAACGCGGCAAATCGTTCTGTTTGAAGGATACGGGGATGTCATTTCGGCTTGGGAGGCAGGGGTGCATAACGGTGTGGCAACCATGGGGACCTCGCTTACGGACGGCCATGTAGCGCTGTTGAAGAGTCTGGCCGATGAAATTGTACTGTCTTATGACGGCGACCGGGCGGGACAAGCCGCTGCAATGAAGGCCATCGGACTGCTCGAAGCGAATGAACTGCAGGTCAAGGTGGCACTGCTGCCAAGCGGCCTTGACCCGGATGAATTTGTCTCGCGTTACGGCGGGGACAGATTTAGGGAACAGGTGATTGAATCGGCTGTTTCCCCCGTGAAATTTAAGCTTATATATCTGAAAAAAAACCATATACTCCTAGAGGAAGATGGCAAAATCGCCTATGTCAAGGAGGCTTTGGAGGTTATAGCCACCCTGCATTCCTCAACGGAACGCGAGGTTTACCTGAGGGAAATCGCCTCCGAGCTTGAGCTGTCATATGATAGTTTGAAGCAGGATTGCAATTTACTCCGGGCATCGATGCAAAAAAACATCCCCGAAGGGGATAATAACGACAAAAGGTGGAATAATGGTAGGCATAAAAAAGGGCAAGTGCAGACACCTACACTGCTGCCCGCTTATCATGTCGCGGAAAGGCGTCTGCTGTCCTTTATGATTCAGGACCCGGAAGCCGCATCGTATGTGAGCGAACGCCTCGGAGAAGATTTTAACATCGATGATCATGCGGCAATCGCCGCTTATCTATACGCCTATTATGCTCAAGGCAAACCACCCGGCATCAGCCGGTTTCTATCCTCACTTCAGGATGACCGTCTGGAGAAGACGGCAACCTCCATATCCATGATGGATACCCCTCCGGACTGGAATGTGCAGGTGCTGGATGATTGCATCCGTGAAGTAAAGAAATACCCCCTGCAGCGCAGGATGGAACAGAAGCGCGAAGAGATGATTCAAGCGGAGAAGTCCGGTGACTTTTTGCGTGCGGCACAAATAGCAAGTGAGATTATAGCCCTAGAGAGACAATGAATGGATGACAGGATGTACCTAGGGAGGAGGGAGTCGAATTATGGCGAACGATCAGCATACTGAATTGGAAGCAGAATTTACTTTGGATCAGGTTAAGGATCAGCTTGTAGAGCAAGGCAAAAAAAGATCATCACTCAACTACAAAGATATTATGGAGAAATTGTCGCCGTTTGATCAAGACCCCGAGCAAATGGAAGAATTTTATGAGCAGCTTAGTGATTTGGGGATTGAAGTGGTCAACGAGAACGATGAGGAGGTTACCACTCTCCGCCCGAGTGAGGACAATGAGAACAGCGACAGCGATGATTTCAGCTTTGACGATGATTTGTCACTCCCGCCGGGAATCAAGATCAATGATCCTGTCCGGATGTATCTGAAGGAGATTGGCCGTGTTCCCCTGTTATCTGCGGATGACGAAGTGGAGCTTGCCATGCGGATCAAGAATGGTGACGAAGAAGCGAAACGGCGCCTTGCGGAAGCGAACCTGCGCCTGGTGGTCAGTATCGCCAAACGTTATGTGGGCCGCGGTATGCTGTTTCTGGATCTGATTCAGGAAGGCAACATGGGTCTGATCAAAGCGGTAGAGAAATTCGACCATAATAAAGGCTTCAAATTCAGTACCTACGCCACCTGGTGGATTCGTCAAGCCATCACCCGGGCCATTGCGGACCAGGCACGGACCATCCGTATTCCGGTGCATATGGTAGAGACCATTAATAAGCTGATTCGTGTGTCCCGTCAGCTGCTGCAGGAGCTTGGGCGTGAGCCATCGCCGGAAGAAATTGCGGCGGAGATGGAGCTGACCGTTGAGAAGGTCAGAGAAATCATGAAGATCGCGCAAGAGCCGGTATCGCTGGAAACACCGATCGGTGAAGAGGATGACTCCCATCTGGGCGATTTCATAGAGGATCAGGAAGCACTGGCGCCGGCGGATGCGGCGGCTTATGAACTGCTGAAGGAACAGCTGGAGGATGTGCTGGACACGCTCACAGAGCGTGAAGAGAACGTGCTGCGTCTGCGTTTCGGACTGGATGACGGCCGGACGAGAACACTGGAGGAAGTGGGCAAAGTATTCGGCGTAACCCGGGAGCGGATTCGCCAGATCGAAGCCAAGGCACTGCGTAAGCTGCGCCATCCAAGCCGGAGCAAACGGCTTAAGGATTTCCTCGAATAGTATGGGTGAACGGACCTTCTGCTGCACAGTGGCAGGAGGTCTTTTTGATTTCACCGATGGGAAATATTACAATGTTATATAATGACCTTGTAGGCCTGGAAAGAGGGATGAGCCGGTGAATTTGGGGAAACGCGACATTATATTAAAAGAGATTCAATATTGGCGAAACAGCAGACTGCTTCCGGAGCAATATTGCGATTTCTTGACCAACCTCTATGATGATGAAACTAAGGCAAAGGACAGCAATCCGCTCTCATTACATAATATTGGCCAGGGAAGCATCAAGTTGTGGCTGTTTGGTTTTGGGATTATTTCCTTGATTTTCTTGATTAGTCTTTATTTTAGCGTTTTTCCCTGGCCTTTGCAAATCGCTACGGCCCTTTCTGTCTTAATTGTCTGTTACGGTTTCGCGGCGGTGTATAGAGACAGGCAGACAGTGCTCAGCCTTATATTGGCAGGAGCCGGCAGTGTGCTGACCCTGGGTTTTGGGCTCTGGATGATCGCTTTGCATGATCTTAATCCGGACTTCTGGAGGCCGCTACTAATTGCAGGCTGCGGCCTGTTGTGGTGCGTTCTGGGCTTTGTGCTGCGGATAGGGCTGCTGCAATACAGCGGCTTTGCCTTTTGGGCGCTCTTGTATGCGGGATTCGCCGGGGCGTTCCGTCCGGAAGCATCCATTTTTGAACTGGAGCTGCTGTGGCTTCCGCTGTGCATAGTGATGGTGTGGCTGAGTTGGCTGCTGCATCACAGGGTCAGCGGGGTTTCGGGTGTTTACTTTGCAGTTGGCGTCTCGTTATGGATGATGCCGGAAATAGATGCTTTGTTGCTGAGACAGGATTATCCGCAGTGGATATCGCTAATGCTAATAACCAAAATTGCAGCAGGCCTTGCCCTGCTGTTCATGTACCGAAAAAAATGGATAACGTGGGTGGCATCATGAACAACGTGAAATTATCAAACCGGCTTCAGTGCTTGCTGGAGCAGATTCCGTCAGGAAGCAGGCTGGCTGACATCGGCTCTGACCATGCCTTGCTCCCTATTGCTGCTGTGCAGACCGGTAAGGCCGTATTTGCCGTAGCAGGCGAGGTAAACCCCGGACCCTTCGAAGCTGCCCGTAAAGGAGTAGCAGAGGCCGGAAAGGGCAGTATAATCTCCGTACGGCGCGGTGATGGGCTGGATGTAATTGAACCAGGTGAAGTGAACTGTATTACCATCGCCGGAATGGGGGGAGCTCTGATTGCTTCCATTCTGGAGCGGGGCGCTGCCGGGGGGAAGCTCAAGGGAGTTCAAGTCCTCATCCTTCAGCCGAATGTGGGCGAGGATATCCTGCGCCGCTGGCTGCTCGGCAATGGCTGGGTCCTGACAGCCGAGAGCATCCTGGAGGAGGACGGCAAGCTCTATGAAGTCCTCACGGCCGTGTCTGAAGAGGAAGGTGGCCTCACTAATGAGGAGGTGTACCGCGACCTCAACCTGAATGAAGGGGCGGTAGTTTGCGGCAAGGAGACCTTGCTGCAGATGGGGCCCTGGCTGCTGAAAGCGCCGAACCGGGTATTCAGGGACAAATGGCAGGGAGAGATCCAGAAGCTGGAAGGCATACTGGCTTCGCTGTCCCGTTCAGAGCTTGAATCGGCTGAAACCAAACGGAATCAGATTAATACACAGATCAAGCAAATCACGGAGGTGCTGCAATGTTTGCCAAAGGACAAACTGTAATTCAATACATGGAACAGCTGGCCCCCAAGCATCTGGCAGAGGAATGGGACAAGGTGGGCCTTCAGCTGGGCAGCCTGCACAAAGAGATTACCGGTGTACTAGTAGCTCTTGATGTCAACGATGAGGTTGCCCGGGAAGCCATCAGGCTCGGCTGCAACCTGATCATAGCCCATCATGCCATTATCTTCCGGCCGCTGCAGGGAATTCAGACGGATACGCCCATGGGGCGGTTGTACGAGAAGCTGATCAAAAATGATATTGCCGTCTACATCAGCCATACGAACCTGGATGTGACGGAAGGCGGGATGAATGACTGGATGGCAGAAGCGCTGGGGATTGAGGATGGGGTCCCAATCAAGGATATCCATTCCGAAGAATTGTCCAAGCTTGTCGTGTTTGTGCCGAAAGACCATCACCAAAAGGTGCTGGATGCTATCCTGAACGCCGGGGCGGGACATATCGGCAATTACAGCCATTGCAGCTTCAATATTGAAGGCTACGGCACTTTTATTCCTCGTGAAGGAGCAGAGCCTTATATCGGGGAATCCGGTAAAATGGAACGCGCCGAGGAAGTCCGCATAGAAACGATTGTCCCCCGCAGCATCCGGAACAAGGTGGTGCAGGCGATGCTCAAAGCCCACCCTTACGAAGAGGTTGCCTATGATCTTTACTCCATGGATCTCAAGGGCCGCAGTCTCGGACTGGGCAGAGTCGGCAAGCTGAAAGAGCCTGTAACTTTGAGACAATTTGTCGAGACGGTCAAGATCGGGCTTCAGGTGGACCATGTGCGGGTAGTCGGCGATCTCGACCGTCCTATCCGCAAGGCTGCTGTCATGGGCGGATCTGGAGCCAAGTATTATAACAGCGCCATTTTTAAGGGGGCAGATGTGCTGGTTACGGGCGATATCGATTACCATACCGCCCAGGATGCTGGTCTGGCCGGCCTTACACTGATTGATCCGGGGCATAATGCGGAGAAGATCATGAAGGTTAAAGTCACGGAATGGATGGCGGGCAAGCTGGCAGAACATAAATATGAGACGGCCGTGTACGCTTCCGGGGTCAATACCGAGCCGTTCCGTTTCCTGTAGACCCATAGATTAACACTTGTGCCGACTATAAGATGTCTGTATAATATATAATGTTGATCGGGAAGTTTGACAGACAATCGCCGGCGCGCGTGAAGACGCCGCGGGAGGAAAGTCCGGGCTCCACAAGGCAGGGTGCTGGATAACGTCCAGTCGGCGCGAGCCGAAGGATAGTGCCACAGAAATGGACCGCCGATGGCCGCTTTCGGGCGGCACAGGCAAGGATGGAACCGAGGTGTAAGAGACCCCGAGGAACGCTGGTGACTTCGTTCCTGGTAAACCCCATCTGGAGCAAGACCTAATGAGACGCAGCTTTCACCTTAACGGGGGGAAGCAGCCTTCGCCTGAGGCGTGTCTAGGTTGGTCGCTGGAGCTGTGCAGTAATGTATGGCCTAGATAGATGATTGTCGCTTATGGTGGGAGGGTAGTTCCCGTATGAACCACGACGAGCACAGAACCCGGCTTACGGCAAACTTTCCTAACTGCAACAACATTCAATTGCAAGGCAATAATAGGATTTTAATATAAGAGACTATAGATCAAGCTTAGGCTTGCATAGATACTACAAGAGGTGTCCCGGAAGTCATGAAAATGGCTCCCAGGGGCACCTCTTTGTGTTAGATTAACTGGTAAAATGGAAGTGCCGACCCATGAGAGGCAAAAATGCCTCTCATAGAGCGCCCAGCGCGGGAATGGGCGAAAAGAGAGGCAAAAATGCCTCTCATGGAGCGCCCAGCGCGGGAATGGGCGAAAAGAGAGGCAAAAATGCCTCTCATGGAGCGCCCGGCGCAGCTTTGGGGAATCCCCGTTGTTTTTCGGCGAGTACGCCAATAACCAAAAAAGCAGAGCAGCGATTCCCAAGTATACGGGAGAATCGCTGCTCTGCTGTCTTTTGCCGTTTTTAAAATAATTCGGGACTGTCTCACTCGGTAGAAAAGTTACTTTTGAAAACGGACCTTATTAGATTAACTGCGTGCTGTGCCGCCACTGCACGAGTGCCTCCTCCAGTCGCTGTACCGCCACCGGAATCAGCTCCGGCCGAGTGTGTGTGAAATTGAGCCGCATCGTATTCTTCTGCGGCTGCTCGGAATAGAACACCTCGCCGGGGACAAAAGCAACGCCCTTCTCTACAGCGAGCGGGAGCAGCGCTGCGGCCTGAATCTCCTGAGGCAGGGTCAGCCACAGGAACATTCCGCCCCGCGGTTTCTGGAAATGAACCCCTTCCCAGCTGCGGGAAGTAAGTTCAGCCGAGAGCAGCTCCATCCGGGACGCATACTCCGCAGAGATCAGGCGGATATGCTTGTCAATATCGAAGCTGGTCAGCAGCTGATCGAGGGCGCGTTGATCAATGGTACTGGAATGGAGATCCGCAGCCTGCTTCGCTTTGGTCAGAACCTTGATCAGCTCCGGTGGACCGGTCACCCAGCCGGTGCGCAGGGCCGGAGCAACAATTTTGGAGAACGTTCCTGTATAAATAACACAGGGCTCGCTACCGTAGTTCTGGTCAATGGATGCAAGCGGGAGCGGGTAAAGCTTGTTGTTCTTTTCAAATTTGATCTCCCCATAAGGATTGTCTTCCAGAATAAGAACTCCGTAGCGGCGGCACAATTCAACAACCTGCTCACGGCGCTCCTTGCTCCAAGTTGCCCCTGAAGGATTGTTAAAGGTAGGTACAGCGTACAGCAGCTTGGGTTTGAATTTCCGCAGTTTGTCCTCCAAATCATCCGGAAGCATGCCCTGCTCATCATTTGCGACCGTTTGGATGTCGGCGCGGTAAGAGCCGAGAACCTGCAGGGCTGCGAGATAAGTGGGGGCTTCCACGAGCACTGCATCTCCCGGGTCCAGCAGAATTCTGCAGATCAGGTCAATCGCTTGCTGAGAGCCGGTAGTCAGGAGGAGCTCTGAGGCAGTAACGGAAATCCCTTGCTCCTGAAGCCTGGCGGCAATCTTGTCGCGCAGCGGGGTGTAGCCCTCAGTGAGGCCGTATTGAAGGGCGGAAGAATCGGTGGAGAGTACCCGGCTGTAGGCCTCACGTAACGCCTCCATTGGAAACAGCTCCTCGGCTGGAAGTCCTCCTGCCAGGGAAATGATATCTTTGCCTTGTGTCACCTTCAGGATATCGCGTACGGCCGAGGAACCCAGATGGCTGGCTGCGGCCGAGTAATTAATATTCATAAACATGCTCCCACCTTTCAATTTGATGGTATCATAACGGCAGGACGGTATAACAGTAAAGCGATGAATATAACAGTGAAGGAGGTAGCCGATGCATATTGATTTGATCCGCAGCAGCAGCAGCAAATCCTTGCCTCAGCAGATCAGCGGTACACTGGCCCAGCGGATACGCTCCGGCCTGCTGCAGCCGGGCGCCAGGCTGCCTTCCGTACGTTCCCTGGCTGTCTCCCTTAAGGTTAGTCAAGTGACTGTAAGCAAAGCCTATGCCGAGCTCGAGCGATCGGGAATGATTATATGCAGTCAAGGCAAAGGCTGTTTTGTGGCGAATCCTGAGCTGTTCAAGCAAAGCGAAGGGCACAGCTGGCAGGAACACTATAATGATTATTTGCCGCGGGCCCAGCTGTGGCGGAATTTTAAGGATTCGGAAGTGAAATACCCCTTCCATCTGGCGGCCATTCACAGCGGGCTGCTCCCCTTGGAGCAGATCGGGGCGACTATGGCAGCGCTGGTTACAGCGCAGCCTGAACTGATGGCGACCTACGGGAATTTCCAGGGAGATCCGGATCTGCGGGAAACGATGCGGGCCCATCTGCTGGCAAGAGGGATCAAGCTGGCTTCTTCCGACCTGATGATTACAAGCGGCACACAGCAGGGTATTGATTTGGTAGCCCGCACCTTCGTGGGTCCGGGTGACACCGTATATTTGGAAGCGCCCAGCTATACCGGAGCTATTGATGTGTTTGCAGGCAGAGGGGCGGAGATGATTTTTGTCCCGATGGATGAGGAAGGCATGAAAGTGGATGTCCTCACCCGCTTATGCGACGAGAGACCGCCCAAGCTCATCTATACGGCACCGACCTTCCAGAATCCCAGTGGGGTCACTATGAGCATGGCAAGAAGACAACGGCTGCTGGAAATTGTGCGCAGCTACCGTTGTCTTCTTGTGGAGGATGATCCGTTCAGCGACCTGTATTTTCATTCCCCGCCCCCGCCGCCAATCAAATCGCTGGATACGGACGGACATGTCGTCTATATGAAAAGCTTCAGCAAAGTGCTGGCCCCGGGATCCCGGGTTGCCTGTGTGGCCGCCGGCGGCGACATTCTGTCCCGGCTGATCGCCGCCAAATCAGCTAGCGACCTTGGCGGGCCGCTGCTGACACAGCGGGCAGTTCTGCCCTTTATTGCCAAGAAATATGATGCTTATGCCGCGGAGTTGCGGATGATTCTGCGCAGGCGCATGGAGCTGGCCGACAAGCTGCTAAAGCGGTACGCCCCGCCAGGGGTGACATGGAACCTGCCGGAGGGAGGACTGAGTCTGTGGCTTGAGCTGCCTCCTTCGCAGGACATCGGCAGGCTGCACGAGCTTGCCGGGCAGCAGGGCATCTCTTTTTTGCCCGGGGATGTCTGTTACGCCGGCCACACACCCTCACGGCATATCCGGCTCTGTTATTCACAGATGAGCGAAGAAGATATGCAGCAGGGTTTAGCTTCGTTTCTTGATTTATTGGACAAGTATCTGAGCTAAGCCGGTGGAAGACTTATTATTTCTCCAGACGTTGTTGCAGCTGTTTCATTTGCTGGCGCACCTGCTGCGGCCATAATTGCAGCGGAGTCTCATCGCCGGCAGCGGCCTGAAGGGTTTTATAGATGTCTACCTGGCCCCAGCCATAATATTTGTCATGACCGGGAGTGCCAAGATCAATCGTGTTGCTGCACATCAGCTCCATCACTTCCTGGTTCGTCAGTGCGGGATTCAGGGAGCGGATTAGCCCGGCGAGGGCCGCAACATGCGGACTGGCCATCGAAGTGCCGGATAAAGCCGCATATTGGCTGCCCATATACGTGCTGGCAATACTCTCGCCCGGAGCCGTTACATCAATGTAATCGCCGTAATTGGAGAAAGTGGCTTTTTCCCGGGACGCATTGGTTGCGGCTACGGCAAGCACCTCCTCATAAGCTGCCGGATATCCCGGGCGCTCTGTATTGTCATTTCCCGCGGCGGAAACAAGAACAATATCACGGTCATAGGCATATTTAATCGCATCATGCAGAAACTGGGAGTCGGCATAATTGCCAAGACTGAGGTTGATCACTTTGGCGCCGTGGTCGGCTGCCCAGATAATGCCTTCGGCCACGGAATAGGTGGTACCTGCACCGGAGTTGTCCAGGGCTTTAACCGGCATAATCTTGTTGTACCAGCTGATGCCTGCCACCCCTTCGCTATTGTTGACCAATGCTCCGATGATGCCGGACACATGTGTGCCATGCCCTACATCGTCGTCCGGGGTTCCGCCGCTGGCGATGGCATTGTACCCAGCGAGCAGCTGCCCCTTCAGATCGGGATGGCTGGCCTGCACTCCTGTGTCCACAACCGCTACGATCACATCTTCGCTGCCTTTGGACAAGCTCCAGCCCTGCTCCGTCTCGATGGCCGGGAGATTCCACTGGTAGGCCGAGAACAGCAGATCATTTGGGGGGAGGGGCGCCCCGGTATTTTCGCTGACCGTATCATTGGTTAAATACATATAGTGAGGTTCGATATAGGCGGGATGCCATTTGTTCGTAAAATACGCTTTCAGCTGATTGTAATTCAAACGCTCTGAACGGAAAATATAAGCATAACCAAGTTTGCGCGGCTGCTTGCAATGAATGTCCGCCGCTATCGTCTGCAGCTGCTCTTTGGTAGGGTGGCCATTCGGGAAGCGTACGACAACCTCATTCTCATAGTAATGGCTGGCCTTCTCGTTATCATGTCCTGTCTTGACAGTGAGGCTGCCCAGGGTGTCGGCATGTACCGACTCCACACGGAATTTTCCTTCTTTGGGGTAAGGAATGAGCCGCAGATTTTTGAGCTGGTGTTCTGCCACGCGTGTCAATATTTTTTGGTTGATCAGAGCAATGATGCCGATATGCCCGTCCTGGCCGCGCTGCGCCATATAATAATACTTTTCTTTTCCGACGGTAAAAGAAGGGGATTCGTAAGACTGGTGGCGTTTGAGCGCGGATTTGGCCGAATTCAAATAGCTCAGCAGCAGCCTGTTTTCCTTGGCAGAGCCTTTGGGAAGTGCGGTCTTGAAGGTTCTGGTGTCATTGTTCCGGAAATCAATCCACATCAGCATGGTTATATGCCCGTGCCCCTGCTGGAGCTGTCTGGCATACACTGATATATCCCGGGGAGAGGAGCCGTGAGTCTCGGCGAGCATGGTCTTTAGATGTTTGCTGACATCGGCCTTGTTGAGGCTGTCGCTGGCAGTAACGTCCTGAACCAAGGCGGTTTTTTTGAACGCTTTTTCGTTATAGGGATCCGGTACAGATGCTTGCTTGGGGTTCCCTTCATCCACATCCACAGGGCGAAGTGCAAAAGTCAGCATCACCACCACCAAAGCTGCGGTAACAAGACCGGCGACTGTTCTATTTTTTCGTGACATATTTACCGCTCCTTCCTGGCATTGTAATGTCTATAGGTTGAGGAGCGTGCGGATGTTTTATACATCGGCGTAAAAAGGATACCGTCGTCCATTATTTTATGATACTATCAAAGAGGTATACGCTTTATTTGGAATGAGATAATTGCATTGATAAGGTTTAATCAGGTATTATGATAGGCAAGAAGCAATAAGTGAAGAATGATCATTGACTACAAGAGCAAGGAATATTAAGGGGGAGCAACCGCCATGTCAGCAGCCAATGTGCAGAAATTGTGTGAAACGACAAGAGAAAAGCTGAAATTTGCGATCGACAAATTGGAATTATTCCTTAACGAAAACGCGCTTCCACAGCTTGTGACCGAACAGGATGAAGAAACAACTGTCTTTTATCAAGGGTTTCTGTCCGATCTGCGCCATCTGTTGGTTTTCTCCGAGATGTCTTACGAGAAACTGGGAGTTGCGCTGCGCCGTGCCTCATTCGACGAATCCTTTGCGCAAAAAGCGCTTTATAACTTATATCATTACGGTGTGAGCAACTTCTTCTATCCGAAGAATGAAAGCTATTCCGAAGATGGCCGCTATGCCTATACCGGTCAGGATGCGATCCGCTTCCGCAAGAAGCCGGTCCGCCCGGCACGCGATATCATTCTGGATATTACCAAGACCTATGAAGAGCTGCGGGACGAACTCAGCTATTATGAGAATGATTATTTGACCGAGAAACGGATGCAGAACCAAGTATAATACAACTTAACTTTTGCCAAAAGGCCATTCGAGTAACTCCGCAAGCGGAGACTGGAATGGTCTTTTTTGCATCGCATAGCGGGGGCCGAAGGCGGACATAATGAACCCGAGGTGATAAAGATGACTCCAAAAACATTGGTGAAATGCAGCGTAAGCAATTGTCATTATTGGGGAGAACAGAACTTATGCAAAGCGGATGAGATCCTTATCGAGATCGACAAACACTCAGGCACCAGGTTCAAGGAAGAATATGCCGAAGAAATGACGGAAGCGGGACACCGCGACCAAGCCGGAACCTCGTCGGCAACCTGCTGTCTGACATTCAAGCCGAAGTCTTAGGAGGTAAACCTATGGATACGGAAAAAGATGATTCAACACGAGCCGACGGCTCGCACAAACCCCGAAGAGTTATTCTGCGCCCGCGGAGGGTGGATTATCCCCGGCGGGAAAGAAAACATGAAGAGGAATATGCGGCCGAAGTGAGCCCGCTCCCCGTCCATGTACGCCAAGCGGAGGCCCGTGAACAGGGAGAAGAAACGGCGCCCAGAGAAGGAGCAGTCGAGAATAGCCGATGGATGGGCTATCTTGGGCTGGGTTTCGGGATAGCCTCTTTGTTTATGTGGTCCGTGATTCTGGGGCCTGTTGCTGCCATACTTGGTTATTTTGCTTATACTAAAGGGCAAAAAACTGCTGGAGCTTGGGCCATGGGCCTGGGGATTGTGGCAACGCTCAGTTATTTTGTGATGATTCCTTTCGCACGTTAGCTTGCGTCAGTTTCAGGTTCCGGAAGTTCAAACAGGCTTCAAGACCTAATTATACGGGTCTGAAGTCTGTTTTTTCATACCACTGTATAGCATTCCCAATCATTTGATTGTAAACTTAAGGCATCTTTTTAATTTCAAATGATAAGTCATTCAAATATACAGAATCAACAGGAAGAAGGAATGTATCGGTATGCAAATCAATCCGGCGACGCTCAGTGGAACTGGGCAGCTGAAATGGGTAAATCTGAAGAGTCCGGCTGCTGTCAGCAATACAAGTACACCGGCACCGGGGACCTCTTCGGCTACCTTTAACGGGGCCCTGCAGGAGGCATCATCTTCCGCAGAGAACAAGATGGCTACTTTTACGAGTACTGCCTCCACGGAAGGACTGCTGTGGCAGCAATTGAGCGGCACGGATCCAGGGTACACAAGCATTGTGCCAGGAACCGGCATTTCCGGGGAAATAACCGAGACTGTGCCTACCGATTACGAAGAGCTGATTCAGACTGCTAGCGCCAAATATGGCGTGCCGGCGGATTTGATCAAAGCGGTGATTGATACGGAATCCTCCTTCAATCCGAGTGTCGTCTCTTCCGCCGGAGCCAAAGGGTTGATGCAGCTGATGGACGGAACGGCAAATGGGCTGGGAGTATCGGACCCCTTTGACCCTGCTCAAAGCATAGACGGAGGCGTCCGTTATTTATCCTATCAGCTGAAGCGGTTTGACGGGCAGGAGAAAATGGCGCTGGCTGCCTATAATGCCGGGCCTGGACGGGTGGCGAAGCTCGGGGTCAGCAACGATCAGGAGCTGATGGCCAAGCTTGAGGAGCTCCCGAAGGAGACCCAGTCCTATATCTTCAAAATTGAACGCGCCCGCGCCCAATACGCGGTATAATAATAAGGATCAAGCGGAAACACCCTTTACAGCCCTGTGGCTGGGGGAACCCGTTTGATCCTTTTTCAACGTTAGCAAAGGAGATAAACAACCTATGATTTATTGGGATTATGCCGCCGCCGCCCCACCTTATGATGAGGTCGTTCAGACTATGGAACAAATCATGAAGCTTCATTACGCCAATCCTTCTTCCATGCATCGTGCAGGGCTTGAGGCAGGCAGGCTGATCAGCCGCTCGCGCGAAGTATGCGCCGCAGCACTGTCCGTACAGCCGGAGGAGATTGTATTTACCTCCGGAGCTACAGAGAGCAACAATCTGGCGATAAAAGGCGCTGCCCTGCAATACCAGGGAAGAGGCCGCCATATTATAACTACGGAATTGGAGCATCCTTCTGTATATGAGAGCTGTGTACAGCTGCAGAAGTTGGGTTTTGAGGTGACTTTTATCGCCCCGGAGAGCAGTGGGGTCATTGACCCGTTCCGTATCGCGGAGGCTGTACGCCGGGATACTATATTGGTCAGCGTTATGCATGTCAACAATGAGGTCGGAACGGTTCAACCGGTTGGGGCAATCGGAACGGCGATCAAGGCCGTCAACCCGCGCACCTTGTTTCATGTGGACGGGGTTCAGGGTTACGGCAAGCTCCCCGTATCCCTGAAGGAGTGGGGCGCTGATTTATACAGCCTGTCCCCGCATAAAGTACGCGGACCGCGGGGCGTGGGCCTTCTGTATGTCAAGAAGGGTGTGGAGCTGTTCCCCTTGCTCACGGGAGGTTCGCATGAATCGGGACAACGCGCAGGGACGGAGAATGTGCCAGCCATTGTTGCCTCCGCCAAGGCGGTGCGGATGAGCGGGGAGCAGCGTGTGGAACTGTGCGGGCGGCTGCTGCCGCTCCGGAACCGGCTGCTTCATTTCTTGCGCGGCATCCCTGAGTTTGTAGTCAACAGCAATGAGGAGGGAGCCCCTCACATTGTGCATTTCTCGTATCCGGGCATGAAGGGGGAAGTCATGGCCCGCAAGCTGGAAGAGCTGGGCATGATGGTATCTACCCGTTCCGCCTGCTCTTCACGCCTCGCCGAGCCGAGCCGGATCCTGCTGTCCATGGGCAGGGATATTCCGGCAGCCTTGGGAGGCATACGGATCAGCCTGGGGGACAGTCACACGGAAGCGGATGTTGCCGCATTGGAACAGGCTGTTGTTGCAGCTGTTAAAGCTTTAAAAGTTGCTGAAGGAGGCATGTAGCCCTAATGAGAACCCATGAGCCAGACGCCGTTGCCGGCAGAGGCACCAGTATAGAATACGCCGACATGCTGTTATTGCGTTTTGGAGAATTTACCTTGAAGGGGAAAAACCGGGCCCGGTTTGAAAAAACAGTGCTGCGCCATGTGAAAGAAATGATTAAGCCCTATCCCCGGGCAGTGCTTGGCAAAGAGTTCGGCCGTATTTATGTTCAATTAAACGGAGAACCGGCTGCTGAACTGGCTGGAGCTTTAAAAAATGTGTTCGGTATAGCTTCAATCAGTCCGGTGAAGGTGTCACAGTCGACGCTTGAGGATATTATCAGCGTCAGCCGCCGCCTGCTGGAGATTCTGAGCCCCGCTGAGGGTTCGACCTTTAAGGTGAATGTACGGCGGGTGTGGAAGGAATTCCCCCACGGCTCGATTGAAATGAACAAGCTGGTCTCCACTCCGCTGCTGCAAGGGTATCCGGGGCTTACCGTGGATATGAGATCCCCGCAGCTGGAGCTGAAGATTGAGATCCGCCACGACCACACTTATATTTTCTGCGAGAATATTGCCGGTGTGGGTGGGTTTCCGCTCGGCACCAACGGGAAAGCTATGCTGCTGTTGTCCGGCGGCATTGACAGTCCTGTGGCCGGCTGGTCTTCCATGCGCCGCGGACTGGAAGTGGAATGCGTCCACTTCTACAGTTACCCATATACAAGTGAGCTTGCCCGGCAGAAGGTTGTCGATCTTGCACGGGTACTGTCGCGTTATGCGGGGGTGATTAAGCTGCACCTGGTTCCTTTTACGGAGGTGCAGACGTCTTTTACCGGCCTCGGACAGGACAATCTGATGATTACACTGATGCGGCGGGCGATGTTAAAAATCGCTGCCAGGCTTGCCGAGCGGGAAGGGGCACTTGCACTGGTGACAGGGGAAAGCCTGGGACAAGTGGCAAGCCAGACACTGCCGAGCATGAATGTCATCGGCCGTGCAACCCAGCTTCCTTTGCTGCGCCCCCTGGTCATGATGGACAAGAGTGACATCGTGGAGCTGTCCAAGAAGATTGGCAGTTATGAGCTGTCGATCCTGCCGTACGAGGATTGCTGTACCCTGTTTGTGCCCAAATCACCTACAACGAACCCGAATCTGCGGATTGTAGACAAGATTGAAGCCACCCTGCCGGGTTATGAGGATCTTCTGGCAGCGGCAGTGGACCGCACGGAAACCGTACAAATTACTCCCTATGGCGGCGAAAAACCGGCAGATCTCGTTCCCGCTGAAGCCGGTATAAAGGAAGAGTGGTTCTGATCCAATATGCAGGACAAGACCAGAATATGTAGCCGCCAATAAAAAATGGGACAGGAAGCATAGCTTGTCGCCCCCGGACATACATGTAAGTAGACATGCTGTTCGGGGAGGTTGTAACTATGGATACGATGTTGCTGCTTGGGGAGATTCTAATGATCAATCTGGTGCTCAGCGGCGATAATGCAATGGTCATAGCGCTGGCAAGCAAAAATCTTCCGGAGAAGCACCGCAAGCTGGCGGTATGGTGGGGG
This sequence comes from Paenibacillus albidus, assembly GCF_014644435.1. GTDB lineage: Bacteria > Bacillota > Bacilli > Paenibacillales > Paenibacillaceae > Paenibacillus_AQ > Paenibacillus_AQ albidus. The sequence goes on along the minus strand of NZ_BMKR01000008.1, from coordinate 103,123 downwards.
GCTGCGGGAGCTGTCGGGCTGCGCTGCCTGCTGACGTTTGTCGCTGTATTTCTGCTGAAAATCCCCTACCTTCAGGCTGGTGGCGGACTTTTGCTGCTCTGGATTGCCTTTAAGCTGCTGCTGGAAGATGAAGAAGAAGTCAGGGTGCAGGAGGCGTCTACCGTCTGGAAGTCTATCCGCACCATCCTTGTGGCCGATTTTGTGATGAGCCTGGACAATGTGCTGGCCATTGCCGGGCTGGCCCAAGGGGATATGGCCCTGATTGTCATTGGGATCGCCTTGAGTATTCCTATTGTTGTCTGGGGAAGCGGTATTATCGTGGGCTGGCTGCACCGTTTTCCGCTGCTGGTTTTCATCGGTGCCTATATACTGGCCTATACGGCTGGCGATATGCTGCTGCAGGATGGTAAATTCGGCGCCATTCTGTCCTTCCTTCTGCCGTCGACTCATACTTGGCTGCCTCTTGCCCTGGGGCTGCTGGTGGTCGTGTCCGGCCTGTTCAAACGCCGTTCGCAGACAGTCCTATAAGCGGCAAGTGCTGAATAGCGGATGCCTCCCGAACCGGGATGGCATCCGTTTATTTGTGCATTATTCGGCAAAACTAAGACATGCTGTGCGGAAGTCCGGAAGAATCATGGTGTTTTATTGGGTTTTCAGATAAAATATATAAGAAAAAGGCATTAACTACTGAAGGGATGGGTGCAAGATGTCTTCCAAAAACGACGTGAAACTGGGCATATTCATAGCCGCTGCAGGCATCGTGATTTTATTCGGGAAGCTGGGCGTATTTGGATTTTTGGGACATGCCCTCTGGCCGCTTGTCCTTCTGCTTCCGGGCCTGTTCCTGCATGTACTGTTCTTCAGCAGACGTGCCTCAGCAGCTGTGCTGATTCCTGCCGGAATTCTGACGGTGTGGGGACTGGTGCTGGGAATCTGCAATGCCTGGGGCTGGGGGCTTATGCGGCCGATGTGGCCTTTGCTGCTGCTGGGGATCGCTGTTGGACTTTACGAATATTCGCTGTATGCTCCGGTACGGACAGGAGGCCTGTCCGCCTCGGCTATTATATTAGGGCTGCTAAGTCTTGTGTTATTTATATTTGGCTTGCTTGGTACCGGCTCACTTTACCTGTTAGGTGCTGTCCTGATTGCTTTGGGCTTATGGATGATCATCGGCAAAGGCAGATCGGGGAGCCGGAAGAAATGGAATCGGGGCTGGTAATTTGCCGAACCGGGAATTAGAAAAATTAAACAGGGGCACAGAGCGGTTTTTTTCATAAAAAGACTTGCTTTTCATAGTACTTTCACTATAATATTAAGGATATGTTGAAGCGTCGGCTTTCTGCCTGGCGCTTCTTTTGTGAGACTGCCGAGACATGCTATAAATTTAAACAGTTTTAATTTGATAAATGAGAGGATTTGGATACAAATCATGCATTCAAGAAAAGATATCCGCAACATTGCGATCATTGCCCACGTTGACCATGGCAAGACTACACTCGTCGATCAGCTTTTGCAGCAATCAGGCATTTTCAGCGCACACGAGACGCTTCAGGAACGCGCCATGGATTCCAATGATCTGGAGCGGGAACGCGGTATTACCATCCTAGCCAAAAACACAGCTATTACCTATAAAGAGTTCCTGATTAACATTGTGGATACACCGGGCCATGCCGACTTCGGCGGCGAAGTGGAACGGATCATGAAGATGGTTGACGGTGTACTTCTGGTGGTTGATGCCTATGAAGGCTGCATGCCGCAAACGAAATTCGTTCTGCGCAAAGCTCTGGAGCAGAATCTGACACCAATCGTTGTCGTGAACAAGATCGACCGTCCGGCTGCCCGTCCAAAAGAAGTTATTGATGAAGTGCTGGACCTGTTCATTGAGCTGGAAGCCAGTGACGAGCAATTGGAATTCCCGGTTGTTTATGCATCCGCACTTAACGGTACTTCCAGCATGAATACCGACAAACAGGATGACAACATGCTTGCCCTTTATGAAACCATCGTTGAACATATCCCGGCTCCAACAGAAAAAGTTGAAGAACCTCTTCAATTCCTGGTGACGCTGATGGACTATAACGAATACCTCGGCCGTATTGCCATTGGCCGCGTGAACCGCGGAATTATTAAGCAAGGCCAATCGGTTACGGTAATTATGCGCGATGGCAAAGCCAAAACGGCACGTATTGAGAAGCTGTTTGGCTTCCAAGGTCTGAAACGTGTAGAAACCGAAGAAGCAGGCGCAGGCGATATCGTGGCGATTGCCGGAATCAAGGACATCAACATCGGTGAGACCATCGCTGATCCTCAGCACCCGGAAGCACTGCCTGTTCTGAAAATTGATGAGCCTACTATGCAAATGACGTTCCTCGTAAACAACAGTCCGTTTGCAGGTAAAGAAGGCAAGTGGGTTACCTCCCGTAAGCTGCGTGAGCGTCTGTTCAAAGAGCTGGAGACCGATGTCAGCTTGCGTGTGGATGAAACGGACAGCCCGGATGCATTTATCGTTTCCGGACGTGGTGAGCTTCACCTGGGTATCCTGATTGAGAACATGCGCCGTGAAGGGTATGAAATGCAGGTATCCAAACCGGAAGTTATCGTTAAGGAAGTTGACGGGCACAAAATGGAGCCGCTGGAACGTCTGATGATTGACGTGCCGGAAGAAAGCATGGGCGCTGTTATGGAGAGCCTGGGCAGCCGCAAGGCGGAGATGGTCAACATGATCAACACCGGTACCGGCCAAGTTCGCCTGGAGTTCCTGATTCCAGCCCGCGGCCTGATCGGTTACAACACACATTTCCTTACCCTTACACGCGGTTATGGCGTTATGAACCATGCCTTCGACAGCTATGCACCACTGATTGGCGGTCAGGTTGGCGGACGTCACCAAGGCGTACTGGTGTCCAGTGAGACAGGAACCACTACCTTCTATGGCATGATGGGGGTAGAAGACCGGGGGATTCTTTTCCTTGAGCCGGGAACTGACATTTACGAAGGTATGATCGTAGGTGAGCATACCCGCGATAACGATATTATCGTCAACATTTGTAAAGAGAAGGCACTGACCAACGTGCGTTCCGCTACAAAAGACGAAACAGTAAAAATGAAAACTCCGCGCATGTTCTCTTTGGAAGGTGCCCTGGAGTACCTGAATGATGACGAATATTGTGAAATCACGCCTAAATCAGTTCGTCTTCGCAAGAAGATTCTGAACAAAGGCGAGCGCGAACGTGTAGAGAAACAGCGTAAAGCAGCGAAAGCTGGCATGTAAGGAATACGCGATCCCCAAGCCGCCGGAATTCATCCGGCGGTTTTATTTATTGTTTATGTGGATATCTTGGAAGCGTCAGATGAAATAGGCGGTGCAGGAGGATTGGGTTCCATCAGGGGAGTGAAGCGGACAGAGAAGGCCCTATTTTGCGAAAAAGTCTGCTTTCCTGGCGAATTCGGACTCAGGAGCCGTTATATTGTTCGATTGAGCCTAGAATGAAGGGAGATAGGACAATTAGCGGAATCTCTGTCCGATTATCCTGCTGAACAGACGAATCCTCTCCAATCAACGGATTTCCTGTCCGCATCAGCCGCGGATAGATCGTGAAGGGACCTCATCGTGTCCGCAGAGGGACCCACGCAAAACCGCACGGTCAACAATGCATGTCTTAACCACGCTATAGGGGCGAGAGTTGTGCAAGTTGTACAACAATGTGAGTTCTAAGCAAGCCAAATGACGATAATCTTGCCTATTGTACAATAATCCGGGCCTAGTTAAACTCCGGGTTGTTATTCACCCGCCAGTGGTGATTTTGTTTTTTGCGGTCTTTTGAGTTTAAAGTAATTGTGAGGTGAAAAGGTACGTCTGATGGTATAATGTAAGCGTATCTTAAACTTTGGAGGGAGTTGTACTTCATCTATGCAGAGCTGGTTCGCTGAGCATCCTGTGATTGCTTATATCGTTATCTTTGTATTGTTGACTTATGTCTATAACAAGGTCTTCCGGGTCAACCAAAAGCTCCCCGTCGGCAAAGAAATTGTACTGTATATTATGATGGCGATCGGTTCCGGCATGCTGCTGATCTTTCAGCACGACAAGCTGCCGATTATCCAGTGCCTGCTGGTGGCTGTGGGTCTGATGCTTCTTGTACGGGTCCGTTATTTTATGGAAGCCCGGCAGAGAAGGAAGGCGGCGGCTGCGGCGAAGCGGCAGTAATTCCGCAACTTTTTACCCCAAAGCTCGTCTATTTAAGTATGAACCAGCAGAATTTCAATTGAAATGAAAAGGACTTTATTCCATTATGAGCACACGCAACAATAGCAGTTTACCTCCCAGAAACGGGCAGCGGGCCGCTCAGAAGCAACCCGCCAAGGCAGCACCCAGAAAGAAATTAGGTAAAAAAACCAAGCCAAGGGGTTTCTTTGCCAAGATGGCAAGATCACTTCTGCTCCTCTTGATTGTCGCTATCCTTGGAGTGTTGGGCTACGGGGGTTATCTATACTGGAAGCTGGATCAGGGCCTGCTGGATACCGGTGTGGACAAACCCGTCCCTGCAGGACAATCAGCTACTGTCAAACCGCTGACCATGCTGCTGCTGGGAACGGACAGCCGGCCGAAGCATGTATCCTATCTTACGGATGTGATTATGGTCGCTGCACTCAACCCGGAGACCAAATCCGCCACGGTGGTTTCGCTCCCGCGCGATACCTATGTTGAGCTCAGCGGGTACAAGAAGACGAAGATCAATGAGTTCTATTCACGTTTCAAGGGGAAAGAGAAGACCTCCGGCATTACGGCCGAAGAAGAGATGAAGACTATGATGGGCAAATATCTGGACATCGAGGTAGATTACGCGACGGTTCTGGATTTCCAGGGCTTCCGTGACGTTGTGGACAAGCTGGGCGGCGTCGATGTAAATGTCAGTGCGGATATGTGCTACAAGGACAGCGTGGATGGCACCAATATCAATCTCAAGCAGGGTCCTGCGGAGCTGGACGGGGACAAGGCGCTGGATTATGTGCGGTACCGTAAATCCAATTGCAAGCCCAAGACCAAGGCTTCGGATGATTTTGACCGCAATAAACGCCAGAATGAAGTGCTGAACTCCATGCTCAGCCAAATGCAGTCCTTCGGCGGAGCGGTGAAGATTGGCGGGGTGCTGGACGCTATGAATGACAACATGAGGACGGATATCGAGAACGAGCAGCTGAAAGACATGATTGCGACCTACTGGAATATTTCCAAGGAAAATGTGGAATTTAAGCCGGTAACCGGAACATGGCGCAGCCCGTATGTATATATTAACGAAACAGAGCTTGCAGAGGCGAGAACAAGCCTTCAGAACCGCATAGCCGGGATTTCGGGCGCCGCTACAGCAGATTCTCAAAATTGAATGCAAGTTTCATCCTGTGCTATAATATACTAAATTGAATGTACTAATGCCGCATAGGGGGCCTGTACTTATGTCCGAAGCTCTAGCTCAACTCAATGAAACCTTGCTGTCGATGCTGCAATCGGAAACGTTTGTTCTTCTAAGCACAGTTGATGCAGAATCTGGTGGTCCTACTTCCACGGCAATCTCCTGGATTTATGCGGTGAGTCCTTCCCTGATCCGCCTGACGGTTGACCATCGCTCCAGACTGGTGAACAATATGAAAGTCAATCCGCTGATCACCATCACTGTGTTTGGTGAGGGTACGGTTCATGCTATTAACGGACGTGCTGCCGTAAGGCAGGATCCGCTGCAGGATGTTCCTTTCAAAATGTGCTGTTTTGATGTTGAAATTGAAGCGGTGCGCAACGCGCTTTTTTACGGTGCGCAGCTTGCCTCCGCCCCGCGATATGCAATAACTTATGATGGACGTGCAGCTGAGAAGCTGGACGGACAAGTGTTTGCCGCCATGCAAAAAGCCTAGTGAGTTTATCACTGGGCTTTTTTTGTCACCTTAGGTTTGTTGAAGCGACTGTCCATTTATTGTCCGTTGCCGTTACCTTGCGGCTGGGTATCCTCCGGGAACTGCGGCATAATCCGGCCGATAATATCGGCCATCTCGGCGGCAAAGCCGGATACCGGATTCCCATTGGAGACGTGGCGGCTCATATCGGCAAGTCTGCCGGAGAGGTCCATATCCGCTGTGACCAGGGCATTGATCTTTCTTGGGTCTTTGCGGACGGCCTCGGCGACGGAATATTTGATAGTTCCAACGCGTGAGCGGTCCAGGGCTTCATTCACATCAATGCCAATGATGGCGGTGTTGCCCATAACTACGCAGTGTGCGCCTTTTACACCGGGTACCCTTTTGGCCAACTGCTCCAAATGATCTTTAAGTGCAACCTCGCTGGTGTTGTTTCCGTCCAAGGATTGTCCATCCGCCCTTGCGGTCTCCGGCAAAGTTGTTCCATTCGGATCATCAGCAAGCTGTTGTACCCCGTGATTCCCTTGATGGTTCTGTGCAGTTTGTGATGCTGGTTTATCCTGAGGAGAGGGTGATGTCTCTTTACTAACGATACCGCAGCTTGTCAGCAGCAGCAGTACCAGCAACAGACACATTGATTTTCTCATATGTGCTTACTCCTTTCTGCCAAGATCGATTCTTTCGTATAGGTTTTCCCGTGGTGGAAGGAGTTATGTATGACCAATCAAACCAGGCGCTGTGGAGGGGATAACATGAACAAGATATTTGTGCTGGATACCAACGTGCTTTTGCACGACCCCAATTCGATTTTTGCTTTTAAGGAGCATGAAGTTATCATTCCGGCCGTCGTGCTGGAGGAAATTGACTCCAAAAAGCGTAATGCCGATGAAATCGGCCGCAACGCCCGCACCGTGTCCCGCCTGTTAGACGGACTCCGGGAACTGGGCCATCTGCACAGCGGAGTGGAACTGGAACAAGGAGGCAAGCTGAAGGTTGAGCTGAATCACCGTAGCTTTGTGAAGGTACAGGAAATGTTCGGGGAGATTTCCAACGACAACCGGATTTTGGCTGTTGCCCTTAATTATCTGCATGAGGAGAATGAGAAGGCCGAACCCCGGCCCGTGGTACTCGTAAGTAAAGATGTGCTCGTCCGCATCAAAGCGGATGTCCTTGGCATTACACCGGAAGATTATCTATCCGACCGGACCGGAGATTTGAATGAGCTGTACAACGGCTATCAGTCTTTACTGGTTCATCCTTCGTTAATTGATGAATATTACAGCCACCGCTCCTTGTCGGTTAAACAGCTGTCCTTGTCCTATGTGCTGTATCCCCATGAATTTGTAATCCTCAAGGATGAGATTGGCAGTGGGAAATCGGCTTTGCTCAAGGTGAACAGTGATGCTACACGCCTCGAACCGTTATATATGGGCAATGATGCAGTGTGGGGAATCAGTGCCCGCAATGCCCAGCAACGGATGGCGCTTGAATTGCTCCTGAATGATGATATCCCGCTTGTCACCATTACCGGCAAAGCGGGAACGGGCAAGACCCTGCTTGCACTGGCTGCCGGATTATTCAAGGTGGAAGACGAACACAAATACAAGAAGCTGTTGATTGCCCGCCCTGTGGTGCCGATGGGCAAAGATATCGGCTACCTGCCCGGCGAGAAGGAAGAGAAACTCCGTCCATGGATGCAGCCGATCTATGATAATCTGGAATTTCTGTTCGACACCAAGAAATCCGGTGATATCGATAAAATCCTGATGGGCCTCGGCAGTATTCAGGTAGAGGCACTGACGTATATCCGGGGGCGTTCCATCCCGTCTCAGTTCATCATCATCGACGAGGCCCAGAACCTTTCCCGGCATGAGGTGAAGACCATTGTCTCCCGGGCAGGCGAAGGCAGCAAGGTCATTCTTATGGGCGACCCGGAGCAAATTGACCATCCCTATCTGGATGCCGCGAGCAACGGCCTTAGCTATATCGTCGAGAAATTCAAGCAGCAGGGCATCAGCGGCCATATCACGCTGGAGAAAGGCGAGCGTTCCCGTCTGGCCCAGCTGGCGGCGGATCTGCTGTAATCCATCAGCTTTAATCTCAAGGGGCTGACCCAAAATCATGAAATGGCTGCTTGGGTCAGCGCTTGTTGTTTTTGAGTAGCATATACGTGGGCACTTGGGGAGGGCGCTCCACGAACGGACCGTTGTTCCAATCGCTGTGCTCTCCAGATTTTTTTCATTCCCTTTAGCGGTGAAAATCCGGAGACCAAGGCGACCGCTGCCGCTTTTCCACAATCAGTCCGTTCTCTCCGCTGCTTTAAGCGGGAACAGTTTCTTAAAAACGCAAAAAAAGAAATCGCTCTTTTGGTAAAATGGAGGTACCACCACCCATTTCAAAAGGAGCGATTTCTTTGTACATTTAATATACCCTGGCCAACTTTTGTTTGCCAATGGTTCTGGAAGAAGACATCCAAGGACATCACCTCGTTCGTGTTGTTAACTCAGCCGTGAATCGGTTTGACGACGCCACCTTTGACGCTACCTATCCTGGCGGTGGCCGCGACAGCTACTACCCTAAAATGCTTACTAAAGTCACCATCTATGCCTTACAGCCACATATGGAGATGGACGTACCCAGCCGGACAAAACGCTGCATTTCCGCAAAGAAAGCAAGAGAATTTTGGAAACGTCATGCAGCCCAAGTTGCGAAGGTTGCCCACTGAAGAAACGTTGTACAAAAGCGGCAGGAAATCATCGGGAAGTGGTCGTCAGTTTGGAACGATTACATGTACCAGAATCCGGGAAAACGTGCTGAAGCAAGTCCCAGTAGACCAAAAACGCAAAGTAGCGCTTCTCCAATGACAGGAGAAGCGCTACTTTGCTCACTTTTTTGTTTTTTAAAATGAAGAAGAGCTGTCTCTGGTCGTAGAAAAACTCCTTATGGGACAGCTCCTTTTTTGCCTGCCCGCACAGGGAGCGGTAAGCTGAAGGATCAGGCGGATGACGCCATGGAAAGAAAGTTTGGTACTGGAGAAGCGCAGCGTTCGCCTTTATCCTCGGATTTCAACCGTTGCAGCGGTATTCAATCAGGAAATCTGAGGATAACAGCGATCGGAAGTCCAAATCTTTCTCAGAATGGCACTGAAATCACCAGAAGGTTCATCTGTGCGACGCTCTCCCCTTATAATAGAAAGAGAACGTTTTCACAAAGTGCAGACAAGGGCTGATGGGTCTGGTAAAATAGGGGGGACGAACCTGTTCGGAAGGAGTACAACATGCTGAGACGCAAAAACTATTGGCTGCTCTTCGCTATTATCCTGCTGTCGTTGACCAGTCTGTCACCCAGCATGGAACTGAATACCGGGGATGGTCCGCATGAGGTGAAGAAGCCCCAGAACCAGAATACCGACTCTTCGGCGGGAGAGAAAGGGACGGTTGACAGCTTGCGCATTTCCGTCTCGCTTAATCCCGAAGAATTTCAGGAACTGGAGCGGATTAGCGCAACTTATTCCTTGTCCAGCGGTGTGAAGGTAGAACTGATCAATGTTAGCAGCGAGGATGCGGAACGGACCCTGAAGCAGGATCTCACACTCGGAAACAGCCCGGATATTGTCATGACGGATGGCAGGAGTATTTTGGATCTGGCAACAAGGGGTTTTTTGCTGCCGGTGGATGTGTACCAGAGTATACCCGGCAGTGCACCTTTAACCGGTTTGATACCGCTGATGCAGTGGAATGGATATGATTGGGGGGTTCCGCTGGATATTGACCCGTATGTCATGGTCTATTCTCCCCAGCGGCTGAAAGAGCTTGGGTTCAATGGAGTGCCGCGGAACCTGGAGGAATGGAATACCCTGCTCCAGAATGTACATAAAGAACAGGGGACCTCGCTGCTGGCACTGGATACCCGCAATCCTTACGGGTTAGCCGCGGTGCTGGAGAGTATGGGCGGCAGTCTCTTGAAAGCCAATCCGGAATGGCTGGACTGGATCCAGCTGGGCCGCAGTTCCTTTTACTTGACCAGCCGCTACAATCAGGAGGTATGGGACAGGCTTCAAGGAGGCCGGATAGCAGTTGCCGTGCTGCCGCTTTCGGAATGGCAGAAACACGGCAATAGCTCTCTGGCTGCCGAAGCCCTGCTGCAGGCGGGGCAGGGAGCAGGGCTGGAATCGATATACAGCCGTTCCTTTGCACTGCCGGCACAATCCCGCAACCCCGAAGCTGCTGTAGAATGGCTGGCTTATATCACCTCGCTTTCCTCCCAGCAGGCTTGGCTGGATAACACCGGCAGGTTGCCGGCGCTGGATGAGCTGTACCGTATGAATCAGCCGGCATTTACACAGCTTCCTTTTGACACCGGACTGTTGCTCTCCGAAGAGGCTGCCCCCGTGAGTGAATCGCAAGGCAGCTGGAGCAGAGTCACCGAAGCGGTCTTGCTCCTGCTTACCGGAAAGCTGGATACAGCAGCTTACATGAATCAGGTGAGGCAGGCTTCAGAATGAGAGGGAGAGCTTAACAAAAAGCACACCGTCATTGCTATTTACCTCGGTGGCCCGCAGGAAGGAAACGATTTTTTCCGGATAGAAGCCCAGATCGAATTCTTCCTCCAGGGCAAGGCGTGTGGATTCCGGCAGCTCCAGGCCATTAAAGACGATATGGTCCACATGGAACATCAGCCCGTTAACCGGTTCGTTCTGAATGGTGTAACGGCCGGTTAATGTTAAAGTCAATTGGCCGCTGGTTCCCGAAGCCGATACCGCTCCATCCTCGAAATGAAAGGCGAAATCCTCGAATAATTGGTTCTGAGACACCAGAAACTCGTTCAAATCCTCTTCCTTCAGGTTCAAATTATAGGTCATTCCTTCACGGCTGAGCACGCCATCGCGGTTCTGCACGAACTCAGGCAGTTTGTTCATCGCGGAAGACAACGCCTTGAAATAGGTTTTGACCTCATGCAGGCCGATATTCTCCCAATATAAAGTGAATTCCTTCAATAGAGCACTCATATTATCCGGATCAGCGCTGTTCCTGACTCCGCTCTCGATCTCCTGATTCAGCTCCGCAACCCGAATCTTCTGCGCTTCAAGGGATGTTTTTAGTTCAGCCAGCTCCCGGGATGTGCGCTCGGCGGAAGTCAGCGTGGTTTGCATATCCTTATATTGCTTCTCATACTGGGAGAGGATGTCCCGGTCGCGTCCAATAATGATTTCATAATAATCGAACAGCATGAGGACCCGGCTGATGCTTTTGGCCGACAGAAAAGCAGCGAGCAGACCGTCCCTGTCTCCCATATAATAAGAACGGACAACGGCTCCGGCACGCTCCTGCTTGTCCGCAATCGCAAGTTTCTTCTCCGCAGCTTCTTCCGTAAGCTTGCTTACCTTTTGCTCCAGAACCTTCTGCTCGGCTGTAATCCTGGTAATCTCGCGTTCAATTTCTGCAGAGGACAGGGTCTGTTCAAGCAGCTTGCGGGTTGCTTCATCTCCTTGAACGGGGAGTGGCGGAGCATAGGAGCCTGCCGGATCGGCGGAAGTCAGCAGGTTCATGGATGATACCGGCAGCAGGGTACAGCAGAATAAAATGAGTATGGCTGCCCTCATACGGCTATGAAAAGGACGGGAAAGCACCACACCACCACCTTCGTTATGATCTTTTGGCCAGTATGTATTCATAATATGTCTAGCTTTGTTAAAATATCATACCCTTTTTTGAGGTAGAGGCCTACAAAAAGACATGCAAAAAAACGGAATTGCTCCTTTCTGCAAGGAACAGCTTCCGTTTCATGAGAGAATTGCTTTTACAGCGGCAGACCCATTTCAAAAATCGTCCAGTAGCTGAATCCGGTGAAACTTACAATCATATATCCCCAGAAGAGGAGGATATAGGTCTTTTCGGTAAATTTCATATACCCGAGAATGACAAAGAAAGCAGTTTGCAAGAAGAACAGCAGAGCCATTTCGGTCAAATCTCCGGCAAAGGCCATTAAGCCAATGACCAGTGTGAAGAAACCCAATACCCGAAACATTCGGTCCACGCGAAAACCTCCCTCACCTTTATGTATCTGTCGATGAACATTTACTTAATTATACCCGCTTCACAAAAGGGTGTAAACGAATTCATCGAAAAAAAAGCCCTGAACTCCAAAAAATGTGATTTTTATAATTGACGCGCCCACTCACAGTCCGCGAATAGAAAATATAAGGTCCGGCGTATGAGGTGCAGACAAAATGGAAATACAATTTAGTATCAAATAGATTCTATGAACTCTATGAGAGGCATAGAAATGGAGTAAGCAGCTTTTATCCCTATTCACAATCCGGCGGAGCTGCCGGTTATGAAGATGGTTATTTCAAGACGTTGTTAGGAGGTTTGGCTTTATGACAGCCGTTAGACAGGATGCTTGGAGCACAGAAGACGATGCTATATTGGCAGAAGTTACGTTGCGCCATATTCGTGAGGGCAGTACACAGCTTGCTGCTTTTGAAGAAGTGGGTGAAAAAATCGGAAGGACATCAGCCGCTTGCGGATTCCGCTGGAACAGCTGTGTCCGCAAAAGCTATGAAGAGGCCATCGGCATCGCCAAAGGCCAGCGCCAGAAACGCAGTTATCTGAAAAAGCAGCCTTCTATGAGGGGAGCCCAGGTTGCCGGCCTGAATCTTGGGGATTTGGGAGAGGAGTATGGACGGAGCGATGGATCAAGCGAAAATACCTTATCCATTGATGCGGTCATACGTTTCTTAAGGCAATGGAAGGGCTCATTCCAGGAAGCCGGCCGCCAGCTTAAGATGCTGGAAAGAGATTTGCGAGAGAAGGAAGACGAGTTAACGGAGCTGCGCAGCGAAAACGAGCGGTTGTCCAAAGAGGTCAATCTTGCTCAAAGTGACTACCGGGTAGTCAATGATGATTATAAAGCTTTGATCCAGATTATGGACCGGGCCCGCAGACTCGCTTTCCTGAACGAAGAAGAAGATGAAATGAAGACCCGCTTCAAAATGGATGCCAATGGAAATCTGGAACGAATCGAATAATATTGTTCTCCTGCAAATCCCGTAGGCCGGCCCGCCAACTAAAGCCGCTTCTGCGGGTTTTTTGTGATTTATGGATACAGGTGCTCCGTCTTGTGGATATTTCTGTATGACTTCCGGATTGCAGACCGTTGTCGGCACAGGATATACTTAGAAAAAATTACCTTGGAGGGCGGCAATAAAGTAGTCATGAAAATTGATATTATCGGTGCCGGCTCCCTGGGGCTGCTGCTGGCGGGAAAACTTATTGGGGCCGGAAATGAAATAAGGCTTTGGTGCAGGGGGCCGGAGCAAGCACTGGAATTGTCCAGGCGGGGATTGATAATAAGCTATGAGGACGAACGGGAGCCCCTAAGGCTTGCCGGGGACCGCTTCTACTCTGCATCCATAGACAAGTTTGCGGCTGCCTATACGCAGGATCCGGGAGAGTGGATTATTGTAACGGTAAAACAAAACGCTCTTCATCATGAATTGCCGGAATTCCTGCAGCAGGTTAAGGATGCTCAGCCACACATTGTTTGTTTTCAAAATGGCAGGGGTCATCTTGCCTTTCTCCAAGCGCTTTTGCCAAAAGCTAATATATATGCAGCTGTGACTACTGTAGGAGCCAAAAGAGCTTCCGGGTCCGAGGTCATTCACGCGGGGGAAGGGGGAATATGGCTGGGTAAAGAAAGCGCTGATCCCTCTGCTGATAGACAAGGATCCCGGGGTGAAGCGGAGCCAGAGGCAATTTGTTTGATTGAGGCCTTTTCCTTAGCAGGATTCTCCGCCCATCTGTCGAAAGAAGTGGATACCATGATTTACCGGAAGCTTCTGATCAATGCTGTGATTAATCCGCTTACCGCCATTTGGCGCATACCCAATGGGGAACTGCTGGCTTCGGAGCATCGCATACACATGATGAGAGCTCTCTATGATGAAGCTGTTTCGGTGTATGATGCCTGCGGGATTGGCCGTGATTCACTGGCGTGGGACAATATTCTTGAGGTGTGCCGGGCTACTTCGTCCAACACTTCATCGATGCTTGCCGATGTTCTGGCTTCGAGGACAACGGAAATCCGCTGGATTAATGGCAGTCTTGTTGAAATGGCAGAGCGTTCCGGAATGGATATTCCTTTACATCGCTGGATTTGCCGGATGGTGGAGGGCATGATTGCGGAGGAGAGGTGAAGCTGTTGGAGTTTCTGCGAAATTCGTTCATTACATTAAGCGTTATTCCGGTTGTTCCTTTCTTAATGGTCTATTTTATCGGGATGGGTTTGAAAAAAGACCGGAAAAGCACATTTTTATTGGCCATGGATATAACTACCGTGTTTTTATTGCTGTCGGTATCCGCTTTGTTCAATAACATATTTCAGTCGGGCTTCGGGTTCTATCTTATACTACTTATTGTATTAATATCCGCTGGACTGATTGGCGGAGCCCAAAACAGGCTGAAGGGAAAGGTGGATGGAAAGCGATTATTCCGGGCCGTTTGGAGGCTTTGCTTCCTGTTTATGGGTGTGGGTTATCTTATGTTTATGTTTGTCGGCCTAATTAAGTACATATCACAAGCGATGTAATGTTCCATTGCTCCGGTAAAGCGTCAATGTCACAAAATTTTAAACTTTTAAAAAAAAAGTGTTTTCAGAAAACATTACTCTAGATTTTTTTGACCACTGGTTGTATAATCATAAACCATATACCACATTCTATTTAGGGGGAACTGCTAGATGAAGAAGAGTAAAAGTCTATTGCTTATGTTGGCACTAGTACTTGTTATCGGTACAGTGCTTGCGGGCTGTGGCGGAAACAACGCTAACACCGGCAACTCGGCCAGTCCGACCAATGCGGCTGCAACCGATGCACCAGCTAATGAAGGTGCTGAAGGCGGAGAGAAATTGGCCGCCGATCAAACGCTCAAAATTAACTTGAGCTCCGAGCCACCAACGTTTGATCCACAGCAAGCGCAAGACAGTACAGCCAATGCCATTCTGAAATTGATGTATGAAGGACTTACGCGCCAAAATGCAGAAACAGGTAAAGCTGAAGAAGGTATTGCTGAGTCCTGGGATATTTCCGCTGACGGACTTGTTTACACTTTCCATCTTCGTGACGCCAAATGGAGCAACGGTGATGCTGTAACAGCGAAAGACTTTGCATTCGCCTGGCAGCGTGTCCTTGATCCAAAAGCAGAACAAGCCGCTCCTTACGCTTATCAATTGTATTACCTGAAGAATGCCGAAGACTACAATAAAGGCAAAGTTACAGACTTCAGTCAAGTCGGCGTTAAAGTAGTTGACGACAAAACACTTGAAGTGACTCTGAATAACCCAACTCCATATTTCCTTGGATTGTTGTCTTTCTATACGTACTATCCAGTTCATAGTTCCGTTAAGGACAATCCGAAATGGGCAACTACTCCCGATACTCAAATCACTAACGGACCCTTTACTTTGACGGAATGGACTACAGGTCAATCCCTGAAAGTAACCAAGAACCCATCTTATTATGCAGCAGATCAAATCAAAGCTGAGAACATCAACTTCTCCATCGTAAACAGTGGCGCAACTGAATTGTTGAGCTACAAGAATGGTGAACTTGACCGTGCCGGGAACCCTATTGGTGAAATTCCGACAGAGCAGCTGCCAATCGTTGAGAAGGAACTCCCTAATGAATTCTCAAGAAAAGGGATTGCCAGCGTTTACTACTACCAGTTCAACGTAACTGAGAAACCTTTCACTAACGTTAAAATTCGTAAAGCCTTGGCAATGGGCCTCGAGCGCCAGCCAATTATTGATAACATCACCAAAGGTGGTCAATTACCTGCTTTTGGATATGTGCCTCCAGGTATTCAAAGTAATGAACAAGAATACCGCGCTCAAGTGGATGACAAGCAATATTTCACTGAGAATGTGGATGAAGCCAAGAAATTGCTTGCGGAAGGTCTGAAAGAAGAAGGTCTGGATAAACTGCCACTTACCCTTACGTACAATACAAGTGAAAGTCACCAAAAGGTCGCTGTAGCTATTGCCGATATGTGGAAAAAGAATCTCGGCGTTGAAGTGAAGCTTGAGAACAAAGAGTGGGGTGTCTTTATCGAAGACAGACACAACCTGAACTATCAAGTAGCACGTGCGGGCTGGTCTGCCGACTACAATGATCCAATGACTTATTTGGATATGTGGTTGACTGGCGGAGGTAACAACGACTCCGGCTACTCCAACGCGGAATATGACAAGCTGGTTAAAGAAGCACAAACTTCTGCCGACAATGCAGTCCGTCAAGAGAAGTTTGCCGCTGCAGAAAAAATCCTGATGGATGATATGGTAGTTATTCCAATCTACTACTACACCAACAACTCGCTGAACAAAGAATACCTTAAAGGTTCAACTATTGACTTCAGCGGTGCGATTGACTTGTCCCGTGCTTACCTGCTTGAGCACTAGGAAATCGAGAAACACTAACTAAATACAGTATTATAATAGTCTGAAGTTTTAAGAACACTTCGGGATATATATGTGGAACTCCATATATATCCCTTTTTTTGTATGTGATGCTATTTGTTGTTTTTTTACAAAAGAGGAATTTACAGAAAATAGACAAGCGGTTGTTTTTTTCTTACAATAGACAAGTCAGAAAATGTCGAAGGAGGTGGTGACGGGCATGTTTCGTTATGTTATAAATAGATTTTTCCACATGGTGATTTCACTGTTTGTGCTGATTTCTGCAACCTTTTTCCTGATGAAGGCGATCCCCGGAGATCCATTCACAGCTGAGAAAAAGATTCCAGAGCAAATCCTGCAGCGTTTGTACGCACAGTACAATTTGGACAAGCCCGTCTTTGAGCAGTACGGTATTTATTTGAAGAATATTCTACAAGGTGACCTGGGGATATCTATGAAGATGCTGAACCAGGATGTTTCCCATATTATTGGTCAAACCTTTTCAGCCTCACTCAAGCTTGGGGTTGTCGCAATCATTGTCGCTATTTTAGTCGGTATTACGCTGGGCATGCTGGCGGCACTTCACCATCGCAAGCTTATTGATAATGTGGCGATGGTCCTTGCCGTGCTTGGGATCGCGGTGCCGAGTTTTGTGGTAGCCTCGCTGCTGCAATATCTGTTGGCCTATCATTGGAAGATATTCCCTGTCATGGGCTTTAATGGTCCGATGAACTACTTCCTGCCGGTGATGGCCCTAACGGCTTCTCCGATTGCAGTTATTGCACGTCTGACCCGTTCAAGTATGCTGGAGGTATTGCATGCGGATTACATCAAGACAGCCAAAGCTAAAGGCCTCAGTTGGGGTTCCATTGTATTCCGCCATGTGCTGCGCAACGGCATTATGCCGGTTGTCACTTACGTAGGACCGATGACGGCGAACATCATTACCGGTTCGGTTGTTATTGAACAGATCTTTGGTATCGGGGGCATCGGGAAACAATTCGTTCAAGCGATCAATACCCGGGACTATCCGATCATCATGGGGATTACCATTTTCTACGGCGTGATTCTGATGGTGGCGCGTTTCCTTACGGATGTCGCTTATGTCGCTATTGATCCGCGTATCAAACTGACCCAAAGGAAGGAGGATTAAAGTTGGCTGAATCTAATAAAGTGATTGCTCAGTTGAAGCCCGAGGATTTCCGCAAGGTTGGCATTGATGAAAAAGATGCGGAAGTGATTCAGCGCGAGAGTCTGTCCGCCTGGCAGGATGCCTGGCAGCGCCTGCGCCAGAACAAGATGGCCATGACAGCCATGATTATCATGATCCTGATCGTTATTATGGCCATTGTGGCTCCACATTTGGTTCCTTATACTTATGATTCCAACGATTTAATGAGCACGAACAAGCCACCTTCCTCCGACCACTGGTTCGGTACGGATGATTTTGGTCGGGACGTATTTGTCCGCACCTGGATGGGGGCCCGGATATCCCTGATTGTCGGCCTTGCGGCTGCACTGATCGATTTGATCATCGGTATTATATACGGCGGAATTATGGGCTTTTTTGGTGGCCGCATTGATACGGTTATGAACAAGTTCTCCGAAATTCTCTATTCTATTCCTTATTTGCTGGTTGTGATCATGCTGCTTGTCGTTCTGGAGCCAAGTCTTGGAACAATTATTCTCGCATTGACCATTACAGGCTGGATTAATATGTCCTGGATTGTACGCGGCGAAATTATGCAGCTGAAGAACCGTGAGTTTATCTTGGCTTCCCGTTCGATGGGTGCGGGCTGGAAACGTCTGCTCTTCCGTCATTTGTTGCCTAATGCAATGGGGCCGATCATCGTTACAGTAACCTTGTCTGTACCAAGTGCTATCTTTTCTGAAGCCTTCCTGAGCTTCCTGGGCCTTGGGGTACAAGCACCTGTTGCTTCACTGGGTTCTATGATCAGTGACTCGCTTACAGGCTGGATGTATTATCCTTGGCGGATGCTTGCACCTGCGATTGTCATCAGTTTGACCATGCTTTCCTTTAACATTTTTGGTGATGGCCTGCGTGATGCGCTTGATCCGAAACTGAAGAAATAGGAGGTGTACAAGGTGGAACCTATTTTACAAGTCAAGGATTTGCAGGTTTCTTTCTTTGTAAAAGGCGGGGAGGTTCAGGCGGTACGCGGTATGAACTTCGAAATCGGCAAAGGTGAAACAGTTGCCATCGTCGGCGAGTCCGGCAGCGGCAAAAGTGTAACTGCGCAATCCATCATGCGGCTGATTCCAACACCTCCCTCCAAGGTCAAAAAGGGAGAAATCATCTTTCAAGGGCAAAACCTGCTGGAACTCAGCACCAAACAAATGGAATCGATTCGCGGCAAGGATATTGGCATGATCTTTCAAGACCCGATGACTTCTTTGAACCCAACGATTAAAGTGGGCAAGCAGATAACCGAAGTTTTGATCAAACATCAGAAAATGTCAGCGGCCGAAGCGAAAAAGCAAGGGATTGAGATGCTTCAATTAGTGGGTATCAAAAATGCGGAGGCTCGCTTTAACCAATACCCCCACGAATTTTCCGGCGGGATGCGCCAGCGTGTAATGATTGCCATCGCACTCGCCTGCCGTCCGGCGCTGCTGATTGCGGATGAGCCGACAACGGCGCTGGATGTTACGATCCAGGCACAGATTATGGATGTGATGAAGGACATGCAGAACAAGCTGGGTACCTCCATCATTCTCATAACACATGATTTGGGTGTAGTAGCCGGCATGTGCGACCGCGTCATTGTAATGTATGCAGGTGAAGTAGTGGAGACGGGTACCCGCTGGGAGATCTTCAAGAATCCGCAGCACCCGTATACCAAAGGCCTGCTGCGTTCGATGCCGCGTCTGGACCAAAAAAAGGGCGAGCCGCTGATCCCGATTATCGGTACGCCGCCTGATCTGATTAAGCCGCCGATCGGCTGTCCCTTCACCGCGCGTTGCAATGAAGCAATGCATGTGTGCGAGCAGATTGATCCCGGCGCCACAGAATTCAGCGAGACGCATATGGCGCGCTGCTGGAATCTGCATTCGATGGCCAAGGAGGTGCAGTACTCTTGAGTAAGAACCTGATTGAAGTAGAAGGTCTTAAGAAGTATTTTAATGTAGGTAAAGGCAAGGTTCTTAAGGCTGTTGATAATATTAGCTTTTCTATCCGTGAAGGTGAAACGCTGGGCATGGTAGGGGAATCCGGTTGCGGAAAGACCACTGCCGGCCGTACGGTGCTTCGGCTCTATGAGCCGACTGCCGGAAGCGTAAAGTACAATGGAACAGATATTTACAAGTTGTCCCCGGGCAAAATGAAAGCTTACCGCCGCGATATGCAAATGATCTTCCAGGACCCGTATGCATCGCTGAATCCGCGGTTTACGGTATCCGATATCATTGGTGAGGCACTGGACATTCATGGAATGGCCGGAAGCCGTGCAGAGCGCAAGAAACGCATTGAAGAGCTGCTGGATATGGTCGGTCTGAACCATGACCATGCGACCCGTTATCCGCATGAGTTCTCCGGCGGACAACGTCAACGGATCGGGATTGCCCGCTCACTGGCGGTTAATCCGAAGTTCATCGTCTGCGATGAGCCGATTTCTGCCCTGGACGTATCCATTCAGGCCCAAGTGGTTAACTTGCTCAAAGAACTGCAGGACCGTCTTGGACTGACTTATCTTTTCATCGCGCATGATTTGTCGATGGTTAAGCATATCAGTGACCGCGTAGCTGTAATGTATATGGGCAAGATGGTGGAGCTGGCTGAGAGTGAAGAGCTATACGCCAACCCTATCCATCCGTATACCCGCTCTCTGTTGTCGGCTATTCCGGTTCCCGATCCGGAAATTGAAGTCAACAAGAAACGGATTCATATGCAGGATGAATTGGGCAGCCCCATCTTCTCCGAAGGGGATGAGACCAACGATGCCGAAACGCAGCTGGTCGAAGTCTCCAAAGGCCATTTCGTAGCCAAAGCGTTTGCCTGATAGTAATGAATATGAACCGCCGGAGATCTCTCCGGCGGTTTTCGTTTCTAAAGAATGCTGGAGATGCTTTGACGAAGGCTCTATCTTTGGATACAATCATTAAGAAGTTTATCATATTCCGATTTACATACGGCAGGGACAGTAGAACAGGAGGCAAACGCAATGAACGTTGTACCGGAACCGCTCCCGGGTGGATCTGCGCTCGCACGCGACTATATAGAACGTTATGACAAGGTACGGCATTTGTACGGCGGAGATTTCCGCAATGAGGAGAGCAGGCGGGAACGCGCCGCATGGCTGGATGGCAGGGAGAGCCTCCGTGCTGACCGGTCCAAGGTGGCTGCTTGTCTGCGTGTTTACAATGAACGGCATAATCCTCATGCAGAGGTTATGGCTTCCCTGGAGCTGCTGGAACAACCGGGCACACTTGTTGTGACAGGCGGGCAGCAGAGCGGCCTTTTTACAGGGCCAATGCTGGTAATATATAAAGCCATTACGATCATTCAGGCAGCGAGGGAAGCCGGTGAGCGTCTGGGACGCCCGGTGGTACCCTTGTTCTGGATCGCCGGAGAGGATCACGACTGGGATGAGGTCAATCATACGTATGTGTTGAGCCGCACCCATGAGCTTTCCAAACTCAAGATGGACAAGGAAGAGGGTCCGCGTGCTTCAGTCAGCGATATCCGCGTAGATGAAGACAGCTGGCAACAAGCGGTAGAGCAACTGGATGGTTTGCTGCAGGAAAGTGAATTCAAACCGCAGCTTATGGCATCCATTCGGGAAGCTTCGCTGGGGGCAGCAAGTATGACTGAGGTTTTTGCGAAATTGATGGGTGTATTATTTGGCAAATTCGGTCTAATTCTGCTTGATTCCGCCGATCCGGCATTGCGCCGTTTGGAACAGCCGTTTTTCTCCTCGCTGATTACGGATAATGATGCGCTGGAGGCAGCCTATCTGCAGTCCGCTGCAGAGCTTAAGGATGGCGGATATGAGCTTCAGGCCGAGGTGACGGCCGGCAGCGCCAATCTTTTTTATATCCACGAGGGCTCACGTTTGCTGCTGCACAAGAAGGACGGGAAGTTCACTGACCGGAAGGGAAACATTGCTTTTTCACGCGAGGAGCTGCTGGCGTTGCTGGCCGATCACCCCGAACGTTTCAGCAATAATGTGCTGACCCGTCCCTTAATGCAGGATTATGTACTGCCGGTGCTGGCCACAGTGCTGGGTCAAGGAGAAATAGCCTATTGGGCTATTCCGCACCGGGCCTTCGGGGCGATAGGCGGACAGATGCCGCTAATCCTGCCGCGAATGTCGTTTACTGTAGTGGAAGGTACGCTGCATAAACATATCGAGAAGTATGGACTTGCTTTTGCCGATGTGGTGACGGGTCTGGATGCGAAAAGGCAAGAGTGGCTGGCGGCGCAGGATGAACTGCAGCTGGGTGTGCGATTTGAAGAGACTAAAAAGGCCTTCACCGCCATGTATGAGCCGCTGATTGAGCAATTGGGTACTATTCAGGCCGGCCTGCTTAAGCTGGGGAACAGCAACAAGGACAAAATAGTGGACCAGATTTCTTTCTTGCAGGCTAAAGCACAAGATGCCATGGAGAAACAGAATGAGGCTGCACTCCGGCAATGGGAACGAATCGAGCGCTCCTTGATGCCGCAGGGCAAACCCCAGGAACGCGTATACAATATCATGTTCTACTTGAACCGTTATGGCCCCGCGTGGCTGGATGAACTAATGGCTGTTCCCCCGGACTACAGCGGGACACACCGGGTCCTTTATATGTAATAGTTGATTAAGTCAGGTTTCACCCAACTTTGAGGAGGTTTCACTATGAGTTCCAAAGAAAAAAGTATCGTGGCAGATCTGTCGCTTGCGCCCGAAGGACATCTGAAAATCGACTGGGTTCGCCAGCATATGCCGGTGTTGAACCGGATTCGTGAACAGTTTGAAGCGGAGCAGCCTTTTAAAGGACTAAAGGTCTCCATCACGCTTCACCTGGAGGCCAAAACCGCTTACCTGGCTAAAGTGGTACAAGCTGGCGGCGCAGAAGTAACTATTACCGGTTCGAACCCGCTGTCCACCCAGGATGATGTTTGTGCAGCACTAGTGGAAGACGGAATTACCGTGTTTGCCAAATACAATCCGTCTCCGGAGGAATTTAAGGCGCTGAACATCAAGGCGCTGGAGAGCAAGCCTGATCTGATTATTGATGACGGGGGCGATTTTGCCACCTTGCTGCATGCCGAGCGGCCTGATCTGATGGAGAATATCCGCGGCGGAGCCGAAGAAACGACTACCGGCATTATCCGGCTCAAAGCGCTGCACAAACAAGGCATCCTGAAATTCCCGATGGTGGCCGTAAATGACGCGTACTGCAAATATTTGTTCGATAACCGTTACGGTACGGGCCAGTCGGCCTGGGACGGCATTGTGCGTACAACCAATCTGATCGTAGCCGGCAAAACAGTGGTCGTAGTGGGTTATGGCTGGTGCGGAAAAGGCGTGGCTATGCGCGCTAAAGGCTTGGGTGCGAATGTTATCGTAACCGAAGTCGATGCCATAAAAGCCGTTGAAGCCCATATGGACGGATTCCATGTGATGCCTATGGTGGAAGCAGCCAAGCGGGGCGATTTCTTTGTTACTGTAACAGGTAACCGTTACGTTATCCGCGGCGAGCATTATGATGTGATGAAGGATGGGGCGATTATGTGCAACGCCGGCCATTTTGATGTGGAAGTGAACAAGCCGGAATTGTCCGAAAGATCCGTCTCCCAGCGCACCGTCCGCAAGAATATCGAGGAGTACCAGCTTAAAGACGGACGCAAGCTTTACCTTTTGGCAGAGGGACGGCTCGTAAATCTGGGTGCAGCCGACGGCCATCCGGCAGAAATTATGGATACGACCTTTGCCCTTCAGGCTTTGTCGCTTAAATATGTGAATGACAACTATAAAGAGATTGGTGTAAAAGTCGAGAACGTTCCTTATCATCTGGATGAGCAGGTGGCCCGCTATAAGCTGGAAAGTCTTGGCATTGCTATTGACAGCTTGACACCGGCTCAGGTAGAATATCTGGATAGCTGGAATCTGAACGATTAATCCATACCGAATTGCAAGTGCCCCCGATTGACAATGAAGCCGCAGCCGGACGCTATGTCCGGTTGAACGGCTTTTTTTTATGGACATAAGTTTGATCAGGCTGTACAGCTGGCTTGAGGAAGCCTTATCTGGAATGGTTTTGATCACATTACATAAGTTGGGGACGTTATGTAAAAAAATACCTTGCTTATTAAAAAGGTTTTTGATTTTTAATGGCGAATCTATTATGCTTAGGTGGTGAAAAGTGGGGCGAAGTGGGGAATTGTTCATTGGGAGTGGGTAAAACTATGTTTATGGGTGAATTCCAGCATAGCATTGACGACAAGGGCCGCATTATTATTCCGGCTAAGTTCCGTGAATTGCTCGGAACCTCCTTTGTAGCGACCCGCGGCCTCGACTCCTGCCTGTTTGTTTATCCCATGGAAGAATGGGGAATCATGGAACAAAAGCTTAAAAGTCTATCACTGATGAAATCGGATGCCCGCGCATTCAGCCGCTTTTTTTTCTCGGGAGCGACAGAGTGTGTCTGGGACAAGCAAGGAAGGGTAAATCTGCCCGGCAATTTGCGGCAGTATGCCAAGCTGGACAAGGACTGTGTAATCTTAGGCGTTTCGAACCGGGTGGAGATCTGGAACAAGGGACTATGGGAGCAGTACTTCGAACAATCAGAGGAATCGTTCAACGAAATTGCCGAGAAATTGGTGGATTTCAATTTTGACCTATAAATTTACTATTCGAATATTGCCCTGGAGGGATGCAGCTTGTTTCACCACATCACGGTGCTTAAGGAAGAAGCGACAGAAGGGCTGCACATCAAACAAGATGGAGTCTACGTGGATTGTACGCTCGGAGGAGCGGGGCACAGCGCTCTGATTGCTTCAAAGCTCAGCGGCGAAGGCCGCCTGATCTGTCTGGACCAGGATGACTGGGCTTTGGAGAATGCCAAAGAGAGACTGGCCGAATACGGAGAGAAGGTTGTACTTGTCAAGACCAACTTCCGTGACCTGGAAAGTGTACTGAAGGATGTGCCTTTTGTCCTGCAAAAGGATGGGGTTCCCCAAGTTGACGGAATACTCTTCGACCTTGGCGTGTCTTCCCCCCAGTTCGATGAAGGGGAGCGGGGATTCAGCTATAACCATGATGCTCCGCTGGATATGCGGATGGACCAGTCAGCCCTGCTTACGGCGGCTGATATTGTAAATACATGGTCCGAAGCGGAGATTGCCCGCGTGCTTTTCCAGTATGGAGAGGAAAAGTTCTCGCGGCGGATCGCGAGGCGCATTGTGGACAGAAGAGCAGAGCGCCCGGTGGAGACCACCGGCGACTTGGCCGAGCTTATCAAGGAAGGCATTCCGGCGGCTGCACGGAGAACAGGCGGCCATCCCGCCAAACGCAGCTTTCAGGGCCTCAGAATTGCAGTCAACGACGAGCTTGGCGCTTTTGAGGAAGGGCTGCACGGAGCGGTACGTTGCCTTGCCCCTGGAGGAAGAGTATCTGTTATTACGTTTCATTCCCTCGAGGACCGGATTTGCAAGCAAATCCTAAGCAGTTATGTCAGCAGATGTACATGTCCGCCTGACTTTCCGCTATGTGTATGCGGTGCTGAAGGTACGCTGAAGTTGATTAACCGCAAGCCGCTTGTGCCCTCGGAAGAGGAGCTGGAGCTTAACATGCGTGCCCGTTCAGCCAAACTGCGCATTGCAGAGAAATTGTAAAAAGACGATAAAGGAGAGTCGGAGATGGCCTATACCCGCGGCAATTTAGCAGTTCAGCCCAAACGAAAAAAAGAAGTCAACCCGTTATACCGCGAGAAGACGAAAGTAGTCACCAGACGCACGGGACTTCCGATGCAGGAGAAACTCTTGTATATGCTGACATTGGGCGTATTTGTCCTCGTGGCTGCCACCCTGATTTGGCGTTACGTCCAAATTTATGATTTGAACAAGCAGGCTCAGGATCTGGAACGGGTAATCTCGGCATCCAAGAAGGAAATTGCCGTCTATCAAATGGAGAAGCAGACGCTGGAACAGCAGATTCCGGAAAAAGCCAAGCAAATGGGTTTTGTAGAACCTGATGAAGATGCGACAATCTATGTGCCGCTCAGCGGCAAAACTACTGACGGGGACAATTAGTGAGCGGTTGCCAAGATCGCAATATAATATAAGTGGTGAGGTTTGCGTATGGTCAAAAGAATAAAACTTCGCACGCTGTTTATAGGAGGGTGTATTACCCTCTTTTTTCTTGTTTTGCTTGGAAGGGTCTTTTGGATACAGGTCATGGAGCATGGAGAATGGCATGACAAGGCGACTGCTAAGTGGGAGCGGGAATCAACAATCAAGGCGGTTCGCGGTACGATTTCGGACCGTAACGGCAATGTGCTGGCCAGCGATGTGCCGGCTTATACCGTTGTTGTCAATCCGGAGGTTATCCATGAACAGGAGCTGGGGGAAGAAGTGATCACCGGCCTGCATGAACTGCTGGGCAAACCGGAGGATGAGCTGCGCAAGCTGGTTGAGGCCAAGGATAAAGACGGGAAATATCTTAAGAACCGTGAGGTCCGCAATGAGGGCTGGAAGATCAATCAGGAGCTGCACGACAAGGTAGAGGTGTTTATCAAATCCCTGGAAGAGAAACACAGCATCCGGGAAACCGGTGTCGGATTCGTCCGGGAGCAGAAACGTTATTATCCCAAGAACACACTGGCGGCCCATATTCTGGGCTATACGGACCGGGACGGTAATGCCGAAATAGGTCTGGAGAGTTCTCTGGATGAGCGGCTTAAAGGTGTGAACGGGAGTATTAAGTACCAAAGTGACCGCAAAGGCACCAAACTTCCCGACGGGGTGGAAGAGTACCAGCCTGTAGTGAATGGGGATAATTACAAGCTGACGATTGACAGTACTATTCAGTATTATATCGAAGAGGCTATGCGGAAGGCTTTCACGCAGTACAAACCGAAAAGTATGACAGTCATTGCAGCAGATCCAAATACGATGGAGATTCTGGGGATGGCGAACCTGCCGACATTTAACCCAAATGAATATTGGGATGACGAGCAGGCGGGATTCTATAATCACGCCATTAAGTCGAGATATGAACCGGGATCTACCTTCAAAATTGTAACGCTTGCCGCGGCTGTACAGGAAAAGCTATTTAATCCAGAGACTACCTTCATGTCTGGGCAGATCAGAATCAAAGGATACAGTAAGCCGCTCCATGATATCAATCGGGTGGGCTGGGGGACCATTTCATTCCTGGAAGGAGTCAAACGTTCCAGTAACGTGGCGTTTGTGAAGCTGGGTTATGAAATGCTGGGCCAGGATAAGCTTTTAAAGTATATCAATGATTTTGGCTTTAATGGAACAACGGGTATTGATCTGGCTGGAGAAACCAACGGCGTGGTCAACCCCGATCCTAAAATTGCTTCCGAGAATGCAACGTTAGCATACGGGCACGGGAAGGTCCTTGTTACTCCTATTCAGCAGTTGGCTGCGGTAGCTGCCATCGCCAACGGCGGGAAGCTGATGACCCCTCATGTCATCAAGGAAGTCACTGATCCGAATAGCGGAAAGACGACGGTAACAAAGCCCGAAGTGGTCCGTCAGGTGATTTCGGAAGCAAGCGCCAAGGAGACAGGCGAATATCTCGAACAGGTAGTAGCGGATCAAAAAGATGGCACAGGGAGACATGCCTATATTGAAGGTTACCGGGTTGCTGGAAAGACGGGAACGGCCATCAAGGTGGAAGGCAAGGAGTATGTTAAATCCAAAGTACTGGTATCTTTTATCGGTTATGCACCCGTAGACAACCCCAAAATTGCCGTAATTGTCATTATCGATGAACCGAATGTGGAGGTTGGCGGCGGTAAGGCGGCAGCCCCGGTGTTCAAGGAGATTGTCTCGCAGGCCCTTCCATACATGGGGGTTCCCAAAACCACCGCCAAAACAACTACCGAGGTTGCAAAGGGGAGCGAGACGGCTCCGCCTCTGCGCACTACGCCGGATATGACCGGCAAAACGGTCAAAGAAGCCAGAGCGCTGCTGCTTGATCAGGGTTATGATTTTGAAGCTGTTGGCAGCGGGGCAACCGTGGTGAGTCAATATCCCGAAGCCGGCTCCAAGCTTGCTTCAGGCCGGCGTATCTATCTGCTGAGCCAGCAGGGGGATAAGCCCAATATCCCGGATATGAAGGGCCAGTCCCTGCGTGACGCCCTTGAAGTGCTTAATCTGTTGAAGGTGGGCATCGTGGTTGATGGAGAAGGTTACGTAGCAGAGCAAAACGTAGCCACGAAAGACGGCAAGACCCAGGTCACGTTAAAGCTTAAGCCCTACAATCCGTACGGGGAGAATATCCCGGTGGCATCGCCGGAGCCGACACCGGAAACGGAGAACAAGCCATAGGCTTGTTCTAACCCCTGTTTGTCCCGAATAGTCATGTGGTAAGAGAACATGCTTAGATGAGGGAAAGCGGGGGAGAACGGAATGAAGGTTTCGAAGGTCGTGACACGGCGGAGAATGCTGTGGACGCTGCTGGGACTGGCAGTGTTATTCGGTTCGCTGGTTGTTCGTCTTGCTTATGTGCAGCTGTCCCAAGGCGAGAAGCTGAGTGCCAAAGCAGAGGATTCCTGGCGGCGCAATATCCCCTTTACGGCCAAACGCGGGGAGATTCTGGACCGCGAGGGTGTGGCGCTGGCCTACAATATCAGTTCGCCTACAATCTTTGCTATTCCGGTTCAGGTGAAGAATAAGGAACAAACAGCTCAGCAGCTGGCGCCTTTGCTCGGCATGACCGAAGAGAAGCTGGTAAAGCTGCTGACCCAAAGAAAGTCTTCGGTGAAGCTTACGCCCGGCGGCCGCAAAATTACGATGGAGCTTGCCGCGAGCATCCGTGATTTGCAGCTGCCGGGCATCGTTGTGGCTGAGGACAACAAAAGGTATTATCCCTACGGGGATCTTGCAGCGCATATTCTGGGCTTCACGGGCATCGACAACCAGGGAATTACGGGGGTTGAAACGGTATATGACAAATTGCTGCAGGGGATAGCCGGTAATATCTCCTATCTGTCCGATGCAGGGGGCAGACTGATGCCCGGCTCTTCGGAGAAGTATGCCGAACCGCAGGATGGCCTCAGTCTGCAATTGACGATTGATAAACAAATCCAGTCGATTATGGAACGTGAGCTGGATCAGGCCATGGTGAAATACCAGGCTCAGGGCAGCTGGGCCATTGCCATGAACCCGAAGAACGGCGAAATTCTGGCGATGGCCAGCAGACCGGGTTATGAACCGGGTCAATATAAGGAATACGAAGCGGCTATATACAATCGTAATTTGCCCATCTGGATGACCTATGAGCCGGGTTCAACCTTCAAGATTATAACGTTGGCTGCTGCGCTGCAGGAGGGCAAGGTTAATCTGCAGAATGATCACTTCTTCGATCCCGGTTTTATTGAGGTAGGCGGAGCGAAGCTGCGCTGCTGGAAAAAAGGCGGCCACGGCAGCCAAACCTTCCTGCAGGTAGTAGAAAATTCCTGCAATCCGGGCTTTGTTGCGCTTGGGCAGCGGCTGGGTAAAGACTCCCTGTTCAAATACATCCGTGATTTTGGTTTCGGTACGAAGACGGGGATTGATCTGAACGGCGAATCGAACGGGATTCTGTTCAAGCCTTCCCAGGTCGGGCCGGTGGAGCTTGCGACCACGGCGTTTGGGCAAGGCGTCTCGGTAACGCCGATTCAGCAGATTGCAGCGGTGTCGGCCGCGATTAACGGCGGCAAGCTTTACAAGCCGCATGTGGCCAAAGCATGGATTAATCCCGATACCGGAGAAAAGGTATCGGAAGTAGAGCCGGAGCTCGTGCGGCAGGTGATATCGGAGGAAACATCCAAGGAGGTGCGTGCAGCACTTGAGAGCGTAGTTGCCAAAGGCACAGGCCGGCCGGCTTTTATAGACGGCTACCGTGTGGGGGGCAAGACAGGTACTGCACAAAAAGTAATCAATGGCCGTTATTCCCCGACAGAGCATATCGTTTCCTTTGTCGGCTTTGCGCCTGCGGATGATCCGCAGATTGTAGTCTATACAGCGGTAGATAATCCGAAGGGGATACAGTTTGGGGGCGTAGTAGCTGCTCCGATCGTGCAGAACATCCTGGAGGATTCCTTGCACTATCTAAAAGTGCCGGAGCGTAGCGATCAACTTCCCAAAACCTATAAATACGGCGAAACTCCGATTGTGACCGTTCCTGATCTTACCGGGGCTACGGTACAGGATATTTACGAGGACCTGAATATGAACTTTAATCTTGCCCGTTCAGGTTCAGGCAATACAGTGGTCAACCAGGCTCCCAAAGCGGGAGCGCGGGTGGAGCGGGGCTCAACCATCCGGATTTATATGGGAGCGGCCGAGGATTAAATCGATAGGGCGGTGAGCGGCCCTGTTACTTCGAAAAAGCAGAGTGAGGGATTACTATGAAACTTAGCGAATTAACTTCTTGTCTGGCTGCTGTGCGGCTGTATGGAGATGGGGAACTGGATATATCCGATATACAGGTGGACTCCCGGCGCGTGAAACCGGGCGACCTGTTCATCTGTCTGCCGGGCTTTACGGTTGACGGTCACGATTATGCCCGTCAGGCTGCGGAACAAGGCGCTGCTGCGCTCGTATGTGAACGGAAACTGGATGTGGATCTGCCGCAGCTTGTTGTGGACGACTGCCGGTTTGCCATGGCGGTGCTTTCGAACGCCTTTTTTGGCTCCCCCAGCAGCCGGATGCGGATGATTGGCGTCACAGGCACGAATGGCAAAACAACCACTACCTATCTCATTGAACGTATTATGCAGGATCACGGGCTGAAGACCGGCTTGATCGGAACCATTCAAATGCGATACGACGGCCAAACCTATCCGACCTCGGGAACCACGCCCGAATCGCTCGAACTGCAGCGTTCACTCCATGATATGGCCGTCAAGGGTGTACAGTGCTGTGTGATGGAAGTCTCCTCCCATGCTCTGGAACAAGGACGGGTGAAAGGGACGGATTTCCGCACCGCGATTTTTACAAATCTGACCCAGGATCATTTGGATTATCATCATAGTATGGAAGAGTACCGTGCGACCAAGGGACTGTTCTTCGCCCGGCTGGGCAATGTGATCTCTCCCTGGAAAGAAGAACGCAAATACGCGGTGCTGAATGTGGATGATGAGGCCAGCAGTTATTTTGCAGCGCAAACTGCGGCGGAAGTCGTTACATACGGCATAGACAATCAGGCCAATGTGCGGGCTTCACGGATCTCCATTACGGCCAAAGGAACATCCTTCCATGTTGAGACGTTTAAAGGGGAGACGGATATTTCGCTGCGGATGGTCGGCAAGTTCAATGTCTACAACGCGCTTGCAGCTATCACTGCCGCCTTGCTGGAGGATATTCCGCTTGCGGAGATCAAAGCCAGTCTGGAGGCGGTAGCGGGTGTGGCGGGACGAGTGGAATCGGTGGATGAAGGACAGGACTTTGCTGTCATTGTCGACTATGCCCACACGCCGGACGGCCTGGAGAACGTACTGCGTACGGTCCGTGAATTTGCGGGAGGCCAGGTGCTGACCGTGTTCGGCTGCGGCGGAGACAGAGACCGCACCAAACGCCCGAAGATGGGCAAAATAGCGGCCAAATACAGCGACAAGGTGCTGGTGACTTCCGATAATCCGCGGACCGAAGATCCGCTTCTGATTCTGCGGGATATTGAAGCCGGACTTGAAGAGGACGCTGTGCCTGCTGAGCGTTATGAGCTGATCGCTGACCGGCGCGAAGCGATCAGGAAAGCTATTGAAATGGCAAGCCCCGGCGATGTAGTATTGATTGCGGGGAAAGGTCATGAGACCTATCAGCTGATCGGCGGAGTGGTCCATGAGTTCGATGACCGGATCGTCGCTAAAGAAGTTATAAGGGGCCGAAGCTATTGATTACTAGAACACTGGGAACTATCGCTGCCATGTGCGGAGGAGAACTTCTGTCCTCCTCCGCGGTGGATACGAAGATTGCAGGAGTCGTGACCGACTCCCGCAAAATTACGCCTGCCTGCCTATTTGTTCCGCTCGCCGGAGAAACCTTCGACGGACATCACTATGGCGGCGCCGCTCTTGCTGCGGGGGCTGCCGGGACACTCTGGCAGCGTGACAGAGGGACTCCGCCGTACGGTGCGGTCATTGTGGTGGAGGATACGCTGGAGGCGCTCCAGGAGCTGTCTGCCGCGTATCTGAAAGATGTTGCCCCCCAGGTGGTTGCGGTCACCGGCAGCAACGGCAAGACGACAACCAAAGATATGATAACGGCTCTGCTGGAGGGGCAATTCAAAGTGCACAAGACACAAGGCAATTTCAATAATCATATTGGCTTGCCTCTGACTGTTCTGTCCATGGAAGAAGATACCGAGATTGCCGTTCTGGAGATGGGCATGAGCTCGCGGGGAGAAATTGCGCTGCTGGCTTCTTTGGCAACGCCTGATGTGGCTGTAATCACGAATGTAGGGGAATCGCATCTGCTGCAGCTTGGTTCGCGCAAGGAGATTGCCCGGGCCAAGCTGGAGATTGCTGAAGGCCTGAAGCCGGGCGGTCTGCTGATCTATAACGGAGATGAGCCGTTGCTTGCCGAAGTGCTGCAAGAGCCGGCTTTTCGGGCACCGGCGGGAATGAATACCTTCCGTTTTGGGGGGGATGCCGGCAATGACGATTATCCGACAGGCATGATGTCGCACAGCGGCGGTATGACCTTCACTTCACAGCAACATGCCGAACGGGCCTTCACCTTGCCGCTGCCGGGACGGCATAATGTGATCAACGCCTTGTCTGCGCTCGCGGTTGCGCGTCATTACGGCGTGACCGCGGAGAATATTGAAGCCGGCCTGAGCACCCTTAAGCTGACCGGCATGCGGATCGAGGTGCTCCGCATGGAATGCGGGCTTACCCTTCTGAATGATGCCTACAACGCCAGTCCAACCTCCATGAAGGCAGCCATTGATGTGCTTCAGTCCATGAAGACTGCGGGCAGCAAAATTGCTGTGTTGGGGGACATGCTGGAACTGGGACCGGAAGAAATGCAATTCCATAAGGAAATTGGGGTCTATCTGGATCCTGAGCGGACAGATCTTATATTTACCTACGGGCCGTTGTCCAGACATCTGGCAGACGCTGCGGAGCAGACGTTCGGCAAAGAGCGGGTGTTTGCTTTTACCGATAAAGAACAGCTGATTGCCGGGCTTGTGGACAAAAGCAGTCCGAAGGATATCGTTCTCTTCAAAGCTTCCCGGGGAATGAAGCTGGAAGAAGCGATGCACAGTCTGCAGGCTCATTATCAAGAGACCTAAATTAATGGAGGGGGTGAACCCATGGATTATCAATTGCTGCTATTGACTATTGCTGTGTCCTTTATCCTTGCGGTCATTGCCGCTCCGCTCTTCATTCCGCTGCTGCGCAGGATGAAATTCGGACAGCAGGTTCGCGATGACGGACCGCAGAGCCATTTGAAAAAAGCGGGTACGCCTACTATGGGCGGGATCGTCATTATTGTGGCGTTTACTTTGTCATTTTTGAAATTTTCCGTTGTGAATACAGACTTTTATGTGCTGCTTGTAGCTGCACTGGGATATGGACTGATCGGTTTCCTGGATGATTATATCAAAATCGTCTTCAAACGCTCCTTGGGTCTAACGCCGCGCCAGAAGCTGTTCGGACAGCTCTTAGTCGGAGCTGTGATGTGCGGACTGCTGATATCGGCGGGACATAGTACTGCTATCAGTATTCCCGGTACTGCGGTGAGCTTTGACTGGAGCGGCTGGTTCTATTATCCGTTTATCATCGTAATGATGATGGCAATCACCAATGCCGTCAATTTCACCGACGGTGTGGATGGACTGCTGTCCGGAGTCAGCGCCATAGCTTTGGCGGCTTATGCTGTAATAGCGATGCAGGCGACCTCGATTGCAGCCGGTGTATGCGCGGCGGCGATGATCGGGGCAGTTCTCGGCTTTCTGGTGTTCAATGCGTATCCGGCCAAAGTGTTTATGGGCGACACCGGGTCATTCGGCATTGGCGGTGCCATCGGCGCCATTGCGATTGTCACCAAAAGTGAGCTTCTATTCCTTATCATTGGCGGTGTGTTTGTCATTGAGATGCTGTCTGTTGTCCTTCAGGTAGCCTCTTTCAAGACCCGTGGCAAACGTATATTCAGAATGAGCCCGATTCACCACCACTTTGAACTTGGCGGGTGGTCGGAATGGCGTGTCGTAGTTTCGTTCTGGGCGGTAAGCCTTGTGCTCGCAGCGCTGGGACTATATATCAGCAAGGGGTTGTAGAGAATGAAACATCCTGATCTGTACCGTGGTGAGGAAGTAGTTGTCCTGGGACTGGCCAAAAGCGGTGTCCAGGTGGCCAAGGTGCTGCATGAACGCGGCGCTTTGGTTACAGTCAACGATAAAAAAGAAAGAGATCAAAGTCCCGAAGCTTCCGAATTGGAATCTTTGGGAATTTCTGTTATATGCGGCGGTCACCCGGACGGGCTGATTCATGAAGGAGTGCGTCTGGTGGTGAAGAATCCGGGCATCCCGTATTCCGTCCCGCCTGTACAAAAAGCGCTGCAGCTCGGAGTTGAAGTGGTTACAGAGGTTGAGGTAGCTTACCGTCTCTGCGTTGCACCGATGATCGGCATTACCGGCTCCAACGGCAAGACGACCACGACCACCTGGGTAGGCCATATGCTGGAGGCTGCCGGTATGAACCCCATTGTGGCCGGCAACATTGGCACACCGCTGTCTCAGGCCGCGTTGGAGGCAACAGAAGACAACTGGATGGTTGTCGAACTGAGCAGCTTTCAGCTAAAAGGAACGGAGACCTTCCGTCCTAAGGTAGGCTGTCTGCTGAACGTGGCGGAGACGCATCTCGACTATCACGGAGATATGAAAGATTATGTGGCTTCCAAGGCCAAGCTGTTTGCCAACCAGCTGGAGAGCGATACGGCTGTACTGAACTGGGATGATCCGGTTTGCCGCGAACTTGTACCTTATGTGCAAGCTTCCATTCTGCCGTTCTCTACGTCAGAGGAATTGGCTCAAGGGATCTTTGTCAGCCCCTCTTTCGTGCCTGATAGGGAAGATGAGCTGAAGCGGGTGATTCTTTACCGCGATGCCATGGGTCAAGAGACGGAGATTGCGGCTGTGGATTCCATCGGTCTGCCCGGCCGGTTCAATGTGGAGAACGCTCTTGCAGCTTGCGCGATTGCCATTGCCGCCGGAGCAGATCCGGCCGGACTTGGCGGAGTGCTGGCTTCCTTCCGCGGTGTGGAGCACCGTTTGGAATATGTGGCCGATAAAGGCGGGGCCGTGTATTACAACAATTCCAAAGCGACCAACTCCAAAGCGACCACAATGGCACTGGCCTCTTTCCGCCAGCCGGTTGTCCTGATTGCCGGAGGACTGGACCGGGGCTCCGATTACATGGAGCTGCTGCCTGTCCTTGGCAGCGGCGTGAAGGCGCTGGTGGCCTTGGGGCAGACGAAGGACAAGCTGGTGCAGGTGGCTGGCCTGGCAGGACTAAAGCACATCATCTCCGTCGATAATGGGGAGAGCGCCGCCGCCGTGCTGCAGCAGGCCGTGCGGGAAGCTTCTGCGATTGCGGAAGCCGGAGATGTGGTTCTTCTGTCTCCCGCATGCGCAAGTTGGGACATGTTTACATCCTATGAAGAGCGCGGGCGTATTTTTAAAGCGGCGGTGCATAACCTTTAAGTAGGGGGGCTTGGATAAGCCTCTACTACGGATGCAAGAGGTGTGCTCCTGATGAATAAATCTCGTCACGCGCCCGATATCTGGCTGCTGATCCCTATTCTATTATTGCTTACGATCGGGATGGTGATGGTATACAGCGCCGGGTCCGTATTGGGCTTCCGCAATTATGGAGATTCGTTTTATTTTGTGAAAAGACAGCTTTTATTTGCCGGCCTTGGGCTTGCAGCGATGTTCATTACCGCCAAAACGGATTATCTGGTGCTGAAACGTTTTGCGAAACCGGCTCTGCTGATCTGCTTCTTCCTGCTTGTCATAGTGCTGATTCCCGGCATTGGCGTCGTGCGGGGCGGGGCGCGCAGCTGGCTGGGGATCAGTTCCTTCGGCATCCAGCCCTCCGAGTTCATGAAGATGGGGATGATTCTGTTCCTGGCTTCCTGGCTTGGCCGTGAGGATTATGATATCTCCTCGTTCACAAGGGGCCTGCTGCCTCCGCTGGCGCTGATTGGTTCGGCTTTTGCCTTGATTATGCTTCAGCCGGATCTGGGTACAGGCACGGTAATGTTCGGTGCAGCCTTGATGATGGTATTTACAGCCGGAGCGCGGATGAAGCATCTGCTCTCGCTGGGGGCATTGGGTGTTGTAGGGTTTGCTGCATTGATTGCGGCGGCGCCGTATCGGCTGCAGCGGATTACAGCTTTCCTGGACCCCTGGTCCGATCCCCTCGGTGCGGGCTACCAGATTATCCAGTCGCTGTATGCGATTGGCCCCGGAGGGCTGGGGGGGCTGGGACTGGGGATGAGCCGGCAGAAATACAGCTATGTGCCGGAGCCGCAGACTGACTTTATTTTTTCCATATTGGCCGAGGAGCTCGGGTTTATCGGGGGGCTGGCCGTACTCGCCCTGTTTTTGATTCTGATCTGGCGAGGCATGAGGGTGGCGATGAGCCTGCCGGACCGTTTCGGAAGTTATCTTGCGGTGGGCATTGTCTGTATGGTGGCGGTTCAAGTCATCATCAACATTGGCGTGGTTATCGGCATGATGCCGGTTACCGGCATTACTCTTCCGCTAATCAGCTATGGCGGTTCGTCATTGACCCTGATGCTCACAGCACTCGGCATCCTACTGAACTTATCCCGTTATGCGAGGTGAAAGGCATGCGTATCGTATTAAGCGGCGGAGGCACGGGTGGACATATCTATCCTGCCGTCGCCGTAGCAAGACAACTGGAAGCTGAAGAGGGCCCCGCTGATTTTTTGTACATCGGAGGGACCCGGGGGCTCGAGAGCAAACTGGTTCCCCAGGAGAATCTCCCGTTTAAGGCAATTGATATTACGGGCTTCCGCAGGAAACTGTCGATGGATAATGTCAAAACGGTCCTCAGATTTCTGCGGGGAGTCAAGGCCTCTAAAAAGATGTTAAGAGAGTTCAAACCGGACGTAGTGATTGGGACCGGCGGCTATGTATGCGGACCCGTGGTTTATGCGGCATCGCGTTTGGGTATTCCGACCCTGATTCATGAGCAGAATGCCATACCGGGCCTGACGAACCGTTTTCTCAGCCGTTATGCAGATACCGTGGCTGTGAGTTTTGAAGGCATGGAGTCGGCATTTCCGGGGTGCAAGAACGTCATCTATACCGGCAATCCCCGGGCCACCACTGTAACCAACGCCAGTCCGCAGCGCGGTTTTGCTTCACTTGGCATTCCTGAAGGCAGCACGGTTGTCCTGGTAGTGGGCGGCAGCCGCGGGGCCAAGGCGATCAATCAGGCCATGATTGAAATGGCCCCGTTTGTGGGTAAGGGTAATGGAGTTCATTACGTATATGTAACAGGCGAACCCTACTATGAGGATACGCGCAAGGCCCTGCGCCAGAATCTGGGGGGGCTGCCGAACTGGCTGCATGTCCTGCCCTATATTCACAATATGCCGGAAGTCCTGGCTTGCACTTCGCTTATTGTCAATCGTGCGGGAGCCTCTTTCCTGGCCGAGATTACGGCCCTTGGCATTCCCTCTGTACTTATTCCTTCCCCCAACGTGACGAATAATCACCAGGAAGCCAACGCAAGACAGCTGGAACGGGAAGGGGCGGCCGTGGTGCTGCTTGAAAAAGACTTGACGGGTCAGGCGCTGCATCAGGCGGTAGAGCAGATTATCGGCGACGCCGCTGTGCAGTGCAAGATGTCAGAGGCATCCCTTCGTCTGGGCAAAAGGGACTCTGCGGCGCTTGTTGTAAAGGAGCTGCGCAGGCTGGCTGCAAAGTAGGCTGGAGCCAGGCATAACCTTGTCCATTGGGCCTTTTTGAACCCTGAAGAACACCGCTTACCCGCTTTCGGTGAAGCAGTGCAGCAGCGGCTGTCACACACCCGGGGCATCGAACATAGGATAATCCTATAATCGTGACAATCACCCAGGGCGCTTCCGGAATTATAAAAGATAGGCCCGGTACCGGAAGTGTTTGTGGTGGGTGAGCGGTAATCTCGGAGGTGATACATTGGACAAATTGGTGATTGAGGGTGGGAGTCCCCTGTCAGGCACCATTCGTATCCATGGAGCAAAAAATGCGGCACTGCCGATTTTGGCGGCAAGTCTGCTGGCCGAAGGAGTTCACTCACTGCATAATGTGCCGAAGCTGCTGGACATCGAGACGATGCTGAATATCTTGAACCGGCTGGGTTGCAAGGCTGAACACCATGAGGAGACAGTAACGGTTGATACATCCTCACTAAGCACGGCCCATGTTCCCGAAGATCTGATGCGGCAGATGAGATCCTCCATCTTTTTGATGGGACCGCTGTTATCCAGATTCGGCGAGGTGACGATCTATCAGCCGGGAGGCTGTGCCATCGGGGAGCGTAAATTCGATCTTCACCTGCGGGGTCTTAAAGCCCTGGGGGCAGAGATTGAAGAGAACGGCGGCCGAATTTGCTGCCGTGCCGCCAAGCTGACAGGAAATGATATTCATCTGGATTATCCCAGCGTAGGGGCAACGGAGAATATTATGATGGCTGCCGCGATGGCAGAAGGGACCACAACAATATCGGGAGCCGCCCGGGAGCCGGAAATTCAGGATCTCCAGAATTTTCTGAACAGGATGGGGGCCCGGATTATGGGGGCAGGCACCGACACAATCACGATTCAGGGGGTGTCAAAGCTTTTCCCCTGTGCCTACGAGGTGATTCCCGACCGGATTGTCGCGGGAACCGTAATGATTGCTGCTGCAGCCACCAGGGGCAATGTGACGCTGACTCATGCCAATGCCGGACATCTGACTTCGCTTATTCATGTGCTGAGGCGGGCTGGTGTTCAAATCACAGTTTGCAATGATATAATTAATATCAGCTGTATGGGACGCCCGCGGGCCGTAGAGAGAATTGTTACTTCTCCTTATCCGTCGTTCCCGACAGATTTGCAGTCCCAGGTGATGGTGCTGCTGTCGCTTGCCGACGGTTTCAGCGTAATTAAAGAGACGGTGTTCGAGGGGCGGTTCAAGCATGTGGAGGAGATGGCCCGCATGGGAGCGGAT
This sequence comes from Paenibacillus albidus, assembly GCF_014644435.1. Taxonomy (GTDB): domain Bacteria; phylum Bacillota; class Bacilli; order Paenibacillales; family Paenibacillaceae; genus Paenibacillus_AQ; species Paenibacillus_AQ albidus. Next base: position 64,355 of record NZ_BMKR01000008.1, on the reverse strand, counting down.
ATCTCCATCGATTTGAACCGTGCGTTTATCCGCGGAGTACAAAGACTATACGGTGCGACGGTAGAAGCTACGGATTTGCGCGCCGGTGCAGCGCTGGTGATTGCCGGACTTGCCGCCAAAGGCACAACGATTGTTGAGCAGGCCCACCATATTGACCGGGGCTATGATGGGATCGAGAAGCTCTTTCAGAAGCTTGGCGCACGTATCAGCCGTAAAGTACCCGTGCCGGGACCGTTTGATTTGGCCAATTAAAGCTCCCTGTCTCCTTCAGTTCAGCTTGAGAAGGAGACAGGGCCTTACTACGGAGATATGAGAATGCCTACAACCCGATTACCTCTTCTTAAAGAGGACAAGCCCAAAAGAAAAATGAGCCGTAAAGTTACAGCAATTCTGCTGCTCCTGTTTGCAGCACTGCTTGCTGTGATTTTCTTCCGTTCGTCCGTGAGCCATATCTCAAAGATTGAAATTCACGGGGACAAGTACTCGACTCAGGAAGAGCTGCTTGCAGGGAGCGGAATAAAGGTCGGAGGCCAATTTTTTGCCGTATCCAAGACGGAAGTGGAAGCAGCTTTAATGAAGCTTAAGACCGTGCAGAAAGCCACCGTGGAGAAGAAGTTCCCCGGCAGCGTCCTTATCACGGTTGAGGAATATCCTGCGGTTGCCTACGAAATGAATCAGGAGGGTATTCTGAAGGCGATATTGTCCAGCGGAGCAGCGGTTCCCGTGAATGATACCGGCATTGCAGTAGAGAAGCCCATATTGACGAACTGGGAGGATTCAGACCCTAATAAGGCCAAGCTGTGCAAGGCGCTGGCGAGCATTCCGAACGAGTTGACGAGTGACATCTCCGAAATTGTGCCCTCGCCTACGCTGTCCTTCCCGGACCGGATCAAGCTGTATACACGCTCACGCTTTGAAGTGATTACGGCAATTTCCCTGCTTGAGGATAAAGTGGCTTATCTGAATCAGGTGATCGAGACTGAGCAGCCGGGACTGATTCGGATGCTTGAAGCTGATTCTTATGTTCCTTTTATTGTGGAAACCAGGGATGAAGAGGACGCGCAAGAGTAAATAGTCCCTACTAATAGGGCTTAAAAAATGCTACAATCGGATTTATGGGCAAGTTTGCTGCATCCCTCTTTTTTCTCCGGATTTTTTGAAATCCGAGCCTAATTTTGGATAGGATTCCTCGAAGTGGTTTTTGGGATCGCCATAATAGACTCATTGCCATGAATTGTAGAGAAACCATTGACATTTGAGGTGGTTGTATTAATATTCCAATCAAAAAATTTGTAGAAAAAAGAGGGAAAGGATTAGGGATGTTGAATATGTACAAAGACGTTTCCCGGGACCGGGAAAAAAACTTGAAATTTACTTTGATAATAACAGGAGGTGCCATAGGGCTTGAGCAACAATGACATCATTGTTAGTTTGGACATCGGTACATCCAAAGTTCGGGCAATTATCGGGGAAGTAACCAATGGAACCTTTAATATTATTGGCGTTGGATCTGCTGATTCGGAAGGAATACGCAAAGGTGCGATTGTAGATATCGATCAGACTGTGCAATCGATCAAGAGCGCTGTGGATCATGCAGAGCAAATGGTCGGTATTCAAATATCCGAGGTCTATGTCGGGATCTCCGGCAATCATATCGGCCTGCAATCCAGCCACGGTGTCGTGGCCGTTCAGAATGAAGACCGCGAAATCGGAGAGGATGACATCGATCGTGTAATTAAGGCTGCGGAAGTGATTGCGCTGCCTCCGGAACGTGAAGTTATCGATGTTGTCGCCAAGCAATATATCGTCGATGGTCTCGAAGGGATCCAGGATCCGCGCGGAATGATTGGTGTTCGTCTGGAAGTTGAAGCGACCATCATCACCGGTGCCAAGACGCCAATACATAATCTGCTGCGCTGTGTAGAGAAATCAGGACTTAAAGTCAAGGATCTTGTGCTGATGTCTCTGGGAGCCGGCGGATTGGCGCTATCCAAAGACGAGAAGTCCATGGGTTCTGTGCTGGTGGATATCGGTGCAGGCTCAACGACGATAGCTGTCTATGAAGAAGGTTCCCTGAGTGCAACCTCGACGATCCCGATCGGCGGAGAATTCGTAACCAATGATATTGCCTACGGGCTTCGGACACTTACGGATCAGGCGGAGAAGGTAAAGCTGAAATATGGCTGCGCCTGGATTGACGATGCTGCCTCCGATGTAGTATTCAAGGTGCTGCGGATCGGCAGCAACGTGGAGAAAGAGTTCAACCAGGAGGATCTTGCGGCCATTATTGAGCCGAGGGTCCAGGAGATATTTCATTTGATCCGCCAAGAAGTGAAACGGCTTGGTTACAGCGAGCTCCCTGGAGGTTATATACTTACGGGTGGTACTGTGTCTATGCCGGGCGTGTTAAAGGTGGCTCAGACAGAGCTGGCTGCATCTGTACGTATCGCTGTTCCGGATTACATTGGAGTCCGGGACCCGGGTTTTACCGGCGGTGTCGGTATCCTTCACAATGTCGTCCGCAGATTCCGCGGCCGCAATAGTGGAGGAAACGGCAACAAAAAGACGGTCAACCGGAACAAGCAGAACACTGCACCAAACCAGGACCCCGTTCGGAAGACCGGATTGGTGGAACGTCTAAAGAATATGTTTAGCGAGTTCATATAAGTGTAGGTCCAGATATACTTGGGTTGGCCATCCAAGCACTATTCTAGGGGGAGATGGAACAATATGTTGGAATTTGATTTTGAAATGGAGAGCTTGGCGCAAATAAAAGTCATCGGCGTTGGCGGCGGCGGAAGCAATGCAGTCAACCGGATGATTGAGAATGGCGTGCAGGGTGTGGAATTTATCACGGTAAATACAGATGCCCAAGCGCTGCATATGGCCAAATCGGAGCATAAGCTGCAAATCGGGGACAAGCTGACCCGTGGTTTGGGAGCAGGAGCCAATCCCGAGGTTGGGAAAAAAGCGGCCGAGGAATCCCGCGATTTGATCTCAAATACGCTTAAAGGTGCGGACATGGTATTCGTTACTGCAGGGATGGGCGGAGGTACCGGAACCGGTGCTGCGTCGGTCATTGCTGAAATCGCCCGCGAATGCGGAGCTTTGACGGTAGGCGTGGTCACACGCCCCTTCACATTTGAAGGCCGCAAACGCTCCAATCAAGCCGAACTGGGTATCGAAGCGCTCAAAGAGAAAGTCGATACACTGATTGTAATTCCTAATGACCGTTTGCTTGAGATTGTAGATAAGAAAACCCCGATGCTGGAAGCCTTCCGTGAAGCTGACAATGTACTTCGTCAAGCGGTACAAGGCATCTCGGACCTGATTAAAGTTCCGGGTCTGATCAACCTTGACTTTGCGGATGTGAAGACAATTATGACCGAGCGCGGTTCTGCGCTGATGGGCATCGGAATTGCCTCAGGCGAGAACCGGGCCTCGGAAGCGGCACGCAAAGCCATCATGAGCCCGCTCCTGGAGACCTCTATCGAAGGTGCACGTGGAGTTATTATGAATATTACCGGCGGCTCTAACCTTTCGCTCTATGAGGTCAATGAGGCTGCTGAGATCGTGACCTCTGCTTCTGATCCCGAAGTGAACATGATCTTTGGTGCAATCATCGAGGAGAGCATGAAGGATGAGATCAAGGTTACGGTAATTGCTACCGGTTTTGAACACAAGCCTTTGCCCATTGCTCCAAATCGCCGCCCGGCGGCTACCGGCAGCAGCAGTGAACCTGCCGCTCCTGACAAAAGTGCCGGAAACCTGCGCCCGTTTGGCAATCAAGGTACGTCAGACCAGCTGGATATTCCAACTTTTCTGCGCAACCGCACACGCGGCAACAATGACTAATACAATGTTATGCTGATTGCCGGAACCGGGATTCTCCGGCTGCAAGAATTCCAGGCGAGTCTTTCTATTTAATTCAATCCTAAATGCAAGCTTTTTGGCCCGTTTCCTTTCGAAACGGGCTTTTTTGTGTGCCTTCCAAAATTGATGTCAGAACGTCATAGAGGGGCTAAGTCCAGATATACAGTGAGGTTAGCCAATCAGAAGGCTTGTCCAAAGATAAACCCTGCTATAACTCGACAAAAAAACCGCAGGAATGCCCCCCAAGTTTAGACAGACTTTGAATACGAGACTTTCTATACTAATCATATCGTCCAAAAAAGAGAGCCTGAACTTTGCAGGCCTTTGGGATAGATTCCGGTCGCTAGGCAGGTGAATGTCCTGGTAGTTTATATTGACCTCATCTTTGCCGCCAATCTGCTGATCGACGGAATGCTTTTGTGGCTGACAGGCTGGCTGGTCAAGCTCAGGATATCCTGGTGGCGGCTCTCCCTCTCGGCACTGGTCGGTGCACTGTATGTGGTGATGATGTTTGTGCCGGAGCTGTCTTTCCTGTATACGTTCCTCATCAAGTTTGGATTATCGGTAATTATGCTGTGGATCGCTTTTGGATACAGGAGTCTTCAAAACTACCTGCGCTGCTTGGGTACATTTTACATGATTAATTTTGCGGCGGCAGGCGGTATCGTAGGGGTTCACTATTTGCTGGAAAGCTCCGGCGAGATTTGGAACGGCATTATGTTCACAGCAGCAGGCGGGCATGCCTATCGGTTGAAGATTGGATTCTGGTTCGTCATGATCATGATCCCCCTGGTACTGATCGGCTTCAAGGCCGTACATACCTCCCGGGTCAAAAGGGAGCAGCTCGAGTCCTACATTGGCGAGGTAACCGTCCGGATTGAAGGGATCACTGTTTCCTGCCCAGGCTTGATGGACACAGGCAACCGTTTAAGTGATCCTTTGACCCGGATTCCGGTAATGGTAATGGAATCGGCACTCTGGGAAGAGCATCTTCCCGCTTCGTGGAAAGGCAGGCTGACCCAGATGAGTGCGGACAGACTTTTGCTGGAAACGGACGGGCAGTCGTTTGCCTGGCAGGACAGAATGCGTCTCGTGCCCTACCGGGGGGTAAACCGCGGGGCATCCTTTATGCTTGCGCTGAAACCCGATCATGTGATGATCAAGCTGGGAGAAGACATCTTTCATTGCCAAAGAGTTCTGATCGGGCTGGATGGTGGGACATTGTCGGGAGACGGGGCGTACAAAGCAATCATACATCCTGATTTGGTTCAAAAAGAGGGTGCAACCGAAGCGGCTGTACTCTCCTGACAGGGCTTCACAAGCGAGCCGTGCCACTCTTGAAGGAGGAACGATAATGGTCAAATGGAAAATTGCGCTGCAGCTTCAGTACTATCGGATGTTGTTTCTGCTGGGACTGAAGAGCCAGGAAATCTATTATATCGGTGGAAGCGAGGCACTGCCTCCCCCGCTGACAAGGGAAGAGGAAGAGTATTTGCTGCAGCGTTTATCCAGCGGTGACGCGGCGGTACGTGCCATGCTGATCGAGCGCAATCTGCGCCTTGTGGTGTACATTGCCCGCAAATTTGAGAATACCGGCATCAACATTGAAGATCTGGTCTCTATCGGAGCCATAGGGCTCATCAAGGCAGTCAACACCTTTGACCCCGAGAAAAAAATTAAATTGGCCACCTATGCTTCGCGCTGTATTGAGAATGAAATTCTGATGTATCTGCGGCGCAACAGTAAAACACGGAGCGAGGTTTCTTTCGATGAACCTCTGAATATTGATTGGGACGGAAATGAGCTGCTGCTCTCGGATGTGCTGGGCACAGAGAATGATACGATCTACCGCAACATTGAAGAACAGGTTGACCGCAAGCTGCTGCAAAAAGCGCTGGAGAAGCTGAGTGAGCGGGAGCGGCTGATTATGGAGCTGCGGTTCGGGCTGCGCGGAGGCGAGGAGAAGACGCAAAAAGACGTTGCCGATTTGCTTGGTATCTCTCAATCCTATATTTCGCGTCTGGAAAAAAGAATTATCAAGCGGCTGCGCAAGGAGTTCAACAAGATGGTGTAAGGTGAAATCTTCAAGGAATAAAATGGCCACCCCGGGAGATAATGTACAGTAATGTTTCTCCTTGGGAGGTAAATCATCATGACCCGAAATAAAGTCGAGATTTGCGGTGTGGACACCGCTAAGCTGCCGGTTCTCACCAATGTGGAAATGCGGCAGCTGTTCACTTCGCTGCAGCAGCAGGGCGAGCGATCCGCCAGAGAGAAATTGGTTAACGGTAACCTTAGACTGGTACTAAGTGTGATCCAAAGATTTAATAACCGCGGGGAATTTGTGGACGATTTGTTCCAGGTGGGCTGCATCGGACTGATGAAGGCCATCGATAATTTTGACTTGTCGCAAAACGTAAAGTTCTCCACATATGCAGTGCCGATGATCATCGGCGAGATCCGCCGCTATCTGCGGGACAACAACCCGATCCGGGTCTCACGCTCGCTGCGGGATATTGCTTACAAGGCCCTGCAGGTGCGTGACAGCCTGACCAACCAGAATTCACGGGAGCCGACGATATTCGAGATTTCCGAGGCGCTCGGTGTGCCCAAAGAAGATGTGGTCTTTGCACTGGATGCCATTCAGGACCCGGTCTCCCTGTTTGAACCGATCTATCATGACGGGGGAGACCCCATCTATGTCATGGATCAGATCAGCGACGATAAGAATAAAGATGTTTCTTGGATCGAAGAGATCGCGCTGCGTGAAGCCATGCGAAAGCTGGGGCAGCGGGAGAAAAGGATATTATCGATGCGTTTCTTCGAAGGGAAGACTCAAATGGAAGTCGCCGACGAGATCGGTATTTCCCAAGCCCAGGTCTCGCGTCTTGAGAAATCGGCGATTCAGCAAATGCAGAAGTATGTAAAGTCCTAGGCAACGTTCAAATAAGCACACGTAAGCATCCCGTAACCGCTAAGACCGGTACCCGGGATGTTTTTTTTGCCTTGATCACCCGAAGCAAATGAAATAAAGACATGTGGCCAAGCTTCCCATTCATATATTGGACTATAGGTCAGAGTGTACAGGGGTGGTGGAATGAATCAGGAGCCGAATGGAGCAGGCAAAAAAATGAAAATTTCCGATTTTCAGACAAAGGATGTTATCAATATCGTGGACGGCAAGCGGTTGGGGCAGATCAGCGATCTGGAGCTGGATTTGCGCCGGGGGGTCATTGATGCCATTGTAGTGCCCGGCTATACCCGGTTTATGGGATTATTCGGCGGCGGCGCAGATCTGATCATTCCCTGGCGGAACATCGTCAAGATCGGTTCGGATGTAGTCCTCGTAAAACTGGAGGAGGTGCGGATGCCCCAAGCTGAAGCGGATCAGGGAATGATGTATCTGGAGCGGGGAGAACGCAGTGAGCGGCGCACTTATTGATCCGGTGCGCTTTTTTTGTGCCGGCTTGCTTTGTAGCGATATTCTGTTGTGGTACACTAAAGCAGAGGTGAGGAGATGGAACCGTTTGTACAGAATGCTGAAACACCCATGCAGCTGCTGCTGGAGCCGTGGCAGGCACAACATAAACGAATCACGGCCGGATTTACCTCCAGACAGGGGGGACAAAGCCGGGAACCTTTTCATAGTCTGAATTGTGCGTTTCATGTCGGGGATGAGTCTGGGGATGTTATTGCTAACCGCCGGGCGCTCGCAAAGAGCCTTGGCTTTACGCTTGCGGACTGGACATGCGGGGAGCAGACCCATGGAGCGGAGATCGCGGTGGTGCGCCAGACGGACCGCGGGCGCGGCAGTCTGGACCGGGAGGCTGCGTTTCAGGCGACGGACGGGATGGTTACAGATGTACCGGGAGTACTGTTGACCTCCTTTTATGCAGATTGTGTGCCCCTTTATTTCTATGATCCGGCACATCAGGCAGTGGGTCTGGCCCATGCGGGCTGGAAGGGTACGGTGGCAGAGATCGCCGCTGTGACGGTGAACACGATGCGGGAGGCCTACGGCACCCGCCCGCAGGACCTTCTTGCTGCGATCGGCCCATCGATCGGCGACTGCTGCTATGAAGTGGATGAACCCGTTATGAAGCATATCCGCCGGCTGGAGCAGGATTTGGAGCCGTTTTTGCCAGCGGGGCAGAAAGGCCCCTTGTACCATTCATCAGTCAAAGACGGCAAAAGCATGCTGAACTTGAAAGAAATGAACCGACGCATTATGATTAAAGCAGGAATATTGCCGACTCATATCGAATGTACAACTTGGTGTACAAGCTGTAATACAGATCTGTTCTTCTCCTACCGCCAGGAGAATGGGAAGACAGGCAGAATGACGAGCTGGATCGGAATAAAGGAGAGTTGACAGTTGGCTTTGACACTGCAGGGAAGAATAGCCGAGGTAGAGGAACGTATCATACGTGCCTGCGCCGCAAGCGGCCGGGATCGGAGTGAAGTCAAGGCAATCGCCGTGACTAAATATGTCTCACTGGAAATGGTCTCTTCTGTGCTGGATGCAGGTTTGATGCATGTCGGCGAGAACCGCTGGCAGGATGCGGAGCTTAAATGGAAGGCGCTGGGGGACCGAGGAACCTGGCACTTCATAGGACATCTGCAGACCAATAAAGTTAAGGACGTTATCGGTAAATTTCAATATATACACTCTTTGGACCGGCTGTCTCTGGCCCGGGAATTGCAGAAGAAGGCAGCCGCTGCAGAACAGGACGTCCATGTCTTTGTTCAGGTGAATATTTCGGGAGAAGATACCAAATACGGTTTGCCGCCTGGGTCCGTACCGGACTTTTTGCGTGAGATTGCCGGTCTGGACCGTATAAAAGTAATCGGGCTGATGACAATGGCCCCTTTTGAAGGAGATCCTGAGCTTACCCGTCCGGTCTTCCGCGGACTGCGGGAGCTGCGCGATGAACTTAACCGTCTCGGTGTGACAAAAGAGCCGATTACGGAGCTTTCGATGGGAATGTCGAATGATTACGAAGTGGCGATACAGGAAGGAGCCACCTGGGTGCGCCTGGGGACGGTATTAGTAGGCCATGAGGAGGGATCGTGATGGGCGTAATGAACCGGTTTATGAGTTTTTTGGGCTTACAGGAGGAAGAGGAAGTTGTTGAGCGGGAGCAGATTTCCCGCGATGAGGATGAATACGAGCCGGCCCCTGTAGAAAACCGCAAAAATCAGCGGGCTAACGTCGTCAGTATCCATTCACAAAAAAATGTCAAGGTTGTATTGTATGAACCCCGTTCTTACGACGAGGCCCAGGAAATTGCCGATCATTTGCGTTCACACCGGACGGTCGTCATTAACCTGCAGCGGGTCCGCAACGACCAGGCCATGAGGATTATTGATTTTTTGAGCGGAACGGTATACGCCCTTGGGGGAGGAATTTCCAAAATCGGGGGCAATATATTTATGTGCACACCGGATACGGTTGAAATTCAAGGCTCCATCACGGAGATTCTGGGTGACGATCAAGACTATAACAGAATGAGGTGAACGGGTTTTGACCCAAATCGATTCCATTATTGATATACTGTTCAGAATTTACTTCTATATGATCCTTTTCTATGTACTTATGTCCTGGCTCCCCAATGTGCGGGAGACCTTCATAGGTGAGCTGCTCGGCAAGCTGGTGGAGCCTTATTTGACTCCATTCCGCCGCCTCATTCCGCCGCTGTTCGGAACCATGGACATTTCTCCGATTATCGCGCTGACTGTACTGCAGTTTGCCGCCGCAGGGCTGAAGTCCGTGCTGCACTTCTTCGTGTAGGCCGGCATGCTGAAGAACGAGATTTATGGCCATTTCCACCCGGACGAACGGCAATTTGTGGACAGGGCCTGGGATTGGGTAACGGCAGCCGGAGAATATCATGAGACCAAACTGACGGATATTCTTGACCCGCGTCAAGGTTATATCCTGCAAAGTCTGGTGAACCGCCATCCCGATGTGATTGTCAGATGGGAAGGCGGACATGCCGGAGCGGAGCGGAGAAGGGCGCTGGTTGCGCCGGACTACCGCGAACTGGCCGGCGAGGATATGGAGCTGAAGGTGCTGGCGATTACGTCCGGCGAACAGAAGTTTTTGGCGCTGGAGCATGGGGACTATATGGGAGCCATTCTGGGTCTGGGCATTAAACGGAGTAAGATTGGTGACATTCATGTTCTTGACGATGGCTGCCATGTGGTCGTTACGGCAGATATTGCCGACTACCTGAGCCTAAATCTACACCAGGTGCATAAGGTGAATGTAAGCACCGCGATTCTCCCGCTGGCCTCGCTGCGTGCCGGCGAAGTCAAGCTGGAGCCTCTGGAGTTCTCGGTGGCTTCCCTGCGATTGGACGGAATCGCTGCCGATGTGACCCGGCTGAGCCGGAGCAAAATTCTGGTTCCAATCAAAGGCGGGCGTGTCCGGGTGAATTGGAAAGTGGAGGAAGATCCGTCGTACGGACTTAAAGCAGGCGATATGGTATCTATTCAGGGGTTTGGGCGTTTCAAAGTTCTCGAGGTCGGCGGTTTAACGAAAAAAGGCCGGTACCGGGTCCAGATAGGCAAATTTGTATGATTTCCTTGCAGGAATCCGGCTGTACTTGTCGAAAATGATTATCTCTAGGGAATAAACATTTTTGAAGCTGGACGCCGATTAGTGTAAAAGAGGCGGACCATGGACGGCAGGGCGGAATGGAATCCCGTCTTCTGCCCTATACTTGCTTTACAGTCTTTCTTCTTTGTGCCGGGGGGCACAAGGAGGTCCGAAATTACTAGGAGGTGCACAGCATGCCATTAACGCCGCTCGATATACATAACAAGGAGTTCGCCCGGCGGCTCCGCGGTTATGATGAAGATGAGGTCAATGAATTTCTGGACCAGGTCATCAAGGATTATGAAAGTGTGATCCGCGAGAACAAGGAGCTGCAGAATCAGCTTCTGTCCATACAAGAGCGTCTGGATCATTTTGTCAACATTGAAGAGACTTTATCAAAGACCATTATCGTCGCTCAGGAAGCAGCGGATGAATTGAAAAACAATTCCAAGAAGGAATCCCAGCTGATCCTCAAGGAAGCAGAGAAAAATGCAGACCGGATTATCAACGAAGCCTTGTCCAAATCGCGTAAAATCTCGATCGAAACCGAAGAGCTGCGGAAGCAAGCTTCCATTTACCGTACCCGCTTCCGGACACTTCTTGAAGCACAGCTTGAACTGCTGTCTCAGGATGACTGGAATGCGCTGGAGAGCCGTGAGATTACCGAGAACGCATTCTGATCCGCCTTTTGCCAAATGGTTGACATTTCAGCTTAAAGAGGCTATAACTAGATCATATCTTTATCATGTTCATATGTATTCGATGACGGGACAAGTACGACAAGGTTAACGTTCTCCAGAGAGTCGGCGATTGCTGAGAGCCGATTGTTCGCACCCTGCCGGAATATCTTCCCCAAGAAGCCAAGCTGAAGCGTGAATCGTGCGTAGGCCTGAGCCGTCCGCCGGACGTTACACCGGACCCGCGTGTCAATTCTTACGCGGAACTGAGATTGTGCTGAATACACTCCCCTTAAGGATGTGCTCATGTGCAGAATTAGGGTGGTATCGCGAGCGCTGTCTCGCCCCTTTGGGGGCGGGATGGCGCTCGTTTTGGTGTGGGCGATCCCCCTAAATCCCCCTTTCCAAGGGGGACCCCAAGGGCCGCGGCCCTCTGGACACCCGCAAGCAGTGCTCCGGGGATGGAGTGACTTTGGCGGAAGGGGAAGGATTAGGTTGCCGGGGGGGAGCGGCCGTTCTTAGGCTCCCCTGCGGGTTCGCCTGCGCGGCCTTAACTGCGCCCGCAAGGCGCCAAGGGCCCCGCGACGCTGTGCCAGTCGCGGGGAGGCTTCCCGAGCACAGGCTGCCTCCTGCGGAGGATCGCGGCTCGGGTGCCGGGGCAAGGGCCCCGCGACGCTGTGCCAGTCGCACGGGCAGGCTCCCCGAGCCCAGGCTGCCTCCTGCGGAGGATCGCGGCTCGGGTGCCGGGGCAAGGGCCCGCGACGCTGCGCCAGTCGCGCGGGGAGGCTCCCCGAGCCCAGGCTGCCTCCTGCGGAGGATCGCGGGCCCGGGTGCCGGGGAAAGGCTCTGCGCCAGCTGTGCATGGCGCGGCAGGCCTACCGAGCCCAGGCTGCCTCCTGCGGAGGATCGCGGCTCGGGTGCCGGGGCAAGGGCCCGCGACGCTGCGCCAGTCGCGCGGGGAGGCTCCCCGAGCCCAGGCTGCCTCCTGCGGAGGATCGCGGCCCCGCGACGCTGCGCCAGTCGCGCGGGGAGGCCCCCCGAGCCCAGTGCTGCCTCCTGCGGAGGATCGCGGGCTCGGGGGCCTTAGGTAAAGCGGGCCGCGGCAGCGGCGACAAGCGAGGGATAAGCCAACGTAATTTTTCCCCGTCTGCCACAGTAACTCCACCCTCTGGTTTCCTTCCGGGTGTCCAGAGGGTGGAACCCTTGGGGCCCTCCCTTGGCTAAGGGAGGGTTTGGGAGGGATCGAAAAAGGTTTATAGACAAAACCACGAAAGGATTGACCCTTATGCAAAAAGTAGATGTCAGAGAAAAAGCACGGGCCAGAGATGTCCGTATCTTGAAGAAATGGAGCGACGAAGATACGTTCCGCAAATCCATGGAGAACCGCGAGGGCCGTCCTAACTACGTGTTCTATGAAGGACCTCCGACGGCGAACGGTGCGCCGCATATCGGGCACGTGCTGGGCCGCGTAATCAAGGACTTTATCGGCCGTTACCAGACGATGAAGGGGTACCGCGTCGTGCGTAAAGCGGGCTGGGATACACACGGCCTGCCGGTGGAGCTTGGCGTGCAGAAGAAGCTTGGCATCTCCGGCAAACAGGATATTGAAGAATATGGCGTAGAGAAGTTCATTCAGGAATGCAAGGACAGTGTATTCGGCTATGAGAAGCAGTGGCGTGAGTTCACGGAAGCCATCGGGTATTGGACCGATTTGGATCATCCGTACGTAACTTTGGATAATACGTATATCGAGAGTGTATGGAATATCCTGGCGACAGTACATGAACAAGGCCTGCTCTACCGTGGTCACCGCGTCAGCCCTTATTGCCCGAGCTGCCAGACGACCTTGAGCTCGCATGAGGTGGCGCAGGGATACAAGACGGTAAAGGATCTCAGTGCGACAGCAAAATTCAAGCTGGATGACAGCGGCGAATATGTGTTGGCCTGGACGACGACCCCATGGACACTGCCGGCGCATATGGCGCTGGCGATGAATCCCGACATGGATTATGTACGGGTGCAGCAGGACGGGGAAATCTATATTCTGGCCAAAAACCTGGTCGAAGAGGTTGTAAAAGGCGAGCACACCGTGCTGTCAACGCACAAAGGTGCCGAGTTCATCGGCAAAACCTATGCACCGCCATTTGGTTATATCGAGGCGGAGAAGAGCAATGTTATCGTGGGCGCAGCTTTTGTCACCGATGCCAGCGGAACCGGGATCGTGCACATGGCACCGGCACATGGCGAGGACGACTACAAGACCTGCCGCGAGAATGGCATCAGCTTCGTGAATGTGGTGGACGGCTCCGGTAAATATACGGAAGTTGTGACTGATTTTGCCGGACGTTTTGTGAAGGACTGTGACCTGGATATCATCAAGGCCTTGTCCGAGAAGGGCCTGCTGTTCAGCAAAGAAAAATATGAGCACAGCTATCCGTTCTGCTGGCGCTGCGATACGCCGCTGCTGTATTACGCGACAGACAGCTGGTTCATCAATACTACGAAGATCAAGGATCAGCTGATTGCCAACAACAACAGCGTGGACTGGTATCCGGAGCATGTGCGTTCGGGACGGTTTGGCAAGTTCCTGGAGGAGCTGGTGGACTGGAATATCAGCCGTAACCGCTACTGGGGAACGCCGCTGAATGTGTGGGTCTGCCAGGCGACAGGCAAGGAATTTGCCCCGCACAGCATTGCCGAACTGAGAGCGATGGCCATAGGCGATGTGCCTGAGGATATTGAGCTGCACAAGCCGTTTGTGGATGCCATCAAGCTGCGCAGTCCGTTCAGCGAAGGCGCGGAAATGGTCCGTACGTCCGAAGTGATCGACGTCTGGTTCGACAGCGGCTCTATGCCTTTTGCCCAAAGCCACTATCCGTTTGAGAATGAAGATAAGCTGAACGACCAATTTCCTGCAGATATGATCTGCGAAGGGATTGACCAGACCCGCGGCTGGTTCTACAGCCTGCTTGCGGTATCGACCTTGTTCAAGGGCGTAGCGCCTTACAAAGCGGTCATTGCCCACGGCCACATCCTTGATGAGAATGGCCAGAAGATGTCCAAATCCAAAGGTAATGTTATTGACCCTTGGGAGATCATGAATGAATATGGCACGGACGCCTTCCGTTGGGCGATTCTGGCCGACAGTGCACCATGGAACAACAAACGGTTCTCGCGCGGACTGGTAGGGGAGACCAAATCCAAGGTTGTAGATACACTGGTCAACACGCATGCGTTCCTGACGCTGTATGCGGGTATCGACGGTTACGATCCGGCCGACCATCCGTTCAAGTTGTCCGATCACAAGCTGGACCGCTGGATTCTGTCCCGTCTGAACAGTGTGATCCTGGTGGTGGATAAAGGGCTGGCAGTGAATGACTTCGTTAATTCATCCAAAGCAATTGAGAACTTCGTGGATGAGCTGAGCAACTGGTATATCCGCCGTTCCCGCGACCGGTTCTGGGGCAGCGGCCTTGGCGAAGATAAGCTCGATGCTTATCGTACCTTGACCGAAGTGCTGCTGAAGACGGCACGGGTGATGGCTCCATTTACACCGATGTTGTCCGAGGATATCTACACGAATCTCGGCGGCGGGGAAAGTGTGCATTTGGCCGATTATCCGGTTGCCGATGAGAGCCTGATCGATCTGCTGCTTGAGCAGGATATGGAAAGTGCCAGACAAATTGTTGAGCTTGCACGCAATGTGCGGAATGAGACGGGCATCAAGACCCGCCAGCCGCTTGCCGAGCTGATCGTTTCGATCGACCGCAGCTTCAATGTGGCCGATTATGAGGAGATCATCAAAGATGAGATCAACATCAAGAACATCGTGCTTGAGAACAGCGACAGCGGGTTTGTTGATTTTACCCTGAAGATGAATCTTAAGGTCGCCGGCAAAAAATACGGTAAAAACATCGGTTTCCTGCAAGGTTTCCTGAAAGGGCTGGACAGTGAGGCTACCCGCAAAGCGGTACAAGAGGGTGTCATTGCCGTCGTATCGCCGGAAGGGGAGGAGCTGCAAATTACAGCTGATGAGCTGCTGGTCGACAAACAGGCCAAATCGGGCTTTGCTTCTGCCTCGGGTTATGGGCTTACTGTAGCACTCAACACTGAGATCACCCCGGAACTGGAACAGGAAGGCTGGGTACGCGAGATTGTCCGTGCCGTGCAGGATTACCGCAAACGTCTGGACCTGCCGATCGAGAAACATATTGCCCTTACGCTGAAGGTGGATGCTGAGCTGAAGGCAGCCGTTACGGCATTTGAGCATGTACTGCGCGAGAACGTGCTGGTGACGTCGGTTGGTTTTGACGGAGATCATCTGTTTGAAACAGTAGATGCCGGAGGAAAATCCATCGGTATCCATATCGGAGGCTGAGCCTTTGCATTACTTGTCCACAAACCGCATATACTAGCGTCACAAGTGTAAACGGAAGTTCTCCGTTTATGCGTGGAATATAATCCATTATATTTCGGCGCAAAAATAACGAGTCCCGTGCTCAAGGAAGACATGTTCTTCTTTGGCCGGGCTCGTTTACGTTGTGGAGACAATGGGGCAAGGGAAGGGGCGCTAGACTTGGGCGGTGGAAATAGGGAGAACGGCAGCTTGGGGGATCAGAACAGAATCTCGGTCAAGACCTCCGGAAAGGGCAGCGGCAATTCGCAGGGGGAAGTACAGAATTCGGAGAAGCAGTCATTCCCGCCTTCCGGCCCTTCTGCTGCTCCACCCAGGCCGGAGGATTTGCCGCCGGAAGAGAGGTTGAATGTGGTATACCGGGTGACTAACGGTCTTGCGCAGCAGATGGAGAAAGCGCGTATAGCTGAATATACAGAGCTGCTGCGCTCACCCTGGCGCCTGATCTGGCTGAATGTGCTCACGGGTACGGCGCGTGGGGTGGGGGTTGCCCTCGGGTTTACGTTTTTTGCGGCGACGATTATTTATGTGCTTCAAGGACTGGGGGCTTTGAACCTGCCGATAATCGGGGACTATATTGCCGATATTGTCCGGATCGTCCAGCATCAGCTGGAGCTGAAGAACTTTTAGGGCCTTTTGTACTTTCCGCCCAGGCTTTGATATCCGGCTGTTTTTTGAGGCTGCACCATTCTTTTTTCAGCCGTTTCAGAAATCCCCGCTGCTGTTTTTTCTCTGCATGGAGGATACGAAGGCTTCTCATCAAGAGTAGGTAACGAAGTTCATCATTAGGGCTGAGCTTGTCAATTTCCTTGGAATAGTCGGGCTTCATGCATATGCTCCTCGTCTGCTAACTTACTTTTTTATAGGCAAGAACTATAGTATCAGCAGCATCTGAACAATTTCTTAACAAATGGAATAAAAAAGGACGAACCGTTCCCGAAAAGAACCCGGGAAAGGCCCGCCACAGGTGATTGTCTGCTGTTTAGGACTTGTCTTCTTTATGGTGAGGATCAAGCAGGTAGCTGCCTTCTTCGCTGTCCAGGTAATGCTGGTAGCTTGTTCCGCGGACTACGGTGACATGATTTCCCGAGATGTCCGTGGCAACAAAATTCTCCCAAGGTTCCACGAAACCTTCGGTTTCGTCCGCCTCTATCTCCATGTCATTGTAGGAATCGATATTGTTGCCTTCGGCCATAGCCGGAGAATCCGAATTGCCCCAGCTCTCTACAATCTGCCAGGCATCTTCGCCGTCGAACCCGTTTTGGGTATCGCGTTCATCCAGACTTGTCCGTCCAAAAGGAGGGGACAGAAACTCTTCTTCCGCCGGCCGCGTAAACGGAGAACTCTGCCGGGGGTTATGCTCCTTGCAATAACGGGTGGAGGGAATGGCGGCCAGGCGCTCGAAAGGAATGGGCTCGCCGCAGGTCAGGCAAAGGCCGTAAGTCCCTTCAGTGATGGCGTTCAGTGCAGCATCAATATTGTCGAGTCCATGCTCGTCCCTCTCCAGCAGTGAGATATCCATGGAACGGTGATACAGCTCCGTGGCGGCATCTCCGGGGTGGTTGTCAATCTCGCTGAGGTCACCGGTGGAATCGCGCATGGATTCTTGAAGTCCGTAATGCTCATTGTTCTGAAGCCTGTGCTGAATATCATCATGCTGCTGGTTAAGGAGGGCGCGCAGCTCGGAGAGCTGTCTTGCTGTCAGGTGGTTCATCTGGAGGTAGCTCCTTTCCGTATGCTTGAGAGATCGAATTAGCGCTGCTTGCAATTGAAGGTTCAAGGATAGGTTGACCGGAGAGAGGGGATTTTAGCGCTGGAAAATAGTCCCCGAAAGATGAACGGACACCGGCGTCCCGGAATAGACGGGTTCTTGAGGGCTGTGCTACAATAAACAAGTCTTAATTCAGTATTTGTACCGCTGGAAATGGCGGGATAATAAGAACGGAGTGACAACTTCTGTGGTGTACTATCTGATAGCTCTTATTGCTTTTTTGATTGACCGCGGGACCAAGTATCTAATTGCTACCCGTCTTGAGCTAGGCGAGCAGATTCCGGTAATCGGCGATTTCTTTATCATTACTTCCCACCGCAACCGCGGTGCCGCATTTGGGATTTTGGAAGGTCAGATGTGGTTCTTTTACGTGGTTACGGCAGTGGTCGTGATCGGAATCGTCTGGTATTTGAACAAGGTAAAAGCTACACGCAAACTGCTGCCTACGGCGCTGGGCCTGGTACTCGGCGGTGCAGTTGGGAACTTTTTAGACCGGCTGATGAATGGCGAGGTTGTTGATTTTCTGATGTTTAATTTCGGCAGCTATACCTTCCCGATCTTTAATGTGGCGGATTCCTGTATCGTGATCGGCGTAGGCCTGATTATTCTGGATTCGCTGCGTGATCTGAGAGGCGGCGAAGAAATTACTGAGGTAAAGGAAGTAAAAGAAGGGAATGAATGATTTGACCGAAGACGTGGGCACCAATGAGGCATTCAGCGGCGAAGAGGAAAGAGACGTCACGGAGTGGACGGTTGCAGAAGAAAACGCCCGGGAGCGGATTGATAAATATATAACGGAAATTTGGGAAGAAGAAGTCTCGCGCTCCCAGGTCCAGCTATGGATCAATGACGGTCATGTGACCGTTAATGGAGCTTCCGTGAAATCCAACTATAAGCTGTTTGTTGGTGACAGGGTAGCTGTGGCTGTGCCCGAGCCGGAAGTTACGGATCTTGTAGCCGAGAATATTCCGCTTGAGGTGGTCTACGAAGACAGCGATGTTATTGTCGTGAACAAACCGCGCGGGATGGTTGTGCATCCTGCAGTCGGGCATCCGTCAGGCACGCTGGTGAATGCGCTGATGTATCACTGCAAGGACTTGTCCGGCATTAACGGTGAGATTCGTCCGGGGATTGTGCACCGGATTGACAAAGATACCTCAGGCCTCATTATGGCCGCCAAGAATGACGCAAGTCATGCCTCACTGGCCGCTCAGCTTAAGGAACACAGCGTAACCCGCCGTTATATTGCGGTGGTACACGGGAACTTGTCGCATGATCAGGGAACGGTGGATGCGCCAATCGGCAGAGATCCGCATGACCGCAAGCTGTACACCGTCACAGAGAAGAACAGCAAGCGTTCGGTTACCCATTTTACCGTACTGGAGCGGTTCGGGGATAACACCCTGCTGGAGCTGCAGCTGGAGACGGGACGTACGCATCAGATCCGGGTACATATGAAGTTCATTGGACATCCTTTGGTAGGCGATCCGATTTATGGACGCAGTAAGGGCACCGCAATGAATGGTCAGGCTTTGCATGCTGCCGTACTTGGATTCGTACATCCATCCACAAGGGAATACATGGAATTCAGCGCACCCATTCCTGAAGATATGGAAGAAGTGCTGTTCACCCTGCGGAGCAGATAAGTACAAATGAATGGATGATAAGTCCATGGCCTTGCTGCCGGATTTAGGTCATTATTTAAGGTATAATTTGATTAAATCCAGGAGATGAGACGAATATATGAGTATTGAACACTATCAGGATACGTTCATTCAAACGAATTTCGCGGATCGCATCGGTGGCGCGAACTACGGTAAAGATACGGCAATTTATAAATTCGAGAAGATCAAGCGGGCCAAAGCCTCCGCCAAACAGGATTTTCCAGGCATCGAGCTGATTGATATGGGCGTCGGTGAACCGGACGAGATGGCTGACGAAGGAATCGTGGCCAAGCTGGCGGAAGAAGCGGCCAAGGAAGAGAACCGCGGATATTCGGACAACGGAATTCCTGAGTTCAAAGCGGCTGCAGCAGAGTATCTTCGCGAAGTATTCCGTGTAGACGGTATTGATCCTGTGACTGAAGTCGTTCACTCCATCGGCTCGAAGCCGGCGCTGGCGATGTTGCCATCATGCTTCATTAATCCGGGCGACATCACGATTATGACGGTTCCGGGTTATCCGGTTCTGGGCACACACACCAAATATTTGGGTGGACAAGTGTTCACGGTAGAGCTCAAGAAGGAGAATAAATTCCTTCCGGACCTGAATGATATTCCCGAAGATATCGCCCGCAAGGCGAAACTTCTGTACCTGAACTATCCGAACAATCCGACGGGTGCGAGTGCGACCCCGGAATTTTTTGCCGAAGTTGTAGCTTGGGCCAAGAAATATGATGTTGTTGTTATCCATGATGCTCCTTACGCAGCGCTGACGTATGATGGACTGAAGCCGCTCAGCTTCCTGTCTGTTCCCGGTGCGAAGGATGTGGGCGTGGAGCTGCACTCCTTGTCCAAGTCCTACAACATGACGGGCTGGAGAATCGGTTTCGTTGCCGGCAATCCGCTGGTGGTCAAAGCCTTCAGCGATGTGAAGGACAACAATGATTCCGGCCAATTTATTGCCATCCAAAAAGCGGCCGCTTACGGTCTGGCCCATCCGGAAATCACCGAAGCGATTGCACTCAAATATTCCCGCCGCCACAACCTGCTGGTAGATGCCTTGAACAGCCTTGGCTTCAAAGCCGAGAAACCGAAGGGTTCCTTCTTCCTGTATGTTGAAGCGCCTAAGGGCGTAAAGGGCGGCCGCCGTTTCGAATCCGGTGAGGACTTCTCCCAGTTCCTGATCCGCGAGAAGCTGATCTCCACTGTGCCTTGGGATGATGCCGGCGCATTCGTGCGTTTCTCCGTCACGTTCATCGCCAAGGGCGAAGAAGAGGAGCTGCGTGTAATCTCCGAAATCAAACGCCGCCTGAGTGATGTGGAGTTTGAATTTTAATCTAATTGCCGACTAAACCACTTAAACTGCAAAGTGAAAGACACCCTGTGCCGATTATGGCTGGGGTGTTTTTGTTATATATTAGAATATATTTAATAAAAGCCCATAAAAAGACGATACTTGTAATAGAGGCTCTTGAGAAAAAAAGAGATTTTGATATTACGAGGGAGGATAATATGGGGAATTTTAAAGATATTGTGGTCAAAGCTATTTTTTACTTCTTTAGTGTGATTGCTTTACATGTTAGTGTTATCTACTTTTTAGGAATAAGGATAGAAGACCCGAGACTGTTGGAAATAAGTCTGACTTACTTTCTGCCGCTGATATTATTACTTATAAATTGTATCTTGTGCTTAAGGAAACGGATGCTCAAGAATAATATAATTTGGTTTATAAAAAGCACTGTTCCCAGTATAATCCTGCTGTTCTTTTTGAAAGAACTACAAGGGATAGAGAGTAATGAAAGTTACGCTGTTGTTGAATTTGATTTTTTCACAAAATATTACATAGAAATGGTGTATATATTTCCTTTATTTTGCTTCGTAGTACAATTAGTAATTATTCTATCTATAGTTATTAAATATTTTTTGAAAAAGGAAATCAATTATTGAAAGGTACTTGTGATCTTGAGAGCATAGATATAATAAACTGGATTTATCCCCCCTGTTGACATGCCTCCATCATTCTGTCATACTTTTAACAAATGAATAGCGCCTTTAAATCAGTCCCGTGAGGCTGGCAAGGTAACGTGAATCGAGGTTCGCGACTCTTAGGAAGGTATCCGTATGTGTATATGGATGATCTTTTTATGCGCGCGCGACCACTCATCTTCTTCATCTGCGGATTTCACTCCTTGCCTGTTTTGGGCAAGGAGTTTTTGGTTTTCCGGGGACTTGAACGGGCGTACAAGCTGGAGGATGAGGGATTATGGTTACTGAGAAAAATGTCATTATGGATGAAACGGCGATTCGCCGGGCGCTTTCACGCATTGCACATGAGATTTTGGAGAAGAACAAGGGTATTGAGAATTGCCTGCTGGTCGGTATCCGGACACGTGGGGTTTATCTGGCCCAGCGGATTGCTGAACGGATCAAGGAGATTGAAGGGGTCGAGATTCCCTACGGTGAGCTGGACATTACGCATTACCGGGATGACCGGGGCGCGGAGGGCAGCGAAGCCGGGGAACCGGGAGCTCAGACGGTGGTCCATAGCAATCTGACGATTACCTCCGGCAGCAGCGGCATCCATGACAAAAAAGTGATTTTGTTCGACGATGTGCTCTACACCGGCCGCACGATCCGGGCAGCAATGGATGCGCTGATGGACTGCGGGCGTCCGCGGATGATTCAGCTGGCGGTGCTCGCCGACCGTGGCCACCGGGAACTGCCGATCCGTCCGGACTATATCGGCAAAAATGTACCTACCTCCAAACATGAGCAAATTGAAGTGGCGCTGACCGAATTCGACGGCAAGGATGAAGTCTACATTATTTCTAACCGGGAGGAACGATAACATGATGACAGCAACCAAGGTGAAGGAACGCAGCCTGCTTGGCTTAAAGGATCTGGATCAATCGGAGATCCGGCAGCTGCTGCAAAGAACGGCTTATTGGGATAACCAAAGCGAGAAGCTGACACCTGTTCTGAAATCGCATTTTGTCTCCAACATGTTCTTCGAGAACAGTACACGAACCCGGTTTTCTTTTGAAATGGCGGAGAAACGGCTTGGTGCCCAGGTGCTGAATTTCACGGCTGCGGCTTCCAGTGTAGAAAAAGGCGAGTCGATCTACGATACCGTACGGACGCTGGAGTCCATGGGGATTGACGCCGGAGTTGTGCGTTTGAAGCCTGCAGGAGTCCTGCAGCAGCTTGCAGAGAAGGTCTCCATTCCGCTGATTAACGCCGGAGACGGCAACAATGAGCATCCGACACAGGCGCTGCTGGACTTGTATACGATGGGCAAAGCTTTTGGCGAACTGAAAGGTTTGAAGGTCTCCATTATCGGAGATATTATGCACAGCCGGGTGGCACGCTCTAATCTGTGGGGGCTGACCAAAATGGGAGCCGAAGTACAGTTCTGCGCCCCGGAGAATATGAGAGCTCCAGAGCTTGCGGCCTATGCACCATATGTGTCCATGGAAGAGGCGCTAAAGGCGGATGTGGTGATGATGCTGCGTGTTCAGCTCGAACGCCATGCTTCAGGAATCCTGCAATCGGCGGAGGAATACCGCAGACAATATGGCCTAACGGAAGAACGGGCCGCCAAGCTGAACCCGAATACCATTATTATGCACCCGGCTCCGGTGAACCGGAATGTTGAAATAGATGATGCGGTGGTCGAAAGTGGACAATCGCGGATTTTCCCGCAAATGGCGAACGGCGTTCCTGTAAGGATGGCGGTCATTGAAAGAGCGGTGCTCTAAAACAGCAAATGAGAAAATGCTAATAATTATACACAAACATGAATTTTTATTATATAATAACGAGAGAATCCCGACAGCGGTCTTCGGGTAAAGGAGAACATAATGATCATTAAAAACGCCAGTGTGCTGAATCAGGAAGGCGTACTCGAACGCAAACATATCGTACTTCAGAATGGTGTCATCTCTGCCATCCTTGATGGCGCGGAAGCTGCGGGAGAAGCCGCAGACACCATTGAGGCTGAAGGCAAGCTGCTGATTCCGGGGCTCATTGATATGCATGTGCATTTGCGCGAGCCGGGTTTTGAACATAAGGAAACCATTGAGACCGGCAGCCGCTCGGCAGCCAAAGGCGGGTTCACCACCATTGCCTGTATGCCGAATACCCGTCCGGTGACCGACAGTCCGGAAATCGTCCAATTCGTGAAGGATAAAGCGCGTGAAGCCGGTCTGGTCAAGGTGTTGCCGTATGCAGCGATTACCAAAAACGAGCTGGGACGCGAGCTGACCGATTTTGACGCCCTGAAAGAAGCCGGAGCCATTGGCTTTACGGATGACGGCGTAGGCGTACAAAGCGCCCAGATGATGAAGGATGCGATGAAGCTCGCAGCGAAGCTGGATATGCCGGTGATCGCGCACTGCGAGGACAACTCGCTTGTGGAAGGCGGCTGTGTAGCCGAGGGCCGATTCGCCGAGAAGCACGGATTGATCGGGATCCCGAATGAGTCGGAAGCCATCCATGTGGGCCGCGATATTTTGCTCGCTGAAGCTACCGGAGTGCATTATCATGTCTGCCATGTCAGCACAGAGCAATCGGTGCGGCTGATCCGGCAAGCCAAGCAGATTGGCATTAAAGTCACCGCTGAAGTGTGTCCACACCATCTGCTGCTGGCAGAAGAGGATATTCCGGGTCTGGATGCCAATTGGAAAATGAACCCGCCGCTGCGTTCGCGCCGTGATGTAGAAGCCTGCATTGAAGGGCTGCTGGACGGCACCCTGGACATGATCGTAACCGATCATGCGCCGCACAGTGAGGAAGAGAAAGCCAAAGGCATGCAGCTTGCACCGTTTGGCATCGTCGGCTTCGAGACGGCTTTCCCGCTGCTGTACACCGCTTTTGTAGCCACCGGCAAATGGGATCTGTCCCTTCTGGTGCAGCGGATGACTGCTGATCCAGCCCGGGTGTTCCGCCTGAATACGGGAACCCTTGCTGTGGGTGCACCTGCTGATCTGACCTTGATTGATCTGGAACAGGAGAAGGAAGTGGATCCGGGGGCATTCGCCACCAAGGGACGCAATACACCTTTTACCGGATGGAAGCTTAAGGGCTGGCCAGTAATGACCTGGGTAGACGGCCAAACAGTCTGGAATGAAAACAACTAACTAACGAACTGTTACTATAGAAACAAGAAGGAGTGGAAGGGAATGCAGGCGAGATTGCTGCTACAGGACGGAACGCTGTTTACAGGCACCGCATTTGGCGCTGAGGGCGAGAAGACAGGCGAGGTTGTGTTTAATACAGGGATTACGGGATATCAGGAGGTTTTGTCTGATCCTTCCTACTGCGGACAGATCGTCACCATGACGTATCCGCTGATCGGGAATTACGGCATCACCCGTGATGACTTCGAATCTGTGCGGCCTTTTGTGCACGGCTTTGTTGTGCGCCGCCATGAGACGGTACCCAGCAACTGGCGCTCCGAATACAGCGTGGACGATCTGCTGAAGGAATACGGCATTCCCGGCATCAGTGAGATTGATACACGGATGTTGACCCGCATTATCCGTCATTACGGTACTATGAAGGCCATTCTTACCACCTCCAACAAACGGGTGGAGGAACTCATGGAA
Source organism: Paenibacillus albidus (assembly GCF_014644435.1). Lineage (GTDB taxonomy): Bacteria > Bacillota > Bacilli > Paenibacillales > Paenibacillaceae > Paenibacillus_AQ > Paenibacillus_AQ albidus. Next base: position 39,752 of record NZ_BMKR01000008.1, on the reverse strand, counting down.
ATGATGGGCGACACCACGATTGAGGAATTGCGCAATCAGGTAGCCCGCACGTCTACTTCGGCCATGTATAGCAGTCCCGGCAGTAAAGAACGGATTGTACTGGTAGACTACGGCGCAAAAACAGGTATTCTGCGCGAGCTCAACAGCCGCGGCTGTGATGTGGTAGTTGTGCCTCATGACGTGACTGCAGATGAGATTCGCCGCTTGAACCCGGACGGCATCCAGCTGTCCAATGGTCCTGGGGACCCCAAAGACGTGCCTTATGCGGTGAAGACAATTGCCGAACTTCTTGGCGAGTATCCGATCTTCGGGATTTGCCTGGGCCATCAGCTGTTTGCGCTCGCTTGCGGCGCGGATACCGAGAAGCTCAAATTCGGACACCGCGGCGGGAACCATCCGGTCAAGGAACTGGAAAGCGGACGTTGCTTCATCACTTCCCAGAACCACGGCTATACGGTTAATGAAGAATCCATTCAGAGCACAGAGCTTGAAGTTACGCACATCAACAACAACGATAAGACGATTGAAGGCGTCAAACATACCCGTTACCCCGCATTTTCGGTGCAATACCATCCGGAAGCGGCGCCGGGACCCCATGACAGCAGTTATTTGTTCGACCGTTTCCTGCAGATGATCGCAGAGCACAAAGCGAATACACCTGTAATTTCGCGCCAAGCGCAGCTTGCAGCAAATGCCAGAATCACGGCACCCAAACCTACAGCATCCCGTGAAGCCGTGAAAGGAGCTCTATAACATGCCAAAAAACGATAAGCTTAAGAAAATTCTCGTCATCGGCTCCGGGCCCATTGTCATCGGGCAGGCTGCCGAGTTCGACTATGCAGGAACACAGGCCTGCCAGGCCCTGAAAGAAGAAGGCGTCGAAGTGGTGCTGATCAACAGTAACCCTGCCACGATCATGACGGATACCAATATGGCTGATAAGGTATACATCGAGCCGATTACCCTTGAATTTGTTACCGGAATTATCCGCCAGGAGCGTCCGGATGGATTGCTGCCGACACTGGGCGGACAGACCGGCCTCAATATGGCTGTCGAACTGGCCCGTGCCGGTGTACTCAAGCAGGAGAACGTGAAGCTGCTCGGAACACAGCTGGAGTCCATTGAGAAAGCGGAAGACCGTGACTTGTTCCGTGACCTTATGCGTGAGCTGGATCAGCCGGTACCGGAAAGTACGATTATCACAACGGTTGAAGAAGCCATGGAGTTTGCCAAAGTCATCGGCTTCCCTCTGATTGTCCGTCCTGCTTATACTCTGGGCGGTACAGGCGGAGGGATCTGTGACAATGAAGAAGAACTGCTGGAGACAGTTAAGGCAGGGATCCGCTACAGCCCGATCGGACAATGTCTGATCGAGAAGAGTATTGCCGGAATGAAGGAAGTCGAATATGAAGTAATGCGCGACGCCAATGATAACTGTATCGTGGTCTGCAACATGGAGAACTTTGATCCGGTTGGTGTGCATACCGGTGACAGTATCGTTGTGGCTCCGAGCCAGACGTTGTCTGACCGTGAGTACCAGATGCTGCGCAGTGCTTCCCTGAAAATTATCCGTGCGCTGAATATCGAAGGCGGCTGCAACGTGCAGTTCGCATTGGACCCTCAGAGCTATCAGTATTATGTCATTGAAGTGAATCCGCGTGTCAGCCGTTCTTCGGCATTGGCATCCAAAGCGACCGGTTATCCGATTGCCAAAATGGCCGCCAAAATTGCCCTCGGCTACACCCTGGACGAAATCGTCAATCCGGTTACCGGACAGACGTATGCTTGCTTTGAACCTACCCTGGACTATATTGTCAGCAAGATTCCGCGCTGGCCGTTCGATAAATTCACGTCTGCGAACCGTAAACTGGGCACGCAGATGAAAGCGACCGGTGAAGTTATGGCTATCGGCCGTACCTTCGAAGAGTCGATTCACAAGGCGATCCGTTCCCTGGAAATCGGTGTGCACCGTTTCCGTCTGCCGGGTGCGGAGCTGCTCGAAGAAAACGTATTGCGGACCCGTCTGGCTAAAGCCGACGATGAGCGGCTGTTCCTGATCGCCGAAGCTTTCCGCCGGGGGTATGAATTGCAGGAAATTCAGGACATCACCAATATTGATTGGTGGTTCTTGTCCAAGATTGAAGGGTTGGTCCGCTTTGAAGATGTGATTCGCAGCGAAGAGAGCTTGACTGCAGAAACCTTGTATCAAGCCAAACGCAGAGGTTTCACCGACCGGGCCATCGCAGAGATCCGTGCGGAAGGCGGGGCCAGTGAGCAGGTCAAGGAAGCTGAAGTACGTGCACAACGCCTTGCACAAGGCCTGACCCCTGTCTTCAAAATGGTAGATACCTGTGCGGCGGAATTTGAAGCCTCTACTCCGTACTACTATTCAACCTATGAGACGGAGAATGAAGTCATTCATTCCGACAAACAAAAGGTGATTGTCCTCGGTTCCGGTCCGATCCGGATCGGCCAGGGTATTGAATTCGACTATTCCACCGTGCATGCGGTCTGGGCCATTCAAAAGGCCGGGTATGAAGCGGTTATCATTAACAATAATCCCGAGACGGTATCCACGGACTTTAATACATCGGACCGGTTGTATTTTGAACCGCTGTTCTTTGAAGATGTGATGAACGTGATTGCCCAGGAGAACCCGATTGGCGTTATCGTCCAGTTCGGGGGTCAAACGGCAATTAACCTGGCGGCACCGCTGAGCGCGGCCGGCGTGAAGATTCTGGGCACCAGCCTGGAAAGTATCGATGAAGCCGAAAACCGCAAGAAATTTGAAGCGCTGCTTGGCCGCCTCAATATCGCCCAGCCTAAGGGCAAAACAGTAATCAACGTGGATCAAGCCGTAGAAACGGCGCAGGAGCTGGGTTATCCGGTACTGGTTCGCCCTTCGTATGTACTGGGCGGCCGTGCCATGGAGATTGTATATAATGATACAGAGCTGCTCAGCTACATGGTGGAAGCGGTCAAGGTGAACCCGGAGCATCCGGTCCTGATCGACCGGTATATGCTGGGTAAAGAGGTTGAGGTCGATGCGATCTGTGATGGCGAAACGGTAGTCATTCCGGGCATTATGGAGCATGTTGAACGGGCAGGTGTTCACTCCGGTGACTCCATTGCCGTCTATCCGCCGCAATATCTGGATGAAGGCCTGAAGCAGAAGATTACCGAGATCACAATCAAAATTGCCAAAGAACTGAAGACGATCGGACTGGTCAACATCCAGTTTGTCATCTATCAGAATGAAGTATATGTCATTGAAGTGAATCCGCGCTCCTCGCGTACCGTTCCTTTCCTGAGCAAGGTGACCGGGATTCCTATGGCTCATCTGGCAACCAAAATCATTCTCGGCAGCAAGCTGAAAGAGGATGGTTATCAGGAAGGACTATGGCCGGAAAGCGATTATGTCTCGGTAAAAGTGCCGGTGTTCTCTTTTGCCAAGCTGCGTAGAGTGGAGCCTACCCTGGGGCCGGAGATGAAGTCGACCGGTGAAGTGATGGGCCGCGACAAGCTGTATGCCAAAGCGTTGTATAAAGGCCTCATTGGCGCAGGCATGAAGATCCCGACGACCGGAGCCATTATCGTTACAGTTGCGGACAAAGACAAGGCTGAAGCGGTAGAACTGATGAAAGGCTTCCATGCCATGGGCTACAAAATCATTGCCACCGGCGGCACGGCTGCAGCGCTTGAAGAAGCAGGCCTGAACGTCATGAATGTCAACAAGCTGGATGAAGGCGAGCCGACGATTCTGGATCTGATCCGCAGCGGTCAAGCCAACTTCGTCTTCAATACACTGACCAAAGGCAAAACACCGGAGCGCGACGGATTCCGTATCCGCCGGGAAGCGGTAGAGAACGGTGTGGTATGTATGACTTCGCTGGATACGGTAACTGCACTGCTGATCATGCTGCAGACGATCAACTTCTCGTCACAGTCGATGCCGGCTTTTGTCGGGCAATAAACAGTTCTCTATAGAGGTTGCATCTGAAGGTGCTACAGGAACGGTTTGCGTACAACGCAGACCGTTCCGCTGCGCCCGGGTGTCAAACAATGCAAAGTGCAGAGCCGCACTGGAACGGAGCGTTAAGAATGGTACATGAACTTAAGGACAACATGGCACAGCGGCTGATGGTTGCTCTGGATTATCCGGAGGTTGCGCAGGCCAAGCTGTTGATGGAGAAGCTGGAAGGTATTCCATGTTATATGAAAGTAGGGATGCAGCTGTTCTACGCAGCCGGGCCGGAATTCATCAGGGAGCTGAAAAGCCGCGGATATTCCGTCTTTCTGGATGTCAAAATGCATGATATTCCGAATACGGTGAAAGGTGGAGCGGAGAGTCTTACCAAGCTTGGCGTAGATATGTTCAACGTGCATGCCGCGGGTGGACGGGCCATGATGGAGGCGGCCCGCGCTGGTGCGGAAGCCGCAGTCAAACATAACTCATTGCTTCATATGCCGCTGATTATTGCAGTCACACAGCTCACCAGCACCAGCCAGGAGGTTATGAACGGCGAGATCGGGATCTCCGGCAGTGTCGGGGACACAGTAGTTCGTTATGCCAAACTGGCCGCAGAAGCGGGGCTGGACGGCGTAGTGGCCTCACCGCAGGAGTCGGCAGCAGTTGCTGCGGCCTGTGGGCCTTCGTTCCGTACGGTGACACCCGGCATCCGCCCGGCAGGTTCCTCCCTGGATGACCAGTCGAGAGTAATGACGCCTGGACAAGCGATCCGGCAGGGCAGCCATTATCTCGTTGTCGGCCGGCCGGTTACGGCTGCGCCGGACCCCAGACAAGCAGCACTTACCATAATCGAGGAGATGATTCAAGCATGAGCACATCATTGAACAGAAGTGAACAGGTAGCTGCCTACCTTTTGGAGATCGGAGCGGTGGCGTTGCGTCCGCAGGAGCCTTTTACCTGGACCTCCGGGATCAAATCCCCCATTTATTGCGACAACCGTCTGACGTTGTCTTTCCCAGAGGTGCGCAGCTATATTGCCGGTGCCTTTGCGGAGCTGATAACCAGCCAATATCCGGAGGCTGAAGTGATCGCAGGGACCGCCACTGCAGGAATTCCGCATGCGGCATGGGTGGCTGATAAGCTGCAGCTGCCGATGGCTTATATTCGCGACAAAGCTAAAGGACACGGCAAGCAGAACCAGATTGAAGGACTGATCTCCCCCGGTCAGAAGGTAATTGTTATTGAGGACCTGATCTCTACCGGCGGCAGCTCCATCAAAGCCGCACAGGCGATCCAGGAAGCGGGGGCAGAGCCGCTGGCAGTGCTCGCTATCTTCAGCTATGAGCTGGACCGTGCGTCCGATGCTTTCGCGGCAGCCAAGCTGCCGCTGCAAAGCTTGTCCAACTACCCGGCGCTGATCGATGTAGCCCTGAACAAGGGCAAAATTGCCGCCACGGATGTCGAGCTGCTCCACTCCTGGAGAAAAGATCCGGCTGCATTCGGCGTGTAGCAGATTCCCACAAGACCGGCGGGAGTGTGCGAGAATGAAGCTTGGCCTGGGCCGGGTTTCCGTGCACTCCCGCATATTTTGTAACCTTGGCGGGGCATGCTATATCCAGAGCAGAATTTCATCCATTGTCCCCAAAGGAGAAGACATCATGAACTGGATATATTTCGCCAAGTTGTTCAGAACCCGTTTTCAGGCAGGTTGCCTGGCCAAAAGGCTGGAGCAGGACGGCTGGATTTATGGCTATCATGATCCACGTTTTGTGGAAATTTATCGTTCGCGCAAAGGCCGGTACGGCGTGCGGTTCCTTCCCTGAGAACATTTGCTAAATCATCCTTGACTTAAACCCATGATATACTGTATATTATTTATTGTCGCTGTTTGAATATGTTTACTGACGCGGGGTGGAGCAGCCCGGTAGCTCGTCGGGCTCATAACCCGAAGGCCGCAGGTTCAAATCCTGCCCCCGCAACCAATTTTATTACCAGGCAGCACTTGTAGATACGGATATTTTAGATCCGGGCCCTTAGCTCAGTTGGTTAGAGCGGTCGGCTCATAACCGATTGGTCGGGGGTTCGAGTCCCTCAGGGCCCACTTCGCCGAAACCCTTACGTTGTAAGGGTTTTTTGCTGTTTATAGGGTCGCTGATTTGAACAGGAGAGAGTGGGGAAAGGTCATATTTTGTAGCTTGCTAACGGATTTGCTAACGGAGACTTTTATTCCACAGGTTCAAGCTGCTTTTCTGCGAATTTATTGAGTTCATTTTCAATTCTGTCAACGGCTTCTTCCTGCATGATCGGAAGCAGATGTGAGTACCTCTCATTGAACATCGCCGGAGTCATTCCCAGTCGTTCGGCAGCCACCTTCGGATTGATTCCAATCGCCAGAAGGAACGAAGCGTGAGTATGCCGCTGATCGTGGAATCGGATCTTCTTAACTCCGGCCTTGCGAACAAGGACATCCATACCTTCAGTGATTCGCTTCGGCTTAATATAACCCCCTCCAGGATAGCAGCACACCAGGTCATTATCCTCGTATGCCTCCCCATATTCCTTTCTGTAAGCTTCGATCTGTAAATAGCGCTCTTGAAGATCATCGATGATATTTTGGAAGAGCTTGACTCTCCGTATGGAATCATTCGTCTTGGGCCGCTGAATCACCAATCCATCCCGCGTCCAATTCGCTGTCTGAATAACCTTCAGCTCTTTCTTCTCAAAGTCGATATCTTTCCACCGCAGCCCTAGAATTTCACCACGCCGCATTCCGGTATATACTGCTAATGAAAAAGCAATGTAATGAACATGATTCTTCGAAGATTGCAGAAATTGAGTGAATTCCTCAATTGTCCAGAACTGCATTTCTTTCTGTTCGTTTGCGTTTACCTTGCTCCGCATGGACACCTTACTCATGATATCCTCCGCCAATAACCCCGATTCCGTATATGCAAGTCGAAGTGCGCGTTTCAGCACACCATGGATGTTCTTCACGTAATCCTTTGAATATTTCTTTCGGAGTTCAGCATAAAAGCCTTTGATGGCACGTGGAGTAAGTGTCTGCAATTTTACTTTGCCGAGTACCGGGATAATTCGGGCCTCGATAATGGTTTTTTCGGTGTCGTAGGACGTTGGCTTGAAATTAGGCTTTGCATGTGTCTCAAGATATTCGTAGAGATATTTTTCTAAGGTGATGTTTGTTGTCTTAACATCTAATCCTTTCTCGGCATCGGTCATTGCCTTTCTGCAAGCTGACCAAGCTGATGCTTCAGTTTTAAATCCCCCTTTAGTTTTTTGGTTCCTTTCACCGGTTAGTGCGTCCGGGGGGAGATCGAAAACATACGTGTACGTTTTCCCTCTTGGATAAACATGTCCTTTCATAACTTCCTCCTTAGAAATTTAATCATCAGTATAGTAGTTTATTTGCATCACTCCCCTCAAGATTTCAGAAGTTCAAAGCATCGTCTATTGCCTCCATTGATAAATATAGCCGTGTTGACAGTTTGCCGTGCCGCCATGCTACGCGTGATAAGTTTATGGTAACAAATCCCTTGCGATCCGGCGGGATAGAGAGATCCCCTGAAAGTATAGTTGCTGAATCATGGGATATATAAGAGGGCATATCGCAGCTTTCGTAATTTCCATCAACGTCAATTTCTAACTGGTTGTCCCAGTCAAAGCCTTCGGGTTGTTCGATTATCAGGGTATCCGGCCGGGAGTAATCGCCATCCCAATTGTAATAAGCACGAATAAATATGTTGGTGCGATTCGCGGTGTAACTTTCTGAAGAATCACGAATGATTTCACGAGTGGCAGTAGCTGATTCAATGGCGGATAAAAATTCACCTTGCCTTATACGATCTTCAATTTGTTCATATCTTTTTTTGGCAAAATTTAGCGGGACATTGAACTCCCGCGATATGTATCCTATCGCTTCACTCTTCACTGATGACAAACTTAACTTTTCAAGCATAAAGAAGGGGATGGCGGCGTAGAAAACAAAACGGTCTGCTTCAGTCTCCTGAGCTTTGGTGAATAGCTCGGGCATTATTGTCTGATTTCCCGCATGTCGGAGCATATGGCATAGTTCATGAAGGAATTCTAGACGCTGTTGGTCTTCTGCAAGGCGGTTATCTAGGAATATGGTATACACGCCTGGGGAAACTTCAATTCCCTTGCTTTTTTTATTATGATAATGGACCCATACATTGAATTTTTCAGCCAAAGATTCAACAGATAAATGCGTAGGTTTGATGATCTTATGCATTTTGTACAATTCATTTATCTTTTGTTCGAGTGGGGGGGTCTTATAATTCATAATCATGTTGTTCACCTCTAAATGGGATCATATGTTCTTATTTTGGTTAAAAAGAAAAGCCATTTCTGGCTAAAAGTATTCTATCAACTCTCGCCTTGGATATCCCCAGGCTTCCGACCCTTTTCCTTCTCTTGCAGTATTTTGAAAATCTCTCGCATTTCTTCACGGCGTTCTTCGGGTGCAGATAGATAGTCTCTGAAGAAAATACCATGTTCTGGATTGTTAATAAACGCTTCGAATTCAGTTTGATCTTTAGAATTCACAATCCTTGACTTAGGGATATCTGTACGGCCAAAAAGATAGTCGGTATCGACATCGAAGTGATCCGCAATGTCATTTGCGAATTTAAAAGGAGGCTCTCTTTCGTCCCGTTCATACATACCAATTGCACTCTCGCTCAATTTAAACAAGATTCCAAAGTCTTTTTGAGTAAGGTTATTATCCGTACGAATTTTACGTAATCTTTGACCAAATGTCGCCATCATTCATCACCCGTTTATACAATAACACATAACGTGTTATTTTTTAATAAAGAACACAAAACGTGTTGACAACACGAAACGTGCGGTGTATATTTATTTCAACAACACGAAACGTGGTTTTTATGAGAGGTGGTGTGGAAAGAAAATGAAAGAATTAATTGCAAAGAGATTGATTCAATTACGTGGTGAAGCCTCTAGAGAAGTAACTGCAAAAGCAATTGGCATAAGTATTAGTGCCCTCCAAATGTATGAGAACGCACAAAGGGTTCCAAAAGATGAAATTAAAGTTAAGGTTGCTGCGCATTTTAAACAATCGGTACAATCGATTTTTTTTGATCAGGAACCGCACGAAACGTGTTTTTTAGATGAACAATCTGCTACCAAAGAGGTGGTTTAAGTATGGCAAAGGCAATAAAGACACCGTCAACTTTCGCTGAAGCCCTTCGTCTGGCTGCTGATTTGGCAGAACAGAACGAAAAACTGGAACGGCAACTCGCAGAGCTTCGCCTGAATGGAGAATATCCTGAAGTGCTTCGGCCAGCTCATATACAGAAACTTCTTGGTTTCAGCCCTCCGAAGGTGAATGAGCTTACTAAGCATCCGACATTCCCTCACTTGAATTGCAACCGTCAAAAGGGTGAAGCTGTTACCGTTCTTAAATCTGATCTGTATCAATGGCTGAAAACTGAAAGATTTTAATAAAAAAACCGCCGTGCAATGCGGCGGCCTGGAATGGTGGGCAAGGGGAATTGCTTGAATTAATCATACATCACGCCTCTGTCCAAATGCATCCCCATAACTTGGACTAAAAGGGTGGAATCAAGTTGACAATTGGACATTTTTCTTCAGCTCTACAGGATGTAATGCAGCGGCAGGGCCATACACTGGCCCAAGCTGGCAGAATCGCCAATGTGGACGGTTCGCAGGTTGGGAAGATTATTAAGGGCAGCAGAAAGGCAACCGATCCGGTTATGAGAGCCGCCGCAGAGCATTATGACGATGGACAGCTTTTCCTCGCGGCGGCAGCTGAGGTGACCGGGGGGGCTTTTACCCCCTGGCTGGACAACGTAGACCTACATAGAGCAAGCGTCTTATTCAAAACTATAGAGGAAATGCAGGAAGTTCTTGATGCTTCTAAACAAGCTGCAATTACCAAGACAAATGCGCAGATCAACGAAACTGAGCGGCAGCAGATCAAACGGCTGCTTATGGAAACGGTGGAAGCGATCACGGCATTGACACACTTGGCTGCAGCGATTTGTAAGGAGTATTCATTTAGCTGGCTTGGAACGTGGAAAGAGCACAGGGCCGAATTGAGAGCAAAAAATTACGTGAAATGAGGGAACGGAATGGAAAGAAGTGAATTGGTCGCAGAAGCACGGCGGGTTGGTGAGGCTGCACGGCATAATCTTCAGGTGATACTCCAGAACCCCGAAGCTATGCTGCCGGGGGAACAGAATTTTGCAGAAGGGTACCTGAACAACATGATTCGGATAGCAGAAGCTGAAATGAAAAACGACCGCCGGTCAGGGCAGTCGCAGTTGAGAACCCGTCTTAAGAGCCTCGTTTTGTCCATTTTAACCTTGGAACGTCCCGAACGCAAGGAGGGGACAGCATGAAGTTTACTGGTGGGGAAATATTAGCAATCCAGTTTGCGTTGGAACGCCGGATAGAGGAACTGAAAAGCAATATATCTGATTGGGCAGGCGAGGAAGCCGCAGAAGACTGCAAGGTTTTGCTTGCGGCTGCGCAGTCTGCTTTGGCAAAAATACAATAGCCGCCTGACGATGGCTGGAGGGACACCAGCTGAAACCTACCGGCATTAAGCAAGCCGGGATGGTCGCGGATATCCGCATAATTCCAATTGAAAGGGGTACAACGACATGATCCCAAGTCATTTGATGCAAGACCGTTATTGGAAAGGGCTGCTGTACATTTTTTTGAATCATAACAAGCTTCAAAATTATCTGAAACCAGATTTTGTGGACTTTGAAGAACTTACCGTTCACACCGATGCACTGATTAAAGCTTCAAAAGGTTGGAGCCCATCGGAGACATTCATGCTTAGTCTTGCACTTCATCTTTTCAATGGTCATAACAAAGTCGATATGTCCGATGCGGACCGTCTGGACGATTACAACACTGAGATAGCATTAAAAGCGCTACGGCTTCGTTACGCCGAATAGGGGGCGAGGGCAATGCTTGTTCTCAAGGGTGACGTTGTTCGGACAAGCTCCGGCCTGTCCGGGGAAGTCATGGAGGTATGGGGTATCGCTCGGCTTTGGGCAAGGTTGCGGCAGGATGATGGGCAAACAGCGTTCATTCTCCGTACAGATGTTACGGAGATAGTAAAACGGCTCCCGGCTAAAAAGGGAAAATGATGAAATGACAGCAGAGGTGAGATTATGCCCAATGGCAGTTACCCCTTTCCGATGTACTCCGGGTTATTCGAGCCAAAACATTATAAAAACATAACTTCGGCGATATGGCTTTTTGCGTGGTGCATCAGCTCCACGACTAAGGAAGTCGAAGAGGATGGAACTGTCTGGGGGATTGTTCTCGGCAATAAGCCAATGAAGCTGTCGGAGATCGGAGAGCAATTCGGAGTTAATGACAAGACCGTCAGTAGGTGGCTCGATGCTCTGCAGGAGCATGACTATATTCAGGTGAAGCGCGCTCCCCGGGGGTTGATCATAAAGGTGAAAAACTCCAAGAAAGACCTATTAAAGAGATCAGACAAAAATGTCCGATCACAGTCTGATGATAAGACAAATATGTCCGATCACCCGAATAGTGAACAGACATTTATGTCCGATCATGGAAACGGTGATAAGACATATTTGTCCGAACAGAACGCGAGTGAACAGACAAAAGTGTCCGATCATGAACCGATTTTACCGAGTGATCAGACAAAAATGTCCGATGCAAAAGATATTATTACTATTACTACTACTAATTTAGATAAAGAGTGGTGGGAAGAAGATCTGAACCAAAACCCGCCAGCCGATGGCATGCTAGCCATCTTAGACGCTTATTGCAAAATGCATTCAAAATTTGATATACACGTTTCCGCTGCTGAACGCCAAGCTATGGGTCAGATGGTCGCCGGAGGGATTCCAGTCCCTTTTACCATCCAAACTATGGCAACCATGTATAAGGCGAAGCAGGGCCGGGAAGGTGAAGACTTTGAGCAAGCCAAAAGTTTCGCTTACTACATCGATGGGATCGAACAAGCCTGGAAAAACACCAAAGCAGGCGGCAAGCCTGAGGGCAAGCGCAAAGCAAAGATAACCCAGTCAGAGCCGCCGCGCAAAACTAAGCAGCAGCAGGAAATCGAAGACCTGCAGCGCCGTGCAAGGGAGGCAGAAGAGCTTGAGAAGAGCACAAGTCATTGATTTGCTTATTAAGCTCAAACAGGAATATTCGCACCAGATCGACACCAGCGACCAGGAGGTCACACGGCTTTACGAACACCTGAAGGACTTCCCTTTTGACGTAGCCGTTGAAAATGTCCGCAAACACATTCAGACCAATTCCTTCCCACCAAAAATCAGCCAGATTCGCGGCAAGGTGGGCGACCTTCGGGAAATAGAGCAGCAGAAGAAAGAGACGGCCGAATACTTGGCCCAAAGAGACGCAGAGCGCACCGACGTGGCGTTGCCGCCTGCCGGATGGAAGGAGTCACTTTATGCAAGACTTGGAATTACGCGAACTACCGAATAGCCCTGCCGCAGAGGCAACAGTTCTCGGTGCCATCCTCATTGACAAAACAGGGGATGCCGTAGAAATTGCGGCTACACTGGAGCCGGACGCATTTTTCAATCCGGTACATAAGCAAATATTCAAGGCTATTCTTGACCTGCACAGAGCTGATGATCCTATAGAGTTTCCGGCTCTTGCGAATGTGCTGCACAGTAAGAAGCAGCTGGAGAAGATCGGCGGGACAAGTTATCTGCTAAAACTGGCTCATGCGGTGCCGTCTGCAGCTGAGATCGGCTTTTATATCGGAGTGCTTGAGGACAAGCATACTTTGCGCAAGGCTATTTATGCAGCAGAACGGCAGATGGAACTGGCTTATGAGAGTGACGATGCCGGGCTGGTTGTTAACAGTATGCTGAACGATTCGGCTGCTTTATCGGATCAGGCTTCATCGGATGATGATTTCCAGCCTATCAAGAAAGTGCTGTTCAACGTAATCGAATCGACTGAGCAACGCTGCGAAAATGTCAAGAATGGCATTACAACGGGGCTTTACACCGGGTACACGGATTTAGACGGCATGCTGGCTGGCCTGCATAAAGGTGACCTAATTATTGTCGCTGCCCGCCCATCCGTAGGCAAGACGGCATTCGCGCTTAACATCGCTCAGAACGTGGCAGTCAAAACCAAGGAAACAGTCGCGGTGTTCAGCCTTGAAATGTCGGCGCCGCAGCTGGTGCAGCGAATGGTCAGCGCAGAAGTTAATCTGGATGCCAGTGCTATGCGGACCGGAGAAATGAAAGCCCATGATTGGGACAAAATGGCCGGGGCTGCTTCCATTCTCGGAGAAGCTAATATCTTCATTGCCGATCCGGGCGTAATCACTGTTCAGGAAATTCGTACACGCTGCCGACGGTTGAAGAAACAACAGGGTCTCGGACTGATTGTCATTGATTATCTGCAGTTGATTCAAGGCCGGGGCAAAGGAGGCGAGAACCGTCAGCAGGAAATATCAGAGATTTCACGGACGCTTAAACAGATTGCCCGCGAACTGGATGTGCCAGTGATTGCACTTTCCCAGCTCAGCCGGGCAGTAGAGCAACGTCAGGACAAGCGCCCAATGATGAGCGACCTTCGCGAGTCTGGAGCGATCGAACAGGATGCGGATGTAGTGGCCTTCCTTTACCGGGATGATTATTACAACCAGGACAGCGAGAAGAAGAACATCATCGAAATCATCATTTCCAAGCAGCGTAATGGCCCGGTAGGAACCGTGGAACTTGTATTCCTCAAGCAGTTTAATAAATTCGTCAATTATGAACGGGCGCATGCTTCTTGAGCTGCTTGGAGTGCTGCAAGGTAGACGCATACTGTGAAGCAAAAGTATTTACAACTTGGATTTCTCTTTATACTTTGACCAATTAATCCAAGATATGCTTAAAAAACCTAAAGTCATAAGGAGAGTTTGTATTGGATCTGGATTAATATCGAATAAAATTCCGATGCCAGCAGAGAGAGGTATTAATATAAGACAAATAATCGAAATCCATTTATTCATATTTTGATTTTCCTTCTTTTTGTTATTCATATTTAATCCCCTTTAAAAGACGGATAGTTATTACCATGATTTAGTATATCATACTAAATTAATCTGATGTCCACATACTGCACAGTACGAAGAGGTAGCGCCAGTAAGACGCATAAGGCGTAACAAAGACTATTCGTTCTTCTTCTGCATCAGCTTCTCAATATGAATCCAAATATAGTAAGTAATCCAAAAAGCCAACACGGTTAGTAATAATGCAAAAGACCTTTTATCGTATGGAAGATTGTAAGCCAAGATGATCCCTAGAACGAGGAATGGTGGTAAAAGGGTGAAATATTTCTTTTTATGCAATTTAACTGTCTCCTTATTATTAATTAGTTATAGCTACATTATCACTATTAACAAATTATGGGAAGGTTCGACTTTAAATAAATTATTGTTTCGCAGTACGAAGATTATGGGCACTGTCCCGGGGGAGAAATAACTATTATGAGCAAATCTATTAATGAATTGGTTAAGGAAGCACACGAAAACGCAGTAAACAAGGGCTGGTGGAATGAAGACCGTAGCTTTGGTGAAGTCATTGCTTTGATTCATTCCGAGGCTTCGGAAGCACTGGAAGACTATCGTAATGGGAAATGGCCGGATGAAGAATGGTATACCAAGAACGGGGAAATCATTCGTTTCTTTAGTGATATTGAAGGACAGGACGCGACATGGAAGCCCTGTGGCATCCCGTCCGAGCTGGCTGATATTGTAATTCGGGTATTTGATGCCTGCGGGCGGTATGGTATCGACCTAGAACGCGCAATCTTAGAGAAAATGGCCTATAACGCTACGCGGCCGCAGCGACACGGAGGTAAGGTCATATGAACATGACTTCAGGTCGTGTTGAACAGTTAAAGTACAAGTTTGGTGCTGAAATCGAAGAATTAGAACGCCATTTAGCAAGAGGAACAATTACGAATGAAAGTGTAATCGACCTCTATTCAGCCGGAAAGGAGTTATTGGCTGCTCTGGAAGACGCTCAGCAACTTGTTAAAACCCTGAGAACGGATAAGTCGCTTCTTGAAGGTGAATTAGGTGAAGCCCAGGCATACAAGCATTTTGAAGCAGTGCGCACCGAAGAAGCGCAGTCCTATCATCGGCAGCTGACAGAAGCGCAGCAACGCATAGCCAAGCTTGAACTGTATGTTAAGTCACTAGAATACAGCCGTGATTCCGCCCAGGAAATGGCTCACAATATTTCAATTCAAAAAGGTTTAGAGCTATTTGAAGCGCAGCAGACCATAAACCGGCAAAAGAAAGAGAGCATAAATAGGCATCAATTGCTAAATTGTTTGTCTATCGTTCACCGAAATAAAACGATAGAACAGGATAATGCGAGAAATCGTCTGACATTTGAATCTGCAAAAGATAGCATCGAGCTTCTTAACCGCATTATGTCATTGGTCGAAGAACAGCCGGTTTTTGACTTTGCAAAATTTGAGAGGTTGGCAAGCCACGGCAAATAGGAAGGGGTGTTACTTATGAGCGCCTTATCCCCAATTCATCCACAGGCGGTACAAATGATAAATTCTGCTCTCAACAAGGTAATCCGCAGAGGTAGCAGGATCGAGCGCATGCAGCTTTATGTATGTCCACGTTCTGAACTGGCTCAGCATCAAATAATAGAGACAGCTTTTGGAGTTTTGCGGATTCATCTGGGAGATTTCATCCCAAAAGGCTACTCATACTTATTTGAAGATTCTGGAGGTGAGCAAAGAGGGTTCGCTTGGGTTTCAGTTCCGAAGACTGCGAATATTACAGAAAATCAAAGAGGTCAAAAATATGCATAGTGAACATGAAAAGACCCCCTAATCCTTGGCGGGGGCCGGGGGTCAATAAACAGTAATTTCTACCTCAACCCATTATAACACAAAGGGGATTGAGGGGAATGGCAATGGTGTGGGAACAAGGGGAATTGTTTCCGAGTGCAAATAAGGCGGATATCATGGTCACCAAAAAGCTTCTTCGTAAATATCCCAAAATGGCAGATATCGTTAATGACTTAAAGGGGAGAAGTGAGCTTACAACAGTAGAAGCAGCCACCTTGAAAAAATTGAATCCGATAATCATGAACATCGAGTTAGCGATTAGATCCATTTCAGATGCTGAAATTAGAGAGATAATGAAATATCGTTTTGTTGATCTATACCCGCGAAAAGCAGCCGTAATAAAATGGTCTTCCTTCACCGGACGTTCTTTGGATCGGAAGATTCTAGAGGGAACAGAATCGGTAGCCGGTACACTTAAACTTCTAGGCATCATTTAAAACGTGTCTGCTTTACGTCTGTAACCTGTCTGTTTTACGTCTGTTTCGCGTCAACATTACGTCTGTATATTCGATTTACAGTAGGGACATAGGGAAGAAGTCATTCCCGGGTGTCCCTGCTGCCCCTTATCGCCGCAGGACTCTTCAGAGCTGAATCGGTGATGATGCCCTCGCGATAGCGATGCAATTAGTGGCAGAGCCGTACGCACAAGTAGCAAGTAGATGTTTGCGGCGGCCTGTTCGGGGGAAAGGGAGTTATAATATCACTCTCAACGCGCTCCGCCCGGGCGCGGTATATTGGCATAGGGGATGTTAGTCGGTAATACCGTCCGTCACCATGCAAGTACGGGATAATGCAAATAAATGTAAATACTCAAAGTCGCTCTTATATAAGGGCGGCTTTTTATATTGGGGGAAAAGCAATGAATGAGGTAAGGAGGCTCAGGGAACCGCCAGAACCGAAGCAGCCGGTTAAATGCAAAGGCTGTGTTTGGGGCAAGTGGGAAGCAGCAGCTCAGTTCTGCTCTAAACCGATCCATTGTGTGAAACTGGACGGCGGTGGGCGTGGATGAACTTTGTTCAGCCAATTCGTGACCCGGAAACGATACAAGACATAAAAGACTATCTCAAGGATAAGAATCCAAGGGATTACATCATGTTCCTGATTGGCATTTACACAGGACTTCGGATTAGCGACATTCTGCGATTGCGAGTCAAGGACGTTTCCGGTTCTCATATCTCCATTCGTGAAAAGAAGACCAATAAGCAGAAACGAATTTACATGGCTGCTGAACTTAAAAAGGCTCTGCTTGCCTACATTGAAGGTAAGCCTGCTAATGAATTCCTTATCAAAAGCAGGGAAGGGATGAACCGGCCCATTACCCGCGAAATGGCCTATAAGATTATGCGAACCATCGGTGATGAGTTCGGCCTTTCGGAAATGGGCTGTCATACACTGCGGAAAACATTTGGCTACATCTTCTATAACGAGACAACCGACAAGGACATTGGGATGCTGATGGACTTCTTTAATCATGCTTCGCCCAAGATTACGCTGCGCTATATAGGCATGGCTCAAGACAGCATGGATATGGCTTTGAAGCGTCACAAAGCGTAATCAGTTACACATATTAAGGATAGGTGAAACTCGTTTCTGGGACAGGCTGAGAGGCCTTATAGAGCAAGGGTCTGTGACAGGTGAATGAATTTAACACAATGTAAGATATGTGTAATTAGATCGCACAGGATTTACCAGTTATTCAGCAGCAGCAAAGGGGTTAATTATGGCACAATCTCCACTTAAACCATGCAGTCGTGTGGGCTGTAGGAGCCTCACCAGGGGCCGTTACTGTGCCGACCATACCCAAGAGAAGCACCGCTATGATAGATACCGAGGAACGGCCGCACAGCGCGGCTATGACGGTCAGTGGCGTAAGGCCCGGCTAGGGTATCTGCGGAAGCATCCGGTGTGTGTGTACTGCAGGGATGCGGGCAAGGTGATTGCTGCTACCGTGGTTGACCACATTGTACCGCATAAGGGCGACAAGGAATTATTCTGGGACCGCAAAAATTGGCAGGCACTTTGCAAGGCGTGTCATGATGCCAAGACCGTTCGGGAAGATGGAGGATTTGGTAGACCTTAACAAAACACTTTATGGTAAATTATATATTGGAGTTGAAATCTCCAAATATAAAATATTGAGGTGTAGTTTGTGAGTGAAGAAATATCAAATGGAAATGGTCTGAAGTTAAAAGTCCAAGAATGGCTTGAAAAAGAGGGGTACTCTTTGGAGTTCCTAACAGCGACAGCTTTTGAGAAACAGGGTTTCAGGGTGCGTCAAAGTGAAAACTATTTAGATGAGAAGAATAATATTCATCGGGAAGTAGATGTACTGGCTTCTCTTATTCATAAGCTTGATGATGAAACACTATTTAGGATCACTCACGTTGTAGAATGTAAATGGAGCAAGGATAAACCATGGGTTGTTTTTTGTTCTAATGGGAGCAATCTGAGTCCTGCGGCTTGTATTGCTCAGTCGGTAAGTTCAAAATTTGGCAATACACTCTTATGGCTTATGGCGGCAGATAGAGATATCTACGGATCAAGTCATTTTCTAACCCCAAATACTCCCGGGTTTTCTGGAAGACAAGCGCTTGCAAATGGCAAGGATTTATTCTACTCAGCAATGCAAAATGTTACTGCTGCTTCTAGGTTAGTAGGCAATTATTTTGATGATTCAATAACTAAAACGCCTCCCGATTATGCTGAGCTTGTCTTCCCAGTTGTTGTTGTTAACGGTAGTTTGTTTCAAGCTGTATATAATGATGAATGTGAAAAGATAGAACTGGAAGAAACAAAGCATATAAGGCTACATTGGGATGGTTCGGAATCTAGCAAATTTCCTTCTAGTGTGGATATAATCACGTCCGATTATATTGATGAGTTTGTAACTATTAGAAGACAAGAAGCGAGATTAATTTTTGAGTCTATGGAAAAGTCATATAATCTTGTTCAGAGATGTATCGAACTTAAAAATATAAGTCCATTAGATAACATTAGGGCATCAAGAGGTTTTTTGGGTATTCCGCCAATGTTGAGAGAAATAAGAGATCAAGCTAAGTTGAATAACTGAAGATCTTTCTACCCCCCCCGGGGGTCTGAAAAAAATATTTTGCCCCCTAAGAGACCGCATCGGACTCTTGTGTAAAAAAAAGTCCCCAGTGAAAGTTTCAAAAGGAGGTGCGGAAAATATGCCAGAAATTGTAAAATTCAATCACATGCGGGTGGGACAGAAAGGCGGTGGCAAGCATTGGACAGAAGCCGAGGTTAACGCTCGGGAAGCTGCTTCGAAAAAATTCGAACGCAAGAAAAAGCAGACCCTTAAAATACCCGGCTGGCTGAACGATGAGGCACGGAAGGTTTGGCGTAAGACGGTGAAGGATATGGCCGAGTTCGGCGTCCTGGATAAAGTGGATGAAGATGTGCTAGGCGCTTATTGCGATGCCGTAGCGAAGTACCAGGATGCGAACCGGCTGATTGACATTGAAGGATATACGGAAGTGAATGCTCAAGGGAACATGGTTGTCAGTGCATACGTGAAGATGGCACAGAGTTATTCACGGCTCATTCTTTCTTATTCCAACAAGCTCGGCCTGAATGCGGAATCGCGGGCGCGGTTAGCGAAGAAGACGGCGGACCAGGAGGAGGACGAGAATGCCGGACTCTTCGATTAATTGGGAGGATGTTCACCCGACTAATCGTTATGCTGCGGAAATTGTCATGGGATTGCGGCCTGCTTGCAAGCGAGAACAGCAGGCGTGCCAGCGACATCTATCAGATTTAGAGCGGCAGGCAACGCCTAAGTTTCCGTATGTCTTCGACGAATCCAGGGCTGACCGCATATTCGAATGGTTTGAACGTTGCTGCCGACACGTGCGCGGCCCGTTCTCCGGCCAACTCATTGAGCTGCTACCCTTTCAAAAATTTGATTTGGGGTGCGTCTATGGCTGGGTGCATATGGACAGCGGGAAACGGAGATTTACGAAGGCGCTGCACTTACGGGCGCGGGGGAACGTTAAATCGACTGAAATGTCCGGCCTCTCTCTTTACGGGATGTGCGGAGATTGTGTATATCCGCCTGGACAACCACATTTAAAGCGCTACGAAGAAAGCCCGGAAGTGGAGTGCGCTGCAGTTGATAAGCAGCAGGCAAAGCGTGTCTGGCTGGATGCGAAAGCTATGGGGGAAAATAGCCCGGACATTTCCAGGCGGCTGCGGATCAAGCGCACGTACATTGAACATGCGAAGCGGGGCGGCTGGCTACGGCCATTGTCCAAGGATACGAAAAATAAGGACTCCGGCGCTCCCTGTCTGGTCATTATTGACGAGTATCATGCGCACCCGACCAGCGAAATCCTTGACGTATCTTATTCAGGCTTCGGTAAACGGCTGCAATCCTTAATGCAAATCATTTCAACCGCCGGTAAAGATGCCGAAAATAGTCCCTGCAAGAAAGAGTATGATTCTCTTGGCAAGATGCTGGATGGCGAAACCCCGATGATTGACACCTACTATGTGATGATTCGTGAGCTGGAAAAGGCAGACGATCCCCATAATGAGGAAAATTGGATTAAAGCTAACCCTATTCTGCAAGAGGACAACGAATACGCCCAGGAACTGAAGAAGCAGATCCGCATAGAGCATGACGAGGCGTACAATTCAGGTGATCAGCATAAAATCCGGGAATGGCTGACGAAGCGGGTAAATCTCTGGCAGGCGGATAGCGAAAATAAATACATGTCCGGCATTATGGACAAATGGAAAGCACTCGCTGTGTCGCGGAGTGCTTTTTTAGATTTGGTTCGCGGTTATGCGACCCGCAACGGATTGGATTTATCCAAAACGACAGACTTGACCGGCTCCGGCTTTGTATTCCGGCTGGAAGACGGCAGGTATGCAGTGACGGCTCACGGATTTATGCCGGAGGAAACGGCTACCAAGCATGAGCATAGTGACCGGGTTCCTTATCGGCAGTGGGCTGCAGAGGGGTGGTGTACACTTACACCCGGCTCTGTTGTGGATTATAGCTTCATCAAATCTCATATTCAGCAAATGGAGCAGAATGAATCCTGGTTTATTGAAGAGGTTTGCTATGACCCATACAACGCGACTCACTTCACACAGGATTTAGAAGCGGAAGGGTACAACCGCGTGGAGATTCGGCAGGGCGTTCAAACCCTTTCGGAACCGACAAAGTTCTTCCGTGAGCTGATTCTGCGCGGCTTAATCGTTCATGACGGAAGTCCATTGCTGACCTGGTGCTTGTCCAACGCCGTTGAAGTTGCGGATAACAACGGGAATATTAAACTATCGAAGAAGCATAAGGACGACAGTCAGCGGATTGACTTGCTTGCGGCCATTATAAACGCCATGGTCCGGGCTATGGTGGGAGACTCCACCATTAACCTAAATGATCATATCTTGAGCGAAGACTTTTCGTTTTAGCGAGGAGGTGAAACGTGAAACGAAGAAACTTTGTGCAGCGCTGGCGGGAGTGGAGATCATCCGAGGACAGTCTATTGAATCCTATGCAGTGGCTGCTTGATATTTTTGGTGTCTCCAACACGGCAAGCGGCGAAACGGTAACCTCAGATTCCGCATTGCTAAACAGCAACGTGTACACCTGTGCTTCCGTCCTTGGCGGGGACATTGGGAAGCTGCCGATTCAAGTATTTAAAAAGAGCGGAGCAGGGATTGAGCGCGACAGTAGCCATCCGGTTTCCAGGCTTCTTGGAACGCGTTCAAACCCATACATGAGCGCCTATACATTTAAAGAGCTGATGGAGGTTCATGCCGTAGTTTGGGGTAATGGTTACGCCAATATTGAATGGGAGACCAGCGGACCCTATAACGGATATCCAAAAGCGTTTTGGCCCCTAGACCCGTCCAAAACAGACGTCCAGGTTGATAAAGATACGGGGCAGGTTTGGTATGTGACAACGCTACCCAATGGGGAAATGCGGAAGCTGAAGCATTTTGATGTGCTGCATTTTAAATCAATCAGCAAAAGCGGCCTGAAAGGAATTACTCCGATCTCTGTTATCCGCGAAGAGCTGGGGGTGCAGAAGGCACAACGTAAATTCCTCGGTGCTTTCTATGCGAACGGCACGGCCACGCGGGGCATTCTGAAAATTCCGAACGGGACTCTGGATAAAACAGCCAAGGATAAAGCGCGTGACGAATGGCAGAAGGCGAATTCAGGACTGAGTAATGCGCACCGGATAGCCATCCTGGACGCCGGGATGGAATATCAGAACCTTGGCATGCCCCTGAATGATGCTCAGTTTATTGAAACCAGTAAATTTGGCATTATGGAGACCGCCAAGATATACAAGGTGCCGGGCTATAAGCTGGGCCTGACCGATGTCAAGTTCAGCAATATGGAAAACCAGTCTTTGGAGTACGTGAAGAGTACGCTGCAGCCGATCCTTACGAATTGGGAACAGGAATTTGATTATAAGCTGTTTACGGAGTCAGAGGGAAAGAAGTATTACACCAAGTTCAACGTAGCCAGTGAATTAAGGGGAGACAGCACCAGCCGCGCAGCCTATTACAAGGAAATGATTGCAATGGGTGCCTACAC
The DNA here is from genome assembly GCF_014644435.1 of Paenibacillus albidus. GTDB lineage: Bacteria > Bacillota > Bacilli > Paenibacillales > Paenibacillaceae > Paenibacillus_AQ > Paenibacillus_AQ albidus. Next base: position 17,280 of record NZ_BMKR01000008.1, on the reverse strand, counting down.
CATCAATGAAGTGCGGGAGCTGGAGGAGCGGGACAATATCGGTGACAAAGGAGACGTACACTTTGTCAGCCTGAACTATGTCAACCTGGAGAAGATGGACCAGTATCAAATGCTGAAAGCGGGCCTCGGGAAAGAGGCTACGAATGAAGGGGGGTGACAACAACAATGAGTGAAAAGGTTATTCGCTACTTGCCTGTTAAAATTGAAGTGCGCAGTGCAGAGGGTGAGGGAGACGGTAAGACTCAGACCATCGGTGGCTATGTCGTCAAGTTTAACCAGCGCAGCCAATTGATTTGGGGCGAGTTCTACGAGCGTGTAGCCGCAGGGGCATTCTCCCGCAGCCTGCAGGAGAACGTGATCAAAGCCTTCTGGAATCATCGCAGTGACTTTGTTCTCGGATCGACAAAGCCGGGGACGCTGCGATTGCTGGAAGATGATGTGGGCCTATCATTTGAAATTGACTTGCCTAACAATACATGGGGCAATGATGCCTTTGAATCTGTACAGCGCGGGGATGTTGACGGAGTGAGCTTCGGCTTTTATGTACGTAGCGACGCTTGGCAGTATCTCAAGGAAGAAGACGTGTACGAACGCACTTTGCTTGATGTGAATTTGTTTGAAGTTTCCCCTACGCCGTTCCCGGCTTACGAAGATAGCGAAGTGAGTCAGCGCAGCATTGATCAGCTGGGCATTACGTCCAAAGAACAGCGGAAAATTGAAAAAGAAAAGCTATTGCTCGAAATCGACCTGTTGGCTCTTGGCTAATAAGTCGATTTTTGTTTTGCCAAAAAACCCAATGGAGGTACAATATGGACCCGAAAGAACGCGAATTACGCCAGAGACTGGCGGCAAAGTTGGAAGAAGCCCGGTCACTCATGGAAAGCGGCAAGCTTGATGAAGCGCGGACGGCAAAGGATGCAGCAAAAGAGCTGCGGGCGCAGATTGATTTAATGGTTGAAATGCGGGATTTGGACACTCCTGGAGACGCTGTTCCTGCAGAACCTGAACAGCGTGAGCAAAAACTGGACAAAGAAGTACAGTATCGCAGCGCATTCCTGAAAGAATTGCGTAAAAAGCCTCTGAATGCTTCGGAGCGGGCATTGGTAGACGAAGCGATTGAGGAAATGCGTGCGGGCATGCAAGGGGCGGTCGGAGAAGATGGGGGGCTTGTTGTACCGCAGGATATTAGTACAAAAATCAATGAATTGAAGCGGCAGTATGCTTCTCTGGAACCTTATGTGACAGTGGAGCCGGTTTCCACGCGTTCAGGCTCCCGCGTCATTGAAAAGTATGCTGATATTACTGAGTTTGCGGAAATCACCGAATTGACGGACCTGGACGACATGGATAATCCGAAATTCAAGTCCATTTCTTATGCAATTAAAGATCGCGGCGGCATTCTTCCCATCTCCAATTCTTTGCTGCAAGACACGGATCAAAACTTGATGGAGTATATCTCCAAATGGATCTCTAAAAAGTGTGTGGTTACTCGCAATAAGTTGATCTTAGCTGTGCTGAATTTGAAAACCAAAGTAGCTATTGCAGATATCGACGGTATCAAAACTATTTTAAATGTCACCTTGGACCCATCTATCAATCTGAGTTCTATCATTCTGACGAACCAAGACGGATTTAATTACTTGGATTTGCAAAAAGATGGTCAAGGACGCCCATTGCTGCAGCCTAATCCAACCATGCCTACCCAAAACATGTTATTCGGCAAGCCGGTTGTCGTAATTGGTAATCGTTGGCTGCCGACAACCGGCACAACCGTGAAAAAGGCTCCTATGATTATCGGGGACTTGAAGGAAGCGATTGTGCTGTTTGACCGTCAACAATATTCTATTGCTTCCACAAATGTCGGCGGTAAAGCATTTGGCCGGAATTCAACCGATGTACGCGCCATCTGCCGCGAGGATGTGCAGAGCTTCGATGAAGACGCATTTGTCTACGGTGAGCTGACCATTTCCGGCTCCGGCGCCTAATGCTGACAACAGTAGATCGTCTACAGAAGGCAATGGGTGTTCAAGGGGATTCAATTGAACAAGAGGTGCTGCAGATACAAATTGCAGCATCTTCCCAGGTCATTGAAAACTACTGCAAACGCTCATTCAAACTGCAGAGTTATAGTGAGCGGCATAGCGGGAATTCCCGTTCCTCATTTATCAACCTGCGGAACTATCCGGTGGAGAGTATTGAAGAAGTGGTTATTCCCGGAAAGCCTGTAGGCGAGTATGAGCTCCTGGAGGAAGGGCGAATCTTCTGCCCTTCCGGCTGGCCTGCGGGAGAACACAATATCAAGGTGACGTATACCGCCGGTTATGTGCTGCCTTGCGATGCGACTACGGAAAAACCCCGCACACTGCCGGAAGTGCTGGAGCTGGCTTGTATCTTCCATGCCCAATGGATGCTCCGTACACCTGGAGTGACAGCGGAGCGGGTGGGTGATATCTCGGTCAACTACAGCGCAGACGGTGAAGGGTTGCCGCCAACGGTAGTATCCCTCATATCGCCTTATGTTGGGAGGTGGGTGTAATGGCAAGCCAAAGAAGCCGAGCGCGGCGGGTAGGTGTACAGGTGACCGGCGAGGATAATCTGCAATTGCTGGCCGAGCGGCTGCGACCCTTGACTGAGCAAAAGATACGAATCGGTATGCAGGGGGATGCCGAGCTGGCTATGGTCGCGGGCGTCAACGAATACGGCAGCGTCAAGATGAACATTCCGGCGCGTTCCTTTATCGGTACCGGCAAAAAAAAGGGGCAAGCCCCGATTGGCAAGTTGGTGCGGGCCGGGGTGACGGAGATTGCCCACGGGCGTAAGTCAGTGGATTCTCTTTTTGTGGAAATTGGAGAAACCGGATTAGACCGGATGAAGAAGAATTTTGAGCGGATCAAGCAGCCGCCGTTATCGGCCCGATATGCCGCAGGAAAGACCGGCTCCCGGAAGCTACTGCACCGGGAGGACGAATTGAAAGATTCGCTGACCTATGACATTGTGCCGAGGGGGCAGTAAGCATGAGGGGATTCCGGTTTGCGGGCGTTGTCCGTAAATATTTTGTTCCTTATACACTGCTACGGGAGGAATCAGGCGGTGAGTACGACGAAGACGGTGTTTGGAGGGAAGGCCAAACCATACGTGTTTCCCTTCGCGGCAGTGTACAGCCTCTGAGCGCCCGCCTCCGGGCTGCGGAAGGCGGGGATTACACAGAGTCAGACCGGATGCTTTACACGGTCAGCAGCCACAATACAGGGGATATGATCGACCACGGAGACGTACAGTACCGAGTGGCAGAGGAGACGGAGCGAGAATACAGCGATGTTAATCAATATCTGCTCCGAAAGGTGGTTGCCAATGCTCCCGTTTAAAGCGATTCGGTCAGCGATAGCCCGCGGCCTTAAGGCAGCGCTAAATATGCCGGTGATAGAGATGAACGGCGGCGGTAAAATGCCAGTCGGTAGCTTCTTGACCTATGACTTTCCGGATGGTTTTGGAGGGGCTACGGGGCAGCCAGTCATTACACAACAAAATAGCAAAGAATACAGGCGGGAGACGGTGACATTTACCGTCTCTTTTAATTCGTATGCCGATTTGACGGAGGACAGCGTAGAAAACGCCATGCGCGCCCGTGACTGGTTTAAGACAACAGGCCGGGAGCTATTGAAGGACACACTGGACGTCATTGTTACCGAGATCGGAGAAATTCAGAGCCGAGACATTAACATCGGTGAAGAGTGGGAGCGACGGCAGGGCTTTGATGTTGATTTCCGCGCCACCGACGTTGTGATTACAGACCTGTCCGGCTGGATCGAGACAGCACCAATACAAAGGAGTGATTTAATTGAGCATTAGCGACGTTACAGTAACTATTTCCGTCCAAAAGCCGACGCCGATTCTTGGCGGATTCGGTAAACCCTTGATTCTCGGGGCCAGTGCAGCCGGAAAAGACTTCAAAAATTACGCGGACTTAGACGCGGTACGGGCGGATTATGCTGCGTCAACGGAGGAATATAAAGTTGCCTTTGCACTTTTCGCTCAGGAAAACCCGCCTGCAGAGGTGGCAATTGTGTCCCGTAAGACTGGAACAACGCCGGTTACACTGGAGGATATGCTGCCGTCCTTGTTTCTCAAAGACTGGCATTTCCTTTTAACCACATCAACAGCGGTAGCGGACTTGATTGCTATCGGTGATGCAGTGGAAGCCAATAAGACACGCCAATTTTTCGCCCGAACCAGCAGCAAAGAGGATTTGGCGACCATCAAGGCCAAGGGCTATGTCAGGACGGAGGTTTTATACCACACTACCGTAACCAATTACCCCGAAGCGTCTTGGGTTGGTGCTGTCGGTAGTCTGCCGCCAGGATCAGTGACTTGGAAGGGCTGGACGCTGGTCGGTATCGCGCCGATGGATATTGATACCACAGAGCTTAATGCAATTCATGGGCTGGGGGCTAATACCTATGTAACCAGAGCCGGGACCAACGTCACCAGTGACGGCCGGGCAGTCAGCGGGGAGTTTATTGACTTTGTTCATAGCCAGGACTACATCGTGTATTCCATTCAGTTTGCCGTGCAGGATCTGTTCAACCAAGCCCAGGCCATGAAAAGCAAAATTCCATATGACAACCGAGGCATCGCTCAGATAGAGAGCGCGGTTCGGACAGTCCTTCAGCGGGCCTTTCTCAACGGAATGATTGCTGCTAATGAAAATGGAGTACCGTTGTATAATACGACGTTTCCACCGCGTTCTCAGGTGGACCCAGCGCAGATTGCAGCTCGTAATTACCCGGATGGACAATTTGATTTTGTCATTGCCGGGGCTGTCCATACCGCCGTTATTCGTGGCACCATTAAATTCGCATAGGAGGGATTCGAGTGTCAGAAGCAAAAACATATGATGCAATGGACGTCTCTGTAATTGTGGGAGGCGTTTTTTTAACAGGCTTCGCAGAGGATTTGGTTACGGTGGCCAAAGACGAAGAAGGTTACAGCACAAAGGTAGGGGCACAGGGTGACGTCGTTCGGTCCAAGGTGAATAATCCGTTGGGAACGGTTACGATTACCCTTCAAAGTACCAGCCCGCAGGTACCCTATTTGGACAGTCTTGCGAATAGTCAAAAGATTGTTCCAGTATCCGTCGTTTTCTCTGGAACGCCGAAGGAAACCAATACAGCGACGCAGGCATATATAAAAAAACCTGCAGACCGTGAATATGGCAGCGAAGCTGGGGACCGATCTTACGAATTCCAATGCCTTGACCTGAGTATGAACTAAAATATAAAACCTGAAAGGGGCCTATATCCATGGCTAATACTAATTTTAAACAAAAAGAGATCACCACAAAATCCGGTGGAAAATATACTTTGCAACACCCTGGCGTCCGAAACGTGACCCGCATTAATGACCGTATTAAGAATAAGCACGGCGTCAATTCCGAGGAAAGAATCTGTGAAGAGATGTTCAAACATGTGGTCGTAATGCCCAAAATGGGCATTGACGACTTTGAAGAATACAAGGAAATGGTAGAGGTAGCCAATAAAGCATATTTCTTTATTACCGGAACCCCTGACCCTGGCGATGTAGAACAGGAAGATGAAGTCGATGATAAGTAGGGCAGAAGCAACGCGGCGGGCTAAAGAGAATTGGTCAATGTGGCGGCTGCTTCTATCTGATATGGGCATCACTTATACTGAACTGGATAACATGGATCAGGACGACTTGGCCGAAGCCAATGCTGCCTTGGATATCCATATTGAGCAGCAGAATAAGTTGAACAGAAAATAGTGGACGTCCTTCTTGGCGTCTATTTTTGTTCAGAAAGGAGGTTATATGGCGGGCGGGATAATCGGCTCCTTAATGTACGCTGTCGGGTTTAAATTTAATAGCGGCGGCCTGGATGAGGCGGACAGTAAGGTCAAGACACTTACTAAAGGTGTAATCGGCTTGGGAGCTGCTGGTGGATCGGCTATGATTGGCCTTGGAGCTGCTGCCTTGGATGCTGCATCGAAATTCGAAAGTGCAATGTCAAATGTACAACTCACTACCGGACAAACAACGGATCAAATGGCCGAAACACGGGAAATATCCAAAAACTTATATAACCAGAATTTTGGCGAAGATTGGGCCGATCTGGGTAACTCTATCTCTGCGGTGGCGAAGGCAACAGGACTGACGGGTGATTCGCTGGAAAGTGCTTCACGTGAGGCAATGCTTTACTCAAATAAGTTTGACGGAGACGTTACGGAATCCATAGCTGGCGTGAGCGTAGCGATGAAAAACTTTGGTGTGACCAGTACCGAAGCCTTTAACTTGTTGACGCAGGGACAGAACAATGGGACCAATACCCAGGGCGATATGCTGGATTCCATAAATGAATATTCCCAGGCATTTTCGAGTATGGGCTTTACGATGGAAGATACCATGGGATACCTTACAAACGGCCTAAAGGCCGGGGCCAGGAATACGGATCTTCTCGGGGATGCCATGAATGAATTTAGTATCTTATCTATAGAAGCGGGCGGGACTGCTGAAGAGTCCTTTAAGGCGCTCGGCTTGGACGCCAATAAGATGATGCAGACCTTTTCGAGCGGTGGGCCAGCAGCCCGGCAGTCATTTAGGGATATCGTGTCCATGATATCAGACATCGAAGATCCGGTGCAGCAAAACACCATCGGTATCGGCCTGTTCGGGACAATGTTCGAGGAACTTGGCGTGAAGGCTTTTTCGGCACTTGATGATGTAAATACAGGGTTTGATAAAAGCAAAGGATCAGCGGCCAACCTATTCAATTCTTTTACGAGCATCGGGGATTCCATGCAGTATTTTAAAAGGCATGTCGAAACGGGTATCCTGATTCCGATTGGTCAAAAGCTGTTACCCTATCTCAATCAATTTGGTTCTTGGATATCAGGACACCAGGGGGAAATTGCAGCCTTCGGTGAGGTTATCGGTAACGGCCTGGGTGCGGCCATTGAAAAGGTAAGTGGCTGGGTTCAGGCGGCCATCCCATATTTACAGGACTTTGGCTCACAGGCCGCAACTGTTTTTGGCAGTTTGGTGACCAAAGGCCGGGAGTTATGGACGAGCATGGAGCCGGTGGTTACGTTGCTAGGGACGACGCTATTAAATGCCGCCGTGAGCTTATGGCCAGTTCTACAAAATATTGCTTCGGCCCTATCTGAAGGGGCAAGCGAGGTAATGAGCTGGGAAGGATTTACTCCTGTTGTTGTTGGATTAACGTCGGCGATTGTGATACTGAAAACTGCGGTTTTAGCCGACACCGCAGCAAAAAAAATCAATGCTATCTGGACTGCAAGGTCTACCATAGCTACTAGGATAATGGGCAATAGTTCGTTGGTAGCTGGCTTTAAAATGATCAAGGGATGGGCAATGTCCACTGGAAGTGCGATATCATCAGCAGCAGTATATATTGCTAAATCTGCTGTGATTGTGGGTCGTTGGGCATGGATGGGGATTCAAAGTATGATCCACGCGGCTCGAATGGCTGCAGCCTGGGTCGTTGCTATGGGTCCGATTGGATGGATAATAACTGCTGTTGTCGGTCTGGCGGTGCTTATAATTGCCAATTGGAGTAAGATCAAGGCCGTAACAGTGTCTGTTTTTACTGCAGTTTGGAATTGGATGAAGAACGTCTGGAACGGAATTATGACTGTCGTAACAAACGTAGCATCGGCTATATGGGGAGCCATCACAAGCGCTTGGAACTCCATTAGTTCCACCACTACGGCTGTTTTTACAAGTGTATGGAACTGGCTTGGTTCCGTTTGGAATTCCATCCTTGGAACTATTTCTGGGGCCGTCAGCGCCGTTTGGAATGCTATTACCGGTGCATGGAACAATGTGGTATCCACTACATCAACCCTAATGACGCAAGTGTGGAATAAGATTACAAACATCTGGAATGGCATAGTCAACGGAATCAAGACGGCCGGGACCAATGTTTGGAATGCCGTGACTAATATGTGGAGTAATGTAACGGGGTTCTTCGACGGGATTAACCTATGGGATACCGGAAAAAAGATTATTACGGGATTTATGGATGGGATCATGAGTATGGCGGAAAGTTTGAAAGAAAAGGTCAAGGGAATAGTGGACGGAATCAAGGGCTTTTTTGGTTTCAAAACAACAGCAAACGTGTCAGTATCCACTACTGATGCCACTTCGGGGGTGGGTGTAGACGGCAGTCACGCAAACGGACTTGCTAATGTACCGTTTGACGGGTATATAGGCGAACTGCATAAGGGAGAGCGCGTCCTGACAGCAGAGGAAAACAAGGACTACAACAGAGGATACACGCCGGATTCGGCTCCGGCCCGATCTGTCGGAAGTTCAAAGGTCAATTTTACCGCCCCGGCCATAAATATTACTATCCAAGGCAATGCAGATGAAAAGACGATTGCGAACATACGTGAAACTGTCCGCCAGGAAATGCAGGATGTGATTGACGCGGTATCTCGAATTATGGGGGTGGAGATCGTTGGCGCAAATTGATGGTAAATACATTACCGTAGAGTCGGAGTCTCCGTCCTTTCCGGTATCCGTCACTGAGCAGCCGGTTGAAAAAGGGATTAACCTTATAGACCACATTCAAGCTCAAGCCCGGACACTATCTTTGTCTGGCGTAATTGTCGGCCCGGATGCAGCCAAGACGCGGGCATATATAATAGCGGCTAAGGATAAGGGCCAGATCATCAACTACGTGGGCCGTAATCAGTTTAAGGGCCTTATCACTGATTTTTCAACAGGACATGATTACACCACGGCGGACGGATTCACATTTTCTATGGAGCTGCGAGAGATCCGCATAGCCACATCCTCTTACGTCGAGACGTTACCGGCACCGATTAAGGCGCAAGTAGTGAAAATTGTGAATAGCGGAACCAAGCAGACCCAAGAAAAAAAAGAATCAAATAAGGGAGACAAGAAGGAGGACAAGCAGAAGAAGGAGGACAAGAAGAAGGAGAAAGAGAAGGAAAAAGTCGAGAAGGTAAAATTTAAGGAAGGCAGCAAATGGGCGAATTGAGGTGAATCATGAAGTTTATCGAGATTGAAAAGGGCAATATCCCATATCGGTTTGATATCTCGATTGCGGATGTCATGTATACGTTTGAGGTCCATTACAACCCGGATTACGATTTTTTTACGGTAGACCTTGAGCGCGACGGTGAAGTTTTGGTCTACGGGGAAAAGCTGGTATATGGGCAGACGCTCTTTTACGACGTCCAGGACAGCCGATTCCCTCGGTTACCTATCGTGCCCTGGGATGAATCTGGGAACAGCACGGCTGTAACCTGGGAGACGCTCGGAGTGAGCGTCTTTTTATATGTCGTGGATGAGGATGATGCTGATGGCACTTAAAAACTTTGGGCGTGTCGCGGAGATCATGACTGGCAACATGAAATTTACACTGGATAAATACACCATGGAGGGCACAGTACCATTTGACAATGACGCGCTGCCGAATGAATCGGAGCTGCGGCTTTGGAATTTGGCCCAGACCACCATCAACAACATTACGAATAACGGTGTGCTGATGGTTAATGCGGGCTATTCCGGCGATGTTGGGGTAATCCTGCATGGACGGATATCTGCGGTCCGCACACGCTGGGAGGGTGTTGATAAGGTCACAACGATTAACGTACTGGACAGCGAGGACCTGAGCAAGCGAGAGGTTACAGAGATTGCCTTTGCTAAAGGCACACTCGCCAGTGCGATCATTAAGCAGATGTCCGGATACATTGGCCTGCCGGTGGCCCAGATGACACTAAATCAGGACTATCGCTATCAAGATGGGTACACTGCAAAGGGCAAGGTCACAGATATTATTGCAGAGGTCTGTAAGGACTGCGGCACATCGGTGTATATCAATCAAAGCAAGCTATATGTTCGTAATCTCCGCAGCGGTGCTGACGGGGTATTTGCTTTGTCGCCGGAAACTGGCTTGATCGGCAGTCCTGAGTATTTTGAGGATAACGGGATTAAAGGGTACAAGGTTCAGGCTCAGCTGCAGCGTCGGATCACCACAGCGTCAGTGCTCAATTTGACCTGCCGGGAGTGGTCCGGCAAGTTGCATGTCCGCAGCGGCAGTCATAAGTTCAGCAATACAGGTGATTTCATTACAGAGGGTGAGGCGGTAATGTGAGGAAATCAGATCCGGCGGGAGCGCTTGCGGGGTTGCTTGGGGCACACGCGGGCAACAAGGATGACAAAATCAATGTAGCCATGCCCTGCAAGGTGATAGCCTTCGATGCTTTGGCGTTGCGTGCCGTTGTCCAGCCCTTGATTAAACTAACCAACAGCCAGCCAGCACAGATTATGTCCGTGCCAGTAACGGGCAATAAAGTGAAATTTGAACTTGATATTGGGAACGGCCCGCGAGAATTTGAAACGGTCATGCGCCCGGCTCTGGCAGCTGGAGACGTCGTCTATGTTGTTTGCGCTGATGCCGAGATTAAAAATACGCTATCCGGTCAAGTGGCCGCGCCTGATACAGGCAGGCGACACAGCCGGATGGATGCTGTAATTGTGGGGGTAATGCCATGCAGTCTTTAAAAATTGATGCTTCCGGGGATTTGGTTATAACCGGCGGTGAGCTGCAAATGGTGACCGGCCCGGAAGAGATTGCACAGTGCTGCAAGCTGGTGCTGGGCACCAATCAAGGAGAGTGGTTCTTGGACCCTGAACTGGGGATAGACTTCTCTCGAATCACCGGCAAGGGTGTCACTGCCGATGAAGTGCGTTCCGAAATGACGGCAGGGATTTTGCAAGAGCCAAGGGTTTCGGAGGTCAATGACGTCGTGGTCACATTTGACCGTCCAAACCGGACTGTGACCGCAGACATAACAGCCACAGCAGTCAATGGTGATGTTGTCACAATAGAGGGGGTGGAAACCGTTGTTGGATAGCAAAGGGTTCAAGCGGCTGCGCTTTGATGATCTATTTGCCCAAATGGAGGATAAGGCCAAGGAGGCATTTGGCGATACCGTCAATACTTCGGTCCGGTCCCCGTTGGGGATCATTTTGCGGATCTTCGCTTTTTTTTTAGCGACCATCTGGACAATGGCCGAGGACGTATACAACAGCGGATACATCCCCACGGCTACAGGCAACAACCTGGACCGCCTGGGGCCGCAAGTCGGTATATCTCGAACGCTGGCCCAATGGGCGGCGGGTGATATAACCATCACTGGTACAGCCGGTTACACGGTACCAGCGGGAACCAGGGCGGCAACGATATCCGGCGTTGTGTTTGAGACAATGGATGATGTTACACTGACCGGCGGCACGGCCACCGTGTCCATAGAGGCGTTGGACCCGGGAGCTGCGGGTAATGTGGCGGCGGGTGCTATTACCGTTGTCGTCAATCCAGTGCCGGATATTACAGGCGTATCCAACGCCGCAGCCGTGACAGGAGGTCGGGAAAAAGAGACGGATGCCGAATTCCGGAGTCGCTTTGATTTGTCTGTGGCCGGAGGTGGTGCGGCGTCTGTGGATGCCCTGCGCGGGGCGCTTCTACGGATGCCCGCCGTTCGAGCTGCAACGATTATCGAAAATACCGGCATGACAACAGACGCCGCCGGGCGGCCCCCAAAATCGTTTGAAGCTTATGTGTTGGGCGGGGATGAGCAAGAGATTGCTGACGCTATTTTTGCTACAAAGTCCGGCGGCGTGGAGGCCCATGGGAAGATTAGTAAGCAAGTCACTGATCTTGGCGGGCTGCCCCACACGGTCAAGTTTTCCCGTGCTGCAGAGGTCGGAATAAAGGTATCTGTGTCCGTGACCAAAAACGCTCAGTATCCCATTGATGGAGACGATCAGATTCGAGCAGCAATTATTATGTACATCGGCGGTGAAGACGCAGCGGGGGCCTATTACAACGGCTTGAGCATGGGGGCACCTGTGGTATTCACTCGCCTTATTAGCGCCGTCTCCAGTGTGGAAGGTGTCGAGGATATGGTCTTGACCGTAGGCAAGGCAAGTGGGAGCCTGGGCGGATCAAATGTTGCCATACAAGCATACGAGGTGGCCCGGACCAAAGCTGCAGATATTGCGGTGACCAGTCATGTTTAGTGTCAAAGATATGCTGCGGCGTTTCGCGGACACCTACAACAAATCCCCAGACAGCAACTTAGGCAAGGTTATAACCATCCTGCATGGGGAGCTGGCAAGGGTAGGAGAGACTTTCGAGCGGATAAGGGAATGGAAGGATATCGACGCCGCCCAGGGTACCACTTTGGACCGGATCGGCACCAATATTGTGCAGCCCCGTGGAGCTGCTACGGATGAGGTTTACCGGGTGCTGCTCAAAAGTAAAATTGCCCGGAATCTATCGAAAACGGATGTAAATACGATTATCAGGGTACTGGCCATCGCCTTGGATTGCGACTATTCAGATATTCGCATTCAAGAGAAATTCGATGATCCCCTGGAGCCGGAGCCAGCGGCAATTAATTTGATTCGGGTTCCGGTCCGGCGGTTGAATGAAGTCGGTATGTCTCCGTTACAATTTGCCCGGATCATACAAAAGACGGTTGCTGCAGGCGTGCGGGTGGCTCAGATCGAGCTTGCTGGCACGTTTGCTTTGTCGTCTCAGTATGATGTGCTGGAGACAAGCCCGCTGGGGCTGGCAGACCCAGCCATGACTACGGGCGGGGAGCTGGGCACGGTATATGCCCCAGGGGACGATTATCCATTGCCAATTTAATTAATAAGGAGGGGAACAATTTGGCATGGGATGAAAAATTACCGGATTGGGAGGAAGCGGGCATAGAACCGCCTGCCTCCAAGAAAAAGGACGGATGGCAAGTGAATGATAAGCCTCCGGCAGCCTGGCTGAATTGGTTTTTTAACCGGGTATATAAGGTTCTGCAGGAGATCCGGAGCAAAGTGATTGAAAAGACGGAAAAAGGTGCTGCGGGTGGGGTGGCTGCACTGGATGCAAATAAGCTGGTCCTTTCTGATGGGGCTATTTTGAACGGAAGGGTTACGGAACGCGTCTTTTTTGCGGGGTTCTCTTCCGCGACCCAGAAAGTGGACGTTCTTTTGACCACACCGATCGGTGGATACGTGGAGATAGAGGTGGTCGGTTCTTTCAACAGCCTCAATACGACGGGGAGGATAGTCAAGAGGTTCAATGCTTCATTTGCCTCAACATTATCCATGCACAACGCACAATACACAGATGTAACGGGAGCGACCAAAAATTATGTTTCCATTGGCGACCCGGTGATGAAAGACGCGACCACGTGGAAAATACCCATAGAATCACGCGCGGCGTCCACAAATAACTTTGCCATCAAGGTCCGTATTACAAACGCATCTTCTTCCCAAAATTCCACGCCTTCGATTAGTGGGGTATATACCGGAGAAGCAACAACGCTGCCCATGGCTGTACAGGCTATCCCAGATGATACAGTGACCCAATCCGGGTATGAGATTCAAAAGCATAAGCTAACCGAAAACAGCGGCGCTGCCATTTTTTACAACGGTGATATTGACGCTCTAAAAACCCCGGGTTTGTACTACGCACCCATAGCCGCAACAAATAAGCCGACAGGTTTCACATATGGGCTTTGTGAAGTCTACACGCTGGTGAATTCTAGCAATGGGGTATATCAAAGAGTGACTGATGCAGCGACAACCCGTAGCTTCACCCGATACATGAACGACGGTGGAGTTTGGGCGACTTGGAGAGAAAACGAAAATACAGGCCGAAAGAACGTAGCGAGTGGCTACGCCGGACTGGATGCCAGCGCCTTTATCCTGGACGCCAATATCCCGGGTAATATCGCGCGGAAGGCGCGGGGGATATCTGCAAATCAGAGCTTAAGTGATACCGGAGTTTTCGTAGAGGGTGAATACTACTGCGCTACTGACGTTACTGCCGCCACTCTTTCCGGTATGCCACCAGAAGTGGCCGGGAAATCGTTCCACCTGGAGGTTGTACCGAATACTGCAGGAGGCTTTAACCAGACCTTAACGACCTACGGGGCGAACGCTACGGCAATGAGGATGTTCACTCGTAATTACTACAACTCCGTTTGGTCGAATTGGTATGAAATTGAGCATTCGGGGAAAAAGAATGTGGCTAACGGATACCTGGGCGCGGACGGTAACGGCAGGCTTTCCCGTACTCAAATGTACAGCCAATTCACAGGACAGGACGCCGGGCAGGTTGTGGATTTTAACGCTTCCGTTGGACCGGGGACATTTACAGTATCCCAAACAGCGGCGAATAGCCCGGATGCTACTTATGGGGTTCTAGTAAACTACTTGAATATTGGGGAAGTCCTTAATAATACAAATAACTGGTTGTTCCAAACGTTCTATTCTGTAAATAACCGAGTTTACATGCGCAGCAAGATAAACAATGGGGCGTTTTCAGCTTGGAGAATTGTAACCGATGGGTTCGCCGCCCAAGTTGCGAACGCACCGAGCACAATCCCAGTACGGGATAATTTCGGGTATCTCGTGGCGGGCGGGTTCACGATGGGACAAAACGGGCGTTTAGCTTCAGCGGAAGCGATGGCGGCGGGTGCTGCTTCTGGCGGGATCATGCAACAAACGTCGGACACTGGCAATGGGTACGGCCTTTGGCATTGTACCAACTGCTACTGGGACGGTACAAACTGGAGGCAGGTCCGGGGGGATAATCCTTCCTATACGTTCGGAGTGGTAATGCAAAGAGGTAGTGTCCACAGATATGCTGCTGCGGGAGGTGCCAATGGGGGAATCATAACGCTGATTGATATATCCGTGATGAACGCAAATATTTTCAGTCTTGGGGTACGTTTGAGTTCCACCGTACCTACTGGGACAGCCCCTATGACCATAGCCTCAACAACAGAGGTAGCTAACCTCAACCCTCAGCTGCACGGGGGCAAGACCTTAGCCGAAGTGGTACAGGGAACCCTAGCATTCGCAGTGACAACAGGTACAGCAGCTGCATTGTTGGCCTCGATCACTCCAGCCCCAGCTGCCCTATCTCAGGGACTGAGGCTGACGATCAAAACGCATGCGGCCACAACGGGGCCGGTCACGCTCAACCTTAACGGTTTGGGAGCCAAGTCCATCAAAAAGCCAAACGGCAATAACCCGCCTTTGGCTCTTGGTGGTGTCTATACGCTGGTATATGACGGCTCGGCTTTTATCTTACAGGGTGAAGGGGGTGAGTATGGAACAGCAACCGCTCCTCAAGTGCTTGCTGGTTATACAGTAGGCACCGAAGCCGGGTTAATTTCTGGTTCCATGGTAAATAGAACTAGGGCCGCCGCTGGAGGATATACCACGGCCTTGTCTGCCCTAGGTGACTCTGCTGGAGATATCGTGATGGAGCCGCCCACAGGTTATTACGAATCCGGGAAAAATGCAGGAAACTTCGGGACGTTGCTTGCGTATGATCCTAACTTTGTGCCTGGCAGCATCTTGAGCGGGAGAAGTATTTTCGGTGTTCAAGGTTCCGTGCCCGTTATCTCTACAGGGGATGATGTGGCTCAGGGTGTGGGGATTTGGCCTAGTAGGGATTTGGCCGTCTATCCGAGAGAGGGATACCGTAAAGGTGGCGCAGGAGCTGGGGAGATCAAAGTAACCAGTGCACAAATGCAATCCGTCGAAGGTAATTTAAGGCCTCATAACATTCGTAGTGGTGTAAATGTGTTTGGTGTGGTTGGAACGCTTGTTGAGGGTAAAAGGACGGCTTCCGGATCAGAAGAAGTCTTGTCTCTCGGACAGTCTATGTGGCTCCCAGTTATAGGGTCAGGGTTTCGGCCGAGCCAGATCATTATCTGGTCAGAGAGCGGAGGACTGAACGGAGGGTATGGTATTTATTCTACGATACTTGGCATAAGTCTTTTTGTTAGTCCGTACGGAACATTAACATCAAACTGGATTACACCCGATAATGAAGGTTTTGATGTTGTCGTTCCGAGTGGATACATGACTGGACGTTACTTATGGTGGGCTTGCGAATAAAAAAGGAGGAATAGAAATGCAAATCGGAATGAAAATTTATTTTGATAAGACAACGGGCAATGTGATTTTAAATACTGGCGAATACGTGGGCCGGGGCTACGTGGAGACGACAGAGGACCAGGACTTTGCGAGTTACAAGGAGCTGGCCCAGCGGATCCGGGAGACGGTTGGCGTGGTCAAGCTGCAATACGGCCAATACTCCCGGGAGTTTGCCCAATGCGATAGCTACCGGGTCAACCCGGATAACAGCACGCTGGAATTTACGTATCCAGGGCCGCAAGTGGACCCGATGCGGGAACGCGTAGAAGCCCTGGAAGCGCAGAACGAGCAGCTGGCGGCAGACCTTAAGGACACTCAAGTCGCGTTAACGGATAATTATGAAGAGCTTCAGGCAGCCAAGCAGGAGGCGGCAGACGCTCAACTTGCTCTGGCGGAGCTGTATGAACTGGTGATTGCCGGACAAGCCGGACAGCAACCGGAGGCCCCGACAGAGCCGGAGCAGCCCGCAGAGGGAGGTGACGAGAACAATGGTTAAGGTATATGCAAGCTTGATCCGCAAGGGTCTGAAGACGCTGGAGCAGGTGCCGGAGATCATCCGTGAGGATGTAGCTGTAATTTTGGAAGACAAATAGAGATACAAGGTAGCGCCGCATAAGCAGGCGTTTTTATTTTGCCCTCGGATCCCCGGGGGCTATTTTGTTGAGGGGGAACGGGAGTGGAAATTACAACAATCACAGCAATAGTTGCAGCAGTAAGCGGAGTTGTACTTGGGTGGGTAACCCGTACATCTGCATTTAAAAAGGATGTCGCCCAGGAGGCCGGGACTGGAGCGGCGCTGCGGACGGATGTGGAGTACATCAAGCGTGGTGTGGATGATGTGAGGCTGGAGCAGCGGGTTCAAGGGCAGCGGTTTGACGCGTTATCAGAACGAGTGACGCGGCTTGAAGAATCCTCTAAGTCTTATCACAAGCGGCTTGACCGATTCGAACAAAATAGAAGGAGTGAAGTGTAATGGAGTGGAATGCAGTTGCTAATTTTATCAAACCGGAGCTATTGGTTATTGTGGTCGCGTGCTGGGTTGTTGGCGTTATCCTTAAGCAGACACCGAAGGTACCAGACTGGACGATTATTTATGGGGTCACGGTGGTGGCCGTTGTCCTGGTGTCGCTGACAATGGGCTTTACCCCTGAGAGTATCCTGCAGGGCATCCTGTGCGGGGCTGTGGCGGTGTATGGTAACCAGTTGGTCAAGCAGACGACCAAAAAGAGCGGTGATGAGTAATGATCTACCGTA
>NZ_BMKR01000007.1 GCF_014644435.1 Paenibacillus albidus | reverse complement strand
CTGAACGTAAAAAGAAACCCAGAGTCAAAGAAATGACCTGGGTTTCTCGACAATCTGACCGTCCTTATAAGGACGGTGTAGCCGTTTCTACTTGGTTAAAGGATTGGCGGTTAAGCAGTGCTTCATTGACGGGGCATTTATTTTGGGGCATTATTAAGAGAGTGCCAAAGAAATGAACTTATGTTATGGGAGATGAGCGTATGCTGTCGACAGCAGAAATCTTGGAAGCCATGTCGGGGCAGGGACTGCGAATCACCGACCAGCGCAAAACGCTTGCCAAGCTATTCGGCGAGAATGCGGGATATTTGTCGGCAAAGGATGTATATGAGCATATGGGACGCAAGTACAGCGGACTTAGCTTTGATACGGTATACCGCAACCTGCGTGTAATGGAGGAGCTCGGCGTTCTGGAACAGGTGGTCTTTGAAGACGGCGTGAAGTTCAAGGGAAGCTGCAGCCAGCACGAGCATCATCACCATTTGATCTGTCTGCAATGCCAGAAGACGTACCCGATTCATTTCTGTCCGATGAACTTAACGGATACCCCGGATGAGTTCCGGGTCGTCAAGCATAAATTTGAGGTGTTCGGTTACTGTAAGGAATGTGAAGAGGAACGGGAAGAAGAGACAGTAACGGCTCAGCGCAGCAAAGAAGGGCGATAAGATGAGTGTCGCACGTAAAACGCTGCAGGCGCCGATTCGGGTGTACCGTAAGTACATTTCGCCGCTGAAGCCTGCAACCTGCCGCTTTTATCCTACCTGCTCGGCCTATGCGCTGGAAGCCATTGAAGTCCATGGTCCGCTTAAAGGATCCTGGCTGGCTGCCAAACGGATTGCCAGATGCCAGCCCTTCCATCCAGGCGGACTGGACCCGGTCCCGCCCCGCAAGGATGCAGCGCCGTCAGTGACAGAACCGCACCGAACTTGACAGGCCGCCTGTTTATTGGTTATATTTTCAATAATAAGATGATTTCCGAGGAACGGATGAGTAGATCGCGACACCATTACAGAGAGCCGGTTACAGCTGCAAGCCGGTATGGAGCGTCAGATTGAATATGGTCCGGGAGGAACCGGGTTCGAGCGGCAGGCTGATTCTTGGCGGCGTAAGACCACGGCGTGTTCCAGCGTTAATGGACAGTTCCCTTTGCGGGTAACTGATGAAGCCTGTGCTCTGTGAAGAGACAGGGAATTTTGGGTGGTATCGCGTGAGTTCTACTCTCGCCCCATATAGGGGGCGGGAGTTTTTTGTCTTTTGCAATCAAGAAAGGATGACGACAATCCATGAGTGAGAAGAAAACCTTTTATTTGACGACACCGATTTATTATCCGAGTGACAAGCTGCATATCGGGCATGCGTATTCGACCGTGGCCGGTGATGCAATGGCCCGCTACAAGCGCCTGCGCGGCTATGAGGTCCGCTATCTGACCGGGACTGATGAGCATGGCCAAAAGATTGAACGCAAAGCCGCAGACGCGGGAAAGACCCCACAGCAGTTCGTGGATGACATTGTAGTTGGCATCAAGGACCTCTGGCGCAAGCTGGACATCTCCAACGATGATTTCATCCGTACGACCGAAGAGCGGCACAAACAAGTGGTGCAGGATATTTTTGACCGGCTGCTGCAGCAAGGCGACATTTATAAAGGGGAATATGAAGGCTGGTACAGCATTCCCGATGAAACTTTTTATACGGAAACCCAACTGGTGGATATTGAGCGTGATGCTGCCGGTACCATAATTGGCGGAAAAAGCCCCGACAGCGGACATCCGGTTGAACTTGTTAAGGAAGCAAGTTATTTTTTCCGGATGAGCAAATATGCCGACCGGCTGATCCAGTATTATGAGGAGAATCCGGAGTTTATTCAGCCGGAATCCCGCAAGAACGAAATGATCAACAACTTCATCAAGCCGGGTCTTGAGGACCTGGCGGTCTCCCGTACCACGTTTGACTGGGGGATTAAGGTCAAAGGCGACGAGAAGCATGTCGTTTATGTGTGGATTGATGCGCTCACAAATTATATTACGGCGCTGGGCTACGGTTCTGAAGACCGCAGTTTGTACGATAAATTCTGGCCTGCGGATGTGCATATTGTCGGCAAGGAAATCGTGCGTTTCCATACCATCTATTGGCCGATTATCCTGATGGCGCTAGGCGAGCGGCTGCCCAAGAAGGTGTTTGCGCATGGCTGGCTGCTGATGAAGGATGGCAAAATGTCGAAGTCCAAGGGCAATGTCGTGGACCCTGTGACCCTGATTGACCGCTATGGCCTGGATGCACTGCGTTACTATCTGCTGCGCGAGGTACCGTTTGGTTCGGATGGCACGTTCACTCCCGAAAGTTTTGTGGACCGTGTCAATTACGATTTGGCCAACGATCTCGGGAACCTGCTTAACCGGACCGGCGCTATGGTGGAGAAATATTTTGGCGGCGAGCTCCCGGCTTATGCAGGAAAAGTGACAGCCTTCGACGGCGAGCTTGAGGCTGCGGCACAGAGCACATACGCCAAAGTGGAGGAAGCGATGGAGAGCATGGAATTCTCCGTAGCCCTGGCCGCCATTGGGGCTTTCATTAGCCGCACGAACAAGTATATTGACGAGACCCAGCCTTGGGTGCTCGCCAAAGAGGAGAGCAGAACGCCGGAGCTGGCCTCTGTGATGAGACATCTTGTCGAAGGCCTGCGCACAGCGTCCATCCTGCTGCAGCCGTTCCTGACGGAAGCACCGGCCAAGATTTGGGAACAGCTGGGCCTTACGCCCGGCGAGCTGACCACCTGGGACAGCGGCCGTACCTTTGGCCTCATTCCTGCCGGAACGAAGCTGGTGAAGGGTAACCCTATCTTCCCGCGGCTGGATGTGGAGCAGGAAGTGGCTTATATTGCCGAAGCCATGGGCGGCGGCAAAGCCGCAGCTGAACAGGCGGAGGCGGCTCCGGCCCTAGCTGAAGGCGGGGCGGCTTCAGCTGCGGCGGCCGAGCCGGAGGAAGAGCATAAAGAGGAGATCGGCATCGACGATTTCGCCAAAGCCGAACTGCGGGTGGCTCAGGTCATCGCCGCAGAGCCGGTGAAAAAAGCCGATAAGCTGCTCAAACTGCAGCTTGATCTGGGCTACGAGCAGCGGCAGGTAGTGTCCGGCATTGCCAAATTCTACACGCCGGAAGAACTTGTGGGCCGCAAGGTCATCTGCATCGTGAACCTGAAGCCTGTGAAGCTGCGCGGCGAGCTGTCGCAAGGGATGATCCTGGCTGCTTCCAAAGGCGATCAGCTTACGATCGCAACCGTTCCGGACAGTATGCCTAACGGGGCGGTAGTGAAATAAAGCAGACCTTAGCTATCGGGAGATCAGCCAGAGAATGGGTAACATGAACAGGGGAATGTCTTAAGCCGGATTGGCGGCTGAGGGCATTCCTTTTTTTCGCTGCTCCTCAAAGATTGAAGTTCTTTACGAGATGAAGAGTTGACTTTTCTGAACGATCCCCCTTATAATGCTCATAGTAATGATTACGATTTAAGGGGTCGATGGAAATTATGATTTCAAAATTGCCACGTAGTGGACAACTTCTGCTGGTTATGATGCTGGTTCTGGTGCTTGCGGGATGCGGTGCGAAGAGCAGTGGAAATATTGTTGAGGGAAAAGTGAATGTAGTAACTACTTTTTATCCAATATATGAGTTCGCACAGGAGATCGGCGGCGAAGATGTGAACATCATCAACCTGCTGCCGGTAGGCGTAGAGCCGCATGACTGGACACCGCGCAGCCAGGATATTGTTAATACCTCCAAAGCGCAGCTGTTTCTGTATAATGGTGCCGGCCTCGAGGGCTGGGTTCCGAATTTCCTCAAGGGTCTGGATAGCGGGAGCAAAGTGCAGGCCGTCGAAGTCAGCACAGGCATTGACTATATTATGACCGATGAAGAGCATGAACATGATCACGGCGGGAACGAGGAGGGACATGCCGACGAGCATGCTGATGAGCATGGCGAAGAGCACACCGACGAGCATGCAGGTGAGCACGCCGATGAGCATGCTGATGAGCATAGCGACAGTCTGCATACTGACCCGCATACCTGGGTAAGTCCCAAGTCTGCGCTAATCATGGCCGAGAATATCAAGAACAGTCTGCTAACTGCAGATCCGGCGCATAAAGAAGGCTACGAGGAGCGTTATGCCAAGCTAGCTGAACGTCTCCAGACGCTGGATAACAAATTCCGGGACGAGCTTGCCAAAGTGCCAAACAAGGAAATTGTGGTTTCCCATCAAGCCTTTTCATACATGGCACGTGATTATGGATTGACCCAACATGCGATTATGGGCTTGTCCCCGGATTCGGAGCCGCGTGGACAGGATTTGGTGGAGCTGGCCAATACAGTGAAGACAGAAGGAATCAAATATATCTTTTTCGAAGAACTGGTCTCCGATAAGCTGGCCAAAACGCTGGCAAATGAGGCGGGTGTTGAGACGATGGTGCTGAATCCTGTGGAGGGGCTTACGGAGGAGCAGGCCAAAAATGGCGAGAATTATTTCACGCTGATGGAGAAAAATTTGCAAAATCTGATTCTGGCTTTACAATAAAAAGGATAGTATAAGTGAAAGGCGGTATTTCATTATGAAACCGGGTTCCCTGGACTGCCATCAGCATATGATTGAAATCGAGGATCTTTCCTTCTCCTACGGAGAGCAGAAAGTGATCTCGGGTCTGAATTACACGGTTAAAGAACGGGATTTTCTGGGTATTATCGGTTCGAATGGCGCGGGCAAAACGACCTTGCTGAAGATGATTGTCGGGCTCTTGCCCGCCAGCAGCGGTGAGATTCGTTTATTCGGTGAGCCAGTCAGGAAGTTCAAGGACTGGGAGCGGCTCGGGTATGTCCCGCAAAAAAATGCGTTCAATCCGCTTTTTCCCGCTACTGTGCGTGAAGTCGTGCTGTCCGGTCTGTACAATAATAAAAATCTGATCCGCCGGGTATCCAAGGCGCAGCAGCAGCAGTGTGATGATGCGCTTGAAGTGATGCGTATTCAGGATATTGCCGAAAAAAGAGTAGGCCAGCTGTCCGGCGGCCAGCAGCAGCGCGTATTCCTGGCCCGGGCCCTGATTAACCATCCGGATCTGTTGATTCTGGACGAGCCTACGGTCGGGATTGATGCCGAGACCCAGGCCGGTTTCTTCGATCTCATTATGCATATGCATGCCCATCATCATATGACCTTTCTGATGGTGTCGCATGATATCGACATGATCAAGAATTATCTGGGCCATGAGCCGGTGCAGAGCAATGGCAAAATCAACTTCTACTGCCGCCATTCCCACGAGGCTCAGGACTGCGTCGAAGAGAACCTGCAGCATACTCTGGTCTAATTGTTTATCAGTCTCCCAAGCCAATTGCCCTAAGCAGGTTCTGTAGAGGGCGTGGCCCTTTGGAGCCCTCCCTTGAAGAAAGGGAGGGTTTGGGAGGGATCGAAAAAAGGAGAAGTTACTCTTGGAAATTTTATTCAGTGATTTTTTTCAGCGGGCGCTTGCGGGCGGACTGCTGATTGGCATTACAGCGCCGCTTATAGGCGTTTTTCTTGTGCTTAGACGGTTATCCATGATCGGGGATACGCTGGCGCATGTCACGATTGCCGGGGTGGCCCTTGGTTTTTTAACCGGCTTTTACCCACTGGGGGCCGGTCTGATCTTTGCGGTAGCTGCGTCCTTTGCCATTGAGAAGCTGCGCAAGGCATATAAAAGCTACGCTGAGCTCTCGATAGCGATTATTATGTCGGGCGGTGTGGCGCTGGCTTCACTTTTTTTTACTTTGGGCAAAGGGTATAATGCAGACGTGATGAGCTATTTGTTCGGGAGTATCTACACACTCGACAATATGGATTTGATCGTCGTTGGCCTTGTGACGATTGCTGTAGTTGTCGTGGTTACATTGTTTTTTAAGGAGTTTTTTCTGCTCAGCTTTGAGGAGGACGCGGCCAGCGTAAGCGGTCTGCCGGTAAAGCTGCTTAATATGCTCATCACCATCCTGACGGCGCTGGTGATCAGTACCGCCATCAAAATCGTCGGCTCCCTGCTGGTGTCCGCACTGCTGACGATTCCGGTGGCGATCAGCCTGCTGCTCTCCCGCAGCTTCAAGTCCTCCGTGATCTTGTCCGTCATTATTGCCGAGATCGCCGTGGTAGGCGGGCTGGTAGTCGCCGGAATCTGGAATCTGGCACCCGGGGCGACAATTGTCCTGCTGCTGATTGCCCTCCTGGCGCTTACACTGATCGGCAAAAAAGGATTGCCCGCATAACTACGCGCCAGGCACATAGGATTATAAATGGAAGATACAAGCCCGGGAAGGAGAGCTGTCAACTCAATGTCCAACATCAATGCTGGAATCGCGTTTGCCGCCGGATTGGCGTCTTTTATTTCACCTTGTTGTCTGCCGCTGTACCCGTCCTATTTATCCTATATTACCGGCTTGTCCGTTCAAGAATTAAAAACAGGCAGCAATACCAAAGAAATCCGTTTCCGGACGCTGACCCACACCTTGGCTTTTATATTGGGGTTTTCTGCTGTGTTCTATACACTGGGCTTCGGGGCTGGGATATTCGGGAATTTTTTCAATGGTCAACGCGACTTGATCCGCCAGCTGTCGGCCATTCTGATTATTGGAATGGGGCTTTTTCTGCTGGGGGTGTTTCAGCCGCAGTTTCTGCTGCGGGAGCGCAAGCTGGATCTGAAATGGAAGCCGGCGGGCTACCTCGGCTCCTTTATCTTTGGAATCGGGTTCTCCGCAGGCTGGTCGCCCTGTATCGGGCCGATTCTTACCGCCATTATCGCTCTTTCAGCCAGTGAGCCGGGAACGTGGTTTTCACTGATTACAGCTTACAGTCTCGGATTCGCACTGCCGTTTTTTATTTTGGCCTTTTTCCTGGGCGGTGCACGCCGGATTCTGAAATATTCCAATCTGCTCATGAAAGTCGGCGGTGTAATCATGGTGTTAATGGGCATACTGCTATTTACGGATCAAATGTTCCGGATTACAGTGTGGCTGCAGGGTATTACTCCGGACTGGCTGATTATTTAATCCTTCAGTCCGGGCTGCCGATGTTTCCTTTTAAGTGAAATAATCTATCCGTGCTTCCGGGAAATGTTCAAAAATCCGCTCTGTGATCCATTCGCGCAGGGCGGTTTGCTGTTCGTCAGGGTATACATATTTGTACTGTCCCCAGCGGCCCCATTTCATTTTGCGCTTCTCCATGTCCATTTCCAGCTTGGATTTGGGGTAACGTTTCTCGATCAAGCTTTTGGCCGTCTTGGTGAAGCGGTGCTGAATCATTTCAAAGGTCAGCCCATTACCTGTGCCTTGAGGCAGGGCTGCTGCCAGCTTCGCCAGGAGTTCGCTGTAGCCTTCCTCCCAGCCGTCATGCCAAATGATGGGGGCGATGATGAAGCCGAGCGGATAACCGGCTTTGGCGACCTTGCCGGCTGCTTCAATCCGTTCCTCAAAGCGGGAGGTGGCCGGTTCAAAATTCCTGATCACATAATCGGCATTAATGCTGAACCGGATCCGCGTATGGCCGTTATGCTTCAGGCCGAGCAAAGGCTCAACATGCTGATATTTGGTGACGAAACGGAGCCGGCCGAGCGGCTCTTGCGCCATGAAGGTAATCAGCTCTGCAAGAGATCCCGTGATGTGCTCCAGTCCCAGCGGGTCGGAGGTACAGGCCGCTTCAAAGGTCGTAATGCCCGGAGCTTGTGCCTCAATATACTTCTTGGCGGCGTTTATGACCTCATCTGTATTCACATACACCCGAATATAGGGCTTCGCCCCCAGGGTAGTCTGAAGATAACAATAATGGCAGTGTCCCATACAGCCCGTGGCAATAGGGATTGCATAATCGGCCGACGGCTTGGATTGGTCAAAGGTTAAGGTTTTGCGTACACCGACAACAAGCGTTCTTTTGGCAATCTTATATTGCTCGGTCTCGGTTTCGCCCGGCAGATTCGTGATGCGGTTATGTGAAGTCGTCATGCGGTAGGGGATGCCTTGGGCCTTGACCCATTCCATAATACGTTCGCCCTTGGGATAGTTGAGGGCATTCGGCTCGAAAAAAACAAGCTCGGGAATGAAAAGACCGGTAGGTTTTTTGGATTTCCTTTGGGCGGGAGGGCGTTCAGCCATTCCTGTGGACACAGACATGAGATCACGCTCCTTCTCTTGGGGGATATAGATATTGTGCCGATTCGCAGCGGGATGAAACCATGGGAATCCTGGGCAAGTCACAGCGGGTTTGCCGTACAGGACTTGCCAAGCGGCGGCAGAAACATGTATCATTGTTAGACAAGGTTTGGCTTTAGCGCCATGCTTATTATAGAAAAGAGGTAAAATTTGATGCCAACACCCAGCATGGAGGATTATTTGGAGCGCATATACAAGCTCATTGACGAGAAAGGATATGCGCGGGTCTCGGATATTGCCGAGGGACTGGAAGTACACCCCTCCTCTGTGACCAAAATGATCCAAAAACTGGATAAGGACGAATATCTCATCTATGAGAAATATCGTGGGCTTGTCCTGACCACCAAAGGTAAAAAAGTAGGAAAACGTCTTGTGGACCGCCATCAGCTGCTGGAGGAATTCCTGGGGCTCATCGGCGTGCAACCGGAACAAATCTATAAAGATGTGGAAGGCATTGAACACCATCTAAGCTGGGATTCCATTACCCGCATTGAGACACTGGTGGAGTATTTCCGCCGTGACGAAACACGTCTGCAGGCTTTATACGATATTCACCATGAAATAGCGAGTGATTCCTGATTCTAGCGGTTTACCCGGCAATGCTTGACTGTCCTGTAAGGTATGCTTACCAAGGCTTGCTGAGCATATTCTTCAGGCAGTATAGCCATTTCTTCTTGCTTTACCGCAACCTTTTCCAATAATTTACGTCAAAACGGATACCGGCCTTTTATGGATGGGTACCGTTTGGGCTACAGAAACGGACAATCGTTCCCGGTGGGCGAGAGGCCGTTTCTTTTTTTGTATATATCATTTTTTTATTTGGGGAGGAACTATGAATTACCGTAAATGGATGTTGGGATTGCTGATTGTTGTGCTGTGCCTGCCTATCGGCTCGGAATGGGCCCGGGCGGCGGCCGTGAAGATTACCCTTGAACTGGATGGAGAAGCGCTAACCAGTGATGTGCCGCCTTATATCACAGCTTCGAATGTAACGATGGTTCCCATTAATGTAATCAGCCAAGGATTAGGTGCCGTTGTTCAGTGGAACCAGAGCAGCAAGACAGTGACAATCACAAAAGACGATACTGTACTTAAGCTAACCAGCGGCATGAAGTCAGCTTTTGTCAATAATGTGTCTGTAGCCCTTGATACTTCGGTGCAGATTAAGCAGGGCCGTGTGATGGTGCCGATCCGCTTTGTCAGCGAGCAGCTTGGATTGCAGGTGGTTTGGAATCAGGCAGCCAAGCATATTTCTTTATATTCGGGTGCTGAGCCGCCACAGGCTGCGGACCCGGTTGTGCCTGATGTACCCACTGTACCCACAGTACCTTTACCGACAGCACCTCCAGTAGTACCTCAGCCCAGTACGCCGCCGTTGCCGTCTGTTCCCGGAGGAAGCACAGGCAAGGAGATGAAGGGAGTCTGGATCTCAACGGTGTTCAACCTGGACTATCCCACGACCTCATCTGCAGGCAATGTGAGCAAGCAGAAGCAGGAATTCGACGCCCTGCTGGACAAGCTGAAGGCAGTGGGTTTCAATGCTGTGTTCGTACAGGTTCGCCCCTCGGCAGACAGCTTGTATGCTTCCAAGCTTGTTCCCTGGTCCAAGGTGCTGACCGGTACCCAGGGCAAAGATCCCGGCTATGATCCGCTGGAATATATGGTAAGTGCGGCCCATTCCCGGGACATGGAGCTTCATGCCTGGTTCAACCCCTTCCGGGTAACAACCGATGACAAAGCAGCTACACTGGCATCCCTGGCCAGCAATAACGTTGCCAAGGCCCATCCGGATTGGATCGTCAAAGCCGGAGGCAAGCTGTATCTGAATCCGGGTATCCCGGAAGCGCGTCAGCATATTATAGATACCGTAATGGAAGTAGTCCGGGGCTATGAGGTTGACGGGGTGCATCTGGATGATTATTTCTACCCATCCAATGTAAGCTTTGCGGACGATGCGGCTTATAAAGCGTACAACGCCAAGGCGATTGCTACCAAAGAGAACTGGCGCCGTGATAATATCAATGAGTTCGTCCGCCAGCTTGGCGTCCAGATCCGCAGTGCTAAGCCTTCGGTCTCCTACGGTATCAGTCCGTTCGGCGTCTGGAGGAACATCAAGATGGACAGCACCGGATCAGACACTGCCGCCGGCGTCACCGCTTATGACAGTATGTATGCGGATGTGCGGACCTGGATTAAGGAGGACTGGATCGACTATGTTGCTCCGCAGATTTACTGGAGCTTGTCTTTTAGCGCAGCCCGTTACGATAAATTGGTGGACTGGTGGGTAAAAGAGGTAGAGGGAACGAACGTGAAGCTCTACATTGGCCTGGCTGCCTACAAAGTGGGGGCGAGTGATCAAAGTGCGGAATGGCAAAGTGCCGAGCAAATGATCAACCAGCTGAAATACAATGAGAAATACGAGAAGGTAGCGGGCAGTATCATGTTCAGGGCCGGCGATATTGTGACCCGGAACCCATTTGGGCTTGCCAGCCAGCTCACCTTTTATTTTCACTCCTGAACCTAGAGGACATTTCTATAGTGAGTCATGAAACCTCTCCCGTGCTCATAGATAAGCAATAGGATCTATGGGAACGGGGGAGGTTTCTCTATGGAAAAGATTAATGCGGTGTTTGAAGGCGGTGGCGTAAAAGGGATTTCACTTGCAGGCGCCGTAACGGCAACGGAAAAGGCCGGCCGGACATTTAACAAAGTGGCGGGGACCTCCTCGGGGTCCATTGTGGCCAGTCTGCTCGCCGCAGGTTATAGCGGTAAAGAGATGAGCGGCATTATTCAAAACACTTCTTTTGCTTCCTTTCTGAAACGGGGAGCGATCTATAACACGGCGGTTATCGGCCCTGCACTGCGCGTACTTATCATGAAGGGACTCTACTCGGGCGAGGCGCTGGAAGCCTGGATACATGGACTGCTTATGCAAAAAGGGGTGGTTACCTTTCGCGATCTGCCCCAAGGCAAGCTGTCTATCATTGTCTCTGATATAACCAACGGACGTATTGTCGTGCTGCCCCGGGATCTGGAGGATTACGGTATTTCCCCCGATCAGTTTGCGGTTGCCAAAGCGGTACGCATGAGCTGCAGCATCCCCTACTTCTTTGACCCGGTGATGCTGAGGCAAAGCGGGCAGGCGGCCAAGGGGAAATCATTCGCGGAGCAGTTTGTGTATATGGTGGATGGCGGTTTGCTAAGCAACTTTCCCTTATGGCTGTTTGATGAGAAAAAGGAGGGGCTGGTGGCTTCAGGCACCAGGGTGCCTACGGTGGGCTATCAGATGATCGGCAGGGCGGAGCCGCAGCCACACCGGATCCGGGGCCCCTTTTCGATGCTGCAAGCCTTGGTGGGCACCATGGTATCGGCTCACGACGAACGCTACATTGAAGAGGAGAAGTTTGTGCGGACGGTCAAAATCCCTACTCTGGGCATCGCCACCACCCAGTTCGAGATCACACCGGAACAAAGTGATGCCCTCTATGCGGCCGGTGTGCAGGCGGGGGAGGAGTTTTTCCGGAACTGGCGGCCCCGCTAAAGGCTTCCGGCACCCTGACAGCACAAAAAAAGCATCTCTCACGTTGTGTAAGCAACAACGTGGAGATGCTTTTTGCTGATTGGGTCTTTAGTGATACTTGGGAAGCTGTTCGTCGTTTTTGCCTTTACTGCCTTCAATGACCTGGAAGGGGTAGGTTTTGCGCTTGCCGCTGGCCGGGGTCTGGGTTTTACGAAGACCGGCTACCTTGGCCATGGTCTTCTGGGAAGGCTTCACCTTCACCTTGGACCCGCCGCCGCGGGGTGATCTGCCCGGAGCTATTCTATAGGCATAGAACAGGACCCCGATGAGCAGCAAGGGAAAAATCAGAAAGGAAAGCGAGCCGAGACCGTAATTCATAACTCCTGTGACCAGTCCAATCACCGCGAGTGTTACCGAGATCCAAAATATCAAAGCATGTCTGAACATGGGCCCCTCATCCTTTCGCAGGATCTAATATGCCGCCTGACACACTTGCCTCCGCATACCCTCTGGCTTCAATTGCGGCATCAAGCTCCCGCATGCGGTTGAAAGAAGCGATGGATACTTCCACCTGATCGTCCTTGGGTTCTTTGGTCGTCAGCAGCTGCAGCCATAATCCGGGATAGCCCAGATATTTGAGACCCGGCACATCTTTGACGGCGTTGGTTCCCTTCAGAACCTCAAACGATACGCCGATCACGACAGGCAGAAGGACCAGCCGCTGTACGATCCGCTCCATGAGACTATCCCAAGGCACTACGGAGTAAATGATTACGCCAAGCACAATCGTCAACATCATGAAGCTGCTGCCGCAGCGGTAATGCAGGCGGCTGTACTTCTGAACATTGCTAACAGTCAGCTCTTCGCCTGCTTCAAACGCACTGATCACCTTGTGCTCGGCTCCATGATACTGGAACAGCCGCTTGATGACAGGGGTCTGCGAGATGGCCCACAGATACACAAGGAGCAGGATCAGCTTAATACCGCCTTCTACCAGGTTGTGCAGAACATAGTTATCAAATGCTTTTCCGAAGAAAAAATCCTCTACAAGTACCGGCACTAGCGTGAAAATAACTTTGCCGAACAGAAACGAAAGTATTCCCATGACTGCCACGCCGAATATCATGCCAAGACTCCAGCCTTCCTCTTTCTTGGCTTTCTTCTCCTGGGCTTTGGCCTGCTCTTCCGGCTCCGTCTCATCCTCGGCATAAGACTCTGCGGAATAATTTAAATGCTTCGAGCCCTTGGCACTGGAATCTATAATACTGACAAGGCCGCGAAG
Organism: Paenibacillus albidus; assembly: GCF_014644435.1. GTDB lineage: Bacteria > Bacillota > Bacilli > Paenibacillales > Paenibacillaceae > Paenibacillus_AQ > Paenibacillus_AQ albidus. The sequence goes on along the minus strand of NZ_BMKR01000007.1, from coordinate 290,167 downwards.
AAACGGAATCTTGCGCAGCTTAGTGACCCAGCTCTTATCGCTTCTCGGCACCTCCAAAAATGTGATTTCCTGATTCTTCCGCCGTACGGCTGTTACGTTAACATGCTTGCCGCCGAACATGACACCTTCGATAACGGCTTGGCCGCCGTAACTGGGAGTTTCCTGGGACAACCAATTCACCTTCCCGTAAATTAATATGATTTTAGATATATCCATTGTAACTAATTTTTAAGGACATTACTAGTTGGATTGCCTTTTGCTGAGCATACTAGCAGTAGGATGGAAAGGCTGTCAGCCTATAAACCAGTCAAGAAAGTGAGGCATTCAAGATGAGCAAAGCAAATCAAAAGAGGGAACAGTATACCAATCCGTGGTTTTTTGCCCTGGAGCTTGGTTTTTTTGCCGGTCTGATCTGGGGAGGAATCCGGTGGCTTATGTATGTGATGCGTTTTACCAAGGTCATTCCGGGATTTCTGGTCGAGCCGTTTTTCCGGCATGATTTCCTGCTTACAGCGGCAGGGCAGATTGCGGGATATTTGAGTTTTATTGCTTTTTCAGTAATTGTGTCGCTGCTCTACGTGCTGATACTGCGCAAGCTCAAGGGGCCCTTCCCCGGTCTCCTGTACGGGGTTCTGTGGTGGACGGCCATCTTCATCGGCGGATCGCGTTACTTCCTGATGCAGCCGCCTTTCCGGCTGCCCTGGAATTCGGTAATCTCTGAATTTTGCCTGTTTTTGCTCTGGGGTATGTTCATCGGATATACAGCGGCCATGGAGTATACAGATGAACGGAAACGGGAACAAAGCACAAAGCTTGCCTGACGGCCGGAAAAAACTTCTCAAGGGCATGGCCCTATGTTAAAATACAATGTGGCTATTTCGAGAGGAGAATGAAAATGGGCAACAAGCGCGTCTCCAAGCTGCGTAAGGTTTTGCAGGAACAGGGATTGGAAGCGATGTTAATAACCAGCGGCATTAACCGCCGCTATCTGAGCGGATTCACAGGTTCTTCGGGTTATGTACTGGTTACCGGCGACGAATGTTATCTGTTGACGGACTTCAGGTATATGACACAGGCTGCAGACCAGACGGACGGGCTTAAGATTGTGGAGCACGGAGCAAAGTTTATCGAAACGGTGCGGGAATTGCTGCCGTCAGGCGGTAATGTGCGGATCGGGTTTGAGCAGGACGATGTGGCCTTCAGCGCTTACACCGCATATGCGGAAGCCTTGAAGCCGGCAGTGCTGGTTCCGGTGTCCAAAGCCGTTGAGAACCTGCGGACGTTCAAGGATGAGGAAGAGCTGGCTACCATGCAGCGGGCGGCTGATCTGGCGGATGCCACATTCAACCACATTCTGAAGGTCATCAAGCCCGGCATGACCGAGCGCGATGTGGATCTGGAAATGGAGTTCTTCATGCGCACCCATGGAGCTACCTCCTCGTCCTTCGATACCATTGTAGCTTCCGGGGAACGTTCTGCACTGCCGCATGGCGTGGCCAGCAGCCGTGTTATCCAGGGCAATGAATTTGTGACCTTTGATTTCGGCGCTCTTCTGGACGGGTACTGCTCGGACCTCACGCGGACGATCGCCCTGGGGGAACCGGCTCCAAAGCTCAAGGAGATCTATGATATCGTACTGGAGGCTCAACTGCATACACTGGCGCATATCAAACCGGGGATGACCGGACGGGAATGTGACGCACTTGCCCGCGACATTATTACACGTTACGGGTACGGCGCAGAATTCGGGCACAGCACCGGCCACGGGCTGGGCATGGAAGTGCACGAATGGCCAAGGTTGTCCAAGCTCAGCGATGAGATTATGCAGCCTGGCATGGTGGTAACTGTGGAACCGGGCATCTATTTGCCGGGAATCGGCGGTGTCAGAATTGAAGATGACGTGGTGATTACCGAGAACGGCATTTCGCTGCTCACGCACTCATCCAAGGAGTATACGGTACTGTAGACCGTTTTTTTTCTAAATTTAATCAGTGATTCCAGGAGGGGTTTTTGTGATTTCAGTTAACGATTTCAAAACAGGCTTGACCGTTGAGGTGGAAGGCGATATTTTTACCGTCATTGATTTCCAGCACGTGAAGCCGGGTAAAGGCGCAGCGTTTGTCCGCTCCAAGCTGAAGAACCTGCGCAACGGCAATACTGTGGAGCGCACTTTCCGTGCAGGCGAAACGATTGGCCGCGCCATCATCGAGAACCGCGGCGTGCAGTACCTGTATGCCAGCGGAGCAGATCACGTATTTATGGACAATGAAACGTATGACCAATTCGAATTGTCCAGCAAACAGCTGGAATGGGAATTGAACTTCCTGAAAGAAAACATGACCGTTAACATTGTCAGCTATAAAGGAGAAATCCTTGGAATCAACCTGCCTACAAGCGTTGAGCTGAAGGTTGTGGAGACAGAGCCGGGCATCAAGGGCAACACCGCTCAAGGTGCAACCAAGTTCGCCAAGGTCGAAACCGGCCTGGATGTTCAGGTTCCTCTTTTCATTAACGAAGGCGATGTGCTGCTGATCGATACCCGTGAAGGCAAATACGTCTCCCGCGCGTAGTTGAATCTGCGTTAACGGAGCTTGAACTCCGATGACCAGCCTCCCCGCATACTGCGGTGGAGGCTTTTGGCGCTTCCGGGCGGCATTTTACAGGAATTTCCCGGAATTTTTTTGTGAAACCATTAACGCATACTGTGAATTTCGTATTATACTGGTTTAAAGCGTGAAACCAAACGCAGGATACTACATAGACCGAGGTAGGGAGTGAATGGGACTTTGTCACTTTATGTTATGAAATTCGGAGGCAGCTCCGTCGGCGACATTGAACGAATGCAGCGTGTTGCGGGGCGCATCGCAGACAAGCAGGATGAGGGACACCGCTGCGTTGTGGTCGTGTCCGCCATGGGAGATACAACAGATGATCTGATCGATCAGGCCAAGCAGCTGAATGCGTTGCCGCCGGCCCGCGAAATGGATATGCTGATGACGACGGGAGAGCAGATTTCTGTGGCCCTGCTGTCCATCGCGCTTCACGGGATCGGCCGGAATGCCGTGTCCTACACTGGCTGGCAGGCCGGCTTCCGCACAGACGAGACACATGGACGTGCCCGGATCAACGAGATCGTACCGCGCCGTGTGCTGGAAGCGCTGGAACGTGAACAGATCGTCATCGTTGCCGGATTCCAGGGAATGACCCTGGACGGTGAGATTACAACGCTCGGACGCGGAGGCTCGGATACAACAGCTGTGGCGCTTGCGGGGGCCATCAAAGCGGATGTCTGCGAGATTTATACCGATGTGGACGGCATTTATTCCACAGACCCGCGGATCGTAAAAAAGGCGCGGAAGCTGAAGGAAATCTCGTATGATGAAATGCTGGAGCTCGCCAATCTGGGCGCAGCCGTGCTGCATCCGCGTGCCGTGGAGTATGCCAAACGCCATCAAGTCAAGCTGGTCGTCAGATCAAGCTTTAACCATAATGAAGGTACTGTTGTAAAGGAGGAAGCAAGGATGGAGCAGGGAGTAGTAGTCAGCGGTATTGCTTATGACAAGAACGTGGCCCGTATCAGCATTCTGGGGGTGCAGGATGTTCCCGGGGTACTGGCGCAGGTATTCGGCAAGCTGGCCGAGGAAAGCGTCGATGTGGATATTATCGTACAGAGCGGGGTACAGAATGAGCAGGCTGATTTCTCCTTCACCGTAGCGCTCAGCGACCTGGCGCGGGCGAAGGAAGTGATTGAACAGCTGCATGCTTCACTGCCTTACCGTGAAGTGACCTCCGAAGACAATCTGGTCAAGGTCTCCATCGTAGGGGCGGGAATGGTCAGCCATCCCGGCGTAGCGGCGCAAATGTTCGATGTGATCTCCAAAGAAGGCGTCAGCATCAAAATGGTCAGCACGTCCGAGATCAAGGTATCTTGTGTCATTGAATCCGGCAACCTGCAGACCATCATCCAGGCGCTGCACACCGCCTATAATCTGGATTCCGCTGAGCAGGCGTTTGTTGGTGGCCCGAAGGACCGCCGGTAGAACCCGAATTTAGCATGAATAGGAGAGGTCCCGCAGCCTTGGGCTGCGGGGCTTTTTGTTGTGTGGTTGTGCGTGGGCAGGTGCTGCGGGGCTTTAAGTTGTGGGATGTGCGCGGGCTGGTACTGCTGCGTTAAATAGGGGGTTGGGTGCAGATTGCTAATGAATGAGAGTAACCGGGGATTGGTAATTACGAGACGATAGCGGACGGGTAGAGTGTTATTGTGAGGGCCGTTGTCTGCGTTCGGAGGGTGCGTGAGCCGGGACTGCGGGGGCAAGTTTGTTCATCCATTTTGCTCATCCGTCCCTTGGTTTCGCATTCTGCTGTATTTCGTGCATTGGAACAAGCGAAAAGTTATCGATTTTACGGTTTCAATGTATTTAGTGCATCGTAATTAGCAGAAGAACGCTCGATTAGGCATTTTTGGCGATGGCTGCTGTACAAAATACATCAGTTTGCTATTTTTGGCTCTCATCGAGGGATTCTGCTGCATAAAATACAGCGAAATGCCTGTACTGTGCGATATGGTGCAAGGTGATAGTTATAAGGAAAGTGAGCAGTATAGCTCAATGGTAAAAAGCCGCATAGCTATAGCAGTTAGTCAGCGGGGCACACAGAGCAAGTCAACGGTGCAATGTGCAACGTGCAACATAGCAGCAAGTTAGCGGGTCTACATGTCTGTGTTTTAGCATGTCTGCGTGTCTGTATATCTGCGTGTCTGCATATCTGCGTGTCTGCATATCTGCATGTCTGCAGCTCTGCAAGCATAGCTGCTATACAGCATACCCTCCGCGTTGCGGCGCAAGATACCCGCGCCAATAAAAAGGCAGGCCAAGAATTCTCTTGGCCTGCCTTTTGCTGCCCGCTGCCTCTAGGAGAACCGCCGGAAGCGTCCGACAATCTCCACCGTCTCCAGAACATTGACGAAGGATTTCGGGTCCGTCTCCAGGATTGCTTTTCTCAGCTCGGCAAGCTCGTAGCGTGTTGTCACCGTCATCAGCATGGAGTTGCCTTCATGGCTGTAACCGCCCTCCGCATTCACAATCGTTACGCCATGGGGCAGCAGGGTAAGGCGGCTGAGCATTTTGTCGCGTTCCTTGGTCACAATGAAACAGGTCAATTTAACGTGGCGGATGTGAATCATGTCGACAACCTTGCTTTTGACAAAAATACACAACATGGCGTACAAAGCGGAGTCCCAGCTTTTGAAGAAACCGAGGCTCAGGATTACCAGCCCATCCAGTACAAAAAGCACCGTTCCCATAGGGATATCACGTTTGCGGGTAATGATGGAGCCTAGAATATCAAATCCGCCGGAAGAACCTCCTGCACGCAATGAAAAGCCCACGCCTCCGGCAATAATCACCCCGCCGAAGATACTGGCCAGAATCGGGTCCTTGGTCAGCTTCACCACAGGTATCATCGTCAGAAACCAGGTTGTTGCCACTACCGACAGCATGCTCAGACAAATATACTTTTTCCCCACTACGATAAATCCCCAGATCAGTATAGGAAGATTCAGTGAAAAATAAATCAGGGAGATATACTTCGGATTCGTTAAATATCCGGCGATAGAGGCGGCTCCGGCCACCCCCCCGCTCAGCAGCTGGTGCGGAATGAGAAACAAACGCAGCCCGCTTGCGACCAAAAAGGCCGAGAAAATAATGATGGAGACTTCACGGACCTGCTTCGCCACTCCTGTGGTGAGCGGTACTCCGTAATTGCGAACGTGCATGATAATTCCCCTTCTTCTAATATGTCTTAACAGCTCAAGGTAAATAAAATTATTTTTATCATACCGATGATATTTTTTTATGATGGCAATCACTATGATTTCTTTCACATTGAGCGGAAACTTGCTGTGTTTCTTCTTGTCTAAAGTAGGCCCGTCCCGCATATCCATGGATAACAGCAGGAATTACAAGCAGCGGACCCATTTCGCAGGCTTAGATCATGTTATAGAGGAGTTGGGTGAATTGGACAAGTATGTAAGCTGGATGGCGATATTACGGCTGCTCTCGGGCAGCGTGGAGATTACGGCCGCCATTATCATGCTGCGGATCAATCTGGTGGACAAGGCCCTGGCGATTAATTCGGGACTGGCTCTCGTCGGGCCGACAATTCTGGTCCTTACCACAGCTATCGGACTTACGGGAATGGCCCAGGACCTGTCCTGGGGCAAGCTTGGCTGGATTGGCTGCGGTGTGGCTTTTCTCTTAATCGGGATTCTAAAAAAATGATAGATGATAGGCATAAAAGGCGCGTACAAGCATAAATATGGAATAAAGCTATTAAAGTAGAGGACAACTTGGGGGTACTCTGTATGGCTAATGACTGGCTTCAACTGTTTCCCGAGAAAGTAAGAGCACTGTTAAAGAGGCTTCCCCTCCCGCTGCTCGGGTTGGTGGAAGAGATTCGTATCCGCGAGGGCCGGCCGCTGGAGATCAACTACTCCGGCAAATACCACTTCCTGAGCGGGAATGGCACTTTGACTCAACATCCCGGAGAAGCCTACAAGCCGGACCGGGACGAGAGCCACCGGCTGCTGGATCTGATCAGCAACCATTCACTGTATACGATGGAGGAAGAGCTGCGCAAAGGCTTCATTACCATCCCCGGCGGGCATCGGATTGGACTAGCCGGGAGGACCGTCCTGAGCGCCGGAGGGGTAGAGCATCTCCGTGATATCACCGGCTTTAACGTCCGCATTGCCCGTGAAGTGCCGGGGGTTGCAGACGGGGTGCTGCCTTATTTGCTGGACAAGGGGCGGCAGCGGATTATGCATACGCTGATTCTCTCCCCTCCGCAGCATGGCAAGACCACTCTTCTGCGTGATCTGGCCAGGCAGATTTCTGCCGGAGGGCACAGCCAGCGGGAAGGTTTCCGGCAGGGCATGAAGGTGGGAATTGTCGATGAGCGCTCAGAGATTGCCGGCAGCAGACGCGGCATTCCCGCTTTTGATGTCGGACCCCGTACAGACATTCTGGATGGCTGTCCCAAGGCGGAAGGCATGATGATGATGATCCGTTCACTTTCGCCGGATGTGCTGATCGCAGACGAGATTGGGCGTATGGAGGATGCCGATGCGGTGACCGAAGCGCTGCATGCGGGCATTTCGGTAGTAGCTTCCGCGCATGGCAAAGAGGTAGCCGAGCTGGTGAGCCGGCCCGGACTTGGCTCCTTGCTGGAACACAAGCTGTTCGAGCGGTACGTTATTCTTCACCGGTCAGAGGCGGGACTGTCCTTTCGTATTCTGGACAGCCAAAGACGCGGGCTGCTGCTCGCCCCGCCCGGGGAACGTCTGGGCGGTGGCGGCCATGCTTAAGCTTTTGGGTGCAGTACTAGTGATTCTTGCAGGTACGCTCGCAGGCTTCCAGCTGGCCAGGCAGTATGCCGACAGACCCCGGAATATCCGTGGCCTGATCGCTGCCTTACAGCGGCTGGAGACGGAGATTATGTACAGCTACACGCCGCTGCCGGAAGCCCTGCGGCGGATAGGACAACAGTCCAGGGAGCCGCTCAAGGGGTTTTTCGTCACAGTGGCTGAGGAGATGAGTACACCGCATGACCGGAGTGCCGAGGAAGCCTTCAGGCTGGCGATGGATGCCCACTGGAGGGTGACTGCAATGAAAGCAGCCGAGAAGGAAATACTCAGGCAGCTCAGCTGTACGCTTGGCACAAGTGACAGGTCGAACCAAAGTAATCATATCGCACTGGCTTTGCAGCAATTGAAACAGGAGGAGACGGTGGCCAGGGAAGATCAGGGCAAATATGAAAAGATGAGTAAAAGCCTGGGTCTGCTGCTTGGAGCATTGATCGTCATTTTGATCTTTTAGCGAGGTGCCAGGAATGAACATTGAAGTAAATGCGATTTTTCAGATTGCCGGCATCGGCATTATTATTGCCATGATTCACACCGTGCTGAAGCAAATGGGCAAAGAGGATATGGCCCACTGGGTGACTATCGTCGGATTTATCGTCGTCCTGTTTATGGTCATCCGCATGCTGGATGGGCTGCTCCAGGAAATCAAAACGATCTTCCTCTTTCAGTAGGCAGCCATGGATATCATCCAGGTTGTAGGGATCGGCCTTTTGTCGACCATATTGATACTCGTTCTGAAGGAACAAAAGCCCATGTTCGCCTTCTTGCTCGCCACCGCGACTGGCATTCTGATCTTCCTGTTCCTGATCGGCAGAATTGGAACGGTGCTCGGAACGCTTGAGCGGGTGGCTGAATCCTCGGGCATGGAGATGATCTATCTGAAGACGGTATTCAAAATTATCGGAATCTCCTACATTGCGGAATTCGGTGCCCAGATTGTACGCGACGCGGGCCAGGAGTCGATTGCCTCAAAAATTGAGCTGGCGGGGAAGGTGCTGATCATGGTACTGGCTGTCCCGATTATCAGCATTATTATCGAAACGGTGATGAAGCTCCTGCCAGCTTAAGGCCAGGGGTCCGGCAGGAAGAGGGAAGGGGAAGCCATGCAAGCGCACCATATGACTCGTCCACAAACCATAATAATGCTCCTGCTGCTCCTGGCCAGCTTCTTGTTTCTGGGGTGTGCCGGCACGGCCGACGCCGCGGCTGCAGGTACCGGCTCTCCGGTGGACCAGTGGGTGAAGGGTCAGGTGGAGGACCTGCCCAAGGACGGGGTGGATAAATACTGGAACCAGCTAATGCAGGATTATGGAGGATTTTTCCCGGAGGGTAAGACACCCTCGCTTATGGACATGCTGCTTCCGGGAGAAAATGGCCTGAGTCTGAAAAATGTGTTCTCGGGACTGTTGTCTTTTATGTGGCATGAGGTGCTGTACAACGGCAAGCTGCTGGTGACCATTGTCATGATCAGTGTGCTTAGCATGATTCTGGAGACGCTGCAGACGGCCTTTGAGCAGAAAACGGTCAGCAAGGTCGCCTATACACTCTGTTACATGGTAGTGCTTGTTATTGCGGTCAACAGCTTCAATGTAGCCATTGGTTACGCCAAGGACGCCGTTGACCGGATGATTGATTTCATGATGGCCATGATTCCGCTGCTGTTTGCACTGCTGGCTTCCATGGGCAACATCGTGACCGTATCCGTGACCCATCCGCTGATTGTGTTCATGATTCATACCGTCGGCACGCTGATTCATACGGCGGTGTTCCCGCTCTTCTTCTTCTCGGCGGTCCTCCATCTGGTAAGTGCGCTGTCGGAGAAATATAAGCTGACCCAGCTGGCGGATCTCCTGCGCAACATCGGTGCCGGGCTGCTCGGGGTTCTGCTGACCGTGTTCCTGGGCGTTATATCCGTCAGGGGGATTACCAGTTCCGTAACAGATGGAGTAACTATCCGGGCAGCCAAGTATATCACGGGCAATTTCGTGCCGGTAATCGGCAAAATGTTCGCGGATGCCACGGATACAGTGATCTCCGCCTCACTGCTGGTCAAAAATGCCATCGGGCTGTCGGGTGTCATTATCATTTTGTTCCTGTGTGCTTTTCCGGCAGTCAAAATCCTGGTGCTGGCCCTCATCTATAATGTGGCGGCCGCCGTAATGCAGCCGCTTGGCGAGACGCCCATCGTAGTGTGCCTCCAGACGATAGGAAAAAGCATGATCTATGTCTTCGCCGCACTGGCCGCAGTATCGCTGATGTTCTTCCTGGCGGTCACGATCATGCTGACGGCCGGCAATGTCACGGTCATGATGAGGTGATCTGAAGGAAAGAGGGGGAGAGAAATGGACTGGTTGGGCGGATGGCTGCGGGAAATCATTCTGGTCGTACTGCTTGCGGCTTTTGTGGAAATGCTGCTTCCGAGCAAATCGATGGAGCGTTATGCCAGGCTGGTGCTCAGCCTGCTGGTTCTCCTCACGCTGCTGAGCCCCGTCGTCTCGCTGCTGAAAAAGGATGTGGCTGCCGAGCTGAGTCTGGCTCTGGGCAAGCAGGAACAGGGAGGCGGATTGATGCCAGGGCAGAGCGGCAATTCGCTGCAGCAGATTCTTGCGGACGGGCAGAAGCTGGCTAAAGGCCGGCAGGATCAGAGCCTGAGTCTGGTGGCGGAGGAGGTCGCCCAGCAAATGCAGGAACAAATCGTCAATGAGACGGATGAGCGCGTCAAGGTTACCGTCAAGCTCGGTCTGGCAAAAGCCGGGGCAGAAGGTGCAGTGCTTAACAGCAGTGGCGAAGACGTTCCGGTGATCACAGCAGTGCAGGTTGTCCTTCAGGCAGCGGACGGAGCAGAGACCATTGCCCCAGAGGAAACAAGTGGAGCTTCAGGTGCCGCATTGTCCCAGCCCCTTGAGATTAAGCCCGTGGAGCCTGTGGACATTCACATAGAAACCGTACCGGAAACCGGACAGCAGGTGGAAGACGCATTACCAAGTGAATCAGGGAAGTCTGAATCCATTATAGAGCTGCTGGAGCAGAAGTGGAATCTAACGCCAGGGAGCGTTCAGGTTATGGGAAATGACGACAGAGCCGGCAAGCTGTAACACATCAAGGTTGTGAATGGAAAGATCTTGAACCCGTGAAGGAGGGGCTGGGATATGGGAAAATGGCTGAAAAAGCTGGAACAATGGGCCGGAGGCGGAACCGGCAGTCCGAAGCGGAGCCACACGTTTCGCTGGCTGATTATTCTGGGTCTGCTGGGGGCCGCCATCATGCTGTTCAATTCATTCGTCAATGTGAAGAAGCTCGACAGTGAGAATACGGGGCGGGAGCCGCCGGGCAATCCTTCCTCGCAGGCAACGCTGCAACAGGCCGATACCGCCACTTCCAATTCGTTTGACGGCATTGAGCTGGCGATGGAGACCCGGACCAAAGAGATTCTGGAGAAAATTGTGGGTGTGGGAACGGTTGACATTATGGTGACTGTAGATTCCACGGAAGAAATCGTTGTACAGCGCAATGTAAATGACTCGCAGCAGCTAAGCGAAGAGACGGATGCCGGAGGCGGCAAACGCCATACGACCCAGTACACACGCGATGGCGAAATCGTCACATACTCACAGTCCGGTGACGAGACGCCCATCATTACGAAGCGGATTAAGCCCCAGGTCCGCGGAGTATTGATTGTAGCCAAGGGGGCAGAGAACAAAGTCGTCCGGGGGCTGATTGAACAGGCCGTTGAGAAAGGCTTGAACGTACCAAGCCACCGCATTTCGGTAGTACCTCGTAAGCAGGAATAGGATCAGGCACGCGATTGCCAACAAAACTTTAGGAGGAATACAAATGAACGGCAAAAGACAAACGATATGGTTGGTTTCTATGCTTAGTTTGATGGTTGTGCTCTCGGCATATTATTTATTCACAGAGGATTCGGGGGCGTCAACTCCGAAAGAAACGGCCGGAACCATTCAAGTTGACTCCGTAAAAGAGGCTAATAATGATCCCCTGGCTGTTGTTGGCGACAAAGGAATTGTTGTGAACGAAGTGGTCACAGAAGGTCAAGCTGCAGTAGATAATACTACAGCCGAAAGCGGCAGCAACACAGCTTTAACCGATGAGGGGCAAACAAGCTCCGGTATGGAAAGTAATGCAGGCAATGCGGCAGCAGATACGGCTTCCACGGATACAAGCACCGGCTCCGACGCCAAGACTCCTGCTTCCGCTGATCCGGCCAAGGAGACAGCTGCTACAGATTCCGGGGCAAAGGACACCGAAACCAAGACTGGTGAGGCGCAAGACACGGCCGCCAAGGATGATGCCGGCAAGGACACAGCCAGCAAAGACACAGCCAGCAAAGACACAGCCAGCAAAGACACAGCCAGCAAAGACACAGCCGGAAAAGACACAGCAGCGGCTACAACCGAGCAGTCTCCCGCCAAAGATGACGAGGCCATCCTGGATGAAGTCGCCTCTCAAAGCGTGTCGGCCAGCAGCCTGTTTACGAACTATCTCTACGAACGTGAGCAAAAAAACCTGAAAGATCACAATGATCTGCTGGCCTCCATCAATGATATGAACAAAACGCCGGCGGATAACGCAGTCGCTCAGGAGCAGCTGCGCCATCTCGAAGAAAAGGAATCCAAAATCACCGGTATTGAAGAGCAGCTTCAACAAAAATACGGCGAAGCCATTGTCAAAGAAGAAGCCGGGGACTCGTATAAGATCGTTGTGCTCAGTGACAAACTGGATGTTAAGCAAGCTGTAGGCATTGTGGATCTTGTGATGAAAGAACTGAGTGTCTCTCAGGACAAGGTCAGCGTGCAATATGTCTCGGAGCAATAAGAGTCCCCTAATATCGGCGGAAATTGTAGAAAGAGCTCGGGTTATCCCGGGCTCTTTCCATTTCTAGCGTTTGTGATATAATACATAAAGTTATCTTGTCCGCGAAGAAGAGCGGCTTCGAGAGAAAGCTGAAGGAGTGAACTGACCGATGTTCAAATTAAGCGAAATTAAGGAATTAATCAAATTGCTGGACCAGACCTCCTCCGTACACGAGTTGGAGATCGAAAGCGAAGGAATGAAGCTGGCTATTCGTAAACCGGATCGCCCTGAAGCTGACGGAACAGCAGTTCAGGCGGCTCCTTATGTCTACCCCTTTACGCATGCCCCGCAGCCGCAAGTTTTTCAGCCGGCTATAGGTGAGGTTTCTCCCGCAGGGCAGGCTCCGGCAGCCACCGCCGCTCCGGCCGAAGGCACACTGCATAAGATTGTATCCCCGATGGTGGGTACCTTCTATACTGCCGCATCTCCTGAATCTCCATCTTTTGTCAATGTGGGGGACCGTGTAGGTGAGAAATCGACAGTCTGTATTATTGAAGCAATGAAGCTGATGAACGAGCTCGAAGCTGAAATTAAAGGCGAAATCGTATCTGTGCTTGTGGAGAACGGCCAGCTGGTTGAATATGGGCAGCCGCTGTTCCTGGTTAAGCCGGAATAAGAATTAAGCAAATACTTCAGGCACTGAAGCTAACGCACTAACTTTGGGAGGAAACGCATGAACATTCAAAAAGTGCTGATTGCCAACCGCGGAGAAATCGCGGTCCGTATTATCAGGGCCTGCCGTGAACTGGGCATTTCCACCGTTGCGGTCTATTCGGAGCCCGACCGGGATTCCCTGCATGTAAGGCTCGCTGACGAAGCTTATTGCATCGGTCCAACAGCGTCCAAGGACAGCTATCTGAACTTTACCAATATTATGAGTGTAGCCACTTTAACGGAATGTGACGCCATTCATCCGGGCTACGGATTTTTAGCTGAAAATGCGGATTTCGCAGAAATTTGTGAGTCCTGTAATATTACGTTCATCGGTCCGTCCCCGGACGCCATCACACGTATGGGCGACAAAGCCGTGGCGAAAGAAACCATGAAGCTGGCCGGTGTTCCGATCATTCCGGGTTCCGACGGGCTGGTGGGGGACATCGAAGAGGCTGTAATGCTGGGCCGCGATATCGGTTATCCGATTATTGTCAAAGCAACGGCAGGCGGCGGAGGCAAGGGAATCCGCATTGCCGAGGATGAGGAATCTCTGGTGAAGCAGATTACGGCTGCACAGCAGGAAGCGCAGAAGGCTTTTGGTAACGCGGGCGTCTATCTGGAGAAATTCCTGACCGGCATGAAGCATGTCGAGATTCAGATTATTGCAGACAAACACGGCAACGCGGTTCACCTGGGTGAGCGGGACTGCTCTGTCCAGCGGCGCCGCCAAAAGCTTGTAGAAGAAGCACCTTGTTCTGTCCTGACCTCGGAGATCCGCGAGGAGATGGGGAACGCCGCAGTCCGTGCAGCGCTTGCCGTGAATTATTCCGGTGCCGGTACCCTGGAGTTCCTGCTTGGGCCGGACGGGCAATTCTACTTCATGGAGATGAATACGCGTATCCAGGTAGAGCATCCTGTGACCGAAATGGTAACCGGGATCGATCTGATCAAGGAAATGATCTCTGTCGCAGAAGGGAATCCGCTTTCTTTCACCCAGCAGGAAGTCGTAATTAATGGCTGGTCCATCGAATGCCGTATTAATGCCGAGGACCCAGAACGCAATTTCATGCCTTCTCCGGGCAAAATCGGCTTTTATCTGCCGCCGGGAGGTTTGGGTGTAAGAGTAGACAGTGCAGCGTATCCAGGCTACACGATCTCCCCTTTCTACGATTCCATGATTGCCAAGCTGATCGTCTGGGCTCCAACCCGCCAGGAAGCTATAGCGAAGATGAAACGGGCATTAGCCGAGTTTGCAGTGGAGGGAATACATACGACCATTCCGTTCCATCAGAAGCTGCTGGAGCACCCGGTATTTTTGGACGGACAATTCGATATCAAATTCCTGGAAGAGTATGAAATTTAGGACGACTTCACTTTGTTTGTCATAAAGTTCGTCAAATGATATAGTATGTTTAATAAGAGACGTGCTTTGCGCTTGAAATCAGGAAACAACTTTTGTAGAAAGGTGTGAAGTCTAAGATGAGTACATTGCCGACGGAATACGAACGGACAGAAATCGGTGAAATTCAGATCGCTCCGGAAGTGATTGAAGTAATCGCGGGTCTGGCGACTGTTGAGGTTAAAGGTGTGGCAGGCATGAGCGGCGGATTCGCCGGAGGAATCGTGGAGCTTCTTGGCCGCAAGAACCTCTCCAAAGGGGTTAAAGTGGAAGTGGGGCAACGCGAGGCAGCTGTGGATGTCTCCGTTATTATTGAATACGGGAACCGCCTTCCCGAAGTGGCGGCTGAAATTCAACGCAACGTGAAACGTTCAATCGAGACGATGACCGGCCTGACAGTTGTGGAAGTGAATGTGCATATTCATGATGTGCAGTTCAGAAACACCAACACTGTAGACAAGAACGAGGATACGGACGCGGTTCTCCGCGTGAAATAACAGCCACCGTTCTTCCATAAACCCCCGACTGAAAGTGTCGAGGGTTTACTCTAATTTTAGGAGGTTATGTGACTCGTGGCCAAAATTTTGGACAGACTTTTGCTGTTCATCTACAGCTTAAGTATCGGAATATTATCTGTAATTGCCATCCTCCTCTTAAGCGGAGCGATTCCAAGATCCCTGGAAATTCAGGACGGGCCTACGGCTTACATTACGTCGATTGCAGTGGCGGTCATCCTGTTCCTGCTCAGCATCCGTTTCTTCTACATTTCCCTGCGCAGGGACCGCAGCTCGCTGCCCTCAGTAGATCAGCGTACCGAATTTGGGGATATTCAGATTTCGATGGAAACCATTGAGAACCTGAGTCTTAAAGCGGCCGGCAAAGTGAAGGGGATTCGGGATCTGAAGTCGCGTATCCGCGTATCCCAGGCAGGTCTTGAGATTATGATCCGCGCAGTGGTCGACGGAGAACATTCTCTCCCGCTGCTTACCACGGAGGTCCAGCGTCAGGTGCATGATTTTGTGCAGGAGACGACAGGGATTCCGGTTGCTGACGTATCTGTATATATTGCTAACCTCACACAGTCTCCAAGCTTCAAAAGTCGAGTGGAATAGAGAGGTGAGTTTCCCTTATGCCTTGGAAAGAAGTATGGGAAAGTCACGGGGGCAGAATCGCCGGAGTAGCTTTCAGCTTCATTCTTGGATTGATCTATTTGTTTAGCGGGTTTTGGGATATGCTGTTCTTTGCACTGGTAGTGTTCATCGGATATACATTTGGCAAAAGAAAGGACAACGCACAGCCTCCATTGTTTCAGTGGCAGGAGCTGGTGGAGCGTCTGTCCGGCCGCTGGCGTCCGTTTAAATGAACCGCGATAGTCTTTCTTCCGGAGCATGGAACCCGTACGTGTATCTATAGCTAGCCCCTCCGAAGACAAGGCTTTGCGGTTTTTTTGTGCATGAAGTGGCTACAAATAAGGTTATGGAAAGATAATATAGGAATACGAAAGATCAGATTGTAGGAGGAACTAATGAAAAGACGGATTGCAAGAGAAATTATTGTCCAAAGCCTGTATCAGATGGAAATGAATGAGGTGGAAAGTGCGGAAGCGGTAGAAATGCTGCTGGCCGAGGCCTCCGAGGAAAATGAGACGGATCGTGTGATTACCGATGAAAATCAGTTGAAAGCTTATGTCGTGGAGCATGTCAATGGCGTATGGGAACACAAGGTTGCCATTGATGATATGCTGGAGCATTATCTGAAAGGCTGGCAGATGAGCCGATTGTCACGGGTGGACCGGCAGATCCTGCGGCTGGCCGCTTTTGAAATGATCTTTGGGAACGATGTGCCGGCCAAGGTTGCCGTCAATGAGGCGATTGATCTGGCCAAGCATTTTGGAACAGACGATTCCGGGAAATTCGTCAATGGCGTTCTCGGCAAGATGATCCTGGAACTGGACACGCTGAAAGCCGATTCATCCAAGTAAATCAAACAGTACGCAAAAGGGGAGAAGACTGTCATGACAGCAGCAATCATCAGTGGTAAACAAGTATCCGACGAAATTCGTATCGACATTGCCCGGGAGGTTGCTGGGCTGGCCAAGCAAGGCGTGCAGCCTGGCCTGGCCGTTGTTCTCGTAGGCGAGGACCCGGGATCCCAGGTCTATGTCCGCAACAAGGAGAAGTCTTGCATCAGCCTGGGTTTTCATTCGGAAGTGCACAAGCTGGAGGCCTCAACTTCACAGGAAGAGCTGCTGGCGCTGGTGCACCAGCTCAACAGCCGGGATGAAATTGACGGAATTCTCGTACAACTTCCTTTGCCTGCACATATTGAAGAAAAAGCCGTGATCGATGCGATTGCGGTGGAGAAGGACGTGGATGGGTTCCATCCCGTAAATGTGGGTAATCTGGTCATAGGTGCCGACAGTCTGCTTCCCTGCACGCCTGCGGGAGTGATTGAATTGATTAAACGGACCGGAACAGGCATGGCCGGCAAACATGCAGTTGTCATTGGCCGCAGCAATATTGTCGGCAAGCCGGTCTCCCTGCTGTTGCAGCGTGAGAATGCCACAGTGACGATGTGCCATTCCCGCACAGCCAATATGGCGGAGATCAGCCGCCAGGCGGATATTCTGGTGGTCGCGATCGGACGGGCTAACTTCATTGATGCTTCGTATGTGAAGCCGGGTGCAGTGGTTATCGATGTCGGCATGAACCGTCTGGACAATGGCAAGCTGGCGGGCGATGTGGATTATGACAGCGCCAGGGAAGTTGCCGGATATATTACACCGGTGCCGGGCGGTGTAGGCCCAATGACCATCACCATGCTGATGAGCAACACGCTGATTGCGGCCAAACGCCGCCGCGGATTGGAATAGGTAAGGATTCATGGCGGCAGAGCGGAAGGTCTATGCGATCAAGGAACTGAACCGTTATATCCGCATGAAGCTGGATTCGGATAATGTCTTGTCTGACGTGTGGATCCGCGGGGAAATCTCCAATTTCACACATCATGGCAGCGGCCATATGTATTTCACGCTCAAAGATGAGAGCAGCCGGATCAAAGCGATTATGTTCGCTTCGCATAACCAGCGGCTGCCTTTTGTCCCCAAAGAGGGCGCAAGGGTCATCGCCCGGGGCAATGTGACCGTATACGAACGGGACGGGCAATACCAGTTCTATGCTACCCACATGCAGCCCGACGGCATTGGCAGCCTGTATCTGGCTTATGAGCAGCTGAAGGCGAAGCTTACGGGTGAGGGGCTGTTTGCAGCGGAGCGCAAGCGTCCGCTGCCGCGGTATCCGCGCTGCATAGGTGTAGTGACTTCGCCGACCGGAGCAGCCGTACGGGATATCATGATTACACTGCAGCGGCGGTATCCGCAGGTGGCGATTGTGCTGTATCCCGTACTGGTTCAAGGCAAAGGTGCGGCGCCTTCCATCGTGAAAGCGATTGAGACGCTGAACGCCATGGGCGAAGCCGACGTGCTGATCGTCGGCCGCGGCGGCGGCTCGCTGGAGGAGCTGTGGGCGTTCAATGAGGAGGCGGTCGCCCGGGCGATTGCGGCATCGGACATTCCGGTCATCTCGGCCGTAGGCCACGAGACCGATTTCACGATTGCCGACTTCGCCGCCGACCTCCGCGCAGCGACGCCCACAGCGGCCGCCGAGCAGGCCGTGCCGCATGCCGGCGAGCTCGCGCAGCAGCTGCGCGCAGTGCAGCAGCGGCTCCGCACGGGCCTGCTGCGCCGCGGACAGCGCGGCCGCGACCAGCTGCGCGAGCTGGAGCGCTCGCTGGCGCTGGCCGGCCCGCGGCGCACGCTGCAGCAGCACGTGCAGCGGCTGGACATGCTGCGCGTACGGCTGGGCCGCGCAGCGGATGCCCGGCACAGCCGCGCGCGTGAGCGCCAGGCTGTGCTGCAGCACCGGCTGCAGCGCTATAGTCCGCGCGACAGCGTCACCGCAGCCCGCCAGCGCATGGACAGCATGCGCCGCGAGCTGCAGGGCGCCATGCAGGCACAGCTTGCGGACAAGCGCTCGCGCTACATCTCGGAGCTGCGCCATCTGGATGCGCTGAGCCCGCTTAAAGTGATGTCGCGCGGCTACAGCCTCGTCTATGACGAACAAGAACAGCATTTAATCAAATCGCTGAAGGATGTAGAACTCGGCGATTCTGTACGCATAAAGCTTAGTGATGGACAACTTGAATGCCAGGTATGGGGAATGAAGGAGGATGCCAAAGACGATGGCGAAGGAAACGGAACTGGACTTTGAAGAAGCGATGAACCAGCTGGAGACAATCGTGCGTGAGCTGGAGCACGGCGACGTTCCCCTGGAGAAGGCAATTGATTTATTCCAGCAGGGCATGAAGCTGTCGCAGCTCTGCGGCGGCAAGCTGGAGCAGGTGGAGCGCAAGATTGAAATGATCACTGTAGAAGACGGTGAGCTGCGCAAAAAGCCGTTCGGCGCCAAACTGGAAGGAGACAATGATGACTCGTTATGAGCACAGCCCGGCTGAGGGCGCTTCAAGCGAAGTCCTGCGCCAGCCGTTGGAAGAATACATTGCATCCGTAGGCGAGTTGGTCTCCCGGGAACTTAAGGCCACGCTGCCGGCAGGATGGGAAGTGCCGCAGAATCTGCGCGAAGCAATGAGTTATTCGCTGATGGCTGGGGGGAAACGGCTGCGTCCGCTGTTTGTAGTCGCGGCCTGCGAAGCGCTGGGAGGCCGCCGGGAAGCGGCACTGCCCGTTGCGGCAGCCATCGAAATGGTGCATACCTATTCACTGATCCATGACGATCTGCCTGCCATGGACAACGACGATTATCGGCGCGGCAAGCTGACGAATCACAAGGTGTACGGGGAAGCGACGGCTATTCTGGCGGGGGATGCGCTGCTTACCCATGCTTTTTACAGTGTGGTTCAGGCCGCACGCCGTTATGGCATTCCGGCCGACAACGTGCTCTCGGTCGTGGAGGATCTGGCCGAAATGGCCGGTCCCCGCGGCATGGTCGGCGGACAGGTGGCCGATATGGAGGGCGAGCAGGGATTGACCGACCTGGAACAGCTGCGTTATATTCATCTGCACAAGACCAGTGATCTGTTTGTTTTCTCGCTGCTGGCCGGCGGGCGGATTGCCGGTGCGACGGAGAAGCAGCTGGAAGCTTTGCGCGAATTTGGCTCGCAGATTGGACTTGCTTTTCAGGTTCAGGACGATATTCTGGATCTGGTCGGTGACGAAGGCAAACTCGGCAAAAAAACCGGCAGCGATCTCAAGCAGCAAAAAGTGACCTATCCTTATTTTATCGGCCTGGAAGCCTCGCGCACAGAGGTAGAGCGGCTAACGGCGGCGGCTCAAAAAGCCATACGGGAAGGCGGTTTTCCAGACAGCACACGTCTCTTGGAGATCGCCGCCTATCTGATGTCCCGCGATCATTAGGATTTGCGCAAAAGCGGCTGCACTAGGGCAGCTGCCTTTGTTTGTGTTATAATGGTTTTTATATTTTACAACATCTAGGAAAGCGGGGAATACACGTGCTGCTTCCACAAATAAATGATCCCAAGCAACTTAAAACATTGTCAGTCCCGGAACTGGCTACCCTTGCGGAGGAAATCCGCCGGTTTCTGATTGAGAAGCTTACTGTAACCGGAGGGCATCTCGGTTCCAACCTGGGGGTAGTGGAGCTCACGCTGGCCCTGCATTATTGCTATAACAGTCCAAAGGATAAAATGATCTACGATGTAGGCCATCAGGCTTATGTGCACAAAATATTGACCGGACGCCAGGAGCGCTTCGACACCCTGCGCAAGTACCAGGGGCTTTGCGGCTTCGTCAAGCGTTCTGAAAGCGAACATGATGTCTGGGAAGCCGGACACAGCAGCACCTCGCTGTCCGCAGCGATGGGGATGGCGTTAGCCCGTGATCTGAAAGGCGAGGACAACAAGGTTATTGCCGTGATCGGCGATGGCGCGCTGACAGGCGGGATGGCGTTTGAAGCATTGAACCATATAGGCCATGAGAAGCGCAAGCTCATGGTAATCCTGAACGACAATGAAATGTCCATAGCTCCGAACGTAGGGGCGATGCACAATTATTTGAGTAAAATCCGTTCGGACCGCCATTATTTGCGTGCCAAGGATGAAGTGGAAGGACTGCTCAAGAAAATCCCGGCTATCGGGGACCGTCTGGCGAAAACCGCTGAGCGGATGAAGGACAGTCTTAAATATATGATGGTTCCGGGTGTGCTGTTTGAAGAATTGGGCTTTACCTACCTTGGACCGGTGGATGGACATGATCTGGAGAAAATGATCGATACCTTCCATCAGGCAGACAACGTAGCTGGGCCGGTGCTGGTGCATGTCTTGACCACCAAAGGCAAAGGCTACAAACCGGCTGAAACCGATTTTTATAAATCACATGCGATCTCCCCCTACAAAATTGAGTCCGGTCAGGCGCTTAAGGCTGTGGGCAATCCAATGTACACTGAAGTGTTCGGCCAGACACTGATTGAGCTGGGGCATGAGGACAAACGGCTGATTGCCGTTACTCCGGCGATGCCGGGCGGATCGGGCCTGTTTCCGTTCGCCAAGGAATTCCCGGACCGGATGATAGATGTGGGTATTGCCGAACAGCATGCGGCTACGCTGTGCGCAGCACTGGCGATGGAGGGCATGAAGCCGGTGTTCGCCGTATATTCCACCTTTATGCAGCGTGCTTATGATCAGATCGTACATGATATTTGCCGCCATAACGCCAATGTGATGTTCGCCATCGACCGTGCAGGTTTTGTAGGTGCCGATGGGGAGACTCATCAGGGGGTCTACGATATTGCTTTCATGCGCCATATTCCGAATATGGTGATGATGATGCCCAAAGACGAGAATGAACTGCGCCATATGATGAAGACGGCGCTTGAATATAATGACGGACCGATTGCATACCGTTACCCGCGGATCAGCGGAACCGGCGTGAAGCTTGATACCGAGCTGTCCGTTTTACCTATCGGCAGCTGGGAGCGGCTGCGCCCCGGCGATGAATTTGCCGTTCTGGCCTGCGGGCCTATGCTCCAGGTCGCCGAAGAAGCAGCGGACAGCTTGAAGCGCGAAGGAATTCAGCTCAGTGTAGTGAATGCACGTTTCCTGAAGCCGCTGGACCATTCCATGCTGCTGGATCTGGCCCGTGCCGGAACAGGTATGGTGGTGCTTGAAGAAGCCAGTCAAGCGGGAAGCCTCGGCAGCGCTGTGCTGGAATTTTTCGCCGAACATGAGCTTTATGATACGCGTGTCCATCTAATGGGCGTGCCGGATATTTTCGTGGAGCATGGC
Organism: Paenibacillus albidus; assembly: GCF_014644435.1. GTDB lineage: Bacteria > Bacillota > Bacilli > Paenibacillales > Paenibacillaceae > Paenibacillus_AQ > Paenibacillus_AQ albidus. The sequence goes on along the minus strand of NZ_BMKR01000007.1, from coordinate 268,505 downwards.
TCTATTAAAGAGCAGCGTCTGGAAACCGGATTGACCGCCCAGGCCCTTTGCGAGCGTATCAAGTCGATGAAGGCTTTGAGTGCATTTTCATACAAGACGACTTCGTCTTCCTGAAGCGGGAAGCTGGAATCGGGAACCCAGAAGGATCGGGAGATGACCATGGAACACCCTAAAGAACGGATAGATGTCCTGCTCGTCGAGCAGGGATTTTACGAAAGCCGCGAAAAAGCCAAAGCCGCCATAATGGCCGGTCTGGTGCTTGCGGACGAAGAACGGATTGAAAAGGCCGGCATGAAGGTCTCGCGGGGCGCCGTCCTTAAGGTCAAAGGCGCTGTGCATCCTTATGTGAGCCGGGGAGGGCTTAAGCTTGAAAAAGCGCTCCGTCAATTCCAGATTACCCTTACAGGGCGCAATATGCTTGATATTGGCGCCTCTACAGGCGGTTTCACCGACTGTGCCCTGCAGAATGGTGTAAGCCATGTTTATGCCATTGATGTTGGCTATAATCAGCTGGACTGGTCCCTGCGCAATGATGAGCGGGTGAGTGTGATGGAGCGGACCAACTTCCGCTATATGACGCCGCCTGATCTGGAGGGACCGGTACCGGATTTCGCCAGTATTGACGTATCCTTTATTTCATTGAAGATTATCCTTCCACCGCTGATGGCGCTTGTGCAGCGTCCGGCGGATGTTGTGGCACTGATCAAACCCCAGTTCGAAGCCGGGCGGGACAAGGTCGGCAAATCCGGCGTAGTCCGTGATTCTGCGGTCCATCGGGAAGTGTTGGTTAATGTGCTCACGATGGCCGCGGAGCTGGGCTACAGCCTCCAGGGCCTGACTTTCTCGCCCATTACCGGCGGGGAAGGCAATATTGAATTTCTGGCTCACTGGATACTGCTGCCCGGGACGGCTGAGGTCAAGGATTCTGCCGCCGGGGGGGACGCTTCCGTTTCACCGGTGGCAGATGCTGGTCATTTTGCCGGGCTGGCGGATGCCGTGATCAAGGAAGCGGCGTCCACCTTCAGTGTGAATACAACTCATGGAAACTCTCCCCGGCGGTGAGTTTCTTTTGCTTGGAGGGTAAAGTTCACAAGCAGGATTATAGGCAGCTATACGCGAATAAATCACCGAGGTGATAAGTGTGGCTGGAAGCTCTGACAAGATCGTCATGTTATTGATAGGAGCAGCGATTGTGGTATTCCTGATTTACAGGCTGTATCTATGGCTTCAGACTTCACCCCGTTCATTTATCAAGGACAAAATTCCGATCAATAAGGTCATTCATCCCCATCCCGCTGTCGATCTGCTGGAGGAAGCCGGGTATGAGGTCGTTGGCGGCAAGCTCAAAATTCCGCTGTCCTTTACCCTGAACGGGTCGCGTCTGTACAGCCAGCTGTTCATCGATTATATCGCGGTTCTGGACGAGGATGAGGAAGAGGATCAGGACAAGTATAAGGACAGGCATAAGGACAAGGATCCCTATTATCTTGTCATTCTGGCGAGGCCGCGCAAACAGCTGGAATTCACCGGAAGCGGACTGCGCGACGCGGTGCTGCCTTATCTGCTTATCTATCCGCAGTGCAGCGGAATATTGTATGTGAACCCGGCAACCTCAGCGATTCACAGGATTACGTTTGGCCGGGATGACGGGGAATCAAACTAAGCTGAATTTAGAAATACGGGAGGCAACAATGAAAGGACAACGACATATCAAGATTCGCGAGATTATTACGCAAAAAGAAATTGAGACACAGGATGAGCTGGTCGAGAACCTGCGAAACTCCGGTTTTCAGGTCACCCAGGCCACCGTGTCCCGCGATATCAAAGAACTTCTGCTCATTAAAGTTCCGATGGACGACGGAAGATACAAATACTCATTGCCCACGGATCAGCGCTATAATCCGATTCAAAAGCTGAAGCGTGTGCTGGTGGACAATTTTGTACAAATCGATTTCTCGGGTAATCTGGTTGTGATGAAATGCCTGCCAGGTACGGCAAATTCCGTGGCCGCGCTAATTGACAATATCGACTGGCCGCAAATCATGGGAACGATCTCGGGAGATGACACGATTCTCATCATTTGCCGCCAGCCGGAGGACAGTCAGACGGTCATTTCACAAATTATGGGATATATTTCCTAGTCTTATTGAGTAATTCACATGTCTTCATCTTTTCGGAGGTGCTCTATTCGTGTTAGAAACATTGTCTATCCGCAATCTTGCCGTTGTTGAGGCGGTGGATGTGCATTTTTATCCGGGATTTCATGTGCTTACGGGGGAGACCGGTGCTGGGAAATCGATCATCATCGATGCCCTGGGGCTTATTGCCGGTGGCCGGGGTTCTGCAGACTCCATTCGTTATGGTTGTGAAAAAGCAGAGATGGAAGCGCTCTTTAGTCTTGAGGCCGGACATCCGGTATGGGAAACACTGGAACGTCTCGGTATCCGGGCGCTCCAGGAGGAGCATTTGATTATCCGCCGGGAAATTACTTCACAGGGCAAAAGCACTTCCCGCGTCAACGGTCAAATGGTCAACCTCAGCATGCTGCGGGAAATCGGCGAACAGCTCGTTAATATTCATGGCCAGCATGAGCACCAGAATCTGCTGAAAGCGGAGCGGCACCTGGGACTGCTGGATACCTATGGCGAAGCCGTGATTGGGCCGCTTAAGGCAGTGTATCAGGAGCGGTATTCCGCTTTTGCCAAAGTTGAGAAAGAGCTGCGCGAGCTACAGGATTCCAGCCAGAAGGCTTACCAGATGCTGGACCTGTACCGTTTTCAGCTGGAGGAAATTTCATCCGCTGCATTAAAACCGGGTGAGGATGAATTACTTTCCGAAGAAAGGGTAAAACTATCCCACAGCGAGAAGATGATGGATTCCGTGTCGGGGGCTTATGAGCTTCTGTATGACCGGCAAGGGCTGGAATCGATAGGGAATGTGATTTCGAGGCTGGAGGATGCGGTCCGGTATGATGAAAAAGGCCTTAAGGCTGTTCTTGAGCAGCTGCAGTCCTCGTATTATCAACTGGAGGATGCGGCGTTCCAGCTGCGGGATTACCGTGAAGAGATTGAATTCAACCCGCAGCGCCTGGAAGAAATCGAGAACCGCCTGGACCTCATCACCGGCTTGCGGCGCAAGTATGGGGACAGTGTGGAGCAGATCCTGGCTTATTATGACCAAATTCACCGTGAAACCGATCTGCTTGAGAATAAAGACGAATATCTGGAGAAGCTGACCGTCAAACGCGATGGTTTGCTGTCCGTACTTATGGAAGCAGCCCGTGAGCTCAGTGATGCCAGACGGCATTGTGCGGCTGATCTGGCCCGGCAGGTGGAGGGGGAACTGAAGGACCTGCAGATGGAAAGAACGTCGCTACAGGTCAAAATGGACACCCTGGAAGACCCGCGCGGGATTGAGTTCGAGGGCAGACGTATCCGTCTGACCAGACAAGGCATCGACAGTGCCGAATTTATGATCTCTCCGAACCCGGGTGAACCCTTGAGACCGCTGGGCAAAATCGCCTCCGGAGGAGAATTGTCGCGGATCATGCTGGCGATGAAGAGTATTTTTGCCCGCCACGATGCGATTCCGGTCCTGATCTTCGATGAAGTGGATACCGGTGTCAGCGGCCGGGCGGCCCAGTCGATCGCGGACAAGCTGTATAAGCTGTCCGGGATCTGCCAGGTGTTCTCCATTACCCATCTGCCGCAGGTGGCTTGTATGGCCGACCACCAGTATTTGATTCGTAAAAAAGTCGAGGACGGGCGCACCATGACGGAGGTCGAATCCCTGTCGCAGGATGGCCGGGTCAAGGAGATGGCCCGCATGCTGGGCGGTGTGGAAATTACCGAAAAAACACTGCATCACGCACAGGAAATGCTCGGTCTGGCCGAGGCCAGCAAGGCGGCTCAAGGGTAAGCGGGACAATGATTGACAGTAATAAAAGCCTGGGGGCAAGGTTATCTTATAGGTACGCAATTGGCGACCACCTTTTTCGTCAAGCGAAAGAAGCAAAAGGGAGCGTGACAGCCATTGAAGCCGAACCTCAGGAAGTTAATGCCCGGCCTTTTACTTGCCTTCATTCTTAGCTTAACAGGCATAACGGGACCGGCCCAAGGGGTTGCCGCATCACAGGCATCTCCGCAGAGACAAGCCATGGGCCCCCAAGGAAATGCGGAGCTAAAGGTAATTCCCGGAGGCCAGACGATCGGCGTGAAAGTGAAGTCCGCCGGTGTGCTGGTCGTAGGCCATCATCTGATTCAGGTATCACAGCAGTCCAAGCTTTCGCCCGGTGAGAAAAGCGGTTTGGTTCCCGGTGATCTGATGGTTTCCATCGACGGAGTCAAGCTGAACGAGGTCTCCAAAGTAGCCAAGCTGGTCGAACATGCCGGACAAGCGGGCAAACCCCTTTCGATTGTCTACAAACGTGGCGGCAAGGAACATACGGCAAAGCTGACGCCGGCATATGACCGCAATGATAAGGTATGGCGGCTGGGCCTGTATATCCGGGATTCCGCCGCTGGTGTGGGTACCTTAACGTTCTATGCTCCACAGCAAGGCGTTTACGGCGCCCTGGGCCATGTGATCACCGATATGAATACCGGTACCCCGATTGTTGTCGGGAGCGGGCATATTGTACAGTCCAGTGTAACCTCCATCTCCAAAAGCCAGGATGGCGATCCTGGCGAGAAACGCGCACATTTTCTGAAGGAGAGCCAAGTCCTCGGCAATGTTGAAAGCAATACGGACTTTGGCATTTTCGGCAAAATGAACAGCAATCCCGATCACAGCCTGTATCAAGAACCCATTCCAGTGGCCATGAGCAGTGAGGTTAAGGAAGGGCCGGCACAGATCCTGACCGTTGTAGACGGGCAGCAGGTCGAGCGGTTCGATGTGGAGATCATCCATGTCGCTCAACAGGACACTCCGGCAACCAAAGGGATGGTGCTGCGGATTACAGACCCGCGACTGCTGAATAAGACGGGCGGCATTGTGCAGGGCATGAGCGGCAGTCCCATTGTCCAGAACGGCCGTCTGATCGGTGCCGTCACCCATGTTTTCGTCAATGACCCCAAATCCGGTTATGGCTGTTTCATCGAATGGATGCTTAGAGACTCCGGTGTAGTTCATCAACCTTATGCTTATCCCCCACATCTTAAGGCTGTTTAGCCTTAAGATTTTTTTGTCGAAGTCCAGCGAACATCATCGAATTATGAAACAAAATATTTAATTATAATCCAATGCTGAAAAAAAATAAAGAAAAATAATTTTCGACAGAAGGAAAATGAATCCGCATGTCGAAACTGTAAGGGAGACAAGATAATTAAGGAGGAAGCAGCCAGTGCAGAATATTGAAGTGTTGTTGGCCGATGATAACAGAGAGTTCACGAACTTGCTTGCCGAATACATCACCGAACAGGAAGATATGACCGTAACGGGCATCGCCTACAATGGAGAAGAAGTGCTTCAAATGCTTAGCGGAGCACGTAAAATTCCTGATGTCCTTATCCTTGATATCATTATGCCCCATCTGGATGGACTCGGCGTCCTTGAACGCCTTCGCGAGATGGATCTGAGTCCTCAGCCCAAGATAATTATGCTGACAGCTTTCGGCCAGGAGAACATCACTCAGCGAGCTGTGCAGCTTGGTGCATCCTATTATATTCTGAAGCCATTCGATATGGAGGTTCTGGCGAACCGGGTGCGTCAACTGGTGGGCACCCAGGGAAGTCTTAGTTCTTCCTCCGGTATGTCGAACTATTCGTCCAGCCGGTCCAACAATGTGGTGCCGCTCTCCAAGGGCAAGAACCTGGATGCGAACATTACCTCCATTATTCACGAAATCGGCGTTCCCGCACACATCAAGGGCTATCAGTACCTTCGTGAGGCCATTACCATGGTATACAACAACATCGAAATCCTCGGTGCCATTACCAAGACCTTGTATCCAGCTATCGCCGAGAAATTCAAAACAACACCGTCACGCGTAGAGCGTGCCATCCGCCATGCGATTGAAGTCGCCTGGACCCGCGGCAACATTGACAGCATCAGCCACCTTTTCGGCTATACCATTAATATCTCCAAATCCAAGCCAACTAACTCGGAATTTATTGCCATGGTAGCCGACAAGCTGCGGATTGAGCATAAGGTTTCTTGAAAGGGTAAGGATTAGGATACGTGAAAGGTTTAAAGGGGATTGGAGGATAATCTCTCTAAAACAATTTTGCCTATAAATATCTTTTTGGGCTGTTTTAGACCAATAAATACTTTCTTGGGTAACGTATAAACTTCATTCCTTTATTGGGTGCGGAAATAATCCAGTGGAGGAATGATTTTTTATGACTGATTTTGAATTCCAAATTGATAATTTTATGCTCTATTGCACTTCACGTAACTTAGCTAAAAAGACTATGAGGAGCTATGAACAGACTTTAAAATTGCTTGGTGTATATCTAGATAAACAATTTCAAATTACTGATGTTCAAAAAGTACAATCCGGACACATTAGGAATTACATTAAATACATCCAAGAACGTGGTAAATATTCGGTGGTTAGTAATATGGAATCAACTATGAGTAATTTTCCTCAGAATCGTACAGACTACAAAAAGCAGGTTTCTACGGTTACAGTAGCTAACTATGTACGTAATATTAAAGTGTTTTTTAACTGGCTTCACAGCATAGAACATGAAATTGTCAAGAACCCATGTGAGAAGATTGAAAATCCAAAGATAATCCGCAAAGCTAAAAAAAAATTATCAACAGACGATATAAAACGTGTTTTAGGACGATTCGAAATCTCACGTTTCCACGATTATCGTAACTCAGTTGTAACGAAAACTTTATTAGACACTGGAATGCGCATAGGCGAGTGTTTATCGATTGAACCTGAAAATATTGACTTTAAGCATAAAAGTATTCTAATTACGAATCCTAAAAATAAGCAGCAGAGATATGTGTATTTCTCACCAAAACTTAGCTTAGAATTAAAGAATTGGTTGAAGTATCGTGATCGATACTCTGAAAGTAATTATGTGTTTCCTACCACAAGAGGAACTCAATTAGACATTCGAAATTATGAAAAAGCTTTACGGGAAGCTGGTAAGAAAGTTAATGTTGATATCCATCCACACCAACTCAGAAATAACTTTGCAAAATATTATATATTGAATGGTGGGGACTGGTTTACTCTCTCTAGAATCTTGGGACATTCGTCTGTCGAAGTCACTCAAAAGGCTTATCTTGATTTCTCTGATGAGGAAGTCGGGAAGAAATATCAATTGCATAGTCCTCTTAGTCAAATGGATATATAAAACAATAAATCGAATTGCTAATCCTGATATTTTGGATTAGCTTTTTTTAGCATTCAATCGATCACTAACATAAGGATTCATAGTCTATGAACAATAAAGAAACCCTTGAACAAGAGTAAGGACATAACTTAGATTAGGTGCGTGGATGATTATTGAATTTGCATAGTATCTAAATGCCTAATGGAACCCAAAAAGAAAAGAGGTTGAAATAAAACAGGGTTTCGGCGTTCATACGTAATGAATAACTGAACAAAAAAAGATGGCATCTGCCACCTTAAAACATTGATTCAATTTTACCTGTAGACTTATCGACATAATACCATCCATAAGTTGCGGTATGACCCGTAGTTTCATCATCCATAATAACTTCATATACGTGGACTACGTAATTATTTCCTTCACTGTGATCGACCTCAACAAAATAATCAGAAGATGCTTTTATGCCATACTTATTCCGTACTAACTGGATGGCCTGAACTTCTGTTATTTTTACTGCGGGCTGCTTACCTATGTATAAGCTGTCACCATATAATCCAACTTGCTTACCAAAAGTTGCACCTACACTTTTTACAGGAACGTATGTAGTACCTTTATAGATAAAACCATCTGCTGAAGTCTTTTTAGTCTCATCAACAAAAATACTGAGTTTTTTAACGACTACATTAATATTCATTCCACTTGCAGCAAAAGCCGTAGCTCCAGTAAGCAATGATCCAATAGTTAAACCTACAACTAAACCTTTTACCTTGTCATTCATCTGTCGAATCCCCTTTAATTTGGTCTATAATGTAAATTCGACAGTGTTATAAGGAATCCTTTGTGCAAAGAGTTATAGGTAAGGTACTGTCGCTTATAAGATCATTTCTAAGTTATCAGAAGAAGAGTAAAAAGAAAAGCGCTTTAACCTCTCGCAAAGGTTACAAGCGCTAAAGCATCCAAGGTCACTAAACCCGATGATATTGAATGGAACGGAAACTAACACTGTTCCTCTTTTCCCCTACGGTTTACATTATGTCATTGCTTATAGTCAATGCTGGATGAGTCAACGGAGTTACCCTTGAAATTTTATTTGTTCATCTATATATCTGCTGGCATCTGGAGTGTAATAAATCTCACCACATTGCTCACACTTAATTGCCTGGACGTTATCGATTACAAACTGTATGCCATTTCGTTCAATGAACCGTATCAATAAATGGTTTTAAATTTGTATTGTTACAACTAACACAAATATTTATCATATATTCTCCTTGAATTAAATTCGAAAAACCCATTGACATATGATAGTCGACAGGTTACATTAGAATATGACACACTTATATTCTTTTATGGAGGTGGTGCTATTGATTGTAAATGCTGATTAGATACTATTGGGTGCTTCATGTAAAGTATCTACTTTACTTACGTACGTATCTTATCATGTCGTAACGGTTTATGCAAGGGTTATAAGCTAGATATCATATAATTTTAAATTCCGTATCTTCTAGAAGAATGGATATGCAAATGAATGAATAAAAATAGGAGGGGTTATTTAGTGGAAGAAAAGGTTGTTGATGTTTCTGGTGTCTATAATTTGGAGATTTCAAAAATAAAAAATTTACTTAGTGATCTAGAGAATGGGAGGATCTACGATCTTCATAAGCATGTGAAAGCTTATGGGTCACTTCAAACAAAAGTTGAACAACTCAAGGAAATGCTTAATGATCTTGTACATAAAGTTGAGTATGGTAAAAAATCAACAGCAGATGAAATAGGCGAGTTGTTTTAGAAAAACGCACTTTACATATTTAAACAACTGCAGGGGCATTTGTGTCCCTGAAATAATAAAACTAGGCTTAACCGAGTTACAAATAAAAGGAGGAGTTAAATGTCAGTAACGAAAAACGAGCAAACTCTAAATATTCTTACCCACACAACTGTCAGAAATCCCAATATTACAGCAAATGATTTTGTACTCATCCTCTATTTGAAATATATGATATGGAAGCTTAACAACAAATATATACTCGAAGTCAGCTCAGATGATATGAAACGATGGACTGGATTATCTGATAAAATGTTAAAAAAGTCTCTCTCTAATTTATTCGCACAGAATTATCTCTTGAATGAAGTTGGGAAAAGAACACCTAATAAGCCAATCCTATTGACAATCAATAAGGAAAGTTTTGATAGTGAGAATAGAAGGGAGGGGGAGTACTTTTCATCTATGCCTATAAAATTATTGTATGCGTTGAAAGATGGAAAGTTAAACCCAAAAGAAGTCAGGTTCTTGTATTATCTCAAGTCCTACATAAACGTAAAAAATACATCAAAACTCTTTTGCTACGCTGGAATTGATACCAGAATGAAAAATGAATTACATATGAGTAAGCCAACAATTATTGAGTTACATAGTGAACTTAAAAAGAAGAAGTTGATTTCTGTGACACAACACAAATGGGGAACAAACTATGAATACGATGATAACGATAAATTGATACATAAACGGTTCAATAATCACTATTTCATTGAGTTTGAAAACATCGATAAATTATGAAAAATCATCGAGGTAAAGAATGGGACGTATCCTAGTCAAATTTGGGATGTAAACTAGTAAAGAATGGGATACTACCTAGTCAAATTTGGGATGCTCAAACCTGACCGTAGTTAGTAGTAAGTAGATGTTTAGATGTTTAGATGTTTAGATTCAGTATTTACAATTGGCTAACGCCTCTTGTTTGAAATGGAATCGCTACGCTTCAAAGGAAAAGTGAAAGGATTAAAGATAAGGTCTAAAGAATAAGATCAAAATCGCTGAAACAAGGTTAATTATTATACTTAATTTTTATTAGTATCTCTCTTGTTACTTATGAGTCAATGTATCGATTTTCAGCATCAAGTTATTTGTTATTACATATGATTTAACTGTTTGCTGATCTACATAGGGTATTTGTTTGGTGTTGGGTAACACAAACGGAATAGTAATAAATTATATTAGAAAGAACCTGAGAGCGACTTGGAAGCATTTTAAAGGTACATGTACATCTGCCCTCAACAGATACATGTACCTTTTTTATCCCTTCATTTACAATAACAAATTAACAATTCCCTCACGCTATTCATACCCTAACAACTACCCTCCAACAACCATACAGCTACAAATCCATAAGAATACTATAAGCAAATCAGAGTTAGAATTGATGCTTAAGAGAATAACTCAACCGCCAAGTATGGAGGATGAGAATTGAGTAGCCGTCAAAGTGATGGTAACTTGTCACTCCTTCTTGAAATGTTTAACGTAGTGTAAAACCATAATATTGATACTCATGCACTATTTCTTGTGGTAAAATAATCCTATATTACATATATCGACATAGAAATCTGTTTTTAATTTTAACTGTATATAGTTAGGAGAAGCATATGAACTTAGAACAAGCAGAGAAAATTGTTAATGCATATGGAGCAGCTTTAGCATCTGGAAAAGATGGAGAAATGGCTAGAAAGATGTCTATTCTTCCATGTGATAAAGAAACAATTATTAAAGCATACAAATTGTTTATTGCACACCTAATTGAGTACAGAAGTTTTGACGAGAAAACAAAGGATGGATTTATAGTTTCTCTAAGTGGAATTGGTTCATTTATTGAAGATGAGAATGCGGATAATTTTAATCGATCGATTAAACAATACAAGACTGGAATGAATAAAGAATATGTTACTTCAGAAGAGTATCGTAACTTTATGAGTAACATAGTAGATGTAAACTTAATGGAAGAGATAGAACAGTTTATTTCAGATGTAAGTGAACTGGATGAAGAGGATTCTTTATACCATCAAAGGGTTTATACGCTTGCAGGAATTGAATATGTCCCTGAGAAACAAAGACAAGATTTACAAATGGCAAATCTGGCATATGAAAAGAATAAGAATGGCCTAATTCCGAATTCCCTACTTATGTTATTTCTTTTTCTATTATCTAGGTACACCTTTGTTGGAGTATATGGGCTGTGGCTTATCATAGTGTTAGTTGGTTTCCAAACCATTAGATATGCAATTACGCTGATATCTGGTATTGTGTTACTTTTTCTTGGTGGAGAAAATAGAGTGTCAAGATCCCTGAATTGGAAAACTACCTTCATTATGACGCTGGAATTAGGTATTGATTTTGCTTTTGTAATCCCCCTATATCTTTACTTTTATTGAAATACTAGAAATAAAGCAGAGGTGATAGTAAATGAGCAGTCTAATTGTCATAGCTAGGAATTTAAATGATTCACTTACCGATTACACGACCATACATGATGGGATATTTAAGAAGACGCTAAGGAAGACAGTTCCCATTCCATTCCTTTTTAAAGCTATTAATTTTCAAGAATTAGAGCAGAAACTTCAAACTGTTCATAATGATCTATCAAGATATAAAACACAAGTTAATGATATAAGACAGTCAGGAAGCGAAGACATAAATAAGTGCAATATTTTTATTGAGTATGTTGATAAGCTCATATATGCAGTACAGCTTCTACAAGGAATAACAAGGAACCTATTCTTAAAGAGCCAAGGTGATAACACGTACAAGCTTAGTGAACATACAGAGCTTGTGAAGAGATATGAGACGGCAGTAGATGCTTATTATTCGCTGGGAGATAAGATGAATAGTGTATTTTCTTAGGCAAAACAAGGAGCAGACATCAATGAATAATGCTTTTATTCTCTCATTCTCAGTTGCAGTAGGTTCTATCGTTATGTTAATCCTGAATCTGATATTCTTTGGTAGTAGTATAGCTACTACAATACTTGGTGCATCTACAGCATTGAATTGCGCTGTATTATCTACATTTTATAGAGAAGAGTCATTAGAAACGTTGAAAAGGATGTTTGGGAAGAGATAAAGGGAGTGAAGCTATAAGTGTGGGATACTCCAGAAGAAATAGAGGCCGATAAGAAAACGATAATCAGCATTCTAAAGCAAACAGGTATAAATGTTGAAGATGAACAGATTCGTTTTGTAGATAGTGGAAATCGACATAAATCTAAATATCCAAAGAACCATATAGCTATTTATACATTTCAATATCAAGGTGTTTCTTGAAAATTGGTAAGGTGAGCGAGAAGAATAAATCAAGATTCTACAGCCACCATTACCATCCAAGTAGAAATCAAAGTAATTTATCAAAATCTATACTTGCTGATCCAACAATGAGTATCCATAACCTTGATGATGATACCGTTGGAGACTGGATCAGAATGAATACTAAGCGTGTAGATTTGATTATTGATGCTTCATTAGGGCTTTTTGCTCTAAACCTTATAGAAGCAATTCTACACGCCTTGTACAAGCCAAGGTATGAGGGGAATAAGAATCTGCGGGATGATATTTGAGCAAAGGAGATACTATGAAGGAGACACAATTCAGAGTATTTTTAGAATCACTGGATAGTATTAAAAGTAAATATGATGCTGTTAGTTCAAGAATCAGTAGAGCTAATAGAATTGAAAAAGTTCTTATGGTTGACCTGGACACAGTAGTTAAAGATGACTACAATACCTACCAAACACTTTTAGGAATACAAACCGAGTTTGGTGATAAAAATGGCGCAATTCAGAATGCTTTGAGAAAATACTATCTTTTTACACATGGTAAAGAGTTTCCTTCAGTAGCAAAATGTAAGAAGGAATTTAGGGGGGGATATGATGCCTGAAATAGCATATCAAGATATTAAGCAAAGTACCTTTTATCCTCTAATAATGAATTACTTGTGTTCAGTGCATGGAATATTTGAACTCTCATCAAGGTTTTTAATAAATCTCTTTAAAGATAGTGATAAAGAAAAAATTGATCATATGATTAGTGGATTAGTTATAAACGATAAAACGAAAGAAGAGTTTAAAAACAACTTTAATCTTACTCCCTTAATGGGGAATCAAATATTAACTTTCTCAGGGACACAACCTAACGTTGTTATAGATATTGATGATCTGGCTAATCAGGTGTTGGAGTACAATAAAGACGGATTTGATTACCTTTTTCATGGTGCTTTATACTTTTTAATAATTAATTCCTATGCATTGACTGTTGATAAGCATTATTCAGATGATCCACTTTGGCAATTTTATAGACATGTTAGAAATGCTGCAGCTCATGGAGGAAAGTTTAATTTTAACAAAAACCAACCAGATAAACCTTCAGAATGGAAGAACATGAGGTTAGAAGCATCATTAAATAAAACGCACTTAATAGATACCATAGATCAGAAAGGTTATATGAAATTCGGAGATATAATTCTACTTCTATTGGATATAGAAAATAAATTTGGTATAGTTCTAGATTTTTAATGTTAATGCCCAAGCCCTGAGACACGTTCTCTAGGGCATTTTTATTGTGTCTGCATATTAGAGCGTCCGACCATTGGTCATTCATTACAACGAGTTATGTAAGCTGTGAATGGTATTACAGTATGTACTATTTGTTAGATGATTCCTCTTCAAACTGCATGAGTATTGAAATGTCGGTGATTTCCAATGCAGCCGCAATCTTTTCAATGTTTGCAATGTTCAGTTCTGAAAATTTGTTGTTGCATAGGTTTGAAATTTTTGATTGAGGAACAGTAGACATAGCTTCTAGCTCTTTTTGTGTAATCCCTTTTTGTTTTAAAACTTCTTTCAGTTTTATTATAAGTCGCACAAAAAAATCCTCCTTTAGTGAGTTGACAATATTACGATATCGTGATAAATTAATATCACGACAAGATGATAACTACTTTATAGTACCATTTCCAAAAAGGAATGTACACCATTTCCTTTATTTAACTATGCCCACATCCACATTCCACTTACCAACTGAAAGGAGCAACATAAATGTCCAAACCAATTACACATCGAATCAGCATCTTCACCTCTAAGCTCAATCTCTACAGTAGACAACGGTACGATTACCTGTTACGCCGTAGTGATAAGGAAGCACCTTCTAATCGCTTTGACAGGTTGATGGTGTACAAGAATCTAATGCACCAACAATTTGAACAGTAACCAAAAGGAGCGATCAACAATGTCAACTTTATCAATTTGTGAACATGCTCAACCAATAACTGAAATTATGAATTGGTTGAAACCGTCATTTGAAGCACGCATTGAGTCATTATACGATGAGTTTTTCAGTAACGACAGACAGAATAGTTATAATAAGCTGTTTGATTTACTCGATCAAGAAGCAATTCCTAATAAAATAATAAATCAGATTGAAGACATATTTGTTGAGGGATGTATGATGATGATTGAACACAGTTATAAATGTGGAGTTGAAGAAGTCCTACGCCTAAAATCAATCTGAAAAGGGAGATAACAACGATGAATGAACAGATTACTATTCAACAAGTTGCTTTTACTATAAATGTTGACCCGAAGGCTTTCATGCTTACTGAACAGCTAGAAGTAGTATTATCCACTCAGGTGTGAAATGAATGATTTTTTGGTTAATACAATTGGATATGACTGCAAAGAAGCCAGTGACAGAAGAGAGTTGGGTGACATTCTGATGAAGTTGAGAAACGAAAAGTTGAAGGAAAATAAATTATCGTTGACTGAGTTTGTTAAAAGGTTTGAAGTTGATCCAGTGGGAGCGCTTAGTCATTTGCTGGTTGAGAAAATTAAACCTATTCACGTGAAACGAATCAATGAATACATAGCAACACCTGAACAGATATATGAATTGCATACTGAATATCCAGAAATGCACTTGTTTGGACTTTTGAATCGGTTGTAGCAGATAAACGACAAGAGAGGGAAGGGGATAGATAGAGTGAAGCGATATAGGACAGGGAAGTTGTTGAACGGGAAATTATACGTTAAAACCCAGGGAGGGAACTGGTTAGCATTGAAGGGAATAGCTGAATTGATTAGAGAAGAACAAGGCTGTCACTGATTATGGTGATGGTCTTTTTTTATGGATGCATTTATTATAATTGTATGTTGAACCCTGTAACATATTGTATAATTATATAAAGAAGAATTCATAAGGAGAATACATATGAAGAAGAAGCTGCAGGTTTTTATTTCATCTACCTATACAGATATGATAGAGGAACGACAAGCGGCTGTCTCTGCCGTTCTGAACTCTGGACATATTCCTGCTGGTATGGAGTTGTTTAAGTCTGGTGACCAATCACAGAAAACAACTATAATGCGCTGGATACAAGAATCAGACGTTTATATGCTGATCCTGGGTGGAAGATATGGGAGTATTGATGCTGAGTCAGGTAAGAGTTATACGCATTGGGAATATGACTATGCTGGCGAATTGGGTAAGCGTAGATTTGCGATTGTGATTGATGATAAGAAGTTAGACGAGAAAGCTAGAGAAAATAAGGACTATTTGGAACGTGAACACTACAAAGAGTATCAAGCCTTTAAAACTGAGGTATTGGGAAATATTTCAAAATTCTATGAAGACTTAAAGGATATAAGATTAGCAACAATGGAATCTCTGAAGGAGTTTGAATCTGACGATAGCTTGATTGGTTGGGTTAAGGCTGATCAAGCTGGTGGTGCAGTGGAGACACTAAAAGAGAATGTGGCATTGTTAAAGGAAATTGCAAAGTTGAAAGCTGAATTAGAAAAAGCAAAGGAGAAGGAACAACAGAAAGAGAAGGTAATGATTAATGGATGGGACTATGAAGAATTAAAAGACACGCTTGCTAAAATCATTATTGAAACTCCTAACGGATTTAAAAGAGAGGATAAAGAAAAAAATAGCAGCTTGTTAGTCTGGTTCGTAACTTTTGAAGATATATTTAATATCGGAATTACTAATAGTAATGTTGCCCTCAATGAAGAATCTGATTTGTTTCATACTATAGCTCCAAAATTAATTTCTTATGGTTTATTGGAAAAAATTAAAGTAACTGGGGTGAAATACGAAAAGATTCAAACATCAAAAGAAGGACTTAAATTTTTAGCAAAATATCAAATGGAGAAAGTAAAATCACTACCTCCAATCCAGTATGAAAAAATTGAAGTAAAGCAGGAAGATCAAGAATAGGTCAAGAATAGGTCAAGATCCTATTAACTTGGAATGAAAGTAAAAATAGCAAATATATCTCTTCTACTCCGCGATTAACGTTATAATGCGATAACGTGTCCTGTCAATGTAAAAGCCTTTACACATAAGGCTTTTTCCTTTGTGTGAATTCATGCATTTCTCACTCATAATTATACATAAAACATGCATAAACACTGTGTATATTACATAATAATACATCATTATTCACGATGATAATTACGATTACACTATTTTAGACATATTTTCACATTGAAACCCTTTTAAACATTGACTTTCCCCATGTTTACGATGTGAATATTTCGATTATAATTCATTTCCTTATGCATACTCTACACGTATCTCGACACGGTAAAGCCTATATACATCAACCCTTTTTCCCCTCTTGATCCACCTTTAGACAACGCCTAATAGTCCTGTAGCCGCTCCTAACAAGCAATAATCCCTTATCCCATCTACGTTCTACCGTGTTCGATGTAGTTTGTAACACTCAATGTATAGAATATCCTTATGTATAAAGCAAATCGGACGATGTCGTCCGTTTTTACCGTGAATTCCCCGTGTATAGTTATTGAGTGTTGCAACTAAGCGAGAGTACGTACTCTTAAAATTCCACTATTTGTTAATGTAACGGTACGTACCGTCAATATAGATATTACTGGTTATGGTCTCATTTGAAATGATGGCACCTAATAAATCTAAATTACAAGATGACTTGTAATATGAAATAGGTATCTTTGCTTATGAATCTCTTCTATATATCTATTTCACAGCAAAATCACTCTAAAATTATAATGCCACATAACAACAATTATGTTGCAAAACCAGCTGATAATAGGTACAATAAGTATATCAAATGCAACATAATTTATCGGGAATCAACCTAGACATAATGCAACATAATTGATAGGAGTGGAAGCCATGATTCAATTATTTGAACAGCATCTACATAACAATGAAATGAGTATCAACACAGTTAAAAGCTACGTACTTAATGTAAGTGGATATATGAAATGGTTTGAGGAAAGTAAAGGGACAGATTTTAAAAAGTTGCACAGAGAGAATGTCAAAGACTACATTTCATATTTGAAGACGATTAAGAAGAACAGTGCTTCATCCATTAACGCTAAGATTTCAGCATTGATTAAGTTTAATGATTTCCTCATTGAGTCTAATGTCCAGACTGAACAAGCAATCAGCAAGAAGGATATGCTCAAGCTTCAGACGCAATATGCTTCACTGGCTACCGTTGGACTGGCAGATGTTGAGAAGTTCCGACAATTAGTATTAGAGTCAGATTCTAAACGTAACTATGCTATTGTGTCATTACTGGCTTATTGTGGCCTACGTATTAGCGAGTGCTTAAATATTGGTGTGAATGACTACAATCTAACATCGCGAGAATTAATTGTGTCTGAGGGTAAAGGGAAGAAGCAACGCACCGTAATCATAAGCAACAAAGTGAAGACAGCAATGCAAAGCTGGATCAAGGAGAGAAGTGACAAGGGAATAGATAGTGAATACCTGTTTGTGAGCAATAGAGGAAGCAGAATAGACAGAACAGTAATCAATAAGCTGTTCAAGCAGTATTCAGCTGTTATTGGGAAAGAGTTAACACCACACGATTTGCGCCACTTCTTCTGTTCCCATGCTCTAGAGAATGACATGAGTGTCCATGAGGTAGCTAACCAAGCAGGGCATAGCAATATACATACCACGTTGCTATATACCAATCCGACCAGAGATAAGATGTTAGCTAAGATGGATAGACTATAACCACATAGCCACTAACACAGCCTGTACACTTATGTATGGGCTTTAGCTATACCTATCTACATAACTCTATACACAAAGAAAGAATCCCTAACTGAAAGGGATTCCTACTGTTAATGTCTATTTTATGGTTTAGTTGTTCTCTTAGTGATTGCCATGTGTATTGCCCTATTTAGATGCTAGGAAATAGCCTGAGGGGCATCACCGCTTAATATAATCCAGTGACCAATAGTATAAAAGCTTCATCAGTTATTAGGGGGGGGACATTTACATCAAAAAAAGTAGTCGTATTCAAAATAAATCCTATAGCACATCTACTCACACAGTATGGTTATCATTTTCTATTTTTGAAATGCGCCTGAACTGTTGAAACATTGTGAACTATAAATGCTTACGATATAATAGAGATGGAAATCAATTATGCGTATCAATATTCAAGCCGTATGCCAATAAAGTGTCTGAATAATTACATAACCAAGAAGTGAAATCCCTTATCCCATAAGGGCTATACCATTAATATCTCCAAATCCAAGCCAACTAACTCGGAATTTATTGCCATGGTAGCCGACAAGCTGCGGATTGAGCATAAGGTTTCTTGAAAGGGTAAGGATTAGTGAGTGGTAAGGATTCGATAAACTTGTTTTGCTCTAATTACATTTCCCATCTCACCCGATAAACCTTTTTGGTTTATTGGGTTTTGTTTTTAGAACAGGACCTATAAATGATCATATATACCTAAAATCCATATTCATGTAAAATAAGAATATCTTGTTTGAATGGAGTAAGTTTAGTGGTTAAGATTCTAAATGTTGTGGCTGCTTTATTTGTCTTGCTTGGTATTATTGGTTTTTTTGTTTCTTATCATGATGTTTCAGATCTGAAAAAGGACTCTGAGTTTTGGGAGCAGTCTGCAAGTGAGAATTAAGATAATAATCTTATTGGTGCCGAAGCAGATAATGCTAGGCAAAATTATGTTTCTCAGCTAACCATTTCAATGGTAACTTTGTTCTCAGGTATTGTTGTGGGAATATTTTTCTTAGCTCTTTCTAAAATTATTGCGGTTCTCGAACAGATCAGAGATAAGAAATCGGATTTCACGGTACCAATGATACATAATGCTAGTACAAGTGGCTCGGCTGTTTAAACCTTAGGTTGAACTCACTAGATCGCTCTCAAGAGAGTGGCTTTTTTGTTTGTATTATACAGGCTTACTGACAAAGAGCTGCGATAGGGAATTCTACCCGCTAATCGAGGAATATTGGCTCTGTCAGGAAGAATAGCGGGAATCACACCCGTTAATTTTATGGAATTGCCAGATGGGTGTGTTTTAGAAAAGAATAACGGGTGTTTTCCTCTAACAGGGTTAAAAGGGGCAAGACTGCAGATTTAAGGGGCGAATTTCCCTATAGTAGGGCTGCCGCAAGTCAGCGGTCCAACAACGTCCAAGTTACGGAGCTGCGCAAAAATCTAGGCCTGTGCACCTACCTCCGCTTAGCGGCAGTGGGTCACAGGCCTTTTAGTATGTATTATATCTCGCTGGTTTACACTCGAATATCCAGGGAAGCTCCGGGTTTATTTGCTGCGGATGGTGAAAGCGATGGGTTTTCATCACCTGCTGAACCGGCAGTTTTCGCTGATTTGTGGTTATTGTCTTTTTTGCCGGTTTCTTCGGCAGCGCTGCTGGATTCAACAGCTTGGGGTTTGGCTTCTTCTTTTGGAGTATCCTGAATATCCTCGACTAATTCTCCAATTTGTTTATCCACGTTGCGCAGATCGGATTTAATATCCTGAACCAGCTCACGTTTTTTTTGTAAAGTGGTATGCTCTGCGTTTTCCAGCATCATTGATTTCCCCGGATCGTTGCTCGAACCGCTGGTTAGAAGCAGGCGGTCGAAGCGGGCTTCACCTTCCACTGTCTTTATGGAGCCTTCCATACGGTCCTTGAGACCAACCATTTTACCTAAATGATCATAAGTAATGCTGTTTTTAAGTACAGCTTGCAGAGGAGCAGATTCGCGGTCTGGGGAGGGAGCTTTGTTGTCGGGTTTTCCTGAGCCTATACGATTTGCTTTTTCCTGCATTTCTTCAGCGCGGATCTGGGCAATTTGAGCATCAATTTCCTGCATGGAAGCCGTTAAGGACTGGACCCGCTCCATCTTCAGCTTGGAATCCAGCTTGTCGTTGGTACGAACCGACTGGATTTCTTCACTGATCCGGGATTTTTGCTGAATTAAGGACTGGATCTCCTTTTCTCTTGAGGGCACCGCTGCCTGGGCATTTGATAATCCTCTGCTTACAGGGGATATGGATGACATCTAAACTCTCCTTTCAAGTGCAATGGGAATTGTCGTGCATACCGATTATATCGGTCATTTGGAAGTGAATCCTAAGGATGATCTCCTAAATAATCCCTGAAGGTCTAGGTTATAGCTGGAGGTTTCGCCGGCGGATCAGCCTGCCGGGATACTCTGCATATAAAAATGAGCCGGGGGCAAGTTAAATAGTGATCACATTAAACGTTAAAAGGAGAATGAAGATGCCTCTTGGATCGCATGAAGCCCATGAGCTTAATGAGCTGCTGCTTAGCTGTACCAACTCTATACAAAGCATGGCTTTGTTCCTGAATCAAGCAAGCGATGTAGAGCTGAAAAATATGATTGAGCGCCACTATGCTGTGCACGTTCAGGATTATAACATGAAGGTGGAATTTGCGAACCGCTCCTACTCTCCCGACACTTTGAATGTTCCCGCCATGCAGATGAACACGGCAGTGGCTGCACCAGCCGCCCATTATCCGCCGATTGAGCCTCAGGTTAAGCTGCAGCAGCTGAATGACCGGGCGATTGCCACTTCCTACTTATTGACGCTGAAAAGAGCCGGCCGTGAATATGCCTGGTCTGCGTTTGAATGCAGTACACCCCAGCTGCGCTCTTTTTTGGAAAGTGCGTTTCAAATGTGTTCCCATCAAGCCTATGAGGTCTGGAGTTATATGGCGCGCAAAGGCGAGTATCCGGTTACTTACGCTTCTCCCGAAGCGTTGCAAGCCATGCAACAGATCTATCAGCCGGTTCCCGAACATCAGCCCGGGCAGTTGTATAGTTAAGCCGGCTTTCGGCCCTGCCCCTGCATACAGATGTCCGCACTTTAAAAGGCAGGTCCTCGGAATTACTGAGGCCTGCCTTTTTAGCTTTAATTTATGAAGGCTTATGATAGACTAATGATCGGATTCGACTTCCCGGGCTCCAAGCGACTGTACAGGACGGTTGTCATGCGGGAAAATGGCCTCAAACTTGCCGACCTGCGCCTCGGACCACTGAACCGGATGTTCCAGAACGACCCACTGCACGCCTTCTGTACACGGTGGGGTTGTCAGTGAACCCTGGTAGCGGAAGGAATCCATATCGGCGGGAAGCAGCTGGTTCAGATCAAACATCCCATCCAGTTCTACCTCTTGTTCACTCTCCTCTGCCGGAAGCACCGACCACAGCTTGTTCAACTCGGTATTTTCCGCACCTGCAGTGATGAGAGCCCCCAGAACGGCAATTTTTCCGTCTTCACTTTTATGTACAAAATGAAGCTCCATCTCGGCATTGTTGCCATCGATCTGATGTTCGCTGGGCAAGTGGAAATGAAACTGCTGCAGAGTGTAGCTTGTTCCTTCAATGGTGATTTGATTGTCCGGATTCTTCAGATTGACCTGAATCGTATGGCCATTGTTCACCATGGACACCCGGGAAGGGAAATATTTCGTTTGGATAGGGGAGAGGCCGGGATCTTCTTTTACCTTCTCGTGAGTGATGTTAATCGGAGACTGTGCCGTACCGACTTTGCAGGTAGTGAACAGCTGATCCAGTTCCGCCCAGTGCTCGGGAGAGGTCTCCCCTTCATAGGACCAATGTGCATGCTGGGCGCTTACTGCGGCGGCCGGTTGCTGTGTGGCTTCTGCAGTGCCGGTGGGTTCGCTATTTCCGCATCCCGCCAGCATGGACAAAGCCATGAGGGGTGTCAGAATGCGGGATATCTTTTTGATGTTGCTCATCATACGTAATCCTTCTTCCATTTTATGGGGTATTATCTGTTCTTATTGTAATTACTTAGATATGCCGGAAGCAAGTGAAAAAAGGCTCAATGTTGCGGGATGATTCGAACTGCCCACATTTTTAGTCTGGTCTTTAATGTACAAAGATAAAAATTGCAGGTATTAATTGTTATTATGAAACACAAATTGTTGTGTTGTGTTATGATAGTAGAGAGGTGACTCCTATGAATGATTTTGAGAACGATCCGGATGAGCTGGGGAACTTCATACGGCACATCAGAAAAGCCAGAGGATTAACCTTGAGAGGCCTGGAAGAGAAAAGCGGCATCAGTTATTCGCAGCTTAGCAAAATCGAACGGGGAGAAAGTATCCCGCTTAAAGATAATCTGGATAAAATTATTGATGCCTTAGGCACAGACCTCAAGAACCGGATGTATCACCTGGCGGATTATATGCCGGATATTGAATACATCAAGACCTTAAAGCAAGGGTATCAACTGCCGCAGCATAACCAGTCCCAGGATTACATTTATGAGAAAGCCTTTAACAAGCTCAAGGAGTTCCGGGCCAAGGAAGGCAAAGAAACCTCCTATGTTTCTTTTGATTCCAACGAGGTGATCGTATATGAAACGGAATATGGGGCAGGAATGGTAATTGAGAAGATTGAGAAATATAATCTTAACGATTGTCTGAACGATAAGTTCGAGGGAAGTCTGGACTCGTTAAGAAAACAGCCCCGCCGGGGCCGGCAGGCTTTTATGTTTGGCGAATGGCTTCGGGAATCCATTTATGAGCTGAAGGAAGAGGATCAGGAGTTTGTGATCCAGGGTTTGAAGGAATTTGCCCAATTCAAAGTGCAGCAAGTAAAAGGGGTCTACAAATAATGCTTTATCACAGCGGTTATCTCCAAAATGAATAATGTTGCCCTTCTTGCAGCCATCTATTCATCTTGATCCATAAAACAATAAAATGGTTAGACAGAAAAGGGGAACCTAACGATGAAGATTAACATGAAATTTACCAGCAAAGGGAAAGCCGCGATTGAGAACTTTAACAACGAGGAACTGCTGGAGATTTTCGCCCGTTACATTAAGACTTTGACCAAAAAATACGATATCGAAGTGGATGTTCCGCTGGACGTGAACCAGAATATTGTCGGAGACGGGGTCATCACAGCTACCGCTCAGAACGTAAAATGCGATGCGGACACTTTCTTTAAGGAATTGGGCCGAGACATCAAAGTCCCGCTCAAAAAAAGACTCGGCGGCAAGCTGGAGAATGTATTTAAAACAGAAATTATTGAATAACCTCCATATCAGGAGATCATACCATGAGACAGAGCCGCCTGCGGCCTGTCTTTTTGTTTACCCCGGAGCTTCTTTTTCATGGTATCTTAGGGAATGGAAGGCAGTACATCAATTCTGAGGATAACGGAGAGTCATGCTAATGAATTATGAATGTTTGATTGTGGATGATGAGGTGGTTCTGGCGGAATCCACCTGTGAGTATTTTAATCTGTTTGAAGTCAAATCGGCATATGTGACGAGTGCGGAGGCTTGTGAGCTTTTTTTACAGGAGCATGAAGTGTCCTTAATCCTCTTGGATATTAATCTGGGCCAGACCTCGGGTTTCGAACTGTGTAAAAAATTGCGGAAAACCACGCAGATCCCGATCCTGTTCATCAGTGCCCGTTCCAGCGAAGACGATGTGCTGATTGCCCTCAATATCGGCGGTGACGATTATATCCAGAAACCATATACACTCCGCATATTGCTGGCCAAGGTTAAAGCTGTTCTCAAAAGATATGGCAACCATAGTCAAGAGGACATGCTGGAGTTCGGCGGGGTAGAGATCGATTGCAGGTTGTCCCGTGTTCGGGTGAATGGCGTAGAAACAAAGTTCAAGACACTGGAATATAAGCTGCTTGTGTATTTGGCACAGCAAAAAAACAGGGTAGTTCCCAAAGAAGAGCTGTTCTCCAAAGTGTGGGGCGACTCGTTTACCGGAGATGGGACCCTGAACGTCCATATCCGTCATTTGCGCGAGAAAATCGAAGCCGATCCCAATAATCCACAACTTATCAAAACGGTGTGGGGGACCGGATACGTGCTGGAGGATGGCAGGCGATGAAAGCCAAAGCGATGCTTTTGACGATGCTGGTTGTATTGATTACAGGCATCTTGCTGTCGGTGCGGACGATTCAAACCCCGGTGAATACGGATGTGGATATGGTGATGGCCAACCAGCTCCTCAAGACAGTTGAGAGCCATTGGGAACAACCCCAGCAAGCGGATTACAGCGGAATCACACAGAAGTTTGTCGTCCTGGATCAAAGTGGGAGTGTTCGTTATCAATCGGCAGCAGGTTTGCCTGTCAGCATTAACGAGGCCATTCGTCACAGGGATCCGGTTCTGGATGTGCAGGTGGACGGGAAGCTTGCGGGCAAACTGATCCTTCGCGATGATTTCAGCACACAATTGCAGAGGGGCAAGGAGCAGCTGATGGCAGTAGTATGGGTTACTTTTACTGTGTTAATCGTGCTCGGCGTACTTTATGGGGTCTTTTTGAATCGTGTCGTGTTGACGCCATTTAGAAAGCTGCAGCGCTTTGCCTTGAACGTAGCCCGGGGGAACCTGGATATTCCGTTAAGCATGGATACCCATAATCCATTTGGCGCATTCACCGAAAGCTTCGATATTATGCGGGAGGAGCTGGCGGCAGCGCGCCAAAGTGAATATGAGGCCAACCGCAGCAAGAAAGAACTCGTTGCCAGCCTGAGCCATGATGTCAAGACGCCGGTCGCCTCCATTAAGGCCGTTAGCGAATTGCTGCTGCTGCGGGCTGACGATGAGAAAGTGATCAGACAACTGAACATGATCTACTCCAAAGCAGAGCAAATTGATCTGCTGGTTACCGATATGTTCCATGCGACACTGGAAGAATTAAAAGAGCTGAAGGTAAATGTTGCTGAGGAATACAGCAGGGTTCTGCAGGAAATCATCGCAAATGTGAATTATGACGGGCAAATTGTCTGTGAACGCATTCCGGACTGTCTCATCTTAACCGATGTGGTCCGCTTGCAGCAGGTCTTCGATAATGTAGTGAGCAACTCCTACAAATATGCAGGAACGGCTATCCATATTTCCCCTTCTATAACACCCTCCCATCTGCAGATCGAGATTAAGGACTATGGAAATGGGGTGAGCCCGGACGAGCTGCCGCTGTTGTTCAATAAATTTTACCGGGGCAATAACATCGCAGGCCGCAGCGGGGCAGGTCTCGGACTGTTTATTTCCAAATATCTCATGCAAAGTATGCAGGGCGAAATTGAATGCCACAACCGGGATGACGGCTTTTCAGTCACGCTCCGCATCCGGCTTGTTTGACGATTTAAGAAACGGTTAAGGATTGGACAAAGATTCAGTAAGGATTGATTTTGTATGATAGGACGGTAATCCATCTTACAAACTATCCATAAAGGAATGATCTTTTCATGCGCAAGACGTTGCTTAGAACAGAAAAATTATGCAAAAGCTTCTCTTCCGGCGGAATCCAGCAGCATGTGCTGAAGAACCTGGACATCAGCCTGATGGAGGGCGATTTCACCGTTATCATGGGCAGCTCCGGATCAGGCAAATCAACCTTGCTCTATGCACTTTCCGGCATGGACAAACCTTCGCTCGGCGACATCCACTTTGAGGATACAAATCTCTCCAGGCTGAGCAATGATCAGCTTGCCGTGTTCCGCAGAAACAACTGCGGTTTTGTGTTCCAGCAAATTTACTTGCTGGACAATATGAGCGTGCTGGATAATCTACTGGCCAGCGGTCTGCTGGTGAACAAGAATAAGCAGGCTGTTGCCGCCAAAGCCAAGCAACTGCTTATTCAGGTAGGACTGGATGAGGCGTCATGGGGCAAGTTCCCTTCCCAGCTGTCAGGCGGTGAAGCACAGCGGGCCGGAATTGTACGGGCATTGATCAACAGTCCCAGGATTGTGTTTGCCGACGAGCCCACCGGCGCACTGAATTCGGCATCAAGCAGCAGTGTGCTGGATGTAATGAGCGGGATGAACCGGAACGGTCAAAGCATTGTCATGGTCACGCATGATATCAAGACCGCCTTGAGGGGCAACCGTATCCTGTACCTGCGCGACGGAATGATTCGCGGAGATCTGGCGCTGGAGGCGTTTGATCTCCGGCACTATGATATGCGGCAGACACGGCTTACTGCATTTTTGGCTGAGATGGGGTGGTAAGATGAGAATTTTCCATCTCTCCCTCGCTAACCTTAGAAAAGGGAAAAGTGCCACCTTCTCCCTGCTAGTCCTGATCTGTGTCGCTTCTCTGCTGCTGAATATAGGGACGGCGATTGCCACCCGAATGAGCAGTTTTTATGAAGACAAAGCTGAGGAGCTGCACGATGCCCATGTCAGCCTTGTAATGAACAGCGCAAATTATAAGAAGTCCTACGGAGATTATATTCGTTTCTATCCAGGCGTGGAGGAAGCGGAAATGGAGCGGGTGATACTGCTGCCCACAGCCATGCTCCGGCTCAACCAAAGCGATTTCAGCATCCGTACCGCGGTGCTGAATGCCGATAGTGTGAGAGGAATAGCTCCGCTTATATCCGGCGGAGAGACTGCTTCGGGGACAAGCGGTGGTATTTATATCCCCCATAACCTGAAAGCAAGCGGATATCGGCAGGGAGACCCCTTCACCCTTACTTATCGAAATAAAACATATACATACCCGGTAGCCGGATTTTTTGAGTCCACCTTGATGGGGACAACCAAAATGGCCATGCTGAAGTTTTATTTGCCGGACAATGCTTACCGTCAGTTGTCCACAGCACTGGGGCCTGAGGCTGAGGGTATCCTGCTGTCGGCCGTTTTTGAGAATAGTGCCGATTCCGGCACCTTGTTAAGAGATTACAACAAACAGTTCCCGTTATCGAATGAGTCGGTTGATCCCGGTTTTTGGGGAGCGGACCTGGAGACGGCGAAAAGCAGCAGTGCTTTAATCATCACTATTATAGCGATGATTATGGTTGCTTTTGCCGCAATCCTCGTGCTGGTATCACTCACGGTTATCAAGTTCCGTATTACCGATCACATTAATGACGAGATGGTCAACATCGGTGTGCTCAAGGCCATGGGCTACACGAGCGCACAAATTCTGGCTTCGATTGTGCTGCAATTTTTGCTGATCGCCATCGCTGGAAGTACGGCAGGTGTGGCTTGTTCTTATGCCGCCATGCCAGCCTTCAGCGGGGTGATCTCTTCGCTGGCCGGACTGCTCTGGACCCATGGGGCCCACTTTGGAACGGATCTCGGGAGTGTGGGCATAGTAGTCTTGCTCGTGCTTGCGGTGGGACTGCTCTCCTCCAGACGCATCCGCAAGCTTCACCCTGCAGAGGCATTGCGGGGAGGGCTGATGACTCATAATTTCAGGCGGAATCATCTCCCGCTGGATAAGGCCAAGGGCAGCCTTCAACTTGTGCTTGCCTGCAAAACAATGCTGGCCAACAGTCGGCAGAATCTGATGCTCGGCAGCATTATAACCGCGATTACCTTTGCTTCGGTCTTTTCAGTAGTGTTGTACTACAATATTGCAGTAGAGCAAAAGGCCTTCTACCAAATGGTCGGTGCCGAGAAACCCAATGTCGGTATACAGGTCGAGCCCGGTAAAGACAGCGAACAACTTCTGCAGCAGATCGCTCAGATGGAGGGTGTAGAGAAGGTTAACCTTCTGGATTATCTAACAACGACAGCCGAAGGGCAGCGGGTGACTACGGAGTTCTCGGATGATTATGGCAAACTGGAGACCCATACGGTTTATGAAGGACGTTATCCGCAGTATGACAATGAAGTCGTCATCACCGAAAGACTGGCCGTAAGGCTAGGTAAAAGCATAGGTGATATGCTCAAAGTAGAAATCGGGAACACAGCCCATGCCTATCTGATCACCGGTCTGAAGCAATCGTTCCAGGCGGGGACAAATGGGGCGTCTCTGACCCTGGCAGGTGTAAGACACCTGATTCCAGGACACAAAGCTATGACTCTCAACGTATATCTCAAGGACGGTGCCTCTACCCCGAACTTCATCCGTACTGCAAAAGCGGAGTATGGAGACGTCATTCAGTCTTTAACGGATGTGGATGAATCGGTAAAGAGCGGCACCGAAGCGTATACTTCAGCGGTATCTTCGGTGATGGTTGTGATCCTGGCCATCACGGTGCTGGTGGTCATCCTGATTCTTTACCTGGTGATTAGAACCACGATTCTTAAACGTAAAAAGGAACTGGGGATTCTAAAAGCGACAGGCTACACCTCATTTCAGCTGATGACCCAAGTGGCTCTGAGTTTTGCGCCCATAGTCATTGCCGGTATAATTGCCGGTGGAGTGCTGGCCAGTCTCTACACCAATTCCATACTGGAGCTGCTGTTCGCGGATGCCGGTATTACCCATGTGCATTTTATTATACCTGCTACGCTTGTCCTTACCTTGTGTTTCGCCATGACAGGATTAGCCTACCTTGTGTCGCTATTCGTGTCACGCCGAATCAAGCGGATTACAGCGTATGCTTTAATCACGGAGTAATCGTAATGAACACTCCACACAAAATAAGGGTGAGTCCCCCATTAAGACGAGTGCTGAACAGGTTTTCTTTACGGATAAAACGTTGTGTCAGGGCAGGCTGGCCTGTACTAATTCTGATTATTTTGACTATTCCGCTGCTGCTGTGTTCCCCGCTTATGCTGCTTATTCGCTGGATGATACTGGGGACTAAGAAATGGTCCCGTACCGGCAAACATTGGTCCATAGCCATTAGGGTAAGCGGAGGCGGGTTGGTGCTTAATGTCTTGATGCAGCTCCTGGGCCTGCTCCGTGATCCGCCGATAACCCTGGATCAGTTGCAGGTTGGAATGATCAATAACTGGCTGCTGGCAGGTCTGCTGGTGGTCAGCCTGTACGGTGAGAGAGGGCATTATAAGCCGCCTACAGGGGGTTTGCTGATTAAGATGACTGTATGGATGCTTCTGGTGGGTGTGATTCTACTGATTGCAAAGCCAAACTAAAACCACCCCATCTCGGAAATCGGAGATAGGGTGGTCTATATAGGACAAATAAGTGAAGCTGGAACTGCCCGGATCAATCAGGCTTGTCAGTTTCTATAAGGTTCCTGCCGCTCATCACATTTTTGATGATTTCGATAAAATCGGGTGAAGCCTTGGCCTCGACCGCCATCTCATAGATGTTCAGCAACTGCTCATTGGATAACAATTCAAGGGACGAGGGGCGCGGAGAAGGATGAAATTGATAATTCATAGGATTCCTCCATAGGTGGTTAAGAATGTAAAAGATCACTTCTTTAAATGGTACCATTTGGAAGAGTGCCCGTCTCCTTACATTCACCCTGCGAATTGTTCTTTACATATGGTGGGATTTATGGGATAATACCCGATTCCTATGTCATCTTAAAAAGAAAACCAGCCTGGTACCCTAAGGTATCAGGCTGGTACTGTGGTCAAACCGGCGGAATACAGAGTATTGGACAAAAATGAACAATACTGTTATTCCGGAGGCTGCTTGGGGCGAGCCGCTAAGTATTTGTTGAGACGGCGTTCATTCGATTCCGAGACGGTAGTGAAATTCTCCCCATCCTTAAAATAAACGATCTTCCGTTCGGAATCATAACTCTCAATGTTGTTGATGTTGACGACATTACTGCGGTCAAGCCGTTCAAATCCTATGCTTCCATAAGCAGCGAGAAGATCAGACAGCGTGGTGGGGAGAACAAACTCGCCTTCTTGTGTATGGACGAATATTGTATTCTTGTAATTAGAGAAATACAATATCTCTTCCTCCAGGACATCCATGGAGGTGCCGTCATTTCGTAAGACACGCATGTTTTCCCCATCCTTGTTAGACTACTTCCGCAGTTCTTTTGGAATTTCTGGACTATGAATCGTTGGTTTTACCACAGCAGCGAAAAAGCGAGCAGAAGAGGCAAGAAGCGCTGAAGTATGTTTAGCGATTTGTTTTTTCATGAGTTCACCTCCTCTTCCAGGGTATAATGGTTACTGATTGTGCAAAGAATGCTAAACCTACCACTGAGGAATCCAGAAAAAAGTTGGTGCATACCAAAACCAGCGAAATCACCTTTAAATAAGGGAAAAACTTTTTGGGGATTTGTGCATTCCTGTCCGGATTAGGTGCAAACATTAGCATAATAAGTACAGACAAGGCATTGGTAATTAACAGCCAATGCTCGGTTAGGATAAAAAAATGAGGTATGACAGTACTTATTAACACGGATACAATAATGCAGTCTCTGGATTTGGCAAGGTGAAAACCTCCAGACAAGAAACGTAACGTTGAAAAACAAAACAAAAAACTTAGAGAATCCACAAGATTACCAGTGATCAGTCCAATGCCAAAAGTCAAAAGAACGATAGATAATGTATTTAGAATAATGACTAACGCATATTGCATAATTTCTAAAGAGTGAGTTTCTTCGGGATTAGCTTTTTTGATAGTGGCTGCAATTCTATTAGCGATTAAATTCATAGTCTCCCCGGTCCTTCTTATAAGATATTCTTAGATATACATTCAATATAATTCCATACATCAAAGGGATGAGGAAGAAAAATTGAGAATAATGTTCGGCTAAATATATCATTGCAAGAACCAGTATAACTGAGGGAACACTAACAGCAAAAAGTATGATATCGCGCTTGTTAATAATGATTCTTCCGTATGGTTTGTCCGGTACAAAATCAAAGCCCTTCCGCTTCTTGCCAATATACAAACCGATTATTATTGTCGTAACTGCCGGGAGGATTTGAAGTAAATAAGTGCTTCCAGTAACGGAGGGGAACTTTAAATGAAAAAAGCCAGTAAGGTTCATTGTTAATAAATATGTAGACTGTATCAAGGTATAACATAAGTAGGATAGACCATTCATTATCGCCGCATAGAAAATATGTGTTCGAAACAAAAGCCATATAAAGCAGAATGCCAAAATATATTGGGTTAAAATATCAACTTGGGCTAAGCCATAGTCATGACGTAACACGTAAGAGATAAATGCCATAATGATTCCGGCAAATAAAATTTCCTTCATATAGATGTCAATCTTAAATATCTTGAAAGTTAAGAATAACATCGCAGTTGTTTCCAATATCGAAAGTCCCATATACAGCATAAAATCAACCATCCCTACACTCCCGATGTCCAGCGTGAAAAACCTTTGTGTTGCAAATATAATACATAATATTCTAAAATACAACAACGGGAAATGACACTTCCCGCATTAATTTTACAAAAAAAATTGAATGGAGCGTGGTGTTACATGAATAGTCGTCCAGAACGCCAGGAGTATGCGGAATATTCCGCGGGTTATA
Organism: Paenibacillus albidus; assembly: GCF_014644435.1. Taxonomy (GTDB): domain Bacteria; phylum Bacillota; class Bacilli; order Paenibacillales; family Paenibacillaceae; genus Paenibacillus_AQ; species Paenibacillus_AQ albidus. The sequence goes on along the minus strand of NZ_BMKR01000007.1, from coordinate 236,940 downwards.
TTGCCTTAGTGCCTTCAGAAGGAGAATACCACTTGCTTTTGGAGCAACAGTCACAGCAGGTTCTGGCCATGTTCGGCGGGTTAAGCGAAGAGAAGGGGGATTACCGCTACGCTCCCGGGAAATGGAGTATTAAAGAGGTACTGGGGCATTTAATAGATACTGAGCGGATCATGTCCTACCGTTTGCTCCGTATTGCCAGAGGGGACAAGACGCCGCTTGCCGGGTTTGAAGAGGGTGACTATGTGGCTGCCGCCGGGTTCGGGCGCTTCACCCTTCAGGAGCTCCTGGGGCAATATAAAGCGGTGCGTGAATCGACGCTTGCTCTTGTAGCCAGCCTTCCCGAAGAAGTGTCCACCCTAGCCGGAACGGCTAACGGGAATCCCATCTCCGCCAGAGCGCAAGCCGCCATTCTGATCGGACATGAGCTGCATCATTTGAACATTATTCGGGAGCGGTATTTGCAATAGGTCCGGCCCATTCTGACCGCGACTTCATTCTGTAGCTGACTCTACAGCTCGACTATAGGGAAATTTGCCCACTACAACTGCTAACTAAGCTATTTTCGCTACTTTAGAGGGAATCGCGCCCGCTAATATCATCAAATACACTCCAATCAAAGGTTTCAAGGAAGATTAACGGGTGTATTTCCCTATAACATTCAGCCCTTGGCCAATATTCGATAATTAACGGGTATAATTCCCTATCGCAGCTCGTTCTCGTTCCATTACCGTCATAGATTAAAAAAGCACTCCGCCCGGTTTCGTCCGGCTGCGGAATGCTTTTTCTTTTTTATAGTGCAGACAGTGGAGGATTCTTGTGGCATTTGCGGCAGACCGGGTAGTAGGCTTCATTGCCCCCAATCTGAATTTGCTTGCCGCTGTATACGGGCTTGCCGTTCTCTACACGCAGGGCCATGGTGGCTTTGCGCTCGCAGAACCAGCAGATGGTCTTCATTTCTTCGATTTTGTCCGCATAGATCAGCATATATTTGCTGCCTTCGAACAGGTTGTTCTGAAAATCGTTTTTGAGCCCAAAGGCCATAACGGGAATATTCAGCTCATCCACAATCCGCACCAGCTGCAAAATGCCGTCTTTGTTCATGAATTGGCATTCGTCGATCAGCACACAGTGGGGTTTGGGCAGGTTCGTACTAACGATACTATAGATATCGGTTTTCTCATCAATGGGAATGGCCTGTTTGCGCAGCCCGATCCGCGAAGAGATGTAACCCACCTCGTCCCGGTCATCAATGGAGGGGGTGAAGATCAGCACCGACTTGCCCTGTTCCTCGTAATTATGTGCCACCTTGAGGATCTCAATTGATTTGCCGCTGTTCATTGCCCCGTATTTGAAAAACAATTGTGCCACGTCCATCTGTCCCTTCGTTATAAGCCGTATTTATATTTTCCGAAAAAAGCGACTTTATTAGAGTATCATATTCGAAGCTTCTGTAGCCAGTGAAAACATGAAGATATGGTATACTAAAATAATGTTTCAGGATCAGAGAACACATCCGGGAAAGGAAGTTTTGCACGTGACTGACAAAATGGATACCTACAAGGAACGGCTGGCCGTTCTTAAGGCAAGCGGAGACTTATCTGCGGAAGCTTTGGGCCTTATGGAGGAGATGCTGGCGGAGTTGACGGAATTGAACCGCAGCAACAAGGCACTCCGGAGGGTGATTTTGAAATCGGGACAAGGGTCTGCGATGTCCACACGTTTGAGGGAAGCGCTGTATGAATAGAAAATGGCTGCACGAACAGATGCACATTCACTGCATAGCGGCGGTCCGTCCGGAGGAATGATTATGGCCTTAATCTTCACTTTTCTCAAAAAATACAGAGTGGCTGCGGGTGCTGCTCTGCTGATGATGCTGATTGAACTGGCGGTGGAGTTGTCCCAGCCTGTGTTGATCGCCAAAATCATCGATCAGGGCATCAGGGAACAAAATGCTTCGGTAGTATGGCTGTGGGGTGGTATTCTGGTGGGAAGCGCAGTGGTCGCGTTTATCGCCGGGGTGCTCAGCTCTTTTTTTGCTTCCCATGCCAGTCAGGGATTTGCTTTTGATCTCAGGGATAAGCTGTATGACAAGGTACAGTCTTTTTCGTATGAGGTGTTCAACCGTTTTGCTGCATCCTCTTTAATTACGCGGCTCACGGGAGATGTTTCGCAGCTTCAGGATACCATCTTTATGAGCCTTCGTTTTATGACGCGGGTGCCGCTGGTCGTGCTGGGCAGTGTCCTGATGGCGCTGATCGTGCATGTGAAGCTGGGGCTGATTCTGGCGCTGACGCTGCCTGTTCTTATTGTGTTCCTGAGCTGGGTCATGAAAAAAGCCTCGGCCATGTTCCGTACGGTCCAGAACCGGCTGGACGGAGTCAACAGCGTCATTCAGGAGAATCTGACGGGCATCAGGCTGATCCGTGTCTTTGTACGTATGGGGCATGAGATTGGCCGTTTTGCTGCGTTCAGCGGCGATCTGATGAGAACGACGATCTCGGCGCTGCGCCTTACCGAAACGACCATGCCTTTCATCATGCTGATTGTCAACGCGGGAATTCTGCTGGTGCTGTGGTTTGGGCGGGTTGAGATTGCAGCCGGGGAGGCTACGCTCGGGCAGATGGTTGCCGTCATTAACTATGCGCTGCGGACGATCGGGGCCCTGTCGGCCTTGTCCTGGATCGTAGTCACCTTCTCACGCGCCCGGGCGTCTTCCCAGCGGATCAGTGAAGTGATGGCAGAGCAAGCAGAGGATCAAGCGGCCGCTGTCCTAAAGGCAACCGGTGCAACGAATACAGCAGTAAACCGGACCCTACAGGGGAAGGTCGAATTTGACCGGGTCAGCTTCCGGTATCCGGGAAGCGATATTCCCGTCCTGGAGGATATTTCCTTCACAGTTCAGCCGGGGCAGCGGGTGGCGATTATGGGAGCTACGGGGTCGGGGAAATCCTCGCTTGTCGCCCTGATCCCGCGATTGTATGAAGAGACCGGCGGAGTGATCCGCATGGACGGCATCCGGAATACGGAGCTGGATATGGCGGCGCTGCGCAGAGGCATAGGTTATGTGCCGCAGGAGGTACTTCTTTTTACAGGTTCGGTAAGCGATAACATAACCTGGGGCAACGAACATGCCACCCAAGAGCAGATTGAACAGGCGGCACAGGCGGCGCAGATTCATGCTACCGTACTGGGCTTGCCGAACGGTTATGATACGAAGCTCGGGCAGCGTGGCGTGAATCTGTCCGGCGGACAGAAGCAGCGGCTGACCATCGCCCGGGCACTGGTGCGCAGACCGTCCATTCTAATTCTCGACGACAGCACCAGCGCGCTGGATGCCGTGACCGAAGGGCAACTGCTTGAAGCTCTGAAAAAAATGTCCTGCACTACGTTCCTGATTACCCAGAAGATCAGCTCAACGGCATCGGCGGACTTGATCTTGCTGCTGGATGAAGGAAGGTTAATCGGCCAGGGTACACATGAAGAGCTGATGGCTGGCTCCAAGCTGTACCGGACCATCTATGAATCGCAGACAGGGGAGGCGTCGCCGTATGTTCAAAGCATTACTTGAGCCCTTTCGCCATCCGCGTCCGGTAATTGAGCTGGGCGCCGGCAAAATATTGGGCACAGGCTCGGGCCGCAAGCCCAAAGCCAAGGCCCGGGATTTTGCCGGAACGCTTAAGCGGATCTGGAGTTATTTGGCCAAACGCAAAGCGAAGCTGTACCTTGTCTTGCTGATGGTGGTCTTCAGTTCGGGACTTGCGCTGCTGGGCCCGTATTTGATCGGAATGGCAGTGGATGATTACCTGGAAGGTGCGGGAGGGCGGTCATGGGGGCTGTTTTTGCTAAGTCTGGCCCTGGTGTATCTGTTCTTCTCCTTGACCTCATGGCTGCAGAATATCTGGATGATCGAAATTGCCCAGGAGACCATCTACCGGATGCGTACCGATCTGTTCGCTCATCTGCACCGGCTGCCAATCTCCTTTTTTAACCGCAGACAGCAGGGGGAGATCATGAGCCGCCTGACCAACGATATTGAGAATGTCAGCTCGACGCTGAACAGCTCGGCCATCCAGATTTTTTCCAGTGTGCTGACCTTGCTGGGAACTGTGGGCGTGATGCTGTGGCTCAGCCCGCTGCTGACCCTGCTCACCTTCATTGTTGTTCCCCTGATGGCGCTGGGGATGCGCTGGATTACCCGGCGGACCGGACCGCTATTCAAAGAGCGGCAGCGCAACCTCGGGGATCTGAACGGGTATGTTGAGGAAACATTGTCCGGCCAGCGGATCATCAAAGCTTTCTCGCAGGAGGAACGGGTGATCTCGGGGTTCCGGGAGCGCAACACACGTATTATGCTCACCGGGTACTGGGCCCAGGCTATTTCCGGCTTCATTCCCAAGCTCATGAACGGGCTGAACAACCTGAGTTTTGCCATTGTGGCGGGAGTCGGGGGCCTGCTGGCGATTCAGGGGACGGTCACCGTTGGCGTTATTCTGGTCTTTGTGGAGTATACCCGCCAGTTCACCCGCCCGCTGAATGATCTGGCCAACCAGTGGAATACGCTGCTCTCGGCGATTGCCGGTGCCGAACGCGTCTTCGAGGTGATGGATGAGGAGACGGAAGCGAGGGATGAAGGAGCGGCCAAGTCCCTCGCTTCCGTGGAGGGGGCAGTCCGGTTCAATGGAGTTTCTTTTTCCTATGACGGGGGTGCGGATACGCTGCGGGACATCACGTTTGAAGCGAAGCCGGGGGAGATGATAGCACTGGTTGGACCTACCGGTGCAGGCAAAACAACACTGATCGGCTTGTTATCCCGCTTCTATGATCCCGCGCAGGGCAGCATCACGCTCGATGGCAGGGACATCACTTCGATTCGGCGGGAGAGTTTGCGCAGCCAGATGGCATTTGTGCTTCAGGAGTCGTTCCTGTTCAAGGGCAGCATCCGTGACAATATCCGTTACGGCCGGCTGGACGCCAGCAATGAAGAGGTGGAGCGGGCGGCCAGGCTGGCGAATGCCCATTCGTTTATTATGCGGATCCCGGGCGGGTACGACCGGATGCTCTCCGCAGACGGCAGCGGCATCAGCCAAGGCCAGAAGCAGCTGCTGGCCATTGCGCGGGCGATTCTGGCGGACCCGTCGATGCTGGTGCTGGATGAAGCAACAAGCAGTATCGACACCGTGACCGAGATCAAAATCCAGCAAGGCCTGCAGGCCCTGATGAAGGGCCGGACCAGCTTTGTCATTGCCCACCGGCTGAATACCATACGCGCCGCAGACCGTATTCTCGTGCTGCAGGCCGGGCGTTTAATGCAGCAGGGCTCCCATGAAGAGCTGCTGGGGCAAGGCGGACTGTACAGCGAGCTGGTGCAGGGCCGGAAGCAGGAGGAAGCCGGCAGAGTATAGAACAGGTAAAGGCAAAAAAAGCGAGAACGTTCCCGGCTGCGCTGCTGCACGGCAAGTAACGTTCTCGCTTGTATGGAGGGGCGGTTAACGGCACTGCCGGAAATCTCAACGATTCGTTCCGGCTTCCGTAGGCGCCGTGTGGCCTGGTTTCTTCTCCCTGAACCGGGGGCCGACGTAGTTCTTCTTGCGGTCACGGGCCAGAATCCAGCCGCCCAGGAAGGTCATGCCGGCCAGAAACAGCAGCAGTCCGCCGCCAAAATGCAGCCAGGCAAAGACCGGGGTCACGGTATCATCGCCATGCATGGAGATATAATTAAAAATATCATCTTTCATCATCAGGAAGCCCTTCATGGCGATGAGGCCGGGGATCACTAGAATCAGGATGGCGATAAAGCGTGAAATCATCAGTCTCATGCGTGCTTCCTACCCTTCGCGTTACTTTCGTGTTCCTTTTATGATAACGCTTCAATGCCAAAAAGTCTATTTGCATATGACGTTTGTAAGTTTTGTTAAACGCGTAAAAGGGAGTACAATGGATTAGGTGAATTGTGAATTAATAATCAGAATCGTCTGTAAGGACTGGAGGATACATATCATGACAATTACATGTGACGTGGCAGTGCTTGGCGGAGGAACCGGAGGGTATGTGACTGCGATCCGTGCCGCACAGCTCGGGAAGTCCGTTGTCGTCATCGAAATGGACAAACTGGGCGGGACATGCCTGCACCGCGGCTGCATTCCCAGCAAAGCGCTTCTGCGCAGTGCCGAGGTCTATGCGGAGATCGGCGAGAGTGAGAGCTACGGCATCGAAACCACCGGCGTACAGCTGGTATTCCCCAAGGTGCAGCGCCGCAAGGAATCCGTGGTGGAGCAGCTTCATCAGGGTGTCCAATATTTGATGCGCAAAAATAAAATTCAGGTCATTAAAGGCAAGGGGCGCGTAACCGGTCCTTCGATCTTCTCCCCGCGCAGCGGCGCTGTGGCGGTGGAGCTGGAGGATGGCGAGATGGAGACCGTGGTCTCCGCCAACCTCATTATAGCAACCGGCTCGCGTCCGCGTGTTCTGCCGGGGCTAGAACCGGATGGCAAAGTGATTCTAAGCAGCGAAGAAGCGCTGACGCTGGAAGAGCTGCCGGCCTCGATGATTATTGTCGGGGGCGGAGTGATCGGCGTGGAATGGGCTTCCATGCTGGCCGACTTTGGTGTACAGGTAACCGTAGTGGAAGCGGCCGGACAACTGCTGCCGCAGGAGGACGAAGAGGTGGCTCGCGAGCTGCAGCGTCTGCTGAAGAAACGCGGTGTGAAAGTGTTGACAGACACTCTGGTCGATGCTGCGAGCTGCGAGGTAACGGACACCGGGGTCACGCTGACTGTCCGCAAAGGGGAGCAGAGCCAAAGCCTGGCGGCAGAGAAGCTGCTCGTATCGGTGGGCAGAGTAGCTAATATAGAGAATATCGGCTTGGAGAATACCGATATCCGTACCGATAAAGGGGTAATCTCGGTCAACTCCAATATGCAGACGAATGAGCCGCATATCTATGCGATCGGCGACTGTATCGGAGGCCTGCAGCTGGCTCATGCGGCCAGCCATGAAGGGATCATGGCAGTGAATCATCTGGCCGGGGAGAAGCTCCATCCGTATCGCCAGCATCTTGTTCCGCGTTGTGTCTATTCACGGCCGGAAGTGGCGAGTGTAGGATACACAGAGAAGGAAGCCAAGGTGCTGGGCCATGACGTTGTGACCGGCAAGTTCCCTTTCTCGGCGATCGGCAAAGCGATTGTATACGGAATGAAGGACGGATTTGTCAAAGTTGTCGCCGACCGCAGCAGCGGGGATTTGCTGGGGGTGCAGATGATTGGGCCGCATGTCACCGACCTGATCGGTGAAGCGGCACTGGCACAGCTGCTTGATGCTACACCTTGGGAGATCGGTGAAGCGATTCATGCTCATCCGACGTTATCCGAGATTATCGGCGAGGCAATGCTTGCCGTGGATGGAAGGGCAATTGGCTTCTAAAGAAAGAAGATGGGCCGGAAGAAGACGTTCTGCAGCGGATGAAGCCAACCTTTGGCGGAAAATAGTTGCTAATCGGCCTTTTCCCGGCTTTTCTTTTGGAGTGAAAAAGGATTATAATAAGGGCAAGTCAAAACTTAGTACCTGGTTTTAAGATCAGAGCATAAATGGTCTTAAGAACCATCATTTCAGGTTTTATGAACAGGGAGGTATCTTTTATGGAATCCCAGAATACGGCAACAACCCTTAACAGACATAAGCAGCTTGGACTCAGCGACGGCCAGGTCATCGATATGTACAGATATATGTTGCTCTCACGCAAATACGATGAGCGCAGCCTGCTGCTCCAGCGGGCCGGCAAGATCAACTTTCACGTTTCGGGAATTGGCCAGGAGGCGGCGCAGGTAGGGGCGGCGTTTGCACTGGACCGGGAACAGGATTATTTTTTACCGTATTACCGGGATTATGCGTTTGTGCTCTCTGTGGGCATGACTACGCGTGAACTGATGCTGTCGGTATTCGCCAAGGCGGAAGATCCGAACAGCGGCGGGCGGCAGATGCCGGGCCACTTCGGAAGCAAGCGCCTGAGAATTGTAACAGGCTCAAGTCCGGTTACTACTCAAGTGCCGCATGCCGTCGGTTTCGCGCTGGCAGCCAAAATGCAAAGAAAGAAATTTGTTTCTTTTGTCACCTTTGGGGAAGGCTCCAGCAATCAGGGGGATTTCCATGAAGCCTGTAATTTTGCCGGGGTCAACAAGCTTCCGGTCATCATCATGTGCGAGAACAACCAATATGCCATTTCGATTCCAGCCCACAAACAGCTTGGGGGCAAGATTAGCGACCGGGCCCTGGGCTACGGATTTCCGGGCGTACGCGTAGACGGCAATGATCCGCTTGAAGTGTACCGTGTCGTGAAGGAAGCAAGGGAGAGGGCAATCGCGGGTGAAGGGCCGACACTGATTGAAGCGATGATGTACCGTCTGTCCCCGCATTCCACCTCCGACAACGATCTGGCTTACCGGACCAAAGAAGAAGTGGATGAGGCTTGGAGCAAAGACGGCGTTGCCGCATTCCGCAGCTATCTGACGGAACTGGGGCTATGGAGTGACGAGCAGGAGCGGGACATGATTGCGGAATGCAATCTGGAGCTGAAAGAGGCGATCGAATACGCCGACAATGCGCCGTTTCCGAAACCGGAGGATACGCTGCTGCATGTGTATGGGGAATCCGCGTCCAAGGAGGGGCAGAACTAATGGCAATAATGGAATATATCGATGCCATCCGGCTGGCGATGAAAGAAGAAATGGAGCGCGATGATTCGGTGTTTGTGCTCGGGGAAGACGTTGGCCTCAAAGGAGGCGTGTTCACCACCACAAAAGGCTTGCAGGAACAGTTTGGTGAGGAACGCGTGCTGGATACGCCTCTGGCGGAATCGGCGATTGCCGGGGTGGCCATCGGGGCTGCGATGTACGGCATGAAGCCGATTGCGGAGATGCAGTATTCCGATTTCATGCTTCCGGCGACGAATCAGATTATTAGCGAAGCGGCCAAAATCCGTTACCGCTCCAATAATGACTGGAATTGTCCGGTCGTCATCCGCGCGCCGATCGGCGGCGGGATCTTTGGCGGTCTGTATCATTCCCAGTGTCCGGAGTCGATTTTTTTTGGAACACCGGGACTGAAGATCGTGGCTCCATATTCGGCATACGACGCCAAAGGCCTGCTGAAGGCGGCCGTGCGCGATCCGGACCCGGTCCTCTTTTTCGAGAACAAGAAATGCTACAAGCTCATTAAGGAAGAAGTGCCGGAAGGCGATTATACCGTGCCGATTGGCGAAGCGAACCTTCTGCGCCAGGGAACGGATATCACAGTGATCGGGTATAGCCTGCCGATGCATTTTGCCATGCAGGCGGCGGAGGAGCTGGAACAGGAGGAAGGCATTACGTCACATATTCTGGATCTGCGTACACTGCAGCCGCTCGACCGTGACGCGATTATCGCCGCAGCCCGCCAGACCGGCAAGGTGCTGATTGTACACGAGGACAACAAAATGGGCGGCATCGGCGGTGAAGTGGCTGCCATTATCGCCGAGCATTGCCTGTTCGAGCTGGATGCCCCTATCTTCCGTCTCTGCGGACCGGATGTGCCCGCGATGCCGATCAGCCCGCCGATGGAGAAATTCTTCATGCTGAGCAAGGATAAAGTAAAGGCTGAGATGCTGCGGCTTGCGCAATATTAAGAGCTTTAGTGTTTGATTTGAGGGGATAGATTGCTTTACTTTGACTTTGGAATGTGTGGGATAATTCCCGCCAAATTAGCGATATATTTAATTTGATCGGGATTAGGTGGAGTTTTTCCGCCTAATTCGGCGATTTTGAAGGTGTAACAGGAATTTCAGGCGATTTAATGGTGGTTTATAAGCTTAAGTCCAAATCAGCGGTTGACTGGGGCCGGGCAACAACTGGTTACCGGACCATCTGTGCAAGGAAGCGGACTCCGTGGACCTTATTTGAGGAAACGAAGAATGTTGTCCTTTTATGCGGACACAGGAGCGCTTATTTCATGAACTCTAGCCCAAAACGAGGGCCAATAGACCAATTAGCGGCTCCTGAGTCCGTTTGGCCAGCAAAATGAGCTTATTTTGCGAAATAACGCTTCTCCAGTCCGTTTAAGTCTGTCAACAGCTTATTTTGCGGTAGAGCCGGTTTACACAACTAAATTTCGATTTTGTAGTTTTTTTGTCCAATTAGGCAGTGTATTCAAACCCCCGGAATGGGAGGAATGAGAGGATGCAAAGCAGGGAGAATAGGGAAACCTTCCTCCGGTTTCTCCCTTACTTCCCTCTGTTCTCCTTCGGTTCGGGTTTGAATACACGCCCTAGTTGGCGGAATTCCAACTATACTAGTTCCTGTGGAGCGAAGATGTTCCATAAGGGCAATAGCAGGTTTTACTGCGAAGACAATCACAGAAGTAAAGCTTCGTAAAACTAAGTTGATGCTTACGAAGCAAGTTTTACTGCGAAGACAATCACAGAAGTTAAGCTTCGTAAAACTTTTAAGGAGTGAAATTATGTCTGACAACCAAACGTTGGCCGATGTGATCATGCCGCAGCTGGCCGAATCGCTGGTATCGGCAACGATCGGCAAATGGCTGAAAAAGCCCGGTGATCCAGTGGAGCAGTATGAACCGCTGTGTGAGCTGATAACAGATAAAGTCAATGCTGAGCTTCCTTCCACTCTTGATGGAATTATGGGCGAACTGCTCGCAGAGGAAGGTCAGACGGTGAATGTGGGAGAAGTGATCTGCCGTATTGCCGTGCCTGCGTCGTCTGCTGCCGCAACACCTGCAGCTGAGGTGGCTCCGCATGCAGCACCTCCGGCTATGCAGCGTCCTGCCGTTATCCAGTCGCAGGCTGCAGTGCCTGCGGCCCATGCCCAAGCAGCATCCGATGCCCTTGCGCCGATGCGTGCACGTTATTCTCCGGCAGTCCAGACTCTGGCTGCGGAGCATAATGTTAATCTGACTGCCGTGCCGGGCACCGGCATGGGAGGCCGCATCACACGCAAGGATGTGCTGGCCTATATTGAAAGCGGCGTTGCTTCGGCGGCAAGCGCTCCGGCACGGACTCAGGCTCCGGCCGCAGTGCCCCAGCCCGCCTTTCAGGTGCCCCAGCCGGAGCCTGACCAGCAGGAAGTGGTCCAGCAGGTCCGCAATTCCGGCCTGCATCTTAGTGAATCCCCGCGTATTCCGACGATTGAAGTGGAAGGCGGCCGGGGCAGCAGTTCGGAGTTCTTAATCGACGTTACTCCGATCCGCAATACGATTGCAACCAGAATGCGCCAAAGCGTCTCGGAAATTCCCCATGCCTGGACCATGATCGAGGTGGATGTAACGAATCTTGTGGTGCTGCGCAACAAGCTCAAGGATGAGTTCAAGCGCAAGGAAGGTGTCAATCTGACCTATCTGGCTTTCCTGATGAAGGCAGTCGTAAGTGCGATTAAGGATTATCCTATTATGAATTCGGTCTGGGCTGTGGACAAAATCATCGTTAAACGCGATATCAATATCTCTCTGGCGGTGGGCACAGAAGATTCCGTAATGACACCGGTGATCAAAAAGGCCGACCAGAAAAATATAGCCGGACTGGCCCGCGAGATTGAAGAAATGGCCCAGAAGACCCGTGAAGGCAAGCTGCGCCTGGATGATATGCAGGGCGGTACGTTTACAGTGAATAATACAGGATCTTTTGGTTCCATCCTCTCCTATCCAATCATTAATTATCCGCAGGCTGCGATTCTGACGTTTGAATCCATCGTGAAGAAGCCCGTCGTTATTAATGATATGATTGCAGTGCGCTCCATGGCCAACATTTGCCTCTCCCTGGATCACCGGATTCTGGATGGAGTTATTTGCGGACGGTTCCTGCAGCGTGTGAAGGATAATGTGGAGGGATATACGCCGGAGACCAAGCTGTATTGAGCATTTAGAGGACAGGAGACTCGGATAAGGGGCCTGATAATCATGAATAACACGGACAAACGTATACTCGAAATTTCATATGCCCCTTTGGTAGAATACGGCGAAGCCTGGGAGCTGCAGAAAAAAGCGGTTCTTGCCATTGACTCCGGTGAACAGCCGGAGCGGCTTCTTCTTTTGCAGCATCCGCCGACCTATACCATCGGTTCACAGAATCATCCCGAACATCTTCTCCTGGACAGCGTTCAGCTTAAAGAAAAAGGCATAGCGCTGTTTGAAATCGACCGTGGAGGAGATATTACATACCATGGACCCGGCCAGCTTGTCGGTTATCCGCTGCTGAAACTCGGAGAAGAGAGCCGTGTCGATCTGCATGGATACCTGCGTGATTTGGAGTCAGTGATCATTGATTACTTGGCTTCTTACGGAATTATCGGGGACCGCAAGCCGGAATACACGGGAGTCTGGGTTGGAGACGAGAAGATTTGTGCCATCGGCATCAAGTTTAACAAAAGCAAATTCCGGCGCGGTTTCATTACCAGCCATGGTTTTGCTTTTAACATTTCCAAAGGGATTTCCAATCAGGGCTTCGCGGGGATTATCCCTTGCGGGATTACGGAGTATGGAGTGACGTCGCTGGAGGAATGCACCGGGCGTACTTTTGAACTGGAGCAGGTGGCCCGGGAGCTGCTTCCTTTTTTTCTGAAGCATTTTCCATATAGGCCTGTCGGAGTTTTATAGCAGGGGTTGGAGCCGGGAGCGTGCCTCTGCAAAACAGGCCAAACAGCGGCAGGGCAACGCCTGGCCGCTGTGAATAACGTTCCTGTGCCGTTTATCCGGCAAGGAAAGGCTCAATAACAAGTAATAACGTTGAGGCGATCATTGCCAAGAGCATGACATAGACGATAATACGGAACCATTTTTGACGTTGCATGAGTGACTCCTTTGAATTTAGTTTAAGTAATACCATATACCATTACGTATTAGGACAGTTATATAACCATTGTAACGTATCCGTGAAGGAGAGAAAAGTCCATGATAGTACAAGACCGATTGATCCAGGAGTTTATGGAGCTTGTCCGTGTAGATAGTGAGACCGGAAATGAACGGGAGATTGCCGATGTTCTGAAGGGCAAATTCAATGCGCTTGGGCTGGACGTCATCGAGGACGATTCTCAGGAGAGAACGGGACATGGAGCAGGCAACCTGTTTGTGACCTGGCCTGCGGAGAACGGCGGATCGGCACCAAAGCTGTTGTTCACCTGCCATATGGATACCGTTGTTCCCGGACAGGGAATTAAGCCGATACTGGGGGAAGACGGCTGGATCAGAAGCGATGGCAGCACGATTCTTGGCGCTGATGACAAAGCCGGCCTGGCTGCGCTCTTCGAAGCAATCCGTGTGGTTAAGGAGCAGAAGCTGCCGCATGGGCAGATCCAATTTGTCATTACGGCCGGTGAAGAATCCGGGCTGCTCGGTGCCCGGGCGATGGAAGCCAAACATCTGGATGCCGATTTCGGCTTCGCACTGGATTCGAACGGCGAGGTTGGCGCAATTGCTGTGGCTGCACCGACCCAGGCAAGAGTGACGATGCAGATCTTTGGGAAATCGGCTCATGCCGGTGTGAATCCCGAGGATGGCATCAGCGCCATTCAGGTCGCCAGCAAGGCCATTTCGGCCATGAAGCTGGGGCGAATTGATCATGAGACTACCGCCAACATTGGCAAATTTGCCGGCGGAGGCCCGACGAATGTAGTCTGCGACCATGTACAACTGGATGCGGAAGCCCGCAGTATCGTGCAGGAGAAGGTAGAACGGCAAATTGCCGCGATGCGTGAAGCGCTGGAGACAACCGTCCGCGAGCATGGCGCGGAATGCGAATTCCGCAGTGAAATCATCTATCCGGCCTTCAGCTTCAATGAGCATGATCCGGTGGTGCAGCTGGCGGATCGGGCGATTTCCTCGCTTGGGCTAACCACCCGGCTGTTTCATTCCGGCGGCGGCAGCGATGCCAATATCTTCAACGGCTTGAAGGTGCCGACGATCAATCTGGCCATTGGGTATGAGCACATTCACACGACGCAGGAACGGATCAGGGCGGAAGATATTGTCCAGACCTCTCGGCTGGTTGTGGCGATTATCGAAGAAAGCGCCAAAGGCTGAACGCACATGCGGCAAGTCTGATCAACCTGACAAGGAGCTGTTTTCCGGGCCTGATAGCCCCGGGAAACAGCTCCTTGTCTTCATTTTCAGGACAGAAACGTTGACTTCTTCAGTCGATTTATCCGGCCTTGCACGGTCTGCTTCTATGCTCAGCCTGCAGAGACAGGATATATACGAGCGGCATATCACGCCCATATTGCGCCATCCATCCGGCGAGAACCGCTTGAATCTGATCCGGTTTGCCTGCCATCATGACGGCAGCGGAGCTTGTACGGCTGAAGATTTCGTTCATGTCCGTTTCCTTCTTTCCCGTTAAGTTTGCTATAATACACCCTATGCAGAACCAAGACAAAGGAGACCAATAATCTATGGGAATTCATGAAAAGAACCGCAACCCCGCGCTGGATGAAGAGACGTTGTCCACATTGCCTATTTTTGACGGGAAAATAATTACCCTGCAGGTGGACACCGTCCGGCTGCCGGACGGCAATACCGCTACCCGCGAAGTCGTGAAGCATCCTGGCGCAGTGGCAGTTCTCGCCCTGAACAAAGGTAAAATGCTTGTCGTCGAGCAGTACCGTCAGCCGATGCACCGGACCGAAGTGGAGATCCCCGCCGGCAAGCTGGACCCCGGGGAAAATCCGCTGGAAGCGGCAGGCCGTGAGCTGCAGGAAGAAACGGGATACCACAGCGGGGATTTACAGCTGCTGAAATCTTTTTATACCTCTCCGGGCTTTGCGGATGAAATTATTCACCTGTATGTCACAGAGAATGCACAAGCGGGCGATATGGCTCTGGATGAAGACGAATTCCTTGAGGTCTCTGAGCTTACACTGGAGGAAGCGTATCAATATATAGCCGACGGACGGATTGCCGATGCCAAAACGATGATGGCAGTCTATGCCTGGCACCTGCATACGTTAACCGGGCAATGGCACTAGAACCGCAGCTGAAGTCCTGTTACTGTGACCTGCATGTGCATATTGGGCGGACGTCGGAAGGACAGGCGGTCAAAATCAGCGGCAGCCGTGACCTTACCTTTGCCGGAATAGCCAAAGAAGCGGCGCAGCGCAAGGGGATAGAACTGATCGGCATCATCGACAGCCATTCGCCGGGCGTCCTCCGCGATATTCGGGATGCGCTGGAATCCGGCGAGATGACGGTCGCTAAAGGCGGAGGCATCGCCTACCGGGGGACAACGATTGTCCTGGGGACAGAGATCGAGATCCGGGAACCCGGGCGTAAAGAGTGCCATGTGCTGGCCTTTTTGCCCGATTTGGCGGCAATGAGCGATTTTAGCGGCTGGATGAGCCGCCATATGCGGAACGTCAACCTCAGCTCCCAGCGGCTGTATGTTCCGGCGAGAGAGCTGCAGGACGAGATTTACGGCCGCGGGGGTCTGCTGATACCCGCACATATTTTCACGCCTCATAAAGGCTTGTATGGGTGTGCGGCTGAGCGGATGGCAGACCTGTTCGACCTGGACCGGATCGCCGCGGTGGAGCTTGGACTTAGCGCAGATTCGGAAATGGCCGGTTATCTGTCCGAACTGGACCGCTATACCTTCCTGACCAATTCGGATGCCCATTCCCTGGGCAAAATCGGCCGGGAGTATAATGTGCTGGAGCTTGCCGAACCCTCTTTTGCCGAGCTTAAGCTGGCTCTTGAACGTAAAGAGGGGCGGCGTGTCAGCGCCAACTTTGGGCTTAATCCGCGGCTGGGCAAATACCACCGGACCTATTGCGGCGGGTGCGGCAGCATTATTGATGAGGCTTATGCCACCTCGGAGCGTTGTCCGTATTGCGGCAGCCTCAAGCTGGTAAAAGGGGTTTTTGACCGGATCCTCGACATCGCCGACCGCAAGACCCCGTTTGTACCGGCTGACCGGCCGCCGTATCATTACCAAGTGCCGCTGGAATTCATTCCGGGGCTGGGCAAAGCGAAGATGAATCTCCTGCTGCAGGCTTTTAGCACCGAAATGAATATTCTCCATGCCGCTGCAGAAGAGGACATTGCCGCAGTAGTGGGGACAGAACTGGCTGCACATATCGCTGCCGCCCGTTCCGGTACGCTTGCGTTGACGGCGGGCGGCGGCGGGACCTACGGCAAGGTGGCCAAGCCCCGATCCTAACGTCTGGCCTTCAAGGACAAGTCATAGAAAGGGACGTTTCCTCATATGGTGTAACATGTGACCGGAAAGGAGCACGTCCCGATGCGTAATTTAAGGCTGATGATGAAGGAGCAGACGCCTCTGTATATTTTTGTCGCCGTATTATTCCTGGTTGGGGTGGTCTTCGGGGCGCTGATTGTGAGTGCACTGACTATGGATCAGCAGCAGGAGATCGGTGACTATCTGGGCAATTTCTTCATCACCGTTGATCAGCAGGGGCTGCCTGCCGCTCCGGATTCGTTCTGGAGCATTGCGGGTCTGCATCTGAAATGGATTGGGCTGATCTGGATTCTCGGATTGTCGGTGATCGGACTGCCGGGAATCCTCGTTCTGGATTTCCTCAAGGGAGTACTGATCGGTTTCACCGTCGGCTGTCTGGTCAGCCAATATTCCTGGCATGGACTTTTGTTTGCGCTCGTATCGGTCGCTCCGCATAATCTGGTGCTGATCCCGATCCTGCTCATCACCAGTGCAGCTGCCATTGCCTTTTCCCTGCAAATGATCCGCAGCCGTGTGCTGGGCCAGCGCCGGACTGGAGTCACCCGCCCTTTTGCCATGTATACCCTGTTATCTTTTCTGATGGCGGTGCTGGTTATGGGAGTGGCCAGCTTTGAGACCTGGGTTACTCCGGAAATGATGAGATGGGTGACGCCGATGCTGGTGAATATTGCTTGAAAACATTGTTTTAATGCGGGTTTTATGCATATGTGATGTCTCGGCAAAGGTCCAGTAAGCAGCTATCAACGGAGGATTATACAGCTCCAGAGAAAGCAAAGCTTGCTGGGCTTTCTTCAGGGGCCGGAGGGCATGGAGTGCAACGGATACTGTGATTGCTAGCCGGCTGGAGTATACATAAAATAATTGTAGGGTAGCGCGTGATTAAGTGAACGAGGAAGGATAACGCCACATTAAAGGGTTCTAGTCCAGCATCAGCCTTTAAAAGGTGGGAATAGATGGCGCATTCGAAAGCCACTTTCCGGGAGGCATGTTATAAGCCTAGGGCGGAGATCGCTAGAGTGCACTTCATACATCAGGATGGGCAAAAGGAGGCTCGTTTTAGGATTTCAGTGTATTTGGTGCAGCAGGAACCGCAGCATTCGCCGAAAAGTGCCTTGTAGCTGTCCTTTGAATGTACAAAATACATCATTTTGGATGTTTGAGCCTCTTTCAAACCATTCTGAGGTACTTTATACATTAGAACAGATCGACATGACGGGGTTCTTGCTGCTCATACGATAAACTCCGTAACTGCTGGACTCCGCAGCATACCTGCTGAAATAAGGGGAACCATCATTTTAATATGGAAATATTCTATCTGTACCTACATAAAAAATCCCCGAAGTCACGGGATACACGCTCAAAAAATTCATTATCCATTGCCTGCAATGGCAACCCCGCTGAAGCTTCTGGCTCCCAAGGTTGCGGTTCTGATGGCCGATGCTGAGATGGTAACGAACCAAATTCACCCCCGGTGTATCTATAGTTCCATCCTGTGAGATGCGCATATCTAAAAATTGAATGCTCATAATCATTCACCTTTCTTCTCCTAATAACTACTCAATATTGTATGAGTGAAAGGACAGGATGCTTGTACACCCCGATTCTGCACTTCAGCTGGCCGTTAATCCAATCAACAGCCCCCAGTATAAAGAGAGGTTGTCACCGCTGCTAAGGCAGACTAAAACCGTTTGACTTCTCAAAGCGACTCCCCCTATAATGGAAGAAGTGGTTTGACGCCCGGTGCGGTAATTTTCCAAGGGGGAGTGAGACAGGTGGAAGCCCGAATAGACAAGATTAAGCAACAGTTACAATCCCAAGGATACAAGCTTACACCCCAACGGGAAGCGACCTTAAGAGTGCTGCTGGAGAACGAAGAAGATCATCTGAGTGCTGAAGATGTTTTTATGCTTGTGAAAGAGAAAGCCCCCGAGATCGGTCTGGCTACCGTATATCGTACGCTGGAACTGCTCAGTGAGCTTCATGTGGTAGAGAAGATCAACTTTGGCGACGGTGTGGCCCGTTACGATCTGCGTACCGATACGGCCAAACATCACCACCATCATTTGATCTGTGTGCAGTGCGGCAGTATGGATGAGATTCGCGAGGACTGGCTGGGTCCGCTTGAAGAACGGCTGGATCGGGAATTTAATTTCACGGTCATGGACCATAGACTTGATTTTCACGGCATATGCCACCGCTGCAAGGATAAGAATAACACGGACGGGAATGGGAATCGTCCTGAGTAAGCTTTTTTGAAAGATCAGAATTTAATGCTTCGCACTATATATCAGGCTTAACTGTCTGCGACACGAGCTCTCTACGGCTGCAAGGCCGCAAGAGAGCTTTTTAAATGATTGGACGCGGGCTTAGGATACATAACATAAGATTGTGGCGCATAAAGTGAAGGACGAGCAGAAGCCGGGGAGTTCACCTGGTATCAGTTCCTTAGGGGGGCTTCTGCCATTCTGACTTTTGGAGGGATCGCGATGATTGTCTCTATCCCCAGAACCGTGCGCCGGCTCTATTTCATGGTACTGCTGATCGCGCTGAGCTATCTGCTGTACAGCGTCATGAGTTTCCTTGGAGAATGGATCAGCCCGGTGGAGGATTACGGCATTCCCGAGGGAACGGCGGTCAAGGCTTTTCAGGAAACAGCCCGAAACGGTGATGGTCTGAATATAGCGCAGCGGTTGCGCTTCTATTATTGGTACGGGGAGTAATTGCTGCATGGGGAAGCAGGAATCCCCCTAAGGGCTGTCGAAAGAAGCTAAGGTGAGTTCAAGCAAAAAATGCCGGACTTGCAGCATACTGCGAAGCCTCATGTTGAGCCTGCCCACAGTCACAAAGAGCAGCTGCGCAGGACGGGAGCGTGAAAAAATGAAGTCACACTTGCAGCCTTTTATGCTCTATCTGTCCGGGGATAAAGGTCTGTCTCCGAACACGTTGGAGTCTTACGGGCGGGATGTGTCGCAATTCCTGGAGTTTGCCGAAGCGCGGGGTGTTCAAGCTCCAGAAGAAATTCGTAGATCCCACATTATGCTGTATCTGAGCGAGCTGCGCGGAGCCGGCCGGGCCACGGCCACAGTTAACCGGAATACGGTATCGCTCCGTGCTTTTTTTCATTATTTACTGAAGGAACATCTGATTGCCTTGGACCCCACACTTGACATGGAAACGCTGAAGCCGGACAAAAAACCTCCCAGGGTGCTGACGATCCCGGAAATCGAACGGCTGCTCGGTGCCCCGGACGAAGCTTCCTCCCAAGGCATACGCGATAAGGCAATGCTGGAGCTGTTATACGCTACCGGTATCCGGGTTACGGAGCTGATCTCGCTGAATCTGGAGGATGTGCATACCGACATGAAATACGCCCGCTGCACCGGCACTTCCGGCAAAGAGCGGGTTGTACCCATTGGCGCAATCGCCGCAGAATGTGTGGCTGTCTACACCGCCGGGATGCGGGACAAGCTGCTGCGGGGGAACCGGGATGAACCGGCCCTGTTCCTAAATAGTCTGGGCGGAAGATTAACCCGGCAGGGCTTCTGGAAAATCATTAAGAAATACGCCCGGGAAGCCGGCATAGATGAGGATATCACGCCGCACACGTTGCGCCATTCCTTCGCAGCCCATCTGCTGGAAGGTGGTGCGGATCTGCGCTCGGTGCAGCAGATGCTGGGGCATGCCGATATATCGACGACACAGATCTATAGCGGAATCGCCCGCAAAAATATGAAGGAAGTCTACGAAAGCCATCATCCTAGAGCCAGGTAATCCTGGCCGGGGGTGCTTTTTCCGACTAAGATCGTTATGATGGAATCATACTGAAGGAACAGGCTGCGGCTTGGCTGCAGATTAGGGCGCACAGCGAAACGGATACCCTTGCGGGTACAGCCGTTTCTTCACGTTTCATGATGAAGCTAAGAAGATGCAGATGAGAAGGAGTGAAGACGTTAATGTCCACTTTTAAACGAATTGGTTTTATTGTACTTGATAGCGTAGGGATTGGCGAAGCACCGGATGCGGCGGGTTTTGGCGATGCGGGTTCGCATACGCTGGGTCATATTTTGCAGCGGGTGCCGGGACTGAAGCTGCCTAATCTTCAAAAGCTGGGGCTGGCGAATATTGCGCCGCTGCCTCCGCTTGAACCGGTTGAGGCGCCGACTGCCTACTACGGCAAGATGCAGGAAGTTTCGGTAGGCAAAGATACGATGACCGGCCACTGGGAACTGATGGGCCTTAAGATAGAGGTTCCGTTCAATACGTATTTTGACGGTTTCCCGGCAGAGCTGATTGAGAAATTTGAAGCGGCAACCGGACGGAAGGTGATCGGGAACAAGCCGGCTTCGGGGACCGAAATCCTGGTCGAATACGGCGAAGAGCAGATGAAGACCGGAGCCTGGATTGTGTACACCTCGGCGGACAGCGTGTTCCAGCTTGCGGCGCATGAGGATATCATCCCGCTTGAGGAGCTGTACAGTGCCTGCACAATAGCCCGTGAGCTGACGATGGCTCCCGAGTTCTCAGTAGGCCGTGTCATTGCCCGTCCTTATGTAGGCGAACCCGGCAATTTCGTACGTACGCCGAACCGCCACGATTACGCGGTGAAGCCGCCGGAGCCGACAGTGATGAACGCGCTGGAGGATATCGGCAAGGATGTGATTGCCGTAGGCAAGATCAATGATATTTTTACAGGTGAAGGGGTTACGGCATCGTATCCGACAAAAAGCAACGCCCATGGCATTGAGCTGACTATAGCGGAGCTGCGCAAGCCGTTTGAAGGTTTCCTGTTCACGAACCTTGTGGATTTTGATTCCCTCTACGGACACCGCCGCGATCCGGAAGGTTACGGGCGTGCCCTGGAGGAATTTGATGCCGCGCTGCCGGAGATTCTCTCCACACTGGGGCAGGATGATCTGCTGATCATCTCAGCTGACCACGGCAATGACCCGATCCACAGCGGAACCGATCATACGCGTGAGTATGTGCCGCTGCTCGTATACAGCCCGCGCCTTGCGTCTCCCGGCAATCTGGGCATCCGCAGCACATTTTCCGATGTGGCGGCGACGATTGCGGACAACTTTGGGGCGAAGGCTCCGAAGTACGGGACAAGCTTTTTGGCAGAACTGAAATAAAAATCAAGGAGGCGGTTCAATAATGACAATTATAACCCAACAACAAATACAGGAAGCAGCCATTTATATTAAGGATCAAAGCACAGTAGCTCCCGAGATCGGCTTGATCCTGGGTTCCGGCCTCGGCGTACTGGCGGACCTGATTACGGATGAAATCAGCATTCCGTATCATCAAATTCCGCATTTTCCGGTCTCTACGGTAGAGGGCCACGAAGGCGAGCTGCTGATCGGGATGATCGAAGGACGCCGGGTAGTGATGATGAAAGGCCGTTTCCACATGTATGAAGGCTACGGGCCGGAGGTTACAGCATTTCCGGTACGGGTCATGAAGGAGCTGGGTGTAACCAGCCTGCTGGTAACCAATGCTGCCGGAGGAGTGAACCTCGATTATTCCCCCGGGGATCTGATGCTGCTCACCGACCATTTGAATCTGACTGGACGCAATCCATTGACGGGGCCGAATGACCCGGCGCTGGGCGTCCGTTTCCCTGATATGTCTTCGGCTTACAGCCGCCGCCTGATCGAGGTTGCGAAGGCAACGGCTGCCGAGCAGGATTTTGAGTTCAAAGAAGGCGTATATGCGGGTCTGCTGGGTCCATGCTATGAAACGCCGGCTGAGATCGTTATGCTGCGCCGCCAAGGTGCGGATGCGGTAGGTATGTCCACAGTATCGGAGACGATTGTGGCCCGCCATGCAGGAATCGAGGTGCTTGGCATCTCTTGTATCACCAATATGGCTGCCGGCATTCTGGACCAGCCTTTGAACCATGTCGAGGTCATGGAGACGGCGGAGCGTGTGCGCGAGCGTTTCCTGAAGCTGGTATTGGGCTTTATTCCGAAGATGTAGGGTTTCGCCACAACATTTAACATCACTCTAAATACCGGGAGGATTCATTTTATGACAGAAGCAAATACCCCAGCTTATGGCCAGCAGGTCAAGGAAGCGGCTGAATATATCAAGTCCAGACTAGGAGGTTACACGCCAAGCATCGGTCTGATCCTCGGCTCGGGCCTTGGCGATCTGGGTGACCAAATCGAAGAAGCCGTGTACCTTCCTTACGAAGAAATCCCGCATTTTCCGCGTTCTACGGTCGAAGGCCATGCCGGACGTTTTGTTATCGGCAAGCTGGAGGGCAAGGATGTAATTATCATGCAGGGCCGTTTTCATTATTATGAAGGTTATGCAATGCGCAAGGTTGTGCTGCCCGTGTACGTCCTGGCGAAGCTTGGCGTAGGGACCCTTGTGATTACCAACGCAGGCGGCGGTATGAACAGAGGTTTCAAAGCCGGGGACCTGATGCTGATTACGGACCATCTGAACATGACCGGCGACAATCCGCTGATCGGACCAAATGATCCGGAGCTGGGTGTACGTTTCCCCGATATGTCCCGGGCTTATGATCCTGAATATATTGCCTTGGCCAAAAAGCTGGCATCCGAAGTCAAAGGTGCTGACGGTGAAACGCTTGTGCTGCAAGAAGGCGTCTATGCCGGCATCAGCGGCCCGACTTACGAAACACCGGCTGAGCTGAAGATGCTCGCTTACCTGGGCGGAGACGCTGTTGGGATGTCCACGGTCCCTGAAGTCATTGTAGCTAGCCACAGCAAGCTGCGTGTGCTTGGCATCACCTGCATCACTGATATGGCGATTGGCGATGAGCTGGAGCCGCTCACACACGAGCAAGTGGTCAAAGTAGCGAATCAAACCAAACCGAAATTCATCGGTCTGGTCCGCGCATTCGTGCGTGAGGTACAGGTATAATATGAGAGTTGTCGATATTATCCAGAAAAAAAGGGACGGCGGAGAGCTCAGCGGCGAGGAAATTGCTTTTCTGATTCAGGGCTACAGCCGCGGTGAAATTCCCGACTATCAGGTTTCGGCTTGGGCCATGGCCGTCTATTTTCAAGGCATGAATGCCCGGGAGACCGGTGATCTGACCCTGGAGATGGCGAAGTCCGGCGACCAGGTGGATCTTAGCCCGATTGCCGGAATCAAGGTGGATAAGCATTCGACAGGCGGAGTAGGCGACAAAACAACCGTCGTGCTCGCGCCGCTCGTGGCTGCGGCAGGAGTGCCGGTAGCCAAGATGTCGGGCCGCGGTCTCGGGCACACCGGCGGTACCATCGACAAGCTGGAGTCCATTTCCGGCTTCTCGGTGGAGATGGACCGCGAGCGCTTTTTCGCCCAGGTCGGCGAGATTGGGGCGGCGGTGATCGGCCAATCCGGCAATATTACGCCGGCGGACAAGAAATTGTATGCCCTGCGTGATGTCACGGGGACTGTGCAATCCATTCCGCTGATCGCCAGTTCCGTAATGAGCAAAAAGATTGCCGCCGGGGCCGATGCGATCGTGCTGGATGTCAAAACCGGCAGCGGCGCATTCATGAAGACGCTGGACGATTCCATCAAACTGGCACAGGCGATGGTGGACATCGGCAGCCATCTGGGCCGCAACACGGTAGCCGTGATCAGCGATATGGATCAGCCGCTCGGTTATGGCATCGGCAATGCACTGGAAATCAAGGAAGGCATTGACACGTTGAAGGGACAGGGACCCAAGGATCTCGAGGAAGTCTGTCTTATCCTTGGCAGCCATATGCTGGTCCTGGGCGGCAAAGCCCGGGATGAAGCGGAAGCCCGCTCCATCCTCAAGACTCATATTGAGGATGGCACCGCGCTTGAGAAGCTCAAGCAGATGGTCGGGGCCCAAGGCGGGGATGTCTCGCAGATCGAGTCCCCGGATACGCTGCCGACTGCAGAACGCCTCATTGAGGTGAAAGCTGAAGCCGCTGGTTACGTAGAAGGCATTCAAGCCGAGGAAATCGGCATTGCAGCCATGCTGCTTGGAGCCGGACGCGAGACCAAAGAATCCGTAATTGATTTGGCGGTGGGCATTCATTTGTCCAAAAAGGTCGGAGATGCGGTAGCAGCCGGCGAGACGCTGGCTGTACTCCATGTCAATCACGCTAGTGAGGGCAAGGTGCAGGAAGCGCGGAACAAGGTGCTGGAAGCCTACCGCATTTCTGCACAACCGGTGGCTCCGCTGCCGCTGGTGTACGCGATTGTCACTAAAGAGGGTGTAACGCGGTTCTAACCACTGGGTTATCCGCTACGCATGTTATCGCGTATAAAGCCAGTATCCGGGTTTCGAACTTCCGGGTCATCTGTTCAAGTTTCTCACATACAAGAAATCGCTCCTTTTGGGCGGTTTCTTTTTTTTATGCAGAAATTTGGCTCAACCGGTACGGAATTATTGACCAAGTAAGCAGGGGCGCCACTATATCTGACATCAGCTGGTACCCTTCCGGCAGGTTTATCTGTTCAGCACAAGAAAAGGGGAGTAGTTTTGGCAGGGGAGTACATTGTGGACGTTTCTGTTATTACGTTAGTATAAATTCTAACATCATAATACCCATCTGGTTCTGCTTGGCGGTGATCATGCCGTTTAAGGAAATGTTGTTACCGCTTCTAGGAATAATCAAACTTGCAGGCAGCATAGCCGAGGAGGAACTTTAATGGCACTTCAGCAAACAATTACGGTTTATAACACACTGGACAGCGCTTATGTTACTGGTGGGAAGGTCGGTCAATTATTCGACGCCTATCCGGATGTAACGGTGCAAGTTCAGAAGGTGGAGGGGGAAAAAGGAAGTACCGAATTCATCAAAATTGTCGTGAAAGGCAGCGAAGGCAAACTAAAAGGGGGTTCTGCCCCTACCTTTGGTATTGTAGGCCGTCTCGGCGGGATCGGTGCCCGTCCAAGCCGGATCGGCATCGTATCCGATGCGGATGGGGCAGTGGCTGCAGTTGCGGCGGCCCTGAAGCTGGCGGATATGCAGACCAAAGGCGATGTGCTGAAGGGGGATGTCATCATTACGACGCATATTTGCCCGGATGCGCCAACCTTGCCGCATGAACCCGTTGACTTCATGGATTCACCGGTGGATATTCTGCAAATGAATGAATATGAGGTGCTGCCCGAAATGGAAGCGGTGTTGTCCATTGACACCACCAAGGGCAACCGGGTGATCAATCATAAGGGGATTGCGATTTCTCCGACTGTCAAAGAGGGGTATATCTTGCGGGTCAGCGAGGATCTGCTGCGGATCCTGGAAATGACGACAGGCCAGCTGCCGGTTACTTTTCCGGTGACAACCCAGGATATTACGCCTTATGGGAATGACCTCTACCATATTAACTCCATTCTTCAGCCAGCCGTGGCTACAGATGCACCGGTGGTGGGCTTGGCGATTACTGCCCAATCGATGGTTCCCGGCTGCGGCACGGGTGCGAGCCATGAGGTTGATATTGCTTCCGCGGTCCGGTTCGCGGTGGAAACGGCCAAAGAAGTGACACAGGGAAGCTGTGAGTTCTACAATAAAGCCGAGTTTGCGCGGATTACGCAGTTGTACGGAACGATGAAGGTACTGCAAACCTCGGGCAAGCCGGCGGTATCTCCGCTTTAAGCTTGAACCCTGGGGTAATTTGGCTGGAAGGAGGCATGCCGTAAGATGAAGACGGTGGGCTTGATTACCATTGGGCAAGCGCCCAGAAGCGATGTCGCCCCTATCCTGGAGAAGTATTTGGAAGGCCGCGCCCGGCTGGTCCAGGCCGGGGTGCTGGATGGTCTTACCCATGCACAGATCAGCGATGCCTTTGGTCCGGGCGATGGCGAATATGTATTGACTTCCCGGATGTCCGACGGAACGGCGGTCATTGTCTCCCGGGAACGTATTCAGTCCACACTGCAGGGGAAGATAGACCGTATGGAAGCTGATGGCATTCGTACCATCCTGCTGCTCTGCACCGGTGTATTTCCGGAGCTGCATACAAAGCATGCCCATCTGATTGAACCGGACCGGATTATTCCCGGGACGGTTAAGGCGATGATTGGCAGCCGCCGTCTTGGCCTGATCGGCCCCCTCGCGGAGCAGGAGGACCACATGAATGAGAAGTTTACTGACGGGGGCACAGCTTCCCTGCCTTTTGCCGCTGTATCGCCGTATACGGGGGGCGAAGAGCAATTCCGCGCGGCTGCCCGGCAGCTGCAGGGCCGGGTGGACCTGATTGTACTTGACTGTATGGGTTATGTGGAGCAGCATAGAGAATGGGTATCCTCGGCAGGGGTCCCCGTAGTGCTGTCCAATGCCCTGATGGGCAAACTGGTAGCCGAAATGGTCTAAAGCGGGAGGAAGCAGATTACGATGAACGAACAACGGATTGAAATCAGTAAAAATGTGCTCAGGGACTGCCTGGGCTTAAGCAGCCATGAAGTGCTGGCAGTTATAGCGGATGATGCCAAGCGGGAGCTGGGCGAATCCATCTATGAGGCAGGCAAAAGGCTGGGAGCGGAAACCCTATTTCTCCTGATGCAGGAGCGGAGCAAATCCGGGGAGGAACCGCCAGCAGCCATTGCGGAGGCGATGATCCGTGCGGACGTTGCGGTATGTGTTACCGAGCATTCCATGACACATACCCGGGCACGCAAGGAAGCGGCTGCTTCCGGCACCCGCGTGGCCACAATGCCCGGCATGACCGATGATATGTTCAGCCATGGAGCCATTAACGCAGATTATCCGCAGGTGAAGGCGTTGACGGAGAGAGTAACCGCGATGCTGAGCGGCGGCAGCACGGTCCGTATTGCGAAAGAGGGATACAGTTTGACGGTGCCCATCCATGGCCGCGACGGTGTTCCAAGCACAGGCATGTACCTGAACCCGGGTGAATCGGGCAATCTGCCTTCCGGCGAAGCCTATATCGCCCCTGTGGAAGGGACGGCAGAAGGGCAGATTCTGGTGGATGGTTCGGTAGCAGGCATTGGTGCGCTTAAGACCCCCATGCTGCTGACAGTAGCGCAAGGTAAATTGAGTGCTGCTGAAGGCGAAGCCGGAGAACAGCTGCTGAAGATGCTTGGCGAAGGCGATGGGCGCTGGCTTGGCGAATTCGGCATCGGCACGAATAATAAAGCAAGAATCACCGGAGTGGTGCTGGAAGATGAGAAGGTCTATGGGACGATTCATGTTGCTTTTGGCAGCAATAATACATTTGGCGGCACCATCGCCGCAGGAGTTCATATCGATGCCGTTGTCATGAAGCCGGATGTGTATATTGATGACGTGCTGATTATGCGGGCCGGAGAGTTGATTTAAACGGCTGGGATGAGGAATAGTGGGAAAAGAGGTGGCAGCGATGCTGGGGATCATTCGTGTCATTACGCTTGCGGATCAGCCGTCCATTGACCTGCATGGGGAACTGATCAAGCACAGGTTTGGATTGTCGGTAATGAGCCGCTGTATTCCGGATCAGCCTATGGGCGTTTATAATGAGGAGACTGAAGCGTTGGCAGTGCCTAAGATTATCCGGCTGGCACAAGAGCTGGAACAAAGCGGCTGTACCGCAATCGGCATCAGCTGCGCGGCGGACCCGGCACTTCCGGAAGCTAGAGCCGCTGTTTCGGTACCGGTGCTGGGAGCGGGCTCTTGTGCGGCCCATCTCGCACTTACGGCAGCCGGTAAGGTAGGCGTTCTGACCATTTTGAACGAGGTGCCACCGTACATCCGTAGTATCCTCGGCGAAGCTTATATTGGGATGGACCGTCCAGATGGAGTGGTAACTACTCTCGACCTGAATACTCCGGCTGGGCGTACCGGAGCGCTTGCCGGAGCGGCGCGGCTGGTGGACCTCGGAGCGGAGGCCATTGTGCTGGCCTGTACAGGCTTCGCGACCATTGGACTTGCGGCCGGGCTGGAGCGGGAGCTTGGCGTCCGCGCACTGGACCCGATCCTTTCCCTGGGTGCAGCAGTCGCAGTATCGGCGGCTGGAGTGGACCGGAACTAGTACACGCTGTTTCACAATATAACGAGGTGGCAGATTTGAAATAACGGACGCTCTCATGAACCACAGGTTCGATGAGAGCGTTTTTACGTCATTTTTGGCCGGAATAGTGGAATTTCCGATAATTATCCATTTTGTTCACACTTAATATTTGCTAAACTATCTAAAAATGACTATGTAATCTGGTGGACAGTCGAAGGGGGATATTGGATGGACACAAGAGGAATTACATTAAGAGAGCTGATGCAGCTGCCTATTCTTAGTACGGCCCGAGTGATCAGCGGTGAACAGGGTGTGGACAGGATCGTGCGTTTTGTGGACATTATGGAGGTTCCCGACCTGAAAGGCTGGGTAAGCGAAGGCGTGATGCTGCTGACGACCGCCTATTCTATTCGTCACGACCCCTCCTTGCTGACGGCGCTGGTGCATACCCTGGACAGTCTGGGTGCTGCCGCTCTGGCGATCAAGCCCGCCCGCTTCCTCAAGGAAATCCCGCAGGCGGCCATTGAAGCCAGCAACGCTTGCGGTTTGCCGATTGTGGAGATTCCTCCCGAGATTCCCTATACAGACATTACCCAGCCCGTGATGGAGCTGCTTCTGGGGCGCCAGGCCATGCTGCTGCGCAGGGCGGAGGAAGTCTACCGCACCCTGACTACAATGGTTCTGGAGAACAGCGGGATTCAGGCGGTCAGCGACAATGTGGCCGAGTTCCTGAAGGCGCCTGTGGCTCTGGTCGACAATGACCGCAGAATTATCGTGTCTTCGCCGTCCGGTTTTGATTGGAGCGGGAAAGAGACGCCGCTGACCTGGAACATTAACGTGGACCGGAGGCAGGTTGCTAGATTGCTGGTGGATAAGGACAGGCTGGATGATATGGAGCAGGTGGGGATCGAGCAGGCGAGACTGGTATTTGCGCTGGAACTGATGCGTAAAAAAGTGGCTGAAGATACCGAAGTCCGCTTGCGCGGCAATTTCATTGATGAGCTGCTTACCCCACCCCTGCCTTCCCGCCATGAAGTGGAGAGGCGTGCGCGTCAGCTCGGGATGAACCCCGCCCATAAGTGGGAGGTGGCCGTCATAGAAGGGGAGACAGCACCGAAGGAAGAGAACGTGACCCGACTCCTGGAGAGGGAAGCGAAAAGACGCGGGGTCACTCCCCATGTGGAGTTCCGCTCCAACCGGGCGGTGCTGTTCCTGCCGACACCGGATACACGGCGTACGGGCACCGGCACCACTGAGGAGGATTCATGGGGGAAGACACTGGAAAACTGGCTTCAGGATAAAAATGAAGGGCTTGGTGGCTTCCGTACAGGAATGGGAACCTCGGAGCATCTGTGGGATATTCACACCAGCTATAATGCGGCACGCCGGGCACTGTCCATCTCTGGCCGTCTCGGACAAGGAACGGGAAGCGGCGGGGTCACGAGATTTGAAGATGTAGAGGTATACCACCTGCTGGAGGCTACGAACGGACCGGGTTTTGCTGCATTGTTCGAACGGAAGCTAGGCAAGCTGCGCCAATATGACCAGGAGCATGACAGCAATATGCTGCTGACCTTCTATCATTATCTGGAATGCCGGGGTAGCCTGATCGAGACGGCGAACAGCCTGTACATCCACCGGAATTCGGTGAAATACCGCCTCGAGCGTATCCGTGATATTACCGGCTTTGACCTGAACGATCCCCGTGAGCAATTTGTCTGTCATTTATGCCTGATCTACTACTATTTACAGGAAAAATAAAAGGAGGACCTTTTTTTCGGCATATAGTGTCAGGAAACATTACATTCGTGTGGGGTTATAGTGCACAATCGACAAACGGTTGTGCATTTTTTTAGCTGAACGGGACGTAGAGTGCCGGCTGAATTCTATGTAGAATTAGCACAACTACCAAAGAGATTATAAGAAACAGCACGGTTCCTAACATGAAACGTCGGGTTCTGCGAAACCCAGGTCTTTAGTGCTGGACATCAGAGAAGTAGTAAAGGGGCTGATTCATTGTTTGCTTACACATTAAAAAGACTGGGTCAGATGATTCCGGCCTTGCTGGGGATTGTGGTCATTACGTTTATTCTCTCCCGGGTACTGCCGGGCGATCCGGCCATCATGATGGCCGGAGAACAGGCCCCCGAGGAGACCATCGCCAAAATCCGCCAGGATATGGGGCTGGACAAGCCGCTCTATATTCAATTTTTTACTTACCTGGGCCAATTGTTTCAAGGGGATATCGGCTACGCGTACCATACAGGCCATTCCGTGGCGAGTGACCTGGCGACCCGGTTTCCGGCTACCATTGAGCTTACGCTTACCAGCATTCTGATTGCTATATTGATTGCCATTCCCGTAGGCATCATAGCGGCAACGCGCAAGGAATCTATCATTGACCATATCTCGCGCGTATTTTCCCTGATTGGCGCCTGTGTGCCGATCTTCTGGCTGGGGCTGATGTTCATCTATATCTTCTATTCCATACTGGGCTGGGCGCCGGCGCCGATGGGCCGGATCAGCGGTGATCTGAACCCGCCGGTCCATATTACCGGACTATACGTTCTGGACAGTCTGCTCTCGGGAGACATGGCTGCCTTAAAAAGCAGCATCGTCCATCTGATCCTGCCGGCGATTTGCCTGAGTACCGGAACGATGGCCATCGTGGCCCGCATGACCCGCTCCAGCATGCTGGAAGTGATTGATCAGGACTTTGTGCGGACGGCACGGGCCAAAGGACTTCGCGAATCGGCTGTCATCTACAAGCATGCTTTGCTTAACGCCTTGATTCCAACCCTAACCGTACTTGGACTGCAGTTCGGGTATCTGATGGGAGGCGCGGTCATTACAGAGACGATCTTCTCCTGGCCGGGAATCGGCGGTTATGTGACAGATTCCATTCTGGCAGCAGACTATGCACCGATCCAGGCTTTCACCCTGGTCAGTGCGATTCTGTACTGCGGAATCAATCTGGCCGTCGATCTGATCTATGGCCTGATTGATCCGCGAATCCGCTATGAGTAAACCACGCCATGAGAGGAGGACAACCGATTTGAGCACTGCTGCACAGTCAGCCCAGGGCAATGCCATGAAACCTGCGGCTGCACCCAAACCCAAAACATTCCTGCGCCTGCTTCTGCGTAATCGTCTGGCCGCGCTGGGTCTTATCTTTATACTGATCTGGACATTGACAGCCCTTATAGCCCCATGGATCGCTCCGTATGATCCGTATGCAACGGATATGCCGAACAAACTGCAGGGTCCCTCGGGCAGCCACTGGTTCGGCACGGACAACTTCGGGCGGGATATTCTCAGCCGGGTATTGTACGGAGCCCGGATCAGTATCTGGACCGGCCTTATCGCCGTGGCGATCTCCTTCCTGATCGGCGTTCCGCTGGGCGGAATTGCCGCCTATTACGGGGGACGCACAGGAACAATTATCATGCGCCTCATGGATGTGCTGTTGTCCTTTCCGTCCCTTGTATTGTCCATGGCGATTGCCGCCTCCATCGGAGCGGGGCTGAGCAGCGCAATGATTGCAGTCGGCATCGTTGGCATTCCGGAGTTCGCGCGGCTGATGTTCGGCCAGACCGTATCGCTTCGGGAAAAAGAATACGTCGAAGCCAGCCGGGCCATCGGCGTGAAGGACAAGGTCATTTTGTTCCAGCATATTCTCCCTAATGCGCTGGCGCCGCTGCTGGTTCAGGCCACCCTTGGAATGGGCTTTGCCATTCTGACGGCTTCGAGTCTCAGCTTTCTCGGGCTTGGCGTCAAACCGCCGATTGCCGAGTGGGGCGCGATGATCTCTGAAGGCCGGGAGTACATTATATCCGGCCAGTGGTGGCTGGTCACTTTCCCCGGCTTGTCTATTGCCACTTCCATTCTGGGCTTCAATCTGCTCGGCGACGGTTTCCGGGATGTGCTTGATCCACGGTTGCGTTCGGGCAAATAGGCGGAGGAGTGGCTTAAAGAGACAAGCCGCCGGACTCTGCCGTTGCCCGGTAAATATATAGCAGCATTTCAAAGACCGTGCATTCAAACCTAAGTTTCAAAAGGGAGGAATTACAGATGAAAAAAGTAAAATGGCTGTCCCCACTCATCGCTTTCTCAGTCCTGCTCTCCGGATGCGTGAACAGCGCCAATCCACAGACACCTGCTGCCAGCAGCGGCACTTCCGCTACAGCGGAAACCACAGGAGAATCTGCGGTCAAGCCGAACCTGACCGTCGCTTATTCCGAGGGTGGCACCACGCTGGACCCTGCTGAAGCCAATGACCTGACTTCGGATACACTGGTACTGGCTACCTACGACCAGCTTGTGACCTATGGCATCAAAAACGTGGACGGTGCGGATATTGCCAACACCGAGGATATCCAGCCGATGCTCGCCGAGAGCTGGGAAGTGTCCGCCGACAATACGGTGTACACCTTCAAGCTTAAGTCTGGAGTGAAATTTCAGAGCGGCAATCCGGTGGATGCCGAGGCGGTGGCTTACTCTTTTGACCGTGTCGGCAAATCAAGCTCCGGAAGCTTCCTCTACGGTATGGCTGCCATCAAATCGGTAACGGCCAAGGATGAATCCACCGTGGAAGTAGTACTGAATAATCCGAATCATATGTTCCTGCAAATCATTGCCATGTATACCTTCTCGATCGTAGACCAGAAGGCGGTGGAAGGGCAGAATGCCGATTACCTGAAGACGAACGCAGCAGGCTCCGGTCCGTTCAAGCTGGAGAAATGGGACCCGGCCAGCGAAGCGGTGTTCACGGCCAATGAGACTTATTGGCAAGGGGCGCCGAAGCTCGGCAAGGTCACACTGAAGTTCACCAAAGAAGCCTCGAACCGTGTGCTGTTGCTAAGCAAAGGCGACGTGGATATGTCGATCGAAATTCCTCCCAAGGATGTTAACTCCCTTCAAGGAAACAATGAATTGAATATTCAGTCCAATGCCAGCAACCGGATTCTGTTCTTCGCCATGAATAATAAGGTTAAGCCGTTTGACAATGTAAAAGTTCGCCAGGCCGTCTCCTACGCAATTCCTTATGACGAGCTGCTCAGCGGAGTTATGTATGGACAGGCCAAGCAGATGAAGAGCTCGGTGGCCAGCAATACTCCGGGCTTCACGGATGCAGGATATGTGTACGAGTACAATCTGGATAAAGCGAAAGCACTGCTTAAGGAAGCAGGCTACGAGAATGGTTTTACCTTTGACTTTACCCTCGGCTCCGGATTTGACGATTGGGAGGACGATGCCGTATTGATTCAGGCCGAACTGGCCAAAATCGGCGTAACGATGAACATCAACAAGCTGGCGCGCGCCCAATTCCTGGAGAAGCAAAAGGAAAACAACCTGACCTCCTACATCTCCAAATGGACTTCTTTTGTCAATGATCCCGGCTACCACCTTGGCTTCCTGCTGTACGGTAAAGGGTCATCCAACTATATCAACTATCAGAATGCCGAAGTAGACAAGCTGTGGGAGCAAGCGAACAACGAGACCGACCAGCAAAAACGCAGTGAGCTGTACAAGAAAGCGCAAGAGATCATCAATACGGAAGCGCCATGGGCTTACCTGTATGAATACAACCGCATCGTCGGCATGAACAAAAATATCAGCGGTTATGCGTTCTACCCGGATGAAGTTATCCGCTTCTACCCGTTGTCCAAACAGGAATAGAATAATTTTTTGACAAGAGAGCACAGGCGGGCAGCTGGCCTGTGTCCCTCTTTTTCCAAGTTTGAAAGGAGATCATACAATGACAGATTGGAAAAGAAAAGTATTGGCTGCAATTGACGAACAACAGGACGAACTGCTGGCCTTATGCTCAAAGCTGATTCAGTTCCCTTCGGAGAACCCGCCGGGCGACTCGCGCGAGATCAGTGCGTTCATTATTGATTATTTGCATCAGGCCGGAATAGCTACTTCTATTTATCCTGCGACGGAAACGATGCTGAATCTGGTATCGACCTTGTCTGCAACGGCTGAAGACCGTATTTCCAAAAAACTGATTTTCTGCGGACACACCGATGTTGTGCCTGCGGGCGACCGGTCCCGCTGGGATTTTGATCCCTTTAGCGGAGCTATCGAGGACGGCTATTTGCTGGGACGGGGTGCGTCCGATATGAAAGCCGGGCTGGCCGGGCAGATTTTTGCCATGACGCTGCTGGCGAAGCTGGGGGTCCCGCTGCGCGGAGATCTGGCTCTGCTCGTCGTGCCGGATGAAGAGACAGGCGGCCATCTTGGAGTGCCGTGGGTGCTGGAACGCGGCCTTGTCACGGGAACCGCTGCTGTCATTGCAGAGCCTTCGGGACCGCAGAATCCGACGATCGGCCAGAAAGGCAGCTGCTGGTTCGAATTCACGGTGGAAGGCACGCCGGGCCACGGAAGTCTGTCGCCGATTGTAGGGGACAGTGCGATTGTCAAAGCTGCCAAGGGGATAGAGGCGCTGCAAAGATTGTGGGACATCAAGCCGGACATTCCCGAAGAAGTCAAAGAAATTATCCGTATCTCCCAGGAGTATGTGAAAGAAAGCGAGCAGGACGGCTCGCTTGCCTGGCAGGTCTTCGACCATGTCACCGTGAATATCGGCACCATCCAGGGCGGAACCAAAGTTAATGTCGTGGCTGACCGCTGCACCATTCAGGTCGATTCACGCGTGCCTTTCGGTGTGGATTACCGTGATGTGCTGGACCGGGCCCGTTCCCTGCTGCTTGAAGCAGGCATTGAATCCGAAGTGAAGGGTTTCGGCTTCCAGGGCAATGCGAACTGGACTTCTTCGGAAGAGCAGATTGTCACCGATCTGGTCAGCAGCATCAGCGAGGTGAGCAGCAAGGAAGCCTATGGCGTGCTCCAGTGGGCCTCCAGCGATGCCAGACATTTCCGCACGCATCGTATTCCGGTATTGCAGTATGGTCCGGCGGAGCTGTCGACCATTCATAACTTTAATGAGAAGGCACCGGTGTGGCAGATCATCCAGTGTGCCAAAGTATATGCCTTGACTGCCCTTAAGTATTTAGAGGTAGAGGTGGAAGCTGGTGTAAATACGGTGAAGAATCAAGCCTAAGACGCTGATTACAGTGAAGCCCGGGGACAGACCTATACAATCGGTTAGGAGGGGACAAAATGACAGAGTTGCTTGAAGTATCCGGCCTATGTACGGAATTTGTAACCGATGCCGGGATCATCCGTGCGGTGGACGGCGTCAGTTTGTCCGTCCGCAAGGGGGAGACGCTGGGGATCGTCGGTGAATCGGGCTGCGGTAAAAGCATCACCTCGCTGTCGATTATGCAGCTGCTGCCCAAACGGATTGGCCGGGTGGCTGCCGGACAAATCCGGTTTGAAGGCCGCGATATGCTGAAGCTTTCGCCAAAAGAAGTCCGCAATATTCGCGGGAACCGGATTGCGATGATCTTTCAGGAGCCTATGACCTCCCTGAATCCGGTATTCAAGATCGGCCGGCAGATCTCCGAGTCAGCCCGGTTTCACCTGAAACTCGGCAAAAAGGAAGCTGCCGAGCGGGCGGTGGAAATGCTGCGCAAGGTGGGTATTCCCCGCCCGGAGAAAATCGCCCAGCAATATGCCCATCAGCTGTCCGGGGGCATGCGCCAGCGGGTGATGATTGCCATGGCGATGGTCTGCAATCCGCAGCTGCTGATTGCGGATGAACCGACAACGGCTCTGGATGTGACCATCCAGGCCCAGATTCTGGACCTGATGCGTGAGCTTCAGGAGAAAGAAGGCATGTCTATTCTGATGATTACCCATGACCTTGGCGTGGTGGCGGAAATGTGCGACCGGGTAGTCATTATGTATGCGGGGCAGATCGTGGAAGAGACAGATGTTGCTACGTTGTACAGTAAGCCACTGCATCCTTATACGCAAGGGCTGCTGGCCTCGCTGCCGCAGCTGGCCGGAGACAGCGACCGGCTGACTTCCATTCCGGGGCAGGTGCCGAATCCGGCGAACCTTCCGAACGGCTGCCGGTTTGCCCCACGCTGCCCGCGGAGAATCGAGCGGTGTGAGCAGGTGCGGCCGGAGCTGCTGGAGAAGGAACCGGGACACCGCTGCCGCTGTCTGCTGGTGGAGGAGGAAATATCATGAACACCTTACTGGAAGTCCGCAATTTGAAGAAGCATTATCCGATCCGCAAAGGCTTGTTCGCCAAGCAGGTTGGCGCCGTCAAGGCGGTGGATGGCATTTCCCTATCCGTGGAACAGGGGGAGACCCTGGCTGTTGTCGGAGAATCGGGCTGCGGCAAATCCACTACAGGCCGGGCCATCCTGCGGCTCATAGAACCGACGGAAGGCGAGATTGTATTTAACGGCACCAATGTGCGAAGCCTGGACACGGAGCAACTGAGGCGCTTCAGAACCGATATGCAAATGGTGTTTCAGGACCCGTACGCTTCGCTGGACCCGCGCTGGACGGTGCAGCGCATCCTGGAAGAACCGCTGCGGACCCATGAGGCCGCGAAGAACAATGAACTCAAAAGCCGGGTTGAGCAATTGATGGAAGTGGTTGGACTATCGCCTTATCAGGCCCAGCGTTTTCCCCACGAGTTCTCGGGCGGCCAGCGGCAGCGGATCGGAATTGCCCGTGCCCTTGCGCTGAATCCCAAGTTCATCGTCTGCGATGAGCCGGTCTCAGCCCTGGATGTGTCTATCCAGGCCCAGGTGCTTAATCTGATGCAGGACCTTCAGGAACAGTTTGGCCTTACCTATATGTTCATCTCGCATGATCTGTCGGTCGTTAAGTTCATCAGCGACCGGGTGGCGGTCATGTATCTGGGCCGCATTGTGGAGCTGGCTCCGACGAAGACATTGTTCGCTAAGGCTCTGCATCCCTATACCCAGGCGCTGATGTCTGCAGTACCTGTGCCGAACCCGGGGCAGAAGAAGTCGCGGATTGTGCTGACCGGGGATGTTCCGAATCCAGAGACGCCCCCGACAGGCTGCACCTTTCATCCCCGTTGTCCATATGCCATGGACAGATGCAAATCCGAGACGCCTGTGCTGCGGGAACTTGAATCCGGCCATCAGGTATCCTGCCATTTATATTAATGGAGCCAATGAAGGCCATCCGTGCTACCGGGTGGTCTTTTTTTCCATGTAATCCTGTCGTTTTATGCGGATAAATACCTATGCGGCATAGGTCCTCAGTGTGAAATTTGCAGAAAACAGTCACGAAAAATTGATATGTTATGAAAACTTCCCTATACTAATTATAAAAAAGAGACTGAATTTGGGAGGAGCTGGAATTGAAATGGAAAAAAGGCGTGAGCTGTGGATAGACGCTGCCAAGGGCTTAAGCATAATTTTTGTAGTCATGGGCCACTCGGGAGAAGGGATGGCCAACCATTATTTATCCTGGTTCCGAATGCCGATGTTCTTCTTGCTGAGCGGTATGGTATTCAAGCCGATTGCTCCCGAAAAGTATACGGGCTGGGCGGTGAAACGAACAAGGGGGCTGATGACACCCTATGTAGCCTACGGGCTGCTGATTGCAGCGATTGTGCTCTTATACACTTTAAATATTAAAGGATTTGTCGAAAGCATAGCGAGACTGGCGTATGGCGGACTGTCGCTGACCGGTCCCTATGGCGTATTCTGGTTTATTACCTGCCTGTTGTTCACGCAGCTGTTCTTCGGTTTTATTACCCGTTTCAATCTGAAAGTACAAATTTCGGTGATTACCTCGTGTTACCTGCTCGCTCATTTGATTTCTCTAACTTCCCTGAAGAACTTTAACCTCCCCTGGAACATTGATGTGGCTCTCCTGGCAATTACCTATTACGCCACCGGTTATTACGGGAAGAAGGCTATACCTGCCCTTATCGGCCTTAAAGCGTCGCTTCCGGTGCTGCTTTCGCTCACTGCGGCAGCTTTCTACCTGGATTCCACCGGGGTGATCAGCTACAGCCTGAACATGAAATATAAGGAGTATGATGCCTTGTTCCTGGATCTGGCCATTCCGCTGCTTGTCTCACTGAGCATATGTTCCGTTGTTTTCTGGCTGTCGAAGCTGGTACCGCTGAAGTGGCTGGGTGATCTGGGGCGCAATACCATTGCGATTATGTATCTGCATCTGCCTATCAACTATGCGCTTAAATTCCTTTTGGATACCGAATACGGACTTGTGCCGTTCACCTTGATCGGTGTAGGGCTTCCGCTGCTTGTTGCTATAGCGATAGGACGTTCTCCGCTGTTAGCCACCATGTATCTCGGCCATAACGGCAAAAGCCGGCCGGCTGTGCGTTACGGGGATCAGGCTGCAGTGCGGGCGGGCGTTTCCGCAGGAGATTAATTACGGCTTTTTATACAGACATGGAATATTTTCCACCCGTTCTGACGAAACTGGATCACAGTACCTGTGAAATGAAGGTTAATGTTCAGGAGGGGAATCACTGTGAGAAAAATGCGTTTTGCCGCTGCGCTGCTTGTGTTAAGTATTGGGTTGGGAGCCTTGGCTCCGGCTTCGGGCGTATATGCGGAGGAGAAAAGCAAGGACTCCGGCAGTAAGGCTGCCGCCGTCGACCTCGCACCCGGGGCGCGTTCCGCCATTTTGATGGATGCAGGAACCGGCACAGTCATTTATGAGAAGAACAGCCATGACAAGCTGCCTCCGGCCAGCATTACGAAGATTATGACGATGCTCCTGACGGTCGAAGCGCTGGATGAAGGACGGCTGCAGCTGACCGACAAGGTGCGGACCAGTGAATATGCCGCTTCGATGGGCGGCTCACAGATTTTTCTGGAGCCGGGTGAAGAAATGACGGTGGACGAGATGCTCAAAGGAATCGCCATGGCCTCCGGCAACGATGCATCCGTTGCGATAGCGGAGAAAATCGCCGGTTCCGAGAGTGCTTTTGTCGACTTGATGAACAAGCGGGCGGAAGGGCTTGGCCTGAAGGATACGCATTTCGCCAATTGCAACGGTCTGCCTGCGGAGAATCATTATTCCTCGGCACATGACATTGCCGTCATGAGCCGGGAGCTGCTGAAGCACGAACGGATTATCCAATATACCGGTTCGTATCAGGATTATCTGCGCAAGGACTCCGCCAAGCCGTTCTGGCTGGTGAATACGAACAAACTGGTACGGTTCTACACGGGAGCCGACGGGCTGAAGACGGGGTATACGGCCGAAGCCAAATTCTGCTTGTCCGCTACTGCGGCCAGAGACGGTCTGCGTGCAGTCGCTGTCGTACTGGGAGAACCCAATACGAAGACGCGCAACAGTGAAGTCTCGGGAATGTTCGATTACCTGTTCTCGCAATATAAGATGCATACCATTCACAAGCCCGGAGATACGATTGCCACACTGAACATCGCCAAGGGTGTGAAGCCTCAGCTGCCGATTACGGCTAAAGAGAGCTATTCGGTACTCCTGAAAAAAGGAGTGGCCCAGGAAGGCATCCGCCATCAAGTCGTGCTGCAGGAGAAGGTGACTGCTCCTGTTGCTGAAGGGCAGACAGTCGGCAAGCTGGTCGTTTACCAAGGGAATGAAGTTCTGAAGGAGTACGAGCTGAAGGCCGGCGAGGCTGTGCCGAAGGCGGGCTGGTGGAAGCTCTTTAAGCGTACGGCCGGCTCGATGTTTACCCGCGATTAAAAGGATGGATTTTGTAGATAACCTCTATGCATTCTGTAGATTCATAGGGGTTTTCTTCTAGTTTTGTCGGGAGGCAGGATTCCTGATTTGCCGCGTAGAAAACCTTGTCCTTGAAAGGACAGAGTCACAGCATTCAAGGGCGGTTTTCAAAGCAACGAAGAGGAGAGTGGCAAACATGAATTCTCATGTGGAAATGGAGCATCACCGGGGTGTGCTGATTGTCCGTTTGTCAGGGGAGCTGGACCATCACGCAGCCGACTACGTACGTATGGAGATGGATGAAGCGATTATGCGGGGCCAGGTGGAGCATCTGGTCCTTAGTCTGAAGCATCTGCAGTTTATGGACAGCTCGGGTCTTGGCGTTATCCTGGGAAGGTATAAGCTGATCCGCACCAAAGGCGGGAAAATGGCGGTATGCGATGCTACTGCTCCTGTGCAGCGGCTGCTGGAAATGTCGGGCCTGTTCAAAATCATGCCCTTATATGACGACGAGAGTGCCGCACTCTCGGATATGGAGGTTGCATTATGACTATGAGCCAAGCCGGTAACTTCATGCATGTAGAGTTCGCCGCACGCTCGGAGAACGAATCGTTCGCCCGGGTCGTGGTGGCGGCTTTCGTCTCACGGCTTGATCCCACGATGGACGAGCTGAATGATCTCAAGACCGTCGTATCGGAGGCGGTCACCAACTGTATTATCCACGGGTATGACAGTGATCCGGGCGGAGTCGTCAGCATCTCGGCGTCGATAGACAACGAAACCGTACATCTGACGGTCGAGGACCGGGGGCGGGGAATTGAGGATTTGGAGCTGGCCCAGCAGCCGCTCTATACCTCGAAGCCGGAGCTGGAGCGGTCGGGCATGGGGTTTACCATTATGGAGAATTTCATGGATGAATTTGAAGTCACGAGTGAACCGGGGCGCGGTACCTCCATTTCGATGAAGAAAACCATTGTCTCGAAAAAAGCTTTATACAATTAGGGGTTGGAGCCATGGATGCAGAGTCAAAAAAAG
Source organism: Paenibacillus albidus (assembly GCF_014644435.1). GTDB lineage: Bacteria > Bacillota > Bacilli > Paenibacillales > Paenibacillaceae > Paenibacillus_AQ > Paenibacillus_AQ albidus. Next base: position 196,142 of record NZ_BMKR01000007.1, on the reverse strand, counting down.
CTCCGCCGACCTATTTGGACGATGCGGAGGTCAAACGTCTAATCGCGCTTAGTCAGGCCGGAGATAATCTCGCCCGTGACACACTGGTCAGCTGCAACATCCGCCTCGTCTGGTCGGTGGTGCAGCGGTTCATGAACCGCGGATATGAGCCTGACGATTTGTTCCAGATCGGCTGTATCGGACTGCTTAAGTCCGTTGACAAATTCGACCTCAGCTATGAGGTCAAATTCTCCACCTATGCAGTGCCGATGATTATCGGCGAGATCCAGCGTTTCCTGCGCGACGACGGGACCCTGAAGGTCAGCCGTTCGCTCAAGGAAATGGCCAACAAGGTCCGCAAGATGAAGGACGAGATGTCCAAGACTCTGGACCGCCTGCCGACGATTGGCGAAGTCGCAGAGGCGCTCGGCGTGACACCCGAAGAAATCGTCTTTGCCCAGGAAGCCAACAAGCCGCCGACCTCGATTCACGAGACCGTGTTCGAGAATGACGGCGACCCGATCACCCTGATCGACCAGATCGCCGATGAGTCACAGGAGCGCTGGTTCGACAAGCTGGCTCTGAACGAGGCCATCGGCGCACTCAGCGAACGCGAGCGCCTGATCGTCTACCTGCGCTATTACCGCGACCAGACCCAATCCGAAGTCGCCAGCCGCCTCGGCATCTCGCAGGTTCAGGTGTCGAGGCTGGAGAAGAAAATTCTCGCCAATATCCGTGAGCAGATTGCGCAGTAGGTTTAGTGTAGATAATGTGTGGTGACGGGTAGCACTAAACGTGTGCAGGAAGCTAATAAGGTGTGGAGCCGCCCCGGAGGGGCGGTTTTTTTTGCCGTGCGGGCTGACGGGGCTTGGCGCCTCCCGATTTCACATAAATGTCAAAGCTGCAACGCGGCTCGACTGGCGTCCTCCGCGGGCGTTACTCCGTTGGCGTCACTCCGTTGGCGTCACTCCGCTGGCGTCACTATACTGGCGTCACTCCGCTGGCGTCACTCCGCTGGCGTCACTCCACTGGCGTCGCTCCGCTGGCGTCGCTCCGCGGGCGTCACTCCGCTGGCGTCACTCCGCGGGCGTTACTCCGTTGGCGTCACTCCGCTGGCGCCGCTCCGCTGGCGTCACTATACTGGCGTCACTCCACAGCAGAAGTGATCTGCATTGCGGGAGCGTCCCCATATAGCTCATGGATGCCTTTCTGCTGCAAAAAGTGCAGCAGAAAAAGCAGTTGCCGGCAGAAATGGGCAATCTGCTGTATTTTGTACAGCGGAATTCGGCTGAATTGCCGCTGTGAGGCGTTTTGACTATATTCTGCTGCACGAAATGCAGCGTAATTCAGTTTTCGGTGTTTTGCGGCAGGTTCTGCTGCACGAAATACAGCAGAACCGAAAAATGCTTTTACAAACGAAGAGCTTCGCCTTTAAAGCTACCTTACCTTACCTTACCTTACCTTACCTTACCTTACCTTACCCTTAGAGCTGTCTTCACCAAGCCATAGCTTTGATCCCTGCATCACAACAGGTATATAATGGTTGTAAATAGACTTATTTACAGATATATTGCAAAATCACTTTTGGTGCTGGAGGTACCTATGTCGCATTCACAGATCACCAAGTTTGCCTTGGCGCGTTCGCTGAAGAAGTTGATGCTGAGCTATCCGCTTCCCAAGATCACCATCCGGCAGCTCACCGCCGATTGCGGTGTGACCCGTATCACCTTTTACAACCACTTCCACGATATTTATGAATTGCTGGGCTGGGTCTATCAGACTGAGATTATCAAAGGACTTGAGGAATACCGCAATTGTGCCGGCTGGAAGGAGGGTTTCCTTAAAGTGCTGAATTACATACAAATCAATAAAACGATCTGCCAGAACACGTTTCATTCCCTCGGACGTGAGCATTTGGAGAAATTTCTCTATAGCGTCATTTATGACGTCATGATTGAGATTATCAACGAGCTGGGTCAGCCGCTGGATCTCCAGCCCCAGGCTAAGGAAGAAATCGCCGACTTCTACACGCTGGCGCTTTTGGAGCAGGTGATCCAGTGGATGCGTGCGGGGGCTCATACGGACCCGATGGAGCTGGTCTGTAAGGTCGGCAGGCTGATGGACGGGAGCATCTTAAGGAGTATGGAGAACTATCAGCAAAGTGTTCATCACTGACACAAAATTCAGCCGGGCGGACTTGTCCACACTCGGTTTACAGACCGCACACGCCCTCCAGCCGGGAAGCCGCTAATGGAACCGTTTTTTGATCCGACTTATCTGGAGACCAACCTTAGGTACTATTGGCGCTCGATGTTACCCTTTGAGAACTGGCATAGTGCAGCCGAGCGTTCCCCTCCAAATATGACATCTGCATGATTTTAACCGTGGTGCACACCTGTCACGGCATCAAACCGCTGCCACTGGACCAGACGCTCGGACAGATTTTAGCGGAACGGTGATTGGATAGGTGTTGTAATCCAGGGAGGGCTGCCACAATCGGGTATAGGGAAATCCGCCCATTAAATCCAGAGCTTTGGCCCTTTCAGTCACATTAGAGGGAATCCCACCCGTTAATCTTCTCAACAACACGCCAATCAGGCTTTTTCATAAAAATAACGGGTGTATTTCCCTATAACAATCCGCTGAAAAGTAAATTTCCGACAATTAGCGGGTATCATTCCCTATAGCACCCCGTCTACAAAACATTCTCATGAATACCACAAAACCCCCCATTTCATCAGGATAATCCTGTGAAACGAGGGGCTTGTTAAAGATCGCGGCGCTTATTGCTTATTTCTTGTTTTCTTCGCTGCGGGCAATGATCATATCGACAAACAGATCGATTTGTGCCGTGATGGCAATCGGATCGTAACGATAGTACGTATCAAAATCGTTGTAGAACAGATGATTGTTTTTGGAGGCGTCAAGGCCTTTCCATACCGGGGAGTCCTTCAATTCCTTGAGCTTGTCGCCTTTTTTCTCGGGATCATAGGTCGTCAGGAACATGTAATCCGCAGCGTACTCCGGCAACAGCTCCATGGACAGCTGAAGGGTCTGGTTTTCGTTGTTGTTTTTAGCAGGCATTTTGAGCTGGAGGGCATTATAGAGAGCTTGTCCGCCCCGTCCGGCATTGTCGCCAAAGATCCACAGCTCGCCTTTATCGGTCAACTCATATATACCAAACGTATCTTCTTCCTTTACAATCCCTTTCAGCTTCTCGCGGCCTTCGGTTGCCTTCTTATCAAAATCAGCGATAAAAGCTTCCGCTTTCCCGGGAGCCCCGGCAATATCACCGAACAGCTTGACGGTTTCCTGAATGTTGGTAGCTGTTCCGTAAGGGAGATGAATCGTTGGCGCAATTTTGGACAAGGCGTCATAGTTATCATCGTACATCACTACAATCAGGTCCGGAGCAAGCTCCAAGGTTTTTTCCGCACTGATCGGATAACCGACATCCTGGGTATCTTTCAGCAGATCGGTCAGGAACGGGTTGTCAAAAGCGCTGGGCTCAACGCCCACTACATTGGCGCCGACGGCGAGCAGCTCACCGCCATAGAAATCGGTGACAATCCGCTGCGGCTTCGCCGGGATTTGCACCGGGCCTTTGGCGGTTTCAAAGCTGCGCATTTCGGGAGCGGCTTCTGCGGCAGGCGCTTCCGTTGATGTTGCTGCTTCCGCAGTCGGTGCAGCTGTGGCTTCAGCTGCCGGAGCAGAGGTGCTTGCCGCCGGACTGTTGGCTCCGCCGCAGGCGGTTGCCACCACTGTGAACAGCATAAGCAGGGTAATAAGGCTGAATAGTGACTTTCTGTTGAACATGATGGTCCCCCCATATCTATCTATTCCCATAATAATGATAATCATTATCAGTATTGAATCTATCAAAAGTAGCAAGCTGTGTCAATATAATTAACTTTTAGTTTGAAGTATAATTCAGATAGCCAGCCGCTTCCCTACTCCTTTTTCGGGCCTCAGGAGAGCTTTTGCAAGGCTAGGGGGGGAGATTCAAAAAATTTTAAAGTTCGCTTTAGGTATTTTTTTCTGTAGAATTTGCATTTTGAAGTAAATATAACTATTCTTTTGATTTCATATTATTACCTGGGATAAATTCATTGTAATATGTTACCATTTCAAATAATACGCTTTCAGAATAAATAAGAGTAAGATTCATTTGGGGAAGGAGGCGAAGGGTAGATGATGAACGTGCTGTTGGTGGATGACGAACCGTGGGTTCTTGAGGGCTTGCGCACAATAGTGAATTGGGAGAAATACGGCTTTCGGGTTTGTGGAGAGGCTTCGAACGGCAACTCCGCCTGGTCTCTGATTGAGCAACTGCAGCCCGAACTGGTGTTTACCGATATTCATATGCCCTCCGTCAGCGGCCTGGAGCTGATTGGCAGGTCCCGGCATAAGCTGGCCAAGCCGCCGCGGTTTGTTATATTGAGCGGGCATGATAACTTTGAGTATGCGATGACGGCGCTCGATCAGCGCGTCGATGATTACCTGCTCAAGCCGATTGATGAGGAGGAGATCGAGGCGGTGCTGGAGCAGCTGAGCCGCAAGATCCGGGAGGAGATGGCCCAAGAGGACGTCCTCCGTCATGAACGGTCCCTGTATGTCAATTATCTGCTCAATCGGTTGATCCAGGGGGAGGCGGGTGCCGAGCTTGAAAACGAAGCGGCGGCCTTGCTAAATATCGGGAGCAGCGAGGAGATTGGTTGTCTGCTGGTTGAAAATGGAGTGAACGAAGACGAATTGAAGCGTCGGATAGCTGAGCTCACCGGGCCGGAGCGGCTGGAGCTGTTCAAGGATTCCGAGGGAAGAGTGGGACTGGTCGCTTCCGGGATTCTGTGTACTTCGGACCGGCTGGAGGCGCTTGGTCGCCGGCTATGCGAAACGTGGCCGGGCGCGGTTTCCGCTCCCGCAATCGCTGCGCTGGGCTGCGGTCCTGGAGGCGTGTCTGCGCTGCGCCCGATTTACCAGAAGGCGTTGGCAACACTAAAATGGAAACGCTACCATAAAGAGGGCGGCTTTGTCAATTGCAACGAGCTTCCACAGCACGATTACGCCAAGAAAGTAAACAAAGCGGCCCTGACTTTCCTGCTCGAACTGATCTCCTTGGACCGTCCCAAAGGGACGGAAGCCGCTGTGGACGCCCTGCTTGCTGCGCCGTCCTCCGGGCTGCCGGATATTGAATACGTCCGGATTCAGCTGTCTGCCCTTGAGATGGGCGTCTCCAAAAAGCTGAAGGAACTGGGTGGAGACGCCGATGCCTTCATGCGGGGCATGGAGGCGGAGTTCGGCACGCTGACGGAGACCCCCTTTTATCCGGATTTTCACCGGTATGCCCTAGCGCTATGTCAAAGCGGAGCGGCTGCCTTGCGGGAACAGCACGAACGCAGCGAGTCCTCAACGATCTTCCGGGTAGTGCAGCATGTGGACCGGGAATTTCGGGAGAAGCTGCAGCTCCAGGAGCTCGGCCGGATGTTCCATATGAACCCTAACTATTTGGGGCAGCTGTTTAAGCAGCAGACCGGCAAGTCATTCCGGGAATATCTGAACGACAAACGGATTGAAGAGGCGAAGAGGCTCTTGCGGCAAGGCTGGTTGAGTATGGCCAAGGTGGCAGCGAATTCAGGCTATCCCAACACCGATTATTTTATATGCCAGTTCAAACGTATGACAGGAGTGCTTCCTTCCGCTTACAGGAGGCGAGAATAGAGGCGGCTCGGACCGAAAGAATGTTCAATGTGGGGGAGTGAAGCCATGATTAGAAAATTCCGGATTCGCAGTATTGTGAACGACATCCCGCTGAATTACAAATTCATGTTGATGTATGTAATCGGGATTCTGCTGCCTATTGTCATTATTAATTATTTATTTATGGACCGGATGTCCGGGCTGATCAAGGAACGGGAAGAGCAGAATCTGCAAATCTCGTTGGAGCGGGCGAGAAAGGATATTCACAGCATGATCGACGGCGGGGTCGCCGTCAGCCATGCCCTGATTACGGATAAGCTGCTGTACGAGACCCTGGACCATGTCTATAAGAGCCCGCTGGATTTCTATAATACATTCAACGAACAGCTCCGTCATCGGGTCACGTCCTATATTCCGGTGAACAACCAGATTCAGCGGATTGGTATTTATACGGACAACCCGAGTATTGTGCCCGGCGGGGACTATTATGCTCTGGACGACGATGTCGTCTCCAGCCCGTGGTACCAGAAGTGGCAGATGTTCAATGGAACTGTGCTGGTGTCTGCGTACCGGGATATGGCGTCTAAAACTTCCACAGCAATTTCGTCTTATCTCAGCGTCGTCGAGAAAATGGATTATTATGACGTCAACAACGCTTACCAGCAGCTGGTGCGGATTGATTTTGATCTCAGCCGCTTCTATGATGTCATCGCCCGCGAGCGGAATTACCTGGATCTCTATCTGGTCAATGACCGGGGAGAGATTATCGTATCCATGGACAGCGGTTATCAGCACGAAAGCACTTCCGATTATTCCTTGTTCGACATGGACAAGGAGCCGGGCAAAGATCTGCATATCGTACCGATCGGGAATGCCAGCTATGTGCGGGGGTTGAAGCTGATCGGCTTGCCCCAAGGGACGCGTGTCAGCAAGGCCATGCTGGATATGCAGCTCTATTTTGGCTTACTGGCCGGCCTGATTACACTACTCACCTCGGTGTTCATTTACGTGATGCTGCGCTCCTACAATCACCGGGTCAAGCGTTTGGCCCGTCATATGCAAAAGGTAAGAAACGAGAAGTTCGATTTGATCAAAATCGACGAGGGCCGCGATGAAATCGGCCATCTGATCCGCAACTTCAATATGATGACCTCCCAGATCCATTCCTTGATCAACAATGTGTATAAGCTGGAGATTCAGCAAAAAAGCCAGGAAGCCGAGCGCGTCCGGGCGGAGCTCAATCTGCTGCAAAGTCAGATGAATCCCCATTTCCTGTTCAACACGCTGAATGCGCTTCTTGTGGTCAGCACCAAGAACAATTACACGGATGTCAAAGACATTATCAAGGATTTGTCGAAGCTGCTCCGCCGCTTGCTGAATTGGAAGGACGATCTGGTTCTGCTGGAGGAAGAGATGAATTTTACCGTCATGTATCTCGGCATCGAGAAATTCAGGTTCCGGGACAAATTCGATTATTCCATCGAAATCGCCGAAGAGGCGCGCCGCTACAAGATTCCGAAAATGAGTATTCAGCAGCTCGCAGAGAATGCCTGCAAGCACGGCATACAGGCGATTGAAGGACTCGGAGTGGTCAAAATCCGCGTCGAAGCAACCGATGACCGGCTGCGCGTAGTCGTAGCGGATAATGGCAAGGGGATTGACGAGGAACGGTTGAAGGAAATTCTGTACAACATGCGCAGCGAAGAGGAAACCGCGGGAGGCAATATCGGCATCCGCAATGTCTACCGCCGGCTGGAGTTGTACTACAATGACAGCGTAATTTTCAACCTGATTAGTAAAGTGGGGAAAGGGACCGAGGTTTCTTTCGAAATTCCGCTAAAGCTGCTGGAATGGCAGGATGGAGAAGGAGAGAGGGCCAATGGCGTTTAAAGTGTTGCTGATCGACGACGAGCCCTGGGCACTGGAGGGCATGCAGATTTGGGTGGATTGGGAGGAGCTTGGCTTCGAGGTGTGTGGCGTCTGCGGCAACGGAGCGGAAGGCTTGAAGCTGATGGAGGAACTGGAACCGGATCTTGTGATGGTGGACATCCACATGCCGGTGATGGACGGTCTGGAGATGATCAGAGAGTGGCGGCAAAGAGGGAAGCTCTCTACGAAATTCATCATCCTTACCGGATACAGTGACTTTGATTACGCCCGGAAAGCTCTGAAATACAGGGTTGCCCGTTATCTGCTGAAGCCGCTGGACGAAGAAGAGGCCGAATTGGAGATTCGGGCCATCCAGCGTGAACTGCAGGATGAACGGGAACGGCGGCATATCGGCCAGGTGGCCCGCCGGGAAGAGGAATTGCAGCTGGTTAAAGAGGCGCTGCTGGGCAAGCCGGTATCCGCTGAGGGCACGGCTTTCCTGAAGTCACTCTCCCGGTCCGCCGAGTCATGGAATGTCTGTCTGGTGCAGACACCAAGGGACCGGTCTGCGCGGCCTGGCGAGATTGCCGCCGAACTTCTGGACGGCCTGGAGACAGCTTGCCTGGTACACCTGTCCATGGAACGTTTCGCCATTGTGTTCGGCGACTCTGCGCATCAAGGTGGAGAGGCCGATGCCGCAAAGACGATCGAAGCCCTGGCCCGCCGTTTGGCGGGTTTTCGCATCTTCATGGCGGTCGGTGCCGCAGAGACGTCGCTGACCGGAATCGGTGCCGCCTTCAGGACGGCGGCCGAGGCGCTGCTGCATGCGTTTTATAAGCCGGGAGAGAACGGCATTATCCGCTATGACATGATTAAAGGCAGCAGGTTCGGACACAGTCACAATCAGGTGGAACTCCTCGACCGCATATTGGAGGCGTTCCACCTCATTGACTACACCGGCTATAGGTCGATTGTTGATTCGATGGAGCAAGGGTTCCGGGAGATGCGCATTCATCCTGATGATGTCCGCAAGATCGTCGTCTATTTTTTGCACGAAATCAGGGCGTATATGAGCACGGAAATGGACAGCGGCGGTGAATCCTCAGGCCGCCTGTTTGATATTCCCGATATGGACGAGGCGCTGCTGACCTTCGATGATCTGATCGGGATGCTGCGTTCTTGCGGCAGGGTCTGCTTCGAGCTTCTTCTCAAGGAGAGCCCGGCTGAGCCGCAGGGGATCGTGCAGGACATCAACGACTACATCCACAGCCATTTCCGGGAAGGTCTGACCATCAAATCGCTGGCGGAGCGCTTCTTTCTGCATCCCGCCTATCTGGGGCAACTGCTGATACGCAAGAACGGCATCGGATTTAACGAACTGGTCCATAATCTGCGAATTGAAGAGGCAAGCCGTTTGCTTCGCATGAACCAATGGAAAAACGGCGAGGTGTCGGAAAGGGTTGGTTACACGAGCTACAATCAGTTCCTGAAGCAATTCGAGAAGCGTTTGGGCATGTCACCGAACGAATATAAGAAAATCTAAGCTTTTCACGGGAAGAGCTATAATTCGAATATAGTTTCCATCCGGATATAAATTTACAATAAAAGCAGTTACATGAAAGGGCTTTCAGTCCTGAGGTGACAATACTTTTCGGAGGTGCTTTATGGGGGACAGAAAAAAATCGTTGCTCCGCATCGGAGCGACAGCCCTTTTATCGCTGGGCGTTGTACTCTCCGGCTGCTCAAGCGGCGGCAACAACACGAAAGCTGCGAATACCGGGAATTCCACAGCGAAGAACGCCAGCAGCGAGGAAGTGAACGCAGCTAATCCTTTAGAAATTTCAGTGTTCTTGGGTGAAGCCGGACAGCAGCCGACAGCGGACAATAAGATTTACAAAAAGATTAAGGATGAGCTTGGCGTCACCTTCAAATTCGAATTCCTTGCAGGCGACAAGAACCAGAAGCTCGGTGTTATGATTGCTGGCGGGGACTACCCGGACTTAATCTCGGCGGATACGAAGCTGACGGCTGCCGGAGCGGTCATCCCGCTCGAGGATCTGATCGAGGAGCACGCGCCTAACCTGAAGAAACATTATGAAAAGTATTGGAACCAGATGAAGGACCCTAACGATGGACATATCTACTATCTGCCGAACTACGGTGCCTATAACGGTGAAGTATCTGATACCTATTACAGCGGACCGGCCTTCTGGATTCAAAAGGCTGTTCTGAAGGAGTTCAACTACCCGACTCCGAAGACGCTGGACGAATATTTTGATTTGATTGCAAAGTACAAGGAGAAGTATCCGACAATCGACGGAAAGCCGACCATTGGTTTTGAAATCTTGAACTATGACTGGAAGAACTGGGGATTGCTGAATGCTCCGCAGCATTTGATCGGGCATCCCAACGATGGCGGTGTGGTTGTAAACGACGGCAAAGGCGAAATTTTCGCCGACAAGGATCATGCCAAGAAGTACTATCAGAAGCTGAATGAGATCAATGCTCAAGGCTTGCTGGATAAGGAAGCGTTCACACAAAACTATGATCAGTACATGGCCAAGCTGTCCAGCGGCGCCGTACTGGGGATGTTCGACCAGCACTGGAACTTCGGCAGCGCCGAGGATTCGCTGAAGACGCAGGAAAAGCTGGAGCGGACATATGTAGGTTTCCCGCTGGTATACGATTCCAGTACCAAGGATTATTACCGCGACCGTCCATCTCTTAACTTAAACAATGGCTTCGGCATTACCGTCAATGCCAAGAACCCGGAAAAAATTATTAAAGCTCTTGATAAGTTGATCACAGAAGATTGGCAGAAGCTGATGACCTGGGGTGTTGAAGGCGAAGATTACATGGTCAATGATGCAGGGCGCTTCATTAGAACGGAAGAGCAGCGTGATAATACTACCGATGCTACCTGGAAGCTCGCCAACAAGGCTGATGCTTTCTACGCCACCGCACCGAAGCTGGAAGGTTATTTCAGTGACGGCAACGCCACTGCGGCGAGCAACCAGCCTGAAGAATATCAGGCAAGCTTAAAGCCGTTTGACAAGGAAGTTCTGACGGCATACGGATTCAACAGCTACGTGGACTTCTTCAGTGCGCCTCCTGAGAATCCGATCTACTATCCGGCCTGGTCTGTCGACCTGGTGGAAGGTTCTCCGGCCAAAATTGCCAGCACAAAGCTGAATGAGACGTCCACCAAGTATTTACCCAAGGCAATCCTGGCAAATCCTTCTGAGTTCGACTCCGTCTGGAGCGAATACACCTCCGCGATTCAGAAGCTTGACATTAAATCCTATGAAGACCGCATTAACGAAGTGCTCAAATGGAGGATTGACAACTGGAGTGTTAAATAGATCAATGCCTTAATCGGAAAGGGGATCTCCCCCTTTCCGATAATTAAAGGGTGGATAGGGAGTTTGATACTATGGAGGAGATTGCAACTGTTGCCAAGCCAGTCAACCCGAAGAAACAACGCAACAACAAGCGGCTGACCTGGGCGATCATCAAGGATCAGAGACAGCTTATCTACATGTCGGTTCCTCTGCTCGCTTATATTATTGTCTTTGCTTATTTGCCGGTCTGGGGCTGGACAATGGCTTTTCAGGATTACAAGCCGGCGCGGAGCTTCAGTCAACAAGACTGGGTTGGATTCAAGCATTTCCAATTCCTGTTTACGGACGACAATTTTCTGCGTGTGCTTCGCAACACGCTCGCGATGAGTGTCATTAATCTGATTTTGGGCTTCACTACTGCCATCGTTTTGGCATTGCTGCTGAATGAAATCAAAAAAATGTTCTGGAAGCGAACGGTCCAAACGATTTCGTATCTGCCGCATTTCCTGTCCTGGATTATCGTTACCGGGATCGTTGCCACTTCACTTGCCTCCGACGGAATCATCAATGATTTATTGATGAAGCTGCATCTGATCGATCAGCCGATTATGTGGCTAAGCGAAGGGAAATATTTCTGGGGTGTCGTAGGTGCGTCACATGTCTGGAAAGAAGTCGGCTGGAATACGATCATATATTTGGCCGCCATGGCTTCCATTGATCCGGCTCTGTATGAAGCGGCGGACATCGATGGAGCCAACCGATATCAAAAAATGTGGAACGTTACTCTGCCTGGCATTAAGGCAACCATTGTTATCCTGCTGATTATGTCGATCGGACATATTCTGGAAGCCGGTTTTGAAGTTCAGTATTTGCTGGGCAACGGACTTGTGGTGGATTGGTCGGAAACGATCGATATCTTCGTCCTCAAATATGGTATAGCACAGGGTAACTACTCTTTGGCTACCGCAGGAGGCATATTCAAGAGCGTTGTCAGCATCACCATGCTGCTGTTCGCAAACTGGACCGCCAAGCGGCTTGGGGAAGAGAGGCTGTTATGATGATGAAAAACACTCAGATGTCAGGCCCGAAGAACGCAGTTATGCTCTCCAGACGCCGTCCGGGGAGCAGCGGAGTAGAACCGTTCCTTTTCAATACATTCAATACATTGTTTATGATTTTTCTGGTAATCGTTACGTTGTATCCGTTCTTGAATACGATAGTTGTTTCGTTTAACGCGGGAAATGACACGATCAGAGGCGGTATTTATCTGTGGCCCCGGCAATTCACCATGCAGAACTATAATGCGGTTTTTGCTTCAGGCACCATATATAACGCATTTCTGATATCCGTTGCGCGCACCGTTCTTTCGACCTTGTTGAACATCTTCCTAACCACGATGCTGGCCTATACGCTCAGCCGGCGGGAATATGTATTCCGTAAGCCCATCACGACGATTTTTGTCCTGACGATGTATTTCAATGCAGGTCTGATTCCCAACTACTTTTTGATGAAGGATCTGCATTTAATCAACAACTTTCTGGTGTACGTACTGCCGTCGATGATCAGTGCATTCAACCTGATCGTCATCCGTACCTATATCGGCACCATTCCGGAAAGCCTGGTGGAATCATCCAGAATCGATGGAGCAGGCGATTTTAAAATTTTCTGGAGAATCATCTTCCCGCTCTGTAAGCCCGTGCTGGCTACCATTGCGTTGTTCGTTGCGGTCGGTGCCTGGAACTCCTGGTTCGACGCTTTCCTGTACACCTCATCCAGACAGGAACTGAGCACGCTGCAATACGAATTGATGAAGCTGCTATCCTCCAGTGTGAACGCCAACAGCAATCCTTCTGTGGCAAATGGTGTCGGGGCAGAGCACGCTACCCAAGTCACGCCAATTTCGATTCGCGCGGCTGTCACTGTGGTAGCTTCGGTTCCGATCCTGATGGTCTACCCGTTCATGCAAAAATATTTTGTCGTTGGACTTAACGTGGGGAGTGTCAAGGAGTAAATGGAAAATTCATTGGCAACACAGACGATCCGTTATTCGAACCCCATCCTTCCCGGTTTTTATCCCGATCCCAGCATTACCAAGGCGGGAGAGTACTTCTATCTGATTTGCAGTTCGTTCGAATATTTTCCCGGCGTCCCGATCTTCCGGAGCCGGAACCTGGTCCACTGGGAACAGATCGGCCATGTGCTGGACCGGCCCGATCAGCTCGATCTGACGGACCGCAAGAGCTCTGATGGGATTTATGCACCGTCGCTTCGTTATCATGAAGGCATCTTCTACATGATTACTACCGACGTAAGGGGGAGCGGGAATTTCTACGTTACGGCGACTGATCCCGCCGGACCTTGGTCCGAGCCCATCCCTGTCCCGTATGGCGGGATCGATCCTTCGCTGTTCTTCGACGATGACGGCAAGGTGTACGTCACCGCCCAGCAGGGAGCCGATTACGACTCGCATGTTATCCAGTATGAGATCAACATTGCGACCGGAGAAGCGTTCTCCGAACCGCAAGTGGTCTGGCGCGGCGACGGAGGTCCATGGACAGAAGGGCCGCACTTGTACAAGATTAACGGAATGTATTATATGATGTCTGCCTCCGGCGGAACAGCGAAGGAACACCGGGAGATCATCGGACGGAGCGAGAAGCCTTACGGTCCGTTCGAGCGGTGCCCGGAGCCGATCCTGACGCACCGGGATCTGGATCATCCGATTCAGTATTTGGGCCATGCTGACCTGGTGGAAGATACCAACGGCGACTGGTGGGCCGTTTTCCTCGGCGTTCGGCTGACCGGGGAGGGCTACAGTGTACTCGGCCGGGAGACCTTCCTGGCTCCGGTCCGCTGGAAAGAAGGATGGCCGTATATCGACAATAACGAGGGCAGTGTCGCACTGGAAATGTCAGTTACCCGCCTGCCGGATGCAGCGCCCGCTGCGCCGGGTGCCACTTTGGGGGAAGGCCGGGATGACTTTGACGGAGAACATCTTGGACCCGAGTGGATATTCGTACGAAATCCGGCCGAGGGTTGTTGTTCACTTGCTGAAACCCCTGGTCACTTGACGCTGCGCGGCCAGGCGCCGGGACTCGGAGAGGTCGGCCAGATCACTTTTGCAGGCAGAAGACAACAGCATACGCAGGCAAGCTTCACCACTTGCCTGTTGTTTGCGCCGTCTGCCGAAGGAGAAGAGGCCGGACTGTGCGTACGCCGGGACGAGGATGCTCATTACGAAATCGGCCTGACCCGCTCCGGGAACGGCAATCGGGTCACAGCCCGTCTGACCATTCGGGGAGAGTCCCGGATCGTCCATGAGGGCAAGACGGAAGCGGAACAACTTTTCCTCAGAATTGAAGCGACAGAGAAGGAGTATATCCTATCCTATTCGGAGGATAGCCAGAACTGGTCCAGCGTGGTTGCCGGTCCGGCACGGGCGTTGTCTCCGGAGGATTTTGTGAGCAAAATGTGCTTCACCGGCGTGGTTATTGGTCTGTACGCAACGGGCAATGGTCGCCCAAGCGGGGCGCCCGCGAGGTTCGACTGGTTCGAGTATCGGGCCGCCTGGAGATAAACTTTGGGAGAAGCCTGTAATAAGGAGGAGAACAATGATCTCATCGACGAGGCAAGAAGCTTCATTAAAAGAACTGTACAAAGACGATTTCCAAATCGGAGCGGCGGTCAATCCTGTGACCATCGAAAGCCAGAAGTCGTTGCTTGCCTACCATTTCAACAGCATTACGGCGGAGAACGAAATGAAGTTCTCCAGTCTGCATCCGCATGAGGCGGTATACACCTTCGAAGACGCCGACCGGCTGGCGGCATTTGCCAAGGAGCATCAGATGGCCATGCGAGGCCACACGCTGGTCTGGCATAATCAGACTCCGGATTGGCTGTTCGAGAACGGTCAAGGCGGCCCGGCGGATCGCGACTTGCTGCTGGGGCGACTCCGTTCGCATATCCAGACAGTGGTTGGCCGGTATAAGGATACCGTATACTGCTGGGATGTGGTGAATGAGGTTATCTCCGACGACAGGGCGGACAAGGAGGCCTTCCTTCGCCCGTCGAAATGGCTGGAAATCGCCGGAATTGATTTTATTGCCAAGGCTTTTGAATATGCGCATGAAGCGGACCCCAAGGCCCTGCTGTTTTACAACGATTATAATGAGTCCCATCCCTGCAAGCGGGACCGCATTTACCGTCTGGTCCGTTCGCTGCTGGACCAGGGAGTGCCGATCCACGGAGTAGGTCTGCAGGCTCACTGGAATCTGTTCGATCCCTCGCTGGATGACATCCGCACAGCCATTGAGAAATACGCAGAGCTGGGACTTCAGCTTCAACTGACGGAACTGGATCTGTCTGTCTTCCGGTTCGAAGACAGACGTACCGATCTGCTTCATCCTTCCAAGGAAATGCTGGAACGGCAAGCAGAGCTTTACGAGGCGGTTTTCCGCCTGTTGCGGGAATACCGCGACTGTATCGGTGCGGTCACATTCTGGGGGGCTGCCGACGATTATACCTGGCTGGACGGATTCCCGGTCAGAGGCCGGAAGAACTGGCCCTTTTTATTCGATGAATCGCACCGTCCGAAGCCGGCCTATGAACGCATCGCTGCACTGGCGAACCGTTGAATCTGCCGGAGGTATAAATCGTAAAGGAGCGAACATGTATGAGGATAAAGAGGTTGAACAGAGTACTGTCGGTTTGGCTTGCGGCGATTCTGCTGATTCCCGCTTATTGGCCGGCAACGACGGTCCAGGCCGAAACAAGCAAGGAGTTATCCCAGAGCTTTGAGGATCAAGAAGCAGGGGGGTGGGAGAACCTGAGCTGGACCGGCGACGGCACAGTCGTAGTCTCCGCTGTATATTCAGCGGACGGTGATTATTCGCTTCATTATAAGGACCGCTCCAGCCGAAAAAGCAGTCTGGGTCTGGACTTGGCCCATTTTCTGGAGTCCGGCCATGCCTATGATATTTCATTCAAGCTCAGATCGGAGCAAGGCACAGACACGTACCATCTGGCCTCAAAGACGAAAACAGACGGGAAAGATACTTATCCATGGATTATTGGGGGTCAGCAAGTAGGGGATACAGGATGGACGACATTCGAGAAAAAAGACTATGTAGTACCAAGCAATACGACCGAAATCCGAATCTGGATCGAGTCATATGTCAACGGTGATATCTCAACAGCCAAGGCCGGCTTCTATCTTGACGATTTCCGTATAAAAGACGTCACGCCTACCGGTAATGGGCCGGAAACTCCGCGTAATCCGGCGCTGCCGTTCAACATCTTGGACTTTGAGGATGGCAAGACGGGGGCGGTGGCCGGAAGAGCGGGCACGGAGAAGCTGACCGTTACAGATGAGGCCAACCATACGCAGGGCGGTGCAAGGGCGCTAAAGGTAGAGAATCGAAGCGATTCATGGCATGGCCCGACGGTACAGGTGGCAACCTACGTTGACCAGGGTCAGGAATACCGGATAAGCGCTTGGGTCAAACTGATTGATCCGGCCGGCACTTCGTTGCAACTGTCCACGCAGGTCGGCAAGGATAGCGGAGCCAGTTATCAATCGGTGGCGTCCAAGACCGTGAACATCAGCGACGGTTGGGTGAAGTTGGAGGGGACCTACCGGTACAACAGCGTTGGGAACGAGCATTTGACGATTTACGTTGAGGCACCTGACAGCAAGACGGGCTCCTTCTACATTGATGACATCAGCTTCGTCAATACAGGCACCATTGGGCAAGAGGTTCAAAAGGATCTGAAGCCAATCAAAGAGGCCTACCAGAATGACTTCCTGATCGGCAATGCTGTTTCTGCGGCGGATCTGGAAGGCAAACGTCTGGAATTGCTGAAGCTGCACCACAACGTGGTGACTGCGGAAAATGCCATGAAGCCGGACGGCTTGCAAAAGAATAAAGGCGTCTTCACCTTTGACGCGTCTGATGCTCTTGTCAATAAGGCACTGGATGAAGGAATGAGGGTACATGGGCATGTGCTGGTCTGGCACCAGCAGACACCAGCCTGGATGAACAAGAAGACGGATAACAGTGGTTCTGAAACTGTATTGTCCAGAGAGGAAGCGCTGGACAATATGCGGGTCCACATCCGCAGCGTTATGGAGCACTTTGGCAATCAGGTTATTTCTTGGGATGTCGTGAACGAGGCTATGAACGACAATCCGTCAAACCCGGCCGACTGGAAAAATGCATTGCGCAAATCAGCATGGTACAATGCGATCGGTCCTGATTATGTCGAGCAGGCATTTCTGGCGGCCCGCGAGGTGCTGGATCAGCATCCGGAGTGGGACATCAAGCTCTACTACAACGATTACAACGAAGACAACCAGAATAAGGCGACGGCGATCGCCAGCATGGTCAAGGAGCTGAACGTCAAGTATACTGCGGATCATCCGGGTAAAAAGCTGATTGACGGCATCGGGATGCAAGGGCACTACAACGTCAACACGAACCAGACCAACGTGAAGCTGTCCTTGGAGAAGTTCATTGCAGCGGGCGTGGAGGTCAGTGTGACGGAGCTGGACGTTGGAGCCGGAAGCAATAGCAAGATTACCGAAAAAGAAGCGGAAGTGCAGGCTTACTACTACGCGCAGCTGTTGAAACTCTATAAGGAACACAGCGCCAACATCGCGCGTGTCACCTTTTGGGGCTTAAATGATGCTGCCAGCTGGCGCACGGAAAATAGTCCGCTGCTGTTTGACAAGGAGCTGCAGGCCAAACCGGCCTATTACGGGGTCATCGATCCGGCCAAATTCATTTCGGAGCATACCCCGGACACGTCCGGAGCAAATCAGTCTGCAGCGAACTATGGTACACCAGTGATTGACGGAACGATTGACAGTGTCTGGGAACAGGCGCCGGCAATGCAGGTCAACCGGTACCAGATGGCTTGGCAGGGCGCAAGCGGCACAGCCAAAGCGTTGTGGGACGTTAAGAACCTGTATGTCCTGGTCGAGGTAAGCGACAACGAACTGGATAAATCAAGCGCGAATCCATGGGAGCAGGATTCAGTCGAGGTGTTTCTGGATCAGAACAATGGCAAGACGACCTTCTACCAAACGGACGACGGTCAGTACCGGGTCAACTACGACAACGAGACGTCGTTTAGTCCGGCAGCTATTGGGGAAGGTGTAGAGACGAAGACGCTGGTGTCTGGCACGAATTATACGGTTGAGATGAAAATCCCCCTGACGGCGATCTCGCCGGGCAACGGTGCCAAGATCGGATTCGACGTTCAGATCAACGACGCCAAGGCCGGTGCGCGTGAGAGCGTCGCGGCCTGGAACGATACGACAGGCAACGGGTACCAGGATACCTCCGTGTATGGCATAGTGACGCTGACCGGCAAGACTTCCGATGGCGGCAGCGGTCCTGATAACGGTAATGGCCCAGATAACGGCAATGGAGATAACAGAAACAATAACAGCACCAATGGCAGTACTAATAACGTCACGCCGGCATCCAGCATATTGGGCGCCGACGGAACCGTGACCATCAAACCGGCAGTAAGTCTGCTAAATGGCACTGCCAAAGCATCCATCACGGACGACAGCATGACAAAAGCGCTGGAACAGGCTACTGCGGACACCGCCGGCAAGAGACAGATTGTCATTGCGCTCCCGGCGCAAATAGGGGCTGGCTCCTACGAAATCGAGCTGCCTGCCGCAAAATTGGGTGGCCAGATGATATTTGATCTGCTCCTGCAGACAGAGTTTGCCCAGATCCGGGTTCCGAGCCATATGCTCTCGAACACAGAAGTGAACGCAGAATCAGTGGCGATTAGGATCGGCAAAATCTCCTCTGACAATATGGGAGCCAATGCTCGTGATGGAATCGGCAGTCATCCGGTAATTGAGCTGATGATGATGGCAGGAGGCCGTGCCGTCGCCTGGAACAACCCGTCTGCGCCAGTGACCGTATTTATCCCATACTCGCCGGCTGCTGAGGAGCTGGGCAGCCCGGATCGTCTCGTCGTCAGATATCTCGAAGCAGACGGAAGTCTGGCTCCTGTGCCGAACGGGCGATATGATTCAAAGAGCGGAGCCGTCGTCTTCCGTACCACCCATTTCAGCACGTATGCTGTGGCTTATGCTTCTACATCCTTTAGAGATTTGCAGCCTCTCTCCTGGGCCAAGGAGGCGGTTGATGCCATGGCCGCGCGTGGTGTTATTCGGGGCACGGAGGAGCACCGATTCTCTCCAGAGGCTCCCATCAAGAGAGCCGACTTCGTCGCCGTCTTGGTCAGAGCGCTTGAACTGACCGGAAACGGCCAGCAGGCGGGAACATTTGCCGATATCAGCCCGGAAGCCTCCTACGCAAAGGAGATTGGCATTGCCCGGCAACTGGGCCTAGTGAATGGCTTTGCAGATCACACGTTCCGCCCGGACAGCTCCATCTCCCGCCAGGATATGATGGTACTGGTGACGCGGGCGCTAAGCACAGCCGGCAAGCAGGTATCCGGCAGCGCGAATCTGAGCACATACTCCGACGCAGCCAGTGTTGCCGGCTACGCCAGAGCAAGCGTCTCCTCCCTCGTGGAAGCGGGTATAGTCAACGGCAAAGGCAGCCTGCTGGCGCCGAGCGACAACCTGACCCGTGCCGAAGCGGCGGCTATTCTGTATCGCATCTGGAAGCGGTAATATCTTCTGAAGAGATAAAGAATTAAATGAGGGCGGCTGCCTCCGCATTTATTGCGGGGGCGGTTGTTTTGATGTGTGGTTTCTGTTCGATTCTAGAGGTGACGCGCGATAATAACCCCCGCTTTATCTTCGACTTACCCAATTCGTTTTGAAATCCTCAAGTAAGGTCACTTTTGTCCATTGCCAAAATACTGCAATCTCAAGTACAATATGATGATAATGAGAATCAATTTCATAGAAATAGGGTGACATTCATGAATCAACAGGCGACTACCAGGATGGGGATTAACAAACAGACGCAGCAGGAAAAGTTGCGTTCACGTCCATGGGTAGCTACCCTAATCTTGGTCGGGGGTCTGGTTGCGCTTGCACTGGGCATCGCGGTCTCAGTCTCCTTCGGAGCAGCCGATATCAAGCTTTCTGTCGTATGGACGGCAATCTTCCATTTCAATCCGGAGATCACCGAACATCAGATCATTATGGATTTGCGTCTTCCGCGTGTGCTGGGAGGGGTTATGGTTGGTGCCAGCTTTGCAGTTGCGGGAGCGATTATGCAGGGAATGACACGCAACCCTTTGGCTGATTCGGGGCTGATGGGCATCAATGCGGGGGCCGGCTTTGCCTTGGCGCTGTGTTTTGCCTTTTTTCCCGGATTATCGTTTATGTATCTGATCTTCTATGCCTTTCTTGGTGCAGGCGGAGGCGCTGCCATTGTATACGGGATTGGTTCTATGGCCAAAGGAGGGCTTACCCCTACGCGGCTGGTTCTGGCCGGCGCGGCATTAAGTCTACTGCTGCAGGCGCTCAGCGAGGGTGTTGCGCTTTATTTTAATATTGGCCAGGATTTGGCCTTCTGGTATGCAGGCGGAGTGGCCGGTACCAAATGGGTACAGCTCAAGATTATGCTCCCATGGGTCGGCGGAGCGATTATAGGCGGCATAATCTTGTCACGCTCCATTACAATGCTCAGTCTGGGGGAAGACATTGCCAAAGGTCTTGGACAGCGGGTTGGCCTGGTTAAACTGGCGGGGGCTTTGATTGTGCTGGTCCTGGCCGGTTCTTCGGTGGCAGTGGTTGGTTCGGTCGGATTTATCGGTCTGATTATTCCCCATTTGACACGTTATCTGGTCGGGGTGGATTACCGCTGGATCATTCCTTGCTCGGCTATACTGGGCAGTCTGCTTGCCGTCTTTGCCGATCTTACCGCGAGGATGATCAACCCGCCGCATGAGACACCGCTTGGTGCCATCATTGCGCTTATCGGGGTACCCTTCTTCCTGTACCTTGCGCGCAAAGAAAAGAGGGAACTGTAAATGCTGGAGAAAACATCGCCCGCATCCTTCGATCAGGCCAGAAACAAAAAGGGTCTTTTCGTTATGCTTGTGCTGTCCATTTTGATTGTGCTTGTTTTTATTATCAGTGTAAATACGGGATACATAAGATTAACTCCTATAGAGCTGTTAAAAACGATGTTCGGGAGCGGGACAGCCAAGCAGGAGCTGATTCTCTTTGATTTCCGGCTGCCCCGCATCGTAATCTCGGTCCTGATCGGTGCCGGACTGGCTGTGTCCGGAGCGGTAATGCAGGGAGTATTCCGCAATTCACTGGCCGATCCGGGGATTCTGGGGATTAATGCCGGTGCCGGTCTGATGGTGATGCTGCTGATTTCCTTTTACCCTACAACCGCTGCGGCCCCCGTATTCTTGCTGCCTTTGGTTGCATTCTTCGGCGCCGCAGTCACTGCCATCCTCATCTATTCCCTGGCCTACAAGCGTCATGAAGGGGTTTCACCCATTCGCTTGCTGCTTACCGGGGTGGCGATAGCGGCAGGGATGAGTGCGGCCATGATTGTACTTACCCTTAAGCTTGATCCTGATAAATATAAGTTCGTCGCCACCTGGCTGGCCGGCAGCATTTGGGGAACCAGCTGGAAGTTTGTGTTATCCCTGCTGCCGTGGATTCTCATTCTTTTGCCTTATGTCATCTTCAAGGCCCGGGTAATGAATGTGCTGAATCTGGGTGAGCAGACAGCGACGGGACTTGGCGCAGCCGTTAACAGAGAGCAGTTCAAGCTGCTTGCGGCAGCAGTTGGCCTTGCGGCTGCAAGCGTCGCGGTGAGCGGAGGAATCGGGTTCGTTGGCCTTGTTGGTCCCCATCTGGCCAGAAGGCTGGTCGGTCCGAAACATCAGCTGATGCTGCCGACGGCGGCGCTGCTGGGTTCACTCCTTGTTTTGATAGCGGATACGCTCGGACGCTGGATTTTGCAGCCGTCAGAAGTGCCTACGGGCATTGTTGTTGCTGTGATTGGAGCTCCGTACTTTCTATACCTGCTAGCCCGCACCAAGTCCTGATCAAAAAAGAAAGGAGCGGATACTTGCCATGCTGCGTCGTTTTTTTGCTTACTATAGGCCATATAAAGGGCTCTTTATTCTGGATTTCTCCTGTGCCATTGCCGCAGCATTGCTGGAACTGGTCTTTCCTCTGGCAGTAAACCGGGTGGTGGATGATCTGCTGCCCAGCGGCAACTGGAAGTGGATTCTATATTCTTGCCTTGGACTGCTGGGTATCTATATCGTCAGTTCATTCATGCATTTTGTCGTTACCTACTGGGGGCATAAGCTGGGGATCAACATTGAATCGGATATGCGCAAAAAGCTGTTTGACCGTGTACAGAAGTTGTCCTTCAACTTTTTCGACAACAACAAAACCGGACATCTGGTATCGCGGATGACGAATGATCTGATGGATATCGGGGAGATCGCGCATCATGGGCCGGAGGATTTGTTCATTGCCGTCATGACGCTGCTCGGCGTATTCGGCATCATGCTGAGCATTAATTGGCAGCTGGCTATTCTGACGTTCGTCATTGTGCCGCTGATGATCTACTTGTCCATGTACTTCAGCCGCAAGATGTCCAAAGCCTTCAAAATCATGTTCTCCGACATTGCCGATTACAACGCCCGTGTGGAGAACAATGTGAGCGGCATCCGTGTGGTTCAGGCTTTTGCCAATGAGAATCATGAAATTTCCCGCTTTGCGGTGAATAATGAGCGCTTCCGGATTACGAAGCTGCTGACCTACCGGATTATGGCCTGGAATTCATCGTTCAGTTTCATTCTGATGAAACTGGTCTCATTGTTTGTGCTCCTGTGCGGAACTTGGTTCGTTATTCAGGATCAGATGACTTACGGTGAATTTATTGCTTTTGTCATGTTGTCCAATGTATTCTTTGGGCCGCTCCAGCAAATTAATTCCGTCATCGAGACTTATCCCAAAGGGATCGCCGGATTCAAACGGTATCTGGAACTGCTGGAGACAGAGCCGGATGTGGACGATGCTAAAGACGCACGCGTGGTTCACAACCTGACGGGGAATATCACCTTTAAGGATGTAGGTTTCGCATACAGCGACAAGGAAAAGGTTCTAAACAACGTCAATCTGTCGGTTACGGCAGGAGAGACCGTTGCGCTTGTAGGGCCATCCGGGGCCGGCAAAACAACACTTTGCAGTCTGCTGCCGCGTTTCTACGATGTCACCGACGGGGCCATCGAAATAGACGGCATCGACATCCGGTCCATGACCCTGGAATCCCTTCGTTCCCATATCGGAATTGTCCAGCAGGATGTGTTCCTGTTCGACGGCACGATTCGCGAGAATATCGCCTATGGCCGTCTGGGCGCTTCGGAAGCAGAAGTCTGGGAAGCGGCGCGGCGTGCCCAACTGGAAGAACTGATCAAGTCCCAGCCTGCGGGGCTGGATACGATGATCGGTGAACGCGGCGTGAAGCTGTCGGGAGGCCAGAAGCAGCGGCTCTCGATCGCCCGGATGTTCCTGAAGAACCCGACCATTCTTATTCTGGACGAGGCCACCTCGGCGCTGGATACCGAGACGGAATCCGCGATCCAAGAGGCATTATCCGAGTTGTCCGAAGGGCGCACCACGCTTGTCATCGCGCACCGCCTGGCGACGATTAAGAATGCCGACCGCATTGTCGTCGTTGCCGAGGGAGGAATTGCCGAGCAAGGGAAGCATGAGGAGCTGCTCCGGACTCCCGGTATATACAGCCGCCTGCATGGGGCGCAATTCGGAGCCTAACCCGCTTGGCCGTGCACCGCACGGCTGATGCAGCATAGATAGAATAACCTTTTGGAGGGAACAAGATGAGCAACCAACTGGAATTGTATGACGTAACTATCATTGGCGGAGGACCTGCCGGTATGTATACCGCTTTTTATAGTGGAATGAGAGACCTCAAGACCAAACTGATTGAAGCGAAGGAAGAGCTGGGCGGAAGAATGCTGATCTATCCCGAAAAAATGATCTGGGACGTCGGCGGCGTCACCCCAATCCTTTGCCATCAGCTAATTGGCCAGCTCAAGGAGCAGGCTCAGACGTTCGAGCCGACAATTGTGCTGGGACAGCAGATCACGCATCAGGCGCGCCAGGAAGACGGAACCTACATTCTGACTGCGGCCAGCGGAGAACAACACTGGACCCGGACGGTTATTCTGGCGATAGGCTACGGCATTCTGCAAATGGCCAAGCTGGAAATCGAGGGTGCGGACCGTTATGAGGTTACCAACCTGCATTACACAGTTCAGGAGCTGGAACCCTTCCGCGGCAAAAGAGTCCTGATCTCCGGCGGAGGCGACTCGGCGGTAGACTGGGCGAATGAGCTGGAGTCCGTTGCGGCAAGCGTCACGGTTGTCCACCGCAGGGAACAGTTCGGCGGACATGAGAAGAATATTGTGCGTATGAAGAATTCCTCCGTCGATGTCCGCGTTCCTTATGCCGTTAGCCAGCTGCACAGCAGTAATGGCGAGACCATTGACCAGGTCACTATTAACCATGTAGAGAGCGGGGAGACAGTGCAGTTTGAGGTGGATGCTGTCATTGTGAACCATGGACTGAAGAGCGATTTTGGGCCGTTAAAAAAGTGGGGGATCGATATGGGGGATTGGTGTGCGAATGTATCGGGCAAGCTGGAGACGAATCTACCCGGAATCTTCGCCGCTGGCGATTTTGTGGACTATCCGAGCAAGGTGCGCCTGATCGCAGGCACCTTCACCGATGCCGTATTGGCACTGAACAGCGCCAAGCTGTATCTGGACCCCTCCGCGCCCAAGGTGGCTTATGTGTCCTCCCATAATGAACGTTTCAAGGAGAAGAACAAAGCGCTCGGCGTAGTGGATGACCATTAAGAACGGTTGCTGTGCTTAAGAATAGAGATTAGTTATAGCGTGCAGGGCTTGCACCCATTTAGAGCGGATGTCAGCCTTGCGCGTTTTTTATATTATTCGGATGGTGCAGTGCAGGTAGTAGCCACGCCCGCAGTGTTCTTTCCGAGAACGTAGTTATGAAATCTTTTCGGAACAGAGCAGGCCGTAATTATTAAATTTGCCCAGATCCCTCCATGAACAAGAGGCTGTCCGTTCCCAACTGGCCGTTTTGCTCGATTGGAAGGCAAAAGTGCCTTAGGATGAGGGCGTGTAGTGAAAAAAGCTCGATTGGAAGGCAAAAATGCCTCTAGATGAGGGAGGATAGCGAAAAAAGCTCGATTGGAAGGCAAAAATGCTTCTGGATGAGGGGTTGTAGCGAAAAAAGCTCCATTGGAAGACAAAAGTGCCTCTGGATGAGATTGTGACACCGCGATGTTGTAAGTTAAAGCAAAAAGGATGCCCGCTACGCCTCGTGGCTGCGGACATCCCTTTTGTGTAGAGTTTATTTGTTGCTGGTCAGCCAATCGGCCAATTCCTCGGTTTGAGAGAGCACGGCAATGGGATCGTAATACCAGGAACGCTCTTCCTTCCATACATAGACTTGGTTATTCTTAACCGCTGGAAGGCTGCTCCAGATAGGATCGGCCTTGAGATCTTCCAGTGTCTTCTGGTTAGAGGTCAGAATGATATAATCCCCGGCGTATTTGCTCAACACTTCAGTTGACAACTCCGCCCATTGTTTCTCCATGATCTCACTGGCTACCTCGGTTGGCGGCTTGCGACCCAGCGACTGGTAGACGGGTTGTCCTCCGCGGCCAAAGTTGTCTCCGTAGGCATAGATGGCTTTATCCGTGAGTTCGAGGATGCTGAAGCTGGCATCCGCCGGAATTGCGGCATCCACCTTGGCCTTGGCTGCAGCAATACGTGTGTCGTATTCAGCCAGCCAATCGGCCGCTTCCTTCTCCTTGCCAAACAGCTTGCCAAAGTACGTAAGCTCCTCATGGGCATTCTTCAGATCACCATAAGGGACAATGACTGTCGGGGCAATTTTGCTCAAAGTTTCGTAATTGTCCACGCTGCTGGAGATAATCAGGTCCGGGTTCAGCGCGATAATCTTCTCCGCGTTCATCTTGCCATAGTCGCCGGTGTCTTCAACACCTGTGAGGGCTTCTTTGAAATACACGTTCTGCAAAGTCAGACCGGGTGCGCCCACCGGGATCATGTTCAGTGGAATCAGACTGCCGAGATATTCTTCAGCGACAATCCGCTTCGGTTCGGCAGGAATCTCAATATCACCGTTCACTGTGATAACTGTCTTGACAGTGGCTGTCTCCGCGGAGGCTGTCGGCTGAGTGGTCTCTGCCGGAGCGGGAGTTTGGGTTGCCGCAGCTGACTCAGCGGTAGTCTTCTCATTCCCCGTGGAGTTGGCGCTGCAAGCTGCAGTGATCAGCATCAGGGTCAGCAGCAGCGGGATCACGAACCAGCGTGTCCGCCGCGTGCGAGGTTTGTTCAGGTCATGCAAGGGTAGTTCCTCCTTATGTATAACGATTATCATTCTCAATAACAACTGTACAGACTTCTTTGCTGAAAGGCCATGGCTGAAAATGATCTTCCGGCATGGAGATTTATGATGTTAAAGCCCGAATCAGCACTTGCAGCTGGGCCATTGTAGAGAGTGGATCGAACCCGTAGAATAAATTCGACTGATTCAGCAGATAGACCCGATTGCGGCGTACGGCTTCCAGTGACAGCCAGCGCTCGGATTGGAACAACCGGCTAAGGCGAAGACGTCCTTCCGGAGAAGATGGAATTCCCGTAATGAGAATATGGTCTGCCGGATACTCGGCGACAGCTTCTATAGAAGCTTCAATATAACCGGTATCTGCAATGCCCCTGTCTACAATTTTGGCAGGGGGGCTAAATCCCAAGTCACCGTAGAGAACCTGGCATCCCCGGCCGAAGCTGCTGCTGAAGCAGTAAGCTGTCCGCTCGTCGATCTCCCAGACAATGGCGGTTCCCCGCAGGCCTATAGCCTGATCCAGCCGCTGCCCAGCCTTGGAACAGAGCTCGTCATAATGTTCCAGCCAGGCTTCGGCCTGCGGTTGCCGGTCAGCGATCGTGGCAATCCTTGAGAACTGCTCACGCCAGCTCATCTGCTTGAAGGGCAGCTCAATGACCGGGGCCAGCGGCAGCAGGATTTTATTCTCGGTGACTTGGCTATAGTTAATAATGACATCCGGCTGGACAGAGGCAACGGATGCATAGATGTCAGAGGAGCTCATATTCTCCACGAACAATCTTCGGTTTGCTGGCACGTAATCCACACTCTCCAGCCAGGCAGAGTAGGCCCCCAGCTGCGGAGTGATCTCCAAAGCCCGTAGACTGGCAGTATGATTGTAATTCAGGGCAACAATTCGTTTAGGCTTACTTAAGTAGGCTGTAGGGGATAGTCCCACGACCTGTTTGAACTTCCGGCTCAGATAGGTTCCTTCGTTGTAACCGATCTCAAGGGCCAGTTCCGTTAGATTCGGCACGCCGGTCAAAATACGCTGCTGAGCTTTGCGGATGCGCAGCAGCAGGATGTAGGCATTGAAGGTCTGACCTGTGGCCTTGCGGAATGTGCGTGAGAAATGCTCAGGGGTGACATTCGCAAGTGCTGCCATCTGGCTCCGTGTCAAATCTTCATTATAATGGGTATCAATATACTGAAGGACAACGTCCAGCCAAGTGCCGGAAGACTGCAGGAGAGAGCGGTTATACGATTCGTTATAGAGTTCTGACAACATTCCGCTGAACAGCTGTTGCACGGCAAAAGGCTGACTCTGGTCAGGTTTGCTCCAAGCTTCGTACAGATCTTCGGCGAGGCTCAGGATCTGCTTAGAGGCTTGCAGCTGCGGAGACAGCTTGCTGTTAAGCGGACTGAACTCCGGCTGGCCCTGCTTCAGTGCGGAATATTCAATCCATATCCCGTGCAGACCCAGCTGAGGGCGCAGCTCAAGGGCGGAGGTCCCGGGGAATGCCAATATGCTTCCGCATTCCAGAGAATAGCTCACTTTGTTTACATCGATAAATCCGCTGCCACCCCATACAATCAACAGGATGGAGGAGAAGCAGCGTTCATGCTGATTTTCATTGATGACGAGTTGGTTCAGGCGTTCGATCCGTTTGGGAATATAAAATATTGGATTGTTCATGTCTAATCTCGTGCTCCTAAGTTGATAATCATTCTCATTATTATTATAGCGAAATGAACGGGAGAATGACAGTCTTCTATTGACGGAAAGCGCTCCTATAAGTAGAGTTTAGAATAATCCCCGTATGGGGAGGACTGTGTATGAAGGGGGACGAAGCGTTCCATGACAACCTGGAATCTGCAAGGAACGGTAAGCCACTTGCTGATCTGCAATGGAAGCAGCTGCCGGAAACATAAGGGCGAAGAGGTCGCAGCTGCGATTGAACAGGAAATTGGCAAGCAGGGTGCAGAGGCACGAATCCATACAACGGTTACCCGCTGTAATGGGAGATGTTCGGACGCCTGCGTAGTTATCGCCTACCCTGAGGGGGTGTGGTATCAAGGGATCACGCCCAAGCTGGCCAAGAAGCTGGTACGGAAGCATTTGAAAGGGAAACAATTGAAAGAAAATGTAGTATATACTTTTAATAAGAAGCTGAAAGCCGTGGATCAAAGAGGCGGCAAAGGAAAGAAAAAAACGTAGCTGCTCCTGACCAGAAAAGAAGCAGCAAGTCTCCCGGGAGGGAAAGGCCTGCTGCTCCACTTGTTCATTGCCGGAGTAGATTGAAACATTGTGCTATAAATGCTCCCCGTTAGTGCGGATTACTTCACGATACCACTCAAAGCTTTTCTTTTTATACCGCCTCAGGTCCCGCAGATTCGTCTCATCACGGTCTACATAAATGAAACCGTAACGTTTGGACATTTGACCTTGGGAGCTCAGCATATCGAGGGGTCCCCAGCTCAGGAAACCCATGCAGTCGACACCATCCTCTTGAACGGCCAGTCTGGCTTGTTCAATATGGCTGGCGAGATAGCCGATTCTGTAATCGTCCTCCACCGTTTGTCCGACATTTAATTTCTCCTTTACTCCAATTCCGCATTCGGCAAGGAAGAGCGGGAGGCGGTATCTGCTGTACATGCTCAGCATGGCGTTACGGAGCCCGGTCGGGTCAATAGTCCAACCCCATTCGGTAGTCTCAAGGTACGGATTCTGCTCCATGCCCTTAAGAATGCTGGAGAACCGCTGTAACAGGCAACTCGGCGATGACTTTACCCCTTCGTCTCCGGTAACGAGCATGGTGTAGTAATAGCTGAAAGCCAGGAAATCAACGGTATGCGCCGCCAGGAGCTCCATATCGCCTTCTTCCATGACCGGATGGGTCTTCGCCTTCTCCCAGGCAGCGGTAAGGCCAGCCGGGTAATGTCCATGGACCATAACATCAGAGGTATGGAAATGCAGAGCTTCCGTCAACTTCTGCGCCGCCAGTACATCCTCCGGTTTGCAGGTTGCCGGGTAAAAGGGAATATAATGAATCATGCCGCCCACCTTGGCCCCGGGATATTTCGCTTTTACTGCTTTTACCAGAATGGAAGAAGCGATATGGATATGGTGCTGCATCTGCGGAATCTGCTTATTTATCGCAGCTTCATCAAGGTGAGCCGTGCCGGCAAGGAATCCCGCAAAAGCGCTGGCGTTCTGCTGGCTGAACGGCAACCAGTATTTGACCTTATGCCCCAGGCGCTCGACCACGGCCTGAACATAGGTCTCAAAGGCATCCACTGTTTTTCTGGAGATCCAACCCTTATATTTGTCCTGCAAATCGAGCGGCATGTCGTAATGATACATACAGATCATAGGCTCGATCCCGTGGCTCAAGAGCTCGTCTATTACATTCTCGTAGAAGTCCAGCCCTTGCTCGTTCACGTCCCCTTCCCCGTCAGGGATGACTCTGGACCAGGAGATAGAGAAGCGGAAGCATTTCATCCCCATTTCGGCAAAAAGCGCGATATCTTCTTTGTATCTATGATAAAAATCAATGGCAGTGCTAAAATCGGACCTGCCTTCCTGGACAGGCATGATGTCATAGACAGAAGGCCCTTTGCCTCCGGCACTCCATGCGCCTTCCATCTGATGGGCAGATGCGGAGCTCCCCCATAGAAATCCTTCCTGGAATGCCGTCTTGGCCATGTCAATCGTTCCTTTCGGTTATGTATGAATTCCTTGATCTTGGCTGCTACCGATAAATACGATAGAACTCAATGAATGGAGAAGATTCTTCAGGGATTGACACCCTGTAAACTATAGTTAGTGTAACTTGGGGGTTTACGTGGTGTCAATCAAGATTACAAGGGTTTTATGTTATTATGAATTATCCAAGTTTAAATGCGCTCTGGGCAATTATAATGGCTCAAGTGAATGATATGAAAGGTTGGGTTAGCTATGGAGACAGCTGCGCTGTCGAGTCATCCTCATCGCAATGACAGCCGAAGAACCGACTTGCTGGAATCCGCATTTCAGCTGGTCCTTGAAAAGGGAATTGAGAGCACCACAATTGTAGATATTGTCAGACGCGCGGCAACCAGCCGGGTCACTTTTTATAAACATTTCAAATCCCTGGCCGACATCCTGAGCAAAGTGCAGGAATCCATTCTTCACAAATTCAGAGCCTATTTAGATGAGCAGGTGAAGGGCAGCACAGGGCTTGAGAAATGCCGCTTCATCTTTCGTTCGAGTCTGAAGTTCTATGAGCAATTTAAGGACGAGCTCCGGTTTACGATGATGTTCGACCAATATGAGAGCTTTATTCGCCCCAGCCATTCAGAGGGGCTGAGCATCTACAGCAAGGGGTGGTACAGCAGATATTTAGAGGAAGGCATCCGGGATGGCACCCTTCCCGATACGGCCCAGTTCCGGCTGCTGTTCATCTCGATGGTCAATGCTACAATCGCGCTGGTGCAGCGAATGGCGATGCATGGTGAAAGAATCGAGGATGAGAGCGGGCACTCTGCCGCGGAAATCCTTGAAACGATCGCGGGCACACTGGAAACGGCTTTGACCTGGCAGCACTCAGTGTAGAGCGTAAGGCAAGAAGTAAAAATTAGCGTGAATATGATCAAAATACCGTCAAAGTGCTGACGGTATTTTTTTTATAATCAATACATAGATAAGCGTGACCATAACGAAACAATTGAGGTGCAGACAATGGGGCAAAATATTGAGACTTTAACGAAAAAGCCGCCGGCTGCGGGGGGACGCAAAGCCTGGTCGCTTCAAAAGGGCGAGACACTCGCCGGCTTTCTGTTCGTAAGCCCGATGCTGATCGGCGTATCCATTCTGGTGCTGATTCCAATCATCGCTACCCTGGTGCTCGGCTTTGCCGACTGGAACTTTGTACAAGGCTGGGAAGGCATCCGCTGGGTAGGCTTCCAGAACTTTATCAACCTGCTGGAAGATGAGATGTTTATCCGTTCGGTGCGCAACAATATTATTTTTCTGCTGACGGTACCGATCTACATGCTGGTCTCCATGGTATTGGCTATTTTGATTGACCGGTATGTATATTTCAAAAGCTACTTCAAGATCGCCTACTTCGTTCCTTACGTGTCCATGACGGTGGCTGTTGCGGTGGTATGGCAGGTGCTCTTCCAGCCTTCCTACGGTCCGATTAACGAAATGTTAAAAGCAATCGGTATCTCGGACCCGCCGAAATGGATTGCCGACCCGAATTTCGCCTTGATCTCGATCATGATGATTTCCATCTGGATATCCATCGGCTTCAACCTGATTATCTATATTGCCGGTCTTCAGTCCATCCCCAAGGATCTGTACGAAGCCGCCGATATCGACGGAGCGAATGGCTGGACCAAGTTCAGACGGATTACTTTCCCGCTGCTGTCGCCGACTTCGTTTTTCCTGCTTGTAACCGGTATCATTTCAACCTTCAAAGTGTTTGATATCATTGCAGTGATGACACAAGGCGGTCCGATCGGCTCCACGACCATGATGGTCTGGTATTTGTATGACACGGCTTTTGTTAATCTTAAGGTCGGATATGCTTCATCCATTGCGGTAGTGCTGTTCCTGTTCGTGCTGCTGATTACGCTCGGCCAATGGTTCGCACAGAAGAAATGGGTCAATTATTAAGAGAGAACATAAAGGAGTGGGCGAGTATGGAAATGCGCGAAGGCCTGGACTTCCGCAAGGTTATTGTAACAATCGTGATGTTTGCGGGAAGTATTTTGTTCCTGCTGCCTTTTATATGGATGCTGGTTACCTCATTTAAAGTAGAGTCGGAGGTGTTTACTTATCCCATCCAGTGGATTCCGAAGCAGTGGAATGTGATTGAAAATTACAAGGAGGTGTGGTTCGGGCAATATCCTTTTACCACATATTACTGGAACTCGATTAAGGTTGGGGTGACCACGACGTTGTTGTCATGCCTGGTTTCGGCAATGGCAGCCTACGGCTTCTCCAAGATCAAATTCAAAGCCAGCAACTTCCTGTTCCTGATTGTCCTGATTACCTATATGATACCGGGACAGGCCATTCTGATTCCGCAATTTATTCTGTACCGCAATATCGGGCTGTTTGACAGCCATCTGGGCCTGATTTTGCTCGGCAGCTTCAGCGTACTCGGGACCTTTATGCTCAGGCAGTTTTTTATGGGGTTGCATCAGGAATTCATAGAATCTGCCAAAATCGACGGCGCGGGCCACCCCCGGATCTTCTGGTCGATAGCCCTTCCCCTGGTCAAACCTGCAGTGGCTACATATGCGATTCTGCGGTTTATCTGGACCTGGAATGATTACACGAATCCGCTGATTTTTATCCGCAGCGACCAGCTGCTGACCTTGCCGATTGCCGTACAGAAATTTACGTCGATGAGCGGCGAGTTCTATTCCCTGATAATGGCGGCGGCGGTGTCTGCGATTCTTCCACTCATTATCGTCTTCATTATTGGCCAAAAGAGTGTAATTGAAGGAATTGCTCTTGGCGGGGTAAAAGGCTAAGATCACAAAATGAAGTCAAAATAATTCAAAAGAAGTAAATATTGTTTCATGTCGCTTATGAAAGCGTATTCTATAATTTGCTTGTGAGACAGTGATTCATCACCTAGGAGGGGTATCATGGTAAAAAGAAAAGTATGGGCTGGCGCAATGACGGGGGCTCTGATGTTAAGTTTGTTGTCCGGCTGCGGGGGTGCAGGCAATACTAATCAGGCTGCAGAAGGGAACGGGGCAGCTGCGCCGGAAGCCGGCGGTCCGAATACGGGCAGTGGAGAAAACTTGAATCTGCGCTTGTACACCTACGGAACAGAAGAAGCCTACAACTGGAAACACACGCTGGAAGCTTATAAAAAGGTAGAACCCAATGTCACAGTAGAGCTAGTGCAGCTCAGTGAGAAAGGTGATACCCAGGAAGCCTTCAAGAAACTTGATCTTGAGGCCGCATCCTCCGCACAGATGGATATTCTGATGTTCAGTGATGCCGCAGGATATGCCCAGCGTGTCGCACTCGGCATGGCCGAGCCGCTTGATGAATTCATTGCCAAAGACGGCTATAAAGTGGAAGAAGACTACAAGGTGGACACACATCTGGACGGCAAAGTCTATGCGCTACCGGGCAAGTTCAATCCATGGTATGTGCTGCTAAACAAAAACCATCTGGACGAGGCCGGTCTTGAAGTTCCGAAGGACTGGACTTGGGATGATTTTGCCGACTATGCCCAAAAGCTGACCAAAGGCGAAGGTGCCCAAAAACGTTACGGAACGTACTTCCATGGCCCGCAGGCAGGGGGATGGATGGAATTTCTGAAGCTCAAGCTGGAGAATCAGCCGCAAAATG
Organism: Paenibacillus albidus; assembly: GCF_014644435.1. GTDB lineage: Bacteria > Bacillota > Bacilli > Paenibacillales > Paenibacillaceae > Paenibacillus_AQ > Paenibacillus_AQ albidus. The sequence continues at coordinate 162,511 of NZ_BMKR01000007.1, read as the reverse complement.
CAGAATTTCTGAAAGCGGATGGCACCTCCAACCTGGACGACCCCAACTTCAAGGAAACCCTTGAGCTGAGACTCCGTATGGAAAAAGAAGATCAGTCCTCTGTTCCCTATACCGACATGATCTCGCAAAAGCTGGCTTACCGGACACAGTTCTTCAACGAATCCGCGAGCATGCTGCTGATCGGCAGCTGGATGAATACGGAAATCGGCGGAACGGACAAGGTACCACTTAACTTTAATGTGGCCGTTGCTCCATTCCCCAAAAATAAGCCTGGCGACGAAAATGGATTGACGCCGGTAACAACAGACTATGTGGCTGTAGCCGCCAAATCAGAGCACAAAGAAGCTGCCTATAAATTTGTCCGCTGGTACACGACCGAAGGGCAGCTGGTGCAAGGCAAAAACATTCCGGCCTGGAGCAAGGTGACCTCTGACCAGGTGACTGGCATTATCGACACGATTCTTTCGGGCACCAAAAACCCCGAGAAGGTTGACAAGGAATCTCTGGTAGCTACCCTGGTGGCGTCCAAAGCATCGGCAATTATTCCTCCGGCTACCTATCAATCCGAGGTCTATAAAGCGATTAATGAAGAATATGAGAAAATGATTCTCGGCAACCAGGATGTTGACACTACGGTTAAAAACTCCCAGGAGCGTGTGAACAAAATTATAGACGCCAACAAAAAATAGTTTGTTATAATGCTTGTAAACGGATACAGGATTGTATCCGGGATTGGGGGCGGACTCGCGTCCCCCTCTTTTTTTATTGTTAAGGGGGACATTACGTTGAATAAACTGAGAGAGCTGGCCCCTAAATCCATCCGCCATAAGCTGATGCTGGCTGCAATTACCTGTATTCTTGTGCCAACGGCCTTCACTTTGATTATCTATAATTCCCTTACCCAGGAGGCGGTGAAGCACCAGGCTATCACAAATGCCGATGATTCGCTGCAGCTGGTTAACGGTGCCGTGACCAACCGGCTGAAGGGCATGCTTATGATCGCTAACTATGTCCAGGTCAATCCCGGCTTAAAGGCCTACTTCAAGCTGGTTGCCTCCGGCAATGAGGACAAGGACCCGTACCAGAGGTTTATGAACGCCAACCGGGTGCTGGAGCAGCTTGACAGCCTGACGGTCGCCGGCGAACAAAGCTATGTCACCGTCCTGCTTAATAACGGCTCCTATTTCATGAATTATTCAGTCAGTGACTTTAATCCGGGGGATCTGGAGCGAAAACCCTGGTTCGAGGAGCTGACGGGACTCCGCGGACTGGATTCTTACTGGATCGGGGCGGAAGAGACGGATTTCTCCTACGACAAGTTTGATCATCCGTATCAGGTTACGGTTGCCCGGACGCTGCGGCTGGACAGTACCGAGATTTATGGCTATGTAGCTGTCACCATTATGGAGGACCAGCTTCACGGCATCTTCGACAATCTGTCAGGCGGACAAAAGGTCGTGCTGCTGGATGAATCAGGGATGATTGTATCGAGTGCAGATCCGAACAGCCTTGGCAGGCCATTCCCGCACTCCGAAGCGATTGCCGGCATGAAGGGGACTTCGGTGCTGTCCATTAAGGGGGAGAAGTTCCTGGTCGCGCAGCAGCCGGTATCCTCCGTCGGCTGGAAGCTGGTGTTGATGCAGCCCTATAAAGACAGCATTGTGAATATCAGCTCGATATTTAACCGGGTCTTTGTTATTCAGCTCCTTTCTTTTGTTGTGTTTCTGCTGCTGCTCATCACGCTGGTGAGAGCGTTTACCCAGCCGCTGATGCGGCTGGGCAAGGCCACAACGGCGGTGCAGCGGGGCAACCTGCTGGTGCGCTCCGGGGTCAGGGGCAATGATGAGATTGGCCGGCTGGGCTTCCTGTTCGACCAGATGCTGGACCGGGTACAGGAAATGATATCCGAAGTGTCGGACACCCAGGCGCGCAAGCGCAAAGCAGAGCTGAAAATGCTCCAGGCCCAGATCAACCCGCATTTCCTCTTTAATGTGCTGAATTCCATCCGCATGAAGGTCATGAAGCGGGGAGATCCGGAAAGCGCCAAAATGATCGGTTCCCTCTCCATGCTGCTGCGCATGACGATTAGCCGGGAGGAGGATGAAATCTTCCTGCATGAGGAAATCGATCTGGTGTCGCATTACGTCGGTCTGATGAATTTGCGGCAAAAGGAAGAGGCCCGGCTGCAGCTGGAAATCGCTCCGGAAGCATTTCTGATCAAAGTGCCGCGCTTTTTCCTGCAGCCGCTGGTCGAGAACGCCCTGATTCATGGACTCAGCCAGCAGCCGGGGCTGATCTGTATAACAGCGGCCATGAAGGAACAGGTCCTTGTCCTGACTGTTCAGGATAATGGACGGGGGATGAATGAAGACGAGCTGGCTGGCATCAGCCGCAAAATCGCAGCGGGTGAAGATACGGCTTCGGGCAAGGAAGAAGCGAAGGGATCTTTTTCCGGGATGGGGCTGCATAATGTTGTTGAACGGATGAGGATGCTGTTTGGGGACGGGTTCGCCATCGCGGTGCGCAGCAAGCCGGGAACCGGCACGGTCATCGAGATGCACATACCATACAGGGAGGAGCAACACGATGTATAGTGTCATGCTGGTGGACGATGATTATCCGGTTCTTGAGCTGTTGTCTGGCGCCATTCAGTGGGAGACGCTGGGCTTCCGCTTGATGGGGACCCATGAGAACGGGCACAGCGCCTGGGAGCATGCACAGCAGGAAATGCCGGATATTCTGATTACGGATATCGGGATGCCGCGTATGAACGGGCTTGAGCTATCTGCAAGAATCAAGGAGCAGAAACCTTGTGTACGAATTGCGATTTTATCCTGCCACAATGAATTTCAATATGCCCAGGCCGCCATGCGGCTGAATGTCCAGGACTATCTCCTGAAGGATGCGCTGGACCCGGAAGACCTGGTGCAGCTGCTGTGCCGGTTCAAGGAGACGCTGGATGAGGAAACACGGGCCGGCTGGGAGAACACGCGGATGAAACACCTGGTGGTCGAGTCGCGGGAGCTGCGCAAGGAACAGAACATCAAGAACTTTATCCACCAGCCGCTGCTCTCTCCCGAGAAATGGCGCAGCGAGGCGGCGGAATACGGGCTGTTTGCCGGAGGGGAGGCCTGCCTGCCCGTGATGGTCTATCTGGAGGATTACCATCAAGTGAAATACCGCTTCTCTTCCGATCAGACCTTGCATTTTGCCATCAGCAATGTAATGAATGAGGTCCTGGACGGTCTGAAACCACGGGCCCTGCATGTGGGGTACACCGCCCAGGACTCCTTTCTGCTGTTCTCTTATAAGCCTGGCCTCAAATATAATATTTATGCCGAAGCGGCAGACAGCCTGAAGCTTATCCAGTCTACGCTGTTCAAGGTGCTCAAGCTTCACATGTCGTTCATCATCGGTGAAGGCTGCGATTCGCCGGAGCGCCTGAAGCAGCAGCTGAACCATTTGCTGGGCGGCGGGGAACAACGTTTTTATCTCCAGCAGGGAGAAATTGTGAGGAGCAAACCGGTGGTGAGCGAGGCCGGAAGCCCCAGTCTGTTCGCTTATTATGACCAGGCCAGCAGCGAGCTTAGGGAGGTCCTGCTCGGCCGCCATCCCGCCCTGGCGCGCGAAGTCTCGGAGAAATGGGTTGCACTGATCCGGCGGGACAAATATCCGCCCGAAATGGTCAAGGACTGGACGCTCAAGCTGCTGCTTGACCTGAAGCTGAAGCTGCATTCGCTGCAGTCGGTAAGACCCGCTTATTCGGCTGATACGCTGCATAAGGAGATCGTTGAGCTGGATTCGCTGCCGGCATTGCAGGAATGGCTGAACAAACATCTGGAGTCGGCAGCGGCGGCCAAAGGCGCGGGTGCCGGGGCCAGCAAACGGGCGGAGGTGACGGAAGCCTGCCAGTATGTCTCGTTGCGGCTGGGATCACGGATCAGTCTGGACGAAGTGGCAGATCACCTGCATTTGAATGCAAGCTATTTCAGCAGACTGTTCAAGAAGGAAACCGGGAGCACCTTTATTGAATACGTAACGAGACTCAAAATGGAACGGGCCAAGGAATTGCTGGATGGAACACCTTGTACGGTTGGGGAAATCTGTGAGCAGCTGGGGTATGACAATCAAAGCTATTTCATTAAGACATTCAAGACGCATGCAGGTGTGACTCCGGCAGAGTACCGGGGATAGGCTCTGCTTGCCTGGAAGGAAGGCTTATCATGGACAAGACAACGTTGCTGGCCATCATCTCCGGAATGGAACCGGCGGATCTGCGGCTGTATTATCCGGATGGGGATCAGGAGGGCTTCTGGCGCAAGGTGCGGGAATCTCCGCTCTACGCGGAAGAGGTGGCGGAGATACGGGCAGAAGGGGAAAGGCTGCGGACCCAGCCAGTTCCTGAGCTTACCTATGCGCTGTTCTCCATCTTCGGCCGCACCGGATCAAGGCTGGAATATGAGCGTGTTTATTTTGAACGCAGAAGAATGCTGAATACCTATGTCTTTCTCGCTTTGCTGGAGCCAGCGGAAGCAGAACCTGTTGAACGGCTTCAAGAAATCCTGTGGGCTATATGCAACGAGTACACCTGGTGTCTTCCGGCACATTTGGGGGAATCGGGAATTGCCGGGACCATTGATTTGTTCTCGGCGGAGACCGGGTTTGCACTTAGTGAAATTCATTGTCTCCTGGGAGAACGTCTGCCGCCTTTGCTGCGGCTTCGGATCAGGCAGGAAGTCGGCAAGCGGCTGTTCGAGCCTTATCTGACCGGAGGTCCCTACTTCTGGGAGACGGCCGAGCATAACTGGTCGGCCGTGTGTGCAGGCTCGATCGGCTGTGCAGCACTGCTTCTGGCCAGCGAACCCTCGCAGCTTGCCGATATTCTGCTGAAGGTGGAGCGCAGTCTGGGTTATTATCTTAAAGGCTTCGGCGAAGACGGGGCTTGCCTGGAGGGGCTCGGATACTGGAATTACGGCTTCGGTTACTTTGTCTATTATGCGGATCTGGCGGATAAGCGCAGCCGGGGCCGGATCAGCTGGTTTCGGGAGGAGAAGGTCAGGAACATTGCCAAGTTTCAACAGACCTGTTTTCTGGGCGGCGAACTGGTGGCCAACTTCTCCGATTCCCAGCCGGTTGGGCAGGTGTATCTGGGACTGAGTCATTATGTTGCTGCCAGATTTCCGGAAGTGGAAGCCCCTCCGGTATCGCTGCGCGCAGCCTATACGGAGGATCATTGCAGCCGGTGGGCTCCGGCCCTGCGCAATTTGCTCTGGAAGGATACGAAGCAAGCACACACAGAATGGGCAATGGACAGCTATTATCTGCCTGATGCACAGTGGCTTTTGTCCCGCTGCCGTCAAGGGAACAGCACGTTCGGGTTCGCGGCCAAGGGCGGCCATAACGATGAGCCGCACAATCATAATGATCTGGGACAGTTCATTATTGCCGCTGACGGAAACGCCTATGTCTCCGATCTGGGAAGCGGAGAGTATACAGCGGGATACTTTGGGGCGATGAGGTACTCTTACGATTGCAATGGCTCCCAAGGTCATTCCGTCCCCATCATAGACGGCCAATTCCAGACAGCGGGGCCAGAGGCTTATGCCGTAGTTCTGGAAGCTTCCGCGGGCAAGGAGAAGGATGTACTGCAGCTGGATCTCACGCAGGCTTATAGGTACAGCGGACTGGAGCGGTTCACCCGTTCCTTCGAGTGGCATAAGGAGGGTCCGGTATCCCTGACGCTGAGCGATGAGTTCTCCTTTAAGGAGGCTCCGGGCAAGCTGGTTGAGCGTATAGTCACGTTGTGTCCTGCTGTTCCGGGGGAGGGAATGGTTGTACTGAAAGGCCCGGATGGGCGGGATCTGCAGATTATATATGATGAAGGCCTGCTCCAGCCGGAAATCTCCGAGCATACCTTCAGTGATCACTACGGGGCCAAGAAGACCTGGTATGGCGTGGATTTTCAGGCTAGAGCCTGTGCTGAATCCGTGCGGTATACTTTTGAATTTCAATTCTCGTTATCCTAGAAGTCCAAACATTCACCATAGTTCTCTTATGCGGATGGGGCATTTCTTTTGCTCAACCTATATGGCTTTTCATTATATTTGAAGAATGGCGGTGGCTATAGATGACAGCAGAAATGAAGCTGGAATGGGTAGAAGAAGCATGGAGCCGTGCTCTGGATAAAACAAAGCGCAACAGCCTGAGGATTGGTGCGGAATTTCCCCATGCCAGCCAAGGCGGAAAATATGTACTGGAGCAGCCCTTTTGGTGGACGGCCGGGTTCTGGCCGGGCCAGCTGTGGCTGCTCTACAATGAGAGCCGCGATGAATCCCTGAGAAGCATCGCCGAGGCATGTGAGCAGCGGCTGGATGCCGTGCTGGACGAGTATGTGCGGCTGGACCATGATCTGGGCTTCATGTGGACTTTAACCAGCGTAGCTTCCTATAAGCTGCTCGGCCATGAGGTGTCCAGAGTGCGTGCGCTTAAGGCGGCGAATTATCTTGCGGCCCGCTTTAATCTGAAAGGCAACTTCATCAGAGCCTGGAATCCCTGGTATGAGGGCGAAGACAACAGAGGATATGCGATCATCGATTGTGCCATGAATATGCCGCTGCTGTTCTGGGCGTCCGGGGTCAGCGGTGATCCGCGTTACCGCCATATTGCCGAAGCCCATATGGATACTGTGGTGAAGCATTTCATCCGCCCGGACGGGTCGGTCTACCATATTGTCCGGTTTGACCCGGACACCGGAGCGTTCATCGAGGGTATCGGCGGCCAGGGTTATGCGGCCGATTCGGCCTGGTCACGTGGAACAGCATGGGCGATTTACGGCCTGACCCTGGCTTACCATCACACCGGCAGGGTGGAGTATCTCCACACGGCGCAGCAGGTAGCGCATTTCTTCCTTGCCCGTCTGCCCGAGGATCATGTGCCGCAGTGGGACTTCCGCGCTCCAGACGACTCGCGGCAGCTACGCGACTCGTCAGCCGGAGCTTGTGCGGCCAGCGGCCTGTTGCTGCTGGCAGACAAGATAGGCGGCGTTGAAGGCTCCGTCTACCGGGAACCTGCCGTCCGTATGCTGGAATCGCTCTACAGAGGCTACGGCACCTGGGACAATGATGACGAAGAAGGGCTGATCCGTTCCGGCACCAGCAACTATCCGGCCGGCCAGAACATCGATGTGCCGCTCATCTACGGGGACTTCTTTTATGTCGAAGGATTGGCCCGTCTGAAAGGCAAGGGGCCTTTTTACTGGGAATAGCTTAAATCCATAGTGACTATAGAGCGTAATTCAATCCGGCGGAGTAACCCTCTGCCACTACAGGAGTGATATCGATGAGCAACCATCGGGGGGCCATTGCGGCCAATCCGCTAATCACCAAAGAGGATGTGCAAGAGGCCGTAAGACAGCTTGTATATCCGCTCAAACCGTATTACAGCGAAGGACGGGCCCGGCTGAAGCTGGGGATTACCGGAGTGCATTACGGGCCTGCGGTTGCCGAGATGGAAGGGTTCTCCCGGGTGCTTTGGGGTGTAGTGCCCTTGCTGGCCGGAGACGGTGAGGATCAATTCTGGGAGCTGTGCCTGGAGGGCATCCGGAATGGAACCGATCCTGAACATAAGGAATACTGGGGCGAGGTCGGGGATTATGACCAGCGGCTTGTGGAGATGGCGGCCTTTGGTTTTGCCCTGTCGCTGATCCCGGAACGGATTTGGGGTCCGCTGAACGAGCGGGAACGCTCCAATCTGTACCGGTGGCTGAATCAAATCAATGGGCATCCCTGTTATGACTGCAACTGGCTGTTTTTTAACATCCTGGTCAATATGGGCTTCCGCAAAGCGGGGCTTGAATATGACGCGGAACAGCTGGAGAATAATCTGAAGCGCATTGACGATTTCTATTTGACCGAAGGCTGGTACAGCGACGGTGTTGGCGGACATGCGGATTATTATGTGCCTTTTGCTTTTCATTATTATGGGCTGCTGTATGCCCGGCTTCTGGGGGATGAAGACCCTGAACGTGCCCGCTTGTTCAAGGATCGGGCGGGGGTGTTCGCCGGAGAATTCCTGCAGTGGTTCGCACCTGACGGTTCCGCACTTCCTTATGGCCGGAGTCTGGCGTACCGGTTCGCCCAGTCTGCGTTCTGGGGAGCGCTTGCCTATGCCGAGGTGGATGTGTTGTCCCCGGGCGTGCTGAAAGGTCTGGTGCTGCGTAATTTGCGTTGGTGGTTCCGCCAGGGCATTGTGGATGACGGTGGTCTGCTGACGATCGGGTATGCCTATCCGAACCTGGTTATGGCCGAGAACTATAATTCGCCCGGATCGCCTTATTGGGCGCTCAAGTCATTTTTGCCGTTGGCCCTGCCGGCGGAGCATCCCTTCTGGCAGTCGGAAGAGCTGCCGCTCCCGCAGCTGCCGGAGCTGGCTGTCCAAAAGCCGGCGCATCTGGTGTTCTGCCGGGACAGCGGTTCCGGACATGTCGCTGCGTTCAACAGCGGGCATTTAGGAACCAATGACCACACGCATACCTCGGCCAAATATGAGAAGTTTGCTTATTCGACGGCTTTTGGGTTCAGTGTTCCGCGATCGGAATGGGGCATCGGTCAAGGCGCCTTTGATTCTATGCTGGCGCTCAGTGAGGCCGGCGACAATCTGTACCGGGTACGGAGGCAGAACGAAGTCTCGCAGATTGAGGACAATGTGCTGTTCTCCAAATGGAAGCCTTGGTCCGATGTCGAGATCCAGAGCTGGATTATTGCCGGACTTCCCTGGCATATCCGTATTCACCGGATACATACCGCAAGGGCCCTCGAGGCCGCAGAAGGCGGATTTGCGCTGGGCCTGGAAGCGGATCTGCAAGAGGACAGGGATACGGAAGGAACGGGAATAACGGCAAGCTGCAGTCTTGGGACGAGCGCGATTCGCAGTCTGTCGGGTTATTCGAAGGCCGAATGCATTCGGCCGAGTACCAACACCAATGTCCTTCAGCCGCGTACGGTCATTCCTACTTTAATGGCCAATCTTAAGCCCGGAACCCATTTTCTGATTGCAGCCGTTTTGGGGGAACCGGGACAGGGAGCGGTGAAACCTCTATCTCCGGCAGAGCAATTAAATTTCAGTATCGGCGAGCACGAGATAAGCATCACTACAGCCGGCGGTAACAAGATCGATATCCCGCTCGACCGTTCTGACCGTGTGTTTTCATAAGTACCTATTAACAGACAGCCCGGCACCGAAATTCTTCGGCCCCCGGGCTGTTTATTTTTCTGAAGCTGAGGATTATTATAGAGGGAAAGCTTAGGTCTGCCTGGGAAGCAGGGAGGGTTCGTATGTATTCATTTGACTAACGCCCCCCGCGTTGACTATGCTATTTAAAAGTGCAAAAAATCACATCATCCAAGCAGAACAGGTCAGGGGGATACCTAATGGAGAGGCTGCAGGTTTGGCCCGAGAAATTCAGAAAATTTTTTCTGAACAATAAATTTGTTGTTTTTTTACTTGTTTTAATGCTGATTGGCGTAAATGTGCTCATTTTCTCCAAGCTGCCGTTCCTTTTTAAGCCGTTTTCCGTATTGCTGCACACGGTAGCGGCACCGCTGCTGTTGTCGGGAATTGCTTATTATCTGCTGAATCCGCTGGTGGACCGGCTGGAGCGAAGAAGCAAAGTGAAACGTACTTATGGCATTGTGATTCTATTTCTGCTGATCGCGGGCATTATTACACTCATATTGCTGACAGTCATCCCTATGATCCGCAGCCAGCTGCTGGAGCTGATCGATAATTTTCCGGAATACAGTGATCAGATTCAGGCACAATTCATTGATCTGACGGGCAGTAAGCTATTCGGGCAAATTCAGCAGAATGTGGGAATGGACTTCACTGAAATTACGAGCCGGGTTACCACGTGGGCAACCTCTTTTCTGAACAATGCCTTAAATGGCGTCGGCAACGTTGTGGGGGCAATTACGGAGATTATTCTGGCGCTTGTGACGACTCCGTTTATTCTGTTCTATCTGCTCCGTGACGGTAAAAAGCTGCCTGACTTTATCGTAAAATTCATCCCTGACAGCCTGCAGCCGCAGACCCGGATGGTGATGTCGGAAATGAACAGCAAAGTGGCTTCCTACATCCGGGGGCAGATCATTGTCAGCTGCTGCATCGGGGCGCTGCTCTATGTCGGTTACCTGATTATCGGCCTGCAATATTCGCTTGTGCTGGCGATTGCCGCAGCCTGTACGGCGGTGGTTCCCTATCTTGGTCCGGCGATTGCCATTACTCCCGCTTTGATTGTGGCCCTGGTCACATCGCCGTTTATGCTGGTCAAAATGATCATCGTCTGGACGGCTGTCCAACTGATTGAAGGCAAGTTCATCTCTCCGCAAATTATGGGTAAATCACTGAAGGTTCACCCGATTACGATTATTTTTGTCATTTTGTTCGCGGGCAAAATGTTTGGCGTGGTCGGGATTATCCTCGCCGTACCGGGTTATGCAGTGTTCAAGGTGGTCGTTACCCACCTCTTCCAGTGGTTCCAGTTCCGTTCGGGGCTGTACAAAATTGACGAGAACAAGGAATAAGACGAAAGGATGATGGTTATGGAAGGACCGATTATAACAACCGCTTACGGTAAAGTCGCCGGAAGGCAGGAGAACGGGGTGAATGTCTGGCGCGGCATTCCTTTTGCGGCTCCCCCGGTAGGGGCTCTCCGTTTCCGCGCCCCCCAGCCCCCCGAAAGCTGGAGTACGGTCAGGGAGGCGTTCGAGTTCGGGCCGGTCAGCCATCAGCCTGCGGATTCCAGAGGCACAAGGTTCGGCGGGACCCGGCCGCAACACTCCGAAGACTGCCTGTACCTGAATATCTGGTCACCTGCCGGTGGCGGGGAAGGACTGCCGGTGATGGTCTGGATTCATGGAGGTACCTTTGTGACCGGCTCCGGGAGCCAGCCGCTGTTTGATGGCAGTTCCCTGGTTGCCCGGGGCAACGTCATTGTTGTCTCCATCAATTATCGCCTTGGCCCCTTCGGGTTTCTGCATTTGTCCCAGCTTGGAGAAGGGTTCGCTTCCAACCAGGGCCTGCTTGACCAGATTGCGGCACTGCAATGGGTGCGGGGCAATATCGGCGCTTTTGGCGGCGATCCGCAGCGCGTGACCGTATTCGGCGAGTCTGCAGGCAGCATGAGCATTGCTGCCCTGCTGGCGATGCCGGCGGCGGAGGGCTTGATCGCCGGGGCGATCATGCAGAGCGGAGCGGCACAGACGCTGCCGCCCCGGCAGGGCGAAGAGATCGCGGCAGCGCTGCTGGCCGAGCTTGGCGTCTCCCCAGGCGGTGACCGCGGGCTGCTGAACACGCTTCCGGCGGAGCGTATACTGGAAGCGGCGGAGCGGATGACGCTTAAGCTGACCGGCGGCTCGCTGAGCATGTTGTTCCAGCCGGTCATTGAGCCTCTTTCGCTGCCGGAGGACCCGGCAGCAGCCGTAGCGGGAGGATCGGCCAAGGGGATCCCGCTGCTGATCGGCACCAATCGGGATGAAGGCAACCTCTTCTTCCGGGAGGGAGCGCCACAGGCGGATTTTGAACAATCGCTGAAAGCGCTGGAGATGCTGATGGGGACAGGGGATCTGTCCGACATCGCACAGCATTATCCGGCTTCCTGGGAAGGACAGGCTGAGATTCTGACGGACCTCTATTTCTGGATCAACTCCGTCTCCTTTGCCCAGAATCAGCTGGATCATGCACCGGTCTGGATGTACCGGTTCGACTGGACCTCCCCGGGCCATCCTTTACTCGGCAAAGCCGTGCATGGTGCAGAGATTGCCTATGTATTTAATAACCTGTCCGTGTTGCAGCGGCTGGGTGTGGAGGTCACTCCGGCTATCACTAGGCTGTCGGAAGCCATGCAGGGGGCGTGGCTGGCTTTTGCGCACCGGGGAGATCCGGGAACACCGGAGCTGCCTTGGCCGCCGTATCAACGAAAAGGGCGGGCTACCCTGGTATTCGATGGTGACAGCCGTATTGTTCATGATCCGGACCCGGAGAAGCGTAGACGCCTGATCCGCAATATGGGGAACAGCCTATGACTGCTGCACAGCAGGCCCAACGTGATCATCTGCTTCGTTTGTTTACGCATGTCCACTGGGCCAATAATGAGATTCTGCTGGCGCTTCAGGGGGCGGAGGCACTCCCTGAGAAGCTCATCACCCTTTTTGGCCACTTGCTCTCTGCGGAAAAAGTATGGCTCGAACGTCTGAACGGAAGAGACAGCTCGGCGCTGAATATATGGCCGCTGACACGACTTGAAGATTGCGGGCAGCTGGTCAGGGACAATCATGAAGGATATCTGAGTTTTCTTTCGCCGCTTGATGATGCCGGCTTAAACACCGCCGTATCTTACCGCACCAGCAAGGGTATTCTGTTCAGCACGACGATTCTGGATATCCTTAGCCATGTAGCCCTGCATGGAAGCTACCATCGCGGCCAGATTTCCTCCTATCTGAGGCTGGAGGGACATGAGCCCGTGAATACGGATTATATTACATTTACCCGGCTGGATTCCTATGAAGGTTAAGGGTTTCAACCACCTGACGGTGAACGTGAAGAATCTTCGGGAATCCTTACATTTTTATACTGAAGTTCTGGGGTTGCAAGTCGTTCATAAAGGAAACAAAGATGCATATCTGGAGTGGGGCAGCGCCTGGATTTGTCTTGTGGAGCAGCCGGAATATGTGGAACCTGTCTTGAATGCAGCAGGAATTGATCACATCGCCTTCTCGATTGAAGAAGACCATTTTGCAGAGGCGGTAGAGATTCTGCGAACTTATAACATTCCAATTACAAGAGGGCCTGTTAAACGCGGCATAGGCTGGTCGGTTAATTTCCTGGACCCGGATGGCACCCGGCTGGAACTGCATACTTCGAATTTAGCGGAACGCATGAGTGTGTGGAAGTGATACATGATGCGTAAAAACGCCTATAGCACCAGTCAACAAGCCAGAATCCGAGCTATTGGAGACTGGCTTGTTTAGGTTCACTTTCACCTTTATTTGGCCTAAAAATTGTATATCTGATGAGCGATAATGGTGCTGCAAGAGAAGAGCCGATGGCAAAACTAGGGGCAATGGAGTAACTTCCGCAGCTTGTCAGTGCTTAATGCGATTCTAATGCATTATGTGCAGCACAATCGCTCTCAGAGAGCTCCAAAGTCCATTCTGATGTATTTCGTGCAGTAGTAATTTAATTTACCTGGGTTTTTCAGCCCTGGCTGCTGTTTCTGATGTAGTAAATGCACTCTAATCGAAAATAAGCCGGATTCACTCGCGTTATGATGTACAAAATGCAGTGAACAAACTGAAGAGGAAGTGAACAGATTGCAGTGAAAAGACAGACTGCATCATAAAGACTGGCGTTGCTCGAGCCAGCATAGAACAAAACATCATAATAGTGCTGTGTGCTGTGTAGGAGGTTACCGAAAGTACGCTTGAGGTCGGATGGCTTTCGTTTGTTCGTAAGGTTTACCTTTATTTGGCCTGAAAATGTGTATATCTCCTGAGCGATAATGGTGCTGCAAGTGAAGAGCCGATGGAAAAACTAGGGGCAATGGAGTAACTTCCGCAGCTTGTCAGTGCTTAATGCGATTCTAATGCATTATGTGCAGCACAATCGCTCTCAGAGAGCTCTAAAGTCCATTCTGATGTATTTCGTGCAGTAGTAATTTAATTTACCTGGGTTTTTCAGCCCTGGCTGCTGTTTCTGATGCAGTAAATGCACTCTAATCGAAAATAAGCCGGATTCACTCGCGTTTTGATGTACAAAATGCAGTGAACAGATTGCAGTGAAAAGACAGACTGCATCACAAAGACTGGCGTTGCTCGAGCCAGCATAGAACAAAACATCATAATAGTGCTGTGTAGGAGGTTACCGAAAGTACGCTTGAGGTCGGATGGTTTTCGTTTGCCCGTAATGGGTAGTAGTGAGCTGCACACAAACACACAAAACAGCGATTCTCCGTTTCTTGGGGAATCGCTGTTTGTTTGTCTTCTTAGCTGTGAAAAAGTACATACTCCTTAATTCCGGCCACAACGGCCTCGGCGACTTGTTGCTGGAAATCCTCCGAGTAGAGCAGTGCTTCATCTTTGGCATTGCTGAGATATCCGCATTCCAGCAGGATCGCGGGCATCTTGGTTTCCCGGGTAACATGCAGGCTGCTCTGACGTACTCCCCGGTCCGCAAGGCTGCTGGCCGCTGCCAGGTGTTTGTGGACAATGTTCGCGAATTCCAGGCTTTCCGGGCGAGTATAATACGTCTCCGTGCCGCTCGGATTGCTCAAGCTGCCTTCCGGGATACTATTGGCATGAATGGAGATGAACAGATCGGCCTTCAACTCGTTGGCCAATTTGGTCCGCTCCTGCAAGGTTGGGTATCTGTCATCACTGCGGGTAAGGACAAGCTCAATATTGGGATCGTTCTTCAGCAGCTCCCGGATTTTCAGGGTCGTGGCCAGCGTGAAGTCTTTCTCCTTCTGCTTGCCCAGGCTGATGCCTCCGGGGTCCTTACCGCCATGTCCCGCATCGATGACTACCAGCGTCTTGCCATCCGGTGCCATTGTGCTTGTACCGTCTGCCGGGGCAGTGGGAGTAGCCAAGGGAACAGGAGTGGCCGAAGCACCAGGAGTTGCCGAAGAACCAGGAGTCGCCGTAGCACCAGGGGGTACCGAAGCAAGAGGAGCTGCCGATGCAATGGAAGTTGGAGCCGCTGGAGACGGCGTAGCGGCGGGCGTCTGCACAGGCGGAGAGACCGGACTTGTTCCGGTCAGCTCTACTGTGACAGATCCTTCCTTGCCTTTTGTCACAGTATAGGCTCTCGGGTTGTTCAGGTCGATAACGACCCGGATCGCAGAGGGCGTGCTGCTGAACAGAGCATACCGGACAGCGGAAACATCGGGATTGCCGATAACCGCGATCTGCCCGTCATGGCTCTCCGTATTTGCCATATTCCGGGTGAAATCCGCTGCAAATGCCGTGTCCGGCAAATCTACCACAATCCGGTCATTGCCGGTCATCGCGAAGACGCGGGGGGATACGCTGCCGTTCAAGGCAAGCTGCAGCTTGTTGTCCTTGAATGTAATGCCGGTCAGTCCGGCCAAAGCATTGCTTTCCCCATTGATTCCGCTTGCCGCACCGGCCGGTTTCCCGCTGCTTGCTGCAGGTGTACCCTGGGCGGATGTCTTGGCCGGTGAGGTCAGATAGACCGTTTTGGTGAGGTTGTCCCACTTGACAGCGGCTCCGGTCGCTTCCCCGACAAACCGCAAGGGTACCAGAGTAAGACTGCCGTTAAGCGTAGGCGGCTGCTCGAGCGGGACCTCTTTACCCGACACTTCCGCAACCGCATGATTCAACTTAAGCTTCAATGTGGTTTCTCCCTGGCGGATCGAAGCGGTCTTGGCGGTGTTGTCCCACTTTACCGCATAACCCAGCTGTTCGGCCACGAGCCGAAGCGGCACCATAACGCTGCCGTTCATAATTTGTACCCCGGCATCCTTCGCTACCGCAAGTTCATGGCCGTCCAAATAAATGTGTGTCTCTGCCCGATCGGCGTGCCCTGTTCCTGCTGCTGCTGCAAATAGGAGCAGGAACAGAAGCAACACCCCCAGCCCGATTTTTTTCATAATCCATCCCTGCCTGTCATGTCTAGTCATCTTATGTATCAGATCATTTTTCTACTAATATTATCGGTTGTTCACCAGTGAAAATGTATAAATTTTTAACAAGAGGATTGACAAACTTGCAGATAGGCATTAATTTTGTGTATAAGAATAAGTTTTTCCTGAGGGAAACATATTTGTCCTAATGCATGGACATCCCCTATTGAAATTGTATGAACCACAAATTGGCGTAGAGAAATGAAGGAGGAAAGAAGGATGAAGAAGAGTATAACCGGTAAGAAAATCAAGCTGGGTATGGTGCTGCTGCTGGTCTGTTCACTGGCGCTGTCAGCGTGTGCAGCCAATGGGGAAGGAAAGGGCGGGAACGCCGCAGACGGCAAAATTTCGATTGTAACCACCATCGCTCAGATTGCCGAGCCGCTAACGGTCATCGGCGGGGATAAGGTTAGCATAACAAGCCTGATGGGTCCCGGTGTCGATCCGCATTTGTACAATGCTACCCAAGGGGATATCGGCAAGATGAGCTCTGCGGACATGGTATTCTACAGCGGACAGCACCTGGAGGGGAATATGGCGGAGGTCTTCGGGCAGATCGGCAAAAACAAGCCGGTGGTCGCCGTAGCCGAGTCCATACCGGAGGATCGTCTGCTGAAAGATGAGCAGGGGAACATCGACCCCCATGTCTGGTTTGACATTGATCTGTGGAGAATTGCGCTGGAGACGGCAACGGCCGGGCTGAAGGAGCACTATCCGGAGCATGCGGATTATTTTGAACAAAACAAAACGGCGTACTTCAAACAGCTTGAGGAGCTGAAGACAGAGACGGCAGCGCAAATGGACGGTATTCCGCAGGCGCAGAGAGTGCTTGTGACCGCACATGATGCTTTTGGTTATTTTGGACGGATGCATGAACTGGAGGTTGTGGGCTTGCAAGGGCTCAGCACGGAGGATGAGATTGGAATTACGGATATCGAGGATACGATCAATCTGCTCATGGAATATAAGGTTCCGGCAGTATTCGTGGAAAGCAGCATCAATCAAAGCTCCATCAATGCCGTTATCGAGGGGGCTTCGGGCAAAGGCCTGAAGATCAAGCTGGGCGGTGAGCTGTATTCGGATGCGATGGGGGATGCAGGGACAGCGGAAGGAACTTATATCGGCATGTACCGGCACAACGTGAAGACGATTGCAGACGCGCTTAGCAAAGGGGGGAATTAGGATGCAGGGACTTGCGGTTACAGACTTATCGGCCTCTTATCGTAAAAATAATGTGCTCGAAGACGTATCCTTCGAGCTGCCGCAAGGCTCGTTGACCGGCATTGTCGGTCCGAACGGCGCAGGCAAATCGACGCTGCTCAAGACCATGCTGGAGCTGCACCCGAAATTAAGCGGCACGGTCACCTTTGCCGGAGCGCCCTTGTCCAAGATGCGCCGTAAGATCGGGTACGTTCCACAGCGAGGTTCGGTGGATTGGGATTTCCCCACAGATGCACTTGATGTGGTGCTGATGGGCCTGTACGGAGCTGTGGGCTGGCTGAAGCGGCCCAAAGCCGGACACCGCCAGCAGGCGCTGCAAGCCCTGGCCCAAATGGGCATGGCCGATTATGCGGACCGGCAGATCAGCCAGTTGTCCGGCGGCCAGCAGCAGCGGGTATTCCTGGCCCGCGCTTTGGTGCAGGACGCCGAGCTTTATTTCATGGATGAGCCGCTGGCTGGCGTTGACGCCGCCACGGAACAAGCGATAATGACCACGCTGCGGGAGCTCAAAGGCCGGGGCAAGTCGGTTATGGTCGTTCATCATGATCTGCAGACCGTCGAGGATTATTTCGATCATGTGCTGCTGCTGAACCGCCGTGTGATGAATTATGGCGAGACTGCGGAGATTTTTACCAAAGACAACGTATACCGGACCTACGGGGCTGGACTGCGTTGGCGAAAAGAGGTGCCCTCATGACACTGCTGCTCTCTCCCAATGCCTGGTGGGTGCTGTTAAGCATGCTGATTCTCGGGGTGGCCTCCGGGATGATCGGCACTCTGGCCTACTGGAAACGGCAAAGTCTGATGAGCGATGCGCTTTCGCATGCGGCGCTGCCGGGTGTGGTAATCGCTTTTGCCATTACCGGAGTGAAGGCGTTGCCCATACTGATTCTGGGGGCAGCGCTCAGCGCATTGATCGGCGCTTTTCTGGTGCAGTGGGTCGTGTCCAGCAGCCGGATCAAGGAAGATACTGCAATGGGTATTGTGCTATCGGTATTTTTCGGACTGGGCATCATGCTCCTTACCATAGTCAACCGGACCGGGGGCGGCAATGTAAGCGGCCTGGACGGATTTATTTTTGGGCAGGCGGCATCCATGGTACGAAGCGATGTCTATACGATGGGAATCCTCGGGCTGCTGGTGATTGCGGTGGTCTATGCGGCCTTTAAAGAGTGGAAGCTGTATCTGTTCGATCCGCAGTTTGCCAAAGGGATTGGTTTGCCATCCGGGCTGATGAACAGCTTGTATACAGGCGTACTGGTCCTGGTGATCGTCATTGGGATTCAGGCGGTTGGCGTCATCCTGATGTCAGCTCTGCTGATTATTCCGGCGGTGAGTGCCCGTTACTGGACCCATTCCTTCAAATGGATGCTGATCGGTTCGGCGTTCATCGGCGGAGGGGCGGGGGTAGCTGGTACGCTGATCAGTACGATGGGTAAAGGCTGGCCGACAGGGCCGTTCATCGTAGTTTCGTCTTCGGCGGTGTTCCTTGTCTCCCTGCTGTTCGGAGCCCGCAAAGGACTCGTAGTAACGGCTATTCAACAGCGTATGCAAAAAAGAAGCCCTCGTGCGCTTCCGGCAGAAGCCGAGAAATCAATGGTCAAGGAGGGTGGTTTGCAATGAGTTACACAGCATGGATTCTGCTGACGGCAGCGCTGGTCGGGCTTTCCTGCGGAATGATCGGCGTGCTGCTTATTCTGCGCAGAATGGCAATGATGGCCGACGCGATCAGCCATACGGTACTGCTGGGTATCGTGGTCGCTTTTCTGGTGACCCGTGAGCTCAGCGGTTACCATATGCTGATCGGTGCGGTCATAGCCGGGCTGCTGACTTCGGTGTTGATTCAGTGGCTGCAGTCCCGCGGGGTTCAGGGCGAGGCGTCGATTGGTGTGGTGTTTACTACGCTGTTTGCGGTCGGGGTAATTCTGATTGCCACGCAGGTTGGCAATGCCCATCTGGATGTCAAGCATGCGCTGATGGGCGAGATTACCTTCGTGCCCTGGACAACGGTTCGTCTTCCCTGGATTGGAGATATTCCGGAAGCGACACTGATTTTGTCGGCAGTCCTTCTCATCGTCGTGGTTGCCATTATTGCTTTTTATAAGGAGTGGAAAATCACTTCGTTTGACCCGGCCCTGGCTGCCAGCCTCGGCATCCCCGTCATCGTTATGCATTACGCCTTCATGTCCCTGTTGTCCATTACAACAGTAGCCGCTTTTGACGCGGTGGGGGCGATAATGGTAGTAGCTATGCTGATTACGCCTGCCGCAGCCGCCTATTTATGGACGGACCGGCTGTCCGTGATGTTTGGACTGAGCGGCGGTTTCGGGGTGGGCTCGGCGGTTGCAGGCTACTATATTGCCTCCTGGCTGGATACGTCTATCTCAGGGTCCATGGCTTTTGCTACAGGTGTAGTTTTCTTGCTTAGCTTCCTGATGTCCCCGAAACATGGGTTGATCTCACGTTACGTAACGGTCCCAGCGCGAAAGAAAGCTACTTCAGAGAGGTGAAGCCGGTCTTTTCTACCAGCTCCTGCCCCTGCGGCGACACGATCCAGTCCAGAAAGGGCTGGATATTCGGGTTGTCGCTTCCTGCCGTTACAGCATAAAATTCGGTGGCAAAAGGGTACTTCCCGCTGCGGATACTCTCTTTGTCCGGCTTGATGCCATCAATATCCAGCAGCGAGATTTCCCCGTTCCGGTTCATCTCCGAGGCATAGAAGAGGAAGCTGTACCCCAGCGCATTTTTGTAATTGCGGTAGTCTGCAGTCTGCTGAATAATGCCGCTCATGATGTCGGCCACATCCTCCTGCGGCGGGGTCATTAGCGGAGTATCGCCCATAAATTTCACCAGCATCGTCTGGCTCCCGCTGCCCTCGGAACGCTGGAAAGCCCGAATCGGGTCGTTGCTGCCGCCCACCTCACTCCAGTGCTTCAGCTTGCCGGAGTAGATATCCTTGATCTGCTGGGCCTTGAGACCGGTCACCGGATTACGTGTGTTGACAAAAAAGACAAAGGCTTCACGCCCAATGGGTGTCAGCCTCAGCTCGACGCCATTTCGCTGTGCTTCCTTCTGCTGGGCCAGCGAGGGGGCGGCTGCAAAAATAATATCCGTATCGCCTGCAATCAGGTTCTTGTAGGCTACAGGTGTGCTGGTACATAATACCAGGCCGTTTGTGAAATCATACGGATCATATTCCCCTTCCGGATAGACGGCCTGGACAAAAGCTGAATAAAGCGGATAAAGGGCCGTCGCCCCATCCAGGCGCGGCGGAGCATGCTCTATGCGGTAACTGGAAGACTCAGCAAGCGAGACGGCTTTGGTTTCATTCCGGAATGGAGCATATTGCAAGAGGTTCACTTCCTGTTCGCTGACCAACTCATGGCTCTTGACATAAGCCCGGTTAAGCTCATACCCGGCTGTTGCCAGCAGGCACAGGCCCAGGAAGGACAGGAAGACCAGATGCCGGGTGCGGGCACGCAGCAGTCCAAATACATTCAGCACCATATATACAGCAAGTGCGATACATATAGCGACAACCAGCGGCACATAAAAAGCAAGGCCGCCCATAACGGCGACGATAAAGGAAGCGATATACCCCAAGAAGGCAATGCCTGCTGCTGCAAATACAGTAATCAATAATTTCGTCCAAAGTGATCCTTTCACAGTAACCTCCTGCTTTTATTTAGAAATGGATAAATATAGGTGGCTTAATTATACTGTAATCCGCTTACCTCCACCAGCCAGCAACAAAGCCACGCAGAGAAGGTTTGGGCTGATGTATGAAAATAATATGTATATTTTCATAAAGTACTGGACGAAATGGCAGCAGAGGTTTATTCTGAGATTGTGAAAAAAATAACGGAATACAAGATTCTCGGGGTAAGGTGAAATTCCTGACCGGCGGTAAGTTCACAGCGAACGTAGCCCGCGACTCGTTATTCTTTGCCTGCAAAGGATAACGACTGATCTGGTGGAATTCCAGAGCCGACGGTAAAGTCCGGATGAGAGAGGATCATAAGATAGAGGCGAAGCGGGATAGTGATTCCGATCGTCTGTATTGACAATGCCCCCGAGTGCCGCTTTTTCAGGCCATCCGGGGGCTTTTGGTCTCTAATCGAGGGTTTGTATCGACAAGGAGAATGATTTATGAGTCATGTTACTGCTTCATCTTCAGGCATGCGGACTACGGCGCCGCTGCGCAGCGGATTCTGGCTGGTGGTGCTTGGAGCCGCGCTTTGGGGAGTAGATCCGCTGTTCCGCATCATCCTGCTGAAGTCGCTAACCTCTTCACAGATTGTATTGCTTGAGCATGTCGTTCTGTTTCTGGCTGCGGCACCAGTGCTATGGCGCCATCGTGCCGAGCTGAAGGGTGTTGGCCTGCGCCAGTTAGGCGCACTTCTGGTCGTCTCCTGGGGCGGCTCGGCCGCAGCAACGATATTGTTCACCATGGCTTTATCCAGCGGAGACCTGAATGCAGTGCTGCTGCTGCAGAAGCTGCAGCCGCTGTTCGCCATCGGCCTTGCCGCCGTGCTGCTCAAGGAACGCCTGCCCAAGAACTTTGGACCGCTGATCGCCGTCGCCCTGGCCGGCACCTATTTGCTGACCTTCGGCTGGACCTTTCCCTTCGGCCATGTCAACAGCTTTATCGGGGTCAGCAGCCTGATGGCGCTGGGCGCTGCAGCCCTGTGGGGAGGCTCGACAGTCATGGGCCGTTACCTGCTGGGTTCGATGAAATATGAGACGGTCACTTCGCTGCGTTTCATCATGGCCTTGCCTTTATTGTTTGTGATTACAGCCCTGGAAGGAGCTCCATGGCAGATGACCGGAGGGTTTGGGGCTTCGGCGGCAGTGGCCGTCAACCTGCTGCTGCAGGCCTTGCTGCCAGGACTCCTAAGCATGCTGCTATACTATAAAGGCCTGAGTACCACCAAAGCTTCCTTTGCTACGCTGGCGGAGCTTAGCTTCCCGATGACCGGAGTAGTCATTAACTGGATCGTATTCAACCAGCTGGTTACGATCCCCCAGATTGTCGGCTTTGCGCTCATCTGGACCTCGCTGTTCTTTATTTCTTCCAGGCAGTCCAGGCAGAGTGCCGTCCAATAAATAACAATTATCCAAGAAGAGGTGCCCCTATAAGCCAGAATGGCTATAGGGGCACCTCTTCGTTTTGTTTTGGAGTAAGAGTAAAAATAAGCCTTTTCTCCCATACTACCGTTAATCGTGCATCTTGAGCCTGGACACACCATCAGAAGGAGGAATGCAGATGAACGGCCATGCTGCCCCAGCCATTTATATACAGCTCAAGAACCGGATCACCGTGCCGAAAGGCAAAGGGGTCACACTCCGCGATATTGCAACTCTAATTGTCGCCCCTGAGTGGGAGCAGCCCCTGTACTCCATTCTCCTGCTGGAACCGAAACAAAGTGACGGCAACCTGATTCTGATCGACCTGATGATGGTCATTCCCCGCATACAGGAGCTGCTGCCGCAAGCCGAAATTGAAGCCATTGGCGAAGGAAGGACTATCGTGCAGATTGAAGGACCAGCCGGAGCCCGGAAGCCCTCCATGGCCCTGTTTGTCCTGGTCTGGCTGCTGCTGTTCTTCGGCTCGGCGCTGACGATTATGAATTTCCATGCGGATGTCAGCATGCAGGAGGTGCAGATCCGGATTGTGGAGATGATTACAGGCCATCGGGATGAACATCCTTATGTGTTCCAGGTCGCCTATTCGCTGGGTATCGGTTTCGGGATGGTGATCTTTTTCAACCATTTGTTCAAGAAAAAATGGAACGAGGAGCCGACCCCGCTCGAGGTGGAGATGTTCCTGTATCAGAAAAATATCGACCATTATGTGGTCAATGAGGAATACAGCAAAATGAAACGGCAGGGTCAGGGCCCTGCCGGGAAGCCGGAGGGCTGAAGATGACGGCGCCAATCTCGCTGGGACTTAATCTTTTGCTGGGCATAGCCGGAGGGATCGCTGTGGGCGGCGGGCTGATCGCTCTGTTTGTACTGCTTGATATCGTGCCGCGTCTGGCCCAGCTGACCTCTTCCTATCATCGGGTCCATTGGTATGAAGGGGCGATGGTAGGCGGCTCCTTGCTGGGGACGGTCAGTGACTTCTGGAACTGGAAAATAGGCGCGGGGCCTTTAATCGAACTGGGCATAGGGTTGTTCGACGGCATTTTTGTCGGTATGCTGGCTGCCGCCTTGACCGAGGTGCTGAATGTGCTGCCCATTCTGGCCAAACGTCTGAATATGACCCGGTATTTGTTTGGTCTCTTCGCGGCAATGGTCACCGGCAAGGTTGCGGGTTCTTTTTTTGACTGGTTTGTATACCTACGTTAAGAGGGGGTAATGGAGTGAGATATATTCACAGCGGTGATTATGTAGAACCCGTAAAGGGTAACGGCCCGCAGCAAAATGAGGTGGAAGTCTCGGCAGAGCCGGGGAATGAAGTTAATACAGGAGGTGCAGTGCAAGCCGAAACTCATATGGCTGACCCTGCCACGGAGGATGCTCAGCAAGATCCCGCAGTTTTGGAGAATACGGAGGTCCTGGACCCGGAGGAGGACAAAACAAAGGCTGCACCCAAAGCAGAAGCCGAACCAGGCTCCCCGGAAGCCGGTTCCGCCGATGAGCTTGGAGATGATTTCGGGGAGGGAGGCTCGTGCAGGGAACCTGCAATCCCGGAGCAAGCAACTCTCCCGGATACGGATGCTGCTGAAGGTGCCGGGGAAGAAACGGGCAGCAGCCCGGCGAATTCTGCTGCTTCCATGGAAGCTGATACAGGCACAGACGGCGGGCAGTGGGAGGCGGAGGCTGCGGACGAGCTGGGCAGCGAGGAGCCGGAAGAGCCGAAGAAGGGTTTTTTTGCCCGATTATTTGGAATGGACCCTGAATCGGAAGAAGACATGGACGAGGAGACTGAGAGCGGAGATGACACGCAAGGCGGGCAAGTAGAGGGGAAGGCTGCGGCAGGTTCGGACAAACAGCCGCAGGAGGAGCAGGCAACTCCCGAAGAGACTCAGGAAAAAGAGAAGCTCACGCTGAAGGAGGAAAATAACAACACCGACCCTTTGCAAGAGAAACGGGACCGCGAGCTTTCGGATTCGCTTGAAGAGTCTGTCATCTACTGGCAGGGGAATGATGAAATTCCCTGCTCGCTGGAAACGGCCAAAAAAACACTCACAGAGGTTATGGGGCTGGGGTCTTCGTTTGACGTGGTGTTCAGAGAGATGTCCTTTGGCGGACAACCGGCAGCCCTGCTGTTCATCAGCGGTTTTGCCAAGGATACGATACTGGACGAAATCTTGAAGCGTCTGACCTATCTTACCCCTGAACATTTATCCGCCGATGTGTTTGCCAGCTTTCTGCGAGAATATATCCCTCATATCCAGGTAGAAACGGGTGATCTGTTAAGCGAGACCGTCAACAAGGTCCTGACCGGCATCAGCGCCATATTCATTGAAGGACAGAATCAAGTTATTCTCATGGATACCCGGTCATACCCGTCGCGGAATCCCGATGAGCCTTCCATAGAACGGGTTGTGCGCGGGTCGCGCGACGGTTTTACAGAAACCCTGCTCACCAATGTTGCTCTGGTCCGAAGACGTGTGCGCGATCCCGGGCTGAAATATGAGATACACCAGGTCGGCCGCCGGACGCGGACGGATGTCTGCGTAGCTTACATCGACGATATTGTCGATAAGACCCAGGTCAAAGCTGTGACCGACAAAATCAAAGGCGTCAATCTCGACGGCATCCCGCTGGCGGACAAGCAACTGGAAGAGGTCATTGTTGGCGGCGGCTGGAATCCCTATCCGATGGTCCGTTATTCCGAGCGTCCCGACATTGTGGCCTCCCATTTACTGGAGGGCCGGGTAGTTGTGTTCGTGGATACTTCACCGAGTGTGATGGTGCTCCCTACAACGTTTTTTGACCTTTGCCAGCATGCGGAAGAGAACCGCCAAACACCGTTTATAGGAACGTATTTGCGCTGGGTCCGGTTTATCGGTATTTTCTGCTCTATGTTTCTGCTGCCGCTCTGGATGCTGCTTGTACTGCATCCAGAGCTGAAGCCGCCCATGCTCGATTTTATCGGCCCGCAAAAGACCGCGCATATTCCCCTGCTGGGGCAATTCCTGCTCGTTGAACTGGGGGTGGATCTGCTGCGGATGGCCGCCGTGCATACACCGAACCCGCTTGGTTCGGCGATGGGCCTTATTGCCGCGATCCTGGTAGGCGACATAGCTGTGCAGACAGGATTGTTTGTCAATGAAGTGGTGCTGTACATGGCCGTTGCATCGATCGGTATGTTCGCGACTCCAAGCTATGAGCTGGGGTTGGCCAACCGTATTGTCAGGCTGGTGCTTTTGCTGGCTGTGGCTGCTTTCCAGGTGCCCGGATTCGTAATCGGCACTACGCTGCTGATTATACTGTTGACCACACATCGTTCTTACAACTCTTCTTATTTGTGGCCGTTTATACCGTTTAATGCAAAAGCAATGGGTGAAATTATTCTGCGCCAGCCTGTGCTGTATTCCAAAACAAGGCCGTCCTTCAACAAAACCCGCGACAATACGAAAATGCCACCTCCGGCCAAGGGAGATGAGCAATCGTAGGATAATACAAATCAACTGCAAATTAGTCCATTCAATCAAGTTCCCTTTGTCTGCTATACTGAATATAATAAGACAGATGGAATTTGGATATTCCACAGAAATTGGAGGACTGCACAATGTTTTTACACGGGACGAGCCGGATTAACGATGCCGGGCATTTGGAGATTGGCGGGTGTGATGTAACGGAATTGAAAGCGGAATATGGTACCCCGCTGTATATATTGGACGAGCAATTGGTCCGTCGCCGCTGCCGCGAATACATGGAGGCATTTACAGCTTCCGGACTTGGCTTTCAGGTTGCTTATGCAAGCAAGGCATTTTCGATCATGGCAATGGTGCGTTTGGTGGATGAGGAAGGCTTGTCTCTGGACGTAGTCTCTGACGGTGAGCTGTACACGGCACTCCAGGCGGGGTTTCCCGCAGGACGCATTCACTTCCATGGCAACAACAAGACACCGGACGAAATCGAAATGGCTATTGATGCCGGAATCGGCTGTTTTGTAGTCGATAACCTGGTTGAACTGGGATTGCTTCAAGCGATTGCCGCGCGTAAGGAAGCGACGGTCAATGTCTTGCTGCGTGTAACGCCGGGCGTAGAAGCGCATACCCATGAATATACCTCTACGGGGCAGACGGATTCCAAATTCGGGTTCGATATCGGCAACGGCGCTGCTTATGAAGCTGTCAAAGTTGCAGCCGGCCAGCCGAATCTGAAGCTGTTGGGCGTTCACTCGCATATTGGTTCACAGATCTTTGAAACCGACGGCTTCCAACTGGCTGTAGAGCGCGTTGCCGGTTTTGCCCGCAGCGTCAAGGAAGGCCTGAATGTGGAATTCCAGGTTGTGAACCTGGGCGGAGGCTTCGGCATCCGTTATGTGGAAGGGGACACCCCGCTGCAAGTCTCCGAGTATGTAGGGGCCATCTCCGATGCCGTGAAGACTTACTTTGCCGGGATTTACAGCAAGCTCCCGCAAATTTGGGTTGAACCGGGCCGCAGCATTGTCGGCGATGCCGGCACAACACTCTACACCGTGGGGACTCAAAAGGATATCCCGGGCGTCCGCAAATATGTTGCAGTGGATGGCGGCATGACCGATAATCCGCGTCCTGCCCTGTACCAGTCCAAGTACGAGGCCCTGCTGGCCAACCGTGCGGATGAAGCTGCGACTGAGACAGTCTCCATCGCCGGCAAATGCTGCGAGAGCGGCGACATGCTCATCTGGGATGTAGAGCTTCCGGAAGCGAACAGCGGTGATCTGCTCGCGGTAGCCTGCACGGGCGCATACAACTACTCTATGGCCAGCAACTACAACCGGATTCGCCGTCCGGCGGTTGTGTTCGTACAGAATGGCCAGAGTGATCTCGTGGTGCGCCGCGAAAGCCACCAGGATATTATTGTCAATGATATTGTGCCTGCGCGCATTGCCAAGCAGACTGTTGCGAAGTAACTGCAGGCTCTGAGCAGAGCCTTATATGTAGAAGTGAAATAAGCGGGAGGCAACTCCTGCTTGTTTTGCTTTGTGCGTGATTTCATAGTAAACTAATAAACGTGTTCAACAATATGGTCAATTCGAAAGGGGTCATTTACATATGGCAAAGCAAGCGAAGATTACACTCGAAAACGGCGGCGTAGTGCTGGTCGATCTGTTCGACCAAGACGCTCCCAACACAGTAGCAAACTTTGAGAAACTGGCTAACGAAGGTTTCTACAACGGTCTGGTATTCCACCGTGTCATCCCGGGTTTTGTAGCTCAAGGCGGTTGTCCTAACGGCACAGGCTCCGGCGGTCCAGGTTACACCATTGACTGCGAGATCAACCCGAACAAACATGAGCGTGGAGTGCTTGCTATGGCCCATGCCGGCAAGAACACGGGCGGCAGCCAGTTCTATATCACTTATGCCCCACAACCGCATCTTGACGGCGTGCACACTGTCTTTGGCAAAGTGGTTGAAGGCATGGAGCATGTTGATGCGTTCAAAGGACGCGACAAAATGACTTCCGTGGAAGTTACCGAAGCTTAAGACCGTTTTTGTTACGTTAATAATCGTCACAAGACGGGGCTGCCCCAAAAGTAGATTTTCTACACATGTGACAGCCACCTCTATTAAAATTACAAGAAAAAGTAAGCAGGGCAGCGATTCTCCCGTTATTGGAGGATCGCTGCCCTGCTTTTTTGGCTGATAGTGGCTTGCTTTCCGGGATTGTGAGCAAGCGAAAGCCATCCGACCTCCAGGGTGACTTTCTCGATCTGCACATTGTATCCAGGCTTCAGCTGGCCGTTTCGCATATGGTCTTCCTTCATCCGCATAAACGTGGCGTCGTTCTTACACTTAAACAGCGGAGCGAATGGAACGACGTTCCGTTTGTGAAGCGTCCACTTAAGCGCATACGTTGATCCTACTAATAAACGGAGGCTCCCCAAGCAGCCATTTCATGGATTATGGGATATCCCCTTTTTTGGAGGGTGGGAAATCTGACTCTCTACCACAGTAGGGTGTTAAGCGGGCTAGCGGACAGGAGGAGCGTTATTTAGCGAAACAAGCCCATTTTTGTCGCCATGAGGACTTAGGATCCGCTATATGCTCCATTATTCATTATGGGGAACTAGAGATCATGAGATAAGGGCTCCTGAGTCCGCATAAACGGACAATAGGTTTATATTCAGCAAATAAGGTCAGCTGAGTCCGCAACCCATCCCAGCAGGATGGGTTGCGACTTGTATCCCGAGCTTAAGTCAACCGCTGTACTTCATCTGCCGAGTGAAGAGCCGGAGCGTCGAGTCCGGTATATCTGCGGCAGCCAGAAAAACAGTACATACATCAGCAGGAACACCACGAACGCAAACCCTTCTTCAACAAGCAGGTAATACGGGTAGGGTCCGAAGTAATCCAGCACGGAGTAGGTATCGGGCTTGTGGAGCAGGAACATGTAGTTGGAGCCCAGGTAAATATTGGCGGCGTAGACGCAGGCAGCAACCAGATTGAGACACAGCATGGTGAACAAAACCGATTTCCAGGTAGGTCTAAAGCCTTCGACCCAGGTCATGTACAATGAGGCCACTATGATTCCCCCATGCGCGACAAAGAAAAGCAGGAACCGGAAATGCGGAAACGGATAAACGAGATTCGGAGTGAGCACGGCAATAAATGCCCCGCCAATCCCGGCAAAATAAAGAAACGAATAAAGCAGGCGGCTACGCGTCAACAGCATCACTGCGGACAGGAACAGCGTAATGCCGCAGAGCTCCAGTGGCAGTGAATGACTGGATTTCCAGAGTTCGCTTGCGACGTACCAGGTCTGCAGGCCGGCTTCGCAGCTGAACAGCAGGAGGGCCAGCAGCAGGCGGATATTCCGGCGCAGCCCGGGACTTGATTGTAGGGTCAGCCTGAAGGCATAGAGCAACAGACATATAAGTATGACCGCGCCCAGGGCAACCCAGTGGGATGCCGAGAACATGATGAAATGCTCAGATCTGGAGGGGGTAAAGAAGGACGAAAGACACATGATTTTATCTCCTTGGCGCTGCAGGAATATAATGCTTAAACAAAAAAATAAAAATTTAAGATAATATATGATTCTATAGTCTCATATCACGGTATATATCTATATATTCTCTCAATCCGTCTGCAAAAGGAAGGGTTTTCCGTTATTATACGAAAAACTTCTGTTTCGGCATGCAAATAGAGCATGAATAAAAAGTGGGGGAATAAGCTGCAAAAGGAGACTATTTTTAAAGATCCAAAAAACGAAGCGGAGGGGTTCCAGAAACATGATGAAGAAAAGAATCAGCCTGATGTTGGTCATGCTTATGCTTGTTGCGCAATATGCCTACGGCATAGGATTTACATCAGAAGTCAAGGCAGCGGGGATCGAGAATGACAGGGATATCATCACCAGTGTCTCGATGGCAGTATACGGCCCGGATGGGCAGACTGTTACCGGTAACGTATATGCGCAGGATTCCAATGTAACGCTGGACTATACCTGGGCGCTGCCGAACGGGCATCCTTACAAAGCCGGGGCTACGTTTACTTTTCAGTTGCCCGAGCAATTCCAGCTTTACAATGATATCGGCGGTTCTTTAGTCTCGGAGGAAGGAGATGTAGGAAGCTTTTCCGTCAGCCAGGCTACTCATCAGGTTGTGATGAGCTTTAATGACTACATAGAGACACATGACAATGTGCAAGGTACGCTGCGGATTAACACAAAGTTCAACAAACAGGTTATTTCCGGAAGTGTAGTGCAGCAGATATTGTTCCCTGTGAATGGCGGAATCCAGACGGTCACCGTAACCTTCAAACCGGATGTCGGGTCGACCATTGAAAAAAGCGGCAGGGCCCAGGGATTTAATGCAGACAGCATAACCTGGACGGTAGATGTCAATAAAAAGCTTGAGTCTGTGAGCAATGCCGTGGTTACCGATCCGCTGCCAAGCGGTCTTTCACTTGATGTACCGGTCACGGTTGCCGTGTATACGCTTGATGTTCGACTCGACGGGTCTGTATCCCAGGGAGCTCAGCTTGACAGCAGTGAATATTCGGCCGAAGTTACAGACGGCATTCTCAGCGTCCGTTTCAGTGATCCGGTCATCACTGGCGCCTATCGTATTCAGTTTAGCACAGCGATTACCGATGAGAGCCGTTCAAGCTTCACCAATACGGCTACGTTCACTGGAGAGGGCCGGACACCTGCTGATTCTTCGGCCACAGTGAATGTGGAGCGCGGTGGAAGCCTGAAGAAGTATTCTACCAAATATGACTCTGCCAACCAGGTCATTTCCTGGGCAATTGAATACAATTATAACAACAAGACTATCTCCGGCCCGCATGCGGTTCTAACCGATTTGTTCAACGATACGCAGGAGCTGGTTCCGGATTCTTTAAAAGTATACCCGGTGACCCTGGATTCTGCAGGCAAGGCCACTAAAGGGGATGCTCTCACAGAAGGGCAAGACTACACGGTAACTGGAGCAGCAGGGGAGAAGCAAAATGGATTTACGCTGCAGTTCAAAGACGGTATCTCCTCGCCTTACCGGATTGAATACCAGACGAAAGCAACTGATCGTGTATTCAATGACAGCACGGTCTATAATACCGTAAGCGACAGCACTTACAGCGAACAGGCCAGCCAGCATATCCGGCAGGTTATTGTCTACAAGACTTTGTCCGTTGTAAACTACCAGACACAGACGCTTGACTGGAAAGTCACGCTGAACGGAGACAACTATCAGATGAATCAAGTCCTGGTCACGGATACTTTTCCGGCAGGCGGGCTAAAGTTCATCCCGTCGTCGCTGACAGTCAGAAATGCTGAAGGAGCCGTACTGAATCCTTCGGAGTATACTTTGGATTACGAAACTCCGGTGGAACCGAGCAAGGGGTTCAAAATCAAGTTCAAAGCAGCGGTCTCCGGCACTCATACGATCACTTACCAAACGCTTTTCAACAATGATTGGCTTACCGGAAATACGGATAATTTCATCAACCATGCCCGTATCGACTGGAAGGATGATTCTGCAGAATCCTATTCTGCCGAAGCCAAGGGACTATTTATCCCGCGGATTGAAGTCAAGAATAACGGGTTCAAGTCCGGTTCCTATAATGCTTCCTCCAAGGAGATTACTTGGACGGTAGGTGCCAACTATAACGGAAAAACCATCAATAAGCCTCTTATTGCCGATGTCCTGAAATCCGGCCAGTCTCTGGTTCCGGGTTCAGTGAAGGTGTACGAGATGAATATTGCCAAAAACGGCGACCCGGCGCGGGGAGCTGAACTGAACAGCAATTTATACACCTACAGTGTAGGTTCGGACAACAAGCTGGTGGTGGAGTTTACCAAAACGATCAGTGCTCCTTATTATCTGGTGTTTACAACCAGTCTTGAAGGCAGGCTGATTGGCTCCACACTGGAGAACACCGCGAACGTATGGGATGGAGCAAACAAGGTATCCAAAGATCTTAAGGCCACTATCAAAATCCCCTTCGGAGCCGAATATGTGAACAAAAACGGCGTGCAGAACGGGGAGAAAATCGATTGGAGCCTGAATATCAACCGCAGTCAATCCCATGTAAGGGATGCTGTGATTACCGATACGCCAAGCCCCAATCAAATTTTGCTGCCGGATACGTTCCATCTGTATCCTACAACTGTGGCGGCTAACGGAGATGTTGTGAAAAGCGGACCCGAGCTTGTTAAGGGCACGGATTATCTTCTTGCGATTCAGTCCGACGAGGACGGGAAGGAATCCTTTAAGCTAAGCTTTGTTGATGACATCGACAGTGCCTATATCCTGGAATATCAGTCGCTGGTTATGGCACGGACCGGAGATAAAGTGAGCAACAGTGTAAGCTTTACCGGCAGCAATGAGGTTCTTGTCCAGCAGGAGACGACCAAGGAAATTACTGTCGGGATTTCCAGCGGCTCCGGAACGGGAAGCGGGGTGCGAGGGACTTTAACGGTTACCAAGCTCGATGATGCGGATCATTTGAAAAAGCTCGGCGGAGCCACCTTTGAGCTATACCGCCTAACCAGCACAGACCGTGTGCTTATGAGTACCGCAACGACGAACGCTGAGGGGAAAGCGACCTTTGCCAAGCTTTGGCTGGGCAGCTATGTGCTGATTGAGACAGCGGCGCCCGAAGGATATGTCTTGGATTCCAAGGAATATCCGGTAACCGTAGGATCGGCAACAGAGATTATGCTGAATGTGACCAACCGCAAAGCCGATCATCCGACGGCAACGCCAGAACCGACCTCGACGCCGGCACCGACAGCTACTCCGCTGCCGACGGCAACACCGGCACCGACGGCAACAGCGGTACCAACAGCGGAGCCGACCGTGCCACCGGGGTCGAATGAGACACCTGCACCGGGATCAACTGTACCCCCTTCGGCTCCGGCTACACCAGGATCAGGATTCCTGGGTGCTCCCGTTTCACCTGTGCCTTCGGCTTCTACGGTTCCAGGTGTAATCATTGATGATCCTGAAGTTCCGGCCGGGCCTGGCAATGTGCCGGATGTCCAGCCGTCTCCACCTTCTCCACCGGCAGGCGGAGGTGCGCCGGACGAAGAAATTCCGGTGGACGATGATGTGCCTTCCGGCGGTGTCGATATTGACGAGGAAGAAGTTCCGGCTGGAACTGTAATTACGCCTCCGGCTCCAAATACAGCCGTAAGCAATGAGGGGATGCTGCCGCAGACCGGTGAATCCAGTCCGTTGCCGCTGTATCTGGCGGGAATGGGACTGATCCTGCTCGGGTTTGTGCTGAACCGGGTATACAAACGGAATCACAAAGCGGAATAGGTTCCCCTTTCCCTCTATGGGGATAGAAACATGAACTAAGCAGCGAGTCCACCCGGTTATCCGGAGACTCGCTGTTTTTTGTTTTCAATCCATGGCTGTCTTTGCATATTCCGATAAACTCATGGACTGAACAAGTGTGATCAATGTTATAATGGGAGTCAAAAAAGGATGCAACCATCATGGGACACTCACTGCCTTTACTAAACTCCAAACTGCGGATGCCCGCGGTGCAGGAACAGACGGTGAATCGCCCGCGCCTGCTTGAACTGCTCTCCGAGGGGCTCCGGCGGCGTGCCACTTTTGTGACAGCTCCGGCGGGATACGGCAAAACGACCCTAATCTCCCAATGGGCCGGACAATTGAAAGAGGCGGTGGGCTGGGTCACGCTGAATGAACGGGATAATGATCTTCTGCTGTTCTGGAAATACATCCTGGAAGCGATTGAAAGGGCTTGTCCCGGGTTTTATCCGGTATGGTCGGAAGCGGAGGGACTCAGACCCGGTAATTATGAACCGTTGATGATTGAGCTGCTTAATGCGCTGGAGGACTGGAGACAACCCCTGGTACTCATTCTGGATGATTGGCATTACATAACAGATCCGCATATTCAGGAGTCTGTATCTTTTTTTATAGAGTATCTGCCGCCCAATCTCCATCTTTGCTTTGCCAGCCGCAGGGAAACCTCGCTGCCCAAAGTCAAATGGCAGACCAGCGGTTGGGTTCTGCAGCTGAACCACAGCCAGCTGCGGTTCAATCTGGCGGAGACCTCTGCATTTCTGGGACAGTTCCCCCAACAAGCGCTGGGACAGGCCCAGACAGAACGTCTGCTTGAGCTAACTGAGGGTTGGGCAGCCGGACTTCGTCTGGCTTCTCTGTCGCCCGGCCAGCTGCAGCAGCCGGAATCGTTGCTTCCTGAGCTGCCTGCGGGCCCCGGCCGGACCGGACAATTTCTGCTGGAAGAAGTGTTCAGCAGTCTGGATGCGGAGACTGGGCGTTTCTTGATGATGACCTCCATGCTGGAGCGTCTGCACGGGTCTTTGTGCACGGCGTTGACCGGAGACGAGAACAGCGGCTCAAGGCTGAAAGCCGCCGCAGCCGCGAACCTGTTCCTCACACCGCTGGATGAGAACAGCAGCTGGTTCCGCTTTCATCCGCTGTTTGCCGAATTTCTGAACAAAGAGCTGGAACGGCGGGAACCGGGATTAACCCGGACTCTGCTGCACAAAGCGGCGGTCTGGTGCGAGGCGAACGGGCTGGAAGAGGACGCAGTGGACTATTATTTAAAGGGCTATTATTATCTTGATGCCATCGCTTTGCTTGAGCAAATGAAGGCACTGATGATACGCAAGGAGTTCTCCACACTCCGTCATTGGCTCTCGCGTATCCCCGAGGACCTGCTGCGCGGCCGCCGCTATCTTTACTTTTCTTACATCTATGCGCTGCTCTGGAACAACGAGCCGGTTTTGGCGGAGAATCACTTGCGCCTGGCCCGGGAATATTACGAGGCAGCTTCCCCGGAATGGAGCGCAGCGGAACGCGATGCCTATCTGGGCAGCTACTACTATGTCCGCAACTTCAAGTCGACCCAATATGATCTGGATGTGGTCAAAGGCCTCGAATATATCCGGCTCTCCCTGCAGCATAGTCCGTCGGGGACGGATCTGATTTTTGCCCCGCCGCATATGCCGCTGTGTCCTTCCATCTTCAGATCCTATAACGGCAAGCGCGGCAGGCATTTGCCCCGGGAAATAGCCGATCCTTTTTTTGCGGGCATGATCGAATTCATGACTCCGATGCGTATTCAGGAATCGGTGCTTATCTGTTATGGTGAACTGCTCTATGAGCGGAATGAACTGGCTGCCGCCGAGGATTTTTTGAAACGTGGCTTGCAGGAGAATGCCCAGACCAGACATCAGCCGGAAAAAGCCTACGTTCCCGCTTATCTGTTTCTATCCCGGGTCTGCCGGGCCCGGAATGAGCATGCGGCTGCCGCAAGATGGCTGGAAGAAGCGGAGCAGAAGGCGCGGGCAGCGGGGGAGCGGACAGCCCTGCTGCTTATTGAGACGGAAATGGCAGCTTCGGCCCTTGAACGGGGCGATAGGCATGCTGCTCTTCGCTGGAAAGAACGTCATGGACTGCAAGCCGATGATCCGGTCTCGGTATATCAGCTGTTCCAGTACCTGTTCCTGGTACGGGTGTTGATGGAGGAGGGGCAGACCTTGGAAGCCTTGGAGCTGGCAGGCAGGCTGCTAAACCTGGCTGAAAAGGGACACAGGCCCATGGATGCTCTGGAGGCCCAGATTC
Source organism: Paenibacillus albidus (assembly GCF_014644435.1). Taxonomy (GTDB): domain Bacteria; phylum Bacillota; class Bacilli; order Paenibacillales; family Paenibacillaceae; genus Paenibacillus_AQ; species Paenibacillus_AQ albidus. Next base: position 127,358 of record NZ_BMKR01000007.1, on the reverse strand, counting down.
TGCAGTCCTTGCTTCTGGAGCGGCAGAATCAGCAGGAACAGGCACTGCTGACCCTGGAGGAGGCCCTGCAATATGCGGAGACCGATGACTATATCCGGATTTTTGCCGACAAAGGGGAGTCCTTGGCCCTTCTTCTGAAGCAATATATCGGGCTGCGCCAGAAAGGTTATTTACGGGACAAAACCGGGCCCTCGCTGGCATACATCCGCCGGATTCTGGCCTGTTTCGCGGATGAACGCGGTGACCAGTCCTTTCGCCGAAGCCGGGGAGAGGTACTGCAGTCCCTTTTAACTGCAAAGGAATATCGTATATACTGCTGTATGGAAGAGGGGATGGACAATAAGGTCATCGCCGAATCCCTGAGCATTGGTATGGGCACGCTCAAAACGCATATCAACCGTATTTACAGCAAACTTCAAGTCCATAACCGGGTGGAGGCGTTGCGGCGCGGCAAGCAGTGGGATAACAAACACGCCGGATTCTGATACGGTGGATAATACTAATTTATGGAGGGATTGGAATGTGGAAGGAATTTAAAAGCTTTGCTCTAAAGGGAAATGTGCTGGATCTGGCAGTCGCAGTTATTATTGGTGCAGCCTTCGGCAAAATTGTGACTTCTCTGGTGAATGATATTATCATGCCGCTTGTGGGTCTGATCATGGGCGGAATTGATTTGAAGGATTTGACGTTCAGCCCTGAGGGGATAAATGTCAAAGTACCCTTTGGTTTGTTTCTGCAGTCGGTTGTCGACTTTTTCATCATTTCCTTCTCTATTTTCCTGGTAATCAAGCTGGCCAGCCGCTTCAAGAAAAAGGAAACGGTGAAAGTGGAGGTAGTTGAACCGCCTACACCTGCGCCAGAGGTGGCGTTGCTTACCGAAATTCGTGATTTGTTGAAACAGCAGGAACGCGGATTGTAAAATATACACATCAATCAGTTACATAAAATAAGTTAATTTATTATTTTCACTTGCATTTTGACAAAGTAAGTGTTAATTTTGTTGTAAGTCACAGCAAGACCAATCAAATAACTGATCAATATCCTTCAGGGCAGGGTGCAATTCCCTACCGGCGGTGATGCTGCTGCATACAGGTGCAACAATCTGTATGCGTGCTTAGTCCGCTACCCGGACCGCATGATTTATGCGGACGGTGGACCCGGTGCAATTCCGGGACCGACAGTATAGTCTGGATGGAAGAAGGAGAGATTGACGTTTGCCTGGCCTATTGTGCCTGGCAGGCGAGGCTGCAGTGTTTCAACTATTATGTGCGTTATTTCACAATTCCGTCCGTATCCCGACGGTTATTTGCGTACATCTTAAATAGAACCTCAGTATACTCTCAACCACCCATCTTTCAGCTCCCCCTGGAGTTTGAAATGGGTGTTTTTTGTCTTGGCAACTGAGTCATTGGCTTGAAAGATCGGAGGATGATGATGGACACGATGAACGATGAGTATTATATGTCCCTGGCGCTGGATATGGCCGAACGGGCACAAGGACAGACGGGAATCAACCCGGTGGTTGGCTGTGTTGTCGTCAAAGACGGCGCCATGATTGGCTTGGGCACACATTTGCAGCGGGGGACGGGACATGCCGAGGTTCATGCCTTGAACATGGCCGCCGGAAAGGCCCGGGGGAGTACGGCTTACGTTACGCTGGAACCCTGCAGCCATTACGGCAAAACCCCGCCCTGCAGCCAGCGGCTGATCGACGAGGGGGTAACCCGGGTAGTAGTTGCCTGTGAGGACCCTAATCCGCAAGTGGCAGGCCGTGGAGTTCAAATGCTTCGTGAACAGGGGATTGAGGTAGAGGTAGGCCTGCTGCGCGGCCGTGCCTTACGGCTGAATGAGAAATTCATCAAATATATTTTGACGAAACAGCCCTTCGTAACGCTTAAAAGTGCAAGTACACTGGACGGCAGGATTGCCACACGGACCGGAGACAGCAAATGGATCTCGAACGCGGAAGCGCGGAAGATCGTACACACGCTGCGGCACCGTCATCAGGGCATTATGGTCGGCGTGAATACGATCATCGCGGATAATCCTTCGCTGACGACAAGGCTTGAGGTTCCGGGGCTGAATCCGGTGCGGATTGTGATAGATTCCACGCTGCGGATTCCGCTGGAAGCGGCTGTAGTCAGCGATGGCCTGGCACCTACGGTTATAGTCACTACCGGTGCAGCCGATCCCGGCACCAAAGCACTTCTGCAGGCGGCTGGCGTACAGGTAGTGGTCTGCGGCCCCGGCCCACGCGTGGATTTGAAGTCGGCCATGACGGCGCTTGGCGAGCTGGAGATCGGCTCCATCCTGCTGGAAGGCGGAGGCACCCTCAATGGTGCGATGCTTGAGGCCGGGCTCATTGACCGGGTGATTCTGTTCTTTGCTCCCAAGATTGTCGGCGGCGGAGCAGGAGAGAAAGGGACTTTTGCTTTTCCCGGTGTTGAACTGATGCGGGATGCCATCTCGCTTGAGGGAGTGGAAGTGGAAGTGCTCGGGGATAATGTGTGTATCAGCGGCACTCCGGTACGCTAATTAACTTTGGAGGAGGGATCGCATGTTCACGGGATTAATTGAGGAGATTGGCGTCCTGCGGAGCGTCGCCAGCGGTGGTGAAATGATGGTGATGAACATTGGGGCTTCCGTGATTATGTCAGATCTGAAGATCGGGGACAGCGTGTCGGTCAATGGAGTATGTCTGACAGCCACAACCTTGGGCGATCATTATTTTACTGTCGATGTCATGCCGGAGACTTACCGCAACAGCAACCTGAAGGAGCTGCGGACCGGAAGCAAAATGAATTTGGAACGGGCGATGGCTTCCGGCGGGCGGTTCGGCGGTCATATCGTACAGGGACATGTGGATGGTACAGGCACAATCAAAAGTGTGAAACGTGATCAAAATGCCGTGGTGTTTGAAGTGGCGCCTGACCGCAAAGCGCTGTTCAAATTCATTATACCCAAAGGTTCAATTACCATTGATGGCATCAGCCTGACGGTGGTTCATACCTCAGCTTCAGGTTTTACCGTGTCGATCATTCCCCACACGCTTGGCGAAACTGTGCTGGCGCATAAACGGGCAGGAGACACTGTAAATATTGAGACGGATGTGCTGGGCAAATATGTGGATCATCTGCTGCATTACGGTGCCGCCGCACCCGGTGAAGACGAGGGGTCTTCCGGCATCAGCCGTGATTTTCTGGCGTCGAACGGATTTGCATAAATTCAAGAATATGCTTACGAAGGCCCCTATGGCCACGTAAAGCTTCAGGAGGACAGTGTCATGAGTCAGCACACCCCAAAAGACAGTGTTTTGGACCCCATAGAAGAAGCAATATATGATTTGATGCGCGGCAAAGTGATCATAGTGGTCGATGATGAGGACCGGGAGAATGAAGGGGACTTCATCGCGCTTGCCGAACGGGCTACACCGGAAGTCATCAATTTTATGATTACCGAAGGGCGGGGGCTTGTCTGCCTGCCGATTACGCCGGAACGGGCTGAAGAACTGGAGCTGACACCGATGGTCAGCCAGAATACCGACTTCCACGGCACCGCCTTCACGGTCTCCATTGACCATAAGGATACAACGACCGGGATTTCTGCACATGAGCGATCCATGACCGTCAAATCCATTATAGACCCGAATGCGAAACCTTCCGATTTCCGCAGACCTGGCCATATGTTCCCGCTGATTGCCAAGAAGGGCGGCGTCCTGCGGCGTTCCGGCCATACCGAGGCCGCTGTGGATCTTGCCCGTATGTGCGGCGCTTATCCGGCCGGGGTGATCTGTGAGGTCGTCAAAGAAGACGGCTCCATGGCCCGCCTGCCGGATCTGGTCGAGATTGCGCGCAAGCATGAGCTGAAGCTGATCAGCATCAAGGATCTAATCCACTACCGCAATGAGAAGGAGCAACTGGTAACCCGCGAGGTTTCGGTGCGTATGCCAACCGATTTCGGTGAATTCCAGACCATTGCCTACACGAATGAGGTGGATGACAAGGAGCATGTCGCCCTCGTCAAGGGAGATATCTCCGGTGATGAGCCTGTGCTGGTCCGGGTGCACTCCGAATGCCTGACCGGAGACGTATTCCACTCCCACCGCTGCGACTGCGGGCCGCAGTTCGAAGCGGCCTTGCGGCAGATCGAAATTGCCGGAAGAGGCGTGCTGCTCTACATGCGCCAGGAAGGCAGGGGAATCGGCCTTATTAATAAGCTGCGTGCCTACAAATTGCAGGAGGAGGGTCTCGATACCGTGGATGCCAATCTCAAGCTCGGTTTTCCGGCCGATCTCCGCGATTACGGGATTGGCGCACAGATCCTGAAGGATCTTGGTATTCGCCAGATCAGACTGCTGACCAATAATCCGCGCAAGATTAAAGGCCTGGAAGGATATGGCCTGGAAGTGGTTGAACGCGTGCCGATTCAAATGGCGGAGAACAAGGACAATACCAATTATCTGCATACCAAGCAGGCCAAGCTTGGCCATATGATGTCTTTTGACGACATTGAACAGAATGAAGATACAAAAGCCTAACACAATAACTTATTAATGAAGGGTTGATGAAGAATATGCCAAATTATTTTGAAGGACATTTAGTTTCCGAGGGATTGCGATATGGAGTGGTGGTCGGCCGTTTCAATGAATTTATTACCAGCAAATTGCTTTCGGGCGCACTGGATGCCTTTAAACGCCATGGCGTCGCTGACAACGAAGTGGATGTAGCCTGGGTTCCCGGAGTATTTGAAATTCCGTTGATTGCCCAAAAAATGGCGGAAAGCGGAAAATACGATGCCGTCGTCACGCTTGGAACAGTAATCCGCGGCTCCACTACCCATTATGATTATGTGTGCAACGAAGTCGCCAAAGGGGTAGCGGCCATTAACCTCAAGACCGGAGTGCCCACGATTTTTGGCGTGGTGACCACGGAGAATATTGAGCAGGCGATTGAGCGCTCCGGAACCAAAGCAGGCAATAAAGGCTGGGATGCTGCCACGGCAGCCATCGAAATGGCGAACCTGAATAAGCTGATGAAGTAACACAGCTATAGAAGGCTGAACACTTTTATATTGACGAATCCACTCAAAACGTGCTTATTTATATGTATAAGAAGAAAGCATGGATTATAGAAATCTTTCTACTTGTGTAGCGTCCCTGCGGCGCTGCACTTTACTTTTTTTAGGCTGGAGGAAACCTCGTGACTGTATTGTACAAGCTGGAGACGTTTGAAGGTCCGCTGGATCTGCTGCTGCATTTAATCGACAAGGCGGAAATCGATATCCAGGACATTCCGGTCGCCGAGATCACCGAACAGTATATGGAATACCTGCGCAGCATGCAGGAGCTTGAGCTGGATATTACCAGTGAATTTTTGGTGATGGCAGCTACCCTGCTGTCAATCAAGAGCAAGCTGCTGCTGCCGAAGCCGCCGGTCATCGAAATAGAGGATTTTGAGTATTACGAAGACGAGGATTTCGATCCCCGTGCCGAGCTGATTCAGCGTCTGATTGAATATCGTAAGTTCAAGAGCATTGCTGTACACTTGCTGGATATGGAAAGCGAGCGGAGTCTGATTTTTACGAAGGAGCCGGAGGATCTGGGACCCTTCGTGCCCACGCAGATCGATCATACCGTAAAGGGGCTTCAGCCCTCTGACCTGATCGCCGCCTTCCGCAAGGCGCTGAGCAAAGCGGCCAGACGCACCTCCTATCAGCGGATTACCCGGGATGAAATTTCGGTAAAGGACCGGATTCGCGATGTGAAGGACGCGCTGCAGCGCAGAGGCAAAGGCGGAAAGCTGCGGTTCTCGGCGCTGCTTGAGGATGAAATGGCCCGCCATGAGATCGTAGTGACCTTTTTGGCCATTCTGGAGCTCATGAAAATGAAGGCCATCTATTGTTATCAGGAGAAATTGTTTGATGACATTGTTATGGAATGGAGAGGGGAAGAACAAATAGATGAATTACAAAGAGCTGAAATCGATTATTGAAGGCCTGCTGTTCCTGTCGGGTGATGAAGGGTTGTCTGTGCGCCAGATTGCCGAGATTACCGAACAGCGGCCCGAGCTTGCGGCCAAAGCTCTCGAAGAGCTGCGGGAGGACTACGTCTCCCAGGAGCGGGGGCTGCAGGTCGTGCAGATTGCCGGGAATTACCGGCTGGCCACCTTGTCCGAGCATGCGCATTATTTTGAGCGGCTGGCGTATTCCCCATCCAGATCCTCTTTATCGCAAGCGGCACTGGAGACCTTGGCCATTGTGGCTTACCGCCAGCCGATCACCCGTGTGGAGATCGAGGAGATCCGCGGCGTGAAATCGGAACGGGCCATCCATACTTTGAACAACAAGGATCTGATTCATGAAGTGGGGCGTGCAGAAGCTGTGGGACGGCCGATCCTTTATGGGACTACGAAGTCATTTCTGGATAGCTTTGGCCTCGCTAGCCTGAAAGATTTGCCCGAACCGTCAAGCTTTGAGAGCCCGGATAATCTTGAGGAAGAAACCCAGCTGCTGTTCAATAAATTGGACAGCCAGATGACCTTCGGGGATTCCGAACCCGAGCAGGCATAGGGAAATCATAGGTAACAAATACAGCACTGTTTATCGGGGCCCTGTGGCTTGGGTGAGACAGTGCTTTTTTGCGTCCGCAGGAATGAGGCGTATTTATTTACCCTATAACGGAATCTTTTCCAGCATTAATTGCCATACTAATCCAAAGAGTTCCCATTCTCTAGGCTGCTTGGAGGTTAATCCGTGACATTATGGCTCGCAATACTACTCGCTGTGCTGCTCCTGGGTTTCATTCTGCTTCTGTCTTCCTTTATTCATTTTCACTTTGTATTACGCAAAGTAGGCAAGGATGACCGGTTGGAGCTTGATGTGACCTTGCTTTATGGGTGGGTCAAGTTTCATTATGTCCTGCCTAGGGTGATTTTTGAAGGGATAGAAAAGGGATTTAAGGTGAAGCTGGAAGAGAGCGGTGCGGCACCGCTGAAGAAAGAAACCGACACGGAAGCGCAGATTGACAAGAAGAAGGTCGACACTTGGGTGGATGAAATGAAACAAGCGCTACAAGCCACCAAAGGACTGGAAAAGTGGCTCCGCAAAACGCTCGCCCATGTCAGAATAGCAAAGTTTGACTGGTCAACAGATTTCTCGCTGGGGGATGCTGCAGGAACCGCTACGGCAGCCGGAGGCCTCTGGGGGTTGAAATGGATAATCATTGGCTGGCTTTCACAACAGATTCGGCTGGAGAAACAACCGCGTTTGTTTGTGAAACCACTGTTTGACGATAATCTAAGCTTCAACACCGAGATGAAGTTCTCCGGCAGACTTTCGCTGGCTTATGTGCTATATGCCGGAATACTGCTTGTTGTCCGTGTGATCCGGGCAGAGAGAGGACTCAAACAGTGGAAGGAACTGCTGCAGGCGATTCGCCGGAGAGCACGCAGGAAAAGTGCATCCTAAAAGCAAGGTCCTTACATACTAATGCGACAATGTGGGGAAGATATTCGCTGTAGAGATTCCCTAAGAAGCCAAAGGAGGAAAACAATATGAGTGAGCATCCGATTCAAGGTCTCATGCAGACTGCGATGGAAAATATTAAAGGCATGGTGGATGTCAACACCATCGTAGGCGATCCGGTCCAAACTCCGGATGGCAGCGTAATTCTGCCGATCAGTAAAGTGGCATTCGGATTTGCAGCCGGCGGCAGTGACTTCCGGGTGGAAGACGAGGTTGCCAGCGTATCCGGTACAGGAACTACTCCAGGCGTCAAAATGCTTCCCTTCGGCGGCGGCAGCGGGGGCGGGGTCTCGATCCGCCCGATCGCTTTTCTGGTAGTGGGCAAAGACGGGGTGCATATCGTACCGCTTGACAACCAAACCCACCTGTTTGAGAAAATGATCGATTCCGCCCCGGGGCTGATCGACAAAATTCAGACGATGTTCCAAAGCAGCGGCGCTGCCGTGGAAGAAGTGACGGTACGTTCAACAACACAAAATCCGCAGACAGCCGGTACTGATCAGGACACTTCAAAAACCTCGACCCATTAGTGTTTTCAACAGGGACAGGCGCGGGTGGAAAGAGGTTTGCTGTATTTAGGGATACCGACTACTGGTCGGTGTCCCTTTTTGTGTGCAGACCGGGAACCGGGGAGAATGGACATACCCTATCTACAGTCTGCATATACTTGTACAACACAGAATTTTTTTTGGAACACAGACTAAGAACCGATTAGAACCCGGAGGATGAACATGAAAACAAAGACGAGCACCCTGAAATGGGCTTTTCCCCTGCTGCTGTGTACCCTGCTGCTCTTGCTGGGGCCGCTCCCGTCCCTTCGCGCAGAGAACAGCACCATCTCCACGCATGCGCGGGCGGCGGCGCTGATTGATGTGGAATCCGGACGAATTCTATACAGCAGCCGCGGGGATGAACCGATGCTGATTGCCAGCCTGACCAAAATTATGACGGCTATCGTGGCCATTGAGCATGGTGATTTAACATCCAAAGTGACCGTCGGCAAAAATGCCTTTGCCAAGGAAGGCTCTTCATTATTTCTGAAGCAGGGCGAAGAAATGACACTGGAAAACATGCTGTATGGCCTGATGCTGCGTTCCGGGAACGATGCGGCGACAGCCATCGCCGAGCATGTTGGCGGGTCCGAGGAAGGGTTCGTATATTTAATGAACGCCAAAGCCGAGGAACTGGGGCTGAGCCGTTCCCATTTTGCCAATCCGCATGGACTGGATGCCGAAGGGCATTACTCCAGTGCAAATGATCTGGCTGTGCTGACGGCCTATGCCCTTCATAATCCGGTGTTCAAGGAAATCGTGAAGACACCGGTGAAGACTGCAGACAACCCGTATGAGAAATGGGATTACAAGTGGCTGAACAAGAATAAAATGCTGCGCCTGTATGAAGGCGCCGACGGAGTCAAGACAGGATATACCAAAAAGGCGCTCCGCTGCCTGGTCAGCTCGGCAACCCGCAACGGCCAGCAATTGGTGGCCGTTACGCTGAATGACGGCAATGACTGGAACGACCATGCGGACTTGCTGAATTTCGGATTTAATCACTATCCTCTCACCAGCATGATCGAGCGCGGCGATGCCGTGAGCGGATACAACTATGTGGCGGGAAAGGATTTTGCCTATCCTTTTGGCCAGGGTGAACGGGACAGAGTAGTTACCAAGCTGGTTCTCCAAAAGGAGAAGGGTGCAGCAAAGGCTCGTAACACGAACAACAGCAGCTTCGGCCTGCAGGGTATGCTGGTGCTGGAGCTGGGCGGCCGGGAAATCGGGCGGATTCCACTCTACGCGCCCCAGGCTCTACCGCCGGAGCCCCCGGCAAAGGGCTCGCGTACCACAATGGCTGCCTCCTATCCGGCACATAACTGGTTGCAGGCCATGGGCAGCGCGCTGCGGGCTCTTTTTGAGTATGGTGGCTCCCTGAAATAAACCGGCTGAGCGGTGAAGAGAAAAGGAGGCGTATCCGATGATTAACGGAATCTGGCTCTCGATGATAGTGATCGGTTTTTTGTTTGCAGCCGTGAACGGCCGGATGGATGAATTTACTGCCGCTGTGTTCGACGGGGCAAAAAGCGGGGTTACAGTGAGCTTCGGCTTAATCAGTGTGCTGGTGTTCTGGCTGGGGATTATGCGGATTGCAGAAGATGCCGGCCTGCTGAAAAAAATCGCCAAGGTGCTGGGCCCGGTGGTCTCCTTTTTATTTCCGGATGTGCCCAAAGGACACCCGGCCATCGGGTATATCCTCTCCAATATGAGCGCCAACCTGCTGGGGCTTGGTAATGCGGCTACTCCCATGGGGATCAAGGCGATGCAGGAGCTGCAGACCCTTAATCCCGACAAAGAGACGGCCACCCCTGCCATGTGTACCTTGCTGGCGCTGAATACCGCCAGTATTACGCTTATACCAGCTACGCTGATCGCGATCCGGCTCAACTATGGCTCGGCAGACCCGGCCGGCATCGTCGGGACTACGCTGGCTGCCACGGCAGTGGCGACACTGGCTGCGATTGCGGCAGACAGGCTGTTCAGGCGGCTGTCGCTGCTGCGCAAGCCGCCGAAGCCACCGGCGGCATCCAGGACGGTGGAGGCCTCCCGCGGAGGCAAGCCCCTTAATTCTTCCTCGCTGAAAGGGTGAAGGTCGCATGTACCAATTAATCAGTCTAATCTCAGCCTGGGCCATTCCCGTGATGATCACATTTATCCCGCTGTATGCTTTTACGCGTAAAGTCCCTGTCTACGAATCCTTTGTGGAAGGGGCGAAAGACGGCTTCGGCACCGCAATTGCCATTATCCCGCATCTGGTCGGCATGCTGGTGGCGATCAGCGTATTCCGAGCCTCGGGTGCGCTGGATTACCTGATGGGCTTCATTGCACCCGCCCTTCAGGGACTGGGCGTTCCCGCTGAAGTGCTGCCGCTGGGCCTCCTGCGGCCGCTGACCGGGACAGGCTCACTGGCGTATACCACCGATCTGATCCGCGTCCATGGCCCGGATTCTCTTATCGGCATGATTGCCTCGACCATCCAGGGCAGCACGGATACAACGCTGTATGTGCTGACCGTATACTTCGGGGCCGTCGGCATCCGCAACGGCCGCTATGCGCTTAAAGTCGGGCTGTTCTCAGACGTTGTCGGGTTCGTTGCTGCGATCGCGGTCTGTCTCTTGGTGTTCGGATAATAGATTTTTACGCATAGGCAGCGTCACCCCGCCTTCCTCCCCTACATATGCTATTGCAGCAATGCACAGGGAGGCGACAGACATGAGGTACAGAGGGTTCATCCTGCATCATTCCCACTGTCCGTCCATCAACGGTAAAGGGTTCGATTTCTGGGTCGGGGAGGGCGGAACCGTCTATGCGGCTCCAATGCTGACAGACCCGGACTATATTCATATCTGCCTGGAAGGCGACTTCGGTTCAAAGGACACGATCCCCTCGCAAAAGGAAAGGAAAGACCAGCTGTTTGAAGCCGGAAAGCTTATATTGGAGCTGGCAACCCGGTTTCAAATTTCCCCTTTGCTGATCGAAACTCACAGCAATTCATGCCCCGGAGCATTTTTTCCTTGGAATGAACTTGTGATTTATCCCTCTGATGGTTATCATTGATTCTGAGGTGACTAGTCGAAAATGGAAAGATTACAGAAAATTTTGGCGCAGGCAGGTGTAGCGTCCAGACGCAAGTGTGAAGAAATGATTTTGGCCGGTAAAGTGGAAGTCAACGGGGAACTCGTAACTACGCTTGGCACGAAGGTGGACCCCGCAACAGATATTATTAAGGTATCCGGCAGATTGATCCGGGGCGAGAATAAAATCTACATTATGTTCAACAAGCCGAAGGGCGTCATTACCAGCGCTTCCGATCCCAAAGGACGCAAGGTGGTAACGGATTACTTGAAAGGAATCAATGAACGGGTATATCCAGTAGGCCGATTGGACTACGATACGGAAGGATTGCTGCTGCTCACCAATGACGGTGAGTTCGCCAATCTGCTCACGCATCCGAAGCACCATGTGCCGAAGACCTATCATGCTACGGTCAAGGGTGTGCCCCATGGAACTGCACTGGACAAGCTGAAGACAGGCATCAAGCTGGAGGACGGGATGACCGCTCCTGCAGAAGTGGAGTACAAGGACATTGATGAAGCGAACAAAGAAGCCGTCATCAGCATTACGATCCATGAAGGCCGCAACCGCCAGGTCCGGCGCATGTTTGAAGCGATCTCCCATCCCGTTATGCGTCTGAAACGGATTTCCTTTGGAGATATTCTGCTGCAGAATTTGAAGCGTGGCTCCTACCGTCATCTGACCAAGGATGAAATCAACCATTTGCAGCAAATGGCCAAATCGGGACTGCTCAAAGCAAAAACGCCGCGCAAGGACACATAAAGTTCACAAATTAAACCCCTAATCTTGTGACAATATTCGTTATAATGTTCATAGGATGTTCACACCTAACAACTTTAGTATGAGTTGCGTCACAGAAGGGGGCTTCACGTGTGGGCAAAGCGAGAAAGCCGGTTCAGATTATTATTTTGTTTCTAATCGTTCTGCTGGGAGGTTATGCAATCGGTTCCTCGGTGTTTGGCGGGGACGGAAAGCCGAAGGAGGGCAGTACTGCGCCGTCCTTTGAACTGCTTGGCCTGGATGGCAAGTCCCATACGCTGGACGAATACAAGGGCAAGGCGGTTGTGCTGAATTTTTGGGGTTCCTGGTGTGCCCCTTGCGTTAAAGAAATGCCCGCTCTCCAGGCTCAGTGGGAGAAGTGGAAGGATGAGGGAGTAGTCGTCGTAGGCGTGAATGTCGGTGAGGATCAGATGACCGTCGAGAATTTTGTGAAGCTTGTTGACATCAACTTTCCGATTGTTATGGACCCGGGCCGGGATGCGGTACGCAGCTATGGCATTTCGCCGATGCCGACTACCTTTTTCATCAATGCCAGAGGCAAAGTGGACAGTATCCATATCGGCCAGCTTGACTTAAGCACACTGGATACCCAAATCGGGAAGCTGGTGAAGCGATGAGCAGCAAGGCGCCTTTGTTTACCAATACCAAATGTGAGTGCGGCCATCAGAATCCGGTGGGTACGGTTCTCTGTGAGGCCTGCGGCAAGCCGCTGGAAGAGAAAGAGGCGGAGTCCAGTGAGAACCTGGAAATGCGTTATGATGGCGTAGCCCGCCGTTCGCAGCGTGTGAACCCGGGAATCATTGATCGGGTCTGGAACTTTTTTTCCTCGGTCAAGATTGCCGTCTATCTCATTGTGCTGACGCTGCTGGGTTCGATGCTGGGCACCATTCTGCCTCAAGAGAGCACTTTTCTTAACATTGATGCTTCAACCTATTACAAGCAAGAGTACGGGACAGCCGGGGATATTTATTATAAACTCGGCCTTTCGCACACCTATGAATCCTGGTGGTTCGTGACCCTGCTTGTAATGATTGGCGCTTCACTGGTGATTTGCAGCCTGGACCGTGTACTTCCGCTGTACAAGGCGCTGACCAGACAAAAGATCCGCAAGCACCGTCAATTTCTCACCCGTCAGAAGGTCGTGCTGGTTACAGAAGTGCAGGACGATCCGGAAACATGGGTAGAGCGGGTGGCAGGTCCCCTGAAGAAGCGCGGCTATCGCGTGAAGACCGATGGGGGGGCTCTGCTGGCGGAGAAACACCGTTTCAGCCGCTGGGGACCCTATGTTATACATATAGGTCTGATTATTTTTTTGCTGGCGGTGCTCGCAAGAGGGTTGCCGGGCCTGAACATGGACCAGCATCTGGCTTTTCCCCAAGGGGAAATTACACAGATTCCGGACACTACCTTCTATCTGGAGAACAAGAAATTCATCGTAGAGTTCTATACGGAGGAAGAGATGCCTGAGGAATTCCGCGGGAAGAAAGTGCTTCCCAAATTGTATGAGACCCAGGCGGTGTTGTACGAATGTACAGCGGACTGCGGAGATCCGTCCAAGAAGCCGCAGCTGAATGAAGTGGCGTCCCATGATATCCGGGTGAATTCTCCGCTCAGCTACAAAGGTCTGAAAGCGTATCAGTTTGATTATGACCTTACTCCGGTCCTGCGTTCCGTACAGCCTGAGCTTAAGGATTCCCGTACAGGAGAAGTCTACGGCAAATTCAAGCTTACGATGAAGAATCCGGAGCGCAGCTTTGAGGCCGGCCCTTATACGGTCACGCTGAAAGAAAAGTACATGGATTTTGGCCTAAGCGACGAAGGGCAGCCGGTATCCGTATCCCCGTATCCGAATGCGCCCGCCTTCCTGTTCCTGATTACGGGGCCGGATCTTCCGGCGGAAGGACAGCAGTATTTTTATTTTCCCAAACAAGTCGACAAAACGAAGTTTCAGCAGACAGCCATCAACGATAAGCTTGGCGGCGGCAGCCGTTTTCTGGAGCTTGAAGTGGGCGATATGAAGGATGTCGATTTCTCGGAGTCCACTACCTATTTGAATGTACGTGTAGACCGTGCAATGCCCTTTATCTGGGTAGGTGCCGCAATTGTGATGCTGGGTCTGGTGCTGGGTTTTTATTGGCAGCATCGCCGCGTTTGGCTGACCGTAGATGACGGTGTGCTGACACTTGGCGGCCACACGAACAAGAACTGGTTCGGCTTCCGCCGCGAGATCGTCGGTGTTCTGGGGAAAGTGGATATGGCAGTCGATGAAAAAACATTGGATAACGGAGGAGGCCTGGCATGAGCTTGCTCGATTTCAGCAGTGACATATTTATAGCCGCGTTTTTCTTATACAGCGGTGCCTTCATGTTATACACTATCGCCATCATGGGCCGCAAATGGTCCGGACGCAAGCCGGAGGAGCATACTGCCCGCTGGGGCAAAATCGCTTTTGCCGCATCCTCAATCGGACTGCTTTGCCACTTGGCTTATTTTATCACCCGCTGGATGGGTTCCGGGCATATCCCCGTCAGCAACATGTACGAATTTATGACCTTTTTATCGATGATGGTTATGGTGGCGTTTACCGTTATCTTCGCCATTTACCGTAAAATCATTCTGGGACTGTTTGCGGTTCCGATCTCGATTATTCTGATGGCATACGCGGCTGTGTTTCCGCAAGAGGTGCAGCCGCTGATTCCATCATTGAAGTCCATTTATCTGAACATTCATGTTACACTGGCTGCGCTTGGTGAATCCTTTTTCGCTGTCGGATTTGCAGCCGGGCTGATGTATCTGCTGCGGACCGTCAATTTCGGCAGCAAAGACAAAAACGACCGCAAGCAGCAGAGACTGGTAGAATTCACTCTCTTTTCCATTATCGTTATTCTTGGTTTTCTTGTGTCTGTATTCGCTTTCCGCGGGGCCGGATACGAGTCTGTTTTTGTCCGGCCCAACGTTACGATTGACAGCCCCGGGCAGGAAAATAGTACAATAGAGAAAGTGAGCTATAAAATGCCGCCGATTGTGGCACCTTACGATAGCGAAATTGAGAGCTTCCAGTCGTTTCTTGGCATGGATAAACCCTTGTTTGAAGCACCTTCATGGATGAACGGTGTCAACGCCGGACGCAAATTCAACACCGTAATCTGGTCGCTGATTTCCGGTCTTCTTCTTTACGGGCTGATCCGGCTTATCGTCCGCAAACCCTTGGGCGAAGCCATTCACCCGGTGCTGGACGGCATTGATGCGGATGATTTGGATGAGATTACTTACCGCGCGATCGCTATAGGCTTTCCCATCTTTACACTGGGGGCTTTGATTTTTGCAATGATATGGGCTCAGGTAGCCTGGGGCAGGTTCTGGGGATGGGATCCGAAGGAAGTCTGGGCACTTGTCACCTGGCTGTTCTACAGTGCCTATCTCCATCTGCGGCTGGCCCGCGGGTGGCAGGGCCGCAAATCCGCATGGCTCGCCGTACTCGGCTTTCTGGTCGTTATGTTTACCCTGGTAGGCGTCAATCTGGTGATTGCCGGACTTCACTCTTATGCAGGGACGGACTGAGCAGATCTGGCCTTTGAAGGGCTGCAGAATTTTTTTGAATAACGTTCTACTGTATTAGATGAAGGGGTTGTTGTGAAATGGCAGAGCATTTGAATAGAATTCTGGTGGTGGATGATGAGGAA
Source organism: Paenibacillus albidus (assembly GCF_014644435.1). Classification (GTDB taxonomy): domain Bacteria; phylum Bacillota; class Bacilli; order Paenibacillales; family Paenibacillaceae; genus Paenibacillus_AQ; species Paenibacillus_AQ albidus. Next base: position 111,745 of record NZ_BMKR01000007.1, on the reverse strand, counting down.
CGTATCCGCCGCCTGCTCAAAATGTACCTCGAAAAAGAAGGATACGAAATTGACGAGGCGGAAGACGGTGAGATTGCTCTTCGCAAAGCAACAGCCAATGATTACGGTCTGATTCTTCTGGATGTCATGCTTCCGGGCATTGACGGGATTGAAGTGCTGACAAGGCTTAGAGGCGTCAAATCAACACCTGTATTGATGCTGACCGCCAAGGGTGAAGAGATTAACCGCGTGCAGGGCTTTGAGATGGGAGCGGACGATTACGTTGTGAAGCCATTCAGTCCGCGCGAGGTCATCTATCGGGTCAAGGCCATTATGCGCCGTTCTTCGGCAACAGCCTTTTTATCCAAGGAGACCAATTCAAGCAACAATATTGTATTTCCACATCTGATTATCGAACATGATGCCCACCGTGTAACGGCAGGCGGCCAGGAAGTAAGCTTGACGCCAAAAGAATATGAGCTGCTGCATTATCTGGCGATTTCGCCGGATAAAGTATTTTCACGCGAGGAACTGCTCAAGGATGTGTGGAATTATGAGTTCTTTGGAGATTTGCGCACCGTGGACACACATGTCAAAAGACTTCGCGAGAAGCTGAACAAGGTATCGCCGGAATCTGCAGCAATGATCACGACCGTGTGGGGAGTAGGCTATAAACTCGAGGTTCCCAAGTAAGTGAACTTCTGGAGAACTCTGGTCGGCAAGCTGTGGGTCACGATCATCTGTCTGGTTGCTGTCGTATTGATGACGCTGGGGTTATTCCTGCTGCCCTATATCGACAGCAATTTTGCCAATTCCGGGGCGATTAAACGTTTGTTTTTGTATACCTGTATGATAGGCTTTTCCCTGACAACGTTTTTTGCGTTATTTCTGTTCACCAAGATTACCCAGCCTATGCAGCAGGTGATTAAGGCGGCCAACAATATCCGCCGCGGCGAATATGGGACAAGGCTGACGCTTGTAAACAGCGATGAGATTGGTCAGCTGGCTACTTCCTTTAATCATATGGCTGAAGAGCTGGAAGCCAATATCCGCAGCCTTAATCATGAAAAGGGACATTTGTCCAGTGTGCTACGCAGCATGAGTGATGCGGTCATAACTTTCGATATTGCCGGGCGGATCATCCTGACTAATCCGCATGGACAAGCGCTGCTGGAGAACTGGAGCGATATTCCATGGGAGCAGGAGAACGAAGCGGAGTCAAGTCCGGAAGTGGACTTGCCAGGCAGCGTTCCCCCTCCGCTGCTGCCCCTGTTCAACACTACGCTGGAGCAGGGCGGCGACCAGCGCTCGAACGTTCATGTGCGGCAGGGAGTATGGTCTGTGCACATGGCGCCGCTGTACTCCGAGAACAGCATACGCGGAGCGGTAGCGGTTCTGCGCGATGTCACCGAAGAGGTCCGGCTGGAGAAGATGCGCCGTGACTTTGTGGCTAACGTCTCACATGAGATCCGGACGCCGCTCTCGATGATGCAGGGCTACAGTGAGGCCCTGCTTGACGGGATGGCATCTTCGCCGGAAGAGAGCAGCGAGCTGATTCAGGTGATCCATGATGAATCGCTGCGCATGGGTCGGCTGGTTAAGGATCTGCTCGACATGGCCCGCATGGAAGCCGGACATATGGATATGATGAAGGTCCAGGTGGACCTGGGCGAGCTGCTTGACCGGGTATACCGCAAATTCACAGTCCGGGCCAAAGAGCGGGAGATTCTGCTGGAGTTCAGCAAGCCTGACGAGCGGCTGCTTCTTAAAGCGGCAGATGAAGATAAATTGGAGCAGGTGCTCACGAATCTGCTCGATAACGCTTTTCGCCATACGCTGGCAGGGAAGCATATTACCATTCAGGCCGGTACGATTGTACTGGAAGGACGCCGCTACCTTGAGGTAGAAATACAGGATGAAGGGGTGGGTATACCGCCGGAAGATCTGCCTTTTATCTTTGAGCGTTTCTACAAGGCAGACAAGGCACGTGTGAGAGGCGAATCGGGTGGTACCGGACTGGGTCTGGCCATTGTCAAGAATATCGTATCCTCGCATCAAGGCCATATTTTTGCTGCCAGCAAGCTTGGAGAGGGTACAGTGTTCACCCTTCGACTTCCTGTCGAAAAACAGTAATAACAAACAAAGCATGACAGCGCCTCTGACAGCAGGGGTGCTTTTTGTTGAAATGAACACATTAATCTTGTTCATCGTGGAACATATCCGAACCGGTAACCCAAGAGAAGCCTGCGCTAACCAAACTTATTAGGAGGCTTATAGAATGATTTTGTCATTGGACCAAGGCACAACCAGTTCGCGGGCCATTTTGTTCGATCAGGAGGCTGGGATGATCTCTCAGGGGCAATATGAAATCAGGCAGTCCTTCCCGTATCCCGGGTGGGTGGAGCATGATCCGGAGCAGATCTGGGAGACTCAGCTCGCAGCGGCAAGGGATGCCATCCAGGCAAGCGGACAGCCTGCTGCTGCAATCACCGCCATCGGGATCACCAATCAGCGGGAGACGGCCTTGATCTGGGAGAAGGCTACCGGACAACCTATTTATCCCGCCATTGTGTGGCAGGACCGCCGTACCGCACAGCAGTGCGAAGAATTGAAGAACAGGGGGCTGGCTCCGTTAATTGCCCGCAAGACGGGGCTGGTGGTGGATGCCTATTTCTCGGCCACGAAGCTGGCGTGGATCCTGGATCACGTAGACGGGGCACGGGAGCGGGCTGAACGGGGAGAACTGCTCGGAGGAACCATAGACAGCTGGCTCATCTGGAAGCTGACTGGCGGGGAAGTCCACGCTACGGATGTTACAAATGCCTCTAGAACTATGCTGTTCAATCTGCATGACCGTGAGTGGGATGCGCAGTTAATGGAAGCCCTGCGGATTCCCCGTTGCATTCTGCCGGAAGTGAGAATGTCGGGCGGAGAATTCGGCTTCGCGGAATCCTGCTGGTTCGGTACGGAGATTCCCATTCGTTCCGTTCTGGGGGACCAGCAGGCTGCTTTATTTGGGCATACCTGTCTGGAAGCGGGCAGCGCCAAAAATACGTATGGAACAGGCTGCTTCATTCTGATGAATACCGGAACCGAAGCGGTAACCTCCAGCCATGGATTGCTGACCACAGTGGCTTGGGGAATGGGTGAGGAGCTGTATTATGCGCTTGAGGGCAGTGTGTTCGTCGCCGGAGCGGCTGTCCAGTGGCTGCAGGAGGGGCTGGGGGTTATTTCAGCTCCTGCGGGCTCTGAGGACAAAGCAAGAGAGGTAGAAGACAGTGACGGGGTTGTCGTCGTCCCGGCGTTTACCGGACTGGGTGCTCCCTATTGGGATATGTACGCCCGTGGCGCCGTGTTTGGCTTGACCCGGGGCACAACCTCCGGGCATCTGGTACGGGCAACGCTCGAATCTCTGGCCTTCCAGTCCAGAGACGTTATTGGAGCGATGGAGAAGGATGCCGGCATGCCGCTGACAGGACTGCGTGTCGACGGAGGAGCAGTCCGCAATGATCTGCTGATGCAGTTTCAAGCCGATATTCTGGGCAGTGAGGTTACCCGTACAGCTTATGCAGAGACGACTGCACTGGGGGCTGCACTGCTGGCAGGGCTCACCTCGGGCGTCTGGAGCAGAGAACAGCTGGAGCGCTTTAATAAAGCCGAGAAGGTCTTTTCACCGCTGATGGAGCCAGAGGAACGGGAACGCCGTTATCATGCCTGGCAGGATGCGGTATCGCGTACGATGGGCTGGGAGAAACACGAAGGTCACCGGTAAAGGCAATCATATGGTGTTATTGTTCTAAAAATCCCGAATAACAAAAAGGGTCTCCCGGTTGCCATTTCATGGCGGCCGGAGACCCTTTTATGATCCTAGTATTCGATGACAAATGCGACATTCTGCCAGCCGGCACCAACCGTCCAGAACAAAACCTTGTCGCCCCGGATAACCTGTCCTGTGCTAACAGCTCTGTGCAGCGCCATAAAGGGGCTGCTGGTCGAGGTATAACCGAACTCGTCTCCGATGTAGACTGCGACATCCTTATCGATTCCGGTCTTCTCGGCAACGGCCAGAATGTTAGGCAGCGACAACTGGGAGAAGCAGGCCGCTTTAATCTCTCCCGGTGTTATGTTGTTGCGAGAGAGCAGGGTTTGAATAGATTCAGAGGCAGCATCCACACAGATGGAATCATCAAAAGGGATGAACTTGACATTGAATTCTCCTGCAGCAACACCATGTCTCCCCAGGTTGGCCAAGCCTTCGGCGGGGAAAAGGGAATTTCCGTACACACAGGTGTCAGTCTGGTAAATGGAATCTATGAATCCTGTCGAATCCTCGTCACGCTCCAGAATAACAGCTGCAGCCGCATCGCCAAAATTCGCATAGTAGACCGGGTCATTTCTGTCGGCATGTGGAGCCACGTGATCGGAACCAATCACAAGTGCCCGCCGGATCCGCGGATTCGCCATCATTTGCCGGCTTACCTGCTCAACAGAAGCGGTCATTCCGGCACAGTTTGCATTGCTGTCGATGCAAATGGTATGGGATGCACCATGAATCAGCCGGTGAATCATTAATGAATTGGTAGGAAAGATATACTCTGGAGTCTGACTCGCATAGGCGATCAGATCGATATCCGCACCGGTAAGTCCGGCTTTTTCCAGCACATTGCTTGCTGCTTCAAAAGCCATGGTCAAGGAATTCTCATCCTCATTGTCAATGCGGTAGCGTGTATTTCTGCCCAGAGCGGCTAGAAGCCCGCGAATTTCGATACCCTTTTCGTCAAAATGCTGTATAAAAAAGTCATTGCCGACCTTGTTGCTAGGATGATAGATATCGATGTCCTTAATACGAATTCCGGGCATATGATTCCTCCTAAAATATGTCTTAAGCTTTTGCCGTCGAGATGATTTCCAGGTTGTCGAGACCTGCTTTGCGGCCCAGACGAGCCAGCTGCATTTTGAGGATCGGGTTGTTCTCAAGTGTAAGATTTACCCGTACAAATCCGTCGGATTTGAACATAACGAAACATCCCTCCAGCAAAGGCACTACATCCGGAGCGGTTACATTCAGCTTTCTGCAATCAATCTGCAGCTCGTAGTCGGCTGGGTTAATCGGATTGATCGTTTGTTGATAGGCTTGAATGGATTTTACGCCATCCTCTTCGGAGAAGGTTCCGTCAAGCTCAATGTTAATCACTTTTTTTGCAGTGTCTGTCTTTAATACAAATTTACCCATCTGTACATCGCTCCCATTGTTGTGATTCATATCAATCTTTTTGTGCAATCCGATACGGACTCCGGCAAAATTCGACATTATAGTCTTATCTTGGTAGTTTTCAAGTCCATTATAACCTTATTTTTCATCTATATGCAATAAACAAAGTCGAATTATATGTTATTTTGTCGAATTGTGGAATAATCGATTTCTTCGAGTGTGGCCAAAAGCACATTAAAGGCGCTGATGACTCTCGGAGCCCCCAGGCAGGGGGTCAAATGCAGCAAAATTCCTTTAATTTGCTCCACAGACATTCCCACGCTGAGCGCCATCACATAATGGACCCCAAGCTGGTCAAATTGCCCCATGGAAATCAGTGCAGAGATGATCGCAATTTCCTTCCAGTCATCCCCGATAGTATTTCGCTGAAAAATATCTCCATAAGCGCTGCCCATAATAAATTCGGCCAGTTCAGGAAAGTTCTCTTTGATGGGGGCAAGTGCCTTGGCCCCGTAATCTCCCGATAAAGCAGCGAAATGATTCAAACCACTGTTGATGTTGTCGTTCATACAGGCCTCCTAGTTGAGATTTAGCGTGCGGTGTGCAGTGGGCGGGATTTCATCACGATCTGTCAGCAGCTCAATAACAACCACACGGTTCAGGGCTACGGCGTCATGAATTGCAGCGGCAAATTGTTCCTCTGTCTCGCATTTAAACCCTACAGCACCCAGAGACTCTGCGAATTTCACCGCATCCATAGGTACTTCGTATAATGTCCCGTCAATCCGTCCGGTAGTTTTCGCCATCCCTTTGAGTGCCATATCCAGCTGCATATTGTTGACCACGATAAAGATGACCGGAATATCTTTGCATACGGCAGTGTTAATCTCGGTACCCAGCATCATAAAACAACCGTCGCCGGTGATGCAGAAAATAGTTTCTGCAGGAGAAGCTACTTTGGCCCCGATCGCCATGCCAATTGAATTGCCCATGCAGGCAAAATAAGCGTCAAATACAAAACTGCCGGGCTTTTTGGTCTTGTACCATTTAACCGCATGGAATCCATGGCTGCCGTCATCTACAAAAACAGTATTGTTATATGGAATCAAATCACTCATGGTGCTGAGAACCGAAGCCAGGGACAGTTTGTCGAGTACAGGCAGCTCCTCAGTGTAATTAACGGTTTTGGTTTCCCGTTTTGTAATAGTTTCCGGATTTATATTATTCAGATAGAGCACCAGATTATCGCGGAGGTCTCCCGTGACTGCTACAGTATTGGAGCTGAGTATTTTCCCGACAAAGGTTGGGTCGCAGTCGAACTGAATCAAGGTATGCGGATGATTTTCACGTTTTAGATTGCAGATAGTCATATCACTTAGACGTGAACCCAGGACAATAAGCAAATCACTTTCGTTCAACAGATTGTCGCCATGAGCACAGCCGCCTACCCCAATGGGTCCGTGATACAGCGGATGATCCCAAGGAATGGCGCCTTTGCCTCCGGGGGAGGTGACGATGGGAATATTGAAGGTTTCGGCGAGCTGGATCAGCTCTTTATGGGCTCCTGAACGGTTCACGCCTTTGCCGGCAATGATTAACGGGCTGCTCGAATGATTAATTGCTGTAATTACACGTTCGAGATTGGCAAGGCTGACGAGAGACTCTCTTTCAGGCAGTACAATAGGGCATTCTTCCAGCATTTCCGTCTGAACATCGAAGGGGATGCACAGATGAACGGGGCCGCGTACGGTTCCTAGCGCAATAGAAACAGCATGATTAAAAATAGTGCTGAAATGATCGCCGCGTTCGATCATTTTGCTGAACAGGGTGGCCGGTCGGAACATTTCCGCCAGGTCTGCAAGATAGGAGGAGGAATCCTGGCATTGCGGAATGCCAAGCTCTTTAATGGATTGATGGCCTGTTATAAACAGGACCGGCAGGTTGTTGGCTTTGGCATGGGCCGCAGCTGTCAGCAGGTTGGTCCCACCAGGGCCGGAGGTCCCGAAGGCTACGCCCAGATTCCCGGTTTTCAGAGCGTAACCGGAAGCTGCAAATCCGGAACTTGCCTCATGTCTGCCCGGAATGAACTCGATCCCGTAATCTACCATTTTCAAAACTACAGGACAGATAGATTTACCAATGATCCCAAAGGAATGGGTGACTCCAAGGTCGTGTAGGGCCTTAGCCATATAATCTGCTACTGTTTTCAACGGATACACCTCACAAATGAATTGTTGTTAATACTAATATCGTTCTTTGACCCTCAAAAAGTTAGCCTCTGCCAGGGAAAGTGAAAAGAAGAAAACCTGTACTCTAGGGATGAGCACAGGCGAGGAGCACAAATTTCCAAAAAACTGCATGATGACTCAGTGATTCGGTCTTTCAGCAACCTGGCAGTCATGGTCCCATCCTTAAATGAGACTGTAGATCCATGGCTTTGCGTCATTCCCTTTCGGGAATTTTGCCCATATTTATTTAGCAGTTATAAGAAGAATAATTTTCCTTTACAATATATTTCTCGACTTTCTTTGTCAATATAATTAATACAAAACAACGCGAAATTTGACGAAAAAAGCGACTAAGCGGACCCGGGGAAATGAACTCTTAAAAAGCTGTGACGCAGCAGTTTCAGGTAATAAAAAGGATGAGAAATCATCCGGTTGACGAATAGTCCAAGGTTGATTCTGGCGGAAAAAAACATGATAAATTATAAAAAAATGCAAATTGTCACTTGATTCTGGATGTGGGTACTAAGAACCAGTCGGACAGAAGGCTGAAAATCGTCCCCGGCGAAATAAAATCAAATATTTAAATATTTAGAGGGGATTAGTCGATTTAGGATGAAAGAATCAGGATAGGTATAATGAATCAGGTTTCTCCAGAGGATAAAACTCCTGAATATGAAAGCGTATAAGAAAACCGGCACCCAGAAGAGGATTAGTACAAATGGGGGAGACTTAGGTTTTGCAATTTCCCAAGGGATATTAACTCCGGACCCAAACGGCCTCTCTTTGGGCGGAAAAAAGCTGACACATAAAGTTGAAAATTATGTGTCAGCCCGATTCAGTTTATACTAAAATTTGAAGATATGAATGGTCTTTTGCAACTGAAACACCGCGTTTGTCATTTTCTCGGTTTCTTCTGCAACAGACTGCAGAGCGTGAATCTGCTCATTCATGGCAGCGGACACTTCTTCGGTTCCGGCCGCGGTTTGTTCAGTAATCGCCGAGATATTCTCAATCGCTCCCGATATCTTCAGCGCACTTTCCAGCATCAGGTCACTCTCCGCAGAGAATGAGGCAATTTGCTCGGTTATGTACTGGACACTCTGGACAATTTGTGCGAATATATTTGCGGTCTGCAGGATCATTTCATTCTGTACCTGCACAACCTCTTCATTAATAGCAATATTATCAATTGCCTGCTGGATGTCAGCTTCAATGCTGCGCACGAGACTGAAGACTTCTTTGGTCGAAGCTGTGGATTCTTCGGCAAGTTTGCGGACCTCATGGGCAACGACGGCAAACCCGCGTCCATGCTCTCCGGCCCGGGCCGCTTCGATGGAAGCATTCAGCGAGAGCAGGTTGGTCTGTTCGGCTATTTCAGTGATCGTCCTGGTAATCATCGTAATGCCCCGGGCATTCTGCGAAAGGGCTTCAATCGTATCCGCAACCTTTTGCGTTGCTTCAATATTCTTGCGCATTCCTTCCGATTGGGTGTCTACGGATTGGCGGCCTTTTTCAACTAATTCAAGGGTATGTACGGATCTTCTGTTCATTTCTTTGGTCGAGCTGGTATAGTTCGAGACTTTGACTTCAATGTCTTTGATAGATTCGGTCATATTGGAGATATCGAGCGAGATCTCGTTGGCGCCAAGGGCCAGCTCGTTGGATGAGGAGGCCACCTGCGACATGACGAATTTCAGATTCTGGTTCTTGTCCTCGATCCCGCGGCTGGCATCCATAACCTGACGGGTAATCTGGGAAGCTTCGGTCAGGATCTTCTTGAGCTTGTCAATCATGGTGTTAAAGGAGCGGCTGACTTCTCCCATGGAACCGTTCTCATCGGCACGGTTTGTAAAGTCTCCCTTGGCAATCGTGTGTGTTACATTCGAAATGTCATCAAATGAAGATGTAAGCGTTCTCTCAACAAACCGTGAGAGCGGGTAAGTCAGGGATGCAAGGAGTACTACCAGGATAATGCCAACAATGATGTTGCCCATTACAACAAACGTAACTAATACCGGGATGGAGAATAATGCTGCGACCAGGTAACAACCGGCAACAATTCTTTGCTTAAGCGGAAGCTTGTTCATCCAGCTCATAGGAAATTTGTCCCCCTTATATGGTTAAGTATTGTAATATTATAGGGGATTAAGGGTCTATTGGTCTATTGTGAGAACTGACATAAAATTAATTTCTGATATCATGCTCATCATATAAGCCAAAAGTTTCATGGATGGCAGCCACAACACTATCTATGAGTTCCTGCGGGGCTGTGACACTTACCTGTGGACCAAACGATAATACGATCCGGCAGGCTGACTCCAGGGTGTTGAATTCTGCTTCTGCCACAACCCAACCAGGCCTAGAGGCTGCTTCTGTGGCAATCACTGTGACATAACGCTCCCTGGTGAATGCCTGCAAATATTCCTCTTTGACGAGCACTCTCGCCGGATAACGGGGCAGCGCAGATTTGAAGGCCTGGGTCGATTCCTCCCAATAACGCATCAGATCAAAATCCTCCGGCCGCGTAAAAGTCTCCCTGCTGGCTTCGGCACGCACCATTCTGGATACCCTATAGGTTCTCAGCCCTTCCGTGCTGCGCGCCACGATATACCAGACTCCGCGCTTGGCAACCAGCCCCAAAGGTTCGATCAGCCGTTCTACAGTTTCCCCGTTCCGCAGATAAGAGATGCTGACCTTGCGGTCTTCCCAAAGCGCCTCTTGCAGGAGGGAGAGAAAAGGATAGGATTCATCGGAAGGTTGCCAACTCGCCCCGTCGACATGGATGCGTTGGCTAAGATAGCTCATCACTGACCCGGGCTGTGTTGAGGAGACGGCCTCCAGTTTGCGTACAGCCGCTGTATAGTCCTTCTGGATTCCCAGGTCACTTAATATCGAATAGTCTGCTGAGAGCAGCAGGGAGGCGATCTCCTGCGGCTTCATGCCTGTCAGGGAGGTGCGGTAGCCCTCGGTCAGCATCCAGCCGCCTTCGCGGCCGCGTTCAGCCAGTACCGGAATCCCGGATGCGCTGAGCGCCTCCATATCCCGAAACACTGTCCGTTCCGATACCTCAAGCAGTTGTGCCAGTTCACGCGAGGACATTTTTCCGCGATTTTGCAGCAGCAGCAGTATGGATAATAAACGATCTGCTCTCATAAGAATTAACCCCCTTGTAAAATCTAATAAAATTAATTCTATCGTATCCTTTTAATATGTCAATTGATGTCATATATAAAGCTTATGCTTAATTAAGTAAGAGGAGAGAGGCTTATAACAACGTAAAGTTACAGAGCGAACAGGAGGCAAAAGGATGACAGAATTAAAAGGGAAAATTGCTTTGGTTACCGGAGGAAGCAGAGGGGCTGGCAGAGGGATTGCATTGGAGTTGGCCAAGGCTGGCGCCTATGTGTATGTTACCGGAAGACATGATAATCTGAACGATGTTGTGAAGGAAATGGAACAAAGCGGGGGGGCAGGCGCCGCGCTTCGTTGTGACCACACCGAGGACCGGGAGACTGAAGAAACTGTCCGGAGAATCTTGCAAGAGCAAGGCAGACTGGATATTTTAGTGAATAATGTATGGGGCGGCAATGATCTGAAAATTGAGAACAAACCCTTCTGGGAGCTTGAGACCGATCACTGGAAGAATATGTTCGATGCAGGAGTGCGGGCTCAGCTCATGACGAATCATTTTGCGATTCCGCTAATGCGCAAGTCACCGCAAGGAGGGCTTATTGTCCATACCACCTTTTGGGATGACGATAAATATATCGGCCACTTCTATTATGATTTGGCTAAAAATGCATTGGTGCGCATGGCCTACGGTCTTTCGATCGAGTTGGCCGGGGATGGCATAGCGGTAATCCCGCTGTCACCGGGCTGGATGAGAACGGAACTGGTGCTTGAAAGTATGAATACCGATGAAGATCATTGGCAGGAGGTTGAGGACCTTCGCAATTCTGAATCCACAGCGTATATCGGCCGGGCCGTGAGGGCAATGGCTGCCGATCCGGAGATCATGTCCAGGACAGGAGTGCCGCAGCAAGTGGGGAGGCTCGCCGAAACGTACGGATTTACAGATATCGACGGGCGCAGGGTACCTGTCTTCAAGGTTCCCGAGTAACGTTTTATGCAAAAGAAAGGCCATCCACCGTTAATTGCGGGGATGGCCTTGTTTGATGTTACTACAGCAGGACTATTTCTTCTGCGGTGTTGATTTCCGGCAAGCCGGCCAGCTTCACAAGGACAGCCTGCGGAACCTCTTTGTCTACGGTCAGCAGCATGATGGCTGCTCCGCCGACAATTTTACGGCCCACCTGCATGGAGGCGATATTAACATCATTCTCTCCAAGCAACGTACCCACTTTACCGATAATTCCCGGCTTGTCATTATGCGCGATGACGATTTGGTGGCCTTCCGGAGCGATATCAACAGGGAACTTGTTCACCTGAACAATCCGTTCTCCGTAGCCCTGAAGGAGCGTGCCGGCCACCAGACGTTCTTCGTCATGCTCGGCTTTCAGTGTAACGGTAATCAGATTGGTGAAGCCTTTGGTTTTGGACGCTTTGGTCACAATTACGTTGACATCGCGTGTTTTGGCCAAGTGCATCGAATTGACAATGTTCACATCGTCGGCAAAATGGCGGGAGAGCACACCTTTGACAATATAACGGGTCAGCGGCTGCGTATCTACATCCGACAGATCGCCGGCGTATTCCACCTGAATCTCACGGATAGCACCGTCTGTAAGCTGAGTTGCAAAGCTGCCGAGCTTTTCTCCCAGTTTAAAGTAAGGCTGCAGCTTGCTCATCACACTTGGAGCCACCGGCGGAATGTTGACGGCATTGATGAACGGTTCATTGCGCAGGATATGGAGCACCTGTTCCGATACATCGATCGCTACATTCTCCTGGGCTTCAACAGTCGAAGCGCCCAAATGCGGGGTGACGATAATCTTCGGATGCGAGAGGAAAGGGTGATCCGCTTGCGGCGGTTCTTTCTCGAATACATCAAATGCGGCTCCGGCAACAATGCCGCTGTCCACGGCTTCAACCAGCGCCAACTCGTCAATAACACCGCCGCGTGCACAGTTGACAATGCGCATGCCTTTTTTCATTACCTCAAATTGAGGGCGTGAGATCATATGGCGTGTTTCGGGAGTCAATGGAGTGTGTACAGTAATAAAGTCTGCGCCGCGGATGATATCATCCACAGAGGCCAGCGTTACTTCCAGCTTCTCTGCCCGGTCGGCAGTCAGGAACGGGTCATAAGCCAGAATGTCCATGCCGAAGGCTTTGGCGCGTTTGGCCACTTCGCTGCCGATCCGTCCCATACCCAGTACGCCGAGTGTCTTGCCACGCAGTTCAACGCCCAGGAAAGTCTTTCTATCCCAAGTGCCGCCGATAGTTTTTGCATAAGCCTGCGGGATGTGACGGGCCAGAGCCATCATCATGGCAAAAGCATGCTCGCAGGTGGTAATGGTATTGCCGTCAGGGGCGTTGATTACAACAACGCCATGCTGGGTAGCTGCATCCAGCTTAATGTTATCAACACCAACACCCGCGCGTCCGATAACTTTAAGATTTTTGCCGGCTTCAATAATCTTTTCGGTTACCGTGGTTTGGCTGCGCACCAGCAAGCCGTCATACTCGCCGATAATCGCAATAAGTTCGTCTTCACTGAGGCCTGTCTTCTTGTCTACAGTTACATCGCTTGCGTCCATCAATTTCTGAATGCCCAAATCACTGATCGGATCCGATACTAATACTTTAAACATGGTTTCTTGTCCTCCTTAAAGTTGGAAAGCTATATGTCGAGGATGCCCTGAAAAGGCTATCCACAGTACCAGAAAATAGACGAACTGCAGCGTACAAACTTAATTAATAGCGAAGCAACGCGGTGTCGTGCAAAAGAAATAGCGTGCAGAAGAACCGCAAATCGCGTGGGTACAGGCCCGTAACGGCAGATTTTGCAAAAACAGGCAACTAAAAAACTCCCGACCCCATACTACTGCCGTAGTAAGGGACGAGAGTTGTCGTGGTACCACCCTAATTCACTGCAACTTGGAGGAAGCAGCCTCATTGGCCCGCAAAGGCCACACTGGTAACGGAGTTGATCCGATTGTACCTACTGATAGTTTCGATACAATATCTCAGGAGCGCTAAAGAATGCTGTTCGCCATCGGTTTTCACCAACCACCGACTCTCTGAAGACTAGCAGATTCCTTGTTCCATCATCGCTTTTGCTTAATTAATTTTTCATAATGTAACATGCTCCCGGCAGATGTGTCAATAGGCTTTTGTGTTACAGCTTCTTGAAGTGGCTCTGGTTTTTGGTTATGATGCTATAGCTGGCCTTATTCCAGAAAAAACGGCAGCTGCGGCATTGTCTCCTTGCCATAATATTGATCCCGCCATTTAATGAAATCCTGTTCCTGCACTGCGCCAGTGGAAATTAGCAGCGTGACGGCAGATTGGACATCCGTAAGTTTTAGAGAGCTGGCCGTGCCCGAATAAATCAGATCGTCTATTTTTGCTGTAACATCCTGGGGATCATAACCGGCGTAGATCTCCCGGTTCAGCATCATGTCCGCGATAGATACGTTCTTGAGCAGAAGCGGCATCTTTTTCCACTGAATAAATGATAGAGTCCGCAGCTCGCCGGATTGGGCCGGGATTTTATTGTTGGTATTGGCCCCCCATTTCAGCATGGAGTCATAGAAGTTTTTTTGCGCGAGCAGGCCGAATCTTGCGGCACTGGCCGTGAATTCATCGCTTTTCAGCGTCTTGGCAGTCTCGGCTCCTGAAACGCCTGCAGAAACTTTGCTGGAAGCCTGCGAGAACAATGTCAGACTTTTGAGTATATTTAATTGGGACTGGTGCAGCAGCGGAGAGCTGGTGAAGATGGAATCCTGATTGACCTTCTTGTACTGCTTATCCGCCAGAATGCTGAGATTCTTCAGGGTGGCCGCGTTCTCGCGGGCGTCTGTGCTGCGGACCAACTGCTCCACTTCGGTGTTCCAGTTCCGCTTAAATTCCCGGTAAGGCAAAAATACGTTATGATAGAATGTAACAAGATCTTGCTGTCGATAAGAACCCGAAAATTCCTCAGGACTTACCTTGGTGTTCAAATGCTCGTATTTGGCTTCGGTTTTATCTGCGCCAACCTTCACCCCTGTAAAAAACGCGGCGAAAGCGCATATCAGGAAAAATAAAAAACCAAGTGTGTACAACATTTGATTGCGAGAGGTAGGACTGTTCATAATTAGTGCTCCTTTTTCTAGGGGAATGATCGTTATGTATTTTGCGGGTAAAACAATATAGAACAGGCAGGTTAAGAATGAAAAAATTTAAATTTGGCGAGATCAAATTAAAAAAAGTGGATCCGCAGCAGCTCACAGACCGGGTTCTCCTGCTAAATCTCTATATTACACAGGGGCTTACCTTAATTATCGGTTTGATCTGGATATTATTTCAGAAAAGAAACCCTATTCATGTATTAAATTTTCCTGAAAACGTACAATTTGTGGCATGGGGCCTTGGATTGGCTGGAGTTATGCTGATTGTTGATTTTTTCTTGACCTATATTGTCCCTGAAGACAGCATGGATGACGGTGGTATTAACGAGATGTTATTCCGGAATCGTCCGGTTTGGCATATTGTATTGATCGCGGCCGTTGTGTCGGTATGCGAGGAGCTTCTGTTCAGGGGGGCGATTCAGCATGCTTTCGGTCCTTATTGGACCAGTATTTTGTTTGCAGTCATTCATATCCGTTATTTGCGGCATTGGGTACCTACAGGCTGGGTGTTCTTAAGCAGCTATGGCCTAGGATATATTTACATTCAATCGGGTACATTATGGGCCCCTATATTATGTCATTTCTTCATCGACCTGTTCTCAGGACTGGTGATTCGTTACAGGAGGAAGTCATGAGCCAGGAACTCAGCCGGGTGAAGTCCCGCCAAAAACGACAAAAAGAATCCCCTGCCCAAGGGAAGAGGAGAGCGGCTTCTGTTGAGCCCGCCGTACAGCCAGCAGGCCGGGTGCGGGTAGCATCGGGGACTTTGTCCAGAAAAGCACGTTATTCCACTGCTTCCGTAAATCCAGCGGAGGAGAGCCAAACCGGGGATGGGGAGCATTCAACACCTTCTCGTTCGCAGACGTATAGCTCTGAGCGTGTACGCCTAAGCAAAATGTTTGTGAATTCGCTGATCTTTATTTTTGTGCTGCTGCTGGCCTCACTCCTCGTATGGGGAATTAAAGGAGCGCCGCCCCTGAAGACGTTATGGTAATTCCGTGGCTGCTCGGAATAGGCGCTGTCGGACTGTTGTCAGCCGGAGCTTTCGGTACAGCTATGGTTGTGAATGCTTTCCGGAATAATATTATTGCTCAGGAAATAACGCTGCCCTCCTTACCCGCTGCATTTGAAGGGTACCGTATTCTCTTCATTAGTGATATTCACCGTAGGCGCTTGCCCAAAGCGCTGCTGGCTCCCTTAAAGGGAAAGGTGGATGCTGTATTTCTAGGCGGGGATCTTACTGAGAAACAGTGTCCCCTGGAACGCTTGATCGAGAATATGGAGTTGGCCGTCTCTATTGCCCCTACATATGCAGTGCACGGCAATCATGATTATCGCGCCGACATCGCCAAGGTTGACCGGATCATCCGCAGCAGCGGGGCAAAGCTGTTGATGGATGAGAATGTTCCGCTCCGTCGAGGCGGCGAGACCGTGTGGCTGACGGGGGTGGACTTCCCCAAAAAGGGCGGCAAAACAGCGTATGCTCCGCTGCCGCCACTGGAGGGTCCGGCAGCGTCCCGTGGCTGCCGGATCATTCTGGTTCATGATCCGCTGTGGCTGTCGCAACGGCTCGCCGTACCTGCGGATCTTATCCTGTCCGGCCATACTCATGGAGGCCAGGTGGTCCTGCCTATTGTCGGCACCAAAAAAGTGGAGAAATTCTATCATGAATATAACGCAGGGATGTTTGAGTGGCCCAGAGGAGATGGTTCCAGGGAGAACGCAAAGCTAATGATCAGCCGCGGATTCGGCACGGCCCACCTGCCCCTGCGTTGGGGCAGTCCGGCGGAGATGCATGTGCTGACGCTGCGCACAGGTGAAACGTCCGCTATGGAGTGACCATGGCTACTCGGGACTGCTCAAACAACGAAGTGTTATGTCCGCAGACTCGGATACAGAACGACTCGAATAGAAGGCAAAAATGCCTTAGAATGTGCCGAGCTTGGCCTGATTGCATCAACGAAAGGCAAAAATGCCTTAGGATGTGCCGACCTTGGCCTGATTGGCACGAACGAGAGGCAAAAATGCCTTAGAATGCGCCGACCTTGGCCAGATTGGCACGAACGAAAGGCAAAAATGCCTTAGAATGCGCCGACCTTGGCCTGATTGGTACGAACGAAAGGCAAAAATGCCTTAACAAAAGTGTTGTCCGAAAATGAAAAGCAGCGATTCTCCGGGTGGCGGAAGAATCGCTGCTTGTTTGATTGGTTACTGTTAGAGCCCTTAATTCGTTTAACGCATCTTCAGCTCAATACTGCGCGGATCGACAAAACTGTAGCCTTTGCCCTCCAGCGTAGTCAACAGCTTATCGAGCGCCTCAGCGGTCCATGGAAGCTCGTGCATCAGAATATTGCTTCCGGCATGCAGCTGGCTGGTTATATTCTCAATCAGCTTATCCGTTTTATTGGTGTCCTTCTCCTTCATTTCCCAATCGAGTGAGCCGACGGACCAGGTCATGTACAGCAGGCCGTTCTCGGCGGCTACCTTTTTGCTAACATCACCGCCAGCTCCATGCGGCGGACGGAAAAACTGCGGGGCTTCGCCGGTTATTTCCTTGACAGTGGCCTGCACATCTTCGATCTGCTTCTTGACCTCGGCATATGGTTTGTCTTTCAGGACAATATGATCCCAGCTATGGTTGCCAAGTATGCCCCCGCGCTCATGGATGAGCTTCATCAGCTCGGGATGTTCCTTTACCCGGTAGCCGTTCACAAAGAAAATAGCCTTGGCCTTGTGCTTGTCCAGCGTATCCATCATCGAATTGATCAAAGCCGCTTCCTTGGGGCCGTCATCGAATGTAAGCAGAACCACTTTCTTCTCAGTGCCTTCGTCATTCGGAATGATGTCATAATTCTTGTTCATGTGATACAGGAGAGGCACCTCAGCAGAGGCCGTTGTCCCTTCTCCGGGAACAGTAACGCTGGCGGGTTCAGTGTCGGCAGCAGGCGAAGGCGTGGCAGCAGGTGCCGTTTCCGTGCCCGCTGTGTCTGCTGAAGGCAAGGGGCTGGCCTGGCCTGCCGGAGGGGTTGTTGCGATAGTCGCCGCTGTATCTGGCGCAGTGGTCGTTGCCGCCGTGGGCTGGTTGTCTGTTTCTTTGGCTGCGTTGCTGCTGTTCCCGTCCGTATTGCTGCAAGAAACCAGCAGAAAGGCAGCTAGCAGCAGCGCTGCTGTCTGTTTACCCACTTATTTCATCTCACTTTCCTGTTATTAGGCTGTATGAGCCGGAATCTTTCCGCGAACACTAATCATGATTTTACCATACAAGGAGGTTAGAGATATGAATACTTCGTCATTTCTATGCGGAGTTCTGACAGGGGCAGTAGTCAGTATGATGATGTCCAAAAAACGGAATAACCTGATGTCTACGTTAGGCGGTTCCGGGATGTCCGTGGGCGGAGCCGCAGACCGGGCCAAAGACAAGATAGTGGGCATGGCCTTGACAGGCTTTGGAAACACCTCGGCCTCTGCAGACCGTTCCCATGACAATTCGAAGGGACGCAGTGGCGGAACAGCGGAACATAAGCCGGAATCGCTCAAATCCAAAGAAGACAATATGAGAATGCTGAAGGATTTTATCCGCAGCAACCCTGATGTAAAACATGATGTGGAACAGATTCTAAAAGAAACACATACAGCCATACCCGGTTTGTAAACGCAAGTAGGTCCCGCAGAATCATTTTGGGGATGTTATTGTCCACAAAATGATTCTTTTTTATATATTTATTTACGTGCAATTACAGCGCCAAAATGATAACATACATACATAGTAACCATTTTTGGCTCATTACTCGGGACTCATCATACATTATAATAAATTGAGCTTGCAAAGGAGGATCCTGTCATGAGAATAGAGAGATTAGGTCAAGATAAGATACGGATTTTCCTCACTTTTGACGACCTGAGCGAGCGGGGAATCCAGAAGGAAGACATGTGGCAGGAGGTTCCTAAGGTTCATGATCTGTTCACGGAAATGATGGATCAGGCGTATAGTGAGCTTGGGTTTGATGCCACAGGTCCGCTTGCCGTTGAAGTGTTCGCCCTGCCCGCACAAGGCATGGTCGTTATTGTGACCCGGGGGAAATATGATCACCATCAATACGGTGCTGCCGGGGAAGATGAATTGCCTGAAGAGATCTTCGAAATGGAAGTCACCCTTGAACAAAGCGACTCCATAGTGTATGCATTCCGCGATTTTGAGGTTCTGGTTGAAGCGGCTCATGTGCTCATCGGCAATATTACTTCCGAGGGAAAACTGTATTCTTATAATGATAAATGGTATCTCTACTTCGATCCGAAGGAATTTGAAGAAGCTACATTGTCAGGGCTGGTTGCAGTATTGTCGGAGTTCGGAGATTCCTCTCCGGTCACCGAAGCAGTGCTGGACGAATATGGCAAGACAGTAATGGCTGAGAACGCCATTGAGCAACTGTGCGCCCATTTTAAACGTCAGGAATAACCCTGCTGGGAAGGCTGGAAAGTATTACTGCTGGCCAGCCTTTTCCATAGCCTGCTCGCTGTGACAGTCATTCCTTGTTTTTTTGGTAGAATATTAGGTTCACAGGATGCGGGGAGGTTAATCGGTGCTTATCTTATCGATCATTTCGTCAGCAGTAGCACCGGGACTTGCTTTGCTGACTTTTTTCTATCTGAAAGACAAGTATGACCAGGAGCCGCTTCATATGGTTATCAAGGTTTTTCTGCTTGGCTTTCTGATTGTTTTTCCTGTAATGATCATTCAAAGAGGTCTGATGCTTGGCCTTGACGGTGGACCTTATGTCCATTCGTTTCTTATTTCTGCCGGTGTGGAAGAATGTATGAAGTGGTTTGTATTGTACCATATGATTTATAATCATACCGAATTTGACGAGCCCTATGATGGGATACTATATGCCGTAGCGATATCTCTAGGCTTCGCAACCATTGAGAATGTAATGTATGCCTGGTATAGCCAAGCCTCCATTGCATCCATGTTTATCAGAGCGCTGCTGCCTGTTTCCGGACATGCCATGTTTGCCGTGATTATGGGCTACCATATGGGCCGGGCCAAATTCTCCAATGGAGTGCGTACGCGCCGGATTCTGTTTATTTCGTTGCTGCTGCCGTGGCTGTGGCACGGAATATATGACTTCGTTCTTACGACAACCTCCAACTATTGGATTTGGTTTATTGTACCCTTAATGGCCATATTATGGTATGGAGGCATGGGGAAGGTGGCAAGGGCGAACAATCGCTCGCCGTTCCGTTTTTTGAAGCGTGAAGAAGAGATTAACCTGTAGCTGAGATGGACACACTTAGTTCTGAAGGGCCGTTCTGTAAGTAAAGAATACCCGAGAGGAGCGAGGTGTGTTTTTTTGCGTGTAAAAGTACGAATTGTATGCAAGCAGTGTGGTGAGACCTACATATTAAGAGGCAGTAAGGAGCAGGGAGTCATTCAGACTGGTTTTAAGCAGTGTCTGTGCAGCAATGTCAGCGGTTTTGAAATTGAAGAACGGGTTTGATTTCCGGCGGGTGCATAAGACTTCTCAGTTATTGTCAAACTAACGGCAATAAGCTATCGAAAGGAGCGCTGCACCCAATGTACAAAAGATTAAGTGCTGTCATGTTCCCACTTACTGCACTGCTGCTGATAGGAGCACTTGTGTGGGGTTATCAGGAGAACCAGGAGAAAAACTCGATTCTAATCAAGGCGGAGAACCAATATCAACGGGCCTTCCATGATTTGTCCTATCACGTGGAACGTCTTCATGGCGAGCTCGGGAATACGCTGGCTGTTCATTCAGGATCAAATGGCATGCACCGCAAGGGTCTGGTAAATGTATGGAGACTGACGAGTGAAGCTCAGAATGAGATTAACCAACTGCCGCTGACGTTGCTGCCTTTCAGTGACACGGAAGAGTTCCTGTCCAAAATTGCTAACTTCTCCTATAAGGCTGCCGTCCGAGACTTTGCCAAAAAGCCGCTTACCGATGGCGAGTTGGGGAATTTGAAGGCCTTATATAAAGACTCCGGTGAAATCGCCAAAGATCTGCAGGAGGTCCAGCAAAAAGTAATCAGCAAACGGCTGCGCTGGATGGATGTAGAAACGGCGCTGGCCACAGAGAATAAGGTGGAGGACAATACCATCATTGATGGTTTCAAGACCGTTGACAAACGTGTTGCGTCTTACCCGGAGCTGGACTGGGGCCCATCCGTAGCCAGTATCTATGACAAAAGATCAGTCAAAAAGCTGGGCGGAACGCCTGTTACACCTGCAGATATCAAACGCAAGGCTGCCAAATTTGCCGATGCGGGGACAAACGCAGATGTGCAGGTTAAGGAGAACGGAAAGGGAACGGACTGGGCTTCCTACACCGCTACCGTCACTTTACCCGGGCGCAATCAGCCGATCTCTATGGATTTCACCGTGAATGGCGGCTTGCTGATCTCTTATAATGACAATCGTGAGATCGGCCCGGCCAAGGTGACAATGCAGCAAGCGGTGGCCAAGGCAGAAGAGTTCCTGAGTCAGAAGGGCTACCCAAATATGACCGCCGTCAGTGCCGATCAGTACGCTAATATGGGCAACCTGACCTTCGTAACCAAGCAGGATGGGGTGCTGGTGTACCCCGAGAAAATGACGCTGCGCATCGGCCTCGATACCGGAGAGGTTACCGGATTTCAGGCCAGCGACTATGTCCATGAGCATCGCGACAACCGGAAGATTCCAAAGCCCAAGCTCTCTCTGGCCAAGGCGAGAGAAATGCTGAATCCGGAATTCAAGGAAATCTACAACCGCCTGGCCTGGATTGAGAATGAGGATGCCGTGGAAGTGCTGACTTATGAGTTCGGCGGCAAAATAAACGGCTCCCAATACCGTATATATTTGAATGCGGAAGATGGGCACGAGGAAGCGGTTGAGGAAATCAGAACCGCTTCCGGAGCCCAGAATCTATAGAAGGTCTATAGAAGGACTCAGTGAAGTCACGGTTCCTGAACAGAGGGGTGATCCGTTATACGGCTCACCTCTTTTATTTTTCGACAATAATATATATATTTCTTGCCAGGGTGATCAACGGCCATGCTATAATCAGGTGTAGAATTTATTATTACTCCTAAGTGGCGGTGACAGGTTTGTATCCCAAAATCAATGATTATCTTTACATACAGATTGCTTCCAGTGACAAGGCTGAAGCTGAAGCCGTCTTTAAATCCCGCATTGCCGAATTGGAGGCTGACGCATTTCTGATCGAAGTTCCTATCCAGGAAGGGAATGGCCGGCTGAAAAAAGTCTTAATAGGCGATGAGCTTTCCGTGTATTTCATGAGCGAGGGCGGTGTGAAAAATTATTTCACCACCCATGTTCTTGGGTTCAAGGAAGAGGTTATCCGGATGGTCCGGGTGCGCAGGCCGGAGGCGGATGCGATCTACAAGATTCAACGCAGAAGTTTTTTTCGCGTCGGTGCGGAGCTTGAGATGGCGGTCAAAGACAGTAAAGGCAGCAGGTTCCTGGTACGGACCGAAGATATCGGCGGAGGTGGAGCGTCGTTCCTCTCCGATGATAAGGTGAAGCTTGAAGTAGGAACACCGTTGTCCTGCTGGCTGCTCGTCCCCTTCCGTAACGGCAATACTGAACATGTCTATTTCGAAGGTGAAGTTGTGCGGATCAAGACCCTTGATAACGGGCGCAATTTGGCCATGCTGAAGTTTGCCGTTATTTCGGATACGGAACGCCAAAAAATAATCCGTTTCTGCTTTGAGCGCCAGTTTGATTTCCGCAACCGGTAAAGCGATTTTTGTAACTTTTCCACGTTGTGCGGTTTTGCACTGACGTACAAACTGTGGTATAATTTTATACGTCGCAGGCAATGCCTGCTTTTTTCTTGATAATATCAGTAAGTATGAACATGGTTTGGCTTGCGTTTCTGATAATGCAGGCAAAGAGTGTTTGAGGAGGAATGCCCCGTTGGATAGGCAGGGTACACATTTTAATGACAGAATTAACGTCGCCATCGACGGACCTGCCGGGGCAGGCAAGAGTACTGTAGCCCGATTGGTAGCCCAGAAGCTGTCTTACATTTATGTCGACACGGGAGCAATGTACCGGGCAATTACCTGGTGGATGCTTCGTGAGAACATAACACCCGAGGATCAGAGCCAAGTGAACCGCAAGGTGCAGGATTTGGTGATGGAGCTGATTCCGGGAGAAGATCTGCAGAAGGTGTTGATTAATGGGGAAGACGTAACTCCGCATATCCGCAGTCTTGAGGTCAGCGGCCAAGTGTCGCAGTATTCGGGAATTGAGGGTGTACGTTCCAGGCTCAGCCACTTGCAGCGTCAGATGGCGCTTCGCAAAGGGGTTGTCATGGATGGCCGTGATATCGGAACGACCGTGCTTCCGGATGCCGAAGTGAAGATCTTCATGACAGCAAGCGTGGAGGAACGGGCTCTCCGCCGTTTTAACGAATTGAGAGGCAAGGAACAGGTGACTTTGCAGCAGCTGGAACAGGATATCGCCCGGCGGGACCGCTTGGATGAAGGGCGGGAAATTTCGCCGCTGCGTCGTGCCGAGGATGCCATTCTTCTGGATACGACTTTCATGGATATTCAGCAAGTTGTTGAGGCCATTGTGTCCCATTGCAGATCTCATGTGGACGGGGAGAGAAATCATTTATGATTTATGTTATTTGCCGAGGATTGCTTCGCTTGATTTACGCCATTCTTTTCCCTCTTAAGATTGTCGGGAAAGAGAATGTGCCGGAGGAAGGCGGGGTGCTGCTTTGCGCCAATCACATCAGTCTGTTTGATCCCATGACCATTGGGATCAAGCTGAAGCGCCAGGTCAGATATATGGCCAAGGCGGAACTGTTTGCTATTCCGGGACTCGGCTGGCTCATTACCAAAGTGGGTGCCTTTCCTGTCAAGCGTGGAGGCGTAAGCAAAGAATCCATTAAAACGGCCCTTAATACACTTCGCGGCGGCCACATCATGGGGATCTTTCCGGAAGGAACACGGAACTCTGATGCAGGATCGGCCAAGAAGGGTGCTGCAAGCTTTGCGCTTCGCAGCGGTGCAGCTGTTGTACCGGCTGCCATTGTCGGTTCCTACAAGCCTTTTCGGCGGATGACAGTCATCTATGGGGCTCCCATCGATCTCAGTTCATTCGAAGGAGCGGGTACCGAATCTCTGGAAGCGGTGACTGACCTGATTATGGAACGCATTCACGAGATGAGAAGGACCGGCAAGCCAACACTTAATTAAGCTTGGAACCATTGTTCTTGAAATAACGGCATAGCCGCTATTTTTTGGAACATACTATCTCTGATACAGTGATGGTATAATTTGCAGTAATGATTGTTTTGAACTCCGCTCTACGCGGGTTTAAATAAATGGGGTTTTGAATCGAGGAGGGTAATCACATGTCTGAAGAAACTAGAAATCAGGAAGCTGCGGATAACGCTCAGAACAACGAAACTGTGGAGTCCGCTGTGACAGAAGAACAGGGCACAGCAGCAGAAACCGTTGCCGCTAACGAAGAAGAAGTGACTAACCAAGAGGACTTGGAGATCATTTCTCTGAAAAAAGGCGATACCGTGAAAGGAACAATCGTCAAAATTGAAGATAACCAAGCTTATGTAAGCATTGGATATAAATACGACGGTGTGATTCCGATCCGCGAATTGTCCTCCGTACAACTGGACAACGCCGCAGCAGCGGTAGAGGTTGGACAGGAAGTAGAATGTAAAGTTGTCAGCATCAACGACAACAAAGAAAGCCTGGTGCTTTCCAAACGTGCGGTTGACAGCGAGAAATCATGGGAAGATCTTGAGAAGTATTTTGCTTCGCAGGAAGCTTTCGAAGTTACTGTGGCTGACGTTGTCAAAGGCGGACTTGTAGCCGATGTCGGCGCACGCGGATTCATTCCGGCTTCCATGGTGGAACGTCACTTCGTAGAAGATTTCAGTGATTACAAAGGCCGTACGCTGCGCGTCAAAGTCAAAGAACTTGACCGCGAGAACAGCAAGGTTATTCTTTCCGCCAAAGAAGTGCTGGAGGAAGAATTTGAAGCCAACAAGCTGAAGATTATGGCTGAGCTGTCCGAAGGCCAAATCATCGAAGGTACTGTTCAACGCCTTACCCAATTCGGCGCATTTGTTGATGTCGGCGGAGTTGATGGTCTGGTTCACGTGTCCGAGATTGCTTGGAACCACGTAGAGAAACCTTCCGATGTTGTCTCCGAAGGAGATAAAGTTCGCGTTAAAGTACTTAAGGTTGACCCTGAAAAAGGAAAAATCAGCCTGAGCATCAAGGCTGCTGCTCCAGGACCTTGGGATTCCGCTTCCGGTCAAATCAACATTGGCGATGTAGTTACAGGCGTAGTTAAACGCCTTGTGAACTTCGGTGCGTTCGTTGAATTGTTGCCTGGTGTTGAAGGTCTTGTACACATTTCGCAAATTTCCCACAAGCACATCGGTACTCCGCATGAAGTGCTTAAAGAAGGACAAGAGGTTCAAGTCAAAGTGCTTGATTTCAACCCGTCCGAGAAACGTGTCAGCCTGAGCATTAAAGAAACAGAAGAAGCTCCGGCTCCTTCGGCCAGACCTGAACGCAGCAACAGCAGAGACAGAGCGCCTAAAGAAGTGCTGAACAACCCTAATGTCTCGCTTAGCAATGAAGGACTTAGCTTTACACTTGCTGAACGTTTTGGCGACAAGCTGGACAAATTCAAGGGTAACAACTAATCCCTGATTAAACATACCGGGTAAAGTAATCGGCGAACCCTCAATACGGGGGTTCGCCGATTGTGTTTTCACTGTGTTAGCCAATTGTATTGTTTTTTGCTATGATGAGAAACGTAAGGAAGACAGGAGGAATGGAAATGGCAAGACCCGTAGTGGCAATCGTAGGGAGGCCTAACGTCGGTAAATCGACGATTTTTAATCGGCTGATTGGCGATAGATTGGCTATTGTAGAGGATAAGCCGGGGATTACACGTGACCGGATTTATGGAATTTCAGATTGGAACGGCAAGTCCTTCAGTGTTATTGACACCGGAGGGATCGAAATTGACGGTGATGATGCTATTCTGAAGTCTATCCGTGTTCAGGCGGAGCTGGCGATTGAAGAGGCAGATGTCATTGTATTTATGTGTGAAGCCAAAGCCGGATTGACGAGTTCCGATGAAGAGGTGGCGCAGATTCTGTTCCGTTCAGGCAAACCCATTGTCCTGGCGATCAACAAAGTAGACAATATGAAACGTGCCGATGATATTTACGAATTCTACAGTCTCGGATTCGGCGATCCGATCGGGATTTCCGGAAGTCACGGTACTGGACTAGGCGATTTGCTGGACGCGGTAACCGAACGTCTGCCGGAGCTGACCGACGATGAATATGATGAAGATGTTATTCGTGTGGCCCTGATCGGCCGGCCGAATGTGGGTAAATCCTCCTTGGTAAATGCCATCCTTGGGGAAGAACGGGTTATTGTAAGTGAGGTGGCAGGGACGACCCGTGATGCGATTGATACCCCTTTTGAGCGGGATGGACAACGTTATGTTCTGATTGATACGGCCGGAATGCGCAAACGCGGCAAAGTGTATGAGAACATTGAGAAATACAGTGTTATGCGGGCAATGCGCGCCATTGAACGGGCTGATGTGGTTCTCGTAGTCATTAACGGTGAAGAAGGGATCATTGATCAGGATAAGCATATTGCCGGTTATGCGCATGAAGCGGGCAAGGCTTCTATCTTTGTGGTGAACAAGTGGGATGTTGTTGAGAAAGATGACAAGACCATGCAGAACTTCGAGACAAAGATCCGTGACCATTTCTTGTTTATGAGCTATGCGCCAATTGTTTTTCTGTCCGCGCTGACCAAACAACGTCTGCAAAAGCTGCTTCCGGTTGTGCAGCATGTCTCTCAGCAGCACGCCTTGCGGATCACAACACATCTCATCAATGATGTTGTTTCGGATGCCATTGCCATCAACCCTCCACCTACGGATAAAGGACGCCGTCTGCGCATCAACTATGTAACTCAGGTTGCTGTGAAGCCGCCGACCATCGTTGTGTTTGTAAATGACCCTTCGTTGATGCACTTCTCTTATGAGCGGTACCTGGAGAACAAAATCCGGGCGGCATTTAATTTTGAGGGGACACCCATCCGTCTCTTTACACGGCGCAAATCCGAAAACGAAGGTTAGGGGAGAAACAGTGTGGCGTTAGATATTCTGGTTATCGTTGTAAGCTATTTGCTTGGCTCGGTCAGCTTTAGTGTGCTGTTTGCCAAGCTGCTGAAGGGGATCGACATTCGTCAACACGGAAGTGGAAATGCAGGGGCTACCAATACGCTGCGTGTGCTGGGAAAAGGTCCCGCCATACTGGTATTGCTGCTTGATGTTCTAAAAGGGATCGGTGCAGTTTGGCTGGGAACCTGGGCAGGGGGCTGGGATTCCTGGATAGCGGTATCCTGCGGAATCGCTGCGATTGTTGGACATAACTGGCCGCTCTATTTTCATTTCCGTGGCGGGAAAGGCATTGCTACAACGATCGGCGTTATGGCTACGCTTGCGTTATATCCTGCGCTGCTTGCCGGAATCCTCGCTATCGGCTCGATCTTTATTACCCGTTATGTATCGCTGGGTTCCCTGATTTTTGTAGCTTTGACACCTGTATTTCTGCTGTTCACCGATTTTGCAGGGCCTGTGCTCTGGACCAGCATCATTATCGCCATCTTTGCGTTCTGGCGGCATCGGACCAATATCGTGAAGATTGTTCAAGGCCGGGAGAACAAGATCGGCTCCAAAGCTAAAGGAGGGAACCGTGTTGTCTGATAAAGTTACCGTGCTTGTTGCGGGCAGTTGGGGGACTGCACTGGCCAGTGTGCTGGCAGCCAATCACCCGCAGGTTTATCTGTGGACACGCAACGCGGATCAGGCGGAAGAAATCAATACTTTACACACAAACCAGCAGTATTTGCCGGGTATTACCCTCCCTGCCAATATTACGGCTACGACTGATATGGAGACCGCGCTCACAGGCAGCAAAGCGGCCGTAATTGTTGCGCCATCCTCAGGCATGCGCCAGGTAGCACACAGCATGAAGCCGTTCTGGAAAGAAGATATGCTTTGTGTTCACGCCACCAAAGGTTTTGAGACAGAGAGCATGAAGCGGATGTCCACCGTGATCTCCGAGGAACTCGGCTGCAGCGAAGGTCAGATTGTAGTGCTCTCCGGACCCAGCCATGCCGAGGAAGTGGTGCGCCGCTGCCCGACAACGGTCGTTGTGGCTTCGCCGGATGACAAACGTGCTGCTGCGGTGCAGGAGTTGTTCATTAACAATGATTTTCGTGTCTACACGAACCGTGACTTGCTCGGTGTCGAGCTGGCGGGGGCGTTAAAGAATATTATCGCTCTCGGTGCGGGTCTCTCTGATGGTCTTGGATTCGGGGACAATGCCAAAGCAGCGCTGCTCACAAGGGGACTGGCTGAGATCTCCCGGGTCGGTGTCGAACTTGGGGCGAACCCGTTGACCTTCTCCGGACTAGCAGGAATTGGCGACTTGGTTGTTACCGCAACCAGCCAGCACAGCCGTAATTGGCGCGCAGGCTCTCTGCTGGGTCAAGGCAAACCGCTGCCTGAGGTGCTGGATTCCATGGGAATGGTTGTTGAAGGGATCCGTACTACGGAAGCGGCATACGCCATTTCTCTCAAGCTGGGCGTACAGATGCCGATTACCGATCAAATTTATCAT
Organism: Paenibacillus albidus; assembly: GCF_014644435.1. GTDB lineage: Bacteria > Bacillota > Bacilli > Paenibacillales > Paenibacillaceae > Paenibacillus_AQ > Paenibacillus_AQ albidus. Next base: position 83,301 of record NZ_BMKR01000007.1, on the reverse strand, counting down.
GTGCTGTTCAAGGGAAGAACTCCGCTGGCAGCAGTAGAGGCTCTGATGGGACGGGACCGCAAGACGGAAATGGAGACGATCTCGCAGGAAACGTGGGAGCAGTGGCACTCCTGATCCTGTTCACCTTTTGCCTGAAATCCTCATATGCTGATCTTGGGGATTGACGGAGGAGGGATGAAAAGTGAGCAAGAATTTTTCCAAGGATGCCTTGAACGCCATCAACAAGAAGACGGGCAAAAACATTACGGAAGGTGCCGTCAAAAAGCTGGCCAGTACAGTTAAGCCAGGGACGACGCAGAATGAAGCCCAGCTCCGCCAGTTAATCAAGCAGGTGTCATCAATGGCCAAAGTACCGGTTAGCGAAGCAACGATTCAGGACATCGTCAACGCTGTGAAAAAAGGCGGTGCGACTTCCGGTACGATGGAGTCTCTGATGAAAATGATACTTAAAAAATAACTGTTGCCAGTGCTGGAACCAGAGTAAAAGAAGCGGAGCCGTTTTGGAACCCCGCAGGCTTTTACTCTTTTTTTGCGGATAACGCAGCATGTTCATGTTATAATAGATCCTATAATTTGCAGCTGAATGGGGGAACTTGAGGGCGATGGATCCGATGACAAAAATGTGGTTGTCCCTGATTGCGATTCTGGTGATGGGATTATCCGTATTCCTGATTACTTTTGCCCGCAGCAAGACCAAGGGCCTGCTTCGGGCCTTGCTGTCCGTGGTTGCTTTTGTCATCATGCTGATCGGGCTTCTGGGCGGAGTCGCTTCCATTATGTAAGCATTTACATCTATTGAGGCAGCAAATACGTTATACCGACATCTGTGGTTTCGACAGCCGATAGTAATCATGCATTAGGGCTTGAGATTGTACAGGAATGGGGCGTGACGATATGGCAGATGCGGGGATGTCCCTCGGCCTGCTGGCTGCGCTGCTTAGCGTAGCAGAGCTGTTAAGCTTCTCAAAGGAAAAGAATCCGCCTATATGGATGCTGGGTGGCAGCAGCGGTCTGCTGCTGCACAACGTGCCGTTAAGCTCGCCTCCGCGCGATATCGACTTGTACGCTGATCTGGCAGCTGCGGAACATCTGCATGGTGCGCTAAGCGCATATGCAGTAGGTGAGCCTGCTGCTGACTGGAGCAAGGGGTGTTACTCTCTGCGCAGCCACTACAGGGTTCAGGGGGTTGCAGTGGAGCTTGTGTGCGGCTTTCAGATCTCCTCCGGATTATCGAAGTATATCGTGGAGGTTGAGCGGTTGATGCAACATGCCCCACTGCAGGATTATTTCGGCTGTGGACCTGTGCGGCTGATGCCGCTAGCCCATGAGCTTGTATTCAATATGCTGCGTGGCCGTTCAGATCGATATGATCAGCTCGTAGACGTGATGAGCAGAGAACTGCCGCTGCACCTGCCGCTCCTGTGTGAGCTTATGCAGTACAACACCTGGGAGGCTACCCACATTCAGCGTCTGGAAGACTTGCTCTATCTGTCTCCACCCGGCGTTTGGCATAGAAGGAAGGAAGTCGATCATGAAACCGCAGCAAGGATTGACAGTAGTATTTGAGCCGACTGGGCGAAAGGCCGTGGTGCCGCGGGGGGTATCTTTACTTGAGGCTGCCCGCAAAGCAGGGGTAACGATTACGACCCGCTGCGGAGGCAAAGCCGGCTGCCTGATGTGCAAAGTGAAGCTGTCTGCGGCCGATGCTGCCGGTGTGAGGCCCCCGGGTGACATTGAACGGCGCAAGCTGGGAAGTGCACTGGACGAAGGTGTCCGGCTCGCCTGTCAGGCTGCTGTATGGGATGATGTGAACGTACAGGTGCCTGAAGACCCGCTCAAGGCAGCCGTGCGCCGCAAGCTTGAAGCAGCACGCCGTGGAGAAGAAGAGGAGTTGTGGTAGTATTCTTAATCAGACCAGAGGGGGGAGAATGAATTCGTGAAATACATAAGGCGTGAGTTCAAGCAGCGCATGCCGTTCTGGCTGCAGCTGTCCGTGCTCCTGCCGCTGGTTATCAGCCTGACAGGCTGCATGTATCAGGGAGAAGCGCAGCAATCAGGAGTGAACTACCGCGAAAGTGTAAAGCGGATCCAGGCCGCTGTGGATGATTATCAGCAAGAAGAAGGACTGCTCCCGATTCTTAACGCCGATGAAACGACACCGCGATATGAGAAGTTCCGGATAGATCTTAACAAACTGCAAGAACAAGGATATCTGGATGATCTCCCGGCCACAGCTTTTGAGAAGGGCGGCAGCGCCTATTTCCTGATCCTGGATGAAGAGACAGATCCTTCCGTAAAGGTGATGGACTTAATTACCGTCCAGAAGGTAAATGATGTTCAGCGTCAGGTCAATCGCTATAAATCAGCGCATGGCGGGGAGCTTCCGGCGAAAGAAGAGTTATACCCGGGGTTGTACACCATTGATGCCAAAGAGGCGGGTACAGATTCTATTACGCTTAACAGCGTGTATTCGGGCCAGCCCCTTGAGTTCATTATGGATCAAAAAGGCAATGTGTATGTTGATTACGTCTTTGATATTATGGCGGTCATTGATAAAAATGGGGGGGAACACCAGGAAAATGAGGATTTGCGGCTGGATCTGGAGCAGGCTTCTTATTATGTTCCCGTAAAATCCTTGCCTTATCTTTGGGTCAATGGCCAGCCCGTTCCACAGCCTCCCGGCTCCTAGGAATGTATAATCGGTATCACTGATCTGATACATGGATCTTGTTGAAGCAGAGCAGCGAATCTCCCGTAGCCCGGAGAATCGCTGCTCTTTCGTTATGGGTTATTCTCAGCTTGTTTCAGAAAATGTCCACTTAAAGTGCTTCCCAGTTGCCTACAGCAAAATCAAAAATGGGGATGTCCAGCAGCCCTTTCATGGCTTATGGGACAGTTCCATTTATCAAGCTTTATGTATACGGGAGCGTGGATGATAGGCCACTCCGTCTATCATTAAAAGGCAATTTCTATCTATAAATTCCGTTGTGGAGATCATTCTTGCCGGAAACTCGCCGTCAGTGAAATAATCCGCAAACACCTGTTCCATTTCAGGTAAATCACCGATATTCTTGAGTTGAACGTTTATCTTAACGACCTGCTCCAGAGAGGCACCAAGCTGCTGAAGAGTATCCTGCAAATGATTAAAGGCACTATGTATTTGCTCTGTCAAACTTTCCCCAAATCCCCTGTGAAAACCGATAAACACGTAATCTCCTACTTCAACTGCGGATGAATAGCTGAAGGCTGTTGTCACTCTTGTTACCATCTGTTCTTCTCCTTCAAAACTCCTGGGTTAAAAACTCACCGTAACCCCATTATAGAACAAGTGTTCCTGTATTGCAACTTCAGCTCTGAATCACCGGACCGTTCTACTATGATCCTTGCGGACATATGATGGATGAGAAGGCTTCCGGGTACCCGGGGAGACTGGTGCCGCGCAACTTTGATATTTTGAAATAACCGTTCAATTTGCGTGATTTCAGGTCATAAATTCGTCCCGGATACATATGATGATACTAGTCCAAATGCATGTCCGAGCATTCGGAGTTTAGTGCGGGATGGAAGGATTTTGCGGCCATAAAGCGCTAAGCTTCCCAGCGGGCATACGATAGGTCCGGTTAGTGTCCTGAAAAGGTCATGATTACCGGCGGAACGCGAAGTCGATGCTCTTCAGGCATTTTTTCTTCGGAGTAATATGAGGAGGGGATCTCTTTTGGAAAAAGTGGATATTTTCAAGGACATTGCCGAGCGTACCGGCGGAGACATTTATCTTGGCGTCGTCGGCGCGGTTCGCACGGGAAAATCGACATTTATCAAGCGCTTCATGGAAACAATCGTATTGCCCAATATTACGAGCGAGTCCGACCGTGTAAGGGCTGTAGATGAGCTTCCGCAAAGTGCAGCCGGCAAAACGATTATGACAACAGAGCCGAAGTTCGTCCCTAACAATGCCGTTCAGATCAAGGTTGCGGAAGGGCTTGAGGTCAACGTCCGGCTGGTGGACTGTGTCGGGTATGCAGTGGAAGGCGCCAAAGGGTATGAGGATGAAAATGGTCCGCGTATGATCTCTACGCCGTGGTTTGAAGATCCGATTCCGTTTCAAGAGGCGGCGGAGATTGGTACACGCAAAGTCATTCAGGAACATTCCACATTGGGTGTTGTAGTGACTACAGACGGTACGATAGCCGAAATCCCGCGCAGTTCTTATGTGGATTCTGAGGAACGCGTCATTGCGGAGCTGAAGGAAGTTGGCAAGCCGTTTGTGCTGGTAATCAACTCGACCCGGCCGCGCAGTGAAGAGGTGCAGCAGCTGCGCAGCGAGCTTGCCCTTAAATACGATATTCCCGTCATGACACTCAGTGCGGCGAATATGACTGAAGACGATGTTACCGGTGTGCTGCGTGAAGTGTTGTATGAATTCCCGGTTCATGAAGTCAACGTGAACCTGCCAAGCTGGGTAATGGTGCTAGGCGAAAATCATTGGCTGCGCAGCAGCTATGAGAATTCTGTCCGGGACACTGTAAAAGATATCCGCCGTCTGCGCGATGTGGATCGGCTGGTAGCCCAGTTTACGGAATATGATTTCATCGACAGGGCCGGTCTCAGCGGAATGAATATGGGCCAGGGTGTTGCAGAAATTGATCTGTATGCCCCGGAAGAACTGTATGATCAGGTGCTTATGGAGGTCGTGGGTGTTGAGATCCGCGGCAAGGACCACCTGCTGCAGCTGATGCAGGAATTCTCCCATGCCAAACGGGAATATGACCGCTTCTCGGAAGCGCTTGAAATGGTCAAGACTACCGGTTATGGCATTGCGGCACCGTCCCTTGCCGAAATGGCGCTCGATGAACCGGAGCTGATCCGGCAGGGCTCCCGCTTCGGGGTCCGTCTGAAGGCGACCGCACCGTCGATCCATATGATACGGGTGGATGTCGAGTCCGAATTCTCGCCGATTATTGGAACGGAAAAGCAAAGTGAAGAGCTGGTCCGTTACTTGATGCAGGATTTTGAGAAAGACCCGATCAAGATTTGGGAATCGGATATCTTTGGACGTTCACTGCACTCTATTGTGCGGGAAGGCATTCAGGGCAAAATCGCCATGATGCCGGATAATGCACGCTACAAGCTGCAAGAGACGCTGGGCCGGATCATCAACGAGGGCTCGGGCGGACTGATTGCCATCATTCTTTAACGGGATTGGCTTCTATTATTACCAAAGAGCGGGAGGAATCCCGCTCTTTGTGCTGTTTCAAAAAAGGGGCGGGATCTTTATGAATCTTGCATGATATCTGCATGTTTTAAAGAATAACCGTTGTTATAGGTCCATCAAATTAGTCGAATCTGCAAGGAAGAATAATACTTTCTGCTCCTTTTTTAAGTAACGCCTTGAAATTATGGATGGGCTGTATTACTATAAGTTTGTTGCGCTTCAGGGTGTATGGGCGCCATTGTCTAGTAATAAACGGGATTATCACGTATATTTTACGTTTAAACGGAAAGAGTGAATGATACCGGAAATTTGCCCAGGGAGGTGAGAATACATGAATAAATCAGATTTGATCAATGTAGTTACAGAAGCTACTGAACTTCCCAAGAAAGATGCTACTAAAGCGGTAGATGCCGTTTTCGAAGCGATCACGGGAGCTCTGCAAAGCGGTGACAAAGTGCAACTGGTTGGCTTCGGAAACTTTGAAGTGCGCGAACGTTCCGCACGCAAAGGCCGCAACCCGCAAACCGGTGAAGAAATCGAAATTCCTTCAAGCAAGGTACCTGCTTTTAAACCAGGTAAAGCGCTTAAAGACGGAATCAAATAAAGATTTCTACATATCGTTCCCATAGTCTTTGTTTGAAACAACTATGCCGCCCTCTAGAGGCGGCATTTGTTTTTGAGGCAGCATGCAGGGCATGTTTCAATATGTTCAGAGGAGGATCAGAGATGACGGAGAATAAGAATGGCGGAAATCCGCTTCCGGTGGACAGCGACTATATTGTGGTTAAGGCCAAGGAGAATGGTGTACAGGTCATAGGGCTTACCCGGGGTCATGATACACGGTTTCATCATATGGAGAAGCTGGATAAAGGCGAGGTGCTTTTTGCCCAATTTACCGATCATACCTCCGCGATAAAGATCCGCGGCAAGGCTGAGATATGGAGTAAGCACGGGCAACTGGAGAGCGACAGCTGAAAAGCAGGCATAGCCTGCTTTTTTTAAAATATAATGTTCTATGGGCTTGACTCCAGCAGGGACTTGTCTTCCAAACGGTTGGTATAAATGGGTAAAGAGCGGAAACGATGAGTAAGGGGGTGTGTCGATGAACCGGGCTTGGTGGATCGGAGCTGCGGCGCTTATGGCTGCTGCCTCGGCAGCAGTCCTGCCGAAGCTGGCCGATCTGGATGCCGCCGTGCGGCAGCAGTACGGGACGGTAGAGGTTTTTACGGACGGCAGCTACACGGTGCTTGAAGACGACAACCTGGTGGATGCGCTGGGGGCATATCCCTTTACTTTAGCGATAGGAAGTGCGGGCTGGAAGAACGGTGTGCTGTCGCTGGATCTTAAGGTCACCGGCAATGACCATGAGCCGGCTGAACTGTACCGAAATATGGCCGGGGCCATTTCCTTTGCCTTTGAAGAGACGGACAACGTCAATCAGCTTTTGCTGCGCCTTGTTGCCGACGACAAATGGCTGGGTACACGCCGGCTGCTGCTGGCTGCGGATATCCGGCGCAGAGAATGGACCCGAGCCCTGCAGGAAGAGCTTGCTGCTGCCGGAAATGTCCGTTTGCCCGAACGGCTGAAGACCCGCTTCCGGATTAGCGAAAGCGAGCTGTGGATCAATCAGTTCATTTCTCCCTGAACTGGGTAAAAGAAACTAGAATGCGCTATCGTGCGTGACCAAAAAACATGTGATATAATAGACAAGATTGTGAACAAAGAAATTGTCATGATGTCAATGGCTTCGGAGGCTGAAATGAAACCGTACCGCATACCGCAACTGGCTAAACCCTACACCGACTACGACATGATTCAGCGGCACACGGAATTGCCGCCGTTTTCTGATGGCCGGGGTCATTTGTTATATATTTTTCTGAATCACGGCTCTGCGGCCGCAGTGCGCAATGGAGAGCTGTACACTCTGGTAACAGCCCTTGTGCAGCTTGGGCTCGACACGCACGAAGCCATTGACCGGTCCGGCGGCGAACCGGGGGGCGATCCTATGCGCTCCCGCCAGCTGAAGGTACTGGCCGGGGATTATTTCAGCAGCTGGTTCTATCAGCTGCTGGCCAAACGCGAACAGATTGAAATGGTTGGAGTCCTAAGTACGGCCATTGCCGATTTCAATGTGATGAAGGCCGGTCTTTATACCAAGATGAAGGCTATGGTTCTCTCCGCTGAACAATACTTGCGGCACACGGTACAGCTGAATATGCGGCTGTTCCTTTCTTTTACTCCGATGATTGAGGAATCGCTCGCTGAAGTCTGGGAGAAGCTGCTTGCCGAGTTCAGCCAGTGTGAGACTGTGATCCTGGAGCTTGCCCGCAGCAATGATCCTGCAAGCGCTCAACAGGGTTATTGTTACTGGAAAATGCTTGAGGCAGCAACAGAGGATGAGCTTGCTCTGCTGCGCGACAAGAATATTGATCCTAAGGATTGGAAGAAACTGAAGATGAAGTATAAGTGCGATTCCCTGCTGACGGACAAGCTGCATCATTCCGTCCAGTCCATTCAGGGACTGCTGCAGGGCTTGAAAGACGAGAATCTGATTCGAGAGCTGGGAGCTTTACTGGACCGCTTCCTTCTGCAGATGAAAATTTCCGGACAAGCAGCCGTGGAGGGGTAACCAAATGACGATGGACAAAACGCCCGCTGCTGTGGGCGATAACAGCACGAAACCGAAAGAGCAGTTTGTGCATTCTGTATTCGAAAGCATCGCCGGCAAATATGATCTGATGAATGACATTCTCAGCTTCCGCCGTCATAAGGCCTGGCGCAAATTCACGATGAAGAAGATGGAGATGAAGTTGGGCGATTCCGCTGTGGATTTGTGCTGCGGGACCTGCGACTGGAGTATTGCCTTGGCGGAGGCAAGCAAAACAGGCACCGTCATGGGGCTTGATTTCAGTGCAGGCATGTTAGAGGTAGGGCGGCGCAAGGTGCAGGACCGCAACCTTCAGGACCGGATCTCACTCGTGCAGGGCAACGCCATGGAACTGCCTTTCGGCGACAATTCCTTCGACTATGCCACGATCGGCTTCGGACTGCGCAATGTGCCTGATCCGGTTCAGGTATTGCACGAGATGAAGAGAGTCGTCAAGCCTGGCGGGATGGTAGTCTGTCTGGAGCTTTCCAAGCCGATGAAGCAGCCCTTTAAAGGGATTTATTATTTCTACTTTCAGCGTGTGCTTCCCTTGCTGGGAAAATTATTCGCCAAGAGGTATGAGCAGTATAAATGGCTGCCTGAATCCCTGGCTTTATTCCCTGACCGGGAACAGCTGGCAGCTATCTTTCGTGAAACCGGACTGCAGAGAGTGGAATCGTTCCCCTTGACCGGAGGCATCGCAGCATTACATATTGGGCTCAAGGAGAACTCGGATGTTTAAGAAAATTGGTATTTTTCTGCAAATGATTAAATTTGAACACACGGTATTTGCTTTACCGTTCGCTTTCATGGGTGCGCTGCTCGGTTCCGTCGTGATGTTCGGCTCATTGCCCTCCTGGGGGCAGATTGGCTGGATTGTAATGGCGATGTTCGGCGCCCGTAGTGCGGCGATGGGACTCAACCGGCTAATTGACCGGATCAGCGATGCGAAGAATCCACGGACCGCCGGAAGAGCTATCCCCGCAGGGCTGCTCAAAGTCGGAGAGGTCATTATATTTATTGCGGTTTCCTTTTTCCTGCTCTTTTGGGCAGCTATCAAGCTGAATCCGTTATCCGTCAAGCTGCTGCCGATCGCAGTCTTTTTGCTTGTTCTTTATTCTTTTACAAAGCGGTTTACCTGGGCCTGCCATATCATTCTCGGGCTTACCATCGCACTCGCCCCTTTGGGCGGCTGGGTGGCAGTAACCGGCAGTGTGGACTGGACCTCCATGGTCTTTTACTTCACGATCGTATTTTGGACCGCCGGGTTTGATATTATCTATTCCTGTCAGGATGTTGAGTTTGACAAAAAGGAAGGTTTGTATTCGATTCCGGTCCGTTTCGGGGTGGCCCGTTCCCTGGCGATTGCCCGTGTGTTCCATGTTCTGACGGGGGCAGGGTTCGTATCGCTGCTGTTCATTACAGATCTCAGCTGGTGGTATGTGGCCGGTATGCTCATAGCTTATATTATTCTTTTTTACGAGCATTATATTGTCTCCCCCAATGACCTCAGCCGTTTACAAACCGCTTTTTTCACTATGAATGGTGTACTGAGCATTGTGGTATTCTCTTTTACTCTGATTGACCTGGTGGTGCAGTTTCACAAATGACCAATCCCAGACCCAAACACATGGTAGTAGGAATTACGGGAGCCAGCGGGGCCATTTACGGAATCCGCCTGGTCGAAACCCTCTTGTCCCTTGAATATACGGTACATTTGGTGGTGAGTCATGCCGGCTGGCGCGTTTTTAAAGAAGAATTGGGTTATGGGGTCTCTGACCGGGAAGAGTTTTTGAACGCGAAGTTCAAAGACTATCCCGGTTCTCTGCATTATCACCCTATTGCGGATATCGGCGCTTCGATCGCCAGCGGCTCTTTTCGGGTGGAGGGGATGATTATTATGCCGTGCTCCATGGGTACATTGTCCGCTGTCGCTAGCGGAGCCTCCGATAACCTGATGACCCGTGCTGCCGATGTGATGCTGAAGGAGGGCCGTCCCCTGGTGCTGGTGCCCCGTGAGACACCACTGCATGCGATCCATCTGGAGAACATGCTGAAGTTGTCCCGCCTCGGTGTCCGGATGATCCCGGCGATGCCGGCTTTTTACTTTGGACCGCAAAGCATAGATGATCTTGTCGGCTTTCTGGTTGGCAAGGTGCTGGACAGTCTGAATATAGAACATACTTTATTTCGCAGATGGGGGGAGTAGGGATGTATTCCGACGGACCTACCATTATCGGTAAAATCAGCTATACCAACTCCTGGCCGGTATTTCACAATTTTCATCCCTCTTCCCTGAAGGTTCCCGCAGTGATGGTGAGCGAGGTGCCGGCCGTTCTTAACCGGGGGATGAGCGATGGCAGCATTCATGTAGGTGCCTTGTCATCCTTCGCATATGCCCTGGCCAGCGAACGGCTGCTGCTGTTGCCAAATCTGTCTGTCAGTGCGGCTGGGGCCGTGAAATCCATTTTGCTGTTCTCGAAGGCACCGCTTGAGCGAATCGCTAATGGAACTATTGCGGTTACAAATACTTCCGCCACTTCAGTGAATCTGTTAAAGATTCTGATGGAGAAGGCAATGCAAGGCAAACCCGAGTATATTAGTGCCGACCCCGATCTGGATGCTATGATGGAGCAGGCGGATGCCTGTCTGCTGATCGGTGACAGTGCGATCAGAGCCTCTTGGCAGAATCAAGGCTACATAGTAACGGATCTCGGCGCGATGTGGAAGGAATGGACCGGCCTTGGCATGACCTTTGCGGTCTGGGCGGTGAATAGGGAAGCGGCGCGCGTGAAGCCGGAAGCCATTACTGAGATCGCTGAGGCTTTTGCCGAGAGCAAAGCCCGCGGCCTGCGTTCTCTGACTCCGATTATCGCTGCCGCTCGCTCCGCCATCGGAGGGACGGAGGCCTACTGGCAAGAGTACTTCCGCAATTTATGTTATGATTTTGAAGAAAGGCAGCAGGAAGGTCTGAACCTCTATTTCCGCTATGCCTATGAGATGGGCCTGCTGCCGCAGGAAGTGAAGATGGAGCTTTGGAGCAACAATCTGCTGACACGGGTGAAAGAATGAAACGACTGCAAATGTTCGGATTGTTGAATAAAGATATGGACCAGATCGAAAAAGAGCTGTACCGCAGCGTCCAGGGTGATGATGAGCTGTTGACGGAAACTTCCATGCACCTGCTGAAGGCAGGCGGAAAGAGGCTGCGCCCGGTGTTTGTGCTGATGGGCGGCAAATTCGGAACCTACGATTTGGAGAAGCTCAAACGTGTTGCCGTGCCCCTGGAGCTGATCCACAGTGCTTCACTTGTACATGACGACGTCATCGACGATGCAGAGCTCCGGCGCGGGGAACCGACCGTGAAGGCGAAGTGGGGCGACAAAATCGCCATGTATACAGGTGACTACATCTATGCAAAAGCGCTGGTGATGACTACCGAGCTGAAAAATCCGCGGATACACCAGATTTTGTCCAAAGCCATGGTGGAAATGTCCATCGGAGAGATGGAGCAGATTCGTGATTTTTTCAACAGCGAGCAAAGTGTCCGTCACTACCTGCGGCGGATCCGCCGCAAAACGGCACTGCTGATAGCCGTCAGCTGCGAACTTGGCGCGCTCGCTGCCGAAGCGGAGCCCCGTGTGGCACGGCTGCTCTATAATTACGGGTATAACGTTGGCATGGCGTTTCAGATCCGTGATGATCTGCTCGATCTTTCCGGGACGGAGAAACAGATCGGCAAACCGCCGGGCAGCGATATGCGGCAGGGCAATATCACGCTGCCTGTAATTTACAGCCTTGAAGATCACAGGCTGCGTTCCTCGCTGCTTGAGGAGCTAAGCTTTATCCGTGCAGGCGAACGCACTGTAGGCCGGGCCATCGACCTGATTCTGTCGGGGGAGGGGGTCGCCCGTTCCGAAGAATTGGCTACCCGCTATATTAACAAAGCGCTGGCTGCACTGGATCAGCTTCCCAATAACCGGACGAAGCGCAATTTGCGGGACATCGCTTTTTTTGTCACAGGCAGGGCGTATTAGCAACCTCCGAATATTAAGCGTTCACAGGAGGCCGTGTTTCTGGTAAGATATCGTAAAACCCATCATTCGTAAGAGAAAATGGAGAGTGAGCCGATGGAAAAGACGTATCTGATGATTAAGCCGGACGGTGTACAACGGGGACTAATCGGGCGCATTGTCGCGCGTCTCGAGGATAAGGGCTTCAAGCTAGTGGCTGCGAAGCTGATTCGCGTCACAGAAGAACAGGCAAAACGTCATTATGCGGAGCATGAGGGCAAGGATTTTTTCCCGGAGCTGGTAGCCTTTATTACTTCGGGCCCTGTGTTTGCGATGGTATGGGAAGGGGACGATGTCGTTGCCTTATCCCGTATGCTGATTGGCAAAACCAAGGTGGGCGAAGCCCTTCCGGGAACGATACGCGGCGATTTTGCCAGCCATACCCCGCTTAACCTGATTCATGGATCTGACTCGCCGGAGAGTGCGCAACGGGAAATTGCCAATTTCTTCGCTCCGGATGAACTGACCGAATACAACAAGGATATTGCAATTTGGACTTAGGTCTGGCAGGAGGCAGGGGGAAGCATGGCTGATCGTGAAGAGAATGCAGTAACAGCAGATCCGGATTACATGGGCTTTATTCACAGCGTCAAGCAAAGTACAGGCATCGATCTCGCTCAATACAAGGAAGCGCAGATGAAACGGCGTTTGACCACATTGCGGATGAAGAACGGATATCATAGCTTCAGTGAATTTTTTGCGGCGATGATGAAGGACAAGGCTTTATTTTATGAATTTTTGGACCGGATGACGATTAATGTATCCGAATTCTGGCGCAATCCGAACCGGTGGGAAGTGCTGCGGGATGTCATTCTCCCGGATTTGCAGCGTTCCGGCCGCAGACTCAAGCTTTGGAGTGCCGCTTGTTCCACCGGTGAGGAGCCCTATACACTGGCTATGATTCTGGCGGACAAGGACATTCTGGCACAAACGGGCATACTGGCTACCGATATTGACGACGGAGCTTTGGCCAAAGCAAAGCAGGGGCTTTATTTGGAGCGTTCGCTTAAGGATGTGCCACGCGATGTAGCTGCTCGTTACTTCACTCCGGAGGGTCCGGTATTCAAGGTGAGCGAATCGCTGAAGAAGAATATCGATTTCCGCAAGCAGAATCTGCTGCTGGACAAGTTCGACGAGGGCTTCGATCTGATTATTTGCCGCAATGTGATGATCTATTTCACGGAAGAAGCAAAGAATAAGCTCTATCACAAGTTCTCGGCCAGCCTGCGTCCAGGCGGTTATTTGTTCGTCGGAAGCACCGAGCAGATTTTCACCCCGGCACAGTATGGCTTCGAGTCCACAGAAACCTTCTTTTACCGTAAGAAATAATCGGCTGCTGTCCGCCGCCAGCGGTCGGCGCCTGCTACATCATGGAAGAGAGCAGCGAAGGCTCAAGCAGTGCCGTTTATACCCGCGAGGGTATGGGCGGCACTTTTTATATCCGGGGAACAACGGGCTGCGAAGGCTGATCCCTTTCTTGTCAAAGCGGATGGCCTATACTATAATGAGCAAAGACATTTAACATTTTAGCGGTTTACAGTTTAAAAGTGTGAAGGGGGAACGCAGCATGAGTTTACGCTATTTAACAGCGGGGGAAACGCACGGCCCCCAGCTTACGGCCATTATTGAAGGATTGCCCAGCAATTTGACGCTTGATTTTGAGGAATTGAATTTTCAACTGCACCGGCGGCAAAAGGGGTACGGCCGCGGACGCCGCATGCAAATTGAGAAAGACACGGCACAGATTGTCGGCGGGGTACGGCATGGCTCTACTACAGGGGCTCCCGTGGCCCTGGTCGTTGAGAACAAGGACTGGACCCACTGGAAGAATATTATGAATATAGAGCCTATTCCCGGCAGCGACGAAGAGAAACGCCGGGTGAACCGGCCGCGTCCCGGCCATGCGGATCTGAATGGCGGACTGAAATATAACCTTACCGACCTTCGCAATGTGCTCGAACGTTCCAGTGCACGCGAAACGGCGGCCAGAGTCGCTGTCGGTGCTGTAGCCAGACAATTGCTCGCAGCCTTTGGTGTCAAGATTGCGGGACAAGTGATTCGCATCGGCGAGATTGAAGCACCGGCCAATAATCTGCCGATAGATGAGCTGATAGAGCTGACGGAGCAATCCTCTGTACGGGTCGTCGATAAAGAAACCGAACAAAAGATGGAGTCTTATATAGACAAAATCAAGGAAGAAGGCGACTCGATCGGCGGGATTGTGGAATGTATCGTTGAAGGCCTGCCGATCGGACTCGGCAGCCACGTACAAGCGGACCGTAAGCTGGACAGCGCCATTGCGGGTGCGGTAATGTCGATCAATGCCTTCAAGGGCGTGGAGATCGGAATTGGCTTTGAAGCCGGCAAGCTGCGTGGTTCACAGGTGCATGACGAGATTATGTACGATGCGGCGCGGGGCTACTACCGGGCGAGCAACCGTCTGGGCGGTTTTGAAGGCGGAATGACCAACGGAATGCCGGTTGTGGTGCGCGGGGTGATGAAACCAATCCCGACACTGTACAAACCGCTGCAAAGTGTGGATATCGATACCAAAGAAGCTTTCACAGCGCAAGTGGAGCGTTCCGATGCTTGTGCCGTTCCGGCAGCGTGTGTTGTGCTGGAGAATGTGGTGGCCTGGGAACTGGCCAAAGCTTTCCTTGATAAATTTGGCGGGGATTCCCTGGAGGAAATCAAAGCCAATTACGACAGCTACCAGTCTCAGCTGGAGAGCTACTAATGATTAGGACTATTCAAGTGGAGCTGGGTGAGCGCTCCTACCCTATTTTTATCGGCAGCGGCCTCTTAAGCCAGATTGGCGACCGGTGTGTTGAGGCCGGATTCCCTGTCCGCAGTCCGCTGCTGGTAGTTACTGACAGTGAAGTCGCCCCGCGTTATTTGCCGGCTCTGGAAGAGAACCTGCGCAGCAAGGGGTATACCGTGGCAAGCCATGTCATACCGGCAGGAGAAGCGTCCAAATCCCTGCAGGTCTATGAAGAGGTGATGACAACGGCCATTTCCGCCGGTCTGGACCGCAGCTCAGCCGTATTGGCCATGGGCGGGGGTGTAGTCGGTGATCTGGCAGGATTTGTTGCCGCCACTTATATGAGAGGGATAGGCTTCCTGCAGCTTCCGACAACCATTTTGGCTCATGACAGCAGTGTCGGTGGCAAGGTTGCCGTGAATCATCCCCTCGCCAAGAATATGATCGGCGCATTCTATCAGCCATCGCTGGTTCTGTATGATCTGGACACACTGGCAACGCTGCCGGCGCGTCAGATCTCTTCCGGGCTGGCCGAAGTGGTGAAACACGGCCTGATTCTGGACAAAGAATTTGCCTGCTGGTGCCGGGAGCACGCCGGCGAGCTGCTTGCGCTTGATGCAGAAGCGCTGGGTTATGCACTGGAACGCGGCTGTGCGATCAAAGCCGACGTAGTGGGCAATGATGAACGGGAGCAAGGTCAACGGGCCATTCTGAACCTGGGCCATACGATAGGGCATGCGATTGAAGCCGTTGGCGGATACGGTGTGTTCCTGCATGGTGAAGCCATCGCTATCGGAATGGCAGGCTCAGCACTTCTGGCAGCGAAGCTTGGCCGGGACACCGCCATTTATGAGGATACGGTCTCCATGCTCTCGGCACTTGGCTTGCCTACCCGGCTGCCTGCCGAATACGGGGAAGATGAGCTGATCGAAGCCATGATGCATGACAAGAAGTTCAAGGAAGGCAAGATGACCTTTATCGTACCTGACGCCATCGGTGCTGTAAGTATTGTAGGCAATGTGGAAGAGTCGCTGGTGCGTGAGGTTATCGCGCAGCTCAAGAAGGAGGGAAGCCCGTGGTAAACCGGGGAATTCGGGGGGCTACAACTGTCACCCAGAATGAGGAAACGGAAATTTTGCGCGAAACGGTTGTGCTCCTGCAGGAAATTGTCGAGCGCAATGACGTCATCGCTGAAGATATTTGCAGCGTATGGATAACCATGACTGAGGATCTGGATGCCACGTTTCCGGCACGGGCGATCCGTGAGATTGAGGGCTGGGATTTGGTGCCGCTGATGTGCTCCGTAGAGATTCCTGTCAAAGGGAGCCTGCCGAAGTGTATTCGTCTGATGGTGCAGGTGAATACGGACAAGTCGCAGCGCGATATCCGTCATGTCTATTTGAACGAGGCGCAAAGGCTGCGGCCTGATTTGGCCCAAAGCAAGTCATAAATTAGCGGACCGGGGTTGCCATTGACCCGAATCATCATGTATAGTGTAGTTAGCCGAGAGAAGAAGAGTTTAGTTTAGCTGAGTTGAGTATAGCAGAGCAGAGTGCAGTATAGCAGGTTAGGCAAGGATCGTGAGTGCAGTTTCTTTTAGCGTGTGCTGGAGTGTATTTGTGCTACCGGTGCAGCTTTCAAGGGAGAATTCTGTACAGTTCAGCGATAGATGCCGACCCCATGCTCTTTTTCGTATACTTACTTACAACAACCTCTACTTCGGTGGAGGTTTTTTTGTTTTTCATGAACCGGCTCATAAATATTAAGGGAGGTACCCCCAATGACGAATCCGAGTGTAGAACAAGTAGTGTCGCTGTCGCGGGACTATAACCTGATTCCTGTGGTAAAACGGCTGCTCGCCGACATGGAGACACCTATCCGTATTTTCCAGCGCTTCGCGGAGCGCGATCATGCCTTTTTACTCGAAAGTGTAGAAGGCGGAATTCAATGGGCGCGATATTCTTTTATCGGCAGTGACCCCTTTCTGAAGATATCCGGCAAAAAAGGCGCAATCTATGTGGAAGTCGGCGGCAAGAAGAAACAGCTGCAAGGCAAACCCATTGAGGAGCTCAAGGCGCTGCTCCGTTCCTATCGCAGTCCCAAGCTGGAGGAAATGCCGCCTTTTACAGGGGGAGCGATTGGATTCTTCGGGTATGATCTGCTGCAATATTACGAGAAGCTGCCGGCTCATGCCCACGATGATCTGAATATGGATGATATCCGCTTCATGTTCTGTGACCGCATTATTGTGTTTGATCATGTGAAGCAGCAGATTCTCCTGGTCGGCAACCTGCATGTGCAGGACGGGGAGACGGATTCCGAGATCCGTGCCAATTATGAGGAATTGAGCCAGAAGCTTGAGGACATGGCCGAGGAACTGCAAAAGGAAGGCCCGAAGGAGAACGTCAACCGCCGCAGCATCCCGCAGGACATTGAGCTTGGGGAGATACACTCCAATCTGACCAAAGAGCAATACATCAGCAATGTGGAGCAGGCCAAGGAATACATCCGGGCCGGGGATATTTTTCAGGTGGTGCTGTCACAGCGCATGCATATCAATACGGAGGTCTCTCCGCTGCATGTATACCGGCTGCTCCGTACGCTGAATCCTTCACCCTATATGTATTATCTCAAAATGGATGAGGAAATCATCGTCGGCACCTCGCCGGAGGCGCTGGTGAAGGTCGACGGCAACCGGGTCGAGACGCGGCCAATCGCCGGAACACGCCCAAGAGGCGAGAATGAGGCTTTGGACAGAGCCTTGGCTGCTGAACTGCTGGAGGATGAAAAAGAACGTGCCGAGCATCTCATGCTCGTCGATCTCGGGCGCAATGACCTCGGCCGTGTCTCCAAGTTCGGGACGGTGAAATGCGACTCTTTTATGGAGATTGAGCGGTACTCCCATGTCATGCACATGGTGTCCAATGTATCGGGTACTCTGAGTGAGGACAAAGATTTTTTTGATGCCTTTCTCTCCTGTCTCCCGGCAGGGACCGTCTCCGGCGCACCGAAGCTGCGGGCAATGGAGATTATCGCCGAATTGGAGCGGGAAGCCAGAGGGGCTTACGCAGGGGCAATCGGGTATCTTGGCTTCTCGGGGAATATGGATTCCTGCATCACTATCCGCACCATCATTTTCCGCAAAGGCCGGGCCTTTGTGCAGGCTGGCGCAGGCATTGTCTGGGATTCGGTTCCCGAGAAGGAATATGAAGAAACCGTCAACAAAGCCAAGGGCATGCTGAAGGCTATCCGGATGGCGGAAGCAATGTTCCCGCCGGTGGTGAAGGAGAAACAGAGCATCAATCAGGACTATATGTACGAATACACTCCCTAAGCAGGGGGCTGCCTATAAATAAAGGTTCATCACCTTTGAAAGCTGTGTCACACTAACTTTTGGGAGGACGAGGAAGATGGAGGCAACGAAGCTGATTCAAGCAGGAATCGCCAATTTGATTGAAGGACGCAATCTTACCCGCAGCCAGGCGAAAGAGATTATGGGCACAATTATGGAAGGCGAAGCCTCCCAGGCCCAAATTGGCTCCTTGCTGACCGCGTTGCGCATCAAGGGGGAGACCGTGGAGGAAATCACCGGATTCGCAGAAGCGATGCGCGGATTCGGGACCACGGTAACGACAGAACGTGCGCGCCTGCTGGATACCTGCGGCACGGGCGGTTCCGGCATCCATAAGTTCAATATCTCCACAGCCTCCGCGATCATTTCCTCGGCGGCTTCTGTACGGGTCGCCAAACATGGCAACCGCTCGGCTTCGGGCCGGGCGGGCAGTGCCGATGTGCTGGAAGCGCTTGGTGTCAACATTCATCTGAGTGCGGAGCAGGCCCGGCAGTGCCTGGACAGCATCGGCATCTGCTTCCTGTTCGCGCAGATCTATCATCCCTCCATGCGCCATGCGGCAGCACCCCGCCGCGAGCTGGGTGTACGTACGGTATTCAATATGCTGGGTCCCTTGACCAATCCTGCGGGAGCGGACCGTCAGCTCCTGGGCATCTATGACCGCAATATGACGGAGACAGTCGCAACGGTATTGGGCGAGCTGGGTTCCAAACGGGCTATGGTAGTGAGCAGCCTGGACGGTCTGGATGAGATCAGCATTTCTGCTCCTACCCAGGTCTCGGAACTGAAGGATGGAAAGGTTAGAACTTATGAGCTCACCCCGCAGGAGCTGGGGTTGACTATGCATCCGCTGGAATCCGTGCTGGGCGGCGATGCTTCGGAGAACGCCAGAATCATAACTTCGGTTCTGGAAGGAGCCATAACACCTTACAGGGACATTGTGCTGGCCAATGCAGGCGCCTGCATTTATGTTGCCGGATTGACAGACACGCTGGCCGAAGGCGTCGAACAGGCCAGAACGGTAGTGGACTCGGGCAAGGCCTTAGCCAAGCTGGGCCAGCTTAAAGCGATGACGGAGGAGCTTAACTATGTATCTTGATCAAATCGTAGCCACCAAAATAAAAGAGGTAGAGGCCTTAAGCCGGACATGGTCGCTGGCGGAGGCGGAACGCGGGATTGCAGCATTGCCGGCAACCCGGGGTTTCCGGGCGGCCTTGATGAACCGGAACCGGGAGATGGGACTGATCGCGGAAGTGAAGAAGGCATCACCTTCCAAAGGGCTGATCCGGCCCGACTTCGATCCGGTGTCGATTGCCCGCGGGTATGAAGCGGCAGGTGCGGATTGCCTGTCCGTGCTGACAGATAAAGATTATTTTCAAGGCGACGGCGCTTATCTCCGTCTTATAAGGGAAGCTGTAGCTCTTCCACTGCTGCGCAAGGATTTCATTATTGATGAGAAGCAGATTTATGAAGCCCGGCTGCTCGGCGCGGATGCCGTACTGCTGATTGCGGCTATTCTGACACCGGTGCAGCTGGCATCCTTCACGGATACGGCGGGGAAGCTGGGGCTGGATGTCCTGATTGAAGTGCATGACCGGGAGGAGCTTACAGTGGTGCTGGGTACAGGGAAGGCTGCTGCCCCGCATGTGCTGCTCGGGGTGAATAACCGTAATCTGCGTACCTTCGAGACGGCGCTGTCTACTACTGCGGAGCTGGCAGAGCTGCTGCCGGAAGGCATTCCGCTCATCAGTGAAAGCGGAATTGCAGGTCCCGAAGATATTACTTATCTGAAGACAACAGGGGCACACGGCGTTCTTGTCGGCGAATATCTGATGCGGCAGCAGGACGTCGAGGCTGCTGTCCATACCTTGCTGGGCCCTCTGCCTGAAGGAAAGGATCGTGCCTTGCATGGCTGAGACAATGGTAAAAATCTGTGGACTTCAGGACGTTGAAGTGCTAAAATCTATGATACACTTACCGGTCGATTATATCGGCTTTGTTTTTGCACCAAGCCGCAGGAAGGTATCCCCCGCTCAAGCGGCCGAATTGATCGCCGAGCTGGGAAACTGGGAGACAGGCGGAATTCCGCAGGCCGCGGGCGTGTTTGTCAATCCGGGGCTGAAGGAGCTGGGAGAACTGCTCTCCATCGCTGCGCTGGATGTCATTCAGCTGCACGGGCAGGAGAGCCCGGAGTTCTGCCGGGAGGTCAAGTTGGCTTTTCCAGAAGCCAAGGTCTGGAAAGCTCTCTCCGTCTCGGATCAAGCCCATGCTGAATCAGGCGGCGGATATGCACATATGGAAAGCTACGCGGGTGCGGTCGATGCACTGCTGCTGGATACTTACGATACCCATCAGAGCGGCGGTTCCGGCCGCACGTTCGCCTGGGAGACCATACCGGCATACCGCCAGGTGGCGGCTAGGCATGGATTGCCTTTATTTATCGCCGGCGGCCTGCACCCCGGCAATGTGGGTGAACTGCTGGCGGGCTACGCCCCGGATGGCGTGGATGTATCCAGCGGAGTGGAAAGCGGCGGCATCAAGGATATTGCCAAAATGACAGCTTTTGTGGGAAGGGTGAAGCAATCATGATACAAGTACCGGACCAGCATGGACGTTTCGGTTCTTTTGGAGGCCGCTTCGTGCCTGAAACGTTGATGAATGCACTGATTGGGCTGGAGGAGGCCTACCGCACCTTTTCGGCAGACCCGGCTTTTCAGGAAGAAATAGATTATTTGCTGAAGCAGTATTCCGGACGGGAGACCCCGCTGTATTATGCGGAGCGCTTAAGCAAGCACTTGGGAGAAGCCAAGGTGTATCTCAAGCGTGAAGATCTGAACCATACCGGTGCGCATAAGATCAACAATGCCATTGGACAGGGAATCCTCGCCAAAAAAATGGGCAAAACCAAGGTGATCGCCGAAACGGGAGCCGGCCAGCATGGTGTAGCTACGGCAACAGTGGCGGCGCTGCTAGGCATGGAGTGCAAGGTGTTCATGGGTGAAGAAGATACACGCCGCCAGGCGCTGAATGTCTTTCGGATGAAGCTGCTGGGTGCCGAGGTGATTCCGGTTACCTCCGGCTCGCGTACCCTCAAGGATGCCGGAAACGAAGCGCTGCGCTATTGGGTCAGCAATGTCGATGACACCTTTTATATCCTGGGTTCGGCAGTTGGTCCGCATCCTTATCCGATGATGGTCCGCAACTTCCAGCGGATTATCGGCGACGAGACCCGGCGCCAGATTCTGGAGGCTGAGGGCCGGCTGCCGGATCTGCTGGTGGCGGCTGTCGGCGGCGGCAGCAATGCCATCGGGATGTTCTATCCGTTCATGGAGGATGAAAGTGTAGGCATGATCGGTGTGGAGGCAGCGGGCAAAGGGGTGGACACTCCTTTTCATGCCGCAACGATGAGCAAGGGGACCCATGGGGTATTCCAGGGCTCTATGAGCTATTTGCTGCAGGACGAATACGGACAGGTTACGGAGGCCCATTCCATTTCGGCAGGATTGGATTATCCCGGCGTAGGCCCTGAGCACTCTTATCTTAAGGATATTGAACGCGCTAAATATGTGCCAATCACCGATGCAGAAGCACTGGACGCGCTGAAACTGCTCTGTGTCACTGAAGGTATCATCCCTGCACTCGAGTCGGCCCATGCCATAGCCCAGGTAGTGAAAATCGCTCCGGCCCTCTCAAAAGATGATATTATCGTTATTTGTCTGTCCGGCCGCGGAGATAAAGACGTGGAATCGATCATGGCCTACACGCAAGGGGAGGGAAACCAATGACGACAGAAACGACGAACCGGATGGATCTGATGTTCCGCAAGCTTAAGTCCGAAGGACGGGCGGCCCTGATTCCGTTCCTTACGGTGGGAGACCCTGATCTGAATACTACGCTTGATATTATCAGGGAGCTGGAAGCGGCTGGAGCCGATATTCTGGAGCTGGGCGTTCCGTATTCCGATCCGCTGGCGGATGGACCCGTGATTCAGCGGGCTTCTTCCCGGGCGCTGCGCGGGAAGGTCCATCTGCGCACCTGTATGGAAACGGCCCTTAAGGCCCGGCAAGCAGGCAGCAGCCTGCCGTTTATTCTGTTCACTTATTATAATCCGGTGATGCAGATGGGACTGGACACTTTTTTTGCTGAGCTGGATAAGCATGAAATCAGCGGCCTGATCATCCCCGACCTTCCTGTCGAAGAATCGGAGGATATGCGCCGCCGCAGCAGCGCTGCCGGCATCAATCTGATTCCGCTGGTTGCTCCAACCTCCAGCGAACGCATCGCCAAAATTGTCTCTGGGGCAAGCGGGTTCGTCTATTGCGTCTCTTCGCTTGGCGTGACCGGAGAAAGATCCTCTTTTCATACCGGCATTGATGCCTTTCTGGAGTCCGTGCGTGAAGCCACCGACCTTCCCATCGCTGTCGGATTCGGGATCTCAACCGGAGAGCAGGTTGCAAGGTTCGCCCGGATTTGTGACGGGGTTGTAGTCGGCAGTGCCATTGTCCGCAAGGTCGAGGATGTGATTCCACTGCTGGAGCAACCTGCGACGCGTGCGGAGGGCCTGTTGCAAATTCGTGAATTTGTGGCACAATTAAGACCATAACAGTCTGACAGCAGACTCGTATTATATCGATGGAGAGCGAGGGCGGTTCATGAATCCGAAACCGAATATAGTAGACCTTCCTGTCTACAAGCCAGGTAAGCCTATAGAAGAAGTGAAGAAGGAACTGGGATTGGAAGAGGTTATTAAGCTGGCTTCCAATGAGAACCCGTATGGTGCTTCCCCGAGTGCCAAAGCCGCTATTGTTGCGGAACTTGAGAATTTATCCTTGTACCCCGACGGTGCCGCCGCTGAGTTGACGTCTGCACTCGCGAGCCATCTTGGGGTGAAGAGCGAGAATATTATTTTTGGCTGTGGTTCGGACGAGATTATTGCCCTGATTACCCGTGCTTTCTTCCTGCCGGGTGACGAGACCATTATGGCTGACCAAACGTTCTCCGTCTACAAAAGCAACGCCGATATCGAAAGTGCTGTATCCATAGAGGTGCCGCTTGTGGAGGGAACGCATGATCTGGACGGGATGCTGGCCCGGATTACGGACCGGACCAAAGTGATCTGGATTTGCAATCCGAACAACCCGACCGGGACGATTGTGCCTGAGCAGGCTCTGATTACTTTCCTGGATTCGGTGCCGGCGAATGTAATGGTCGTGCTGGATGAAGCTTACTGCGAATATGTAACGGATCTGACTTATTCGGATGGCATCAAGTTGCTTGAGCGTTACCCGAACCTGGTTGTTCTGCGCACCTTCTCCAAAATATACGGTTTGGCTGCCTTGCGCATCGGTTATGGCGTAGCCAGTCCGCAGATTATCACTCTGATCAATCAGGTGCGCGAGCCGTTTAATACCTCCCGGCTGGCCCAGGCCGCGGCACTGGCTGCGCTTAAGGATCAGGCCTATGTGCAGGAATGCCGCAGACTCAACAGCGCGGGTATTGTTCAGCTGCAGGATGAATTCAAACGGCTGGGATTAAAGTCTTTTCCGGCACACGGCAATTTCATTATGGTCGATGTGCGCAAGCCGGGAACCGAGGTCTTCGATGCCTTGCTCCGCAAAGGGGTTATAGTCAGAGCAGGACACCGCTTGTATCCTACTTATATCCGTGTCACGGTAGGTTCGGCAGAGCAGAACCGTGCGTTTGTAGCCGCTCTGGAGCAGACACTTGCCGAACAGGGAGTTAAGGCATAACGCAAGCAGACCAGACGAAATTAGAGAAGGCAGGTAGTTCAAAGAACATGACGACAAAAATAGCAATCTTCGGTGTCGGTCTGATCGGAGGCTCACTGGCCCTTTGCTTCAAAGGCAAGGAGGGCCTGACCGTCGTTGGCCATGCCCACCGTCCTGAATCCGCAAGAAAATATGTCAGCAGAGGGGTGGTCGACAGCGCCACGCTTTCTGTGGAGGAAGCGGCCCTGGATGCTGATTATATTTTTCTGTGTGTGCCTGTAGGCATGCTCGAAGATTACCTTCAGCAGCTTAGCAAGCTTCCGCTGAAGCCCGGCTGCATCATTACGGATGTTGGCAGCACCAAGGCCAGTATTGCGGCCTGTGCGCTAGCCTTGGAGCTGCCAGGTGTACACTTCATCGGCGGCCATCCAATGGCGGGCTCAGAGCGCTCGGGTGTAGAGGCAGCCTCCTCGCTGTTGTTTGAGAACGCTTATTACGTCCTGACGCCTCCACCAGGGGTGCCGGAGGATGCTTATCAGGCGCTGGAGTCTTTGCTCCTACATACAAAAGCGCAGATGGTCAGGCTGGACCCTGAGCGTCACGACGAGATCGTCGGGGCGATCAGCCATTTGCCGCATATCATCGCCGTCGCGCTGGTGAACCAGATTCGTGCCTATGATGACACGGACTCTTTGTACAGCACACTTGCGGCTGGAGGTTTCCGGGATATCACCCGGATTGCTTCGAGTGATCCTATCATTTGGCGGGACATCCTGCTCAACAACAAGGCGGTAATGCTGCGTCTTCTGCGGGACTGGAATGATGAGGTCTCGGCTTTTATCCAGATGCTGGAGCGTGCGGACGGCGAGGGGATTGAGCAGGCTTTTCACGAAGCCAACGATTTCCGCAGCCAGCTGCCGGAACGGCGCAAAGGGATGATTACGCCGTTGTTCGACCTGCATATTGATGTTCCGGATCATCCGGGGATTATCGGAAGAATCGCTACTGAGCTTGGGGATCAGGGCATCAACCTCAGCAATGTGCAGATTATTGAGAGCCGTGAGGATGTGCCGGGCATTATGCGCCTCTCCTTCCGCCAGGAGAACGATATGGAGCGGGCCAAAATCCTGCTGCAGAAGAACGATTACACAGTGTTTGTCTAAAAATACTTGAGGAGCCGGGCAGATGCCCGGCTTCTTTTTGTGTGCGCCTGGTTAGCAGGAGGGGGGAGCTTTAAGGGCGGAGTTAGCGGGGAGGAGCGTGTGTAAGGCAAAAATGCCTCCCAATGCATGCGAAAGGTCTGCACGTGGCGGAGAGAAGGCAAAAATGCCTCCCAATGCGTGCGATTAGCTAGCATGCTGTTTCTATTTGCATTAGCCGGGTACAAAGAAATAAGGACCCGCGCCTTTATCGGCGACAGAGCCCAGAAGTCTAAAGTCATGCTTAGAGGCACACTTAGAGGTATGCCAAAAAATAGACAAAAAAAGACCGCTTACATAATAAGCGGTTACAGTTCACAATTACTTGGAACCGTGTAGTATTTGGATAGGAGTGGAGAGAAACCATACTGTACTTTTATTATATGTATACGTTTTCATTTTGTCAACACCTATTTCAAAGTGATTCTGCAGCTTATTGAGGTTTGTTGAATAAATCGAGCAGGGGCAAGGGGTTGGCGGTCTTGGCGAATGTCGTGTTCTGCCGGCGAGTGAACCGATTAAGGCTCTATTAATGTCATCCTATGCGGATCTGTGCTACAATAGAAAAGCTATATTTATAGTTTTATATTTTTTGAGAAGAATTGAGCACTTTTAAGTTGCTAATATTGGTATGGCTGCCCAGATATGTTTATGGGCGCATTTGGCGTCTGTTATAAAGGCATGCGTTAATTTCAGGGTTTGTGAATATACATAGAAAGTATTTCGTAATTGCATACCAATTTGCAGTATCACCGCAACTTTTCAAGACCTGCCCGGTAATAATAAGTACGGACCGGACGGGAAAAGACGTGCAAGGGCGAGGAGGGCCGAACTCACCATGACGGATTCCCAATTGATCCAGCAAATTAAGCAAGGCAACACTGAATTATACTCAGAACTAATGCGGCGTTATCAGCGTAAAATATTGGCTTTTGTATACCATATGCTCAAGAACTCCCATATGGAGCTGATTGCAGAGGATCTCTGTTCAGAGACGTTCTACAAGGCGTTCCGGAGTCTGCATTCCTTCCGTGAAGTAGATGCCTCGTTCTCAACGTGGCTGTATACAATAGCACGCAACACTGTGCTCAGCGAGCTCCGCAAGAACCGTGCCGGCAATGTGTCCCTGGAAGAAAGCGGCTACACCCCCGTGGCTCCGCTTGAAGTTGCCCCGGAGCAGGTGGCTCTTCGCAAGGAACGGATGAATCTGGTCCGCGAAGCCATTAATAATCTTCCGGAGAAACAGCGCTCCGCGCTGATTTTGCGTGAATACGATCAAATGGATTACCAGGAAATTGCCTTGATCTTGGACCAGAGTGTCAGCTCCGTGAAGTCATTATTGTTCCGTGCCAGGAGCAGTGTGAAGCTCCAACTCGAATCCTATTTCTATGAGCCTGTAATTGAAGAAGAGCAGGCTGAGAGGGTGTAAGGCCTATGAACTGCAGGGAAGCGCAAGACCTTATTCCGCTCATGTGGGATGCTCCCCCCACCGATCCCAAGCGGATTCTGCTGGAAAGACATATTGCGAATTGTTCTTACTGCGCCGCCCAATGGGAACAGTGGGAAGAAAGCGTTTTGTTGATGCAGGAAGTGAAGGTAGAGGTTAGTGAAGAAAGTGCGGAAGCCATAAATGTCAAAGTGATGGAGCGGATTTATTTGGAGAGCCCTTGGCTGATGCCGGGCGACGGTAAATCTGCTGGAACGCCTGCCGTTTTTCGGCGCCGGATCAGTTTGTGGATTGCCTGCTTCCTGGCTGTTTTTATCTCCAGCTTCCTTTATTTTACGATGGTCAAGACCCCTTCCAACACTACTGTAGCGCAAAGCGGCATAGTAGAAACCGGGGTAGCCGGCGTATCGCTGTGGCAGTCCTCTTACCCGGCATCTCTCTCCGAGGGTGGAGGTATTGTGGAGCCGCTTGTAGTGAGCATGGGACCTGCCCATCCGCAATATTGGATGATGTTGTCCTTTCTCGGCATTGGCCTGTCGGTGATCACTTTAACCCGCTTGAACCGGTACCGTCGACAATAGGAGCTCCTTTACTTTACGTAAAGAGGGCTTCTTTTGGTATTTACCGCCGAAAAGAAGACATTTGATTTCATTCATGTTACATTAAGAAACAAATATCAAAAACCAATATCAAGAAGGAAGGTGGGGACGACCATGCTAATCGGCTTGATAAGGCACGGCCTGACGGATTGGAATGCCGCCGGCCGGATCCAGGGGCAAAGCGATATTCCGCTGAATGAAGAAGGCCGTCAGCAGGCACGAATGCTGGGGGACCGGCTGCTGCAGGAAACCTACCACTGGGATTATTGCATTACCAGCAGCTTGTCCCGGGCAGCAGAGACCGGACAGATTATCGCCGGTAAGCTGGGTATCCCGCTGCTAGAGCCGGACGACCGTATCCGTGAACGGGCTTACGGGCAGGTAGAGGGCCTTACAGCAGCGGAGCGTGAGCAGAAGTGGGGCAAGGATTGGAATCTGCTGTCCCTGGGGCAGGAAACTGATGAACTGCTTCAAGCGCGCGCCCTTGCGTTCATGGAGGATCTTTCACTCGCCCATCCAGACCGGAATGTTCTGGTGGTATCCCATGGCGGATTTCTGGCCCAATTGTACATTGCTTTATATAAGGACAAGTATTCCGAACGTATTGGCAACCTTTCGTTGACGATTTTGGAGAAAAAAGAACAGGAATGGAACCCGCTTCTTTACAACTGCACCCGGCATATTCTGCAAAATCAGCATTGACCCGATCCCTCGGGTTATTTTTTTTGCTCAAAAGGGAATAAAAAGGGGAAGTTTTCCCATAATGGTAGTAAAACGACGAGGCGATAACAATGAATCTGGCGGATATGCTCACGTATGCCGATATTGGTCAGCTGACCGCCATTGCGGGACGTTACCAGTGTGAATGCAAGCAGAACTCCAAGCATGATTTGATCCAAAGCATATTGATCCGGCTTGGAAGCAGAAGTTTTATGGAGGCTCATATCCGGGAATGTGCTCCGGAGGATTTGCGGTTTCTGAACATGCTGTTGTTTGATGAACGCAGTTACTTCAGTCTGGAAGATTTGCTGGCTGCGGCAAGACAGGCATCCTTTGATGCCCCGCCCGGCAAGACCGGCGGCTATCGCGAAATGGTCTCCCGGTTCAAAAGCGGAGGCTGGCTCTTCAGCGGCGCTTCCCAGCAGACCCGATATTTATTCCAGGTGCCCAAGGATTTAAAGGAGCGCTTCCGGGAAAGAATGGGTGAATATATCCAAGGCCGTATACTCCCCGGAGCCGAACCTGCGGTATACCGCAATGAAGGCGAAATGCTGCAGACGGATCTGCTTCTCTTCCTGAAATTTGTGGGCGACAACGAACCGGAGCTGAATCAGGAAGGGGCCTTGTATAAGCGTTATCAGCAGGGGCTTATGAATGCGCTCCAGATCCCGGAACCGCTTCTCACCAAAGGAGGCTGGAGATTCGGATATGGAAGAGCCTACGAACACTATCCTCCAAGGCTTGCGCTGATGTACGATTACGCCCGGCATCGCCGCTGGATTTCAGAAGAAGGTTACCTTTTGAAGCTGACAAAGGCGGGAGAGGGTGTGCTGGATGAAGGAAAAGGAGAGAGCCTGATGCAGTTATTCTCCTTTTGGTTAAGACTGTATAAAGGGGCTATTCCAAATCTTCCATCACTGGTGTACTGGATCAGTTCAGGCGCAAGGGAATGGGTGACCGTATCTTCTTTATTCGACGGGGTGGGGTGGCTGATCAAACCTTTTTACTATGATGAGGCTTCATCTATTCTGGAACAGCGTATTTTACGGATGATGCTGCACCTGGGTATGATCCGCGTGGGGGAGACCCCGGAAGGGCCAGTGGTGATGATGACATCGTGGGGAAGCAAGACTGCAGTTCCAAAGCATTTCTTGCAATAAGGGGGGAATCATGCTAATCGCTTATGGGGACTACATACCGCGGCTCGCAGACAACGTATACGTCGCGGATGGGGCGAAGCTTGTGGGAGATGTAAGAGTGGGCAGAAACTCAGGTATTTGGTTCAATGCTGTGCTCCGGGGAGACCTGGCCCCTGTGATTGTCGGTGAACGCTGCAATATTCAGGATGGTGCCATAGGGCATGTGGCGGAGGGTTTGCCGCTGGTGCTTGGGGACGATATCTCGGTGGGACATGGGGCAATTATACACGGCTGCAGGTTAGGCAAGGGCACATTAATTGGAATGGGTGCAATTGTACTGAACGGAGCAGAGATTGGTGAATATGCTTTAATAGGAGCAGGATCTCTTGTAACCGAAAACAAAATCATTCCGCCGTTCACACTTTCCATGGGTTCGCCGGCCAAAGTGGTCCGTGAGTTAAATGAGCAGGATTTGCTCCGAATGGCCCGGACGGCTGAAAGTTATGTGAATAAGGCGAAGGAATACGGGATCTCTTAAACAGCGGAGGTGTATCGAATGGACAAAATGAAGGCTACCTATGAAGTGATGCTGGGGCTTGCGGCAGAAATGGTGTGGGACGAAGCGCTGCGGAAGCGACGCACTGACATCTTGTACCGGGAGATCGACACGGCGCTGGCTGCCGGAGATGAAACTGCCTTCCGGAATCTGACAGAGGAACTGAAAAGCCTGGCATAGAAATGCGCCTAGCGCATTTCTTTTTTTGCGGGCCAAAAGCTTGATCCCACTAGCAACTCTCTTTTAATAGTTTAATAACATTAGTTATTTTGGGGTGCGGACAGTAGACGTTCATTGCAATGCTTCAATATAATAGGGACACAGTATGGCATATAGTAGAGAAGGGGAGAGGGAAAGATATGAAATTCAGTGATTTTGACTTTAAGGATTGGGAAAAAAACAGGGAGTTCTTTGATACCTGTCTGCTGCCCTTTACAGGGCTAAGCGCTTTGGAGAGCCCGCCGGAGGCAGCGGGGGCACTGGAGAGACTGCGTGATTTCATGGATTTGGTGGAGGTGCCATTCCAGGGCCGTGTCGTAACCTATCCGGCTCTGCAGTACATGGGAGAAGAATATATTGGCTTGATCAATGAGCTTTGCCGCAAAGTCAAATCCAGTGGTTTCCAGTATGCTATCGTGCTCTCAGCAGATATCAGCCTCTCCGGGAGAGAGATTGTTGAAAGCGATTTAGTGCTGTCCCTGCCTAATATTGTCGTGCCCAGCCATCAAAGAATCAATTCCGTTATCAGCGGTAAAATTCAAGAAATGTGGCAGACAGTAAAAGAATGAAATTGTGACGAAAAATCAACAATTTAGCTTCTACTAAGGCTTCTGGCCTGTCACAAATTAGACAATATTCTTGACGGGTTTTGGAGCCTAAGCTATTATTAGGTTGAACTTATATGACATGTGACATTCATCATTGAAAACGGATTAATTTATGTTTGGCAACATCTCTGATCGGACACCGTCAGGTGCTTTTCAACTACTTTGAGAAGGGGGTTATATACAGTATGAGCAGCCATAATGAGCAGCAGGAGACCTGGCCCGAACAACGACCCGGCCGTAAAGAGATGTCGCGCAGGCAGTTCTTGACGTACACGCTTGGCGGCGCCACAGCATTTATGGGTGCCGGGGCTATCCTGCCGATGGTACGGTTTGCGGTAGACCCGATACTACATAAGAAGGGCGAGGGTGATTTTATCAAGGTGGCGGAGGTTGCCAAAATCACGGACCAGCCGCAAGAATTCACGTTTGAGCTGAAACAGCAGGACGGATGGTACGCGAGTACGGCTTCACTCATCGCGTGGATCCGCAAAGACGAAAGCGGAGAAATTTATGCGCTTTCACCCATTTGCAAACATCTGGGCTGTACGGTGGGATGGAACAGCAACAAGGACCATCCGGACGAATATCATTGTCCCTGCCACGGTGCGCGTTATACGAAGCTGGGCAAGAATCTTTCCGTAGCGCCGAAACCGCTTGACCAGTACAAGACCAAAATTGAAAACGGATGGGTGTATCTGGGAGACATCACACCTAATACCGAAGCCAACAAGGAGGCGTAGATTCTGATGTTTAAAAATGTCTATAACTGGATTGACGAACGTCTGGACATTACGCCGATCTGGAGAGACGTGGCTGATCATGAAGTTCCCGAGCATGTCAATCCCGCGCATCACTTTTCCGCCTTTGTTTATTGTTTTGGCGGCCTGACCTTTTTTATTACCGTCATCCAAATTTTATCGGGAATGTTCTTGACCATGTATTATGTTCCGGATATTATCAACGCTTACGCGAGCGTGGAATATTTGCAGACAAAGGTTGCTTTTGGACAAATTGTCCGCGGGATGCATCACTGGGGTGCCAGTCTGGTTATCGTCATGATGTTTCTTCATACCATGCGGGTATTTTTCACCGGGTCCTACAAGGCTCCCCGGGAAATGAACTGGGTGGTCGGCATGCTGATCTTTTTCGTCATGCTCGGCCTGGGTCTAACCGGGTACCTGCTGCCTTGGGATAACAAAGCCTATTTTGCCACCAAGGTTACACTGGAGATTGCGAACTCGGTTCCGGTCATGGGGCCGGTGCTTAAGGAGCTGATGCAAGGCGGGACTATTGTTGGCGCTGAAACGCTGACCCGGTTTTTTGCCCTGCATGTATTCTTCCTCCCGGCGGTACTGCTTATTCTGCTCGTAGGACACTTTATTATGATCCGCAGACAGGGTATTTCCGGTCCGCTGTAAGTCAACTTAAGTCAGAGAGGAGGAGTATGGATGGCACACGGAAAAGGAGACAACTCCAAAGAAAAAGTCGTATTTGTCGGGGATTCGCGGGTACGCAGAGGCAATGGTTTTATCACGCCTCCGGATTATACGGCCTACCCTGGCAAATCCGAAGCATTTATCCCTAACTTTTTGTTAAAAGAATGGATGGTCGGTGTAGTAGTGCTGGTGGGCATACTGGTGCTGACGATTTCAGAGCCTGCTCCGCTGGGTTTCCCGGCAAATGCGGCCGCGACCGTTATACCGATGCCGGACTGGTATTTCCTGTTCCTGTATCAATACCTGAAGCTTCCTTATGCTTCCGGAGATTATATTGTACTGGGGACTCTCGGGGTAACCGGGGTAGCCTTCGGGGCGCTGCTTCTGGCTCCATTCTTAGACACGGGCAGAGAACGGCGCTTTTACCGCAGACCGATCGCTTCTTCTCTAATGTTTCTGTCCCTGGCGGCTATAATGTATTTAACGAATACCGCCTGGACCGAATACAAACATGAGATGGCCGAAACGGGACAAATTCCCGAAGATGTGCAGCGTGAAGAAAAGGCGGCAGAGAACAGAGCCAAAGGGCTGCCGACGACGAGCGCCGTGCAGACCAAGGATATAGCCATCGTGGATAAGGATGACCCTGCAATGGCTTTGTTCAAGCAGGCTACCTGTGTAAGCTGTCACGCTACCGATCTTAAGGGAGCGGCGGGTCCTTCCCTCCGGGGGATCGGGGATACGCTGGACAAGAATGCAATCCTTACTATTATAAATGAAGGCACGGGGCAGATGCCTCCGATGCATGACGCTGCTATGGGGGCAGGTCTCACCGAACAGGATATTGACGATCTGGCCGGCTGGCTTGCCAAACAAAAAAGCGAACAGTAAAATAAAAAGTACGCGAACCTGATCGTCTATGCGGTCAGGTTTTTGTATGTTACAACGATCAAGCTGGCCTAATCGGGAGGGTATAAAGTCTGTATGACGGAACATAGGTTGAAAAGATTGTTTAAACACCGGGGAATCATCTGGCTGTTGTTTATTGTGAATCTTCTCGGTACAGTATACGGGTACATATGGTATGGCAATCAACTGGAGTACACTGCCGCGAATTATCCGCTCTGGCTGCTTCCATTTGTCCCGGACAGCCCGACGGCGAGTCTGTTCTTCACGGCGGCATTACTGCTGATGTTATATCCGCCCAAAGGGTTGGCCTTTGGGATCATCCGTGAATTAATCGAAGCGCTTGCGGTTGTAACTTCGGTGAAATATGGAATCTGGGCGGTGGGGATCATCTTTGCCGGAGGATATCAAGGAGATGTGCTGGGCTGGAAAGATTGGATGCTTGTCATTTCCCATACAGGAATGGCGGTGGAGGTGCTGCTCTATGCCGGTCTTTTCTCCTACCGGAAAATGATTCCGCTCGCCCTGATCTGGACACTGTGGAATGACACGGTGGATTATTCTTACGGCATCTATCCCTGGCTGCCGGCAGAGCTGAGCAATCATGTGACTAAGGTTCAATACTTCACCTTTGGTCTGACCTTTGCAAGCGTCGCTGCCGCTTGGCTGTTCACGGGGAGAAAGAGACGTTTATAGTTGAGGCCAGGGCCTTCAGAATGGCTCTGATGAACTGTTCTATCCCTTGTCCTCCGCCCATACATTTAGGGTAGGAGGGATGTCTCATGCCGCGGATAGGTTATGTGTTTATGGTTCTGCTGCTGGGCTGGCTGCTGGCCGGCACGGCCGGGGCTGCAGTGTCGGCTGCCGAGGGTGCTGCTTCCGGCAGTTCCGGTCAGCCAGCGTCCCCGGGCAGTGCTGAGGCCCCTGACCAAGGGGCAGTGGTGCTCGGCGGCAAAAGCGGAGCGCAGCAGCTGGAACAGTCGGCTGAAGATTTATATGGCTATGTACTGGAAGGAAATGTGGCAAAGGTCCGGCAAGCTACGGATGAAGTTTCGCGAATTTTTGTGTCTTCTTCGTTTGAGGGGTTAACGTCGGTGGAAGGCATCAATGCACTTTCGAGCGTGATTATGGATGTGAAGACGGCGGTATCTGCAGTACAGTCCTCACCGGAGCGCTGGGAAGCCGCAGCGGCGAAGCTGAGGCTGGCGGCTAACAGCCTGAACCACCCCCGGCAGCCGATGTGGCTTCAATACTATAAGCTGATCCGTGAAGATCTGAATGCGATGGAGCAAAGCGCTTCGGCCAATGACCTGAAGGGCTGGCAGACGGCACTCAGCCGACTGGACAGCAGGTACAATACGATTCGTCCCGCTGTGATTATTTCCCGGCAGCCGGATGTAGTGAATGTTTTTGATTCCTGGTTGTCTCATGCAGCCGGAATTCCGAAATCTTCACAGCCCAGCGAACGCGCTAAGCTGCTGGAAATGGTCTCCTACGGTCAGGAGGCCGCCCGGGTGATGTTCGGCAAAGAAAAGGATGAGCCTGCCTTGACCACACCGCTGGCACCTGAGGGCTACAGCGGCTGGGGGATGCTGGCTGCGGCATTTATTCTCGTAGCACTCGGTTATGCCGGGTACCGCAAGTATCGCGGTGACAGCAAGGAATGGAAGGCAGTATAGACGGGGAGTGCCCACCGTGTGAAATCCGGCAGGTGCTTTGGGCTAACGAAGGTTTCCACAAGCCGTGGCAGCGATTCTCCGGTTATTTGGAGAATCGCTGTTTTACTGTTTGGCCATGGGGGCAGCCTGTTAGAAATAAGGTGTGCCCCTCAGCTTTCCCGGAAACCTTCGCCCTGAACATCGTGGACATCGTTGATGATGATAAATGCCCTCGGGTCGACTGATTTGACCAGCAGGCTCAGCCGGCGGATTTCCTGGCGGGAGACCACACAGTAGACCATGTATTTGGACTGTTTGGAATAGGCTCCGATAGCGGGAATAAGGGTGACCCCGCGTTCCAGTTCCTCGCCGATCAGATCGGCGATCTTGGGGGCTTCATCACTGATAATGGTGAAGGCTTTGGCTGCATACACGCCTTCCTGGATGAAGTCAATGACCCGTGAGGAAATGAAGACGGCTACCAGTGTATATAAGATTTTTTCCCTTGGGATATAAAACAGGGAAGCGCCGATAATGAGAATATCGATGGCCAGAATCACCTGGCCCATACTCCAGCCAAAGCTGCGGCCGCAAATTCTGGCGACAATATCGACACCGCCTGTCGTGCCCCCAAAGCGGAACACGATGCCCAGGCCCGCGCCTAGCGTAACGCCTGCATATAATGAAGCAAGAATGAAATCATGCTCTGTTGTAAACGGTACAATCCAGCCTGCCGCTATCATTCGTTCAAAGATCCAGAGGAAAAGGGATAAGGATCCGATTCCGACGCCGGTGTAGGCGATTTGCCGTGCACCGAGGATTTTCCAGCCCAGCAGGAACAGCGGTAGATTAAGCAGCAGGGTTGTCAGGAAGATCGGAATGCTGAAAGCATAATTCAGCAGGAGGGTAATTCCGGTAACCCCGCCTTCCATGAGCTGGTTGGGGATAATGAAATAGAGCAGCCCGAAGGCATACACTGCCGTGCCCAGCATAATGGGTGCTACGGTCTTGCTAATGGCAAACAATTTGGATGAATTCATGTAATCCCCCGTTTTCATTATACTGGCTTATCGCGCCCAGCAGGTTATCTGCGGCTTCAGCTTTAGTATCCCTTTTTTGCATCATTTCATAAAAAAACGAAAAAAGATTTGTCTTCAAAACGTCTTTACGATAACATAGGGGCAAACAGAAGGCAAGATGATTCAAGGGGGCGAATTGGAAAAATATGAATAAAAGTCTCGGTGACATCCAGCGTGAAGTAGATGCTTATATATCGCAGTTTAAGGAAGGTTACTTCAGTCCGTTGTCCATGCTGGCCCGGATGTCCGAGGAAGTAGGCGAGCTGGCGAGAGAAGTGAATCATCAGTTCGGCGAGAAACCGAAGAAGTTGGATGAGGCCGAGAACTCCATAGAACTGGAGCTGGGCGACATTCTGTTTATCACCGTCTGCTTCGCCAACTCGCTTGACATTGATCTGCAGGAAGCACACGATAAAGTCATGCACAAGTTCAACACCCGGGATGCCGGGCGCTGGACGAAGATTAACACCGATTAGGCATTGATATCATATGCTGTACCAAACGAACGGCTACAGCCGTGAGGGTGGTGTTCATATGAGTCCGAATGATTATGTTAGAGAGGCTTACCGGTGTATTCTGCGCAGTGATTTTGCCGAGGCGATCACTTGTTTTGAGGCGGCCATAGCGGCAAGTCCGGGCGATGCCGAGGTCAGGTACCGCTGCTCCATCACTTATGCCAGGAACGGTATGCTTGAAAAAGCGATCGAGCACGCACTTGCCGCCGTAGGGCTGGACCCAGACAAACCGGAGTATCTGCTGCATCTGCAGCATTTGCAGGCGCTGGTGCTTGTGCAGCAGGCCAAGCGCCTGCTGGAGGTCGAGGACGGAGCTGCGCAGAATCCCTATCACCCCATAACCTTGTTACAGGAAGCGATCACTCTCGATCCATTATATGGTGACGCATATGTGTGGCTGGCCATCGCGCACAGCCGAATGAATGAACATTTACAGGCCATCGCTGCCTTAAAAGAGGTAATTTCCTTGCATCCGGATGATGCCGGACTGCGGCAATTGATGAAGGACCTTCAAAAATCATTGCAAACGTATATGCAATAATCATGGAACCAGTGAAAGCGAGGATGAATCTATATGAACAACAAGATCAGGGTTATTGTAGCCGGTGCAGGCGGAAGAATGGGCAAGGAAGTATTGAAGCTGGTGCTTGAGGATGAGGAATTGGTGCTGGCGGCAGCCATTGACCGTTCGGCAAAGGAGACGGATGCAGGCCGCTTAGTCGGCCTGCAGGATTCCGGTGTCATTGTTTCGTCCGATCTGGAGGCTGCTCTGGCAGCCGGGAATGCGGATGTAATGGTTGATTTTACTACGCCGCAATTTGCCTACGCACACACCGCACTGGCCATCAAATACGGGGTGCGTCCGGTCATTGGCACTACAGGTTTCACTCCGGAGCAGATTACGGAGCTGGACAAGCAGTGCCAGGATCAGGGGATTGGCGGCCTGATTGCGCCCAATTTCTCCATCGGAGCCATTCTTATGATGAAATTCGCCGCTCAGGCCTCGAAGTATTTCCCTCATTTGGAGATTATCGAATATCATGGCGACCAGAAGCTGGATGCCCCATCGGGTACGGCGATCAAAACGGCGGAGATGATCTCGGAGGTCCGCGAAGAGCTCCGTCAAGGCAATCCCAAGGAGGAAGAAACTATCGAAGGGTCGCGCGGGGGATATTATAACGGCTTCCGGATTCACAGCGTCCGTCTTCCGGGGGTATTTGCCCAGGAGGAAGTCATCTTTGGCGGGTATGGACAGTCGCTCAAAATCCGTCATGATTCCTATGAAAGAGCCGGATATATGCCGGGAGTCAAGCTGGGTGTGCAAAAGGTCATGGAATATACCGGTTTAATATATGGTTTTGAGCATTTTATAGAGTAGACGGGAGAGGGACACCTAATGTTGAAGATTGCATTTATCGCACATGACCGCAAAAAGGATGAAATGGTCAATTTCGTAACGGCTTATGAGCATGTATTTGTGGGGCACAGCCTGTATTCCACCGGGACAACCGGGCAGCGGATCATGGAAGTCACCAAGCTTGATATTCACCGGTATATGTCCGGTCCGCTCGGCGGAGACCAGCAAATCGGGTCCATGGTGGCCCAGGATGAACTGGATTTGATTATTTTTCTCCGTGATCCTCTGATGGCGCAGCCGCATGAGCCGGATATCACGGCTTTGCTCCGGCTATGTGATGTGTATGGCATTCCGGTGGCCACCAATATTGCGACAGCCGAAATTTTGGTGAAGGCGATTGACCGCGGAGACTTTGCCTGGCGTGAACTGGTACATAAGTACAAGCCCGGGGTTGACGAATGAAGCTGGATATTCTTGTTTTCGGTGCTCACGCGGATGATGCCGAGATCGGCATGGGAGGGACCATTGCCAAACATACCGCCGCCGGACTTAAGGTTGGATTATGCGATTTGACCGCTGCGGAGATGTCTTCCAATGGAACCGTGGAACGCCGCAAGGCGGAAGCGCAGGCGGCTGCAGAGCTGCTCGGCGCTGTGGAGCGGACCAATCTGGGTTTACCTGACCGGGGGCTGTTTCTGACCGAAGCGCATTTGGCTGCGGTCACGGCGGAAATCCGCCGCTGTTCTCCGGCCATCGTGTTTGCGCCTTATTGGGAAGACCGCCATCCCGATCATATTGCCTGCAGCAAGCTGGTGGAAGAGGCGGTGTTTAATGCCAAGCTGCGCAAATATATGCCGGACAAACCCCCGGTAGCTGTCCAGCAGCTGTATTTTTACTTCATTAACGATTTGGGCCGTACCGATCTGATGGTGGATGTGACCGAGCAGTACAGTCTCAAGGAACAGGCGCTTGCCTGCTACCGCTCCCAATTCGAGAAGGCACCGGGCGAGGATGTAGTTTCTACCCCCCTCAATGAAGGGTATATCGAACGTGTGCGTTCCAGGGACATGCTGCTCGGGCAGCGGCGGCTCATTCCTTATGCGGAAGCATTTGCAACCAAGCTCCCCTATCGGGTAGACCTGTTTAATGCTGGTACTTCCGGGGGGCAATGAGCGGCCCCGTATCTTCTTTGCGGGGATGCCGCTAAAGAAGGATGTGACAGCAACTTCGAGAGGGCGGCTATATGTGCTATTCTTATAATGATTCTTTGCTCTACTGGAAGCAGTATCAGAGATTTTTTCCTGAAGAAATCAGGCTTAAGCAAGGACGACTGCCCACTGAGGAGTGGTGGGAGTGGGAGCGGGGGAAGATTCATCTGGACCGGATGCCTGCAGCCGGTGCCCGGCTCAAAATTATTTCGGTACATGGTGCGGGTGGTTATGGCAGATTACTTGCCCCTTATGCAGGGATGCTACAAAGCTGTGGTTATGAGGTGGTATCGCCCGACTTGCCTCCGTATGGGTTAAGCCGGACTCATTCTACATATTCTTTGAATTATTCCCTATGGGTTGATTTAATTGCCGAACTGATCGACCGTGAATATGCGCATGACGGGATTCCGGTCGTTTTGCTCGGCAGCAGTATTGGCGGAATGCTGGCTTATCATGCGGCTGCCCGAAACAAACGCGTGAAGGGACTCATCGCCACGACGTTTGTGGATACCAGCCGGCCTGAGGTTCGGGATCAACTTGCACCCAACCGGATCATCAGCCGCTTAGGTAAACTGGCAATGGATAGGTTACCCTTAGTTCTGGACTCTTTCAAAATCTCGGTGAAGCACGTGTCCCGTATGCAGTTCATCTCCAACAATACGGATCTGACCCGGCTGATTATCAATGATCCCTCAGCAGCCGGAACACGTATTCCGCTTAGGTTACTGCGGACTTTTCTGAATATGCAGCCGGAGGTCCAGCCTGAAGATTTCAAGACCTGCCCTGTGCTGCTGGTGCATCCGGAGCAGGACGCAATGACGCCGATCGCTTTTAGCGAACCTTTTTATAACAGGCTGGGGTCTGCGAAAGAATGTGTGATCCTGGAGGGAGCCGGACATTTTCCGATTGAAGCTCCGGGACTTCAGCAGATGTAAGCTGCGGTTCTTTCATTTCTGGAGACGGTCGAAAATAACCTGCAAGGGTAATATCAGTTATAGACAATAGTTAAATAAGAAGGGGACGGAACTATGGACCGGTTGTTAAAAATAGGTATTACCTGCTATCCGTCTCTAGGCGGCTCGGGTGTAGTGGCTACTGAACTGGGCAAGCTGCTGGCTGAAAAAGGCCATGAGGTCCATTTTATTACGCACAGTGTCCCGTTCCGGCTGGGTACGTTTCAGAAGAACATTTTTTATCATGAGGTTGAGGTCAACGATTATTATGTATTCCGCTACCCTCCTTATGATTTGGCGCTGGCTACCAAGATGGCCCAGGTGGCCAAGATGCAGAAACTAGATCTGCTGCACGTGCATTACGCGGTTCCGCATGCGGTATGCGCTTTCCTGGCCAAACAAATGCTGGGCAATGATATGAAGGTGGTCACTACACTGCATGGAACGGACATAACGGTGCTGGGCCAGGATGAATCACTTAAAGATTTGATCCGGCTCGGAATTAATGAAAGTGATGCCGTGACGGCAGTATCAAAGGATCTTATCAATGAAACCCGGAAAGTGCTGGATATCACACGCGATATTGATCTTACCTATAACTTTGTGGACAAACGCGTCTATTATCCACGGGATGTGTCCGACCTGCGCGGCGACTTTGCCACGCCTGACGAGAAGATTCTGATGCACATCTCGAACTTCCGTCCGGTTAAAAGAGTCAGTGATGTTGTAGAAGTGTTTGCCCGGGTAAGCCGGGAACTGCCTTCGCGGCTGCTGCTGGTCGGGGAAGGACCGGAGCTTCCGAAAATCCAGGCAAAAATCGCCGAAATGGGACTCGAAGACAAGGTGCGCTTCCTTGGTAAGCAGGATGAGATTGCACAGGTCATTTCATTGGCGGACCTGCTGCTGCTTCCGTCGGAGAAGGAAAGCTTTGGACTGGTAGCACTGGAAGCAATGGCTTGCGGAGTACCAACCATCGGTTCGCTCGCAGGGGGAATTCCCGAGCTGATCCAGCACGGCAAGACGGGGTTCCTTGCCCCGATCGGAGATACGGAAACCATGGCCAAATATGCCGTGCAACTGTTGTCCGATGACAAGATGACGGCAGAATTCAGAGAGGCCTGCCTTCACCGGTCGTGTAAAGATTTCTGTAATGACGCCATTACTAATCAATATGAAGATATTTATTACCGCGTGCTCGGGCGCCAGGCCCCCAAAGTGGGCTGCAGCCTGGGAGCAGGGAGCTACTGATGAAATGGAGCATGGCACCGGCCGGCATGGCTGAAGCTGCCGGCAAAGTGGTACGCCGCCTGATCGATCAGGGCCATGAGGCCTATTGGGTAGGCGGCTGTGTCCGGGACGAGCTGCTAAGCCGTCCCGTGCATGATATGGATCTGACGACTTCGGCGCTGCCGGAGGAAGTGATTGCGCTATTTGAGCGGACGGTTCCGACGGGGCTTCAGCATGGCACGGTGACGGTGCTGCTCGATGGATTCGGCTTTGAGGTGACCACCTATCGTACAGAGAGCGGTTATGCCGATCACCGCCGTCCGGAGCAGGTGTTTTTCGTCCGTGATGTAAAGGAGGATTTGCGCCGCCGCGACTTCACCATCAATGCGATTTGCTGCGGTGCTGACGGCAAGCTGACCGATCCTTTTGGCGGGGCAGAGGATCTGCGCCGCAAGCGGGTCCGCTGTGTCGGGGCTGCCGAAGAGCGTTTTGATGAAGATGCGCTGCGGATGCTGCGTTGTGTGCGTTTTGCAGCCGTGCTGGATTTCGCCATAGCCAAGAACACCTGGCGGGGGCTCCTGCGCCAGCGGGATCAGCTGGCGCATATTGCCGTGGAGCGGGTCCGCGCAGAGCTGGAGCGGATCGTGGAGGGGCCGCATCCCCTGCGCGGCCTCGGCATGCTTGCGCGCAGCAGCCTGCTTGCGCGCGGCAAGGCCCCGTTCCCCTGGACCGGACCGGACCTGGCGGCAGCCGCCGCCAGCACAGCCGGGATCGGGGAACTGCAGAGCGCCCACCGCAGGTGGGCGCTGCTACTCCATGCCCTGAAGCAGTCGGCCAATGAGGCCGACGAGCTGCTGCGGGCATGGACGTTCCCGGGGGCGACGCGCATAGCCGTCGCCCGGGTCCTGCGGGTCGGCGAAGCCTGGACCGCGGCCCTGCAGGAAGTGCCGCCGGGTACCCCGGGCGGCACGGAAACGCTGCGGCGGCGCTGGATCGCCGCCGTGCTGGACCAAGGCCCGCAGGCCGCCGCAGGCTGGCTGGCGGTGCTTAGGGTGCTGCCCGGAGATGGGGCAGCACCGGGGCACGGCGGCGGCGGGCCTGACGCCGCCGGGGAGTGGCTCAGCCGGATGCCGCTAAGCAGCCTGGCTGAGCTGGCGGTGTCCGGCGGCGATTTGGCCGAATTGCTGCAGAAACGGCCTGGCCCCTGGGTCGGCCAGCTGCTGCAAAAGCTTCTGTTTGCCGCGGCGGCAGGGGATATTTCCAATGAGCGGCAAGTATTGCTGCAGGAAGCAAAAAGGATGGATGGCTATGAATAACTATGAGAGACTGTCGCTGACCCGGCTCCAGGAAGCAGCGCATTCATCCGGCTGGTCTAAGACGGTGCACCTGCTGGAAACGGTCATTTCCACCCAGGAGGAAGCAAAAAGGCTGGCCGAAGACGGTGCGCCCGAAGGGACGGCCGTCCTGGCGGAAGAACAGACCGGCGGCAGAGGCCGCATGGGCAGGAAATGGCATTCCCCCAGTGGCAAAGGCATCTGGATGAGCGTAGTACTG
The DNA here is from genome assembly GCF_014644435.1 of Paenibacillus albidus. GTDB lineage: Bacteria > Bacillota > Bacilli > Paenibacillales > Paenibacillaceae > Paenibacillus_AQ > Paenibacillus_AQ albidus. The sequence continues at coordinate 41,144 of NZ_BMKR01000007.1, read as the reverse complement.
CGACCGCAGTTGCCGCTGCTCACGACGCCACAGCTCACCTTGCTGGCCGGGGTAGCGGTCTGTACGGCCGTGAGACAGGCCACCGGCGTACAGGCTGGCATCAAATGGCCAAACGATTTGCTGGCCGGGGGCCGCAAAATCTGCGGGATCCTGCTGGAATCCTCGCTGAGTGAGGGAGAACTCAACTACTGCATCGCCGGTATTGGAATCTCCGTGAATCTGGTGTCTGAAGATTATCCCGATTATATTCAGGGAGTGGGCACCTCACTGCGGATTGAACGGGGAGGAGAGCCGGTAGACCGCTCGGCATTGGCGGGTGTGGTACTGGCAGAGCTGGAAAGCCTGTATGCCCTTTACCTGGAGCAAGGCTTTCAGCCTGTCCGGGAGCGTTGGGAGGCCATGTCTGTCACCCTGGGACGCCAGGTTGCCTTTCATACCCCGCAAGGGAGAAATGAAGGGACGGCGGTTGGACTGGACGGACAGGGAGGATTGCTGCTGCGCGACAGCGCCGGCGAGATTATTAATGTATGCTCCGGTGAGATTGAGCTGATCTAAAGCCGGGTTATCCTGCACTCTTATGCGATCGTAGCTTGAAAGCGGCAGGCAGGCGTTAGGCCTTTATCTCCAGGAGAGGTTTCCCGCTCCCGCTGATAAGTCCGTCCACTCGGAACTAATGTGTAAGGGGCTGCTCGGGAGAACGCTCCACTGCTGTTCGCGAGGTTGTAACTCAGTTATAGGGAAATCCACCCCTTAATTTTCGAATTTGGCTTCTTTTATCCACTTTAAAGGGAATCCCGCCCACTAATCGAACCCCTCTCCAGAATTCAGGCGAGCCAAGGAAGATTAGCGGGTGTTATTCCCGATAACCACCGCCTTATTGCCAATATTCTGCAGTTAGCGGGTGTTTTTCCCTTTCCCTTATCCCTACCGTAATCAGGGGTGCCGTAGCCAGCCTACTCCAGGCTCTCACGGCATCCCTTTTGTTTTTTTGAGTGTTCCCTTCGTATAAAATTCCCGAGCTTGTCATCACTTGTCACATTTTTAGGGTGTAATTCTGCGGTGTTTTTGTTATACTATCGGCAGAGGCGGTATCAGACAGTTGAACTGCACTCGGGTTAACTGAATGTCATTTTGATAGCTTTTATGGGAATTGCCTTCATAACTGCATTGACGGTTACGTTGGATTCTGCTCTGAGCCGTAAGGACCGAGACAGAAGGGACGATCGCGAGTGACTCTTTTTTGCCCTTCGGACCTTTTTAGCGGACTATGCTAAAAGGTTTTTTTGTTTGCGCATTTTCGCGCAGGTTCAATTCACGAAAAGGGGATGGGAAGAGTGGCTGACAAACAGGCGTTGAATATTGTGAAATTTAAAAAAATGAAAACGGACGGCGTGCCGATCAGCATGCTGACCGCTTATGATTATCCTTCTGCACAGCTGGCGGAAGAAGCGGGAATCGACATGATTCTGGTTGGCGATTCGCTCGGCAATGTCGTGCAGGGGAATGAGACGACCTTGCCGGTTACAATAGACGACATGGTCTATCATGCCCGCACAGTCAAGCGCGGAGCGCCGCATACCTTTATCGTAGCGGATATGCCTTTTATGACGTATCACGGAAGTATCGACGAGAGCATGCGGGGGGTCCGGCGTCTAATGCAGGAAGGGCTGGCCCATGCCGTCAAAATGGAAGGCGGCCAGGAAATCTGCGGTACGGTGGCGGCCATTGTGGCTGCCGGTGTTCCCGTTCTTGGACATATCGGCCTGACCCCGCAGTCGGTGAACATGATCGGCGGCTACCGCATTCAAGGTAAGGATGCCAAAGATGCGCAGCGGCTAATGGACGAAGCCAAAGCTCTGGAAGCTGCGGGTGCGTTCGGCATCGTGCTGGAACTGGTGACTGAGGAAGTGGCGCGGGCTATCTCCGAAGCCGTAAGCATTCCAACCATAGGCATTGGGGCAGGCCGTTATGTGGACGGTCAGGTGCTGGTCTACCATGATCTGTTGCGTTATGATTCGTCCTACCGCGAGAAACGTTTTGTCAAAACCTATGCCGATATTGGAAATGTGATCCGCGAAGGGATCAGCCAATATGTACAGGATGTGAAACAGCGCTCCTTCCCGGAAGAACGCCATGTCTTCAATGCGGATGAGACGGTGCTGGAATCTTTATACGGCAATGCCGGAAAAGGAGCGGACCCCAAATGAGAGTAGTCAGAACAGTAGAGCAGCTGCGCGAAACTTTGGAATATATGCGCCAAGGCGGCCATACCCCGGTCGGGTTTGTGCCTACCATGGGTTTTCTGCACGAAGGGCATGCCAGTCTGCTGCGCAAGGCTGCAGAAATGAGTAATACGGTTGTCATGAGCATATTTGTCAATCCGCTGCAATTCGGGCCGAATGAGGATTTTGAAGCGTATCCGCGCGATGAACGCCGGGATTTGGAACTCGCCGAGCGCGAGGGGGCGGATATTGTGTTCATCCCGAGTGTAGAAGAAATGTATCCACAGCCTACCCGTACCCAGGTAACGGTATCGTCGCTGACTACTCAGCTGTGCGGTGCTTCCCGTCCCGGGCATTTTGACGGGGTGACCACCGTAGTCAGCAAGCTGTTTAATATGGTGCAGCCGGATTATGCCTTTTTTGGACTGAAGGACGCCCAGCAGGTTGCTGTTCTGCGCCGTATGGTATCCGACCTGAATATGAACGTGCAGATCGTAGCTTGTCCAATTGTCCGTGAAGCGGACGGACTTGCCCTGAGCTCGCGCAATGTTTATCTCTCGGCTGAGGAACGCAGCCAGGCCCTGGTATTGTCCCATTCGCTGCGCGAAGCGCGGGAGGCGATCCAGACAGGACAGGTGCGAACAGCTGCAGAGGTTCGAGGGCTGCTGGTATCCGTCATTGAATCCTCTCCGCTGGCAGTCATAGATTATGCGGAAATTCTCAGTTTTCCGGAACTTGAGCCGCTGGACCAAGGCATCAGTCTTAACGAAGCGCCTGGAGAGATTATTATGGCGTTGGCCGTGAAGTTCGGCCGAACCCGGCTGATTGACAATAACGTGTTTATCCCAAAGGAGGTTGCTGTTCTTGTTTAGACATATGATGAAGTCCAAGATTCACCGTGCAACGGTAACGGAAGCCAATTTGAATTATGTGGGCAGCATTACCATTGATGAGAATCTGATGGAAGCGGCCGATCTGCTGGAGAATGAAAAGGTACAGATTGTGGACAATAACAACGGCTCACGCCTGGAAACTTATGTAATCCCCGGCCCGCGCGGCAGTGGCGTCATTTGTCTGAACGGTGCGGCAGCGCGGCTTGTCCATCCTGGAGATACGGTCATTATCATATCCTATGCGATGTTGTCTTCCGAGGAACTGGCGTCCCATAAGCCGACCGTGGTCTTTGTTGACGAGAACAATCAGCCAATGAAGCTGGCCGACCATGAGATTCACGCTACGATTGCATAATCCTCCTTTAAGCCATGTAATGAATGGCAGGGATGAAAGCCCCCGGACTTGCCAAAAATGAAGTAAGGCAAGCTTAAGCTGATTTCATTTTCAGTAAGGGTGGGATGTCCCATGTTTCAACATTTATTTGCTGAAATGAACGAGATGCTTCGCGAAATCGTTGCTGAATTCCCTACAGCGGAAGGTACCCGCCGGAATGAGCTTTTGGGCAAGTACAATATGCTGCACAGACTCAGCGACGATGTCATGGATGAATGGCTGTCCTTTGCGGAGAAACTGAGCCAATTCCGTGAAAGTGCGGATGTAGCGGCCCAGCTTGACGGGGGGATGAAGGAGCAGGAGGCCCCGGAGTTGTCCATGGATTCTTTTGCCAGAGGCCAGGGGTATTACAAGCTCTTGATGTACCGCAAATGCATTGAGCAGTTTAAGCTGGTTATCCGGCAATATCCGAACAGTCTGGCCGCACGCTTGTACTTGGCCATGGCTTATCTCCAGGAAGGTGACGGTGAAGCAGCCTGGGGACATTTGGGACATATGCTGTCCCTGATTCGGGAGCGCAAGCTGAAGGCGATGATTTATAACGCCATGGGCTGCATCCGGGCTTCCCAGGCGCGCTTTCACGAAGCCAGTGAGCTGTTTGGGCTCTCCCTGCAGCATGACCCGGCTCTGCCTGAGCCAAGCGTCAATCTGGAGGTGTGCCGCAAGAGGGAAGGAAAGCTGCATTTTGGAAATCAGCTGGTTTCGCTTTTGTAATTATAGGTTTCTCCATTGAAGCGATGCATCCACTGAACACTCAGTGTGCATCGCCTTTTTTCGCAACTTCTGTTATGCTGATAAAGAGTCTCAAGTGAAAGGGAATAGAACTTATAATGAAATTTGCCGTGCTTGATTTTGAAACGACGGGAACCCAATCTGTGGGTGAAATTATCCAGGTTGGCCTTGCCATTATAGAAGAAGACCGGTCCATCTCACGGGTATATGGTTCCTATGTCAAGCCCGGAACACCGATCCCTCCTTTTATAACGGGCCTGACCGGTATTACCGACAGTGATGTACAGGATGCGCCGGAGCTGGACGAGATGATGATGGAGCTGGTGCCGCTGCTGGATGATGTGGTGCTGGTAGGCCATAATGTGGCCTTCGACTTCCATTTTTTGCAAAATGCACTGGACCGGTGCGGCTATTTGCCGTTTCAGGGAAGAATACTTGATACCATCGATTTTCTCAAAATTTGTTTTCCTTCCTTGACCAGCTACCAGCTGGGTGCGGTCAGCACGCATTTCGGGATTACGCATGACCGTCCGCATCAGGCGGACAGTGATGCGGAAGCCACCGCAAGGGTGCTGCTGAAATGCCTGGAGGAGCTGTACAGTCTGCCGCTGCTGACCATTCAGCGCCTGAGCGAGCTGTTCGGGGGTGAAGACAGCGATCTGGGCTGGTATTTCGACGGCCTGCTGCATGAACGGGAACAGGAGACCTTCCAGCCCGAAGGAGAGCTGACCTTCTACCGGCAGCTTGCCCTTGCGGTCGGGGACTGGGCGGAGCTTGCTCCGCCGAGGGAAGAGAATGCAAGCAATCCGCTTGCAGCCCTGTCTTTTAACGATTACATGGATGAGGTAATGAAACGCCTTAAGGCCGCATTGCCCCACTATGAGTCGCGTGAAGCCCAGGAAATCATGATTCAGGAAGTAATGACGGCCCTTTCGGAAGACAAACATCTGCTAATTGAGGCAGGGACCGGGACTGGTAAATCACTGGGTTATCTGCTCCCGGCAATTTACCAAAGCGTCAAGACGGACCAGAAAGTTATGGTCAGCACTCATACCATTAATCTTCAGGATCAGCTGCGTGAACGGGACATTCCTTTGCTGACGCAGGTCGTTCCGTTTCCGTTCAAGGCGGCGATCTTCAAAGGCAGAGGACATTATTTATGCCTGCGCAAGTTTGAACATAAAATTAACAAAAGGGACTTTACAAGCCCCAGGGAGGATACGCTCACGGCAGCCCAAATGATCGTCTGGCTGACGCAAAGTGAATCCGGGGATGATGAAGAACTCAATCTGGGCGGACGCGGCGGTGATTTCTGGGAGACGGTGGCAAGTGACACCGATTCCTGTCTGGGACGCGCCTGTCCATGGTTCCGCAAATGTTATTATCACCGGGCCAAACATGAGGCCGGAATTGCCGATGTGGTCGTCACCAACCACTCCAAGCTGTTTGCCGATGTCAAAGCCGGACATCAGCTGTTGCCTGCTTATGAGCATCTCGTCATTGATGAGGCGCATCATTTGGAGGATGTGGCCGGCAAACACCTGGGCATGCATATGAAGCATTTCACTGTATCGCACACGCTCTCCCGCCTGTACAAGGACAGCCGGAACGGACAGCTGCCTGTTCTCCGCCAGATGCTGCAGTCGGGGGGCAGCGAGCAGGCTGCGGAATGGAGCGGGGTGATTGACCGGCTTTATCCGGATCTGCTTACCGTCAAAGAAACCTGGGATCAGCTCAGCGACAGATTGTTCAGCCTTTTGCCCGAGCGCAGCGATGCATCGGCAGGCGAAGCCGGACAATTAGTGCTTCGTCTGCTGCCGGGTAAAAGACCCGAGGCCTGGGAGGAATTGGCGGCTTTGGAGAATACGATGAACCTGGCGCTGAGCGAGATTATCCGCAAAGGGGACAAGATGATCAGCGAAATGCGTGATCAGGAGAGCCAATCCTCATCGGATAGTCTCGCAACCGATATTAGCGGGTTATTTAAGGATCTGGCCGCCATTCGTGAGCAAGTCCGCTTTTTTATGGGGCTGAATGACGAGAATGTAGTTTATTGGCTGGAGGCTAACGGGAATTACCGCAGTAAATCGCTGCAAATGTATGCTGTGCCGGTGGATGTGAGCTCCCAGCTGAAGGAGCTGTTCTTCGACAAGAAGAAAAGCATCGTCCTTACTTCGGCTACACTGTCGGTTGATAAATCGTTTCAATTCATGATCGACAACCTCGGTCTTGGCGAAGCATCCGATCAGGGGCGTCTGATGACCGCTCTGCTGCCTTCCCCATTCCGTTACCGGGAACAGGCCCTGTTGGTCATTCCCCGTGATTTTCCGAGTGTGAAGGGCAGTATAGGCGATGCCCGTTTTGTGAATATGCTGGTGCAGTCACTGGCTGATGCCGCAATCACGACCCGCGGCCGGATGCTGGTGCTGTTCACCTCCTATAAGATGCTGCGGCAGGTCTACGACCCGCTGAAGGAAGCGCTGGCCTCTCAGGAAATCGCGGTCCTTGGACAAGGGGTAGAGGGCGGCAGCCGCAGCAAGCTGATCCGCCGTTTCCAGGACAGCAGTGCTTCCGTGCTGCTTGGGACCAGCAGCTTCTGGGAAGGGGTGGACATTCCCGGGGAGGCGCTGACCTGCCTGGCCATCGTCAGACTGCCGTTTCAGCCGCCGAATCATCCGCTTGCGGAAGCAAAGGCAGAGCTGCTGCAGGCTCAGAAGAAGAACCCTTTTATGAAGCTTTCGGTGCCGCAGGCGGTGATCCGCTTCAAGCAGGGATTCGGACGACTCGTCCGGACGGCGCAGGATAAGGGTATTGTTATTGTGTATGATACCAGAGTCATTGAATCTTATTACGGAAAGTATTTCCTTTATTCCCTGCCCGGGCCGAAGATGGAGCATATGCTGACGGAACAAATGGTTCCGCGTATAGCCGAGTGGCTAGAAGAAGGCGGCATTTCCTAGGGTTTTCCCGGTTGTTTGTTTCGTGCCTGATTAGTTAAAATAGTGTTTATCACAATTAAAGCAGTGAGAGCGAAAACTGGCTCTTTCCTCACACCCCAGGCTGCCGATGAATTACGCGGGGCCTGGCGGTGAGAAGGGGGGAATACCTTTTTCCCGGCTGTATCTTGGCAAGTTCATTTATTTTAGGAGGAGAAAACATGAAATCGGATAAAATATCGGAGGCAGTGGTTCGCAGACTCCCGGTGTACCTGCGTTTTCTGAACGATCTCAAAAAACGTGAAATCGCGACAGTTTCTTCTCAGGAGCTGGGACAGAAGCTGGATCTTAACCCGGCACAGATTCGTAAGGATCTGGCCTATTTTGGCGATTTCGGGCGCAAGGGTATTGGTTATGATGTCTCTTATCTCATTGAGAAAATCCGCCATATCCTCAAGCTGGACCAGCAGATCAATGTTGCGCTGGTAGGGGCAGGTAACCTGGGTCATGCCTTGTCCAACTACAATGCCTATCTCAAGGATACAATGAAAATTACGGCAATCTTTGACTCATATGCACCCAAGGTGGGACAAAAAATCAACTCGTTGACCGTTCAGCCCATGGAAGAGCTGGGAAGCACCATCCGCGAGCAAGGTATTCGTATCGGCATTATCACAGTCCCTGATACGGAGGCCCAGAATGTAGCTGATATCCTGGTGGATTCCGGAATCGAAGCGATTCTGAATTTCGCGCCGGTTATTTTGAAAACGCCATCCAACATCCGCATCCATGCCGCCGACTTTACGACTGATCTGCAAAGTCTGGCTTATTATTTGCAAGACGGAAAGGAAGAAACTGTACATGAGCAGCCATAAAACAATTATCAAAAACGGCCGGTTTCTGGTTCCGGGAGCGGACAAGCCCGTTCTCCAGGGCTATATGACCATTGAAAATGACCGAATCACATACATAGGGGAAAAGGAACCTCTTGCGGTTGAGGACGCGCATGTTGTGGACGGCAGCCGTCTGATGTTTATGCCCGGTCTGGTGAACACCCATGGCCATGCGGCGATGTCTCTCTTGCGCGGCTACGGGGATGATTTGACCCTTCAGGTCTGGCTGCAGGAGAAGATGTGGCCGATGGAAGAGAAGTTTACGGGGGACGATGTTTACTGGGGAGCTTCGCTATCGGTTCTGGAAATGCTTAAAGGCGGCACGACTACCTTCCTGGATATGTATGATCATATGGACCGGGTAGCTGAGGTTGCCGAATTATCGGGGATCCGGGCCGTGCTGATGCGCGGTGTAATCGGATTATGCCCGGAAGAGGTACAGAATCAAAAGCTCGCGGAGGCGATTGCTTTTGCCCGGAATTGGCATGGCAAGGCGAATGGACGTATTACGTCGATGATTTCTCCTCACGCCCCATACACCTGTCCTCCTGATTTTCTGGTGAAGTTTGTACAGGCAGCCCATGATCTGGATTTGCCGATGCATACCCATATGTCGGAGACCCTCCGTGAAGTGGAGCAAAATGCGGCTGATTACGGACTTCGGCCGGTGGCTCATCTGGAGAAGCTGGGCATGTTTACCCGTCCTTCACTTGTTGCCCATGGTGTTCATTTGAATGACGAAGAGATCGAGATTCTGGCCCGCTACAAGGTCGGTGTATCTCATAACCCCGGGAGTAATCTCAAGCTTGCCAGCGGGATAGCACGGGTCACGGAGCTGCTGAAGGCCGGAGTAACCGTATCGCTTGGAACCGACGGGGCGGCCAGCAATAACAATCTGGATATGTTTGAAGAGATGCGTCTTGCCGCGCTGATCCATAAAGGGATAACGGGTGATCCGACGGCTGTGCCGGCACCGGAAGCGTTGCTGATGGCCACGGAATACGGGGCCAAGTCTATTTTTCTGGATGGCGTAGGCCGGCTGGAAGCAGGAATGAAAGCTGACTTTATCGCCATTGATATCGATCAGCCCCATCTGCTGCCGCATACGGACCTGTTATCCCATGCGGTATATTCGGCGAGTGCCAAGGATGTGGAGCATGTCTGGGTGGACGGCAGACAGGTTGTGAAGCATGGCGAGTGTCTGACGCTGGATGAGGAAGAGATTCGCCGCAAGGCCCAGGAGTCTTTTGAAGGGCTGCTGAAGCGTTAATCATCCGGCCTGCCGGGGGAGAGAACTTTCGATTATTCAAGAAAGGAAGCTGTGTGTTGAAAAAAAGGAAAAAATGGGTCCTGCTGGGCTCGGCACTGCTTCTGCTCGTTCTGTTCGGACTAAGCCAGTTCTATGTGTATATTATGAAGGATCAATGGGCTGAACGCGACACGGCCAAAGAGGTTGCCCTTGCCCGGGCCGGTCTGACAGAAGTGGTGAAGGCGCAGAAATCGGTCTGGGACTCGGTGTATTGGGTTTTGACGGGGAAAAACAAAGCCGGCACCGACCTTATGGTGTGGGTGCGTTTCACGGAGGACGGAAAGGTTGCAGAAGGCGACAATGCGGTATATGCGGAAGAGCTAAGCAACGGAACCACCGAGAAGCAAATCCGCAACCAGATTGCGGCTGAGCTTCCGGAGATTAGCATCGAACGGCTGCTGCCAGGGGTGTATAACGGGGAATATGCATGGCAGCTTTTTTATGAGCAGGACGAGCGTTATTATTATAAATTCTACCGCTTCTCGGACGGCACGCAGATTGGTGAAGGCTACAGTCTGCCTATCCGTTAATAAGTCAGTCAAAACTAAGCGATCCTCCTTATTGGAGGATCGCTGCTTTGCGTTTTTGAGGATGGTGGAAACTTTTCCGGCTTAAGTTTAATGCAGCGAGCGGAGTGGGGGCTGTCCCATAAACCATAAAATGACTGTTTGGGCGCTCGGTGTGAACGCTCCACAAACGAACTGGATTATTGGTGAAAACCCGAAGACAGTCGAGCGCCGGCGCGGTTGTGGGCGAAAAGAGAGGCAAAAATGCCTCTCGTGGGGCGCCTGACGCGGTTGTGGGCGAAAAGAGAGGCAAAAATGCCTCTCGTGAAGCGCCTGGCGCGGTTTTGGGCGAAAGGAGAGGCAAAAATGCCTCTCGTGGAGCGCCCGGCGTAGTTTTGGGCGAAAAGAGAGGCAAAAATGCCTCTCGTGAGGTGCCCGGCGTGGTTTTGGGCGAAAAGAGAGGCAAAAATGCCTCTCGTGGGGCGCCCGGTATGGTTTTAGGCGAAAGGAGAGGCAAAAATGCCTCTCGTGGAGCGTCTGGCGATGGGCTAAAGTAAGTTATGTACCAAGTTTTGAATCCTAGTCAAGCAACAAAAAAGTAAGGTATCCTTGGTGAACAAGCCGATTGGCGTAATAGCCGCAAGGTTTACATTTTTTAGAAAGTTAGCCTGTCACTTGTTCGCATTGACTCATTGCAGTGGTGACGCAAATTGGAATTTCCCTTTATTTTTAGTTATACTGAAAACTATTAAAATGTTCTGGCGAAGAAGAAGATGATTTCAGTAGAATAAACGGTAAAATCAATAGTTTGGGTATAGCTATTTGTATATACTCTCAGTATGCTATTCGAGACTCTCTACAGGGTCGTATGCCTCCATTCCTTGGACTCCAAAGAACAGGCTGTACGGTGCAAACTCTTAATAAACGGGCGCTAAATGTCGATAAAAGAAAAAGCCTGCCCCTAGAAGGCAGAAATTAGTATTCAAAATTTAAAATATATTCACACTTTTTTTAGAAATCGTATATACACATGTGATATACTACTATTTGTACTTAAACATGATTAAGAGCATGTCAGTCTCGGAAGAGGCTGGACACACTATGAGTTTAAAAAATATATTATACTTATTTTTTATATATTGAGAGGAGGACGTTTTTTGAAACTTCGTCTTATGCCTGTACTGCTAACGTCACTGCTGTCGGCTACCCTTTTATTCGGGGGATGGTTCCTGTATCGCCAGTTTGTCATTCAGGAGCCGCTCCAAAAGATCGTGTCCCAATATGAAGGAGTTAATAATTCACATATTACTATTAACCACGATCAGGTTACTTTGAAACTTGATTTACAGCCGGGCACAAAATTGCGTCAGTTGGTACAGTATGTATCCACAGAAGGCAAGTCCGTGATTGACGGCCGGCGATTAAAGCTGGATGTGGAGCAGCATTCCAACGCCGTGCTTGACGAATATTGGGATGAAGCGATGTTCTCTGTGGCTGAGGCGATGGAGAGCCGCAAATATACACTTATTCCGGCCAAGCTGGATGGCTTGAAAGCACAACATGAGAAATACAAGAACGTTACAGCAACGACGGAAATCGACGACACGAATGTTTATGTAGCCATAAGCGATGGTAAAAACAGCAAGTTTATCATTTTACCACGGCAGCCGGCAGCGATGGGGGTATGGAACAATGCCTAAGTGGATCAAAGAAGTGCTAATGGGATTTTTGCCTGTGCTGCTGATATTTATGGCCTTTATCGGTATCAATATTTTTCCTATAGTGATTGCCGGAGGCATGATCGGAGCGTTGCTGCTAATCGCACATTTGCGCGGTGGACTGGCCGTCAATGCCGGTGCTGAGAAGAAACGCAAAAAGAATGGCCCCTCCAAGCTAACTTTTGAAGAAATAGGCGGTCAGGACAATGCCAAGCAGGAGCTGCGTGAAGCACTTGATTTCCTGATCCGGCACGAAGAAATCAGCAAGTTCGGGATTCGTCCGCTCAAGGGCATTTTGCTTACGGGCCCTCCGGGAACCGGTAAAACTCTGATGGCTAAAGCTGCCGCTCACTACACAAACTCCGTATTTGTAGCCGCATCGGGCAGTGAGTTCGTAGAAATGTATGTGGGTGTAGGTGCAGGACGTGTCCGTGATTTGTTCAAGGATGCACGCACCCGGGCACAGAAAGAGAACAAGCAAAGCGCTATTATTTTTATCGATGAAATTGATGTCATTGGCGGCAAACGCGAAGGCGGACAACAGCGTGAGTATGATCAGACGCTGAACCAGCTGCTCACGGAGATGGACGGGATCTACAACAATGAGACTCCGCGTATCCTGCTTATTGCTGCTACGAACCGTAAGGAGATGCTTGATTCGGCGCTGCTGCGTCCGGGACGGTTCGACCGCCACATTCAAGTGGACATGCCGGATAAGAAAGGCCGCAAGTCGATTCTTGACCTGCATGCCAAGAACAAACCGCTGCATCAAGAGGTCGATTTGGACAAGATTGCGGAAGAAGCGTACGGTTTCTCCGGTGCCCAGCTTGAGAGCGTAATGAATGAAGGCGCTATTTACATGATGCGTGAGAATCTGACGGAGGTCGAACAACGGCATCTTTCGATGGCTATTGACAAGGTTATGATGGGTGAGAAGACCGACCGTGAGACCAATCAGGAAGAGAAAAAGCGCGTGGCCATCCATGAACTGGGCCATGCGATCATGGCGGAGCTGCTGCGTCCGGGAAGTGTCAGTCAGGTAACATTAACTCCGCGCGGACAAGCGCTGGGTTATGTGCGGCATAATCCGCAGCAGGAGCAATATTTGTACACTAAAGACTACCTTGAGGAGCAAATTATGATAGCTCTTGGCGGGGCGGCTGCCGAAGTTATTTTTTATGGCGGACGCAGTACCGGATCGCGTGGAGACTTTGACCAGGCCTTGAATATTGTGGAAACCATGATGAAGTCGGGACTTACCTCGCTCGGTATTGCCAAGCTGGAAATGGTAACCACAGAAGAGCTTATGAAGGAAAATAGTAAGATTCTGGATGAGTTGATGCTTCGTACACATGAACTGCTGGAGAAGCAAAGAAATGTATTTGATTACTCCCTTGACATTTTAATGAAGGAAGAAGTCCTCTCTGGAGAGCAATTTCGTTGTCAATTTCGTGACAGTGTCCTTTTACCGGCATAATTCTTTATGCCGGTTATTTTTTTTTACTTTTCAGGCATGCTAAGATATCATTATATGTCGGGCTTATTCAATCTTTACGACAGACAAGGTACAATGCTAAGGTATAGATACCTGAAAGGATGGAGACATTTTTATGAATTTTAAGAAAATTGGTGTCATTGGCGGCGGCACAATGGGACAAGGGATTGCTGAAATGCTGGCAGCCAAAGGCCTGGATGTGATGCTGGTGGAGAAAACCGCAGAAAGACTGGATTACTCCTACGCCATGATCGAGACCAGTCTCGACAAACAATTGGAGAAGTGGGCCATTACACAAGCCGAAAAAAAGCTGATTCTGGGCCGTATCCAAAAAGTGACTCATTTCGCGGAGCTCAGCTCCTGTGACATGGTTATCGAGACCATTACAGAAGATTTGGAAGCCAAGCAAAAGGTATTTAACCAGCTTGATCAAGTGTGTCCGAGCCACATTATTCTGGCCAGCAATACGTCAACACTCAGCTTGACTGAACTTGCCAGCTCAACGATGTACCCGGAACGCGTAATCGGCATGCATTTTATACATCCTGTAGGCAAGGTGGATCTTGTTGAGATTGTCCGCGGTCTGAAGACCTCAGACAGCACCTTTGAAGATACCAAGTCCTTTGTCGACGAAATCGTTGAGAAAAAAGGCGTCATGATCTACGAATCCCCCGGATTTGTAACTTCACGTCTCATTTGTCTGTTCATCAACGAAGCCATGCATGTTCTGCAAGAAGGTGTAGCTTCCCCTGAAGACATAGATGACGCCATGCGGATTGGCTACCAATTCCAGAATGGACCGCTGGAAATGGCAGACCGTTTTGGACTGGACTCCGTCCTCGCAGCACTCGAGAACATGTTCCGCGAATACGGAGAACTGAAATACCGTCCTTCGACTATTCTCAAGAAGATGGTGCGTGCGGGACAACTGGGCATGAAATCGGGAGAAGGCTTCTTCAAGTACGACAAGGATGGTGACCGGATATGAATATCTTAGTAATTAATGCAGGCAGTTCATCGCTGAAATATCAGCTGTATAACATGACAGACGAATCCGTATTGGCTAAAGGCCTGGTAGAGCGCATAGGAATGGATTCCTCCATACTGACGCACAAACCTACCGACAAACAGGAAGTTACCGAAGTAAGCGAAATTCTGGAGCACACTACAGCGATCCGCAAGGTCCTCGCTTGCCTGACCGACAAAGTGCATGGCGTAATTTCTTCCATCGACGAGATTAATGCTGTGGGACACCGTGTCGTTCACGGTGGAGAGATTTTTAAGGAATCGGCTCTTGTGAACCAGGAGGCCAAAACGGAAATCCGCCGGCTGTTTGACCTGGCGCCGCTGCATAACCCTGCAGCCCTGCTGGGAATTCTTGCCGCTGAGAGCAATATGCCGGGTGTTCCTCAGACCATTATTTTTGATACTGCATTCCACCAGACGATGCCTGAGAAGGCTTATTTGTATGCTATTCCACGGGTGCTGTACAGCAAGTACAAAATCCGCCGCTATGGTTTCCACGGGACTTCCCATGATTATGTGAGCAAGGCGGCTGCCGAATTTGTAGGGCGTCCTCTTGAAGAACTGAAGATCATCACTTGCCATATCGGCAACGGGGCGAGCCTGACCGCGATTGAGGGTGGGATATCCATCGATACTTCGATGGGGATGACACCGCTGGAAGGCCTGATGATGGGAACACGGAGCGGTGATATCGACCCGGCAATCGTTCCTTACGTTATGAACAAGGAAGAACTGACTCACGGTGAAGTAAACTCCATGCTGAACAAGCACAGTGGTATGCTGGCCATTTCCGGCATCAGCAGCGACATGCGGGAGATTATTGAAGGTTACGAAAAAGGAGAGCCAAATGCCTCCCTGGCCTTTGAAATGTACGAATACCGCTTGCGGAAATACATTGGTGCTTATGCCGCTGCCTTAAATGGTGCCGATGTGATTGTCTTCACGGCTGGTGTGGGAGAGAACGCATCCTTGCTGCGTGAGAAAGTGTTGAACAACCTGACATATCTCGGTATCGAGCTTGATGCGGAAGCCAATAAGATCCGCTCCGGTGATCCTCGCCGTATCTCCACAGCCGATTCCAAGGTTCAGGTTCTTGTGGTTCCAACAAACGAAGAGCTTGTGATCGCACGCGATACGTATCGTATTGTGCAAGGAATTAACGGCTAAAATTGGGGGAGACGTAGGGATGGCTAATAAAAGTGTAATTAAACAGGTGAATGAGCATGTCGGAGAAAGTGTTGTCATCGGCTGTTGGGTGAACAACAAACGCTCCAGCGGCAAAATCCAGTTCTTGCAGCTTCGCGACGGGACAGGTTATATCCAAGGGGTTGTCGTGAAATCGGAAGTGCCTGAAGAGGTATGGGACGCTGCCAAGAGCCTCACCCAGGAGAGCTCGTTGTATGTTACCGGCGTGATCCGTGAAGAACCGCGCAGTGCGTCGGGTTATGAGATGACAGTTACCGGTATTGAAGTACTGCATATTACCGAGAACTACCCGATTACTCCAAAGGAGCACGGGGTTGATTTCTTGATGGACCACCGCCATCTATGGCTCCGGTCCGCGAAACAACGTGCAGTGCTGGTGATTCGCGCAGAGATTATCCGTGCGGTGCAGGAATATTTTGATACTAACGGATTTACACTGGTGGACCCGCCGATTCTGACACCTACGTCAGCAGAAGGCACCACGAATCTGTTTCACACTAAATATTTTGAAGAGGATGCCTACTTGACGCAAAGCGGACAGCTGTACATGGAAGCGGCGGCAATGGCGCTAGGCCGTGTGTACTCCTTTGGTCCAACCTTCCGTGCGGAGAAATCCAAGACCCGCCGTCACCTGATCGAGTTCTGGATGATTGAACCGGAGATGGCCTTCACCGATCATGAGGAGAGTCTTAAGGTTCAGGAAGCTTTCGTCAGTCATGTCGTGCAATCTGTAGTCAAGAATTGCCGGCCTGAGCTCGAAGCCGTGGGCCGCGACATCTCCAAGCTGGAGAATATAAAAGCACCTTTCCCGCGGATCACTTATGATGATGCGATCAAGTTCCTGAATGAGAAAGGTTTTGAAATCGCCTGGGGTGAGGATTTTGGTGCACCGCATGAGACGGCTATTGCTGAAGCCTATGAGAAGCCGGTATTCATTACGCATTACCCGGCTTCCTTCAAAGCCTTTTATATGAAGCCGGATCCGAATCGTCCGGAAGTTGTGCTATGCGCGGATATGATCGCTCCCGAGGGGTATGGCGAGATCATCGGCGGTTCACAGCGGATCGATGATCCTGCGCTGATGGAAGAACGTTTTAAGGAGCATAACCTGTCGATGGATACGTACAAGTGGTATATGGATCTGCGCACTTACGGTTCAGTGCCTCACTCCGGATTTGGACTGGGGCTGGAACGGACAGTAGCCTGGATTTGTGGCCTTGACCACGTGCGTGAGACGATTCCATTCCCTCGTACGCTGTACCGCCTCTACCCGTAAAGGAAACAAAGGGGGACGAATATGGACGGCAAAGGATGGACTAACTGGGCCGAAGGCGTTGCCTTTGGTTTGGAGAACGGGATGGCCGTCATTCCATATGCACTGCTGAAGCATTACAGAAAGCTGGGCTTAAGCGGCAGTGAAGCGATGCTGCTGATTCATCTGCTCTCCTTCAGACAGGTGGAGGGAATTGAATTCCCTTCAATGGAGGAGCTGCAGCAGGTCACAGGCCGCAGCATCTCCGTCATCGCCGGGGAATTGCAGAAGCTCATGAAGGAAGGGTTTATCAGCATTGACGGAGATAACGATGAGCTGAGAGATATCCATTATGAGCGCTACAATTTCTCAGGCCTGTACAGCAAGCTTGGCAGCTATCTGGCCGAAGCTGCTAAGCAGTCTGCGCAGGGACAGGATAAGGGGGCTTTTGCGCCCGATCTGCGGGCTGCAGCGCATCATTCCGGGGCAGCAGCACCGGATGGCGGCTACGGCAGGCCTGCCGCTCCTGGAGCTGGCGTAGAGGCTGAGGAGAGCCGCAGTTTGTTCAGTATTTTTGAGAAGGAATTTGGCCGGCCCTTATCTCCGATGGAATGTGAGAACATTTCCGGCTGGGTCGATCAGGACCGGTATCCTGAGGAACTGATTCTGCTGGCCCTGAAGGAGTCGGTTTTTGCGGGCAAGCTTCATTTCCGCTATATCGACCGGATTCTGCTGGAATGGGCCCGCAATCGGGTTAAGAATGCCCAGGATGTAAAGAACTATTCCCAGAAATTCCGCAACGGCGGAAGATGAATACAACCGTATTGCCCGTGTCTTGTACCCGGGCGGTACGGTTTTTTTTGATGGTGTGCAAGGTGAAGAGCTGCGGTAGGTTTGGATGCTTCCAGAACGTACACAGCATATGAAAAAAAGCATGCAAAAAGATCGCTGCCGCGTCCCGGGTCAGGAAGCTAAGCAGCGATCTTTGGAGTGCGCAGATGTTGTTTAATCGAAGGAACGGGATTTCATTCCAAAGGGAATGTTAGTAGGTGTCCTTCATAAGCTCCTTTTCCAGAATGGAGCCCATCTCGCGGGAGCGTTCGGCACAGCGGTTCACAGCGGCAATGACTGTTTCAAAAAAGTCGCCTCTTTCCAGGACTTCAAGGGCTGCTTGCGTGGAGCCGTTTGGCGAGGTTACTTTTTTGCGCAGCGCCGCCGGCTCTTCTCCGGTCTGCTGGACCATACGGGCTGCTCCAAGCACGGTCTGCACGGTTAATTCGGTGCTCTGCTCAAGGGGAAGCCCGCCACGGATGCCTGCAGCGATCATCGCTTCCATCATGTAGTAGATATAAGCAGGACCGCTGCCGGAAATACCTGTCAAGGTATCCATCCGGTCTTCATCGATAACTGTAGTGATTCCGACCGCTTCGAAGATATTGAGACCCAGCCGGCGGTTTGATTCATCCACCTCTTTGGAGAAGGCGAGACCAGTAGCTCCGAGACCAATTGAGCTGGAGGTATTGGGCATGGAGCGGACAATCGGCTGACGTGTGCCAAGCAGGCCTTGCATGGTGCGGATCGACAAGCCTGCAATCATAGAAATGATGAGTTGATTCGGAGTGAGCAAAGGGCCCAGATTTTTTAAGGCCTCCGTTGCGTCCTTGGGTTTCATCGCCAGTACAATAACAGATGCATTTTGCAGGTATTCTGTTTTGTGGGCAGGATCATTGCTGACCAGCACACCATAGCGGCTCCGCAGTTCGGCCAGGCGTTCGGTGCTGCTGCGGTTCAGCATGATCACATTCCCGGCTGCGACCACACTCCGATTGATCAGGCCGCGGACAATGGCTTCCGCCATCGAGCCTGCACCGTAAAAAACAATATTATGATTAAGAAGCGGAGTTGAAGGTTGCTGACACATCGCGTAAATCCCCCTGTGGTTTAAATATTAACCCCGAACTTGTCCGGTGCCGTATATTTTATATTTGGTTGAAGTGAGCGCCGGAAGACCCATGGGTCCGCGGGCGTGCAGCTTCTGGGTGCTGATGCCGATTTCGGCGCCGAACCCGAACTCAAAACCGTCGGTGAAACGGGTGGAAGCATTATGATATACAGCGGCTGCATCGACCTCCTGCAGGAAACGTGCAGCATAGTTTTTATTTTCGGTGACGATACATTCGGAATGACTCGTTCCAAACTGGGCGATATGCAACATGGCTTCATCCAGGCCGCTGACAATTTTGAGGTTAAGAATATAATCGTTGTATTCTGTAGCGTAATCTTCAAGGGTGGCTGGCAGTGCCCATGGAACCAGAGCCACAGTTTCGGGACAGCCGCGCAGCTCCACATTTGCATCACGGAATGCTTCCGCAAGAGCAGGCAAATGAACTTTGGCATAATCCCGGTGGATCAGCAGTGTCTCCATGGAATTGCAGACGGATGGACGCTGGGCCTTGGCGTTCAGGCTGATGCTGAGCGCCATTTCAGGCAGCGCACTTTCATCAATGTACGTATGACAGATGCCGGCGCCGGTCTCAATGACGGGCACTGTGGCATTAAGTACAACGTTCTGAATCAGCGAACTGCCGCCGCGCGGGATAATGACATCCAGCAGACCGTTCAGCTTCAGCATCTCATCAACCGAGGCACGGTCAGCATCTTCAATCAGCTGCAGCGCATGGGGCGGAAGGGCAGTTCCGGCAAGGGCGATATGCAGCACCTCGACGATTCTGCGGTTGGAAGAGAGGGCGGAGGAGCCGCCGCGCAGCACCACGGCATTCCCGGTCTTGAGGCATAACCCTGCAGCATCGACAGTTACATTTGGCCGGGCTTCATAAATGATGCCGATGACACCAAGCGGCACCCGAAGCTTATCAATGGTCAGGCCATTCGGGCGCTCGATGGTCTCCAAACGGTCGCCGACCGGATCGGGCAGCTCCGCTATCTGCTGCAAGCCTTCGGCAATGCTGTCGATGCGGCCAGGGTCCAGAGCCAGACGGTCCAGCAAGGATTCCGAAGTTCCGTTCCTGCGGCCCCGCTCCAAATCTTCGGCATTGGCGGCAATGATGGATGGCGCTTCGGTACGGAGTGCTTCTGCCATCACAAGCAGAGCCTCATTCTTCTGGCTGGTCGTTAAGCTGGCCAGCACGCCTGTGGTTTCCTTGGCCAATTTAGCTTTGCGTACAACTTCACTCATGGCGTAACCTCCCAAATAAGATATATATTATTATCTCAGCGTAATCCATTCATCCCGGTGGATGACTTCCAGCCGGTGTACCTCGCCAAGCTTCGGCACGATCTCCCGGCTCGGCAGGCCCTGAATGCTGCGGAGCTGGGCATCATCATAATTGACAATGCCTCTCCCAAGCAGCTGGGAATCAGGCCCAAGCACTTCTACGACATCACCTGCATGGAAGTTGCCCAAGGTCCGCTTTACACCGACCGGCAGCAGGCTATGGCCGCCATGGAGCAAGGCTTCCGCCGCTCCTTCATCGACATAAAGGGAGCCCAGCGGGGTGGACATGAAGCCGAGCCATTGTTTTTTGACCGGAAGGGAGGACAAGGTGGTGGCAAAATAAGTCCCTCTTCCCTTGCCCAAAGCGGCAAGCTCCAAATCGCCGGCTTCCGTGGCCCTGCCGACAAATACCGGGACCCCTCCGCGTGTAGCAATCTTGGCTGCATCAATTTTGGAACGCATGCCGCCTGTGCCGACACTTGAGCCGGCCCCACCGGCGATGGCGTAAATCTCCGGCGTAATTTCCTCAATGAGCGGATAACGCACTGCGTCAGGAAACTTACGCGGATCTCCGCTGTACAATCCGTCCATATCCGTCAGTACCAGCAGGTGGCTGGCTTTAAGCAGATTGGCGACAAGTGCAGAGAGGGTATCATTATCCCCGAACTTTAGTTCATCGACAGATACCGTATCATTCTCATTAAATACAGGCACAGCACCTTGTCTGAGCAACTCTTCCACTGTCATCACGGCGTTATTCATCGCCCGGCGGCTGCAGAAATCTGTGCGGGTAAGCAGGATCTGGGCGGTGGCAATGCCATGCTCCGCAAAAGCTTCCTGATAGGCCCGCATCAGCAGCACCTGGCCCACCGCTGCCGCTGCCTGTTTCTCATGGAGCAGCCTGGGGCGGGACGAATACCCGATGCTGCGGAATCCGGCAGCTACTGCCCCGGAGGTGACCAGCAGAACTTCGGAGCCATTCTGCCTCAGCCGTGCAATCTCCGCTGCAAAAAAGGCGACGGCCTCGCGGTTCAATCCGCCTTCCGGACCGGTAAGCGAGCTGCTCCCGATTTTGACCACTATTCGTGAAGTCATTGCCTTTCACTTCCTCTGGATTAATAAGAATTTGTTCAATTAAACAACAAAAAGCCCCCATCCTTAGACTTAGCAAAGGACGAAAGCTTGTAACTTCCGCGGTACCACCTTAATTGATGAGGGTTCATCCGACTTCATTCTCGTAACGGGAGTATCCGTCCTGCAGGGCAGGCCGCTCGGGGGTAGGATTCGGAACGGACCCGCGGTAAATTCTCTCAGCCTGGCCGGAATTTACTCTCTGGACGCGGGGAGGCTCGTTCTTACTGGTCCCGTCAACACGTTTCACTATTTGTCCTATAGAATACCATGGTGTACGGCGGTTTGCAAAGGAATTCGGGCCTATTTATTTCAGCCTGCGGAAGGTTTGTGCTGGAATTATGTTTATCCGGCGGCCGAGCGGGTAATTATTTATAATCTGTCATCAGGAGGTGGATACGACTTGAGTAAAGGCAACAAGGCCGAGCAGGTAAAGATGCAGGACTCCAATGAAACGGCAGTATTCCAGAACCAGGCAATCCGTGAATTTGTAGAGGACAAGACCGGAAAGCCCGGAGCCAAAGGTCCGGTGAGCCAGAGTACTTCCCGTATAGATGATGATCAGAACCGTCTGACCAGCGTGCATAATTTGCGTAAATAATACCGCTTGCGACAATGGATACCATAAATAGACCGCACCCGTTGCCGGGGCGGTGCCACTGAAATCAAATTGACGACAGTCCATTCGGTTACTTCCGATTAGACTGTCGTCTTTTTCCTGCTATGAATCGTATGAAGCAATATCGGATCTACCGCTGTCGTGTGAAATCTACTAACTCATCCAAGGTTGACGCACGTTCACTCCTGACGTCCCTTAATCCATCTTACAATCAGCGGTTGACTTGGTCCCGGCAACCACTCGTCACCGGGACCGGCTGTGCTAGGAAGCGGACTCAGGTGCTCTTATTTGAGGCAACGAAGGGTATTGTCCTTTTATACGGATTCAGGTGCTCTTATTGTATGATCTCTGGCCCAAAACGGGGGTCAATGGATCATTTAGCGGCTCCTGAGTCCGTTTGACCAGAAAAATGTGCTGATTTCGCGAAATAACGTTTCTCCGGTCCGTTAAGTCTGTCAACAGCATATTTTAAGGTACAGCCCAATTTATGGCACCAAACTGTATCCTTGATTTGCCGTCTTCAGCAGTCCTTATCTCTTCGTCAGCTCCGCTACAGTGGATTTGAAGGTCTCCATAAAGGCTTCTGCCGCCTTGGACAAATAACGTCCACGCCGATAAGCCACAACCAGAGTCCGGCTGGGGACCGGCTCCTCCAGCGGCAGGTAGACCGGCACGAACTCGCTGCGCGGTGCGCGGGCGATAAAGTGAGGCACCAGCGTAACGCCCATGCCCGTTGCTACCAGAGACTGGACCGTCTCCATATTATTGCTTTCGAACACGATCCGTGGCTCAAACCCGGCTCCCCGGCAGAGCTCCACGGTCATTTTGCGAAAACCTTGTCCTTCCTTAAGCACGATAAAAGGTTCGTTCACCAGTTCCGCAAGCGCGGTGCGGAGGCCGGATTCGCTTCTTACCGCCAAAGGATGCTCAGGGGGGACGGCCAGGTCAATTTTTTCCTCGCCCAGCTCCTCATAGGTAAGGGAGGGCACCTCTAGCGGAAGCGACAGCAGGCTGAGATCGGTCTGGCCGCTGGCCGTCAGCTTCTCCAGGTTCATGGAGGAGTCCTCCAGCAAAGTGATCTCCACTTCGGGATATTTCTGTTTAAAAACAGGCAGCACATGCGGCAAAAGATGCGCTCCCGTGATCGGCATGCTCCCTACAACGACACGTCCGGTGCGCAGCTGAGAGATGTCGGCCATTTCCTGGCGCAGCAGCTCCACAGCATCGATGATAATCTGTGCCTGCTCCACAAATTTCGCACCGGCGTGAGTCAGCTCCACCGAGCTGGTATTACGTTGAAAGAGCAGCACACCCAGCTCTTTTTCCAGCTTGGAGAGTTGTTGGCTGAGGGAGGGTTGAGCGATATGCAGTTTGTCGGCAGCCCGGGAAAAATTCCGCTCCGCTGCGATTTGCAGCGCGTATTGCAGTTGTCGTAGTTCCATTAGAGAACTCCTTGCTTGTATCTAGAATACTTATAAGTATAACCTATAACTACACTTCTTACATATAGGACTGTTCTGCTCCATGAGTTGTACATCCTTTTAGGGGACTGCTAAACTGAAGAGAAGGAGGCGGAAGTACATTTGAAGAAATATAAAGAAGCCGGGGAACGGATAACCATAAGATATCTGGAGACAGCCGATGCCGGGGATATGCTGGATTTGCAGCTGCGCAACCAAAGAATGTTTGAAGAGATTTCAGTAAGTGACCGTTCCGAATCCTTCTATACCCTTGAAGCACAGACCGCACTTATTGAGGGGTGGACACGGGCCCGGGAAGAGGGGAAACGTTATTCCTTCGGGATTTTCCTGGTTGCCACCGGGGAATTAATTGGTGATATCTCGCTGTTTGAACTGCTGCTTGATTCGGGGAAGAAATGGATTGTAGGTTATGTCCTGGAACAGGCGCACCAGGGGCAAGGGTATATGAGTGAAGCGATCCAATTGGTGCTGAATTTTGCTTTTATGGAGGCAGGGATTAAGCGTGTAGAAGCTGGGGCATTGCCGGATAACACCGGCTCAATCCGTGTACTCCGCAAGGCAGGGTTCACGGAGGCAGGCAGTCAGCAGGTAAAAGTGAACGGAGTCTGGAAAGAACATCTGATGTTTGCCATCGAGAAGTGATTACCTGAAGGAGGGCTACAAATGCCGGAGCAAGCGATCGAGCAAAGACTACAGGAACTGGGCATTAAGCTGCCTGTGGCCAGCGAGCCCGCGGCCAAATATGCCAACTGCGTCAACGTAAACGGATTGTTGTTTGTATCGGGAAAGGGTCCCGCAGGCAAACCCAAAGGAAAGCTTGGGCAGGACTTCACTACAGAAGAAGGTTATGCCTTTGCCAGGTTGACCGGTATAGAGATCCTGGCGGTGCTGAAGTCGGAGCTGGGATCCTTGGACAGAGTCAAAAGAGTGGTCAAAATTCAGGGCTTCGTCAATGCCGACCCGCAATTTGAAGAGCACCATAAAGTGTTGAACGGGTGTTCCGACCTGCTGCTGGAGGTGTTCGGTGATCGGGGCATGCATGCCCGTTCGGTGTTCGGTGCCGTTTCGGTCCGGGACAACCTGCCGCTTATTGTGGATTCGATTTTTGAGATTGTGGATTAGGGCGAGTTAAAGTGAAACTATCGGGAGGTGCTTATTATGGTGGGAGTATTACGATTCGCTTTGGCCGCAGCCTTACTTCTTTCACCAAATACTGTTTTTTTAGATTCAGCATCTCCGGAACGCTCATCATTATCTGAAGTTTCAATTTTAGAGTCGCAGGTGATAAATACTCACCATACGGGAGGGGCTTTTCAAAATGAATTTACTTTAGCTCCATCTAACGGAAGCAGTTTAAAGGTGTGGATGCAAAATAACAGTAACGTTTCAGTTCAATTTCAAGTAACACGTAACGGTTCAGTATATTTTGATGTTCCAGTGGCTGCCCGTTCACAGGAACCAATATCATTTGAAGATCAATTAGGCATTGGTCTGACAGGTACTTATAAAGTCTACATATACAGCACTAATGGAACTTCCCTTGATATTAATGTAAGTGCAAGACAATTTTAAATACGCCCCTCCCCAAAAAATGTACCTTTGTGTTGCGCAATTTACACTATCCGCCTTATAGGCCACCCCTATAAGATTTATAGATATCATATCTTGGAATTATAAACAGGGTGATGTTATATTTAGAACATTAAAGAGAGACTCCACGCTCTCTTCCAATGTACGATTCTAAGATGAGGTGAAATCATGAGCAAGAAGACAATGTTTGAAAAGATTTGGGACAATCACGTTATTCATCAAGAAGAGGGCAAACCAAGCATTTTGTATATCGACCTCCACCTGGTTCATGAAGTAACTTCTCCGCAAGCCTTTGAAGGTCTGCGTCTCAGCAACCGCAAGGTTCGCCGTCCGGAGCTTACCTTTGCAACCATGGATCACAATGTGCCTACCAAGGACCGTTTTAATATTACAGATCCAATCTCCAAACAACAAATCGACACACTCTCGCAGAACTGCCGTGATTTCGGCGTGAGACTATTCGATCTGAATGATATCGATCAAGGTGTAGTGCACGTTATGGGGCCGGAAATCGGTCTGACCCATCCGGGCAAAACGATCGTCTGCGGCGACAGCCACACTTCCACCCACGGCGCTTTCGGCGCTTTGGCATTCGGGATCGGCACAAGTGAAGTGGAGCATGTACTTGCTACCCAATGTCTGCAGCAGTCCAAGGCCAAGACGATGGAAATCCGCTTTACAGGCAAACGCAATCCCGGCGTAACCGCCAAGGACATGATTCTCGGCGTAATTGCCAAATACGGCACGGATTTTGCAACAGGGTATGTCATTGAATATACAGGCGAAGCCATCCGCGAGTTGTCCATGGAAGAGCGCATGACGGTCTGCAATATGTCGATCGAAGGCGGAGCCAGAGCCGGTCTGATTGCACCGGATGAGACTACATTCAACTACCTGCGCGGCCGTCAGTATGTGCCGCAAGGTGCAGCATATGACGTTGCTGTTGAAGAGTGGAAGAAGCTTGTTAGTGATGAGGGCGCGGAATACGATACAGTGGTTTATTTTGATGTAGAAACACTCATCCCGCAGGTAACCTGGGGAACCAGCCCGGGCATGGGCACGGATATCACGGCAAGCGTGCCGAATCCGGCTGACTTCACGACAGAGAATGAACGCAAAGCGGCTGAAAAAGCGCTTGAATATATGGATTTGGTACCAGGCACACCGATCTCTGAAATTGGCATTGACTATGTCTTCATCGGCTCCTGCACTAACGGCCGCATTGAGGATTTGCGAGCGGCGGCACAGGTTGCCAAAGGCCACTCGGTATCGGGTAAAGTGACGGCGATTGTGGTGCCGGGCTCCGGACGCGTGAAGATGCAGGCAGAAAAAGAAGGTCTGGATAAAATCTTTACGGAAGCCGGGTTTGAGTGGCGCGATGCAGGCTGCAGTATGTGCCTGGCGATGAATCCGGATGTTCTGCAGCCGGGACAGCGCTGCGCATCGACCTCAAATCGTAACTTTGAAGGACGCCAGGGACGCGGCGGACGTACGCATCTGGTATCGCCTGCAATGGCGGCTGCGGCTGCAATCAAAGGCCATTTTACCGATATTCGCGATTGGAACTATAAGACCGAAGCCGTAGGCGTATAAGATTGATAGAGAAGCGGGAGGGTACTAACTATGGATGCTTTTAAGAAACTGACAGGGATTGTAGCACCGGTGGACCGGGTTAATGTAGATACGGATGCGATTATTCCGAAGCAATTTTTGAAACGGATTGAACGTACCGGCTTTGGGCAATTTTTGTTCTATGAATGGCGTTTTGATGAAGCCGGCAACGACAATCCGGAATTTGAAATGAACAAACCCCGTTATCAAGGGGCTTCTGTTCTGATCTCGCGGGCTAACTTTGGCTGCGGCTCCTCCCGGGAGCATGCGCCTTGGGCTATTATGGATTATGGCTTCAAAACGGTAATCGCTCCTTCTTATGCGGATATTTTTTACAATAACTGCTTTAAGAATGGCATCCTGCCGGTCAAGCTGTCCGAGGAGCAGGTGGATGAGCTTTTCAGCCGCACCGCCGAGCATGACGGCTACGTGCTGCACGTAGATCTGGAGAACAATACGCTTAGCGATGATTATGGTCTGAAGATTAATTTTGAACTGGATGAGCACCGCCGCCAGTTCCTGCTGCAGGGGCTCGATGATATCGGTCTGACACTTCAGCATGCCGATGATATTACTGCTTATGAGGAACGCCACACCGCTAAATTGTTCGGGTAAGCCCGGCAAAAGCTGGTGAAGAACGAAAACTTTACAAAATTTACGCAAAACTTCTATTTCCGGGTGTCGGAAATAGAAGTTTTTTTGCTATAATCGATATATTCGTTGCCGACAGAGGTAACTTTTGGTAGTTTCTGTCGTCTGGTACTTGAGTTCTATTTATCTGTTCTATGTATCTATTACTTGTCAAAGGAGAGAAAAGGATGAGAAGAGCCGGACACCGTTTATTCTTGCTGTTGATTCTGCCATTGCTGTTCTTGTCATTTGCCGGCGATAAGGCTGCTGCTGCCGGAAACAGCGCGGGCAAGATCATTCTGGACAACCAGGAGCTAACCATGCCCAAGGGGATCAAGCTTGAGAACGTGAATGGAAGCGTTATGATTCCGATCCGTGTGGTCGTGGAGAATCTGGGATTTGAGGTGCTTTGGGAGCAGAAATCCAAAAGGGTCACCGTTCAGCAGGATCATAAAAGTGTTGAACTGGCAGTGGGAAGCAAAACGGCCACGGCCGACGGAGTGACGCTGGATCTGAACGCGGCGCCCAAACAGACCGGCGGCACCGTACTGGTTCCGATCCGTTTTGTCAGCGAGCAGTTTGGCCTCAAGGTAGGCTGGGATAACAGCGACAAAATTGTCTACCTTACAGGCGGCTCAGCTAGTATAGGGGGAGACAACTCAGCCCCTGTGCCGACGGACACTCCGGCTGCAACGCCAACAACTGTAACGCCTCCGCTTGCCGGCGGAACAGATCAAGGCGCGGTACCTGGCGGAGCCAGCCCGTCGCCAACTCCAGGCAGTCCTGGTACGCCTGTCGGCCAGCCGCTGGTCAACGGAGCGGTATTCACAGAGAATAAGCTCATGATCGCGCTTACGGGCTCTGTGAAGCCAAATGTATCCACGGCAGACAGTCCGCACCGGATCATAGTCGATTTTCCGGGAGCAGCATTTGCCGCAGAATTTTCCGGAAGCATGAATGGGGTAGCCGGCAACGGCAGTCCGCAGGGAATGCTGGATGTGACCGGTTATCCGTCCGTATCAGAGATCCGGTATGCCTTGTTCAGCCAGAGCCCGCCAACGGTGCGTTTTGTCATTGAAACAGCTGCCAGTCAGCCGTATCAGCTCAGTACGGATGCAAGCACAGGGCTGGTTACCATTGATCTTAATGTTCAGGCGAATCCGCCTGCAAATCCTGTAACTCCAGGCACTGGTAAGCCGGTCGTGGTGCTGGATGCGGGACATGGCGGCTCCCAGCCGGGTGCAGTCAGTCCATCGGGAAAGAAAGAGAAGGATTTTAATTTGGCGGTCATCCGCAAAACCGGGGAGCTTCTTTTGCAGGAAGGACTTGTAGAAGTAATATTTACACGGACAGACGATATTACGCTGGGCCTGCAGGACCGTGTCAAAATAGCGGAGGCGGCCAAAGCCAATCTGTTCGTTTCGCTGCACGCCAACTCACTTCCTGAGAACCACCCTAACCGGGCTAAGGTGAACGGAAGCGAAACGTATTACAGCCGCAGTGCAAGCCTGCCCCTGGCTGAAATTATGCATAAGCATCTGGTAGCGGGAACGGGCTTCAAGGACAACGGTGTGAAGAGCAAAAGTCTTCATGTTACTCGTGAAAGCAGTATGCCGGCTGTGCTGCTGGAAGCCGGGTATCTGACCAATCCGGGAAATGAGGCTGCGCTCTACAGCGAGGCTCTGCAGGACAATCTGGCCCGGGAAATTGCAGCGGGAATCAAGGAATATTTGGGTCTTTAGATCTGTGTATATCATTCTTGACTCTATGAAAAGCTGTTTTTGCTTGGAATATATTCGCAACTTTTGCGCATAAGCGGCGTCTAATGAATGTCGAAGGTTGCCGGTGGCATGTGTCATCATGAACGCCGTTCTCAGGCGGAATACTAGATTCTTAGAGGTGAAGAATGAAGAAATTTGGATTTATGCTGTTGCTGCTGCTCTTTGTACTGGTTGTGCCGGAGCATGGACAGGCTGCCTCCATCAAGAACACGATTGTTCTGGATGGCAATGATATTACATCAGGGCAGAACGTCCCGGTTGAGAATGTGAATAGCACGGTTATGGTGCCGCTGAGAATGATCGCCGAGAACCTTGGCTACCAGGTAGGCTGGGATCAGTCAAGCAAGACGGTAAGCATTGAACAGCAAGGCAGAATCATCAAGCTGGTTGTGGATCAGACAGCCGCCTCTGTAGATGACAAGACCGTAATTCTGACTACGGCTCCGCTCTTGCGCAATAATACGACACTGGTACCGATTCGTTTCATTGGGGAACAGTTCGGGCTGACTGTAGAATGGGACAATACGAAGAAGATTGTAAATCTTATTACCC
Source organism: Paenibacillus albidus (assembly GCF_014644435.1). Lineage (GTDB taxonomy): Bacteria > Bacillota > Bacilli > Paenibacillales > Paenibacillaceae > Paenibacillus_AQ > Paenibacillus_AQ albidus. The sequence continues at coordinate 11,932 of NZ_BMKR01000007.1, read as the reverse complement.
CGCAACCACCCAGTGATAACAGCAACCCAAATGATGGAACAACAGGTGGCGGAACAACAGGTGGCGGAACAAGTGTAGTCGTACCTGAGACAGGTAGCGCGGAGAATTTGACAATTGTCAATGGCATAAGCTTCAGCGAGAACCGTTTCGCAATTGCCATGGAGGGGAATGCCGTTCCCAAAGTTACGGTGCAGAAAAATCCCGACCGGATTGTTGTGGATTTGCCGAATGCCACTTTCTCCGATATGTTCGGATCCGGCCAGGAACTGGACCCCAATCTGAACGGCCAGATGGTAGTGACGGATTATCCTGACGTGTCGAAGATACGCTACTCGCTGTATAATACAGTACCTTATACCGTACGTTTTGTACTCGATCTGAATAACCCGAAGAATTATAATGTCAGCGTTACGGGAGACAGCACGAAGCTTGTGGTTATTGACCTGAATGCTGCCAGTCCGGAAGACACCACCACCCAGCCGGGCTCAAGCGGCCGCAAGCTTATTGTGCTCGACGCCGGTCATGGTGCAAAAGACTCCGGTGCCGTCGGTGTCACCGGGAAGTATGAGAAGAATTTTAATTTGGCGATTGTCATGAAAGCGGCGGAACTGCTGAAACAGGAAGACAAGTTCGATGTAGTGCTCACGCGCAGCGACGATACTTTCCTGGAATTGAAGGAACGGGTAGCCATTGCCAACAACCTCAAGGCGGATTTATTTATCTCCGTGCATGCCAACAGCAGCGGTTCTTCTTCTGCGAGCGGGACGGAGACCTATTACAAACGTGAAGCCAGCAAGGCTTTGGCCAAAGTGATGCATAAATATTTGGTACAGGCTACAGGGCTAAGCGACCGGGGAGTACGCAGCGGGAACTTCCATGTCATCAGGGAAACCAAGATGCCTGCCGTACTGCTGGAAGTCGGATATCTCAGCAACAAGAAGGATGAAGCGCTTCTTTTCACCGAAGATCTGCAGAACAAAGTGGCTGCATCCATGGTTAGTGGCATTAAGGAATATCTCGGTATACAATAACAGCCAAGCGGCAGACAAACGCCGCAAAGTCAGCGTCCTGCCCGTCTAATGGGGCCGGTAGACTTTGCGGCATCGGTCTGCCTACATTCTTCTAAAGGAGGCGTCAACGATGATAAACAAAAGATTGGGTTATGCAAGTATAGCCGCACTGCTACTGGTGGTAATTGCGGGCTGTGGAGACAAACCTGCGGCTGCTCCTGTGAACGAGGGCGGGATTGCAACGCCTGCTGTTGTCAGCGGCGCCGGGAATAACACGGATAACAGTGATAATACGGCCCCGGAGGAAGTCGTGCAGGATGTGGAGAATACCCCTGAACCGACTCCGGAGAGCAGTAATCCGGCCACCAGCGAACCAAGTCCTACCCCCTCGCCGTCGGCAGCTGTAGAGAAACAGAGTCAGAGCATTGAAGTCTACTATACGGACAACCAGCAAATGGATCTTGTAGCTGCCCAGGCAAAAATCAGCTTTACCAGCGATCTGGAAAAATATACGGAAGCCTACAAGGCCCTGCAAACCAGCGAAAAGCAGGATCAAGTATCCCTGTGGGGCAAGATCGAACTTAAATCCCTGAAGGTTGAGGATGGTCAAGTGATTATTGATATCCACAAACCGGAGGAGGCCCAGTTGGGTGCTGGCGGTGAAGCCATGGCAATCAGTGCGCTGACTAAGACTTTTTTCCAATTTGAAGAAGTGAAGAGCCTGGATGTGCTTGTGGACGGGCAGCAAGTGGAGAGTCTGATGGGACATGTGGATCTCGAGCATCCGATAACCCGGGAGAGCGCGAGTGAATAACGTATAAGTCTTGCATTTATTTGTTCATAGAGAGGGGAATAACCATTTGTCAGATCAAAAGAGATTAAAACGTCCCATGATAACTTATTCTGCTAGAGCGGTGTCGGCAGTATTGGCCGGAGCCCTGGCTTTTGGCGGAGGCGGAGCGGTGTTTGCGCTGGAGCCGGCAGCTGGAGCTCAAACCACCAAACCCGGTGCAGCAACCTCGGCAGCTTCCGGAATATTCAGTGATGTGAAGACAGGCTTTTGGGCTGAAAAACATATCTATAAACTGGCCTCCCAAGGGATCATTGTCGGCAATAACGGTTTGTTCCGTCCCGGAGACTCTGTTACCCAGCAGGAAGCGGTGCTTATGGCCCTTCGTTTCATGAAAATCCAGGATAAAGTGAACAGCGAAACCATGGTAGCCCTGCCTGAAGAGTTTGTAGTATCCAATTATTTCAAAAATTATGTGGTGCTGGCTTTCCAGCAAGGGCTGTTGGACAAAACAACCGAAATGGCAGCCGACAATTTAAAGACGCCTTGGGGAGAACGCAAGGCTACCCGTGAATGGATTGCCGAAATGCTGGTGCGTTCGCTTGGCAAAAATGCCGATGCAGCCGCTTATGCCACCGAGCCAACCGGCTTTGCCGATGATGCAAAGGTTTCAGCGAACAAGCGGGGGGTTATTAATCTTGCCGTGAAGCTTGGGCTGGCCAATGGACTGGACGGGAACCGTTTTGATCCGCAAGGAGCGGTGACAAGAGCACAGCTGGCTACCTTTTTTAGCCGGGCAGAAGCGCAAACAACCCTGGAATATGACAATACGATCAAAGGTACAGTAAGTGCACTGGCGGATGGCAAGCTTACTTTATATGCAGGCGGAAGTTCTTCCGTCTATAATTTGGGGGCGAACACGGCCTACTTCACCAGTGCCTCCGAAACCCGTATCAACCTGAGTGATATTCAGCCCCATACGAAAGTTACTGTAATAGGCGCCACCTACAGTCCTGTTTATGTTGAGGTTACTGATCCGGTACAACAGGTAGAAAGTCTATCGGGTAATTTTGCTATGGTAGCACCAGGCAACAAAATATGGTTGAAATCAGCGACTGGTTTCACCGAATATACTTATGATGAAGCAACGACTTTTGTGGATGTGAATGGAGACAAAATCGATCCCGCAGCACTCGTTGCGGACAGCACGGTTACACTGCAGCGCGAAACCTACACGGGCGCTCATAAAGTGGTGAGCGTTCAGGTCACCTCCGGGATTATCAATAAAACGGCCTCAGGCACCATTCAAAGTGTGGATCTGACCGGGAAGAGTATTACGTTCAAAAATGCCGCCGGCAAAGAAGAAACCTTTAAGTGGGAGGATGGCACTTCCCTGTTCCGTACACAGAGCTCGGTTCTGCTTCCTGCAGATCTGAAGACGGGTGCGGCAGTTAAGTATACGGTTCAGGATAATATGATCCGATCCGTAGAGGTAACCGAAGGCATAGAGCGGACGGTTCAGGGAACATTGAATGAAATGACCAAATCTTCGGTGGTTTATAAAAAGGCTGATGGTACACGTGAGGTGAAGCTGCTGGGAACGGCACCGGTTATTGTCATTCCGAATATGGCCGTGCCCGTGATCGATGATCTGATTGCAGACCCGGTAGGCGGGGATAACATCCAGCTTACATTGAACAGCAGCGATCAGGTGACCAAAATCGAAGTGCTTAAACGTCAAATCGAGCAGCTTGATGGGGCCGCAGTGGTAGATTACAATGCCAAAACACAGTTGCTGACAGTCAAGGACAGCAGCGGAAAGCCGCATGTCTTCCTGCTGGATGACAAAACCAAATTGATCTACGACGGAGTATCGCCAGTCCTGAGCAGCGTTGGTGCAAGACTTACCCAGAATCGCAAGGTAAACGTGAAAGGGATCGGTGAGCGTGCTATTTCCCTGGAGGTCGTTACGAAATATGAGGGTACGCTGACAGAAGTGAATACGAATGCACGTCATATGGTGATCAAAGTCAGCGACGGACAAAGTTTGACCCTGTCTTATCCGCAGGCAGTGGACATGTTCGGTGTACTTAATCCGACGATTACGGACGTGCCTATCGGCAGCCCGATAACCGCTATATTGTCAGGCAGCCAGGATGTTGTACAGGTTCTTAAAGCGAGAATGGTGACACAGCTTGAAGCAGCTACCGTCAACTCGGGAACGAACAAAATCGGCGTGAAATGGAGCGGAGGGGTCAGCGAGATCAATACGCAGGCGATACCATTAACGAATGAAGCCGGCCAGGCCGTCAAGCTGACCGAGCTGGTATCGGGAGAATTCATCAATGTGACTTTCGACGGAACAACCCCGCTTTCGGTGCAGTTTGTTAAACGTACTGCCGGACAAGTTGCCGCTGTGGATGCTGCTTCCGGTACCCTTAGCGTGAAGGATTATGCCGGTGCGGTTCAGAACTTCACGGCCAGTGCCGGGGTGAAAATTATCCGTGACGGCACCACAACAACTGCACTTGGGAACGTGACAACTGCCGACCGCGTGGAAGTGCGCAAGGATGCGAACGGAGCACTGATTATCAATGTTTTGAGCCAAGCGAACCGGATTTTCTGGCGTTATGAAACCACAACGAGTGAGCTTCTGGTCAAACGTGCGAATCTGAATGATAACAACTACCGTTTCCGTGTGTCTCCAAACGCATATATTCATCAAGGTGACACGACATTATCCGTGCAATCTCTCAAAGAAAATGATAATATTGTATTATATATCAATAATGGTATTATCGTTGAGATTGTGAAGCAATAAGGACGTATGGTGATTTTCCAGGTGGAACACCGTCTTGGCGCAGGGGCTTGCCTGCGTCAGGGCGTTTTTTTTGAAATATAAGGCGGGTTATGTATTGAAATGTATGAAGCTATACGTTACAATACATACTTTACTTATATTTCTTCAATAAATTTAAGAGTATGGCTCGGCCGAGTTTCATTACTCTGTGGAGGGGACGTTATGAAGGTTGCAGAGGTCCGCCACATTTTGGATACCATTGGAGACCTGTTCCCGGATGCGCATTGTGAGCTGAATCATAGCAACGCCTTTGAATTAACAATAGCGGTGTTATTGTCTGCCCAATGTACGGACGCAACGGTGAATAAAGTAACTGAGGACCTTTTCCAAAAGTATAAAACCCCTCACGATTACATCTCCGTACCCCTGGAGGAGCTTGAAGGCGATATCCGGCGCATCGGCTTATTCCGTAATAAAGCCAAGCATATCCAGAACCTGTGCGCCATCCTGATTGAACAGTATGGGGGAGAAGTGCCGGAGGCGCATGACCAGCTGGTGACGTTGCCCGGGGTGGGCCGCAAAACAGCCAATGTGGTCGTTTCCAACGCTTTTGGCGTTCCGGCCATCGCTGTGGATACGCATGTGGAACGGGTCGCGAAACGGCTTGCGCTGGCCGGGTGGAAAGACTCGGTTCTGGAAGTGGAGAAGAAGCTGATGAAGGCGGTGCCGCGCGACGAATGGACACTGACACACCACCGGCTGATCTTTTTTGGACGATACCACTGCAAGGCGCAGAATCCCAAATGTCAGCTCTGTCCGCTTCTGGATGTGTGCCGTGAGGGCAAGAAACGTATGAAAACATCTACGATCAGGAAAGCTAAAGATCATAGACCCCGGAGTAAAGAGTTAGAGATGAAGAAGAGGATGGGATAGAGATGAAATGCATTTCTGTATACACTGACAATTTTGAAGTATTTTCGGATATTTTTGACCGGGTAGTGGACAGCTCACTCGAAGAAAATGAAGAACAGGAAGTCGAAGGCATCACGATCAGCAATTCCGGCGATGTGCCTGAGCATTACTTGGAGCGTATGTCCCAAAAGCCTGAAGTTGTGGTCATGAGAGATAAATCCCGTGGAGTGACCATTCTGCAGCATGGTAAAGTATTTGAAATTCTGCTTCCTGTACTGGAAACAGCTTAAAAGAATCTCTCATTTTTGGGGAGTTTTTGGTGCAAGATATATAGTAACCGTACTAAGTCAGCAAAGCAGCGATTCTCCAATAACCGGAGAATCGCTGCTTTGTGTTTTTGTAAGCCCCAAGGTAGAAATCTCCGAACCCCCCGCTTAAACAGCGGAGAGGACGGAACGACCCGCGGAAAAGCGATAGCGTTCGCCTTTGTCCCCGGATTTTCACCGCTAAGGAGAATAAATAAAAGCTTGGGGATAACAGCGATTGGAACAACGGCTCGTTTCGTAAAGGATTATAGGTTATTTTGTAAGTAGTGTGTATTTGATTTGTGGCAAACAGGTGATAAAATGTAATTATTATTACTAAGACAATGACTTGGATAAACGTTGAAATAGAAACAGAGGTGGACGGGAATGGGTGCAAAGCAAGCCAGGATGGAGAGCGGTACCAGTAAGGAAACAGCGTCGCCGCTTTCCCGGCTGAGGCAATTCATGGAGCAGCAGGGCGACGAGGAAAGTGAGCGTATCTATGCTGACTTGCAGCAGAAAGAGCTCGCGGGGGAGCTGACAATCGCTTTTTGCGGACATTTTTCGGCAGGAAAATCAAGTATGATCAATAAACTGTGCGGCAGCACCGTGTTACCTTCCGGGCCGGTGCCGACCAGTGCCAATATTGTCTCGATCCGCAGCGGAACACCGCGTGTGCTGATCTATCCCAGAACGGAACCAGGACAAGCCGATGTCCTCCCATATGAGACGACACCGGAGAAGCTGCAGGTCTACTGCCGAAACGGAGGAGATTACTCCGCAATCGAAGTATGGGAAGAGGTGCCTCTGCTTGGAGCCCATGGGGTGCTCATGGATACCCCCGGTGTAGACTCCACGGATGATGGACATCAGGCGGCGACCCGCTCTGCGCTGCATTTGGCGGATGTGGTGTTCTATGTGATGGATTACAACCATGTGCAGTCCGAGAACAATCTGGCATTTGCCAAAAACCTCAGTGACTGGGGAAAACCGCTTTATCTGGTTATCAATCAAATCGATAAGCACCGCGAACGGGAAATCACGATTGAGGCCTATCAGCGGCAACTGGAAAGCGCTTTCCAAGAGTGGGGCATTCAGTGTGCAGGCATCCTGTTCACCTCTCTGAAAGTGAAAGAGCATCCGCTTAACGGTTGGGAGCAGCTGCTCGAACTTATTGCGGATCTCCTGGAGCAACGGGAGCAGTTGCTGGGTTACAGCCTTTCCCGCTCCATCCATCACGCTGCGGATTCTTCGCTGGCTGCTTTTAGGGAGCAGCAGCAGGAGGAACGCGATGCTGCACTCGAAGAGCTGGGTGATATGGAAGCTGCAGCTGTGGAGGCCGAGCTTGCTTCTGTCGCCATGGAACGTACGGCACTGAACGAGCTTCCGGAGCAGTCCCGGTTCAAGCTGCGTAACGAGCTGGATCACTTGCTGAACAATCTCAATCTGATGCCTGCCGAGGTTAGATCGGCAACAGGGGATTATCTGCTTAGTGTCAGTCCCGGCTTCCGCATGGGCCTGTTCTCCACGGCTGCCAAACGGGAGAAGGAGCAGAAGAAACGCCTGGCTGCCTGGCAAGAGCTGCTCGGCCGCGAAGTTTCTACCCAGCTGGAATGGCATATGATCCAGCTGGTCAGAGCATGGGCCGAGCAGCTTGGAGTCTGGGCGGAGGAGGCTGAGACTACGCTCAAAAACAGCTTCCCGGCGGTGAGCCAGCAATGGCTGGCGGCTGCAGTGAAGCCGGGAACGGGCGCGGAGGGCGAGGCGCTGCTTAATTTCTGCCGCAATCTGGCGGCCGAAATTAAAGGGCAGTTCCGCCGTGCCGCGCTGGCCCTGGGCGATGAGCTGCTGGCGCAGCTGCCATCGCTGCTGGACGAGCGGCGGGCAACGCTTGACCGCCGCGAACAGGCCCTGGCACGCCAGGCGCGTGCCGTTGCCGCGGTGGCCACGCTAGACCGCGCGGCCGCGGCACGCGCGCAAGCGCTCGCGGCGATGCTGCCGCCGCGCCGTACCCTCACCCCCGGCCTGCTGCCGGAGGTGAGGAACATCCCGCGCGCGGCAGCGCCGGGCGCCGCGCAAGAGCAGCCGCCGCGTGCTGCTGCGGCGGCCAAGGCCCCCGCCGCCCCAGACTGGGCGGCGGGCCCGGCTTCGCCGGCGGGCGGACGCCGCCGGCTCTCGGCAGCTGCGGCAACGCTTACCGCCGCGGCTGAACTGCTGCGCGGCGAGCCGGCAATGGCCTCGGCGGCGCGCAGTCTGGCGGCGCGGGCGGAGAACCTCGCCGGCGGCCGCTTCACACTCGCGCTGTTCGGTGCATTCAGCGCGGGCAAATCCTCCTTCGCCAACGCTTTGCTCGGCGAGGACATTCTGCCCGTGTCTCCCCATCCCGCCACGGCAGCCATAGGACGTATCCTCGCACCGGAAGGAGATTTCCGCCATGCCAGTGCGGTAGTGACGATGAAGCAGCCGGCGGAATTCTGGGAAGACATTACGCATTCCTTCGGTGTGCTGCAGCTGGGAGAGCCGCAGAAAGAGACCTGGACATCCGTAACGGCCAAGCTGCAAATCAGCGGCATCCATCCCTCGGCTCTGCCGCATATCGGATTTCTGCGGGCAGCTGCGGCGGGCTGGAGTGAAGCGGAACCGCTTCTGGGTACGGTAAGGACAGTGGAACTGGAGGAATACCGCCAATTGGTAGCAGAGGAGACGCGGGCGTGTTTTGTGCAGGGGATTGATCTGTATTATGCCTGTCCCCTAACCGAAAGCGGCATTGTGCTGGTTGATACCCCGGGAGCGGATTCCTTGCACGCGCGCCATACCGGTGTCACCTTTGGGTACATGAAGGATGCGGATGCCATTTGTTTTGTGACCTACTACAATCATGCCTTCTCCAAAGCGGACCGGGGCCTGCTGGCTCAGCTGGGCCGGATCAAAGACAGCTTTGCGCTGGATAAAATGTTCTTTATCGTCAACGCTTCGGATCTGGCTTCCAGTGAAGAAGAGCTGGATGAGGTGAAAGAGCATGTCCGGCAGAATTTACGGTCCGGCGGCCTGACATCTGCGAGAATTTATGCCCTGTCCAGTCTACAGGCGCTGGATGCCAAGCTGACAAATGACCGTGAGCTTTATGCACGCTCCCGATTTGCGGGCTTCGAGGAAGCCTTGTCCAACTTCGCCGGTGAGGAATTACCTATGTTGGCGCTGGAGGCGGCGAGAGAGAGCATTGCTTCTGTCCGCAGCCGGGCAGAAGAATGGCGGGCGCTCGAGTCGCAGGAATCCGGCGAGCGGGAAGCGGCGCTGCAGCGCCATAAGGAGCGCCGCCGCCGCATGGAAGAAAGGCTGTTGCTGGTCGTGGCTGAAGAACGCCCGTTCCGCGATTTGAGGAGCGAGGGCGGAGAGTTGATCTACCATGTCCGGCAGCGGCTGGGGTTTGCTTTTGGCCGTTTTTTTCAGGAGTCGTTTCACCCCTCGCTGTTGCGGGAGGATGCCGGGAACCTGAAAGAGATCTTCGCCGCCTGCGGCGCAGAGCTGTGGAGGACGGCACAGCGTGAGCTGGAGCAGGAGCTGTGGGCCACAACACTGCGGCTTGAGGCGGCCGGGCGCGGACTGGTACGCTCGGCGTTTACTTCCGCAGCGGCAGAACTGGAACTCTCCGAGCAGGATTTGGAGGGGGTGGAGTCGGGCAAGGAAACCTGGCTGTCTCCCGCAACACTGGAATGTCCGCTTCCACCGGTGGAATGGCTGAGCTTGTGGGGACATTTCAAATCGGCGCGGCATTTCTTTGAAGGTCCCGGACGCGAGAAGGTCAAATCCGAAGTGGAGCCTGTGTTCAGGGAGGCTATCGCTTCGGCTGCAGCGCTGCAGGAGCAGCATTTGCTGGACAGATACAGCAAGAATCTGGAACACGCCCTGCAAGTTGCAGCAGCCGGACTGCGTGAGGGTCTGGCCGAGCAGGAGGAAGCCATGGCAGAACTGCTGAAAGGGGGTGACGCTGCAGAGCATTGGGGTCCAATCGAACGTCAATTATCGCAGTTGGAGCACTCTTTTGACGAAATCATGGAAAGTCAACTGTGAAGTTTGTAGGAAATTGTCGATGAACACTTGCAATCTGACGAATGATGGATGAAAATAAAGAAGTCTGAAAATTTACAATGAAACTGCAACGTTTGCTGTAATTCAAAGGACGTATCAGTCGAATTGCCGAAAGAGGTTGGAAATGGCCATGTGGGGAGCTCCTTTTTCAGCTCAAAGCCGCAAGCTGCTGCTGCTGGGCAGCGGGGAACTGGGTAAGGAAGTCATTATTGAAGCTCAGCGCCTGGGCGTAGAGACCGTAGCTGTGGACAGTTATGAACACGCACCTGCTATGGGTGTGGCCCACCGCTCTTATGTAATTGACATGCTTGACGCTGAGGCGCTCAAAGCACTGATCCGCCTGGAGAAACCGGATCTTATCGTGCCGGAGATTGAGGCTATTGCGACACATGCACTGGAGGAACTCGAGCAGGAAGGTTTCTTCGTGGTTCCGACGGCACGTGCCGCCCGCCTGACGATGGACCGTGAAGGCATTCGCCGGCTTGCGGCGGAAGAACTGGGCCTGCCCACGGCAGCGTACCGCTTTGCGGACAGCCTGGATGAGCTGCGCCAGGCTGTGGAAGAGCTGGGCACACCTTGTGTGATCAAGCCGATCATGAGTTCTTCCGGCAAGGGACAAAGCATCTGCCGTGTACCGGAAGATGCAGAAGTTTGCTGGAACACCGCGCTTGAGGGAGCAAGAGCCAAAGGCACACGTGTGATTGTGGAGGCTTTCGTGTCGTTCAGAAGTGAAATCACACTGCTGACCGTTCGTTCGGTGTCCGGAACCGTGTTTTGCCCGCCGATTGGGCATATCCAGAAGGATGGGGATTATGTCGAATCATGGCAGCCGCATTTTATGTCTGCCGGGGAGCTGGAAGAAGCGCAGTCCATTGCCAAAGCGGTGACCGATCAGCTGGGAGGCCGCGGTATTTTTGGAGTGGAGCTGTTCCTTACAGATCAGGGAGTTTTGTTCAGTGAGGTATCACCAAGGCCGCATGATACCGGCATGGTGACCATGGCAACGCAGGATGTATCGCAGTTTGCATTACATGTCAGAGCCATCCTTGGATTTCCCGTAGAGTCGGTGCAGCTGCTAACCCCGGGGGCCTCGGCTACGCTGAAGGCAGAAGGAGAAGGACAAGCTTTTACTGTATCCGGGATGGGAGAGGCGCTAGCGCTTCCGCGTACCCAGATCCGTGTATTCGGCAAACCGGCAGTTCGCCCGGGCCGGCGGATGGCAGTCGCATTAAGTGCAGCAGAAGATGTGGAAATCGCGCGGACGATAGCCAAGCAGGCGGCGTCTATGCTAAAAGTGGAGGTATATGAGAATGAACAGTAGTACTCAGGCACCAGTACTGCAAATTCGCAGATGCGGCATGAATGACTTGGAGAGAGTTACAGCGCTTCTGCGGGAATTCGGCTATCCAACAACGCTTAGCGTGATGAAAGAGAGAATGGAAAGCATGGCGAATGATCCTTTCCATTGCACACTTGTTGCTGAATTAGAGAACGAGGTTGTGGGTATGATCGGGCTTCGGCAGGTAAGTTCTTATTACAAACAGCAGGATTGTATTACTGAGGTTACCGCCCTTATTGTATCGGAAGAGCTCAGAGGTAACGGACTTGGCAAGAGACTTATGGCTGCTGCGGAAGAATGGGCCCGTGAGCAAGGCTGCTGCGAGCTGTTCCTGAGAAGCGGCAACCGTGTAGAGCGCGCGCCGGCGCATGCTTTCTACCGGCATATCGGGTTCGAGAAATCGGCAGGCTACCGTTTCAGCAAAACATTGCTATAATTTTACGTTACGATCATCCCATCCCGGATTGCGGGATGGCTTTTTTTTGTCTCTTTAGCAGCAGGTTAGAGGGAAATTTGCCCGCTAAATTCTTCGATTTCCTGGATACTGAACAATTAGGGGGAAATCAACCCGTTAATTATGCCTGTTAAGCCATTTTTGGCTAAATGGACTAGGATTAGAGGGTCATTTGATTTAGACTAAGAGGTGGACACGGAAAGTACAACTCATGGATAATAGAATCAAACTCC
>NZ_BMKR01000006.1 GCF_014644435.1 Paenibacillus albidus | reverse complement strand
CGGTGTCGTCTTAAACTAATTGCATATAAATAAGGCTGTCGAGACTTTCTCGACAGCCTGAGAGGGCATATAGCCCTCTCTTTGTCGTTCCTGTTCATAATAAAAATAACAAAATTATATTATTATAAAAACAAAAATAACAAATATAAGACCAGAAAAAGCAATACAAACCATCGTTTTACGCATAAATCAGGTTTATAATGTGTTTGTAAGCGATGTCATCACCTGTTTTTAAACGAGCTGAGATAGAAATTACATGAATTTCTGTTTTCTTAAAGAATGGATGATGATAAAAGTTATCGTTTTTGTTATTGTACAAAACACCATCGTATTTAATGAGAGGGGTCGTAAGAAACATGAAGACAAGTAAAACAATGTTGGGACTCATGGCGCTGACGCTGATGGGCGGCTTGGTCGCAGGATGTTCCTCCAGTAATAATTCGAATGGAGAGACTGCCGCGAACACCGGAAATGCGGGCACGGAAGCCAGCACAACACCGGGTGAAGGGACAGCCAAGGATATCAAAGGTGAAATTACGGTAATCACACAGAGAACGGATATTGTTGATACCGTATTCAAAGAGTATGCAGCGAATTTCAATGAGAAATACCCGGAGGTTCAAGTGAATTTTGAAGCACTTGCGAACTATGAAGATCAGATCAAGATCCGTATGAGCACCGAAGATTACGGTGATGTCCTGCTGCTGCCTACAAGCGTGAAAATTCATGATCTGCCGGACTTCTTTGAACCGCTGGGCAAACTTGCGGATATGGAAAAAGAATATACAGGTCTGGAAGAGCGCCAGGTTGATGGAACGGTCTATGGGGTCCCCATCACGATTAACTACTCCGGGCTGATTTATAACAAAAAAGTGTTTAGTGATGCCGGAATTACTGAGCTTCCCAAAACCATCGACGAATTCATGACGGATCTGCAAACCATCAAGGACAAGACGGATGCGGTGCCGCTCTACACGAATTATGCAGCAGGCTGGCCGCTGACACAGTGGGAAGCTGTACTGCCTACTGTAGCTGGCAACCGTGACTATGTGAATATTGCGCAAGTAGCCTCTGGGGACAACTTTGTGGCAGGTCAGCCGCATTATGAATTATACAAAGTAATGTATGATGCCGCGCAGAAAGGTCTGATCGAAGAAGATCCCACCACAACGGACTGGGAGACCTCCAAAGGAGACTTGGCTAATGGTAAAATCGCCACGATGCCGCTGGGATCCTGGGCAATCGGCCAAATTAAAGGGGTGGCAACGAACCCTGACGATGTAGGCTTCATGCCTTTCCCTACCAATGCCGAAAAAGTATTTGTTCCGCTTGCTGCCGACTACAATCTGGGTATAAGCATTCACAGTGAGAACAAAGCAGCGGCAAGAGCCTGGGTGGACTGGTTCATCAATGAATCCGGTTATCCAACAACCGAAGGCGGCGGCATGAGCCCGGTTATTGGTGCCGAGCTTCCGGAAATTCTCAAGCAATTTGAAGGGACCGACGTTTCGTTTGATACGATTGCCCCTGCAAAAGCCGGTGAAGAGGGCTTGGTGGACGCCATTGATAAGGATGCTGAAGTAGGTCTCTGGCAGCCTGACTTCAAGAAACGGATTATCGAAGCGGCAATCGGCAACAGAAAAGAATCGTACGACGATATCATGAAGGATCTAAACGACAGATGGAAAGCTTCCAGCACTAAAATCAAAGGTCAATAAGGAAGCTGCACGCTAGTGAAGACAAACCAAAAAGAACGGGGAGATGCCGCCGGCATGTTCCCCCTTCACTTTGCGTAACGGCTCTGAGCCGAAATGCTTGTATGTGTTCCCGGGAGGTGTGGAGAGTGTTCAGATTATCCAATTTGAGCTATAAAAATCAACGTATTTTTATCATATTGTTATTTTCAATTGTTCCGGTAGTACTGCTGTTTACCTTTGCGTATCTTCCGGTCATTAAAATGTTCCAGTACAGCTTCACAAGCTGGGATGGACTCAGCAAAAAAATGGAGTATATCGGTTTTGACAACTACAAGACGATTTTTACCAAACCGGAGTATTTCGCGGTCTTTAAGGTCAGTTTGTATTATTTCTTCGCAACGTTTGTGCAGATGGGCTTGGCTCTGTATTTTGCAACCATCCTGAGTTTCAGTGTCCGCATGAAAAATCTGTTCAAGGGCATCTTGTTTTTCCCTACGCTGCTGAACGGGGTAGCGATCGGGTTCATCTTCCTGTTCTTCTTCAAGCCGGACGGAACCTTAAATACGATCCTTGATTTGCTTGGCCTAAGCAGTCTGCAGCAGAAATGGCTGCTGAATCCGAACCTGATCAATATTTCCCTGGCCGGCGCGTCGCTTTGGAGATACATGGGAATGAACTTCATTATCTTCCTGGGGGCGATATCTTCAATCGGTAAAGATGTGTATGAGGCTTCCGATATTGACGGTGCGAACCGCTGGCACCAGTTCCGGCATATTATTTTGCCAAGCATCAAACGCATTCTGCAGCTGAACCTGATCCTCGCCATCAGCGGAGCGATCGGTGTGTTCGAAATTCCGTACGTCATGACCGGCGGTTCCAACGGAAGCAGTACCTTCGTCATTCAGACCGTGGATGTGGCCTTTAAATACAGTAAGCTGGGTCTCGCTTCAGCAATGGCGGTTGTGCTGTTGTTCATCGTTATTGCGGTAACTATTGTGCAGCGGATCTTGATCAAGGAGGAGGACTAGATTATGCATACTGTCAAATATACCGCAGCCAGTGTATTCAAATACCTCACCTTGATTCTGGGGGCGCTTGCCGCACTGATTCCCATTGTCGTGATTTTGTTCGCTTCTTTAAAAACCAATGCGGAATATGCCTCGACCGGACCGCTGACGCTGCCCGAGAATTGGTTCAATTTCACCAACTACACCAAGGCTTTTGTGGATGGGAAAATGCTGGTCGGCTTCAAAAATACGCTGATTATCGCGGTAATCTCCCTGGCCGGTGCCACACTTACAGGTTCGATGGTGGCGTATATCCTGGCCCGGTTTAAGTTCAGAGGCAGCAAACTGCTGATGACGGCATTCCTGCTGGCTACGCTGATTCCGGCGGTAACGACCCAGGTCGCTACCTTCCAGATTATCAACGCTCTTGAACTATTTAACACCCGCTGGGCACCAATCGTCATGTACCTCGGTACCGATATTATCGCTGTGTATATCTTTATGCAGTTTATGGATTCCATCTCGGATTCTCTGGATGAGTCGGCGATGCTTGACGGTGCTTCATACTGGACGATTTATTGGAGAATTATTCTGCCGCTGCTCAAACCGGCGATTGTAACGGTGATTATCGTCAAGGGTGTCAATATTTACAACGATTTCTACACCCCTTTCCTGTATATGCCCAAAAGCGATCTTCAAGTAATATCCACGGCCCTGTTCAAATTTAAAGGGCCTTACGGATCGCAGTGGGAGGTCATTAGTGCCGCAATCATGATTGCGATTATTCCAACACTGGCCGTTTTCGTCTCGCTGCAAAAATATATCTATAACGGTTTTGCGCAAGGGTCTGTGAAGTAGAAAGACTATATAAGATGAACAAAAGAAAATAACAAATGGAAAAGGAAGGGAGGGGAATTTTGGAACTGTAGGAGCGTAGCGACCGCCTTTGTCTGCGGATTTCAACCACAGGTAGGGGTTAAATTGAAGAAATTTGAAGACAACAGCGGCCGGAAGTCCAAATATTCACCGTAGTGACGAGTGAAGTTTACGTTAACCTCTTAAGTTCATCTTATATAGATAATTTATTGTAAAGGAGTTTTACCTATGAGAGAAGTACAAATGATTAGTGCCAACATCCCGAACATGCCTTGGGAAGAGAAACCTGCGGGCTCCGGGAATCCGGTCTGGAGACACAGCCAGAATCCGGTCATCAAAAGAAATCCGGCCAAAGGAGTGGCCCGCATCTTCAACAGTGCGGTTGCTGCTTATGACGGCAAATTCCTCGGCGTGTTCCGTGTTGAGGACAACACTACGCGTCCTCATCTGCGGATGGGATACAGTGTGGATGGTCTGGATTGGAAAATCGACGATGAACCGATTCAATTTAGCGATGAAGCAGGCAATCCATACATGCCGCGTTACGCGTACGATCCTCGCCTTGTTAAGGTTGAAGATACGTATTACATCATCTGGTGCACAGATTTCTATGGAGCTGCCATCGGTGTAGCCAAGACGCAAGACTTCAAGACATTTATCAGCCTGGAGAATCCATTCCTGCCGTTCAACCGCAACGGGGTGCTGTTCCCTAGGAAAATCAACGGCAATTTCGTGATGCTCTCCCGTCCCAGCGACAGCGGCCACACCCCGTTCGGGGATGTATTCCTGAGCGAAAGCCCGGATTTTGTCTACTGGGGCAAACACCGCCATGTCATGACCAAAGGCGGACAAGGCTGGTGGCAAAGCACCAAAATCGGCGGCGGGCCTGCACCGATTGAAACTAGCGAAGGCTGGCTGATGTTCTACCACGGCGTGACCGGAACCTGCAACGGCCTTGTCTACAGCATGGGCGCGGTGATTCTGGATCTTGAAGAACCGTCCAAAGTCAAATACCGCTCTAAAAACTTTGTGCTGACCCCGGAAGAGTGGTATGAGGAAAGAGGTTTCGTGAACAACGTCCTGTTCCCGTGTGCAACTCTACATGATGCTGAAACCGGCCGCATCGCCATCTATTATGGCGCCGCCGATACCTACGTAGGTTTGGCGTACACAACGGTTCAAGAAATTGTGAACTACGTGATCGATACCCATGAAGAAGTGGGCGACGACGCGGGTCTGGGCAAGATCTGATTTGAAACCGGGCCCTACTCACTCCGCGATAGGCGGGTGGCCCGGGGCAGGTGCTGACAGAAACGGATGAGCTGACAGAAACGGAAAACCGGACTCCGCGGTTTTCCGTTTCTGTGCTTATGCCGTGATTTATTGAGATCCGTCCGAGTGAAGAGGCTGATTTTAGATTCTGATGTATTTTGTACATTAGAAAGAGGCCCATCAAGGGCTGGATCGAGTTCTAATGTATTTTCTGCAGCAGAAATTCGGGGAAATCCAGGAAATGAAGGATGTAGAGAAATTCTGCTGTACGAAATACAGCAGAATGCTTTTTTGGGTGTGTATGGGGCAATTCTGCTGCACTAAATGCAGTGGAGAAACAGGTGCGCTGGCGGAGGGGCGATGCAGAGGAAGCTGGAACTGGAGCAGCGCGGCACCTGCCGGGCAGCATCCGCTTATTTTTTGCCACAATCAAATAAAACCAACCTTAAGGAGGAGCATTTTATGCCAACCGATATGTCCCTGCCGAACTTAAAAACCTATGAAGGAAGCAGCCCGAAGCCGGAGGATTTCGATCAGTTTTGGGCGCGTGCCTTGCGGGAATTGGATGACCAGCCGCTCGATTACGAGCTGGAGCCGGCTGATTTCGTCAGTGAACTCGCCGAGTGCTTTCATTTGTATTTTACTGGTGTAGGGGGTGCGCGAATCCATTGCAAATATGTAAGACCTGCGAAGAAAACATCAAAAGGTCAAGGGCCCGGCATAGTTATGTTCCACGGCTATTCCTGCGACAGCGGGGATTGGGTAGAAAAGGTAACCTATGCCGCGCACGGCATTAGCGTGCTGGCGATGGATTGCCGGGGCCAAGGCGGGCGCTCGGAAGACAATCTGACCGTTCAAGGCACCACCATCCGCGGCCATATCATCCGGGGAATCGACGATCCGAACCCGGACAACCTGTACTACCGCAATGTGTTTCTGGATACCGTGCAAACCGCGAGAATTCTGATGTCGATGGATGAAGTTGATCCGGCCCGTGTAGGTGCATTCGGCCTCTCCCAAGGCGGAGCCCTTACGGTTGCCTGTGCTTCCCTGGAGCCGCGGATCGCAGTGGCCCTGCCGGTCTATCCGTTCCTCTCGGATTACAAGCGGGCCTGGGAACTGGATATCACGACCTCAGCTTATGAGGAGATCAACTATTATTTCCGCTTTTTTGATCCGCACCACCTGCGTGAGGACGAAATTTTTAATCGACTGGGCTATATTGATATTCAAAACCTGGCGGACCGGATCCAGGCCCGGGTGTTATGGGTGACCGGGTTAGCCGATACGATCTGCCCGCCGTCCACCCAATTCGCGGCGTACAACAAAATCACAGCCAACAAGCAGCTTATGGTTTATTATGAATACGGTCATGAGTATCTTCCTTATCTTGCGGACCGGGCGTTGCAGACATTCCTGACCCTATAATGCAGGAAATCAACAGAAATAGCAGGTGATTAATGTTTTGATGAAGTCCAGGGCTTATTCAACAAGTAAAGTAGGACGGCTGCACCCCGCCCGATCGGTGGGAATGCGGTTGTTCCTTGTTTTTTTTATCACAACGATGGCGATCGTGCTGTCGCTGGGTCTTGTGTCCTATTCCGTTGCCAGTCGGACGATTGAAGACAATGCGCTCTCCGCCCACCAACAGACGGTGGCCCAAACTGCGGAGAAGCTGGATGTTATTTTGCTGCGTTTTGAAGATGCAGTTGGACAGATTTTCTATAACCGGAACATTCAGGATGCGCTCAGACAAGGGAGTCTTTCCAGTGCTGGCGCCGCTGAACGTCAAACACAGTCGAACCGGATTGGGACTGAGCTGAACCTTTGGCTATCCGGCGTCAAGGGGGTGCAGGCCGTCTATCTTATTCCGGCCGATCAGTCCCTGCCTATCTCTTCCACGGGCGCCAAGGATGTCGATTTCATAAAAGAGGCAAGAGCGGAAGCCTGGTTCAAGGAACTTGCAGAGAAGCCGCAGAGCAAGTGGATTACTAAGCCCTATGTGGAAGGGGCGGCTTCATCCGGGCTGCTGCGGTTCGCGCGGTCGATCACCGGAGAATCCCAACGTACGGGATATATCGTGGTCAGCGACATCAAACCCGGCGAAATGGCGGGTCAACTGAACAAAATAAACCTTGGCCTTGGCTCCTATACGCAGCTGCTGACGGGGAAAGATGAGCTGATCGTTTCTTCGGAGCACCAGGAGGCGGACACTTATCTGAGACTGGGCGGGACATTGCTGAACGGATTGAACAACACATCAGGCTCATTGCCAACCCGCAATGAGGATGGGGAATCCATTCTTGCGGTATACGGTACACTGGAAAGTACAGGCTGGAGAGTGCTTGGTGTTATCCCGGCCGGGAATCTGCTGAAAGACGCAGGCAGAATACTTAACACTACCTATCTTGCGATAGCCGTGGCCGCGGTAGTTGCCGTGCTTGTGGGCATCTGGATGGTCAGAATGGTCTCCCGGCCGTTAAGCAGGCTGAAGGATCTCATGGTGCAGGGGGCGGCTGGCAATTTGCGTGTCCGCACAGAGTTTGCTTCACGCGATGAAATCGGCCAGCTGTCACTCTCCTTTAATTCGATGATGGAACGGATCACGGAGCTGGTCAAACATACCCATGACATGGCCGGTGAAGTACTCGGGATTGCTGATGAGCTAGGCCACGCTTCACGCAAGACGGCTGTGTCAGCACAGGATATTGCGGCAGCAACAGAAGAAATTGCCGGCGGGGCCGGTAGCCTGGCCCTGGAGGCTGACCGGGGGAATGAGCTCGCCGTAAGGATCTCGCAGCAGATGGAACAGGTCATTGCAGCTGCACACGGGATGGACAACACCGCACGGCATGTTGGCAAGGCCAGCCAGGAAGGCGTAGGCCGGCTCAAGGTGCTTATGGACCGGACCAAGCTGACCGGAGAGATGACCCACACTCTTGTGGCCAAAGTCAATGAGCTCAAAGGATCGGCCTCGACCGTGATTAAGGTCCTGGACGTGATGCAGAACATTGCCAATCAGACAAATATTCTCTCGCTAAATGCAGCGATAGAGGCGGTTCGTGCAGGTGAAGCAGGGCAGGGGTTTAAGGTTGTAGCCCAGGAGATCCGCCAGCTTGCCGATCAGTCCAAACGTTCCATTGCCGAGGTGGGGGAGATTACAGGCCATATGATGAATGATGTGAATGAGACCATGACGGCGTTGTCGGCAGTCGCTCCTCTGGTTACAGAACAGATGAGTTCTGTGGAGGAATCAGGCGGGATTTTTATTTCTGTGCAGGAGCAAATGGAGCAGTTGCTGGTCCATCTTGAAGCCGTGACCTTATCCATAGAAGGGCTTGGTGAATCCCAACAGGTATTGACAGAGTCCATGGGCAGTGTCAGTACGGTGGCGGAACAGTCGTCGGCTGCCTCCCAGGAGGTTGCTTCTCTTAGCGGGGAGCAGCAGAGTGTCAGCGAACATCTTGTCTCACTCTCCGCCAGTCTGGAGAAAGCTTCACTGCAGCTGAAGGACAGTCTGGCCAAATTCAGTGTCTGATCGAGTGTAGGCAACCGTGACTGAAGAGTTTATATGAACCGCTTGATTCCGGCCGGGAGTCAAGCGGTTTTTGGCATAAAATGATTTGGACTGAAGGACATGAATAAAGATTCTAATCCTATACAGTGGGACATAATAGAGTAAAATGATTCCAGTTCAGGAGGAAGTTTCATTGTCCAAGATCCAACCTATTCGCAATCGTATATTCGCCGGTCTTCTCATCTTGTCTGCGGCGCTCACCCTGTTGATCCTGAGGCTGGCTTGGGTCCAGCTGGTGATGAAGAACCAGACGGTCCCGGGCAAAACGTATTCGCTGGCGAAGCTGGCCGAGATTCAGAGTGAGCGGGAGACTGTGCTGGACAGTGGCCGGGGGCGCCTTCTGGACCGCAGCGGAGCGGCGCTTGCCGGGGAGACAATCTGGACCGCGGTTTTGTTCCCGCAGCAGGAGGTTGTGCGGGGGGCTTCCGGGCCAGCGGCCGGAGGCGAACCGCTACGGCGGCTCGCTGCTATTCTTGGTGTCAGCCCTGAACAATTGCAGAGCCGCCGGTCTGCCTTGAAAGAGCCGCTGCTGTGGCCAGATCCGGCGGGCAAGATGCCGCTGGCGCTTACCGCTGCCCAAGCTGAAGAGGTGAAGGGCTTGGGCATTGACGGGGTATATGCCCTGCCCTTTACCCGCCGATATGACGGGCAGGTCATGGGCCGCCAATGGCTGGGCTATCTATCGGAAGCGAGCAAGCTTCCGGGTGAGCCGGCCCCGCCCTCGGGCCTGAGAATCCCGCTGACCGGAACGGATGGATTGGAGAAGACACTGGAGCCGCTGCTGCATGGAGTTGGGCACACAGAGGCTTACGTCCAGGTAGATGCCCGTGGCCATCGCCTTCCCGGAAGCCCGGTCAAGCTGCGGTCTCCGGCGAATCCGTATTACCCGCTTTCTTTATATACCACGATAAACAGGCAGCTACAGGGAGGGATTGAGGAATTGGCTGTGCAGGCAGGCATGAAAGAGGGAGCGATCGTCGTGCTGGATACCGAGGCCGGCGATATTGAAGCGATGGTCTCGCTGCCGTTCTACAATCCCGCAAGAATCTCACCGCAAGGCGGAGAGTGGAACAATCGGGCGCTGCAAGCCGCAGTTCCTGGTTCCATCTTCAAAATCGTCACCGCCGCAGCTGCTCTGGAGGCCGGAGTCACTTCACCGGATGAGCAGTTCTACTGCTCGGGGCAATACGAGAAGTATGGACTAAGCTGCATGCATGGAAAAGGACACGGGCCCCTTACGCTGGCGCAAGGGTTCGCCGTGTCCTGCAATACTGTATTTGCGTCCCTTGCGGAACGTCTGAGCGGGGGACAGATTCAAGCGGCTGCCTCCGCGCTTGGACTGGGAAGGGAAATCGGCTGGCAGTCCGAGGATATACTCGGGCTGAAGCTGCTGAAGCCGCTGGCCGGGGAGCAGCGGGGGACCATCTTCACCACGCTGCTTGGCGACGACAGTGGGGCCAGGGTCCAGACCGCCATCGGACAACGCGATGTCCGGATGACTCCACTACAGGCAGCCAATCTCATCGTCACGCTACTGCATGGCGGCGAGGTGCGGGCGCCGCGCATTCTTCAGAGGGTGGCCTTTGCGAATGGACAGAAGCTGGCGGATCTGCCGGCTCATGTGTCACCTTCTGCGGCAGGCAGAATATCAGAAGCTACAGCAAGGCAGCTGCTCTCCTGGATGCGCAAGGTAGTGACCGAAGGGACGGGCAGCTCCTTGAAGAATATCCGCTGGCCCGTTGCCGGCAAATCGGGCACGGCCCAGACCAGTGTCAAAGGGCAACCCCGCAACAATCAATGGTTCATCGGCTACGGACCGGTGGATCATCCCCGGTATGCCGTGGCTGTAGCGGTAGAGAATGTCGCTCCCGGCAGTCCCCATACCGCTACACGGCTGTTTGGTCAGGTGTTTGACCTGCTGGCGACATCTCCGGATGTTTGATCAGGGTCATCTGCTTCCGTAGGCTCTGCAGATTCCCTGCCGGAGGCAAACGGGGAGACGATGAATTCTTCCTTCGGCAGGAATATCCACTTCTGGAGATAACCCTGGGTCAGCAGCTCCTTGACGAGGATCAGCAGAATCGGGGCCAGAATCAGCCCGGCTACGCCAAAAGCCGAACTGGACAGAATCACGAACGACAGCATCAGAAAAGCGGAGGAGACACCGATGGAATTCCCGGTGATTCTGGGCTCCAGCAGTTGTCTGACAATCAGGACAACCGCAAGCAACACAATTAATCCGATGGCAAGCGAGGTCTGGCCAACAATGAACAGGTACACGATCCAGGGAATCAGAATCGTGGCCACGCCAAGCAGCGGAAGCACGTCGAAGACGGCACAGACGAGCGCCATTGTAATTTCATTGCCGGTACGAAGGATGAACAGGCCAACCAGCACGATAGCGAAGGTTATTGAAATTAGTATCAGCTGTGCTTTTAGATAAGAGCCGATAGCCTTAAATACATTGCCTTGGATGAAGGCATAGGCGGTTTTGATCGTCTTTGGCATTTTATCATGGGCGATTTGGCGCCAGTCCTTGATCTCCATGCTGAGGAAAAAGGCCAGGATAATCGCAATTCCGAAATGAGCCATAAAAGAAGAGAACGAGCCGAGCACGCCGACCATATATTTGAAAAAAGTCACCAGCCAGGCCGATAGAATATTGGTGGCATTGGTGAAATAACCATTAACTTTGGTGGTGATATCCGGCGGAAGCGTGTCAATCTTATTCTGGAGATAAATGGTAAGCTGGGTGAAATTCTCTTGTACCACATGTGTATAGCGTGGAAGGTTCTCCTGGAAATTCAGGATTTGCGTGGTAACCAGCAGGCCTGCGCCAAAAAGTGATCCAAGCAGCAGAATAAGAAAAAGCAGTACAGAAATGGCGGAAGCAAACGGTTTGCCCAGACCCTTGCGGTTCAGGAAGCGGGCGAGCGGTTCGATCAGCAGGAATACAAAAAAGGACAGGAACACCGGCGCAGCTAATTGATACAGCGTGCTGAAGAGCAGCATGACCAGATAAACCGTAAGAACGATCAGTCCGATATCAAAGATGGTGCGCCAATATTTTTTATACAGCGGCAGCATAAATATATACGACTCCTTTTCAAAATAGAATCAACCCCTTGGCATGTTTTCATTGTACACGATTTTGTCTGAAAAACGTCTATTTCTTTGTGAGCTGTGTTAAAATAGGGGGTACCGTTTTTTTGTGAGACCCTCCGTGCCCGCAAAAAAAACTGGCTAACACACCCACACTTACTTATAACTTGGCCATGACCTGATTTCAGCTTGCAAAGCGGAGGCGGGCCAAAGTCAACTCTGGAAAAGCGGGGGGATGGACGTGCAGACTTTGCTGCTCTGGTTATTTTATATTTCTACTTTTTATGCTTTTATTCCCGGAATCATCAGCCGGCTGTTTGGCTTTCGTGTATTCCGCAAAGGAACCGGCCCGAAGGAATTTGCCCTGACATTCGATGATGGGCCGGACCCGCGCTTCACCCCAAAGCTGCTGGATTTACTTAAGCGTTACGGGGTCAAAGCGACTTTTTTTGTAGTGGGCTCGAACGCTGAGCGGCATCCTGATCTCATTCGCCGAATCCATGCTGAGGGACATCTTATCGGTATTCACAACTATGTCCACAAGACGAATTGGCTTATGCGGCCGGCTACGGTACGGAAACAGATAAAACGCACCGATGATATTATCTATAATATTACAGGTGAGCGCAGTACCTATTACCGTCCGCCTTGGGGGATTGTGAATCTGTTCGACATCTCCAAGCGCCGTCAGGTGCAAATAGTACTATGGTCGGCAATGTTCGGCGACTGGCGGGAGAAGCAGGGAGCGGACCGGCTGACGGAAAAAATGATCTCGCGGCTTAATCCCGGTGAAGTGATGCTGCTTCATGATTGCGGCACTACGCTCGGGGCGGATCAGGACGCTCCGGAGCATATGCTTGTTGCCCTGGAGCGGACGCTGCAGGAAGCCGAGCAGCGGGGACTACGCAGCATCCGGGTGGATGAAATGATCAAGCAGGTGGAACACTCGCCGCTGCAGCAGATTTCCTTCGGCAAACGGCTGATTGTAGGACTTTGGTTGGCCTGGGAGCAGGTCTTTCAGCTGCTGTACCGCCTAAAGACCATTACACCGGCGGATCCGTTTCTGCATTACCGTACGCGAAAATATCAGGGAGCTGCTGTCAGGCTTGAGGATGGCAGCACGCTGGTCAAAGGCGATAAGATTATTGAACTGCATATCGATAACAGGCAGTTGTTCGAGCTGGGAATTCGTTCCCGCTCGTCGGCGCAGCTGGCCATTCGGATGATTCGGCGGATGGAGAAGGATTTGCCGGTTCTGGCGGAGAGAATCGCCGGTGATGAGTCCCTTCTTGCCGCGAAAGTATTGTATGGGGTCACCATGATTAACCGGGGACCCGAGAAATTCGGGTTCACGGTGCTTGATCTTCCGAACGGCTGGTTCGCCCGGTCAACCAAGTTCTATTTAAGCGTTCTTCTAAGCGTAATACATCCGTCAGGCGGTGCAAGGCTCAAGGAACGGAGCGAAGCCCTGGTGCCCAAAATGATCCTGATGCCAGTCTCGCAGCTGCTGAATAAAATGAATCCAAAGACACCGCATAGCGGGGTGGCCAGCGAGCGCAACCGCCGGCAGGAAGAAGCATTGCCACTGCAAGGTTCTGCAGTAGATCCCGAACTTCCGGGAATCACTGTAGTGCACTGAATACAGTACTTATACTTAGATAAGGCTCCTCTGCCAGCTTTGGCTAAGGGGCTTTTTTATTGTTTAGGAAATGATGCAATGCCCAAAAATGTGGATATCTTGGAAGCTTCAGATGATATAGCGGTGCAGGGGGATTGGGCTCCATCAGCGGAGTGAAGCGGACAGAGAAGCGCTTATTTTGCGAAAAAGTCTGCTTTCCTGGGGGATTCGGACTCAGGAGCCGTTATATCGTTCGATTGAGCCTAGAATGAAGGGAGATAGGACAATTAGCGGAATCACTGTCCGATTATCCTGCTGAATAGACGAATCCTCCCCAGTAACGGATTTCCTGTCCGCATCAGCCGCGGATAGATCGTGAAGTGACCTCATCATGTTCACCCGTAGGGTGATTTTGTTCTTGTGCAGAATCTTATAAAAAGAGCATTCCCTGCTGCAGGGTTCCTACAGCGGGGAATGCTCTTTGGGTTCTGAATGATGCTAAGCCGGCAGTAAAGGTTGGACTAGATTTTGAGCACGCCGCCCTTGCTGGCGTTGGTTACGAGCTTGGAGTAACGGGCCAGATAGCCGGTCTTCACCTTTGGCTCAAATTCTACCCAGCCGCTGCGGCGAACCGCCAGGGTCTCCTCATCCACAAGCAGTTCAATCTTGCGGTTGATAAGATCGAGCTCGATGATGTCGCCGTCTTCGACAAAAGCGATTGGGCCGCCTTCAGCCGCTTCCGGCGAGATGTGGCCGATACTGATTCCGCGGGATGCGCCCGAGAAACGTCCGTCCGTAATCAGGCCCACCTTGGCGCCAAGCCCCATGCCAACGATTTGGGAAGTGGGAGCCAGCATTTCAGGCATGCCTGGTCCGCCCTTGGGTCCCTCGTAGCGGATGACCACGACATGTCCTTCTTTGACTTTGCCGTTCGCGATGCCCTCAAGTGCTGTTTCCTGGGAATCGAAGCAGATAGCCGGACCTTTATGGTAGCCGCCTACGGAAGCGTCAACAGCACCCACCTTGATGATGGAGCCTTCCGGAGCCAGATTGCCGTAAAGCACAGCCAGTCCGCCAACTTCGGAATAGGCGTTATCGAGCGTATGGATAACTGTCGTATCCTGTATCTCGTGTCCGCGAACATTCTCGGCGAGTGTCTTGCCGGTTACGGTCATGCAATCCCCGAAGATTGCTCCCGGTTTCTTCAATAGTTCGTTCAGCACGGCGCTGACACCGCCTGCTCGGTCCACATCCTCGATGAAGATATCGGATGCCGGAGCCAGCTTGGCCAGGTAAGGAACACGGTTGGCTACTTCATTGATGCGCTCCAGCGGGTAGTCGATGCCGGCTTCTTGAGCCAGTGCCAAAGTGTGCAGAACGGTATTTGTGGAACCGCCCATTGCCATATCCAGAGCAAAAGCGTTATCGAGCGATTCTTGAGTGACGATATCACGCGGCTTGAGATCAAGCTTGATCAGCTCCATCAATTGCGTCGCCGATTTGCGGACGAAATCTCTGCGTTCTTCGGCAACAGCCAGAATGGTGCCGTTGCCCGGAAGGGCGATACCCATAGCTTCAGCCAGGCAGTTCATGGAGTTGGCCGTGAACATTCCTGAACAGGAGCCGCAGGTCGGACAGCCGAATTGTTCGAGTTCGAGCAGTTCGGCATCGTTGATCTTGCCGACCTGGTGTGCGCCTACGCCTTCAAATACGGAGGTCAGGGACAACTTCTTGCCCTTGCTGTCCACGCCGGCTTTCATCGGCCCGCCGCTGACGAATATGGTCGGGATGTTGACGCGCAGAGCACCCATCATCATGCCGGGAGTGATTTTGTCACAGTTCGGAATGCAGACCATGCCATCGAACCAGTGTGCGGAAACTACAGTTTCCAGGGAGTCCGCGATGATCTCGCGGCTTGGCAGGGAATAACGCATGCCGATGTGGCCCATTGCGATACCGTCATCCACGCCGATGGTATTGAATTCAAAAGGAACGCCGCCGGCCTCGCGGATGGCTTCCTTAACGATTTTGCCGAATTCCTGCAGGTGGACGTGACCGGGAACGATATCGATATAGGAATTGCAGACCGCGATAAACGGCTTGCCGAAATCCTCTTCTTTTACGCCGGCGGCACGCAGGAGACTGCGGTGCGGAGCCCGGTCAAAGCCTTTTTTAATCATGTCTGAACGCATTTTCTTGGCTGCCATAATAACATTTCCCCCCTAAATATGTGTGTACTTCAAGTATGGTGTCGCATTAACGCAGCACAATCCCGAAATCTGCGTATCCGCGGTTTATAGAAATAACGGGGTCCAGCTTCTTAAGGCAGAAGAAGGGCGAAGCCGTTTCTATAAAACATAAAGCCGTTTGAGCACAGATGGACTTTCACCTTAGAGTGGACAGGCCATTGTTATTAGTGAGTCTATCACAAAAGCAGCCTTTTTTCTACCGGGCAATGTGAAGTTTATCGGCTGACGCAAAGCGCAGCTAGACAACTAAAAGAGACCTCAGTATGATGGTACTTAGCAATTTTATGGGAGGTTCTGGAAGGCCTGGATTTGTAAATTACCTCGCTCGCCAGCACGACGTGGTCAGAGGACTATGCCCTGGGTATGCTTACGATGAGCGAAGCAGCCGATCCTATGGAACCGCTCTCATGGGCGGAATCGATGGTGCCTGTATTTTGCAAAAGCGTGGAGAACGGGATTTATGCTCCGGACACAACAGCTTTACCCGGTCCCCCGATGACCAGGAGGATTGGATAGTTTATCATGCGCTTCCTGCTGCCGGAGCGGAGGTTGCCTTGCGCGCAACCCGTATCCAGAAAGTCGGGTGGAATCCGGATGGAACACCAGACTTCAGGATTCCGGGCAGTGCTACTCAGCCCTTAACCGTCCCGTCAGGGGAATGTGGGGAATGAATAAAATCTAAAATCAAGACGGAAAAAGCTATTTGTTACAGTTTACATGTAATAAACAGCTTTTTCTTTTTGTTCTGGAGCACGAAACTCTTGAGGCGAAAAAAGTTAGGGTAATCCTTATGATTACTAAGTTTATTTCGATAGATGCGGAGGAAAGACAGCGGATTTTATGTTCAATAACCGTCTATCAAATCTTAGGGATGGTTTAATAGAAATACAAAATGATACAAAAATATTGTTTGAAAGCGTTGACGGTTTAGAGGTTTATACTTATAATTCGATTTAAGATACAGAAAAATTGTATCAATTACTTTTGCGCAATTTATTTTATAGCGGGAGCCAACAGCAATGACTCCACCGAAGAGAACGTATCAAAAGAAACGGACAAAGTTGCTTTTATGGATATCACTTTCAGGCCATTCCTCAGCCAGGCCCATATCCTGACGAAAGTGATGCTTTCCCCTGTCAAAAGCTACGCTGGCCGTCATCTTTTTATATTACCTTGTCGGGAACTGGAACTCCTGGTTCAATGCGATGGTGCTGTTAAAGGACAGAGAGCTGTTTCCGCTACAGCTATTAATTAAGGAAATATGGGTAGCCAATGATGCTACCGCAACATCAATCGGCAGTGCAGGCGGGGTAGTCATTGACAGCTCAGAGCCAAACGGCTTTCCGGGAACTGGTTAAATATTGTGCGATCGTCGTAGCCACGCTGCCTATATTAATGGTGTATCCTTTCCTGCAAAAATATTTTGTCAAAGGCGTCTACGTCGGTTCGATTAAAGGTTAGCAGGCCAAATTGATGTGCCGGAAACGGCTAATAGACTAGAAATTAAAGAATAGGAGTGAAGTACATCATGATGACAGAAGCAAGCAGCACCCAAGTTCCGCGTCCGGAGTATCCCAGGCCCGGGTTTATCCGCAAGGAGTGGCTCAGCCTAAATGGAGCCTGGGAGTTTGGTTATGATGACGAAGACGTCGGCGAGGAAGAACAAGGGTATCTGGGGGATGCTCCCGCTTTATTTACGCAAACCATCCAAGTGCCTTTCGCGTTTCAAAGCAAGCTGAGCGGCATTGAAGATCCTTCCTTTCATGATGTGGTGTGGTACAGAAAAAGCTTCGAGATTCCGGAGAATTGGAACGGACAGCGCATTGTGCTTCATTTCGGCGCCGTTGATTATTTGGCGAAAGTCTGGGTAAACGGACAGCTGGTGGCCATGCATACCGGCGGAAATACGCCGTTCCAAGCGGACATCACCCCTTCGCTGGTACAAGGAAACAATATCATTGTGCTGCGGGCCGAGGATTTCAGCCGGGATGTAACCCTGCCGCGGGGCAAACAATATTGGCTTGAACAGTCCGCTGCCATCTTTTATACCCGGACGACCGGAATCTGGCAGAGTGTCTGGGTTGAACCGCTCGCTGCGGTGCATCTGAGTAAAACGATGATTACGCCTGATATTGACCGCAATGAGATCCGGATCCGCACGTTTCTCCATGGATTTAAGGGTGGGGATTCTCTCAAACTGCGCGTAACGGTGTCTTATAGCGGTGAAGTGGTAGCAGAAGATCAATATGCGGTAAAAAGCGCGGAGCAGCTCCGGACCATCGGACTGAGCGATTTTACGGATCATGGGCTTGGACGGCTGTGGAGTCCTGAGCATCCCAATTTGTATGATATTCAATTTCAGCTCGTTTCGGATGAGGAACTGCTGGATGAAGTGGCCGGTTATTTCGGCATGCGCAAGGTATCGATTGAGGACGGCAAGCTGTGCCTGAATAACCGCCCGTATTTCCAGAGGCTGGTGCTGGATCAGGGATATTTTCCTGAAGGGATCTTAACCGCACCTTCAGATGAAGCCCTGAAACGCGATGTGGAGCTGACCAAAGAAATGGGCTTCAACGGCGTGCGAAAGCACCAGAAGACTGAAGACCCGCGGTTCCTGTATTGGTGTGACAAGCTCGGTCTGCTGGTATGGAGTGAGGCAGCCAATGCTTATGAATATTCCGAGGCCTATGTCCGCCGGTTCACCCAGGAATGGCAGGAGATCATCGAGCGCGACTATAACCATCCGAGCATCATCACCTGGGTACCGCTGAATGAGAGCTGGGGCGTTCCCAATGTCCAGATGGATACACGCCAGCAGCAGCACGGCCTGGCCATGTATCACCTAACGAAATCGCTCGATGCAATGAGACCCGTTGTGTATAACGATGGGTGGGAACATATGACTACGGATCTGGTAACGATTCATGATTATGAGAGCCGTCAGGAAGTGCTGGAAGAAAGATATGCCACAGCAGAAACCGCCGTCACAGCGATGCCGGCCAACCGCAGGATTTTTGTGGGCGGAGCTTCATATCAAGGCCAGCCTATTCTTGTATCGGAGTTTGGCGGAATTGCCTTCAAGAAAAGCGAGTGGGAAGGCTGGGGTTATTCAGGAGCAGAGAACGAGGAGGATTTCCTGATTAAGCTCAAGGCTGTAGTTGACCCGATGTTCACTTCACCGGTGATCCAGGGCTATTGCTATACACAGCTTACGGATGTTGAGCAGGAGATCAACGGGCTGCTCACTTATGACAGAACACCCAAGGCTCCGCTTGAAGCTATCCGCAACATTATGATGCATAAGAATGGATAAATTGAAAATCTGTATAAATAACTTTTTAACTAAAGGAGCTGCACAATGACACATCTCTCGACACTTCCCCGTCCTGAATATCCCCGTCCCGATTGGGTTCGCCCCGAGTGGATCAATCTGAACGGTCAATGGCAATTTGAAATCGATCATGGCAAAAGCGGAAAAGAGCGCGGATACGCTGACAACGGTCATGTACTCCCGGGGAGGATAACCGTTCCCTTCTGCCCGGAAAGCAAGCTGTCCGGCGTAGAATATACAGATTTTATGGCTGCGGTATGGTATAAACGGGATTTTACCTTGCCGGAGAACTGGACAAATGGCAGAACGCTGCTTCATTTTGGGGCCGTTGATTACATGGCGGAGGTATGGGTTAACGGAGTATCCGCAGGTTTGCACCGTGGAGGGTATACCCCGTTCTGCTTTGATATTACTTCCAAGCTCGTACCGGGCAGGAATGTCATTGCCGTGTATGCGGAAGATGACGTCCGCTCAGGACGCCAGCCGCGCGGTAAGCAAAGCGAAAAGTTCCATTCTCATGGCTGCGATTACACGCGTACCACGGGTATTTGGCAAACGGTATGGCTCGAACAAGTGCCCGAAACCTATTTGTCTGACATGAAAGTAGTCACTGATCCCGACAATGCCTGCGTGCATCTTGAAGTCAAGGTGTGCGGAAACGCATCGGGCGACACGGTTACCGCAGCTGCTTTTTATGACGGAAAAGCCGTTGGAGAGGCCTCTGTCCTTGTCTCCGGACCATCCGTGAAACTTACCGTTCCACTAAGTGAAGTTCATCTGTGGGAGGTTGGCAACGCCAGACTGTATGACCTGAAGTTATCTCTGAACAGACAGGACGGGAAGGGTGATGCCGTCAGTTCTTATTTTGGACTCCGAACCGTCCGGCTGGATGGGAAGGCATTCCGGATCAACAACAAATCCGTGTTTCAGCGTCTGGTGCTGGATCAGGGGTTTTATCCGGATGGCATCTATACGGCTCCCAGCGATGAGGCACTGCGTAAAGACATCGAAATTTCGCTGGGTCTGGGCTTCAACGGCGCGAGACTTCACGAGAAAATGTTCGAACCGCGGTTTCTGTATTGGGCCGATCAATTGGGCTATCTTGTATGGGGGGAGCATGCCAATTGGGGACTGGATATTACCACTACAGAAGCACTCTCCCAGTTCCTTCCGGAATGGCTCGAAGGTATGGAGCGCGATTATAACCATCCTGCGCTGATTGGCTGGTGTCCTTTCAACGAGACATGGGATCGGGACGGTGTGAAGCAGAATAACGCCGTGCTGCAGATTGTGTACGAGGTTACCAAACGGATGGACCCGACGCGTCCGGTGATTGATACAAGCGGCAACTTCCATGTGGTGACGGATATTTTTGATCTGCATGACTATGATCAGAACCCGCAGACGTTCCGGGAAAGATATGAACCGATGAAGGGCGGTGGTGAGGTGTTCAATACCTTCCCGAACCGGCAGCAATATGAGGGCCAGCCTTATTTCATCAGCGAATACGGCGGAATTTGGTGGAATCCGAAGCAGAAAGACGAGAAGTCCTGGGGGTATGGAGACAGGCCGACATCTGAACAAGCGTTTATGGAGCGCTATGAGGGATTAACCAATGTCCTGCTGGATCATCCGATGATGTTCGGATTTTGCTACACCCAGTTATACGACGTGGAACAGGAAGTGAACGGCCTGTACACCTATGACCGGCAGCCAAAATTTGATCCCGCATTGATTCACCGCATCAATTCGCGCAAGGCGGCCATTGAGGATTAGAGGACTGCTGATTGCTGATTGCAAAGCTGTATCATTCAAAGTGGGATACTGAAATGGCTTCCGGATTTCCGGAGGCCATTTCTTGTAACTGAGAGGGTAGGCGAAAGGGAAGGACATCACTGCAGGCGTAATTGTTTTTCGATTCGTTAAGAAGTAGTATTATATAAATTGAACCTGGAAATTAAGAATATGGAAATCGAGACGGAGGGGGATTTTGGAACTGGAGGAGCGGAAGCGACCGTCTTTGTCTGCAGATTTCAACCGCAAAGGGCGGTATAAAAATAGAAATCTGAAGACAACAGCGGCCGGAAGTCCAAACATTCGCTGTAGTCACGATCCAGGCCCAATTGGATTGATTACAAGTTCAGTATATATAGTATAATAATAGGAAATAAGGAGAACTGAATTGTGCTGGAACTTAGCTTAAACGACCCGGAGAAACTGGTTTCAGTAACCCATGCCTTATCAACTCGTTCAAGGGTTGATATTCTTCGGCTCTTAAACTCCAAGAACTTGAATATTATAGAAATCGCCGAGAAGCTGAAGCTTCCGGTTTCAACGGTAGCAAGCAACATCAAAGTATTGGAAGCGGCTGAGTTAATTCATACCGAATTACTTCCGGCAACCCGCGGGGCGATGAAAGTCTGCAGCCGGAATTATGATGATGTCCATATCGAATTGAATTTGAAAAAAACGGTGCCCGCGGGAGTTACGCATGTCTATGAAGTGGAGATGCCGATTGGCCATTACAGCGATTGTGAGGTATCTCCCACATGCGGGATGGCTAACAGCGAGGGCCTTATAATCAGGGAAGATGAACCGGCGAGCTTTTATCATCCCAAACATGTCAATGCCCAGCTGATCTGGCTCTGCAAAGGGTTCCTGGAATATTTATTGCCTATGGATATCCCTGCCGGAGTGCGTATTGAATCGCTTGAGCTGTCTATGGAGATGTGCTCGGAAGCACCGAATTATGATCAAAACTGGCCTTCGAATATTTCCGTATGGGTGAATGGAGCGGAGATCGGCATGTGGACCAGTCCAGGTGACTTCGGCGACCGGCGCGGCAAACTGAATCCGAATTGGTGGTATGACACCGCCACCCAATACGGTTTTCTCAAAACCTGGCGTGTTGACCATGAAAAGACGACACTTGATATGGAGAAGGTGTCGAGTGTCGCCTTACATGATCTTCAGATTAATCAGAGCCCCAAATTACGGCTGCGTATTGGAATTAAGCCCGATGCTGTACATCAGGGCGGGCTGAACCTGTTTGGCCGCCAATTTGGAGATTATGAACAACATATTATTATGAAGGTGAAATATACGATGGATCAGGATGAAGTTAATCTGTAACTACACTCCATTGCTGCCCGCGTTTATCGGAACAAGTCAAAGCGTACGGCGAAGGGCGGCACGCTGTAGAGTGATCATCCAGGCCACGGACGGCTCAACAACTGGGTGAAGCAGGCGTTTAACGCCGGGACCGGCCAGCAGAACAGTGACAAGGACGGCGCCGAGCAGCAGAACCCCTGCACCTGCAGGACTATTGATATAGGTATACAATCCGGAAACGGCTGCCAAGCGGACAATGAAGCCATGCAGCAGGAAAACGTACAGTGTCCGGCGGCCCCAATCGGTCATTCGGCTCACTCGGTAAGGTACCCAGCCCAGAAAAGCCAGCGAAGCTGCAAACTGCAGGCCGTACATTGCAAGCCGGTATAAGCCGGCGTACCATTCTTGAGCCCCCAGCTGCATGTAGGTCATGCTGCCGTAGAGCCAGCCCAGCGGAAGATCTGAGCCTAGTGTACCGAGCAGAAGGAAGAGCAGAACGGAAACGGCAGCAGCGGCGATTCTGGCATGTTGCTGATACAGCTTGGCAAACGCGCCGAAGGAAAAATGATAGCCGATCACAAAGTACGGCAGGTATACAAAGGTACGGCTGATGCTGAACCAGACACCGTCAAGCTGCAAATAACCTACAGCGACACCGGCCGTTATGGCGAATATGATCTGTGCGGTCTTGCTCCATCTCCCCATGCCGAGCATCAGGAGACGCCAACATGCATGGCTGGCCAGGAACCAGAGCAGCAGATAAGGGGCGAAGAAAGAATGATGGATGTTGTTTACGCGGAAGAGAGAAATGTCCAGGGCAGAGTAGAGGCTTTGAAAAATCAGGTATTGCAGCCCAATCTGCAGCAGCACCTTGCGGCCTGCACTTCCGCTCAGACTTTTTCTGGCGAAATACCCGGTTACAAGCACAAACAGCGGCATATGAAAACTGAAGATCCACAGGTATAGATTATGCAAACCGCTCATGCTGCCCAGCAGCGGTTCAATGGCGTTGCCGACAAATACAGTGACAATCAGCATAAAGCGCAGGTTAAGGAAAAATGTTTCCCCACGCGCCTCCAGCGAGTTTTCCCCCATTATGAGTGCCCTCCAGATGTGCAATTACTTTAATTTTAAAATACATCCTTTTACCTGTAATGATTGTGAATAATGTCACAATGGAAAGCGCTCTCACAGGG
This sequence comes from Paenibacillus albidus, assembly GCF_014644435.1. Taxonomy (GTDB): domain Bacteria; phylum Bacillota; class Bacilli; order Paenibacillales; family Paenibacillaceae; genus Paenibacillus_AQ; species Paenibacillus_AQ albidus. Next base: position 291,871 of record NZ_BMKR01000006.1, on the reverse strand, counting down.
TTCAATTGTGGCGATGTGTTGAAGGTTGTTTGCTGCCCGGGATTCCTCTATAATTTTCTAGTAAGAAGTGCAAATCCGGGAGTGGAATTACTTGAGAAAAAGAATAACCAAACGCCGCGCTGTTATATTTATCATTATCCTTCTTGTTGCTGGCGGTTTATTGCTGTGGAACTATTTAACTCCCTATGCTCCTGAACAACAAGCCCAAAGTGCCCTGATTTCGGCCGGGAGTGTTGCCGTGGAGCAAAATGACAACTGGATTTCCTTTGAGCCTGCAGTTGTACAGGGAGCGGCCGTTATTTTTTATCCCGGAGCGCTGGTCTCCCCTGAAGCCTATTCTCCGCTCGCCAAAAGCATCGCTGAGGCAGGACATCCTTTTTACATTGCCAAAATGCCGCTGAATCTGGCCGTAACCAAAGGGGATGCCGCTGCGGAAATCATCCGTGTGCATCCCAAGCTGTCTTTTGTCATGGGCGGACATTCCCTGGGTGGCGTCATGGCCTCAAGGTATGCAGCAGAGCATGCGGAACAACTGCAGGGGGTATTCTTTCTGGCCTCCTATCCGGATGAGAAAGGCAGCCTGAAAGGCACAACCTTATCGGTGCTTTCGCTGCTTGGAACAGAGGATCAGGTGATCGACATGAAGAGCTACCGCGCAGGACGTTCCTTGCTGCCGGATAATACCCTTTATTATTCGGTGGAAGGCGGTAACCATGCCCAATTTGGAAGTTATGGCGTCCAGAAGGGCGACGGAACCCCGGAAATTTCCGAGGAAGAGCAGCAGCAGCTGACCAAGAGCGCCATGCTCGATTGGCTCAGCAATCTGAAATAATCATTTACGGCGGAGCCGGGATGGAGGACGGATAATGCCAATATTGCACGTGAACAACCGGGCGGTCGCTTGCCGGGGGATATTGTTCGACAAGGACGGAACGCTGCTGAATCTGATGGCAACCTGGGGAAGCTGGGCGGAGCTGGTTCTGCGCGCTATGGAAGACCAGCTGGCTCTGAGCGGACCTCGATTGGCCGAAAGGCTGCCCGGAATTCTCGGGACACGGCACAGTGCCGGCGGGAAGCTCAGCGGGTATGATCCAGCCGGACCGCTTGCTATGGCTACAGCCGAAGAGACTTACGGAATTCTGGCGTGGCAGCTGTATGCCGCCGGTGTTCCCTGGAACGAAGCGATCGCCCGCGTGAAGAGCATTGACAAGGAAGCGAACCAGGAACTGCGCAGGCGCCGAACTGCCGAACCTTTACCGGGTTTGCTTCCTTTCCTGGAGCAGTGTGAAGGTGCAGCGTTGAAACTTGGGGTGGTGACTTCCGACGGCGGCCGGACCACGGGAGAACATCTGGAATGGCTGGGTATCTCCGGCTATTTCCGTTCTGTAGTAACAAGGGAACGTGTGCGTACCGGCAAACCGGCCCCGGAGATGGCTGAACTGGCCTGCCGGGAGCTAGACCTGCTGCCCGCCGAGACGGTTATTATCGGGGACAGCAACGCCGATATGCAATTGGGGAAAGGCGCGGGTTTGGGCCTTTGCGTGGGGCTTTGCGCCGAGGATGGCGGCAGTGCCCATCTGCTGGATGCGGATGTTATTATCCGTGATTTCTCCGAACTCCGCATTTCTGTCTAAAGCCCTATAGAATAGAAAGGATGTGCTGCATATATGGATCCATTACAGACTTTGGCTTCCTGGATTACAGACAGTAACAATATCGTGTTTTTTGGGGGAGCAGGAACATCCACAGAAAGCGGCATCCCCGATTTCCGGTCAGCAGCAGGGTTATATAGGGCTGAGCATCATTCTCCGTATCCGCCGGAGGTTATGCTCAGCCGCACTTTTTTTATGTCCTCACCGGACATTTTTTTTGATTTCTACCGCAGCAAGATGATTCATCCCGAGGCGGTTCCGAACGGTGCGCATCTGCTGTTGGCTGAGCTGGAGCGGCAGGGTAAGCTGAATGCGGTCATTACGCAAAATATCGACGGCCTGCACCAGCAGGCGGGCAGCGTTCATGTACTGGAGCTGCACGGTTCCATTCATCGCAACTACTGCATGGATTGTTCGCGCTACTATGGGCTGGAAGAGGTAATCCGCAGTGAGGAGAGTGTTCCGCGCTGCCATGTCTGCAGCGGAATGATCAAACCGGATGTTGTCCTGTATGAAGAGGCACTGAATCAGGGGGTGCTGACGGCAGCCGTAGAGGCGATTGCCGCTGCGGATCTGCTCATTATCGGCGGGACTTCCTTGACGGTTCAACCTGCAGCCAGTCTGGTGACCTATTTCCAGGGGCGGCATACCGTGTTGCTTAACGGGGACCCCACTCCTTATGATCATCGGGCCGATCTGATTATTAAAGACCGTATCGGCCAAGTCATGGGCAACGTGCACAAGCTGCTTTCGAAGGGGTAAGGCGGGGTATAAGAGTCCTCTTGTTTCCTGCATTTTCCGGTTCCCGGGATTACAATTGCGATTTCCGGTTTAAAATAGGGTATTGCACTATTAGCGTGAACGAGAGGCGGGGAGATAAGCGATGGTATATGTGGCAAGCGATGAACGGTATGAAGTGATGCGTTATAACCGCTGCGGCAAGTCGGGCCTCAAGCTTCCGGCAATCTCACTGGGACTGTGGCACAATTTCGGCGGAATCGATAGTTATGAGAACGGCCGTGAAATGATTACCCGCGCTTTTGATCTCGGGATCACCCATTTTGATCTGGCCAATAATTATGGTCCTCCTGCGGGTTCGGCGGAAGAGCTGTTTGGCAGGGTGCTGGCCCGTGATCTGGCTCCCTACCGTGATGAAATGCTGATTTCTACCAAGGCAGGGTATTATATGTGGCCTGGTCCTTACGGGGACTGGGGGTCGCGTAAATATCTGCTGTCGAGCCTGGATCAGAGTCTGAAACGGCTGGGGCTTGATTATGTCGATATTTTTTACTCCCATCGTCCAGACCCGGAGACCCCGCTCGAAGAGACTATGCAAGCACTGGATCATATTGTCCGCTCAGGCAAAGCCCTCTATATTGGCTTATCCAACTATACGGCGGAGCAGACAAGTCAGGCGGTCAAGATTCTGAAAGAGCTGGGCACGCCGCTGCTGATTCATCAGCCGAGATATTCCATGCTTGACCGCTGGATTGAAGGCGGGCTGCTTGCGGTGCTTGAGGAGAACGGCATCGGCAGCATTGCCTTCACGCCGCTGGCACAGGGGATGTTGACGAATAAATACCTGAATGGGATTCCGGAGAATTCAAGGGCAGCCAAACCGTCTACCGCGCTTAACGAAAGCCGGATTACTCCTGATGTGCTGCGCAAAATCCGGGCCCTTAATCAGCTCGCGGCTTCCCGGGGCCAAAGTCTGGCGCAATTCGCGTTAAGCTGGACGCTGCGCGAGGGCAAGGTCACTTCAGCACTTATTGGCGCAAGCCGAGTCAGCCAGATTGAAGAGAACATTGCCGCACTTGCGAACACAGACTTCTCACAGGAAGAATTGGATCGTATTGAGACGATACTCCGGACAGAAGAAGACAACTAGGTAAGCATGAGGCCCCTGCATGCATAAGCAGTCAGGCTGAATGAACAGCCCGGTTCCTGTACTTATAAAAACGGGCTGTTGCTATACTCCGGGCCCAGGCCGTCCTTAGGACGCGATGCGGGTTTAACGGGGATCGGGCTCTCCATGCCTGGCTGTAGCGGCCCTGTAGGAGGTTGGCGATTCTGCGCAGAATCGCCTGAACTGGCGGGAGAAATACAAGGCATCCGTCATCCCTACAGATGCCGCCACCTGTTCCACGGAAAGCTCAGGCCGTTCCCGCAGGAGCTGCCGTGATTTCTCGATGCGGAGCTTCAGCAGATAGGTCACAGGCGACAAGCCGGTCTCCTGCTTGAAGATCCGGGACAAATAGGCGCGGTTGTAGCCCAGGCTTGCGCACATCTGTTCAATGGATACCGGATGGGCATACTGGGCGGCCATATAATGAATCATTTGCTTGACCGTACGCTTGACCTGCGATTCGGCACCGGACAGGCGGGAGAAGGGAGACAGGCGTTCAGCAGCCTCGCCTACAATCAGGTATAAATAACCGAGAGAAGTAAGGTCGGCGCTTTCTTTATTGGCATAAAAAGCTTGCATCATTCCTTCCAGTGCCCCCGGAATGGTGCTCTCTTCCCCAGCAGACAGAACGGGCTGCAGGGGAGTGAATCCGGCTCTGAGCACCAGGCTGTCCGCTTCAATGCCGGTAAAAGCGGCCCAGCGGTAATGCCAAGGCTGCCTGGGGTCCGATACATAGCTGACAAGCTGTCCGGGATGAATCAGAAAGCAGTCGCCTGCACCCAGCTCGTAGGTCCGCTGCTCGGTACGGAAAGTTCCTGAACCGGACACGATGAAATGCAGCAGATAATAATCGTAGATTTTGGGCCCGGCCTGATGATTGGGCAGTGTCTGGCTTTGGCCGGCAAACAGCACATGCCGCCGCTGGTTATCATAATATACCGGATTTGATCCTACCGAATAAGTATGTTCCATTTAGGGGCAACCTTTCTTGTGTCAACGTCTTAAGAAGCCGTTTGTCCTTGCGCTTGGATGGTTATGTTCTTTTCTATTATATATAGTGAAGTCACATTTATCCATACATTGCACACATGATTGCATTATCAGACCAAGTCTGATTTTATTATAATGTAAGCATGAAGGCGCGATGCTTATTCCATAGAAACAGTCGAGGCGAAAGGATGGAGCAGCATTCATGAGCACACAGGAACTTAAACGGAAATTTATTGAAAAGTACGGGGAGAGCGGAGAAGAGGCCCGCGTATTCTATGCACCGGGCCGTGTCAATCTCATCGGAGAGCATCTGGACTACAACGGCGGTTATGTGCTTCCGGCAGCACTGGAGTTTGGGACGACCCTGATTGTACGCCCCCGCAGTGACAACAAAGTGGTGTTCGCTTCTACAAATCTTCCTTACGAGGCATCCATTGATTACAGCGGGCTTGGCAGTGCCAAGAGCGGAGAGTGGATCGACTATCCGATTGGCGTCATGGTGGAATTGAAGAAAAAAGACCTGCCGGTATCCCGAGGCTATGAGCTGCTGTATCACGGGGATATTCCGAACGGTTCGGGTTTATCCTCCTCCGCTTCCCTGGAAGTGGTGACCGCGTTCGCTTTTCTGACTCTGGAAGGAGGGGATACCGATACGGTGGAAATCTCCCTCTTGTCCCAGCGTGCCGAGAATCAGTATGTGGGCGTAAACTCCGGCATTATGGATCAGTTCGCAGTGGCGAACGGCAAGCGGGACCATGCTATCCTGCTGATGTGCGACACCCTTGAGTATGAACTGGTGCCGTTTGTGACCGGCTCTTACAAGCTGGTGATCGGGAATACGAACAAGAAGAGAGGCCTGGTCGACTCCAAATACAATGAACGCCGTCAGCAGTGTGACGAGGCGCTCGCTATCTTCAAGAAGCAGCTCCCCTCCCTGTCTTACCTGGCGGAGCTGACGGTTGAACAGTTTGAAGCCTATCAGGCCAATATTGAAGACGGGATCGTCCGCAGCCGTGCCCGCCATGTAGTGGAAGAGAATAGGCGTGTCCTGGATTCTGTCCAAGTGCTGAGAATCAATGACCTCAAGCAATTTGGACAATATATGAATGATTCTCACCTTTCGCTTCGTGATCTTTATGAGGTGAGCTGTGAGGAGCTGGATATCATGGTGGAGGAGGCACAGCGTATTCCTGGCACCCTGGGTTCCCGCATGACCGGCGCAGGCTTCGGCGGGTGTACAGTCTCGCTGGTGCACGAGGATGATGTGGAGCGGTTCATCCGTGAAGTAGGGGAAGCTTATACAACAAGAACCGGTCTGGTTGGCGAATTCTATGTATGCGGCATTGGCAATGGTGTAGAAGAATTGAAAGGGGATAATTAAAAATGGCGATTCTTGTAACAGGTGGAGCGGGGTATATTGGTTCCCATACAGTAGCTGAACTGCTGGATCGGGGCGAGGAAGTAGTGGTTATCGACAACCTGCTGACAGGGCACCGCGAGGCGCTGCTGGGCGGCAAGCTGTACGAAGGCGATCTGCGCGACAAGGAGCTGCTGGCGAAGCTGTTCTCCGAGAACAGCATTGAAGCGGTCATTCATTTTGCGGCCAGCTCCCTCGTAGGGGAGAGTATGAAGGACCCGGTTAAATATTATGATAACAACGTATACGGCACCCAGTGCCTGCTGGAAGCAATGCAGAAGGCCGGTGTGGACAAAATCGTCTTTTCCTCGACAGCGGCAACCTACGGCGAACCGGAAAAGGTGCCCATCGAAGAAACAGACCGCACGGAGCCGGCGAATGTATACGGCGAAACCAAGCTGACCATGGAACGGATGATGGCCTGGTTCGATAAGGTGCTGGGCATCAAATATGTGGCGCTGCGTTACTTTAATGCCGCAGGTGCACATGCCAGCGGCAAAATCGGGGAAGACCACCGTCCGGAGAGCCATCTGATTCCGCTGGTGCTGCAAACTGCACTGAAACAGCGCGAAAGTATTGCGGTCTTCGGTGAAGACTATCCGACAGAAGACGGGTCCTGCGTGCGTGACTACATTCATGTCAGCGACCTCGCAGATGCTCACGTCCGTGCTGTAACGTACCTGCGCAGCGGCAGTGCCAGCAATATTTTCAACCTGGGCAATGGACTGGGCTTCTCGGTGAAGCAGGTCATTGAAACTGCCCGCAAGGTGACCGGACTCGACATTCCGGTAGTTATCCAGGATCGCCGCGCCGGAGATCCGGCTGTGCTGGTCGCCTCCTCGGAGAGAGCCCGTTCAATTCTGGGCTGGAACCCGCAGCATGCAGATCTGGAGAATATCATTCAAAGCGCCTGGAACTGGCATTCCGCCAATCCGCAGGGCTATGGGGAATAAGGAGAATTTAAGATGGACAACGAGAATAGACCTACCCCAGCCGCTCTCAAGGCACAGCAGGCCATTGAACAGCTTGTGCAGTTCGCGCTGCGCAAGGAACTGATTCAGCCTGCAGATTATGACTACAGCCGCAATGTGCTGCTGGAGCAGTTCAGCTTCAGTGAGCCGTATGCCGGGGAGATTGCGGATGCTGTGCTCGAAAGCCCGCAGGCCCCTCTGGATGTGCTGATTGATTACGGCTTCGAAATCGGGCTGATCCCCGAGAACAGCGATACTTACCGTGATCTGCTGGATGCCAAAATCATGGGCCTGCTGGTTGCCCGGCCCTCCGAAGTAAATGCGGAATTCTTCAGAATAGCGGGAGAACAGGGCATTGCCGCCGCGACGGATCGTTTCTACAAATTAAGTATTGATTCCAACTATATCCGCATGGACCGTATCTCGAAGAATGTCTATTGGCTGCAGGATTCGCCTTATGGAGATATTGAGATGACGATCAATTTGTCCAGGCCGGAGAAAAGTCCGAAGGAAATTGCCATGGCCCGGCTGCTCCCGCCGCCGGTCTATCCGAAATGCCTGCTCTGCCGCGAGAACGTCGGCTACGCCGGAAGGGTCAATCATCCGCCGCGCCAGAACCTGCGTGTAATCCCGCTGGAGCTGAGCAGCGAACAGTGGTTCTTCCAGTATTCGCCTTATGTCTACTATAACGAACACTGCATTGTGTTCCATCATGATCATGTGCCGATGAAGCTGACCAAAGCTACTCTGGGGCGCCTGCTTAGTTTCGTAGAAACTTTCCCGCATTATTTTATCGGCTCAAATGCGGATTTGCCGATCGTTGGCGGTTCTATCCTGACGCATGATCATTTTCAGGGGGGACGGCACACGTTCCCGATCCAGAAGGCCCCCAAAGAAGATACGTTTACCCACGTTTCTTATCCGGGTGTCAGCATCAGCATCGTGAAGTGGCCGATGTCGGTACTACGTCTGAACAGCGGGGACCCTGCTGTGCTGCTGGAATGCGGAAATGCCTTGTATGAGGCCTGGAAAGCGTACAGCGATCCTGAGGCCGAGGTATTGGCCTTCAGTGAGGTGGCTGGCGAGATGCAGCCTCACAATACGGTGACGCCAATCGTACGCCGGGCGGAGGACGGCAGCTTCGAGATGGATCTGGTGCTGCGCAACAACCGGACCAGCGAGGAGCATCCCGAAGGGATCTTCCACCCGCACCGGGAGATGCATCATATCAAGAAGGAGAATATCGGCCTGATTGAAGTGATGGGTCTGGCGATCCTGCCGGGACGGCTGAAGGAAGAGCTCGATGCCGTCGCGGAAATACTGGCCGGAGATACGGCCCGGCTTGTTGCTGTGAAGAGCGACGCAGGCCACCCCCTTGCCGGGCATGCAGGCTGGATACAGGAATTGGCGGAACGTTTCGGCACCTCGCTTGGGCGCGAGGAAGCCGTGAAGACTGTCCAGAATGAAGTGGGCATGAAATTTACACATATTCTGGAGCACGCCGGTGTCTATAAACGCACACCGGAAGGACAAGCCGCCTTCCACCGTTTTGTGCGCAGCTTCGGCGCGAAATAATATCATTTATCTGGTTCGAAAGCATGCCCCAGGCCATCAGGCTTTGGGCATGCTTTGCTTTGGGCAGGGGGCTTCACCAGCCGCCGCGATCCCCAGGCGGATCTGCCTGGAATCAGGCAAGGAGAGGCAAAAATGCCTTTGGATAAGCAGCTGAAGCGGAAAAAGCCTGATTGAGAGGCAAAAATGCCTTTGGATGAGCGGCTGAGGCGGAAAAGGCCTGATTGAGAGGCAAAAATGCCTTTGGATTGAGCGGCTGAGGAGGAAAAAGCTTGATTGAGAGGCAAAAATGCCTTTGGATGAGCGGCTATATCCCCGGAAACCCCTCCCCCGATTTGAATGCTTCAATCGAGAAGTCTATAATATGAGGAGCAGTACATTAATCATTTCAGTGGAGGTTTACACATATGCGTAAATTTGAATTTTATAATCCGACTAAGCTGATCTTTGGACAAGGTACGGTGGAAGCGCTCAAGAATGAAGTGCCCAAATATGGAAAAAACGTACTCTTGATGTACGGAGGCGGGAGCATCAAGCGCAGCGGTCTCTACGATAAAGTGATTGCCCAGCTGAATGCGGCAGAGGCAGTGGTGACTGAACTGGCCGGCGTTGAACCGAATCCGCGTCTGTCCACGGTACATAAGGGCGTAGACCTGTGCCGCGAGCATAACATTGACCTCATCCTGGCTGTGGGCGGGGGCAGTGTGCTGGATTGTGCCAAGGCAGTAGCGGTAGGGGCGAAATATGACGGCGACATGTGGGACTTTGTGGAACGCAAGGCTGCTGCACAGGATGCCCTGCCGCTCGGAACGGTATTAACCATGGCTGCAACCGGCTCTGAGATGAATAACGGCTCAGTCATTACCAATGAGGTTACCAAAGAAAAGATGGGCTGGGGCAGTGTTCACGCATACCCGGCTTTCTCCATTCTTGATCCGGAGAATACCTTCTCCCTGCCGCGCGATCAAACGGTCTATGGCATGGTCGATATCATGTCGCACGTGCTGGAACACTACTTCCATACGGACGGCAACACCCCCGTACAAGATGGATTCTGTGAAACCCTGCTGCGCACGGTCATTGAAACAGCACCCAAGCTGATTGAAGACCTGAACAATTACGAGCTGCGCGAGACTATCATGTACTGCGGCACGATGGCGCTGAACGGCATGGTCAGCATGGGCTTTGCCGGAGACTGGGCAACCCACAATATCGAGCATGCCGTATCGGCAGTCTATGATATTCCCCACGGCGGCGGGTTGGCTATTCTGTTCCCGCACTGGATGAAATATAACCTCAGCACAAACCCGGCCCGTTTCCGCCAGCTGGCAGTGAACGTATTCGGTGTTGATCCGGCAGGCAAAACCGATGAAGAAGCCGGTGCCGAAGGCATTGAGGCACTGCGCCGCTTCTGGGATTCCATCGGCGCACCCCAAACGCTGGGTGATTACGATATTGACAACAGTGAGATCGGCAGCATGGCCGACAAAGCGGTCCGCTTCGGTCCATTTGGTAACTTCCGCAAGCTTCAGCGGGAAGACGTTGTAGAAATATATAACATGGCGCTTTAATCCGCGAATCGGATACATCCGCCGGGCAGCCAGTCTCCGACATTCGGGGGCTGGCTGCTTTTTTGGGTGAATTTCAAGAAAGACCCAAGTTTGTGAAACCAAGGACATACTTCATACGTTTAAAGGAGTATGGAAGTGCGGAAGTAAAGACGGGAGGAGAGAGATATGGAAACGCTGTATTTGGGCTGCTTAGCTCTAGGCGTCATCTTTGCCGTTGTCAGCGTGTTGGTAGGAGATGTGATCGGGCATGCACTGGGTGGAATATTTGATGGGTTATCCTTCGATTTTCTGAATCCCGCCGTTCTGGCAGGGGCAGTGACCGTGTTCGGAGGAGCCGGTATTTTGCTGTCGCGGTACAGTAGTCTGGAGCCCGGACCGGTTGCCGCCCTCTCCCTGCTGACTGCAGCATTTATGTCCGTGCTCCTGTACCTCGGATTCGTGAAGCCGATGGATAAGAGTCAGGTGTCGAATGGATTTTCGATGCTGGATCTGCCCGGCAGTATTGGCGAAATCACAGTCCCGGTTCCCGCTCAGGGGTTCGGCGAGATTATGGTGAAGTTCGGTGCGGGCAACAGTCTGCATACGGCAGCCAGCTTTGAGCACCGGAACATCCCGGCCGGCGTCAAAATTGTTGTAGTTGAAGTAAGGGATGGGGTAGCTCTTGTAACTGAATTTGAAGAGAGTAAAGGAGATGATCGTTAATGTTCGGTATACCTGATTATTTGTTAATCCCCGCGGTGGTTGTCGCTGTTCTGTTCGTACTTGGTCTGGCGTTCTGGGCCCGCTACAAAACAGTGGGGCCGGACGAAGGGATGATTGTTACCGGTTCGTTTCTGGGCAGCAATCATATTTCGGATGACGGATCAGGACGCAAGATCAAGATTGTCCGCGGCGGCGGCGCATTTATCCTCCCCATATTCCAAAAGGCCGAGTTCATGTCCCTGCTCTCGCACAAGCTGGATGTAACGACGCCGGAAGTATATACCGAACAAGGTGTACCGGTTATTGCTGACGGTGTGGCGATTATCAAGGTGGGCAGCTCCACGGAAGATGTGGCAACTGCGGCCGAGCAGTTCATGGGCAAGCCGATCGAATCGCTAAAAAGCGAAGCCCAGGAGGTTCTCGAGGGCCATCTGCGGGCGATATTAGGCTCTATGACTGTCGAGGAAGTCTATCGTAACCGTGACCGGTTTGCCCAGGAGGTTCAAGGGGTAGCGGCACGTGATTTGAAAAAAATGGGACTGCAGATTGTCTCCTTCACCATCAAGGATGTGCGCGACAAGCACGGCTATCTGGATGCACTGGGTAAGCCGCGGATCGCTGCAGTGAAACGCGATGCGGAAATTGCTGAAGCGGAAGCCGTCCGGGATGCACGGATTCAGAAAGCAAACGCGGAAGAGCAGGGCCAGAAGGCGGAGCTGCTGCGCGATACTAACATTGCGGAAGCGTCCAAGGACAACCAATTGAAGGTTGCGGCCTTCAAACGGGATCAGGACACCGCGAAGGCAGAAGCCGATCAGGCCTATCACATTCAGGAAGCGCGCGGCAAGCAGACGGTTGTCGAAGAGCAAATGAAGGTCGAGCTGGTCCGCAAGATGCGGGAGATCGACCTGCAGGAGAAAGAGATTCTGGTCCGCGAGAAGCAGTATGATGCGGAAGTGAAAAAGAAGGCGGAAGCCGACCGCTATGCGGTTGAACAGGCGGCGGAAGCCGATCGGACCAAAAGAATGCGTGAAGCCGAAGCACTTCAATACAGCATTGAGACCCAGGCAAAAGCAACAGCCGAGCAGAAGCGTCTCGAAGGTCAGGCCATCGCCGATGCCGAGCTGGCCCAAGGTAAGGCGGAAGCCGAGGTTATCCGCCTGCGCGGTCTGGCGGAAGCGGAAGCCAAGGAGAAGCTGGCGGAAGCCTTCCAGAAATTTGGAGAAGCGGCGGTTCTGGATATCATCGTCAAGATGCTGCCTGAACTCGCTGGCAAAATTGCCGAGCCGCTGGCCTCCATCGACAAGCTTACCGTTGTTGATACCGGCAATGGCGAAGGCGCGGCCCGTGTCAGCAATTATGTGACCCAGCTCATGTCCACTGCTCCCGAGATGCTGAAAAGCGTCTCCGGTATTGATGTGGAAGCTCTGATCAAGGGGTTGACCCATAAGTCTGCAGCTTCACCGAAACAGGCTGGGGCGACTGTTGTACCGACCGGACCTTCTGTACCTGCAGCGGCGGTATCTCCGGTATCCACGCTTACTCCGGCCAAAGAAGAAGAGTAAGTAGAGAGATGAATAATCAGAAGGATGCCCGGTGAATACAGCCGGGCATCTTTGTAATTACACGGGTGTGCCGCTGTATTCGTTCAGCTCAGTGATCCATTTCTTGCTGTCAGGCGGGTAGCCCATGTATAATCGATAGGTGCCGCTCCGTTTATCTGGGCTGTTCAGCATTGAACAAAGGCATGAAGAAGTAAAAGAGGTGTCAAACAGTGAGCAGTATAACAGTGGCCAAGGTGCTGAACAACAATGTAATCATTGCCCAGCACCCGCAGTATGCCGAAGTGGTGGTCATCGGCAAAGGCATAGGCTATAACCGCAAAATACGCGATCTTATAAAGTTGTCATCCGTGGAAAAGATGTTCATTCTCCGCAGCCAGGAGGAACAGGAGCAATATAAGCAGCTTATACCGCAGGTGGAAGAGAAGCTGATAGAGGTTGTACAGGAAATTGTGCTGCATATTATGCAGAGCAGCCGGCAGCCGCTGAATGAGCATATTCATATTGCATTGACGGATCACATTGCATTTGCCATCCGGCGTCATGAACAGGATATCGCCATTCATAATCCCTTTTTGTATGAAACCAAGGAGATTTATCCCGAGGAATATCAATGGGCGGAATATGCCATTAACCGCATCAATGAGGTGATGGCTGTGGCGTTGCCGGCGGATGAGATCGGTTTTGTCGCCCTGCATATTGTCAGTGCGCTCAGCAACAGGCATATCACCGAGGTGAAGCAGCATTCCGAGCTCATTGGCGATCTGGTAGGGCTTGTAGAGGATAATCTGGAATACCATATCCCCCGCGAATCGCTGGATTATTCGCGGCTGGTGACCCATTTGCGGTTCGTGCTGGAAAGGCTGCGCCGGGGAGAGGCTGTTCAGGAGACGTCCTCTCTTGACGGACTGATGAAACGCGAGTATCCCGAAATGTATATGCTGGCCTGGAAGCTGACGAAGATTATCGGCCAGCGCGTCCGTATTCCGGTATATCCGGCGGAGGTCAGTTATCTGACCGTCCATTTGCAGCGTCTGGCCCAGAAGAAGGAAGACGAAGCGGATATGGAGGCAGGCGGCGGGGCGCACTAACTTTTTGAACAGCAGCTCCGAATTTTTTTTATGAATGGGGTTGCAAGTTAGAATTATTGGTGCTACAATGATCACTGTTAATGAAACCAAACAGAATATAAACGTGTAACTGATTCGATCAGGCATGAGTGATTTACAGTATTTTGGTTGTCCAGCCCCATCTCGGGGTAACCTATCCTTAGAGGTAGCTGGCGACTTGATGCTGTATTGCTCATGCCTTTTTTGGTTCTGTTTGGGTGAAATATATGCTGAAGGAAGTGAAAATCATATGTTCAAGAAGCTGTTTGGCGTTCTTCAAAGAGTAGGTAAGGCGCTAATGCTTCCAGTGGCGATATTGCCGGCGGCAGGTCTGCTGCTCGGTATCGGCAACATGCTGGTGAATCCAGACTTTCTCCAGTACGTCCCGGCGCTTGAGAATGACGTAGTTCAGGCAATCTCCAACGTATTGATGAATTCGGGACAGATTGTTTTTGACAATCTGGCGCTGTTATTCGCCGTTGGGGTAGCCATCGGACTGGCCGGTGGGGAAGGGGTTGCCGGGCTGGCGGCCATCATTGGTTTCCTCGTGATGAATGTTACCATGGGAACCGTTTTGGGTATCAATGAGTATGTGCTGAGCCAGCAGAATTATGCTTATGCCAGTATTCTGGGTATCCCAACCCTGTCGACCGGTGTGTTCGGCGGGATTCTGGTCGGGATTCTGGCCGCAGCCATGTACAAGAGGTTTTTCCGTATTGAGCTTCCGTCCTACCTGGGATTTTTTGCGGGCAAACGTTTCGTTCCCATTATGACGGCAGTGACCTCCTTGCTTCTGGGTCTGGTCCTGACCATCATCTGGCCACCTATTCAAGAGGGTCTAAATTATGTATCGCAAAGTATGATTAATACGAACCTGACCCTGTCGGCCTTTATCTTCGGAGTCATTGAACGTTCACTGATTCCGTTTGGGCTGCATCACATCTTCTATTCGCCGTTCTGGTATGAATTCGGAAGCTATGTGGATAAGGCAGGAGAATTGATCCGCGGAGACCAGCGCATCTTCATGCAGCAGCTTCGCGACGGAGTGGACTTTACAGCGGGGACCTTTACTACCGGTAAATATCCGTTCATGATGTTTGGTCTTCCGGCAGCGGCGCTGGCCATTTACCATGAAGCCAAATCCAAGCACAAAAAGATGGTCGGCGGCTTAATGCTCTCAGCGGCATTGACCTCATTCCTGACGGGGATTACCGAACCGCTGGAATTTTCGTTCCTGTTCGTGGCTCCGCTGCTGTTTGCGGTTCACGCCATCTTCGCCGGGTTGTCTTTTATGACGATGCAGATTCTGGACGTGAAGATCGGGATGACCTTCTCCGGAGGTTTCATCGACTACGTGCTGTTCGGGATTATTCCAAACCGCACAGATTGGTGGCTTGTCATTCCGGTAGGGCTTGCGATCGCGGTCATCTATTATTTTGGATTCCGCTTTGTCATCCGCAAGTTCAATCTGAAGACACCGGGCCGCGAAGAAGACACGGAAGAAGCCGTGGAGAACAATGCAAGCACGGTATCGACCAGCGGCGACGATCTTCCGCGCAATATTTTGTCCGCCTTGGGCGGGCAGGAGAACATCAAACATCTGGATGCTTGTATTACACGGCTTCGTGTTGAAGTGAAGGACAAGGCCGGCGTGGATAAAAACCGGTTGAAGAAGCTTGGCGCTTCCGGTGTTCTGGAGGTCGGGAACAATGTTCAGGCGATCTTCGGCACCCGTTCCGATACCATCAAATCACAAATCCAGGATGTTATGGATGGCAAGACACCGGCAGCAGCCCCTGCAGCGGCTGCACCTCAGCCTGAGCCCCAGCAGCAGGCGGGTGAGGAGGGCGTTGCCATTATTCCGGAAGATATCGTATCGCCGGTTAACGGTCAGCTGCTGGATATCACGCAGGTTCCGGATGCGGTGTTCTCCCAAAAGATGACGGGAGACGGCTTTGCCTTCCTGTCGGACGACGGCAAGATTGCTTCACCGGTCTACGGTAAAGTGTTCAACGTCTTCCCAAGCAAGCATGCCATTGGCATTATGTCCGATGGCGGCAAGGAAGTGCTTGTGCATATCGGAGTCAATACGGTTAAGCTTAAAGGCCAGGGCTTTACCGTTCTGGTTGCAGAAGGTGATCTCGTGGCAGCCGGACAGCCGATTATGGAAGTGGATCTGGAATATGTGAAGGCCCATGCGCCTTCGGTCATGTCACCGGTCATTTTCTCCAATCTGCCGGAAGGTTCTACTGTCACTTTGAAGAAGCCGGGCCAAGTAGCTATCGGCGACAAGGATATCATCAGTATCCAGTAAGATGTGCAATGGCGATGCACTTCCTTTATAATTAAAGGGAGTGCAGCCTTCACTATAAATCCAGAATCAACCATCCCATCAACAGAAAGCGAGTTGGATATTAATCATGCAAAAAACATTCAGAATTGTCGACGAAGACGGAATCCACGCACGCCCAGCTACAGCGCTGGTAAATACAGCTACAAAGTTCAAAGAAACCGAAGCTTTTGCAGAAGCTAAAGGCAAAAAGGTAACTTTGAAATCCATCCTCGGCGTATTGTCTCTGGGTCTGGAAGCAGGAGAT
The DNA here is from genome assembly GCF_014644435.1 of Paenibacillus albidus. GTDB lineage: Bacteria > Bacillota > Bacilli > Paenibacillales > Paenibacillaceae > Paenibacillus_AQ > Paenibacillus_AQ albidus. The sequence continues at coordinate 275,822 of NZ_BMKR01000006.1, read as the reverse complement.
ACGTTGACCCTGATTACAGAAGGCGGCGAAGAAGCGGAAGCGCTGAGCGCACTTCAAGATGTAATGATCAAAGAAGGGCTGGGAGAGCTGCATGAGTAAAATTTCAGGAATCGCGGCTTCAGCAGGTATTGCAGTAGCCCGTGCGTTTATCCTGGAACATCCCGATTATACGATTGCGAAGACAGCAGTCAGTGATATAGAAGCGGAAGTAGCCAAGCTGAATGATGCGCTCGCGAAATCCAGAGTCGAGCTGCAGGGTATTAAAGAGCGTACATTGGCCGAGCTGGGTGAGAAGAAGGCGGAAATTTTTGAATCACACTTGCTGATTCTTGATGACCCTGAGCTAATCAGCCCCGTAACGGATAAAATCCGTCAGGAATCCGTCAACGCGGACTATGCGCTGAACGAAGTTGCTTCTCAATTTATTGCGATGTTCGAGAATATGAAAAGCGCATACCTTCAAGAACGCGCAGCCGATATGCGGGATGTCACCAAACGTATTATGAATCATTTGCTTGGTATTCATTATGTCAGTCCTGCGGAAATCAACGAAGAGGTCATTGTTATTGCCCAGGATTTGACGCCGTCCGATACGGCACAGCTGAACCGCAAGTTCGTAAAGGGGTTCACCACAAATATCGGAGGACGGACCTCGCATTCGGCCATAATGGCCCGTTCGCTTGAAATTCCAGCTGTAGTAGGTACCAAAAACGTGCTGTCTGAAGTAAAGGCGGGCGATTTGGTAATTGTGGACGGTCTGAGCGGGGATGTGCTTATCAACCCGACTGAAGCCGAAGTTGCGGAATACAAAGCCAAACAGGAAGCTTATGACCTGCAGATCGCCGAGTGGAAGAAACTCCGCGATGAGCCGACGGTATCCGCCGACGGCAAACATGTTGAGCTCGCTGCCAATATCGGTACACCCAACGATGTGAACGGGGTAATCGAGAACGGCGGTGAAGGTGTAGGCCTGTATCGTACCGAGTTCCTTTACATGGGCCGTGATAAGCTGCCTTCCGAGGAAATTCAGTACAACGCCTACCGGACCGTTCTGGAGAATATGCAGGGTAAGCCGGTAGTTGTGCGGACGCTGGATATCGGCGGTGACAAGGAGTTGCCTTATCTGGATCTTCCGAAGGAGATGAACCCGTTCCTGGGCTTCCGCGCCATTCGCTTGTGTCTGGACCGTCAGGACATCTTCCGCACACAGCTGCGTGCATTGCTTAGAGCCAGTGCCCACGGGGATCTGCGTATTATGTTCCCGATGATCGCTACTCTGGGCGAGTTCCGCGCTGCCCGCGATTTGCTGCTGGAGGAAAAAGCAAAGCTGAAAGAAGAAGGCAAGGAAGTATCGGACAACATTCAGCTCGGCATTATGGTGGAGATTCCGTCAACGGCTGTTCTGGCTGACCAGTTCGCCAAGGAAGTGGATTTCTTCAGTATCGGTACGAACGATCTTATTCAATATACCATGGCTGCCGACCGTATGAATGAACGGGTATCGTACCTGTATCAGCCATATAATCCGGCCATTCTGCGTTTGGTCAAAATTGTCATCGACGCTGCCCATGCCGAAGGCAAATGGACAGGAATGTGCGGTGAAATGGCCGGTGATGCTACAGCTATTCCGTTGCTGCTTGGATTAGGCCTCGATGAATTCAGTATGAGTGCTACTTCCATTCTGCCTGCACGCAGCCAGATCGCCAAATTGTCAGCACAAGACATGAAGGAACTGGCCGCAAAAGCGCTGCAGCTCGGGACCGCCGAAGAAGTGGCGGCGCTTGTTGAGAGCATCGCGAAGTAAGTTATCTGTGACCGTAACTCCGTTTGAAGCATTACACTTTTCCAACTACTCTTACGGCCTCCCTTTGTAGGGAGGTCTTTTTTTTGTTGGACATGAATTCGCCATTCCTGCACAGGAAGTGTATACTTTCTTTGGAATAGCTGCTTTCACTTTGCAAGCTTAAATGCCGGACACTTGCAGCCGATATAGAAGAGGTGGGCGGTAGAATATGGCCAGCAACCCAAACTTGTGAACGGGTTGTTACATAGGATGACACTATAAAAGTGTTTTGAGAGAAAGACTGTACCCGGTGTGGCCCGCTTGCAAAGTCGTGCAAGTATGAATGGGATCCTTTGTGGAAATATATGGACTTATAAGCTTCCTTGCGTTAGCGGCATGGAGCCATAGGATGGTGAATACAAATGAACAGCAATTATATGAATACGCAATCTGTAATAGAAACTTATGAAGGCCAGGATTTGGGCCTGACGTACTCTGCCGAAGGCAGTGTATTTAAAGTGTGGACACCCGCGGCGTTTGCGGTCTCACTTGTTCTATATGAGACAGGCGGCAATGATCTTCATTCCGGCATGACGGCCGACACCCGGGACAGCGGACGGATCGTCCATATGCAGCGGGAGGAAAGTGGAGTCTGGCAGGTCCGGCTGCCTGGTGATTTGAAGGGCAAATATTATATGTACCGGGCTATTTTTGCCGATGGAACTATAGCGGAAGCTGCTGATCCGTATGCCAGAGCCGTATCGGCCAACGGGGTACGGTCGGCCATTGTGGATTTGCGGGACACGGACCCCGAGCATTGGGAGAAGGATCAGTCGCCACCGCTTGCGCACCCGGCGGATGCCGTGATTTATGAGCTGCATGTGCGTGATTTCTCAGCCGATGACAGCTCGGGAATGATCTACAAAGGCAAATACAAGGCGTTTACAGAGACCGGTTTGGTAGACGCTCAAGGTCAGGCTGTAGGGTTGGATCATCTGGTTGAACTGGGCATCACCCATGTTCATCTTTTGCCTGTATTCGATTTCCAGACCGTGGATGAAATGAAGGCAAGTAAAGACGGGGCCGCTTCGGCACCTTATTTTACCGACTACAACTGGGGTTATGATCCTCAGCATTACAATGTGCCCGAGGGCTCGTACAGCACGAATCCGGCGGAGCCGGGTGTGCGGATCCGTGAATTCAAGGAAATGGTGCAGGCCCTGCACAGCCACGGCATTGCAGTCATCATGGACGTGGTCTACAATCATACCTATTCCGTGGATAAAGGGCCTTTTGAGCCGCTGATCCCCGATTATTTCTACCGCCGTGACTACAGCGGACGTTTATCCAACGGCTCCGGAGTGGGCAATGAACTGGCTACAGAGCAGCCGATGGTTCGTAAATATATCAAGGACTCCTTATTATATTGGGCTTCTGAATATCATATCGACGGATTCCGGTTTGATCTCATGGGCCTGATGGACAGCGTGACGATACGTGAGATTACCGAAGAACTTCGGCTTAACGTCAACCCCAATCTGCTGATCTACGGGGAGCCCTGGACGGGAGGGGAATCGCCGCTTGCGAGCCAGACGCTGAAGGGCGTACAGCGGGGCAAAGGTTATGCTGTCTTTAATGATAACTTCCGCTCTGCCATCAAAGGAGACAGCGATGGCTGGGGCAGAGGTTTTGCGACCGGCGAATATGGAAAGGAATGTGCTGTGGCCGCCGGAATTAAAGGAGCCATTCATGATTTCACCGATTCTCCGGTGGAAGCTGTGAATTATGTGACGGCTCACGATAATCTGAATCTGTGGGATAAGGTGCTCAACGTGCTGGGACTGCGGCACGAGGCAGGGTTCCCTGAGCTTGAGAACGGCAGACGGAAGGACGGCGGCAGTGTAGAGTTAGCCGTGGCGTTGTCCAACCCCTATGTAGGCGTTAATCCCGGAAATGTGCTCGGTAATGAAGCCGTACGCCGTTCCCTGCTCGCTAATGGCATTATCCTGACCTCCCAGGGGATTCCATTCCTGCATGCCGGAGATGAGCTGCTCCGCAGCAAATACGGAGATCATAACAGCTACCGCAGCAGCGACGCCATTAATGCCATCCGCTGGAACCGGAAACGTGTATTCCGGCCTGTGTTTGAGTATTACCGGGGACTGATCGCCCTGCGCCGGAGCCACCCGGCCTTCCGGCTGCACGGGCGTCAAGAGATTGAGCGCTCGCTGGAATTCCTACGCTGCGAGGACGGCATCGTATCCTACCTGCTTAAGGATAATGCCGGCGGGGACAGCTGGGACAATATTATGGTTATCTTCAACGCCAATCCCGGCCCGGTTACCTTGCCATTGCCTGAGCGTGAGGGCGGCTGGCAGGTGGTGGTAGACCACAACCACGCCGGGACAACACCGCTGCGCGTGATAGTAGACGGCGAGGTAACGCTTGAGGGATTGTCGATGATGGTTCTTTTCGATAAGATTAGTGCGCCGGGCCCCCGGTCCAAGGTCATTGAGATCCATTATGAACGCCCGGATGCCGATTACAGAGGCTGGAATCTTTGGGTGTGGGGTACAGGCATCCAGGATGGCCAATGCGATTTCCGCCAGATCGAGAACGGCTGTGCAGTGGCCCGAATTGAAGTGCTTCCGGGCACGGAAACCATTGGCTATATCCTGCGCCTGAATGACTGGGAAGAAAAGGATGGGGGCGGCGACCGTTTTATTACCTTCTCCGGAACTGAAGAGACGGTCAAGGTGCTGGTCCGGGACCGTGAGCAAGGGACGGAGAGACGCATCGGATAACGGATCTCCGCTGACCGAATAGAACCGTTTGTAAAGAGGCTGCCCCGCAATCGTCAGTATAGACGGTTGCAGGAGCAGCCTCTTTATAGTCGGGTACAGGGGAGATATTATCTTTTGTTCACCTTATGGGCATAGGCTTCGTCCCTATGCTCTTCATACAGGTTGGCTTCATTTCCGCCATGATTCTTGGAGCGGTACATGGCCAGGTCGGCGGCACGCAGCAGATCATTAATGGAGCTGCCATGCTGCGGATACAGCGCTACACCGATGCTGGCAGAGGTATGGAAGCTTGCCCCATTGCTGACCGACCACGTTTTGTTGAACAGCTGAAGCAGGCGGTCAAGGATTTCATTTAACATCTCCGGTCCGGAAAAACGGTGAATGACCACGGCGAATTCATCACCGCCGATCCGGAAAGCTTGTCCGGTCCCTTTGGCCGTCTGCTGCAGCTCCCGGGAGAGCAGCTGCAGGAATTCATCTCCGGCAAGATGGCCAAGTGTGTCGTTCAGCTGTTTGAACCTGTCGCAATCCAGCAGGGCCACGGCAATCTCTTGCTTGCGCTCCTCCGGCCGGCTGATCAGATTCTCCATATACATTTTGAAATGGGCCCGGTTGGGAATGGCCGTCAAATGATCATAGAAGGCCAGCTTGTGCAGCCGTTCTTCATATTGCTTCCGTTCGGTGATTTCCCGGGAAACAAGCATGAATTGAGCCGGAAAAGACCGGCTGCCGTTAACCGGCGATACCTTCGTCTCCAGCCATATCCAGTGCCCCTGGGAGCTGCGCATCCTTAGTTCGGAGATACGGGGCAAGCCATGGACCACACTTTTCAGCTTCGCCCACGCTATTTCCGGTTCGCGGATATAGTTGGAGAGGGGGTGGCCTTTTTGAGGGACATAGCCCAATATGCTCAGATGTGAAGGGGAAGCATACAGAATCAACCCGTTCGGGTCGGTTAACAGAATATAGTCGGACATTGTTTCGCCAATGAGCTGATACAGTGTTTGCTTCTCGAGCCTCTCTTTCTGCAATAAAATGATCTTGCGGCCGAGGTAAGTAATGACCAGGATCAATAGGAAAAGGAGCAGCGAGTACAGCGCGAATAAGTTGCTTTTCTTGACCTTGGCGGCAGCAGTTACCTGCATGGCATAGCTTTCGATCCGGTTCTCCGCTTCCTCCAGTGTGCTGCGGGCCTCAGTGAGCTGTGTATTGATGCGGGCGACTGAAAAAGCATCCGGACTCCAGAGGGTTTGTCCACGCTCTCCGATCAGCTCCTTCCCCGTCTTTTTCCAGCTGTTGAAACTGCTCTCGAAGGAATCCAGGGTTTGAAGGAGCTGGGTGAGCTGCTGGCCGCCTTGTTCCCTTCCATTATACGGGTGAGTGATTGCGTTGATATTGGATTTTGCCGTCATCACGCGCTGCCAGGCCTGCTCATTATTTTCTGCAAAGTCCCGGGAGAGACGTTTCCGCTCTGCCTCCGATACCTTTCCGTTCATTATGGTATGCAGGGCGACAGCCGCTTGATACAGGTCGCGGTCTGCATTCAGGATCAGCTCGGAATTCTGATAGACATCATAATATAATGAATCCGACATACGATTAAACGTATTGTTCAGATACAGCAATGAGGCGATACTGATGGCCAGCAGAAGAACGGAGATCGCTGCGAATAAAAGTATTAGTTTAGATGTAAATTTGAACCCCGAGAAACCAGCCACAACTATCCTCTCCCCGCACTGAGAACTATGTTTAAATCTCTTGCACAAATCGACAATATTTTTGCGTTGATGAGCAATTCCTCACTGAAGGGAAAAAGCTTAATAAGCCCCTATGTATCAAGCTTTCAAGGTAAAATAGAGGCCCGGTAGCCTGGGAGGAAATGCGGGTGTGGACATATATATCTATGAAACAGAGAAAATTATGTATGACCTACTGCCTTGTTCATCTTCGAACCCTTGAGTCCTATTACCCATCTTTTCCGCAAACGATACCTGCCATTGTAGAATCCCACTCAGGACTATAACAGGAAACCCAGAACAGCATCAGCCTTTAAAAGGTGAATAGATGGCGCATTCGAAAGCCACCTCCCGTGAGGTGCGCTGTAAGCCTAGGGCGGAAAGCGAAGCGCTAGAGTGCACTTTATACATCAGGATGGGAAAAAGTAGGCTCGTTTTAGGATTTCAGTGTATTTGGTGCAGCAGGAACCGCAGTATTCGCCGAAAAGTGCTTTATGGCTATCCTTTGAATGTACAAAATACATCATGATGTAGGTTTGAGTCTTGTTTAAACCATTCTGAGGTACTATATACATTAGAACAGATCAAAAGCTGGTGACGAACGCTAATCCATATCAAACAGACTTCAGTCATCCCTTATTTTTAATCTGATGCTGTACTAGGTTCCGCTTAGAAGGTTATACGTAAAACCTGGTCGCTTCGTCTCGACTGGCGGAACAGCCTGCGGAGGGTGACTTTTTTGGTGATCCCTTTATTTCTGCTTTCTTCTCCGTCTGAACCATGTAATCATCGTGCCGACCAGGGCCAAACCTAAGAATAATAGCTGTATAGCCCAGGGACTATCCAACATTACTTTGGCATGCCACGGAAACCTCATGCCTCTTGCCCCCTGATTGAAATCGTATTGCTGCTCATCACGGATTTAAAGAACTTCTGCCGATTGCCGGCAAGGGCATGGGTCCGATCTGGAAAGGGGTTTGGCCAACGGGGATCACTCAATCCTTCGGTGAGTTGGATTATGATAACAATGGTTTGGCTGGTCGTACCAGGTCAAGAAGAGCAGGGCCTTATACCCAAAGAATCATAGCTCGGAGCAACAGACTGTACAGTTCAAAATACGGACTCCAGATGAAGTTTTCCTGCTCAGGAAGCTTCGGAACCGGAAGGGCTGATTTTGGCTACAAACTCCCCGTAATCAATCGTAAAGGTTAAGCCCTTAAGAAGGGTCATGGATTCCTCGGCAAGAATAACAAAGCCCAATCCGGTTCTCCTTGTCAAAAAAGAGATTTTTGAGTATAATATTTAGGTATATCTACTGAGCAAAATGCATTGATGGAGAAAAGTACGCAGCCCCTGTCTTACAGGGAGGAGATGCCGCCTGATTGAGAGCGTCTCTATGAAGCAGGTCTGCCGAAGTTCGCTCCGGAGCAGTTCCTTGAAACTCCGCCAGGGCTTGCCCTGTGCAGAGAAAGTAGGGGATACCGGCCGCAGACCGTTATTTCTGTATAAAGTGAGACGGGCTTCATTCACGTTGGAAGAGGAAAGAACAACTCTTAAACGTATATGGGCATAATGTCTAACAAGGGTGGTACCACGGTCTTTTCGTCCCTTACCGGGAGGAAAGGCCTTTTTTTGTTGCTATATAAGCTGAACTTGAAAGATTTATCTCAAGTTCAGGCTTATATTACAGGCTGAATCCATTATTGATTTGAAGGGGGCTGTACACGGCCATGAAAGAAAAATTGGAAGCATTAAAGATTGAGGCGCTGGCGAAGCTGCAGGACGTCAGCAACCCGCAGGAATTGAATGATTTACGTGTCAAATACCTCGGTAAAAAAGGGGAGCTGACCGAGGTTCTGCGCGGTATGGGCGGTCTGAGCGCTGAGGAGCGTCCGATCATCGGGCAAGTAGCCAATCTGGTGCGCAGCGCAATTGAAGAGATTGTCGAAGCGAAGCAGGAGGCATTTGTGCAGCAGGAGACTCTGAACCGGCTGCAAGCGGAGAAAGTGGACGTTACACTGCCCGGCCGCCGACTGGCCCAAGGAGGCATACATCCGCTGAGCCGGGTGGTACAGGAAATTGAAGATATCTTCATCGGCATGGGCTACCGGGTGGCTGAGGGGCCCGAGGTCGAGACGGATTATTATAACTTTGAAGCGCTCAATCTGCCGAAGAACCATCCGGCACGCGACATGCAGGATTCCTTCTATTTAACGGATGATCTGCTGATGCGCACCCAGACGTCTCCGGTGCAGGTCCGGACCATGCAGGCGATGAAGGGTGAAGCCCCTGTCAAAATCATCTGCCCGGGCAAAGTGTTCCGCCGTGACGACGACGATGCGACCCACTCTTTCCAGTTCCACCAGATTGAAGGTCTGGTGATTGGCCGTGACATCCGCATGAGTGACCTGAAGGGAACTCTGCAGCAATTTGTACAAGAGATGTTTGGGGCGAATACCGATATTCGTCTCCGTCCAAGCTTCTTCCCGTTCACCGAGCCTAGTGTAGAGGTGGATGTGAGCTGTTTCAAATGCGGAGGCAACGGCTGCCGGCTCTGCAAACAAACGGGCTGGCTGGAGATTCTCGGCGCCGGGATGGTACATCCGAACGTTCTGGAAATGGGCGGCTACGATCCGGCTGAATACAGTGGTTTTGCTTTTGGCATGGGGGTAGAACGGATTGCCATGCTCAAATACGGCATCGATGATATCCGTCATTTCTACAGTAATGATATGAGCTTCGTGAAGCAGTTCAGGGGTGTATAGACTGCCGGTTGGCAGGTTGGATCAGGCAATAACAACATCTGAAACAAAAGGAAGTGAGCGGACATGAAAGTATCAACCGGATGGTTGGCTGAATATATATCGTTAGAGGGAGTGACCGCCGAAGAGCTTGCCGACAAAATAACGGCAGCCGGCATCGAAATCGATGGGGTGGAACGCCGCAACAAAGGCATTTCCGGCATTGTCACCGGCTATGTGAAATCGAAAGAGAAACACCCGGATGCCGACAAGCTGAACGTCTGTATCGTGGACGCCGGACAAGGCGAGGATCTGCAAATCGTCTGCGGTGCCAAAAATGTGGAAGCAGGCCAAAAAGTGCCGGTAGCCCTTGTTGGTGCCAAATTGCCGGGTCTGGATATCAAAAAGGCGAAGCTGCGCGGCGTTCTTTCGCAAGGCATGATCTGCTCGGCCAAAGAGCTGGGTCTGAACGACAAGCTTCTGCCCAAGGAGCTCCAGGAAGGTATCCTGGTTCTGCCGGAGGATATGGAGGTTGGCCTGGATATTGCGGATGTGCTGGGACTGAACGACGAGGTTCTGGAATTCGACCTGACTCCGAACCGTTCCGATTGCCTCAGCATGATCGGTGCAGCTTACGAAGTCAGTGCCATTCTGGCGCGTGAGGTGAACCTGCCGAAGCCGGAGGCTGATCTTGTTGAAGCGGGCGGCAGTGCCGTTGCTTCGATTTCCGTAAGCATTGAGAATGAAGAACACTGCGGGCATTATGCTGTGCGGTATATTTCCGGAGTGAAGCCTGGGCCTTCCCCGCTCTGGATTCAGAACCGTCTGATGGCAGCAGGCGTGCGTCCGATCAATAATATTGTGGATATTACCAATTATGTGATGCTGGAGTACGGGCAGCCGCTCCATGCTTTTGATGCGGATAGACTGGAAGGCGGCGTTCTCAGCGTTCGTCAGGCCCGCGAGGGTGAAGTGCTGACTACGCTGGACGGCCAGGAGCGGAAGCTGGAGCCGCAAATGCTGGTCATTGCCGACGGTGCCAAAGCTGTAGCGCTGGCGGGTGTAATGGGCGGCCTGAATTCTGAGGTAACCGGAGCTACAGTGAATCTGGTGCTGGAATCCGCCAGATTCGACGGCGGAACGGTGCGCAAGACCTCCCGGCAGCTGGGGCTTCGCTCCGAAGCTTCCCTGCGTTTCGAGAAGGAGGTTGATCCTCAGGCAGTCCTGCCGGCACTGAACCGTGCCGCAACCCTTATTGCCCGTTATGCCGGGGGAACCGTCCTTGAAGGCATTGTCCAGGCTGGAAGCGATGCAGCCGAAGAGAAAATACTGAGCTTGTCGCTGAACAAGCTGAACCGTTATCTGGGCACAGAGCTGTCGCTGTTGGAGGTTAAGACGCTGTTTGGCCGTCTGCATTTCAAATGCGGCGATGCCGCTTCGGATATGCTGGAAGTACAGGTGCCGACAAGACGCGGAGACATCAGCTACGATGTGGATCTTATTGAAGAAATTGCCCGGCTTTACGGTTATGACAAAATTCCGACGACCCTGATTGAAGGCGTAACGACACCGGGTGCTTTGACGGCTTCGCAGAACATCCGCCGTGAGCTGCGCCGTCTTTTGGCACATGGCGGGTACCAGGAGGTGCTGGGTTATTCGTTCATTCAGCCGGAACAAAGCAAGCTGTTCCCTGCCTTGTCAGGGGGAGAACTGGCCGTCAAACTGGCTATGCCGATGAGCGAAGAGCGTAGTGTGCTGCGTACGAGCCTGCTGCCGCAGCTGCTCGATATTGCCAGCTACAATACCAACCGCCGGCAAAGTGACCTGGCATTGTTCGAAATCGGGAATGTATTCTTCACGGATGAAGAACAATTGACCCGCCAGCCGCGTGAATTGCCGGTCATGGGGCTTTTGCTTAGCGGTACCCGTGTCGCCAAGCAATGGAATGCAGCCGCCGAACCGGTGGATTTCTTCGATCTGAAAGGAGCACTGGAGACCGTTGTTGCCCATCTGGGTCTACACGAGCGTATCGTTTATGAAGGTGACGCGCCGGAAGGCTACCATCCGGGACGTTCGGCCTCGATCTATTTGCAGGGGACGGAAGGACGCTTGCAGATAGGAACCCTAGGACAGATTCATCCCGAGCTGCAGCGGAAGCTTGATCTGGTGGACACCTATGTTGCGGAAATCCTGCTCCAGCCGCTGTATGATATGGCAGCAAGCCGTCTGCAATACAAGGATCTGCCCCGTTTCCCGGGTATGGAGCGGGATATTGCGGTAGTGGTTGATGCTTCGGTATCGGCAGGGGATCTGCTGAATACCATTCGTGAAAATGGAGGCAGCCTGCTGCAATCAGTACAGGTATTTGATGTCTACAGCGGAGGCAAGCTGGACAGCGGCAAAAAGAGTATCGCGATCTCGCTGCTGTACCGCCATAATGACCATACATTAACCGATGACGAGGTGTCAGAGGTGCACGAACAGGTTCTGGCGTCACTTGGGCAAACTTTTGGCGCAGAATTAAGAAAGTAGCAGGAATTGTGCAAAGCCGCAGCGAATCCATTTAGAAACCGAGATTCGCTGCGGCTTTTTCCATCAAGGTGGGTGCGGTGAACGGGCTTTTAGCTGGAGACATAGCAGCTTTTTGCCAAATGATTATGAATAAAGCTACAATAGAAGATACCAACCAACCATCTTAGAATCCGCACACATACAAAGGAGGGCACAACTGTGGCTATGGACCGGACACGTGTCGCCGTGGAGATATACGGAACTTCCTATAAACTTGTTGGAAGCAGCACTGAATATATGAAGCAAGTCGCCCGTTATGTTGATGAGCACATGCGTGCTATATCTAAATCCCACTCCAGACTGGATACACCGCGCATCGCGGTGCTTACAGCCGTTCATATGGCTGAGCAGGCTATCCAGGTTCAGGACTTCAAGAATGAGCTTAATATGCTAACAGGAGAACGGACTGAACTGCGTGTGGAGGTGTCGCGCCTGCTGGAAGTGCAGCGGGAGCGGCAGGAGGAGTATGAGCGACTTGATGCTGCGGCCAAAGAGGAAGCCGCACGGCTGATCGCTGCCGCCGAAGAAGAACGGAAGCGGCATTTGGAAACACAGGAACAAGAGCGGGAGCTTCATCTGGAGCAGCTTAAGGAAGCGGAGCAGGCTGCAGCAATGACCCGCCATAAGCTGGAAGAAGAGCTCAAACAACGCGAGCAGGAGCTGCAGGCGCTTCGCCAGAGCTATGAAGCCGAACAAGCGGCCAGCCGCGAGAGCACACGTCAGGAGCTGGCTGCTGCCGATGCTGCCCGCCTGGAGCAGCTGGAGGCGTTGAAGAAAGCACATCTGCAGGAGCTGGAGAATCTTCGGGAGCAATTTGCGCGCGAAAAAGCAGAGGCACTTTCTTCTGTGGAGCTGGAGCTTGCACAGGCGAAGGAATCACTGGGGAGCGAGCTGGAAGAGACCCGCTGCGCTCTCGGCAAGGAACTGGCGGAGACGAAGTCAACGCTGGGCCAAGAGCTGGAGTATACCCGGTCGACACTGGGCAAGGAGCTGGCTGCAGAGCGGGAAGCGCTTCAACGCGAGCAGGCCAAGAATAAGGAGCTGCGCCAATCACAGGGAACGCAGGAACACCGGCATAAGCAGAATATGCAGGAGCTGGAGAAACAGCTTGGCGAGCTGCGCGGCAGCACAGGGCAGCTGCAATCCAAGCTGCGGGCAGCGGAAGCCGGACTAAAGAACGAACGCGACTCGCGTGTGGCCCTGCTGGCCCAATATGAAGAGCTCAAGAGCCGTGAAGAACAACTTGCGGAGGAGCTTCGTTCCTCGGGCGAGCTTGGAACCCTGCTGAATGAGGAGCTGGAAGAGCTGCGCCAGGGGTATGAATTATCCCGGACGGAAGCGGCAGAGCTGAAGAATGCCCTTCAAGAGACGGGCGACAGCCTGCGCCGTGTACAGGAAGAGCTTGCCCGGGCTACGGCAGAAGCCGCTACTTGGCAGGAGCTGGCCGACAAGCGGATGGAGGATATCGGCGAGCTGGAGATGAATCTGCTGGAAGCGGAAGAGAAATCCGTTACCCTGCACAGCGAAATCGAATCCCTGCGCAGCCAGGAGGACGGCTTGGTGCAGAAGCTTGATGAGGAGAACGAACTTCGCACAGCGGCGGAACGCGAGCGCGAATCGCTCCGGGAACAAGGAGAGCAGGCGAAGCAGGAGCTCGCGGCTTTGCGTGGGCGATATGAAGAGTTGATCGCCCAATATGACGAAGTGCTGCAGGAGGGAGAACGGCATCAGGAGCGCTGCCGCTTGCTGGAAGAGCAAAGCGAAGAAGCTGCTTTCCGGCTGGAAGAACTGTCCGAAGCCAGCCGGGAAGCTGCCGCTGCCGCTGCGGAACAGCAGGATATCTTGAAGGAAGCCCGCGAATATGGGGTTTCCTGGAAGCGCAAATATGATGAGCTGGTGCAGCGCCAGCAGCAATGGACCGAAGCGGAAGGCAAGCTGCGGGAGGAGATTGAGATCTGGCAGGAAGAGGCGGCAGAGGCCGAAGCCAAAAGGGAGGCCATCGACCGTGAACGCAGTACGGTACTGGAGCAGCTTGGTGAGGTAGGCGAGAATTACGAGCTGGCCCAGGGACAGCTTCGCCTGCTGCAAGCGCAGTTCGAGATGCAGCAGGGTGAGCTGGACAAGCTGTCCGCACAGCATCGAAGCCTGCAAGCGGAATATGCCAAGCTGCAGATTGAATATAATGAATGGATTCAACTGATCGAACAGGACGGTTGAATGACGGATGACAGACAAAAACCGGCCCCGGGCGATTGAATTGCCCAGGGCCGGTTTTTGTCTTTAATGCCGGGATGCGGAAATCCGCTATTCTACAATTACTTTGGCGATCATGCCGCTGTGGCCCGAGCCGCACATGATGGAGCAGCTCATCTCAAATGTGCCGGCTTCTTCCGGTACAATGACTGCAGAAGATTCTTTGCTGCTGAGCTGGAGGTTCAGCTCCGGGACAAGAATGCCATGGTTGCCGCTTTCATTTTCAAAAATAATCTTGACAGGCACCCCTTTTTTTAAATGGTATTCCTCCTGGTCGAATTTGTAGTTGGTGGCTGATATGACAAGTTCGGTCTCTGCTTCAATGCCGCTGTCAGTAACTTTGTTAGTATTGCTGGAAGCCGTGTTGCCGCTGCCTCCGCAGGCGGTCAGAACGAGAACCCATACCATGGATAGCAGAAGTGCAGATCGCTTGAGCATCTTTATCCCCCTTAACAATAGTAAGTTTTGAAATTTAAATAAATGTGACAATTATGTAGACATCATAACTTAAATTTTAAGAAAGCGCTTTGCCCATTTGTGAAAAGTTAGTGAACAGGTTCGCAAGATCGAATTGTGTCGAAAAATGCAAAATTATGATGCAAATTAGCTTGAAATTTATTATAATGAGTGCTAAATATTACATCGTTTAGAAGTAGGGGATCCAGATAAATATTGCCAACGATACGCTGAATACCGGGTTTTGGCACCGCAGAATAATAAACGGATATTGGATTCTTATCGCTTGTATACTCGTTGCCCAGGCGTTGTTTGTGCTGGACGCCAAGAACGGTAAGATGGCGCCGGCATTGGAACCTGAGCAGGGCCCTTTCTTTATCGCCTCCAACCTGCTGATTGTCACCTGCATCTCCACGGCCGAATTGTGGCTCCGCCTCAGCTTGAATTATCAGAAGCAAGCGGTGGTCGGATGCGGATTTATCATGTCTTATTTGATTTATTTCCTCTTGGAACCTCATGTGGACGGGGCCCAAATGGCGCTGATGATGCCCATTATGGTAGCTCTGATTTATTTTGACCGCAAAATGCTGTACTTCCTGGGCGTTTTCAATATCCTGTTTTATACAGGGTTTTATATCGGGATGGAACGGGTTCTTCTGAACAAGCCGTGGCTGGAGTTTTATCTCGTGCAATGTGTATTTATCGTTTTCGTGGTAATGGCCAATGCTGTGATTATCCGTTCGCAGGAAGTAAGGGATCATTTGGAGCAAGTAACGAAATCGGAGCAGGGGCTGATGGTCGAGCGGGCTATTTCGGATAAACTGCTGAAGATTGATGCGCTGACGGGTCTTTACAATCATAAAACATTCCATGAGTATCTTGATTCTTTGCTGGAGCAGTGCGAGAACAACGGCCTGCAATTGCAGCTGGCCCTGTTCGATATCGATAATTTCAAACAGGTAAACGATACGTACGGGCATTGGGTGGGGGATCTGGTGCTTAAGGAGGTGGCCGCCAAAGTCAGCTCAATGATTGGTTTGAACGATTTTGCCGCCAGGTACGGGGGAGAGGAATTTGCGGTAATCTTCACCGATAACAGCCCACAGGAGTCCTTTCTCGCCGCAGAGGAGATGAGGGTCAGCATTTCACTTATGGAACATCCTTATGCAGGAGGCAAGCCGATTACGGTGAGTATCGGTCTGTGCAACTACCAGCTCGGGGACGGCAAGGAGCTGTTGTTCCGTAAAACAGACGATGCCCTGTATTCCGCCAAAAGAGGCGGGAAAAATACCGTATGCACTGCAGTCGATGCTACAGCAGCTGCCGGGGATAACCCATTGGCTTGTATGGCTGAGTGATGGCAACAGGGCTGTTCCATAGCTGCAATTCAAAAGAGCAAGGCTTCCCTCGATATTAAAGAAGCCTTGCTTTTTGTTTGCCATCCGCTTTCGGTTTGCCTCAGCAGATGATAGATAAGCAGAAAGCCAGCCGTTTACCTTGGTCACTCCAGACCTCGAGCTTTTGTCGGTCTCCCTTTGGGTTCGCACAACATTCCTTACGGACAGGGGAATCGTTATTTCGCGAAACAAGTTCATTTGATTCCCTAAACGGACTCAGGGGCCGCTAAACGTTCCATTGCCCCTCGCTTTGGGCTGCAGATCATGCAATAGGAGCTCCTGTGTCCGCACAAATGGACAAAACTAATATTTTGCCCAAATAAGGTCCGCTGAGTCCGCTGAATAACCAGGCGCAGCTTTACCCTACTACAGGAGCGCTCACCTCAATGCGAAAGGGATGTCCCATAGCCACTTCATTCATGGCTTTTTGGAACATCCCCTTTCGGTTCTACAGAGGCTGGGCTTCCGCAGCTATCCAAGCCGGCAGCTTATTTGCCTGCTTCAAACGGAGTGGATACCGGCAGGAACAAGTCAATAATTCCAATGACCAAAGCTGCCAGAAGTGCGCCAAGGATCGAAACACTAACGCCGCTGACGACAAACTGGGCAATCCAGATCACCAAGGCACTAACCAGGAACCCGACGATCCCCCGTCCGAAGGGCGTGGTTTTTTTACCGAAGATCCCTTCGATAACCCAGCCCAGCAGGGCGATAACAAGCGCCAGGATGAGCGCGCTCCAGAAACCGCCAATCGTAAACTGCGGTACGATCCAGCCGACGACAAGCAGGACTATCGCTGCCACCACAAAACGAACAATATGGCTCAACAAATTCACTGAACTAACCTCCTTTGGCCCTAGCTAAGGATATGTGCGCTTTTATTATGACCCGAATCAGAAGGGGTTATGCTTGAAGGGTGAGACCCAAATAGCGAAAATGGGCTTTATTCGGTATAATGGAATCATCTATGAAGGGAGCAGTGACAGTAATTGGACGACAAAATTTTGCATACGCTTGAATATCGTAAGATTTTAAATAAATTAATGCAATATACGCAAACTCCGATGGGACGTCTGGAAGCGGAGCAATTAAAGCCCTCCGCTGATTTCGAAGGCGTTAAGCGGCTGCTGCAGGCCACGGATGAAGCGGCCAACGTGGACCGGCTCAAAGGAATTCCTTCCTTTGGTGGAGTAAGCGATATCCGCCCTGCGCTGAAACGGGCCTCCATCGGCGGGATGCTGGGGCCAAGCGAGCTGTTCTCGGTGGCTGCGACGATCGGCGGAGCGCGCAGAGTCAAGCGTTTCCTGGCGGCCATGCATGAGGATGAGAAGATTGAACTGCTGTTCGCCCAGAGTGATCTGCTGTCGGAGCAGAAACACATTGAAGACGCTATTCGCCTCTGTATTGACGAGAATGGCGATGTGCTGGACACGGCGAGCAGCGAACTGGCCACTATCCGCCGCGAGCTGCGGGGCGGTGAAACCCGGATCCGCGAGAAGCTGGACTCCATGATCCGTTCTTCGTCGGTAGCCAAGATGCTTCAGGATCAGCTGGTGACGATTCGCGGAGACCGGTTTGTTATTCCGGTAAAAGCGGAATATCGGGCCCATTTTGGCGGAATTGTGCATGATCAGTCCGGATCGGGGGCGACGTTGTTCATCGAACCCGAATCCATTGTGGCGATGAATAACAAGCTGCGCGAGACACGACTGCGCGAAGAACGCGAAATCGAGATCATCCTGCACCGGCTGACCGCGCTTGTGGGCGACATTGCCGAAGAGATGGCCTATGATGTCGATATCCTGGGCGGACTTGATTTTATTTTTGCCAAAGCCCGTCTGGCCCGCGATATGAAGGCCACCCAGCCGCGGATGAATGACCGGGGATACCTGAAGCTCCGCAAAGGACGGCATCCGCTGATATCAGCAGAGCATGTCGTACCGCTCGATGTGGAGCTGGGCAACCAGTACAGCTCAATCATCGTTACAGGCCCGAATACAGGGGGGAAGACAGTCACCCTGAAGACGATCGGCCTCTTAAGCCTGATGTCGATGTCAGGGCTGTTTATTCCGGCTGAAGAAGGCAGTCAAATGTGTGTATTTGATGCTATTTATGCGGATATTGGCGATGAACAAAGTATTGAGCAAAGTCTCAGTACCTTTTCTAGCCATATGACCAATATTATTTCCATCCTGCGGCGGATGACGCCAAAAAGCCTCATTCTGCTCGATGAAGTGGGAGCAGGGACCGACCCTGCTGAAGGCTCTGCGCTGGCTATAGCCATTCTGGAGCATATCCACCGTACCGAGTGCCGGATGGTGGCTACAACCCACTACAGCGAGCTGAAGGCTTACGCCTATGAGCGCAAAGGCGTAATCAACGCCAGTATGGAATTTGATGTCCAGACACTCAGCCCGACCTACCGCCTGCTGATTGGCGTTCCGGGACGAAGCAACGCATTTGCCATTGCGGAACGGCTCGGGCTGCCAGGCGCGATTCTGGAGCATGCCCGCGGTGAAGTCAAAGAGGAAGACCTGCGCGTTGAGCACATGATCGCTTCACTGGAAGAGAACCGGCTGGGAGCGGAGAATGAGCACGAACGGGCGCAGAATATCCGCCGCGAAGCCGAAGCCCTGCGGACCAGACAGCAGCAGGAGCTGGAGAAGCTGGAGAGCCAGCGTGACAAGCGGCTTGAGAAAGCCGAGCTGGAGGCTTTAGCCATCCTGGACAAGGCACGCAAGGAAGCCGAGACCATCATCAGTGATTTGCGCCGTCTGGCGCTGGAGGAAGGAGCTTCCGTCAAGGAGCACAAGCTGATCGAGGCCCGGCGCAGGCTGGATGAAGCAGAGCCGGCCCCGCGCAAGAAGGCGGCGGTGCGCAGTGCAGTCAAAGCACCGCGGCAGATTCAGGCCGGAGATGAAGTGAAGGTCCATAGCCTGAACCAAAAAGGCCAGGTCGTGGAGCTGAGCGGAGCCAAAGAGGCGCTCGTCCAGCTGGGCATTATGAAGATGAAGGTGAGGCTGGATGATCTGGAGCTGCTGTCCGCCGCGAAGGCCGCTGCCCCACAGGCACTACGGCATGCGACTACCGTCAAGCGGACCCGGGATGAGCATATCCGCAGCGAGCTGGATTTGCGCGGTGCCAATCTGGAAGAAGCTTTGATGGAAGTAGACCGTTTTATCGACGAGGCGTTTTTGGGCAATTTGGGGCAAATCGCGATTATTCACGGCAAGGGGACAGGCGTGCTGCGTACAGGTGTCCAGGAGTATTTGCGCAAGCACAGACATGTCAAAAGCTACCGGCTGGGGAACTACAATGAAGGAGGCGCGGGAGTGACCGTAGCTGAACTTCAATAACGATGAGGCCGGCGGAAAGAGGGGGGAACATGCAGGACAGTATTGATGTGTTGCTGGGTCATCCGCTAGGCGCGCTGCTGGGCTATTTTACGGTAGCCATACTGGGGCTGGTGGTATTCCTGTCTATTTTTGAAATGGTGACCAAATATAACTGCTGGGAAGAGATCCGCAAGGGGAATTTGGCAGTTGCCATGGCGACTGGCGGCAAAATTTTTGGCATCTGCAATATCCTCCGTTTCAGTATGGAGGCAGGAGCGTCCATTTATGAGACCATGAAATGGTCCGTAACAGGGTTCATACTGCTGCTTGTGGCGTATTTCCTGTTTGAATTTCTGACTCCGGTGTTTTCGATTGACGATGAGATGGCTGCGGATAACCGCGCTGTTGGATTGATAGCCATGATTATCTCGGTGTCGCTGTCTTATGTGATCGGCGCTGCTATTTTCTAGGAGGAGCTTATGAAGATTCTGACCCGGGTCCTGTTTGTGGCCGCCATCGCTTTTATAGCAGCGGGAATTATTTATTTAATGTTGAACTAAATTTATGAGAAGTGCGAAGGAGATTATAAAGATGGAAACAACCGTATGCCCATGGTGCCACACCGAAATCGTGTGGGACGAAGAGTTCGGGCCGGAAGAGTATTGCCCTCACTGCAATAACGAGCTTAGCGGATACCGTACGGTCAACATCAGCCGGGACGATCTGGAGGACGAGCTTGAAGTCAAGGAGGATGAAGACGCAGAGCCGGCAACGGATGAGGATTTGTGGGGAGACAGCGATAAGGATAGTGTTGTCCCTATCTTCAACACGCTGGATCAGTTCAGGGATGAGTATGATCTGACCATGTATGAGAGCAACACCGCGGCAATTCTGGCGGCTCAGGAGGAAGCTCCTGAATGCCCGCAGTGCCATGAGCTGCTGCTGCTGGCCGGCACACAGAAGGTGGACAGCTTTGAGCCTTCGGCTCCACCTGCTTTGGGCGGGCCTGTGCTGAAGGCGCCTTTCTCAATGCAGGTATATGTATGTCCTTCATGCTTCCATGTGCAGCAGAGTCTGGCGCAGGAAGACAGGATTCAACTGGTGCGTAATTTAAGCACCGGGCGTTCCTAAGACGGTTGTTGATTCCTCCCGAATTGGGGCATGTTAAGGGAACATGTCCACAATTTCGGGAGGGTTGACCATGAAGGTCTCAACACAACGTCAGGCTGCATTGCTGCTGGCAGTGAACGGGTTATTCCTGCTGGCGAATGCATTGTCCGGCACCTTTTTGAACGTATACCTATGGAAAAGCCGCCAGGATTATGCCATGATCGGCTGGTTTTCGATTGCCCAGCAGCTGGCACTGGGCCTTAGCTTCTGGCTGGCAGGGAAATGGGTGAAGGAGCACAACAAAATGAATGCCTTGCGGCTCGGAATAGCAGTTTCGGGCCTTTTTTACTTGCTTATCCTGTTCCTTGGGGGAGATACCGTTCGTTATATATGGCCGCTTGGCTTGCTGCTGGGAGTAGCGGGCGGCCTTTTCTGGCTGGCGTTCAATATCGTGTATTTCGAGATTACCGATGCCCGGAACCGGGACTTCTGGAATGGCTGGATCGGGCTGCTCGGTGCTTTTACTGGTATTGTCGCTCCCTGGCTGTCGGGTTATTTGATCTCGACGCTAAAGGGGGAACGCGGCTACCGGATTGTGTTTATTTTGTCGCTTTGTATATTCGCCCTTACCGCAGTCTTAAGCTTTTTTCTGCGCAAGCGCAAGACTGAAGGAGCCTATGAGTGGCTTGAGCCCTGGAGAGCACTCAGGCGTCCGGACAGCCGCTGGCGGGGGGTGGCTGCGGCATTGCTGTTTCAGGGACTCAGGGAAGGGGTGTTCTCTTTTTTGATTGGGCTGCTGGTCTATATTGCGGCCAAGGAGGAGAGCAAGCTGGGTCAATATACACTGATTACCTCAGCGGTGTCCTTGATCAGCTACTGGGCGGCAGGGAAATGGTTCAAGCCGGAATTCCGCTCCAAAGGGATGCTGTTGGGCGGAATACTGCTGGTAGCGGTCATCACTCCACTGCTGTGGAAGGTGAACTTCGTGACGCTGCTGATTATGGGAATGGGGACCTCGCTGTTCATCCCGCTTTACATGCTGCCGATGGTCTCTACCAGCTTTGATCTAATGGGTGAATCTTCAGACAGTGCCGGCAAAAGAACTGAGCTCGTCGTCCTGCGGGAGCTAAGTCTAATGGCCGGCCGGCTGCTCGGCATGTTCGTATTTATCGCCGTGCTGACTGTGAACAGCAGTCCGCGGGTGATTACTCTGCTTATGCTGGGATTGGGACTGGCCCCGCTGGGCAGCTGGCTGATTCTGCGCCGCCGGCTGCCTCATTAGTGTTCTTTATCAAGAGTCCGGCATGGGAGTGGCATGATTGTTTAAAAGAAAACGGAGTTACGGCCTTCGGACCACTATTACCTTTATGGTGTGCGCTGTGGTGGCCTTGGTGCTTTTGGTGTTATATATTATTTTCAGCAACCGGATCATTCCGCAGACCCGGGAGTCGCTTCAAGACAAAGCGCTGACGATTGCGCGGACGCTGGCCCTGATGCCTTTGATATCGGAAGGGCTTGACGAAGGGCGCAGCAAAGAGATCCAGGCTTATACGGTCAAGATCACCCGCCGCAACGATATCATGTTTGTGGTTGTGCTTGATATGAACAGTATCCGCTATTCCCATCCCGATGCCTCGCGGGTCGGACAACCCTTTGTCGGAGGGGGGCAGAAGCTGGCCTTAAGCGGAGAAGAGAGCATCTCGGAGGGAGAAGGTACGCTCGGCAAGTCCTTACGGGCTTTTGTGCCGGTGTACAACGGGAAAGGCCAGCAGGTGGGGATCGTGGTTGTGGGCTTGTCCCTGGACAAGGTTAAAGGAATCATCCGGCAGAATCAATGGACCATTATTGCCATTCTGCTGTCAGGTGCATTGCTGGGTGCAGCAGGTGCAATCGTGCTGGCCCGGAAGATCAAGAAGATGATGTTCTGGATGGAGCCGGTGGAGATTTCGACTCTGCTGGAGGAGCGAAGCGCCATGCTGCAATCTATCCGTGAAGGGATTATAGCGATTAATCACGAGGCGAGAATCACACTGATGAATCTGGAGGCGGAACGTCTGCTGAAAGCAGCGGGCATTTCAGGCGGAGCGTTGAATCAGCCGATTGGAGACTATTTGCCGGCACTTCGCCTGGAGACGGTCTTGAATTCAGGGGACGCCAAGTTTGATGAGGAAATTGATCTGAATGGCACAACGCTGCTGGCCAACAGCCTGCCGATACGGGTCAATGGGGCGATTGCCGGAGCCGTTGTTACTTTTCGGGACAAGACGGAGATTGCCCATCTGGCAGAACGCCTGTCCGGGATATCTGTCTATGCCGATGCCTTGCGGGCGGGAGCGCATGAGTTCATGAACAAGCTGCATGTCATTATGGGCATGACCCATATGGGGCTGTATGATGAGCTGCAGCAATATATCTCGGGGACGGTCCGTAATTACCAGAATGAGATCGGGTCGATTACCAAACAGATCAAAGACCCGGTGATGGCGGGGTTTTTGCTGGGCAAATTAAGCCGGGCGCGTGAAGCCGGAATCAATCTGATGCTGGCGGCGGACAGTTATCTTCCCGAATCGGAAGGTCCGGAGATCATCCATGAGCTGATTACGATTGTCGGCAATCTGCTGGACAATGCCATGGACGCGCTTGAGGGCGTGGAGGACAAGGAGATCCTTTTGGCTTTTCGCTACGATCAGGGCCGGATGATCTGCACTGTGGAGGACACGGGGCCGGGCATTGAGGAGTTCCTCCGGGAAGAGATCTATGTCCAGGGCTTCTCCACCAAAGGGGATAACCGGGGGCTGGGTCTGCACCTTGTCAGGCGGAGTGTGGAAAAACTGAACGGAAGTCTGCTGCTGCACAGCGGCGGTGAGCCGGGGGCAACCTTTGCAGTGGATGTGCCGTACAAGATAAAGGGTGAGGAGAACGAATGACCATTCAAGTGCTCATTGTCGAGGATGACCCCATGGTGGCCAAATTCAACCGGCATTATCTCGAACAGATGGAAGGTTTTCAGTGTGTGGGCTGGGCTGCTTCAGGGGAGGAAGCGTTGCAGTTGCTGGAACAGCAGGCGGTGGATCTTATTTTGCTGGATGTGTTCATGCCCGGACAAAGCGGGCTGCAGCTGCTTGTGCAGCTGCGTGAGCAGGGAAGTACGGCAGATGTTATTGTAATCTCGGCGGCCAGTGACAACGTCAGCATCCGCAAAGCTCTGCAATATGGCGCCGTAGATTACCTCATTAAACCGTTTGAATTCGCCCGCTTCCAGTCCGCGCTGATGGCCTACCGGAAGGATTATTCTTTGATGAAACGCGGCGGAGAGCATCTCTGCCAGGAGCAGCTGGACAAGCTGGTCCGTCACCGCAGCGAGCAGACGGTGAAACCTGGCGCAAATTTGCCCAAAGGTCTGAGCGAAGGCACCCTCGCCAGCATCTGGGGCATTATTGGAACCTTGTCCACCGCAGCCTTCTCGACCGAGGATATTACAGCGGGAGCGCCAATTTCACGGATCTCCGTGCGCAAATATTTGGCTTTTTTAACCGAAAGGGGTGTGCTGTCCATGGAGATCAGCTACGGTGCGGTCGGCAGACCGGTGTATATGTATACTGTGACTCCTGAGGGTCATGAATTGATCTCCCGGTACTTATAAGAAGAGGTATCCCATAAGTCATAAAATGACTGTTTGGGACATTCCCTATATCATCTGTTACAGCAAGCAGCCAATAATCAAAGACAGCAGAGCAGCGATTCTCAAGTAGAGAGGAGAATCGCTGCTCTGCTGTCTTTTTACGGTTTTTAAATGGGCAGGTTAACTCATTCATAGACAGCTATATCGTAGCCGTAATATCTCCATAGGGGTCTGCAGGCGGTGAAGGCTTGCTGGAGCGGGTGATCGAGAACAGATCCAGCTCAGCCCGGTGTTTGCCGGTCAGTGTATCGGAGAGCAGTTCGGCAGCAATCATGCTGTACACGGTGCCGTTGCCGCCATATCCTTCTATGAAATAGCAATGAGGAAACCGGGGATGAGCGCCAATATACGGAAGGCCGTCATGGGTCGTACCGAATACGGAGCCCCAGGCGAATTCAATCTCCGGGTCCTGAATCTCGGGAAACAGAGCCTGCAGATCCTCCAGCAATCGTTGTCCCTGCGTGAGAATTCGCTTCTCACGGCGTTCGGGATCGGTCAGCGGTTCGTCCCTGCCGCCTGCAATAATGCGGAGATCCGGCGTGATCCGGAAATAGAGATAAGGGCGTGCCGTCTCCCAGACGAGACTCCGCTCATGCCACTTGGGAAGCTCCGGAAGCGGACGTGTCATAATCGCATAGGTGTTAACTAATAGGGCACCCTTGTCTTTCTTCATCTCCTGTGTCTCATACCCCATGGCAAAGATCACCTTTTTGGCAAAAATCCGCCCGTTCCCCGTATAACAGATCACCCCGTCATCCTTGAATTCGTAATGCTTGGCTTCCGTATGCTCATAGACACGAACACCCTGGGACGCAGCTTTAGCCATCAAGCCGTGCAAAAGCCGCAGCGGATTGGTTACTGCATCCCCCCGGGAATAAAGACCGGCAGCTTTGGAAAAAGAATATACGGAAGAAATCCGGTCCCTCTCCCAGAATTCAGAATCAAAATTATGCGCTAGGAGCGTCTCGTGTTCCTGCCGCAGCAGCGGGATATCCTCTGCTGTACTTGCATATAGCAAGCTGCTGCAGGGATGAATCCGCGGATCTATATCCAGCTTATCCTGCAGCTTAAGAATGTTGCGCACACTAGCCTGGCACAGCTTATAGAACAGCACACCCTGCGCTTCACCAAATGTATGAATACATGACGTCAGCGGCTTGTCATTTGAAACCTGGAGCAATCCGGTGTTGGCCTGGGAGCTTCCGCCGCCGAGGGTCCGTTTGTCAATCACCACCACATCCGCACCGCTTGCCGACAAACGGTATGCGGTCATGGCCCCGCTCGTGCCCCCGCCTACGATCAGGCAATCGCAGCGGATATCGCCTTCCAACAAAGGATAGGATGGTACTGGCTCCAAGGTCTTTTGCCATGGGGTGTTTCCGCTATTCAAATTCATCAGAAGATCGCTCCTTTACGGGTTTCAGATAGTAGTATTAGCGTCAAGAATTTAACTCATGCTCTAGTGCTGCGGCGTATTTCAGGACTACCTTTGCGCTTTTTTGCACATAAACAAATGGCCAACGCGGCATACTAGAAACTGCTTGAATTATTTAGAAGGAGGGATTCCAAGACATGCAATCTACGCAAATGCAGGCGCTCAGCGGTAAAGAACTGGAATATATTTCTGACTCCATCTCCAATGAGGATATGTTGATTAAGCAGTTTGCCGCCACAGCAGCCACGACCCAAAATAATTCAGTACGCCAGCTGTGCATGCAGCATCTTCAAAGCCATACGGAATATATGGGGAAACTGGCAGATCTGCTCCAGCAGCATCAGCAATATGCGCCCACGGCACCGCAATAAAGGCATTCCCATTCTAAAGGAGGTTATTTCATGAACGGACAAAACGGATCGGCGTTTATGCCGGATGAGGATTTGTTGAATGTGATTTTGGCCGACCTGAAGCGGACGGTGCGTGAATATACAACAGCAGCGACGGAATCGGCATGTCCTGCTGTCCGCCGTGTATTCAATGACCTGACGATGGATACTTTACGTCTTCAGGGAGAGCTTTATGCTCAAATGGGCGAGCTGAATATGTACACCCCGCCGTCCAAGGCATTGCGCCAGGATGTGGATAAGCAAATTCAAGCTGCACAACAAACCCAGCAAAAGTGCCAGCAGTTCATTCAGCAAAAAACGGGCCAGGCTGCAGGGTTTGCCGGAATCCAAAACAACCAGTCACAGCAAGCGGGCACGAACAACTCTTACTTTATGTAACCTTGCAGCGGACATCCGAAGCACGGCTGTCTGCTACACCCCCTGAAACATCAGCGTTGCCCTTCCCGGGGCTGGCTGGCGAATTTCAGGGGGTTATTTTGTTTGCAGAGATGCTGTTTTCATGTCATATTAGTATTAAACTCTTTTCGTATGCGGCGCTTTACTGTAATTAAGTCACATGCGAACTATCCCGGAGGGAAGGCATGAAGGAAATGAACGAATTAAAGAGGAAAGTGCTGGAACTGCTCAAGGAAGACGCGAGACGTTCAACGGCACTGCTGGCTACGCTTCTTGGAGCGGACGAAGCTGATGTGAAGACGGCGATTGAGCAAATGGAGAAAGAGCATGTGATTGTCAAATATGCGACTGTGGTCAATTGGGATAAGGTGGATGACGAGCGGGTAACCGCACTGATCGAAGTACAGATTACGCCTGAACGCGGCCGCGGCTTCGAAGGCATTGCCGAACGGATCTATTTATACCCGCAAGTGAAATCGGTCTACCTGATGTCCGGCGCTTATGATCTTCTGGTAGAAGTGGAAGGACGCAACCTGCGGGAAGTTGCCAATTTTGTCTCGGAGAAGCTGTCTCCTATCGACGCTGTACTTTCCACCAAAACCAATTTCACGCTCAAAAAATACAAACAGGACGGGATCATCTTCGAGGAGCATGAGGAAGACAACCGTCTGATGATCTCTCCGTAAAGGAAGTAAGCCATATGATTACGAATAAAACACAACAAAGCGGTGCCGGCAGCAACTCCATGAGCTCTTATTTGGCCCCGCTGGTGCAGCAGATACAGCCTTCCGGAATCCGCAAGTTTTTTGATTTGGCTGCGGGCAGCAAGGATATTATTTCCCTTGGAGTCGGGGAGCCGGACTTCAAGACGCCATGGCATGTCAGAGAGGCCTGCGTCTATTCGCTGGAGCGGGGGTTTACCGGGTATACCTCCAACGCGGGTATGCCGGAGCTCCGCGAAGGCATTGCTAAATATTTGCAGACCCGCTTTGCCGTCGAATACAATCCCGAGAATCAGATTATCGCAACGGTGGGAGGCAGTGAAGCCATTGATCTGGCCTTGCGTGCCTTGATCTCCCCGGGAGACGAGATCCTTATTCCCGAGCCCTGCTATATTTCCTACTCGCCCATTACAGCGATTGGAGGGGGGATTCCCGTCGGCATAGAGACGTTCGGGGAGAACAACTTCAAGCTTACGGCGGAAGGCCTGGAGGCCAAAATTACGCCCCGGTCCAAAATTCTGATTCTGTGTTATCCAAGCAACCCCACCGGTGCCATAATGAGCCGGGAGGATTGGGAGCCTATCGCCAAGGTGGTCGAGAAACACGATCTTATTGTTATTTCCGATGAGATCTATGCGGAGCTGACTTATGGCAGCAATCATGTCAGCTTTGCCTCACTGCCAGGTATGTTTGACCGGACCATTCTGGTCAGCGGCTTCTCCAAAGCCTTTGCTATGACCGGATGGCGGATGGGATACGCCTGCGGCCATTCCGATCTGATCTCGGCGATGCTGAAGATTCATCAGTATACCGTGATGTGTGCTCCATCCATGGGGCAGGTTGCCGCACTGGAGGCTCTGACGAACGGCATGGAGGAGAAAGACCGCATGGTGGACTCCTACAATCAACGGCGGCGCCTGATTGTCAAGGGCCTGCGCGATGCCGGACTTGAATGCCACGAGCCTCAGGGGGCATTTTATGCGTTCCCGAGCATTCGTCATACGGGCCTCAGCTCGGACGAGTTCGCCCAGCGTCTGCTGCGTGAATACAAAGTGGCTGCGGTTCCGGGCAGTGTATTCGGTCTCGGAGGCGAAGGTTATCTGCGCTGCTCGTATGCGACCTCGGTCGCTCAACTGAATGAAGCCGTGGAGCGGATTGGCGTTTTTGTAAGACAGCTGGAGCAAGAAAGAACAGAATAACGAAAAAGGAACTATAGCGAAACCTGTAATCCTATGGTATTATTTTACTTCGAGAGGAATAATCCCCTTTTTATAGCTTGAATTGAGGTTGAATGGTACTTTAGGGCAGAGCTTACGAAGCCAGTTTTGTTTTGTGCGAAGCTGATTTAATGAAGCGGATGCTGACAAAACAGTTAGGAGGGATGATTGTGCTTAGCGCAGATTATTACTTACCTTCCTATGGCGGAGAATGCCTCTCGGGAAGCGTGGAACGGCCCTGTAAGGGTGAGATTTTTGAATATGAAAGTTATTTGGAGGATGAAATCCGGATACTCCGCAGCAGGATGGAGCAGCTTTTTGATCAGGAGAACTCCTTTACCTCGGAGAATGTTATCGCGATCAGCGGCTTGCTGGACCTGAAGATCAATGAATATATGAAATGGCGTAAACGCAAGAACTGACTGAGGGTGGCAGCAGGGGGGCATTTTGCCCCCTTTTTGTCGTGGAGAGACGGCATTCGTCACTTTATTTGCCTTCTTCACATTAGAAAGCTTAAACTATTAATATGTGATTTCAAGGATTGAGGGGGAAGAGACGTTGAGAGCAAAGCGGAAGGGAAGTTCTATCGTGGTACTGCTGGTGTTAATGGCACTGATTGCAGGCTGCGGCGGGGGAGACAGCAAGAATACGGTTACGGTTTTTATGATGGTAAACGGGATTAATCCGGATACCAGCACTGTCGACAAGATAGAGGGGCAGCTTGCGGACAAGCTGGGCGAGGAAACCAAGGTGGAGTTTAATACAACTCCTATGTATAATATCCAGAAGCTGATGGTTGAATATGCGGCGGCCATGAACGATATTATTATTTTGTCCAAGGATGATGTGCTGAGTTATGGGAAAAACGGCGCCAATCTGCCGCTGGATGACTATTTTAACCCGGATGATTATCCGGAAGGCGTCTTTGAAGGCGGTGTACTGAAGGGTGAAGAGGAAGAGTTGGTGCAGGAGAAACATCTGTATGCGATCCCTTTATCCAAGCTCAAAATGTTCCAGGATGCCGGGTTTGCACCTGAAGATGTGTTCCTGACGCTCGCCGTATCCTCAGACAGCATAGACCAAAGCGTTAAAGCGATTCAGTCCATGATGGAATAGGAGGAACGGGAATGGCTATTTACACACGTACGGGAGATAAGGGCGAGACTTCAGTCATCGGCGGCCGGGTGGGCAAGGATGACGTCCGCGTGGAGGCTTACGGAACTATAGATGAGCTGAACTGTTTTGTAGGACAGGCGCACAGCCTGATGGAGGAAGAGGTTTTTGCCGACGTCCGGGAGCAGCTGCTGGAAATTCAGCATGAGCTGTTTGACTGCGGGTCTGACCTGGCGTATGTCAAGCTTGGCGAAGGCCAATATCAAGTGAAGCCTGAGATGACCGTACGGCTGGAGGGCTGGATTGACAGCCTGCAGGCAGAGAATCCAGCCCTGGAGCGTTTTATTCTGCCCGGAGGCAGTCCGTTGTCCGCTGTGCTTCATGTGTGCCGTACGGTCTGCCGGCGTGCCGAGCGGCGTGCAGTTACATTGGGACGTAGTGCAGATATTAATCCGGAAGCGGTCATCTACCTGAACCGTCTGTCCGATTATTTCTTCGCTTTGGCCCGCACGGCTAATACAAGGGCAGGGATTGCCGACGTCGAATATGTGCGCAGCAAAAAGGTGTTCCGCAACTAATATGAACAGCTATTATGCACCGATTACGTATAGGGTTCCACCGGAAGAAGATGAATGGCTGCTGAAGACCATTCTCCACAAGCGGATGGATGTGTCGCGCAAGCTGCTGTCCCGCCTCAAAATGACAGAACAAGGCATAATGGTCAATGGAGAACGGGTCTATATCAGCGTCCGCGTCCGTGCCGGAGACAGGGTTGAGATCCGTATGGAGACAGAGGTGTCCGAGGATATTCTGCCGCAGCCGATCCCCTTTGAGATTCTGTTCGAGGATGAACATCTGCTGGTCGTCAACAAGGCGGCCGGCATCATTGTGCATCCCACCCATGGCCATTATACGGACACACTCGCCAACGGTGTTGTCCATTATTGGGCCAGCCGCGGGGAACGCTTCCGCTTCCGGCCCGTTCACCGGCTGGATCAGGAGACTTCCGGCGTGCTGGTCATCGCCAAGAATCCTTACAGCCATCAGCATATCTCCGAGCAGATGATTGCCGGAACGGTCGACAAACGTTATACCGCGTTTGTGCACGGGGTTCCGGCGGAGCCGCACGGTGATATCGATGGCCCCATCGACCGTGATCCGGCAGAGCCGCACCGGCGGATCGTGACGCCGGAGGGTTATCCGTCCTTGACCCGCTATGCGGTCAAGGCAGTGTACCCGGGCGCTTCCAGCGTAGAGCTGAAGCTGGAGAGCGGGCGCACACATCAGATTCGTGTGCACATGAGCTCCATCGGCTGCCCGCTGGTCGGCGATGGAATGTACCGCCACGCGCTGTACAGCGTGGCAGAACCGGCGCCGCAGCAGGCAGCGCAACTGGCGGAAGTGGCGGCGCTGGACGCCGCCATGCCGCGTCAGGCGCTGCATGCGGTGCGCCTGGCCTTACGGCATCCGGTGCAGCCGGAGCGCCTGGTGTTTGAAGCTCCGCTGCCGCCGGATATGGCAGCGCTGGAGCAGAGGCTGCAGCGGGATGCGGCTGAGGCACAATGAAAGGGAAGCTGGAGGCCCAGACTTTCCCCGTCGTTTGAAATGGACAAGCAGGATATAATGGAGGATCGTGTCATGAGTCAATTGAAAGTCTATCAGTATCCCAAATGCAGCACCTGCCGCAGTGCAGTGAAGTGGCTGCAAGGACAAGGACATGAGCTTGAGCTCCAGCATATCGCCGAGCAGCCGCCCGGCGTGGAGGAGCTGCGCACGCTTGTGAAGAACAGCGGGCTTGAGCTGAAGAAATTTTTTAATACCAGCGGCGAGGTCTATAAGTCTCTCGGGTTGAAGGACAAGCTGCCGCAGCTTGGCGAACAGGAGCAGCTGGAGTTGCTGGCAAGCAACGGCATGCTGATCAAACGCCCCATTGTCAGTGACGGAAAGAACGTAACGGTTGGCTTCAAGGAAGAGACCTATGCGGATGCCTGGGGCGGCAAATGAGATATCTTTGGTAATTGACAATACGTTTACCTACATTTGATACAGTGATAATATACCCGCTTTAAAGTAGATGGGAGAATACCAACTGAATAGCAGGGTAGGAGACAAGGAGAAAACCCTATATGCGCCCACGCTTATACCGGCCTTAGATGGCACGGTTTTAGCAGTGACGGATGATAGGGTTTTTTGTGTTGTCCGCAAGTGCCGGGAGGTATACGCTTCATACAACTTTGGGGAGGTAATAATCACTGATGAAACAAGCAAAAAGATTTCTGAATCTGGTGACGATTCTGGCGCTGCTTGCCGGGTTGGCCGATCTTTCCCTGTTCGCGCCGCCGGTTGCGGCGGAGACAGCGGGAAGGGCGGAAATGCAGGTGAGCCGCACGTTGACTGCGCCCGTTATTGACGGAAAGCTGGAGGAAAGCTTTTGGAATGTGAGCGAACCCCTGTCGGCCCAAACAGGCGGAAACCCGGCGGGCAACAACCGGTTCGGATTATTGTGGGACAACTCTTATTTATACATTGCAGTGCAGGCCGGGGATCTTACGCCGATTCATAATGGGACCGGGTACTGGTTCGACCAGGACAACCTGAATCTTTTTTTCGATCCCACACAACATCAGTCGGCGCCGTTTGCCGAGGACGACATGCAGATTGGCCTTGTTTTTCAGCCGGGCAGCCGTACCCCGGAGTTCCGTTTCGGAGCGGCCCTGAACAACCATGCGGGCAAGGATGAAAAGAAAGTGCTGCGCTCGATCCATCAGACAGCGGAAGGCTGGAGCGCCGAGCTGGCCGTCCCTTGGGATTTGCTGAATCTGGACCCGCAGGTGACCCGGCAGCTCGGGCTGGAGGCCGCGGTGACGGACCGCTACGACGCACTGGATGCGGCCAAGCAGCAGACGTCTTATTGGAGCGCCTACCATTCCTCCAGCTTTTGGAATGATACGTCCGGATACGGCGTGATCCGGTTGGCCGATGACCAGCCGGTGACGGGCGAGGTAGACCCGGTGCTTTTGGAAGAAAATTTCGACACCTATGAGCAAGGCACTGTGCCGCCCGATTGGATTACGGATGTGAATCCGGGCAGCCCGGCCTTCTCTGTCACGCAAGACACCTATTCGGTAACCGGAGCTACTTATGGTCAAAGTGTTACTGAGGCTACGTATGGGCCTAATCACAGATTGTTTTATGACGGAAACGCGGCAGGCAGGCAGGGGAGGATTACGGCTCCGGTTCAGGGGGACCACTACACGATCGAAGCGGATGTCCGTCTGGAAAGTGTGCTGAACAGCGCGCGCTGGGCATCTCTGATGTTCCGTGTTCCGGCGAACGGCAAAGCCCCCTATAATCAGATGGCGGTCCGGCAGAACGGTAAATACGAGCTGGCTTACCGCAAACCTGATAACAGTTGGGTTGTAGCTGCGGACGGGAGCTGGACTCCACTTGAGCTGAAGAAAGACTACACCATGAAGGTTCGGGTGTTCGGTAATAACATCAAGGAGTATATCAAAGCCAAGGATGAGCCCGAGTTCACTCTGCTGATGGACAAGACGCTGGATGCCAATCTGCTGGAACGGGGAAAAGTCGGGTTTCAGGTAGACCAGGCAGCCGTTTCTTTCGACAATTTGAGGGTTACGCGACTCACCGCCGAGCGGCTGGAGCTGGTGATGCCGGATACCGCAGAGGCTTTGGCCGGACCCGTAACCGTCACGGGGGCGGTTTACTATTCGGACGGGATCGTTGAAGACGCTCCTGCCGAGCAGTTGAAGCTGTATTCCTCGGATGAAAATATTGTACGGATTGTTGATAACAAGCCGGTTCCGGTCCGGGCGGGCCAAGCAACAATCAAAGCGGTCTATTATCAGGGGGAGGCGAGTGCCGTTCTGACGGTTACTCCATCAGCGGCGGGGCCAAAGGTGCTGGCGCTGACGCATGACACCGGCTATGTTCTGGCGCAGACGGATGAGCAAATAGCTCTGGACCAGCTGGTCTTCCAAGCGAGGTCCAGTGATTACAGCACTTCCGAGCTAAAGGGGAACGAGCTGGAATGGTCCGCGGACAGCAAGGGCCTTGTCCTGGAAGACGGGAACATCTCCGTGCGCGGCAAAGGTGTACACAAGTTGACCGGCCGTAAGGATGATGCGGTGGTGGATCTGATCGTTGTGGCCAAAGAGCCGGAGGAGAAGGAGTATGTACTGTACGAAGAAAACTTCGATGATCTGGCTGACGGCTCGCTGCCTGCCGGATGGAACCGGAAGCAGGGGGCTACAGCAGCCAAAGCAGCCGTGAAGGCGGGCGCTTTTGAGCTGGATGCCACTCAGGCCCCGGATAATCCATCCCGTGTATTGCTGCCGGAGTATCTGGGATTGTTCGGTGACTATGTAATTGAAGCGGATGTGACCGGGAAAGCGGCCAACGATTCATCCAGATGGAACTCGCTGATGTTCCGCATTCAAAAGCAGGACTATCCGTATTATCAGATGGCGGTCCGCCATGATCCTTCCCTCTCCAATGGGGTGGAGTTCGCCGAGCGTACAGCGGCCAGTCAATGGAATGTGATGGATAGAGCCTCTTATTCGGAGCCGCTGCAGCCGGGCGTTCCTTTGCATTATACGATCAAGGCTTACGGCAACCGCGTGCAGGAGTGGGTCGGCGACCAGATGATGATCGACTCCATTCAGCCCAATTTCCTTGCACTAGGCGGCATTGGCTTGCAGGCGAATGGCAGCATCATGCATGTGGACAACATCCGGGTGACTTTGCTGCGGGAGCCGTTGCCTGTGCAAGTGATTGAGCCGTTCGTCAAGGTTACGGAGCCATCCACAAAAATATCGCTGGCGCCAACCGTTGTGACCGAGGTTGTTTACGCGGATGATCTGGACAAGCTGGCCGGAACAGCACTTCCGGCCACTGCGATTTTTCATCTCAATCCAGAGCTGAAAATCACGGGGCCGGGCGGCGGCGCTGAAATCGCCGACCTTGGCGAAGTGCTCGCCCTTACCGGTGGGAAGGTGATCCCCGCCTTTTACGTAAGCGAGGAATTGACGGTGGACAGGCTGGTGAACGAGTTGCGTTCACGCGGAATTGAGGACGTATTTGTAATGTCCGCCAAAGGAGAGCTTGTGAAGCGGGCGAGAACGGCTTATCCGATGATCCGCGGGATCATGGATTTCACGGCGGTGACGAACCCGACACGTGAGGAACTGCTGGACATCCGCCGCGAGACGGCTTCCAGCCAGGCGCGCGTTGCCCTGCTGCCGGCAAGCGCAGCTACGCGGGACAATGTTTCTTTTTTGCAGAAGCTGGCGGTCATGGTCTGGAGCCGTGACGGGGGCCCGTTGCTATCCGCATCCGGTAAAACCTTGTCTATGCATACGTTGATCACCGCGGGAGTGAACGGTATGCTGACAGACTCGCCATCCGCTGCTTACGGGGCGCTCGCGGTGTACAACCATGATATGACGCTGATTCGCAAAGTGTATATGATCGGGCACAGGGGGATGCCTTCCGTGTCCCCGGAAAATACCATTGAGAGCAATATGCTGGCATTGGATGCCGGGGCCGATTACATCGAGAACGATATGTTTTTGACCAAAGACGGGCAGCTCATTATCTCCCATTCCCCCGTGCTGGAAACCACGACGGACGGAACAGGGGCGGTGGAAAGTTATACGCTTGAGCAATTAAAAACATATAATGCCAACAAGACCTACCCTGAAGGGTTCCCCCTTGTACGAATGCCGACGCTGGATGAGCAGCTGAAGCTGGCCCGTGAGCGGGGGAGAATGGTCTATGCCGAGATTAAGACGCAGACGCCGGAGGCGGTGGCCGCTTTTGTGCGGACGGTCAAAGAGCATGATGCAGAGGATATTGTCAACGCCATGTCCTTTTATCCGGCGCAGCTGGAACGGTTGTCGCAGCTGATGCCAGGGATGCCGGCCGGACTGCTTACCGGTTATATTGCGAGTGAGAACAATGTGGAGGGGTCGCTACGCGATACACTCAAGACATTGTCCAAACTGAATCTGACCTACAACACAGATTACAGAGGCCTTGGCCCTCTGTTTATGGAGGCGGCCAAGCACCGTGGATTGTTAGTTTCGCCATGGACACTCAATGACCGTGATGAATTGATCAAATATTTCAGAATGGGTGCATTCGGGCTGACCACCGATTATACCTTCTGGGCATCTGACTGGGCTGCATCCGTGAGTGCCAAGGAAAAGCGCATTGAAATGAAGCCGCAGGACAGCAAAGCAATGACAGCTTTGGTGGAGAACTATAAAGGGGAGCAAAAGGAAGTGACCCCGGAGATTGTCGTTCTGGACGGGCAGGAACTGCTTGAGGTGAACGGCGGGGAAATAACCGCGAAGCAGGCGGGCACAGCCCATATACTTCTGCGCCACTCGGCCTCCATTGAGCAGGGAGGAACTTATGACCTGTATACGCAGCCGATTGAAATTGCCGTTAAGGGCACCGACCCAGGCGATCCTGGTAACCCCGGTAACCCCGGTAACCCCGGTAACCCCGGTAACCCCGGTAACCCCGGTAACCCCGGTAACCCCGGTAACCCCGGTGCTCCTGGCAACGGCGGCGGTGGAAACGCAGGCGGCTGGGGGAATGGACATGCAGGAAGCGAACCGGTAAATACTGTGCCCGGCACTATTGGACATGCAGGTCCATCGAGCAACAGCGAATCCACCTATGTAATAGAAGAAACTGGTGGAACGGTAGATATTGCGGTAGTCGAACAGGCCTTCCGGACCGCGAAGCAGGTAGAGGTTCGATTCACCGGTCATACGGTGGAGATTCCGGCGGCAGGACTGCAACAATCCGGCCAAAACAACGCTGCGGTATTGATTGCAACCGGCAAGGATACGAAAGCAAGCTATCACTTACCGCTCAAGTTGTTCCAAATAGACAATCTGGCTGCGCAGCTGAACACCACTCCGGCGGAGTTGATGATTCGTGTTACGGTCCGTCCGCTGAGTGGAGGCAGTGCAGCGGAAGTGAGTCAGGCGGTGACGCTTGCCGGTGGGCGTCAGCTTACCGCAGCGATGGAATTTCACGTTCAGGCTGTGGCTGGCGAAACGGCGGTAAACATACCTTTCGGCACGGCCTATATCACCCGTTCCATGGAACTCGGTGAAACGCTGGATAACAGCCGTATGACCGGGGTGCTTTACGAGCCGAAGACTGGAACCTTAACCTTTGTGCCAAGTGTTTTTGTATCTGCCACCGGGAGCGGGGCAGCGGAGCTGATGCATAACGGCAGCGGGATCTATACCGTCATCGGGATGGATAAAAGCTTTGCCGATATGCAAGGCCACTGGGCCCAGGCGCAGGTCCAGCAGCTTGCGAACAAGCTGCTGATCAAAGGTGGAGGCAGCGGAAGCTTTGAAGCGGACCGCTCCGTGACCCGCGCCGAATTTACGGCGATGCTTGTGCGTGCACTCGGGCTGGCCGTTGCGGACGGGACAGCATCGTCCAGCAGCCTGAAGGATGTCGGTGCGGCGGACTGGTTCGCCTCCGAGGTGAAGGCAGCCACCGAAGCAGGTATTATCAATGGTTTTGCAGATGGAAGCTTCCGCCCGGGGCTTGCGGTAACCCGCAGCGAGCAGGTAGCCATGTTGGCCCGAGCGATGCGTTACCTCGGCCTTGACACGGCTGCCGGCACCGGAGAGAAGAAGGCTTTGCAGTCCTTTAAGGATAACGGCGATATTGGCTGGGGCCGTGGAGACTGGGAGTTGGTTATTCAAGCGCAGCTGGTGAACGGTGTGACGAAGGATAAGCTGCTGCCGGGAGCCAATGCCACCCGGGCGCAGTCCGCAGTCATGATTCAGCGTTTTTTGTCGGCGGCGGGTTTTATTAATTAATAGCCGGAGGGCATTTGCGTGGCTGCTGTTAACCCCGCGCAAACAATCGGTTGCTACAATAGAAAGAATTGGAGAAGGGAGGTTGTATAACATGAGAAACGGGTTGTTCACGGAAACCGGCAGCAGGGTGATCATCCCGGCGGTGCGGAAGCCGGAGGATTTGCCGGCGGCCTGTGCCAGCGGCTGGACCATTATGTTCCTGCTGATCGGCGATTTGCTTACAGCTGAAGAATATGTGCG
Organism: Paenibacillus albidus; assembly: GCF_014644435.1. Taxonomy (GTDB): domain Bacteria; phylum Bacillota; class Bacilli; order Paenibacillales; family Paenibacillaceae; genus Paenibacillus_AQ; species Paenibacillus_AQ albidus. The sequence continues at coordinate 238,541 of NZ_BMKR01000006.1, read as the reverse complement.
GCAAGGTTTAGCTGCCGGCAAAAAAGTATTCCTGCATGTGGATTTTATCACCGGTCTCGGCAGTGATCCGATTGTGGTCAAGTATATCGCCGAGCGGATTCGCCCGACCGGCATTATCTCCACGAAGAGCCACATGGTCAAGCAAGCCAAAAAATGCGGACTTCAGGCGATCCAGCGCCTGTTCCTGATTGATACCTCGGCCCTTGAGCATGGCATTCACAATGTGCGCCAGAACGAGCCGGATGCGCTGGAGATTATGCCGGGATTAATTCCGCGCGTCATCAGCGAGCTTCGCAGCAGCACTTCGCTCCCGATCATAGCGGGCGGACTGATCAAAGATCACCAGGAGATCGAGACGGCATTGCAGGCGGGGGCGAGTGCAGTATCGATGGGGAACCGGACGTTGTGGCATTCTTTTGCACAAGCTTAACATTCCGGTAATGTGCCGATAACATGTCCCGGGTATAGTAAACAGGTAAGATCATGCAATTACAATTATATTTAAGGGTCGGAGACGAAGAGAAAACCCTTATGCAGCACATGGAAACGGCTTGTTTCATCATGCCTCTTTCCTGTGCTGGATAAAGGGTTTTTTGTGTTGTTTCCATTAAGGAGGCTGTTTACTCATTGCCGGATGTGCTTTTGTATGAGACGTATTTTTTCGATTTGGACGGCACCATATTTCTGGGCGAACGGCTGCTGCCCGGTGTGCAGGAGACGCTGCTGTATTTAAGGAAGCAAGGCAAAAAGGTATTGTTCCTCAGCAATACGACTATCCGCACGCGGGAGGAATGCAGGGATCGTCTCCGGCTGCTGGGACTTACGGCGCACACTGACGAGATTGTGACGGCAGCTTCTGTATCTGCCGCGTATTTCAAAGAAATGGCCCTTCCATGCCGGGTATTTGTGTCCGGAGAGCAGGCATTGACGGATGAACTGATTGCCGGAGGGGTCCAGCCTACGGCCGATCCATTGGCCGCAACCCATGTACTGGTGGGGATGGACAGGGAATTTAACTATGACAAGCTGCACCGTGCGATGAAGGCAGTTCTAAGTGGCGCGGTTCTGATCGCGGCTAATCCCGACCCGAACTGCCCGGTGGCCGGGGACCTGATCCCCGACACCTGGGCGATGACCAAGGCGATTGAAGCGGCAAGCTGCAGCCAGGTGGCGGAGATTATCGGCAAGCCGTCCGCGTATTATGCCGCCAAGGTACTGGAATGGAGCGGGATGGCCCCGGAACGCTGCCTGATGGTCGGCGACCGGATGGATACGGACATCCAGTTCGGTGTGAATCATGGAATCCGGACTGCACTGGTGCTGACCGGGGTTACGGCCGCAGCGGATCTGGAGCAGTATTCGATCCGGCCGGATTATATCTGGTCCTCACTGGCTGAGATGCTGCCGGGGGAAAGCAGCGATCCGGCAATTTAACAAACGTTTTACCATGCCCTTACAGGAGCAAGCAATTCGGTTGGTACAGTAAGTAGACAAGCTGCGATAAAAGGCAGTGAGGCTGCTTGCTCATTAATAAGCAGATGGAGGAGATTAAAGGTATGCGTAAATGGAATGCGATGGGGTTGACGGCGACTCTCGGGTTGTCCCTGCTGACAGGCTGCGGGAATTCGGCGGGCAGCGGGAATGGAACAGGCAATGCGGGGGTGGAGCTTGCGGCGACAGCGGCAGGGAACGGGGAGAAAGTCGAGCTTACCTATTATTATCCGATTGCGGTGGGCGGGCCGCTGACGGCGACGATTGAAGCGATGACCGCAGATTTTATGAAGGAGAATCCGAATATTACAGTCAAGCCGGTATATACCGGCAGCTATGCAGACACCGCCGTCAAGACCCAGGCGGGCGTTCAGGCTAAACAGCCGCCGGATGTAGCGGTTCTGCAATCCACCGAGCTGTTCAGCCTGCTGGATATGGACGCGATTATTCCGCTGGATGAGTTCATTGAGAAGGATGGCGGCGACGGCTATTTGTCCGATTTCTATCCGGCTTTCATGGAGAACTCGCAAACGGAGGGCAAAACGTACAGCATTCCTTTCCAGCGCAGCACTATTGTGCTGTATTACAACAAGGATATGTTCAAGGCTGCAGGGCTGGACCCGGAGAAGGCGCCTGCGACCTGGGACGAAATGCAGCAATATGCGGTGAAGCTGGCCGGCGGAGGCAAATGGGGGCTGGAGATTCCGGTAACCGGCTACGCCTACTGGATGCTCCAGACCTTCGCCCTGCAAAACGGCGGGAACCTGATGACTCCCGACGGGAAAAAGGTGATGTTCAATACGCCGGAGAATGTGGAGGGCCTGCAGTATTGGGTGGATCTGGCGGCGAAGCATAAGGCCATGCCCGGCGGCGTGACCGACTGGAGCACCGTGCCTTCCGATTTCCTGGAAGGGAAAACCGCGATGATGTATCACACGACCGGCAATCTGACCAATGTGAAGAAGAATGCCTCCTTTGATTTCGGTGTCAGCTTCCTGCCGGCGGCCAAACAATATGGCAGTCCAACCGGCGGCGGCAACTTCTATATTTTCAAGGATATTGACAAGAACAAGCAGGAAGCGGCCTGGAAATTTGTCAAATTCATGACGGAGACCGAACGTGCTGCCCAGTGGAGTATCGATACGGGATATGTGGCGGTTAAAAAATCTGCGTATGAGACGGATCGGATGAAGAAATATGCCGCCGATTTCCCGGCAGCGCTTGTGGCCCGTGACCAGCTCGAGCATGCGGCGGCCGAATTGTCGACCCACAACAACGGGAAAATCGTCAAAATTCTGAGTGATTCTGTCCAGGCTGCACTCACTGGCGGTATGACCCCGGCTGACGCTTTGAAGAAGGCGCAGGATGAAGCGGATCAAGCGCTGGCGCCGTTTAACAAGTAACATGCGTGCGGGACGACTGAAAAGCAACCTGTTTGCCTGGATGCTGCTGCTGCCTTCTTTATTGTTTTTGCTGCTGTTTACGTTTTATCCGATCTTTCTTACGCTGCGGCTGAGCCTGTTCCAGGCGGACTTGTCCTCCCCGGAGCCTACTTTTGTGGGCCTGGGGAATTACCGCACCATGTTTGGAGACGAGGTTTTCCGGAAGGTAATGAGCAATAATGTATGGTTTGCGCTGGGGACGGTTCCTGCCGGAATTGCCCTGGCTCTGCTTATGGCCGTTTTTGCCAATAAGGCGCTGCGCGGCAAGGGATTTATGCGGGCCGCCTTCTTTTATCCCACCCTGATCCCGATGATTGCCGCCGCCAATATCTGGCTGTTCATCTATACGCCGGAATACGGGCTGATGAGCAGGGTATTCTCCTGGTTCGGCGGGAGCGGCATAAATTGGCTGGGAACGCCGGGGCTTGTGATGTGGGCGATGATTCTCATGGTGGTGTGGAAGGAAGCCGGCTATTTTATGATTTTTTATCTGGCAGGCCTGCAAAATATTTCGAAAGAGCTGTATGAAGCTGCCCATGTGGATGGAGTCAGCCGGTTTACCGTGTTCCGCAAAATCACCTTTCCGCTGCTGATGCCGACTACACTATTTGTCAGTATTGTGGCGCTGACCAATGCCTTTAAACTGGTGGACCATCTGATGATTATGACCAAAGGCGGCCCGAACAATGCCAGTAATCTGCTGCTGTACTATATTTACGAGACGGCCTTCAGCTTCTGGGACCAGGGGATGGCGTCCGCGCTGACAGTCGTGATGATTGCGGTGCTGCTGTTGATCGCAGCGGTCCAGTTTTTCGGTCTGGATAAAAGGATTCACTATAATTAAGTCCGGTCAACCGCCGGAAGGAAAGGCGAAGCTATGTTATCAAAAATCACGCCGAAGATCGGCAATCTGCTAATGCTTGCGCTGGCTGCCGTCTGGTTCGTTCCGCTTGTTTGGATGACGGTCACCGCTTTTCGTCCACGGCAGGCGGCGCTGTCGGGATTCTTTTCCCTGGACTTTACGCTGGACAATTTCGCCACCGTCTGGTCCGCAGCGCCTTTTGCCACATACTATATCAACACGATTATTATCGTAGTTTGCGTTTTTGCCGTTCAAATGCTGACCGCGAGCATGGCGGCGTTTGCTTTCGCCCGGGTTTCCTTTGCTTTCAGCGGTGTAGTGTTTCTGTTGTTTCTTGTGCAGATTATGATTCCGGCCGATGTGCTGATTTTTCCGAACTATAATGTGCTGAAGCAGCTTACGCTGCTGGATACCAAGCTTGGCATCATGCTGCCCTATCTGGCCTCAGCTTTCGGCATCTTTCTGCTGCGCCAGGTGTTCAAGACCATTCCAGGCGAGCTTGAGGAGGCGGCGCTGATTGAAGGCTGCAACAAATGGCAGGTGCTGTGGAAAATCTATTTTCCGCTGGCCCGGCCAACCTATGTCGCCTTTGCACTGGTATCCATCAGCTATCAATGGAATAATTTCCTGTGGCCGCTGATTGTCACCAACTCCGTGGAAAACCGTCCACTGACCGTCGGCCTGTCCATTTTCGCCCAATCCTTCGAGATTGGTGTCCAGTGGACCGAGGTCAGCGCGGCAACGCTTCTGGTCATTACTCCGCTCCTGCTGATCTTTCTGGTGTTCCAGCGGCAATTTATCGACAGCTTCATGCATTCCGGGATTAAATAAGCCTTGTATAGGAGGAGTCAGGATGACTGAACTTGCAAGCTATGGTGTATCGACCTATGCGTTTATTGACAGACCGCTGAAGCAGGCGGTGGAGCTGCTGGCGGAGGCGGGCTGGAAGCGGATTGAAATTATGTGCGAGGGCGGGCATGAAGAATTGCTCGATTGGACGGAGCGGGAGCTGGAATGGCTGACTGGCAAGGCGGCTGCCCACGGCATTAGCTGGAGCCTCCACGCCCCGATTACGGGCTGCAATCCGGCGGCAGCAGATGAAGTGGAGGCCGCACGCGCTGAGGGGCTGTTGCTGAAAACGCTGCAGCTGGCGGAGCGTCTGGGCTGCGGTTTTGTTGTGCTCCATGCAGGGGTGCTGGAGAGCGGGGATAAGGAAGCGGGGGCCAAAGAGCGCATAGTGCATTTTCTGAAGCGAATGGTGGAGCAGACGGCAGGGTCGAACGTGACACTTGCCCTCGAGAATGTTCCGCCGCTGCCCGGCTTGCTCGGCACGGAAATGACGTTCTTGCTGGATGTGGCGGAGCAGGTGGCGTCGGACAGGGTGGGCCTGGTGTTTGACACCGGACATGCCCACATGACGGGCACCGGACGCTGTCTGCTGATGATGCAGCAGGCCATGCCCCGCATGGTCGCCCTGCATCTTAGCGACAACGGCGGCCGGGAGGATGAGCATAAGGCGCTTGGCACGGGCAGCCTGCCGCTGGAGGCGCTGGTTGCCTGGCTGTCCGCCTGCAATTACGGCGGAGCGTGGGTGCTGGAGATGCGAAGGCCGGAGGATCTGCTGCCTTCGGCAGGGAAGCTCCAGCGTCTGCGCCTGGAATCAGCGGGTGCATTTGGCATTGAACCTGCCAAGGGAATCAGGTAGACTTGATAGAGAACCTTGTGTTCGAATATCAATGAAGCGGGTGTTACATTCATGACAGCAGAAACCAAGGGCCGAGTACTGATCGTAGATGGAATGGCTCTGCTGTTCCGGGCTTTTTATGCTACCTCTTATGGAGGATATATCCGCAAGACGAAGGCGGGACTGCCGACGAATGCGGTATATGGTTTTTTGCAGTATTTTTTTGATGCGGTAAGCACGTTTGAACCTTCGCATGTGGTGTGCTGCTGGGATATGGGCAAAGGAACGTTCCGTACGGAGAAGTATGACGGCTACAAATCCAACCGGATTGAACCTCCGCTGGAGCTGATTCCGCAGTTTGATCTGGTCAAGGATGTGGTCGCCGAGATCGGCGTGCCGAACGTAGGACTGGTGGGCTACGAGGCGGATGATTGCATCGGAACATTGGCAACTTGTTACAGCGGCGAATCCGAGGTCTATATTCTGACCGGGGACCATGATATGCTGCAGCTGGTTAATGATACCGTCAAGGTCGTTATTATGAAAAAAGGCCGCTCCAATTACAAGGTTTACGATCCGGCCTCATTGTTTGAGGAAAAAGGGCTCACGCCTGCTCAGGTCATCGACCTGAAGGGCTTCATGGGCGACACAAGCGACAACTATCCCGGAGTTCGGGGCATCGGCGAGAAGACGGCACTCAAACTCCTGACCGAACATGGTACGGTTGAGGGCGTCATCGAGAATCTGCACCTGCTACCCAAAGGCGTCCGGGCGAAGATTGAAGCTGACCTGGATATGCTGCATCTGTCCCGTGAGCTGGCAGAGATCCGCTGTGACGTACCGGTGGTCTGCACGCTGACGGAATGTCTCTGGCAATTGCAGCGTGAGACGGCCGCCCGCAAATTTCAGGAGCTGGAATTTGGCAGCCTGATGCACCTGATATCCGAAGTGCAGGATGAGCGCGGGATTGTGCAGATCGAGCTTGGGGATCTGGGCTAGGGCAAGAGCAGGCACAACATCAGAAGCCACATTATTAAGAGGGCCTCCCTTCCGCCAATATCGGCAGAGAGGCCTTTTTTGTATCATCAGGCTCTGCCGTTCCTTTCAGTCAAGCGAGCCGTTTTTTCGGTTTGAGCCGTATGTCAACCGCTTGATATAATGCGCTTGCCGACTTATAATAGGGCATGAGAGAGCGCTTTATTATAAGCGGCCTGAATGAGGTTTTTGCTGGACATGGAGAAGGGGGACTGGCTGTAATGAAATTGTTGGGAGCGATTGAAGCAGGGGGAACCAAATTTGTATGCGGAATTGGACATGAGGACGGGACGATAGTGGACCGTGTCAGCTTTCCGACGACTACCCCGCAAGAAACGATGGGACAGGTATTGAGCTATTTTGCCGGACAAGATGTACAAGCGATTGGGATCGGCTCCTTTGGGCCGATTGATCCGGTTCCGGGCAGTCCTACCTACGGGTACATTACGACAACTCCGAAACCTCACTGGGGACAATTTGATCTGGTGGGAGCGGTAGGGGCTGCGTGTAATGTACCGATCGGATTTGATACGGATGTGAATGGAGCAGCGCTTGGAGAATATACCTGGGGCGCGGCCCGGGGGCTGGACAGCTGCCTGTATATCACTGTTGGGACAGGCATTGGCGCGGGGGCAGTCGTAGGCGGCAAGCTGATTCATGGGCTGTCACATCCCGAGATGGGGCATATCCTGGTGCGCCGCCATCCGGAGGATACATACGAAGGTTTTTGCCCGTACCATGGCGACTGCCTGGAAGGCCTTGCTGCCGGACCCGCCATCGGCAACCGTTGGGGCAAGCCGGCTGGCGAACTTCCGGCCGATCATCCGGCTTGGGAGATGGAGGCCCACTATCTTGCGCATGCACTGATGAACTATGTGCTGATTCTGTCACCGCAGAAGATCGTTATGGGTGGGGGCGTTATGAAGCAAAGCCAGCTGTTCCCGCTGATTCATGGTAAATTGCAGGAGCTGCTGAGCGGATATGTACAGCATCCGGCGCTGAATGCGGGGATCGGCAATTATGTGGTGCCGCCGCAGCTGGGCGACAATGCGGGGCTGTCCGGGGCTCTTGGACTGGCTACACTGGCCCTGAATGGAGCTTAGTTCAAAAAGGCATTGACTGTTCTGGAATATATGGTATTCTAGGAACTAACAGTATAGCATTATATGAGGGAGCACCTCTTTCGCGATTATCGTGGAAGAGGTGCTTTTTGCGTTTTCGAAAGCTGCAAGGAGCTGGAAGAAGGGAGGTGCACACCTCTCATGCCGACTCCGGCTAAGCCGTTTTCCTATGCTTGCTGTAAGATGAGAAAGGCAGGGATCAAGATGCAAATTGTATTTATGAACCGGTTGTCCAGAATTTCGGGGCTCACTGAGGAGGTATTTGCCCAGCTGTGGATTGGTGAAGAGGAAGGGGTGTGGCGTCTGGGCTGGCGTGATTTCGCGGAAGCGGGAGAAGGGGAAGACTGCTTGTGGTATGAAGGCGGCTCCTGGAATGAAATGTTATGTGTCTACAGGCATGAGCTGGCCGTCAAGATGGGAGAAGGCTACCGCCCCTTGATAGACGGAGTATTCCATGAGGAGGAAGGACTTACGGGCCGGAATCAGGAGCAGTTAAGACTGCAATATTACAGTGAGCAATATGCCAATGAGGCCGTATACGAGGAACTTAGCGCCTGGCGCCGGGGGAAAGCTTCAAGTGAACGGAAAGCACCGTATATTCTGGCCAGCAACAGGCTCCTTCGTTTGCTGAGCACTTTTCTGCCGCAATCGACCGAAGAGCTGCTGCAAATTCCCGGCATCGGCGAGGCCAAAGCGGCCCAATATGGACCGGACTGGCTGGCCATTACGGCGGCGGCTCCGCGGGAGCACGATTTTCCGCTGAAATGGGTACGTGAGGCGACCGACGAAGACGCGTTTAGCTCCTGGCTGTATAAGCAGAAGGAGATTAAATACAAGAAGCAGCTGGAACGGCTCCGGCTGAACCGGATGCTGCTGCAAGGGATTGAAGGCGGGCTTGGGCTGGAACAGCTGAAAGAACAGACGGGTATCGGGCGCCGCGAACTGCTTGAAGCAGTAGAGGAGCTGGAGAAGGACGGCTATTCCGTTGAGAAGCTTATCGAGCTTGAGCTCGTAACGATGGAGAGAGAGCAGCAGGAGGCTGTCTGGAACGCTTACGCAGAGCTTGGGGATCTCTTTCTGAAGCCGGTGTTCCATAAAGTGTACGGGGAGAACTTTTCCGCAAGCGAGGGACTGGATTTCTACTATGAGCGCCTGCGCCTGATCCGTATCCGGTTCCGGCGGGAGCAAGCGGATAAGCTGGGAGTGGCCGGGAACTTTTAGCGGGCACTAGTATTAAAAAAGACGAAGGATTCTGTCCCCGCGGGTTCAGTGTCCTTCGTCCTGTGCCTTCGTCCGATGATATTCATAGCCATTCTTTTTTACGGAAGACATACAGCATTCCACAGCCCAGAGTCAACATAACTCCGATGACGCCGTAGTACCCGTATGGGGTGTGAAGCTCGGGCATATGATCAAAGTTCATACCGTAAATGCCTGTAATAACAGTCAGCGGCATGAATATCGTGGTAATTGCCGTAAAAACTCTCATGATCTCATTGGCGCGGTTGGCAATACTCGACTGGTAGGCTTCGCGCAAGTTGCCCATGAGGTCGCGGTACGTGTCGAACGTTTCGGATATCTTAACCGCATTCTCGTAAATGTCGCTGAAATATTTCTGGAGCTGGTCGTCGATCAGGCGGAGGTCTTTTTTGTTCAGAGTGTTGATAACCTCTTTCTGCGGACCCAGCATTTTCTTGAGCCAGAGAATTTCACTGCGCAGACCGATGATCTCGCTGAGATGTGATTTCTTGGTGTGCATGAGAATATCCTCTTCGAGCTTCTCGATCCGGACCTCGATCCGGTCACCGACGGAGAAATAATTGTCCACCACAAGGTCGATGAGCAGATACAGGAACCGGTCGGGTTCGCTGACTTCCTGTTCCCACAGCATAGGCTTCAGGGCACGCAGCTCATGAATCTTCTGCTTGGTGACGGTAATGATAAAATGTCTGCCCAGGAAGACGTTAAGCGCCCGCAGAAAAATCTCCTCATCATCAAAGCGGATACTGTTGACTACAATGAAATAATGGCTCTCATAAATCTCAATCTTGGGGCGTTGCTCTTCTTCACTCAGGCAGTCTTCAACAGCAAGATCATGCAGATTGAACAGCGGCTGGATCAGTTCCAGATCCTCGACATCTGCATCAATCCAGTAAAAACCTTCCGCAGGTGCTCCCAGTGTCTCGTTAATATCATCAATAGGTGTAAAAACCCCTGCATTTACCAGGCGGATTTTCATCTGATTCACTCCTTCTTTTTCCTGGTCTTCTCCAGAAAAATGCTTATTCAAGCACAGAGGAAAATCAGCTTGGCCGGGGTAACCTATCCGTGTGTATAACCGAATAATGGTGTGAGGGCATGAAGAAGAGCTGCTCCCGCCGGCAAGCTGATGTTAATCCTGTGCGGTTGTTCCTTTGTAACGCTTAAATGCGAACCCGGGTCGCCTTCCATTTCCTCTCACCTCTTTTTGTCAATTTATATTGATGGGATCAAACCCTTGTCTAGTATAACGCCGGGATAGGGCTCTTTCAAGAAAAATTCTTGTCATTTTGAAGCTCTCTTGGCATTGTATGGACTTGACGGAAATGAGGTTCATGATTTAAAGTAAGTTCTAAGAAATTTAATTGAATACAGCTAAATCTTATCAAGAGCAGGTGGAGGGACTGGCCCGATGAAACCCGGCAACCGGCGTGTGAACGCACGGTGCTAATTCTTGCGGAAGCTTTCCTGGCGGATCTTTTAGGCCCTGGGAGTTTTCTGGCAGATGAGAGGGGCACATATGACTTTTAGATATGACCTTTCTCGTGATGAGAAAGGTCTTTTTTGTACCCCGATAATCCGGTGCCGCCCAGCGGAAACCTACAATTCAAACAAGGAGTGGAGACAGCATGCCGATCAAAATAGCAGACAGCCTACCGGCCAAAGAAATATTGTCCGGGGAGAACATTTTTGTAATGGATGAGAGCCAAGCGTTTCATCAGGATATCCGGCCCCTCAGAATCGCCATTCTTAACTTGATGCCGACTAAAGAAACAACAGAGACGCAGTTGCTGCGTTTAATCGGGAACTCGCCCCTTCAGGTGGATGTTGTCCTGCTGCATCCCCGTTCCCACACTTCCAAAAATACGTCACCGGAGCATCTGAAGAGCTTTTATACCACTTTTGATGAGATCAGCCACCGCCGCTTGGACGGGCTTATCGTCACCGGTGCTCCCGTGGAGCAAATGGAATTTGAGGATGTCAACTATTGGGAAGAGCTGCAAGAGATCTTTGAGTGGAGCAAACATAATGTGACTTCAACCATGCATATCTGTTGGGCAGCGCAGGCTGGCCTGTACCATCACTTTGGCGTGAATAAGGTTGCGCTGCCCGAGAAATGTTTTGGTGTATTTTCACATACGGTGAACCAGAATAACATTAAGCTGCTGCGCGGTTTCGATGAAGTGTTCCATGTACCGCATTCCCGCCATACCGACGTTTCCCGTGAAGATATTGAAGCGAACTCCAATCTGCAGATCCTGGCCGAGTCTGAAGAAGCCGGAATCTATCTGGTGGCGACACTGGATGGCAAGCAGATCTTTGTGACAGGGCACTCGGAATACGATCCGTTCTCGCTGAAGTGGGAATATGACCGTGATGTGCTCAAAGGAATGGACGTTCCAGTGCCGAAGCACTACTACCCTAACGATGATCCGGAGCGTACCCCGCCGGCCGTATGGCGCGCCCATGCCAACTTATTGTTCTCTAACTGGCTCAATTACTATGTATACCAAGAGACACCTTACGATATCGGTCCGATTATTTAATATACCGCAAGCGCACAAACCGTACAGTACACCACATTTAGGAGGCTTAATGGAATGGAAGAGAAACTTAAGATTGAAAGCAGGCTGGCGCAGATTGGCTCCCAGGAGGACCCGGCCACAGGAGCAGTGAATTTCCCGATTTATAATGCGACGGCGTTCCGCCATCCGCGGCTGGGACAAAGCACCGGCTTTGACTATATTCGGACCAAAAGCCCGACCCGTTCGGTGCTTGAAGAGGCGGCTGCAGAACTTGAATCCGGCGATGCAGGGTTTGCCTGCAGCTCCGGCATGGCTGCGCTGCAGACCATCTTTGCCCTGTTCGGGCAAGGGGATCATCTGGTCGTTTCTCTGGACCTCTATGGCGGAACTTACCGGCTGCTGGAACGGATTTTGTCCAAATTCGGCATTACGGCCTCCTATGTGGATACCAATGATCTGGATGCGCTGGAATCGGCCCGCCGTCCAAATACCAAGGCGGTCTTTATCGAAACGCCGACGAATCCGCTGATGATGATTACGGATATCGGGGCGGTCTGTACCTGGGCCAAGCGGCATGAGCTGCTGACCATTGTGGACAACACCCTGCTGACTCCGTTTTTCCAGCGGCCGCTGGAGCTAGGTGCGGATATCATTATTCACAGCGCGACCAAATATCTGGGCGGGCATAACGATGTGCTGGCCGGCCTTATTATTACCAAAGGTGCTGAATTGTCGGCCGAAATGGCGATTCTACATAATTCCATCGGCGCAGTGCTGTCGCCTACCGACAGCTACCAGCTGATGAGAGGAATGAAGACCCTGGCGCTGCGCATGGAACGCCATGAGCGCAATGCGCTGGCATTGGCCCATTACTTGAAAGGGCATCCGGCCGTGGCGGAGGTGTTCCATCCGGGACTGCCCGAGCATCCCGGGCATGAGATTCAGAACCGTCAGTCTTCTGGAAATACAGGTATCTTTTCCTTTAAAGTAAAAGATGCCCGCTACGTGGAGCCGCTGCTCCGGCACATCCGCCTGATTGCATTCGCGGAGAGTCTGGGGGGCGTTGAATCGCTGATGACTTACCCTGCCGTGCAGACACATGCCGATATTCCCGCCGAAATCCGCGATGCGGTAGGCGTGGATGACCGTCTGCTGCGTTTCTCCGTTGGCATCGAGCATGAGAATGACCTGATTGCCGACCTGGGCAACGCTCTTGAAGCGGCACGAAGAGAGCTTGAAGAAGGGGACGGCGACCGGGGATAACGGCACAAGGTCTTTAGCGCTCGAACCTGTCCGGCTGCGGAGCGGACTGCGGACTTGAGGCAGGCCTTGGCGTAAATAGAGTGGGCTGGGCAGCACCGCCATGTGGCGGTGCTGTTTGTTTGCTGCAATAAATCCCCTTCTGCCGGGGCCTAGCCGGCAGACGGCTAACACAAATATTTCTCAAGCTGTCTCGATTGTGTTACGATGAGGGAACGAATCTATTCATTTTTACTTACACAAATTTTATGGATGATCCATACAGATATGGACTTAAGGAGGCTGCGAACGATGAGTGCGATAGACCTTATCCTGGAAAGAACACTGAAGGGAGAACGCCTTGGGCTCGAAGACACCGTCAGATTATTTGAGAGCAATGAGATTGAGAAAATGGGCGCTGCCGCCAACAAGATTATGGAACGCTGGCATCCCGATCCGCTGGCTACATTTGTAATTGGCCGTAATATTAACTATACCAACGTCTGTGATGTTTACTGCCGTTTTTGCGCGTTTTACCGCAGACCGGGTTCGGATGAAGGATATGTGCTGCCCGATGAGACCATTTTCCAGAAAATCTCCGAAACGATTGCCGTGAACGGTACCGAGATCCTGATGCAGGGCGGGACCAATCCCAACCTGCCTTTCAGCTACTATACAGATCTGCTGCGCGGGATCAAACAGCGTTTCCCTGACATTACCATGCACTCCTTCTCTCCAGCCGAGATTATGAAAATGGTAGAGGTATCCGGCTTGCCGCTGGAACAGGTAGTACGTGAGATCCATGCTGCCGGACTGGACTCGCTGCCTGGCGGCGGTGCAGAAATTCTGGATGACCGGACCCGCCGGAAGATCAGCAGACTCAAGGGCTCCTGGCGAGAGTGGATGGACGTTATGCAGACTGCGCACAAGATTGGTATGAACACGACGGCCACTATGGTCATCGGTCTTGGCGAGAGCATGGAAGAACGGGCGCTTCATTTGCTGCGTGTACGCGAAGCCCAGGATGAATGCATTGCCAATAAATACGATTCCGAAGGATTCCTGGCCTTCATTTCCTGGACCTTCCAGCCGGATAATACGAACCTGAAGCTGGACAGGCAGACACCCGAGGAATACCTCAAGACCGTAGCCATCAGCCGTCTTGTTCTGGACAATATCAAGAATTTCCAGTCTTCCTGGGTAACCATGGGGCCGGAAGTCGGCAAGCTTTCGCTGCAATACGGCTGCAACGACTTTGGCAGCACGATGATCGAAGAGAATGTAGTCTCCTCGGCGGGCGCGACCTACAAGGTCAACATTGAATCCATCACCCAGCTGATCCGTGAAGCGGGCAAGATCCCTGCGCAGCGCAACACGCGTTACGACATCCTTCGGGTGTTCGACGATGCGAATGCGAAGATCGACAATGATTTTGTGATGCAGAACTAAATTTGAAGGCAATAATAACTATACGCCTATCGCTCTAATCCGGCTTTGTGGATTAGAGTAATAGGCGTATTTTGTCGTCTAGTGGCTGTGTATACCATTTCCTTTGTTAAACGCACAAAGCTTCGTTGAGAAGGAGTTGATTTTTGTAGGAGTCTGGTCAAATTCAAAGTCAATGACGGTTCGCTTTAAACTTGATGAAATGTGGTGTGAATGGTACCATTTTGGAAAAAGATAGAAGTGAACTTCGAATGTGTTGACGCACCATTAAATAAATAGGTTGAATATCAATGAAGTACATTTTGGAAGAGGCTTGTGAGAGCTTATTTTTAACGTGCTTCACAGTTGCAAAATCCAGATGGTCTGCTGTGCTTCGCGACGTGATGTTGATAATGTGTGCAGGAGTGCTTATTTCAGTTCAGTCCTATACTAGAAACTTTGGAGGATATTATGAAACTGCACGTACGATCATTAGCTTTAATACTTTTCTTACTCCTCTTAACAAGTTGTTATAATAACTCAATTACGGAAAAGGAATTAACTGCATTTATCGAGAGTCAGGATTTGAAGCATGTATCGATACAGAAGTTAAGCGACTCGGTATATTATATATTTAGTGAGCCTAGAATATTTGTTTATAAAGGTTCATCAGGGTACCACGCTTCCAATAGTTTAGAGCAAGATAAGATTTTAATAGGTGGTCTAGAGAAGGGATCTGTTGGTTTAATAATACGCAATACTAATATCTTAAGAAACGCAAAAACGTACTCAGTAGTGATTGATCAAAGAAATCGTGAATATGAATACAAAGGTGAAAAATTTCTTGTTATTAAAGATTATAGAATTTGGAACCCTACGCCTCAGATGAAAATTATTTTTTACAATGACAATAGTGAAATCATATACGAAACGGCTTATTAGAAAGGAAGGTTGCTTGGTCACAAGAATTCAACGCTGAGTAAAATTATCGGCAAGATCAACTTGACAAGCGGAGCACTATCGTGGAACATAACTATTTTGATAACTCAAGTAATTCTTACTTGCTCAACCACCAGGTTCCCGGCGAACCTGGTTTTTTGTGGTTTACAACAATATCCAAAAGTGATATCATAATTATATCAAATACATATCTTATTGGAGGTAAATTTATGAAAGAAAAAACGCTTCGTCCGGTTAGCGGATTCTGGGTGATTGCCTTACTGGCCATTTGCCTGGGTGGAGGAGTGTATGGTGCGATCCAGATGTATATTGCAGTGCCGATTGTCCTGTTCGTTGTGGCGGGAATACTGTGTACCTGCATCACCATTGTGCAGCCGAACAAGTCGGTGGTGGTCACTTTTTTCGGGCAATATGTAGGAACGATCAAAGTTAGCGGCATGTGGGCGGTGATTCCGTTCAGCATCCGCAAGACGGTCTCGCTGCGGGTACGCAATTTCAACAGTGCTACGTTGAAGGTTAATGATGTCGAAGGCAATCCGATTGAAATTGCCGCTGTTATTGTATTTAAGGTAATCAATTCGGCAAAAGCGTTGTTCGATGTAGACAAATACATGGCGTTTGTGGAGATTCAGAGTGAAACGGCACTGCGCCATGTGGCCAGCAAATACCCGTATGACAATTTCGATATCTCCGGCATGTCACTGCGGGCGAATGCCGATGAAATCGCCAAGGAGCTTGCCTCTGAGCTTCAAGCCCGTCTATCGTTATCCGGTGTGGAAGTCATTGAAGCCCGCCTGACTCATTTGGCTTACGCAACAGAAATTGCCAGCACGATGCTGCAGCGCCAGCAGGCTTCGGCGATCCTCTCCGCCCGTCAGATTATTGTGGAAGGTGCGGTAGGCATGGTCGACATGGCTATCAGACAGCTCAGAGAGAGCGGAGTGGTTGAGCTTGACGAGGAACGCAAGGCAGCGATGATTAACAACCTGATGGTAGCGATTGTATCGGAACGAGGAGCGAGTCCGGTTATTAATGCCGGTTCGTTGTACTAAGGAGGTTATGAGCAATCATGGCGGCCAAAAAAAGCTTTGCGCTGCGGATCGATCCCGACCTGCACGAAGCGTTGGAACGCTGGGCGGGAGAAGAGTTTCGCAGCGTAAACGGGCATATCGAGTACCTGCTGCGTGAATCTTTGAAACGCGCAGGCCGCTTGCCCCAAAGGAAACAACGGGAAGATTAAATTCTCTGTGTGTGTCTGGAACACTCTCTCTATGCACAGATACCCCTGTAGATGCTTTCCGACTTGACGGACAGGATACCGCGATTTATAATTACTCGTAATTAATGTTAACAGCGTTGACAAAGAAATGGATCGTTCGCCCGGGCCGTTCAGAGAGGGGAAACGTAAGGCTGTAATTTCCTCCGGCATCCAGCTTCGATTTACCCCTTTGTAGCTGCGGTTATGAACCTCTTGCTAAGCCTTCCGGCAGGGAGAGCTTAAGTCAGGGCAGTAAGAACCGCCGGGTCATGGCCGTTATTCCCATGCTTATGAAGGATTCCGTTTGCCGGAATCGAATTTGGGTGGAACCACGGGTGCAATCACCCGTCCCTTTGTGGGACGGGTGTTTTTTGTGTGCGCATATTGCATTCCATTCAGCCGTATGAAGCCGGCCGCGCAGGCCTTAACTTAGGAGGAGGAAATAACAATGGCAGTAAATATCAAGCTTCCGGACGGCTCCGTCCGGGAATACGCAGAGGGCAGCAGTATAGATGATGTAGCCGCCTCGATCAGCAGCGGACTCCGCAAGAACGCCGCCGCAGGCAAAATGAACGGAATCGTGGTGGATTTATCCACACCGCTGGAAGAAGGGGCACTGATTGAAATCGTTACCCTCGATTCCCCGGAGGGCCTGGAAGTAATGCGTCACAGCACCGCCCACCTGATGGCGCAGGCCGTCAAACGCCTTTACGGAGCCAAAGAGGTGAAGCTGGGCGTAGGTCCGGTTATCGAAGACGGCTTCTATTATGATATGGATCTGCCGCACCCGTTGAATCCGGAGGATCTGCTGAAGATCGAGAAGGAAATGGAGCGTATCGTTTCCGAGAATTTGCCGATTGTCCGTAAAGAAGTCAGCCGCAAGGAAGCCCTGGATATCTTTGGCGAGCTGGGTGATCCATATAAGGTGGAACTGATCGAAGCTTTGCCTGAAGAGAGCATCATCACCATGTATGAGCAAGGTGAATTTTTTGACCTGTGCCGGGGACCGCATCTGCCTTCGACCGCGAAGATCAAAGTCTTTAAATTAATGAGCGTGGCCGGAGCGTACTGGCGCGGGGACAGCAAGAACAAGATGCTGCAGCGCATCTACGGTACAGCCTGGATCAAAAAAGCCCAGCTGGATGAGCATCTCCGCCTGCTGGAAGAAGCGAAGAAACGCGATCACCGCAAGCTTGGCAAAGAGCTTGAGATCTTTACCTTTAATCAGCTGGTAGGCCAGGGGCTTCCGATCTGGCTGCCCAAGGGTGCGAAGCTGCGCAGCATCCTGGAGCGTTATATTGTCGATCTTGAAGCAAGCCTGGGCTACCAGCATGTATACACTCCGGTATTGGGCAACGTAGAGCTGTACAAGACGTCCGGACACTGGGAGCATTATCAGGAGGATATGTTCCCGAAAATGACCATTGATGACGAGGAATTTGTGCTTCGCCCCATGAACTGTCCGCATCACATGATGATCTATAAGAGTTCCATGCATAGCTACCGCGACCTGCCGATCCGGATTGCCGAGCTTGGCATTCAGCACCGCTATGAGATGTCTGGCGCTTTGACCGGCCTGCATCGTGTCCGTTCGATGACCTTAAACGATTCCCATATCTTCTGCCGTCTGGATCAAATCAAAGGCGAGTTCATCCGTGTGATCGAGCTGATCAAACAGGTCTACAGCGACTTTGGGATCAATGATTACCGTTTCCGCCTCTCTTACCGCGATCCGGCCGATACAGAGAAATATTATGCCAATGATGAAATGTGGGAGACTGCCCAGCGGATGCTGCGCGAGGTTGTAGAGGAAGCCGGTCTGCCGTTCTATGAAGCGGAAGGCGAAGCAGCATTCTACGGACCGAAGCTTGACGTTCAAATCAAGACTGTTCTGGGCAAGGAAGAGACTTTATCCACCGTACAAATCGACTTCCTCCTGCCTGAACGGTTTGAGCTGGAATATGTCGGCGATGACGGACAGAAACACCGTCCGGTCGTTCTGCACCGCGGAATTCTGGGCACCATGGAACGTTTTGTTGCGTTCCTGCTGGAGAACTTTGCCGGTTCGCTGCCACTGTGGCTGTCCCCGCAGCAGGTCAAGGTGATTCCGGTCTCGACTGCTTTTGACGATTATGCGAAGGAAGTTACCGACAAATTGCGCCGCCGCGGGATCCATGCGGATGCTGACCTGCGCAATGAGAAGCTGGGCTATAAGATTCGTGAAGCCCAACTGGAGAAGCTGCCTTACATGTTCATCGTAGGTGAGAACGAGCAGACAGCCGGCACTGTCTCGATCCGCAAGCGCGGCGAAGGCGATATCGGTGCGAAACCGCTGCAAGAGGTCATGGAGCTCCTGGCTCAGGAGATAGCGGACCGCGTAATTTCCTAAGAAATACCTGATTATTAGCAACACCAAAGCTTTTACTATAACCTCTGAGATCAACCCCGTGAAGATTTGCACAATTATCTTCATGTATAAAATTTTATGAATTGGGCAACCTTCGTGAGTAAGGGGGAGGTTGATCTAATGTATAAAATGGGTTTGTTTCAGAGGTTTTGGTGTCTCTTTATTACCATCGTTCTGCTGCTGACGGCAGCCGGTCTTCATCAGGATACGAAGCAGAGTTCAGCGGAAGCAAGCAGTTCAGGCGGAATGGTA
This sequence comes from Paenibacillus albidus, assembly GCF_014644435.1. Lineage (GTDB taxonomy): Bacteria > Bacillota > Bacilli > Paenibacillales > Paenibacillaceae > Paenibacillus_AQ > Paenibacillus_AQ albidus. The sequence goes on along the minus strand of NZ_BMKR01000006.1, from coordinate 219,580 downwards.
CATTTAGCATATAAGCAGGTATCAGCCCATGCGGCAGAAACAGCCAGGAAGAAGCAAACTTCCGGCAAGCCGCCGGCCTCTGTTCCGGTAGCGGCACCCGCCCCGGAACAGATTATCACTTCGCTGAAGGTTATGGCTACGGGCTACACGGCGGGGTATGAATCCACCGGCAAGACCACCAAACATCCGGAATACGGCATTACCTACTCAGGCGTAAAGGTACGGCGGGACAAAAATACTATTTCGACCATTGCGGCAGACCCGAAAGTACTGCCGCTCGGCAGTATTCTGTACGTTCCGGGCTACGGTTATGCTGTAGTCGCCGACACCGGTTCAGCGATCAAAGGGCGTAAGATTGATCTCTATTTCAACACCACAAAACAGGTGTATAAAGAGTGGGGCAAAAAAACGGTGGTAGTCCAGCTAATCAAACGCGGCAACGGGAAATGTACCGAAGCGATGTTGAGGAACCTCAGCCAGGGCATAGAGGCCTACCGTTCCGTTCCACAGTCATTGCTTGAAGAAATCATTTAGCGATTGGAATTTGAGGGTATCCGGGATGTAGAGCTTATTACATCACCGGATGCATAATAGTGGCCTGCGTGTCCCATAATATCGACTGGGGCAAAGCGCTAACCTCTGCCCAGACCTTCTCGTTACCAGCCTGGCTTTTAGGCTGGAGGGGAGAAAAAAGGGAGGTGAATACCACCATGGCTAATTCCAAAAAACCAAAGGTTCAAGAAAACTATAAGACACCGAATGAAAAATACAATGCTGAGTTCGCTGTAGAAAATGATGGCGCAACTAAGCAAACTGCCAAACCGGTACAAAAACCGCAACAATAAGGTCTGCTGTAAGCCTGCAAAGGAATAGTTAAACCCACGGACTGTCCCCGTAGCAGCATATACGCTGCGGGGACAGTCTTTTTGCTTCCGGTCTAACAGGATAAATGCGCATCGCTTAGGACTATTGTACTTAATAAAAAGCATATCCCGGAAAAAACCAGTGGTTTCTGTCGTATACTGCCGATATAGGGTTTAGGGTAAGCATAACCCTGACAGGAACAGATATATAGACAGGGAGCTGGGGATATACTTATGAAGAAAAAAAAGTTCAGATTTACCGTTAGGATCAAACTGATGTTGTCTTTTATCCTGATCCTGCTGGTGCCGTCACTTACGATGGGTGTGATTGCCACCGACAGCTCACGCAGCGGGATGGAGCAGCAAATGCTCAGCAGCACGGAACAGAGTGTGGAGACGGTGAATTCCATCGTCAGCAACCAGATCCAATCCAAAATGAATGATGCGGATTTTCTGACCAAGCTGTTCAAATCCACCATGATTAACGGGCCGAGAAGCCCGCAGATTGTCCCGCAGCTGGAGCAATATTTGAGTATGCATACGGACGTAAACGACATATACATAGGTACACCTGATGGGTTAATGATCCGCGGCAAAGCGAAGGACGACACCCAATATGACCCGCGGGAACGCGATTGGTACAAGCTGGCGATGGCAACGCCCGGCAAGATCAGTATTACTCCGGTCATTATTAATACTTCAGGGAATGCTGCTATTGTCATAGCCAAAACCCTGGAGGATGGCTCTGGTGCGCTTGGAATATCACTCAGTCTGGATGCGTTAAGAACATTGACTGACATACATATAGGAAAAGAAGGTTATGTCGTCGTGCTGGATGACTATAAAAAAGTGGTGGTGCACCCGGACCTGAAACCTTCTGAAGAAGGAGACAGCAGCTATGCCGTGCCGATGTTCGCCAAGGAAACGGGCAGCTTTGATTATCAGCTGGACGGCAGAGACAAGAAAATGCTCTTTGTCACCAACGAACTGACCGGCTGGAAGATTGGAGGGTCCTTGTACCTCAGTGAAATCCGCGAGGGTGCAGATCAGATTCAGACTAAGATATATGTGACCGTAGCCATAATTCTGGCAGTAATGCTTGTTCTCAGCCAGGTGATTGTTAATTCCATTACAGGTCCTCTGCGCAGACTCCAGGAATCGGCGGCTGCCATCAGCAAAGGCGATCTTACGATCAATGTGGATACCCGCAAACACGACGAGATCGGCAATGTGGCGCGCAGCTTCCAGAACATGGTCGATAATCTCAGAGCAATGATTATGGGCGTGCAGGAGTCGACTGAAATGGTATCCGCGTCGGCCGAGGAATTGGCTTCCGGCTCGGAAGAGACCAGCAAAGCCATTGAGCATGTGAGTGAATCGGTGCAGGAGCTGGCTACAGGCAGTGAGCAGCAGGCTGGCCGAGTGCAGCAGGGGTCGGAGAGTATGGAGCAGATTTCCGGCGAAATCCGCAACTTGTCGGGCCGGATGCAGGAAATGTCCACCGGCATGCTGGAAACCTCGGCATCCGCCCAAGCGGGCAATGAAGCGGCGGAATATGCAACCCGGCAAATCTACAGTGTACAGGAGACGGTAGAGCGACTCGATTCTACAGTAGTCAAGCTGGGTGAGCGTTCTCTTGAAATTGACAGCATTGTTGAAGTCATCGCCGGGATTTCCCGCCAGACCAATCTGCTGGCGCTTAACGCTTCGATTGAAGCGGCACGTGCCGGAGAGCATGGGCGGGGTTTTGCCGTGGTTGCCGAGGAAGTTCGCAAGCTCGCGTCCAACTCCGAGCAATCGGCGAACCAGATCAGTGAATTAATTCGGGCGGTCCGGCTTCATATTGAAGAAGTAGAAACCGAGATGAAGGCGGCCAAAGCAAAAGTGACCGACGGGATAGAAGCCGTGAACGGGTCGGGCCGTTCATTTGCCGAAATAACAGAGAAGCTGGGCTATTCCTCTTCTGCACTGGAAACCCTGGCCGGAACCGCGCAGGAAATGACGGAGGCGGCAGGTGTTGTGTCGGCGCATATGGAAGAAATCCGTTCCATCTCCGCCCATTCAGCGGAAATTACGGATTCGGTCTCGGCTGCAACCCAGCAGCAGCTGGCTTCCAGTGAGGAGATTGCCTCCTCTGCGGCTGGGCTCAGCAATATGGCCGAGCAGCTGCAGCAACTGGTATTACGCTTCAAAATTTATGACCATGAGAAAAAATAGTAGAATATCCCATTTAACTCGGTCTGGAGGATGAGAAGTATTTCCTTCTCCCGCCGCTGTTTCCCGCCTTTTCTATTCTGTAAAATGAAGTCATAAGGCTAAGAAGAGGATATGACTAATTTACAAGGGGAAATGAAGTATGAAAAGACGATTTACAAGCCAAATTCTAGGCGGACTGATCCTGATCGGGATCGGAGCTATGTTCCTGTTGAGACAGCTTGGGTACGCCGAGTTTAGCGTGGGATATCTGGTTTCCAACTTCTGGCCGGTTGTGCTGATCTTTTTCGGTATGCAGAACCTGCTGACTCCGGAGAACAAAGGCTCTTCGGCTTTCTGGGGGCTTTTCCTAATGGCCCTCGGAGTATTCTACCTGGGACGCAACTTGGATTGGTTCGATCTGTCAGCCGGGGATTTTTTCAAAATGTTTATTCCGGTCATGCTAATCGGCGGCGGGCTGTATGTGATTTTTAAGCCGCGTTCCGGCAACACGCCACCTCCGCCTCCGGCTCCTCCGGGCGGCTTCCCGCCGAAAGTGGACCCGCTGGATACACCTCCGCCGAAGCCGCTGGAGTCTACCTTGGACGAACAATTCGAGCAGAAATTCGGCAAGCCTTCATCACAGGAGAGCGATTGGACTGAACGCCTCACCAAAGATGTGCCTGAAGAACAGGAACGTTTCCAATCTGCGGCGCAGACGCGGTGGCAGGAGAAGCAGGAACGGCATGAGCGCAGACGTCAGGAGCGCCATGCCCGGCATACCCACTCACATGGTGAGTGGGGCAAGGATTATGATGGGGCGGGCAGCTGCAAGGATTCGACGAACCGGTCTGCTTTTATCGGGGATGTCCATATGGGCCGTGAGCATTTTCAATTAAAAAACACCAATATTTCGCAATTTATCGGCGATACGGTGCTTGACCTGACCAATGCGCAAATTGCCTATGGTGAGACCAAAATCAATATTTCCGCTTTCATCGGCGACATTAAGGTCTATATTCCGGATGATATGGACCTTGGGATCTCGGTCAACAGCAGTTCTTTTATCGGGGACATGGAGGTCCTGGATCAGTCGCGCAGCGGCTTTATGAGCAGTGTTCAATGCAAGACGCCTTACTACAAGGAAACCGGCAAAAAAGTACGCATCAACGTCAGTGCCTTTATCGGTGACATCAAAGTTAAAACGGTAGGTTAAAATGGGGACCATCTTTAAGAATACCAAATGGGTGCTGCTGATTTATTTCCTGCTTAGCGGGGGTGTGACCGCGGGACTGATGTACGCCGGAAGCTGTCTGGGCTATATTGATGTGGTAGATTCCCGGATGTGGCTGTATCTCTGCCTCGGTATCGTATTGTTTACTGTGATTATCGGTTACATCGCGGGACAGCGCATCCAGCGCCGGCTCGATCATCTGGACCTGAACATGCTGCAGGTGGCCAAGGGCAATCTGTCCGTACGGATGCCGGAGAGTGATGACCAGTCATTTGCAACCGTGTATCACGAATTCAACATTATGATGGACAGCGTGGAGAACAAAATGAAGCTGCTGCAGCGTTTGGGTGAGCAGGAAGTTATAGAGAAGGAAAAGGCGGCGGAGAGCGCGGTGCTTGAAGAGCGGAGACGAATGGCCCGGGATTTGCATGATACGGTGAGCCAGCAGTTGTTCGCAATTCATATGTCCGCCTCTTCGCTGCCTAAAGTGCTGGAACGCAATGAAGCGCAAGGACAGACGGTTATGAACCAGCTGATTACGATGTCCCAAATGGCCCAGAAGCAGATGAGGGCATTGATTGCACAGCTGCGTCCGGTGGAGCTGGAAGGGCGGAATCTGTTTGAAGCGCTCGAAAAATGGTTCCCCGACTATTGCCGCCAGAATGGCCTCAAAGGCATGAAAGAACTTGAGCTGCAAGGCGAGCTGTCCGAGGCGATTGAACACCAGTTGTTCCTGATTATACAGGAAGCTATGGCGAACATTGTGAAGCACGCAGGTGCGCGTCTGGTCAGCTTGTCGCTGCGGGAGACGCCAAGGCAGGTGGTGCTCAGCATCAGTGATGATGGACAGGGGTTTGAACATATTCAGCACAAGCAAGGCTCATACGGACTGACCACCATGCGGGAACGGGCGGAGAAGCTGGGCGGGCAGGTGGAAATTATCAGCCGCAAGGGTGCGGGGACGACGATTCGCGTACATATCCCTAAGTTTGTTCAAGGCAAGGAGAGTCTTGGGGAGTTGCATGCCGGCCGGCATGGATTGGATACCGTGGAAGGGGAGGAATAACATGAGCACAATAAGAGTGCTGCTTGTGGATGATCATGACATGGTGCGGATGGGGCTGAAGACTTATTTGATGCTGGAGCCGACCTTTGAGGTGATGGGCGAAGCGGCGAACGGACAGGAAGCGCTGGATATGCTGCGCGCCTGGGGAACGGAAGGTCTGCCCGACCTCGTGCTGATGGATTTGATGATGCCGGTGATGAACGGCGCAGAGACAACACGGGCCGTGTTATCCGAATTTCCGGGCCTCAAAATCGTCATTCTGACCAGCTTTTTGGAGGATGATCTCGTAGTCGATGCCATCGAAGCGGGGGCGGTCAGCTATGTGCTCAAGACTGTGTCGGCCGAGGAGCTGATCTATGCGCTGCAAGGCGCTTACCGCGGCATGCCGGTGATGACCGGCGATGTGTCGCAGGCCTTGACCCGCGGAATCCGCCAGCGTACGGTTCAGGGCGATTCCTCGGGGCTGACTGAACGTGAAAAAGAAGTGCTGCTGCTGATTGCCGAAGGCAAAACCAACAAGGATATTGGTGAAGAGCTGCATATCAGCATCAAGACGGTGAAGACACATGTCAGCAACCTCCTGATGAAATGCGAGCTGGATGACCGCACCCAGCTCGCGATCTATGCCCACCGCAAGGGCTGGGCTTGACCCCGCTTAAGGCCGGGGATTGATCATCCAGGCCAAGCCGAACAATACGAAGTTGAACAAGACTATAAATAAGGCTATCCCGAGTCCCCACCAGGCAAATGCCCGGTGGGTTCTTGGCGCTGCCAGACCGGTCAAGCCAAACAGAACTTCGGCAGCTACCAAAGGGGTAGGCAACAGGAGCTGTGTGCTGCGGGAGAGCAGCGCCGCATTTATGAGGGCCAATGCAAGCAGGCCGCACAGCATGGACAGCAGGGCAAAGAAGGCCAGCAGTTTGCCTGCTTTGTTTTTTAAGAATGCCAGTTCCATAATCGGGTATCCCTCACTTTCATGGCGCGAACCATTGGATGTTGTTCCAGCTTTTGCAGTTCGTTGACCGGTCCGGTGATGACCAGACCGTAAATTTTGACCGCATGGGATTGCAGATAAGCTGCTCTATCCGGGAGGGACAGTGATTTGCCCCTCGAAACTGCCGTAGCCAACGCTTCATTCTCTGCCAACTGCTGCACAATGGTCAGAAATTTATCCTGATTACTCTCCGCTTCCCCCGGGACGGAAAAGAAGGGTGACCAATAATCCTTGTCGGTCTGGGCCGGATAACCCAGCGGCGGTGTGAACAGACCTTGTGAATCCAGCATCTGAGCCGGGTCGCCGGTATCCACAGCAAACCAGATGGGGTCTGTATCTGCAGGCAGTGCCTCTTCAATTTCTTGCTGCGTATAGGCTTTTTTCAGCGAAACATAGACTTCCGCCACCGTCTGTGCGGGCAGCCCTTGCAGCACTTCAAGTTCTGTGCCCTGATCAAAAGTCATCTGGCCCTGAGGCAGGATAAAATAGTTATTATCCGAGGTCAGAATCTCCGGCACGGCCGCCTCAAGCAGGGGATTGCGCTCAAGCGCGGTCACCCGGTCCAATGAAAAATGGACAAGATACGAGGTGCTGCGAAGATCTTCTTTTCCTACTCTTTTCAGCGTAGTAAATTTTGCATCCATTGAGAACAAGCCAATCTGTTCCCGGACGGCCCGGGAGTCTATTCTCTGATTCGGCTCGGTAACATAGACGGCTTTTGCCGTAAGATCCAGCATATGATTGGCTTTGCCGGCATAATAAAGGTATGAACCCAAAGTGAGCACGGGCATAATTAACAATAGAATCGCCAGCGTAATGAGAATGGTGCTTCCCTTGGAGCGGAATTTGGCTGTCTTAACAATCTGCCGCTCCCGCTGGGCACTTAGACCGTTTAGAGATTGATAGTCGGCGAGAGCTCCCTGAAGCGCATCTTCATAAGCCTGCCCCTTATCCGGGACGGGTGGGTCCCCTTCCTTCTTGTTCATGTTAACGCTCCTCCTTTTGCAGCAGCAGTCTCATTTTTTTACGTCCCCGGGCCAGATGGCTCTTTAAAGTATTCAGATTCAGATTTAGAATGTCGGCGGTCTCGTGCAGCTTGAGCTGGTGGAAATCGCATAGCAACAGAGCATGGGCTTCATTGGGGGGAAGCGTGCGGATTAACCCCAGTATCCGGTTCAGCCCTTCCTGCTCCAGCCATGTTTTCTCCGGCGTCTGCTCGTCAGGTTTCGGATGCGGCTCCCCGAGATCCACCCGTTTTCCTTTACGCCAGTGGTCAATGAAGACCCGGTACCCTACTTTGAACAGCCAGGGCTTCACATTCTCCAGTTCATTGTTCTCCAAATACAGATAGGCCCGGTAAAAAGTTTCCTGCACCAGATCTTCCGCCAAGTAGTGGTCGTTTGTAAGGGAGAATAAATACCGGTACAGGTCGCTTACATGATCTTGGTACAAAGTATCCAGTTTCATTGTCCCCCTCTCACTGAAACCACGTGCAGCTTCATGAAATAGTTGCATTTTTCCCGCGGTTTGACCCAAAACGCTGTTCTTCCGCTATCTTTTATCTCCGCTTAAATTGTTTTTAATGTGACCTTAAGGTTTAAAGTACAAAATAAGTAACAAGAAAACAAATTTACTCCTTGTCAGACAGGCAGGGTGCGGGAGGAAAGAAACATGGACGATAACAAGAACGGCTATAGCCGCAATGATCAACCGGCACCGGATCGGGAATGGGACAACAATCAGGAACGCAGCACATCTAACCAGTCTTCCGAATCAGGCTCATCATACTACTATTCTTATGGACCTTTTAAATCTGTAAATAAAGACGAATTAAATGCAGAAGGCGTGGAGCATTATAACCGGCGGGAGCCGGAACGCGTAGAAGTAACCCCTCCTCAGCCTGTACAGCCTATTCCTTACAGCAACACTTCACTCCGCGCACCGGGATATGACGGAAACGGCGGCGGAGGCCGCGGCAATGGCGGAAACGGAGGAGAGGGCGGAAGCGGCGGCTGGCAGTATAAAAGCAAGCCAAAAAGCTCTCTGAAGACCGTGCTGATCTCCTTTTTGGCCGGGATGGTGGTTCTGTCGGGTTCTATGTTCATGGCTGACCGGGGCAACTGGTTTACCGGAGATGAGCCGGCACCGGTTGCTTCCAGTGCAACGGCTAAAGTAACCAATGAGAGTGCAGGATCGCTTCCTACCACCACCACTACCTCTCTAGTCACCGGATCCGGTGATGTATCCAGTGTGGTGGACAACGTAGGGCCGGCTGTGGTGAAGATTGATACCCTGGTGAATGCGAGCTCACGCGGCACAAACTCTCGTTCAACAGACCCGTTCTCACAATTTTTCTTCGGTGACCAGTTCGGAGGCGGCGGCTCCCAGCAGACCGAGCCCGATACCCAATCCGGTTCAGGATCTTCAAGCCAACTGGTGCCTTATGGGATCGGCACAGGATTTATTTATGACAAATCAGGCTACATTCTGACGAATCAGCACGTGATTAACGGTGCCGATGTCATTCAGGTTACGATAGACGGCACCACCAAACCTTATGAGGCCAAACTGCTGGGCGCAAGCAAGGATTTGGATCTGGCTGTGCTGAAGATTGAAGGCAGCGGCGATTTCCCAGTAGTGTCTCTAGGCGATTCGGATACGTTGAAGGTAGGCTCTGCTGTGGTGGCTATCGGGAACCCGCAAGGGTTCGATCATACGGTGACCACCGGAGTGCTAAGCGCCAAAGGACGCAGCATTGATATCAATGAGGAAGACGGCAGCGGCTCGCGTAACTACAAGAATCTGCTGCAGACCGATGCTTCCATCAACCCCGGCAACTCCGGTGGACCGTTGCTTAATATGAACGGCCAGGTGATTGGCATGAACGTTGCCGTTAGCACGGAGTCACAAGGAATTGGTTTTGCGATTGCAGTCAACACCATTAAAGAGGTTGTGGATAAGCTGGAAGCCAATCAGGCCATTCCTAAAGAACCGGTTCCTTTTATCGGTGCCACGCTCATGACGATTACCGATGAGGTCGCCAAACAAATGGGTACGGACATCAAAGAAGGCTCTGTAGTGGCAGAGATTATCTACAAATCCCCTGCGTATACCGCCGACCTTCGTCCGTATGACATCATTACGGGGATCAATGGCACGAAATATGCGACAAGCCAGGATCTGATTACGTTTATCCAATCCTTGAAGGTAGGCGACAAAGCAACCTTGAATGTGATCCGTGACGGCAAGACTCTGGACCTTCCGGTCACGATCGGGAACAAAAATGACTTTGACACTACACAAACACAGCAGCAGTAAATACCAAGATGTTGAAGTGAGAAACGGAAGGGGCTGCCCCTTCCGTTTCTTCTTGACCAGGATGCCAATGGCTTCATTCATTGGTACAATATAAATAAACATGAAACGAACAATGGGGGCTGCTTTGATGAGACCGACAATTCTGATTATTGATGATGATGAAAAAATTATTTCCATGCTGCGCCGGGGCCTTGCTTTTGAAGGCTATGATGTGAAGACGGCGGTCAATGGAGCGGAAGGGCTGCGGGCGGTTATTGCCAGTGATCCCGACGTGGTTATCCTTGATGTGATGATGCCGCAGGTGGATGGATTTGAAGTCTGCCGGCGATTGCGCGAAGGTGGCAGCACTGTGCCTGTCCTTATGCTTACTGCCAAGGATGAAATTGAGCATCGTGTGAAAGGCCTGGATCTGGGGGCTGATGACTATTTAGTCAAGCCATTTGCACTGGAGGAGCTGCTGGCACGGGTCCGTGCTCTCCTGCGGCGCAAAAGTGAGCAGGGAGGCGGCGGAGACCATGCGGTTGCCTATGAGGATATCACGCTGGATGTGGATTCGCGCGAAGTGACCCGCGGCGGCAAGCGGCTGGAGCTGACGGCTAAGGAATTTGAACTGCTGCATCTTTTTATGCAGAACCCGAAACGTGTGTTGTCCCGTGATTTGATTATGGATAAAATATGGGGTTATGACTACAGCGGTGAATCCAATGTACTTGAGGTGTATATCGCCATGCTGCGCCAGAAGACAGAGGAGCATGGCGGCAAACGATTGATTCAGACGATCCGGGGAGCCGGTTACATTCTAAGAGGTGACAATTAATATGTCCATAAGGTTGCGGCTGACAGCTTGGTATTCAGGGATTTTGGCCGTTATGCTGCTGGCCTTCTCAGCCGCAATTTACGGTTTTGTATATATTAATACGTATGGAGATATAAAGGAGAGACTTAAATATCAGTCCAATCAAGTTGTTCTGAGCCAAGCCTGGACCTATGATGGTACCATAAATCTTATGGTAGGCGGCAGTCTTGAAGGACAGAATCTTTTTGCACAAATGTATATCTATAATATCAATAAGATAATTTCCAATAACAATATGCATAACAATAACTTGAAATTCGAGATTCCTGAACAGGCTGTGGTGGACAACAAACAAGGTTTTATACGTGCGGTCTACGGTGGCAATTCTTTTTTAATCTATCAGAGATCCGTTGATATTCCAGGTTTTGATGGAAATCCCGCTGCAGTTCTTCAAATGGCTGCTTATGTGGGAGAGCAGGACAGACTGATGGAAAGGCTCAAAAATATACTGCTCGTCGGCTCTTTTGCCACCCTTATTGCCGCCTTCACGTTCGGATTGTTCCTGGCCCGCAAGTCGATGAGCCCGATTGGCAAGGTGATTGAGGCGGCGAGCGGTATTCAGACGGGCAACGACCTGAGCTCCCGGATAGAATATGACGGGCCACCCGATGAAATCGGACGGCTGATTGAGACGGTCAACAGCATGCTCGGGCGCATGGAAGGTTTCTATAAGGATCTTGAAGAATCCTATGCGGCCCAGCGCCGCTTTGTATCGGACGCTTCACATGAGCTACGTACGCCGCTGACGACCATTCGCGGAAATATCGACCTGCTGCAAAAGGTATGGGAGATGGAACCGGGTGAGGGCAAAATGACCGATGCGGAAATCCGCCAGCTGTCGATCGAATCGGTGAAGGATATAGCCGATGAATCCAAGCGCATGAGCGGACTGGTGGCCGATATGCTTTCCCTGGCCCGTGCCGATACGGGCCGCACCTTTGCCAAAGAGCCGGTAGCGCTGGAACCGATGATGACTGAAGTCGCGCGCCGCGCCTCCTTCCTGCCCCGCCAGGCAGAATGGACAGTCGGCGATATGACGCATCTGAACGGCAAATATATCGTCGGCAACAAGGATTATCTGCAGCAGATGCTGTTCATTTTTATTGACAATGCTTTCAAATATACTCCTGAGGGCAACGTATCCATGGATACGGTCTTCTACCAGAACCAGGTGGGCATTCGGATCACGGATACAGGAATTGGAATGGACAAGGAGGAGGTTCCGCATATCTTCGACCGTTTCTACCGGGCAGATGAGTCGCGGGGGATTACCGAAGGGATCGGACTTGGACTGTCCATTGCCAAATGGATTATTGATGAACATGGCGGGTCTGTCGAGGTAGTCACCCGACAGGGTGAGGGGACCACTTTTGTGATCTGGCTGCCGCTTCTCTTTGCTCCGCCGCTCGAATAGGGTATAATAGACGGGTCCTTAATATGCAGTCTAAGACAGCAGAAAGCTGGTGAAAGTGATGGAAGTCATCAAAATTTCTCCCCGGGGGTATTGCTACGGCGTCGTTGACGCCATGGTCATGGCGCGTCAGGCCGCGCAAAATCTAGACCTGCCCCGGCCGATTTATATATTGGGCATGATTGTGCACAACAGTCATGTGACCAACTCGTTTGAAGATGACGGAATTATTACACTCGACGGGCATAACCGTCTTGATATTCTGGATCAGGTAGACAGCGGTACGGTAATTTTCACTGCCCACGGCGTATCCCCGGAGGTCCGCAAGATGGCCCGGGCGAAAGGCCTGACCACTGTGGATGCCACCTGTCCCGATGTTACGAAGACGCATGATCTCATCAAGGAGAAGGTTGAAGAGGGGTATGAGGTCATCTATATCGGCAAGAAGGGCCACCCTGAGCCTGAAGGTGCCGTGGGAATTGCCCCCGAGCATGTACATTTGATCGAGAAGGAAGAAGAAATAGCCACTTTATCCGTTCCTTCATCACGGATTGTGATTACCAACCAGACCACGATGAGCCAATGGGATATCAAGCACATAATGAAAAAGCTGCTGGAGACCTTCCCCGGTGCGGAAGTGCACAATGAGATTTGCATGGCTACCCAGGTACGGCAGGAGGCCGTAGCGGAGCAGGCCGGACAATGTGATCTGCTCATTGTCGTCGGTGATCCGCGCAGCAACAACTCCAACCGCCTGGCCCAGGTGTCGGAGGAAATTGCCGGTGTAACCGCCTACCGCATCTCGGATGTATCCGAGCTGAAGACGGAGTGGCTGCAGGGCATTAATGTTGTTGGAGTCACATCAGGCGCTTCCACCCCTACGCCGATTACCAAAGAGGTAATTAACTATCTGGAGCAATATGATCCGGCGCTTCCCGAGACATGGGAAATTAAACGTACGGTGAATATGGCGAAGCTGCTGCCTCCGGTGAAGAACAAGACGGCCAGCACGATCTAGAGCGCGAACGGCGGCTACGTACTTTATATATTCATTTGAATGAGACAGTCTAGCTCGGTTTAATAACCGTGACCAGACAGAAGAGCAGCGATTCTCCCTTTACTGGAGAATCGCTGCTCTTCGTTTTTTTAGGGAAACCCATCCGTCTTCGAGCGTCACTTTTTCTGCTCAAAGCAGCGGAATCATGACAATCTGGAGCTGCACCCATTAATCCGACCGAAACAATCGAAACTCCGGTAACCAGGATAGTCTTTATCAGCGCCGGGCCCAGCTTGGACTGATTCCAGACAACCAGCGCCCTTGTTCATGGGGATATCATTCAGAAAAAGCCTCCCGGACGATTTCCTCCATAGCTGGAGCATTTACAGGTTTCGGGAGGGTTTAGTTATTGATTGGCTCCGTTAAAAGTCACATCCGTTTTCCTCTGCATGCCGTGGAGCTTACGGAGTCAGAAGATTTACAGGAGGAAAACCTATTGACGATATTTGGATTTTGCGTTAAAATAACTTTAGTGATTAAAAGCGTAGAAGCTTAAAAGCGTCGTAGCGCGATAGCGTCGTTCAAAAGATCCGTATGATCGAATATATTTGCATAAAAGGGGACTATTATATGATCGTTATTACATCCAATCAAACACCGGAAGAACAGGTTAAGGATATTATTGGCGTAATTGAAAGAGAAGGACTGCAGGTGCATCTTTCCCGTGGGGCTGACCATACGGTTATTGGCCTGGTGGGAACCGTCACACCGAAGCTTGCCGAGCATTTGCGTCAAATGAAGGGGGTGGAGAATGTCGTGAAGATCTCCAAATCCTACAAGCTGGCCAGCCGCGACTTCCATCCGCAAGACACCATCATTGATATTCGCGGCGTAAAGATCGGTGGCGAGAACCTCGTGATTATGGGCGGGCCTTGTGCGGTTGAATCCCCGGAACAAATTGACGAAATAGCCCGTCTTGTCAAAGCTTCGGGTGCCCAGGTACTGCGCGGAGGCGCATTCAAGCCCCGCACCGGACCTTACAGCTTCCAGGGTGTAGGCGTTGAAGGTTTGACCATGATGGCCGAAGCGGGCAGACGTCATGGCCTACTGACCATTACCGAGGTTATGACACCGGAATATGTAGACATTTGCGCTGAGCATGCGGATATTCTGCAGGTCGGCACACGTAATATGCAGAACTTTGATCTGCTGCGCAAGCTCGGTACCTGTGGACGTCCGGTGCTGCTGAAACGCGGCTTCAGTGCGACCTATGATGAGCTGCTCAATGCGGCGGAATACATCCTGGCAGGCGGCAACCGCGATGTCATGCTCTGCGAACGCGGGATTCGTACGTTCGAGACCTACACACGCAATACGCTTGACCTTTCGGCCATTCCGGTACTGCAAAGCCTGAGCCATCTGCCGGTCATCTCCGACCCGAGCCATGGCACAGGACGCCGGGAACTGGTGGAACCGATGGCAAAAGCTTCCGTGGCCGCAGGCGCAAACGGACTGATTATTGAAATGCATACAGATCCGGATAATTCCATGACAGGCGATGGCGTCCAGTCTTTGTTCCCTGACCAATTCGATAACCTGCTTCGCGATTTGGAGAAGCTGGCTCCGCTGGTCGGACGTAAGTTTTCCCCGGCGCCACAGGCGGTTTCGGCCGTCTGATCCTGGAGGTATAATTAAATATTACAGCCCTCTTTCCCCGCGCCAGTCAAGGGGAAGAGGGCTATTTGCAGTATTTGCACCCGTGATTTCGCAAGTGGTTCTTACGGCAAACCGAATTTCACGAAAGCGTCAGAATATCTTACATTGCAATAATAAATACCTGACATAAGCATTGACGATGTGAGGTTTGAGATTTATAATGACGACAGCAAAAAAAATTAAAACAAGAACATTTGCATACTGTGAACGGCTTAATGTTCGGAACTTGGGGAGGAAAAATTCATGTCGGTTGAAAAAGTGCTGGAAACAATTAAAGAGAACAATATCGAGTGGGTTGATTTTCGGTTTGTAGATTTAGGTGGACGTGCTCACCATATTTCACTGCCGGCTTCTGAAGTAGAAGCAGAAACATTTGTAAATGGTGTTGCTTTTGATGGTTCTTCCATTGCAGGTTTCCGCGGGATTGAAGAATCTGATATGGTTATGATGCCGGATACAAGTGCTACCTATATCGATCCGTTTACCGCACATCCGACTCTTAACATCATGTGCGACATCTTTACCCCAGACGGCGAACGTTATGAACGCGACCCTCGCGGTATTGCAGTTAAAGCAGAAGAGTTCCTGCAAGCAAGCGGTGTGGGCACAGCGGCATTCTTCGCGCCTGAATCCGAATTCTTCATCTTCGACGATGTTCGCTACGAGAGCGGAATGAACAGTGCTTCATTCTTCGTAGATTCCGAAGAAGCAGCTTGGAACACAAACCGCAAGGAAGAAGGCGGCAACCTGGGATTCAAAGTTGGTGTTAAGGGTGGTTATGTTCCTGTAGCACCTGTAGATACCCAACAGGATATCCGCAGTGAAATGTGCCGTGTGCTGGCTGAAGCAGGCCTGCGCATCGAACGTCATCACCATGAAGTAGCTACTGCAGGACAAGCGGAGATCAACTTCCGTTTCGACACGCTGAAGAAAACAGCCGACAACCTGCTCACATACAAATACATTGTGCACAACACTGCCCGTCAATACGGTAAAGTTGCAACCTTCATGCCAAAACCGCTCTTCGGCGACAACGGCAGCGGAATGCACGTTCACCAATCGATCTTCAACGGCAGTGAGCCTTTGTTCTACGAAAAAGGCGCTTATGCGAACCTGAGCGAAATGGCTCTGCACTATATCGGCGGAATCCTGTACCATGCACCGGCTCTGATCGCTTTGACTAACCCAAGCACCAACTCGTTCAAACGTCTGGTTCCAGGTTATGAAGCACCGGTTAACCTGGTGTATTCCAAAGGTAACCGTTCCGCAGCAGTACGTATCCCAGTAGCGGCTGTAACCCCTAAGGGCTGTCGTATCGAGTTCCGTACACCGGACTCCACAGCGAATCCATACCTGGCATTCTCCGCAATGCTTATGGCCGGCCTGGACGGAATCAAGAAGAAGATCAACCCGCAAGAGCTGGGTTACGGTCCTCTCGACAAGAACATTTACGAATTGCCTGACGCCGAGAAGGAAAAAATCCGCAGCGTTCCGGGCAGCCTGGACGAAGCGCTTGATTCCCTGGAAGCAGACTACGAATTCCTTACAGAAGGCGGCGTATTCACCAAGGACTTCATCGACAACTATATCGCATTGAAACGTTCCGAAGCGCAAGCAGTATCCATTCGGGTTCACCCACATGAATACTCCCTGTACTTCGACTGCTAATACCGAATAACCCTGAAACTCAAAAAGGCGGCTGTCTCAAGTGTATTTATACACGGAGACAGCCGCCTTTTTGCGTGCCATCTCCTCTAATACTGTAGGCCAGAATGCCAGCAGATTGGTTTAGGGATTGTTTTGGACTGCATTTTGTACAGTAGATTGCGGGGAAATCCTGCTGTTTTTCGATTTCGATGCAATTTATACATTAGGAAAAGCAGAAATCGGCTATGTTGGACTGTTTTCTAATTTCCCGATGTATGAAATACACCGGAATGGGTTTTCGAACGCTGCCAGAGAGATTGTGCGGCACAAAATACATTAGAAACACTATCCTTCTGAGTGGGGCGGCAGATGCCCCTTTTTTACGGCCAAGGATCGTCAAGATAGGGGCAAGATACGCTGCTGAACGGTGTGGAAGGGTTTACTGCATATAGTGTTGGTGAGCTGACGCTATACTTGCCGGAAATGTTTTGATGGGCGCGAGGACTGTGGGGGACTGCGAGAACTGGGAAGAGCTGTGAA
Source organism: Paenibacillus albidus (assembly GCF_014644435.1). Lineage (GTDB taxonomy): Bacteria > Bacillota > Bacilli > Paenibacillales > Paenibacillaceae > Paenibacillus_AQ > Paenibacillus_AQ albidus. Next base: position 202,745 of record NZ_BMKR01000006.1, on the reverse strand, counting down.
GGCTGCAACTGCTGCGACGCTCCTACATATGTTGCAGCGTGATGAGAGAGGCTTCCCAAGCCGTCGTTAAGCTTCACAGCGGTGCAGTGGTATCCGAGGGAAGTGAGAGGAGGTGATTGTGCCCAGCGGCCCCACAGGAGCCTTTTAGCAATCAGCTTCGGTTCCACAATGAAGGAATTAGTGCCTGAGGATGAGCTATAAGAGCATAGAGCAACAGGCAGCTACTTTTCCGGGCTTGTTTATACTCTGGCGGAAAGTGCTGAGGGGGGGCGGATAAAGGGTTCGAGTTCTATAATTTTGATCCTGTTATCTTCCGAAACACGGCTATAGTAAGCCTGATTTTAGAAACTTAAAATACAAAATATCGTCAATTTTCGCTAGTTTTTTTGTATTATGACCATAAAAAGATACTATTTTCACGAAAAAACAGGAATAACGCCTAGCGGACAGACACTTATAAGTCATGATTGGATAAAAATAATCTGAAATATCGAAAATGCTTTCGGTAGTTATTTTATAGAGTTTCAGCGGCGTCGTCAATATAATTTTTAGGCGTTATTGCTGAGTTTATTGATAATATAAGGCTTGGTTTACATAAAAGTAATGAACATGCTGGTTTGAAAAAAACACTTTACAAAGAAAAATAAGGGTGTAATAATGAACACGACGAAACCGATTTCTGTAAAGTTTAGCTATATTTCCACTACGCAGCATACAGAGAAGATGTTTCGTAATAAAAATCCATTTATATTAGGGGGTAACAACAATGGTTAAAAGGCTTTCTGCAGTCTTGTTGAGCTCTGTTCTTCTGCTCTCCTTGGCGGCATGCGGAGGCGGCGGCAACGGTGCGAACAATGAGGCCGGCAACGCTCCGAAGAATGAGGCAACCGGGAAACCGGCTTCCGGGGAGAAGACCGTGGTCAAGATTTTACACTGGAAACAGGAGAATATTAACAAAGCGATTGAGGAAATCAATAAGAAATTCGAAGAGAAGTACCCGGAATACAAAGTGGAGTATACAACAACCGGTCCGGATGATGAGTTTAAGCAGGCACAAAGAGCCAGGATTACGGCAGGTGATGTGGATGTTCTTGCGGATTTGTCCGGTATGAGATTGTCGCCGAAGGAATGGACGCCGGGCGCGAAGGTGCCGGATTGGCAGCAGTGGATTGATTCCGGCTTGATCGCTGATCTGACGGACCAGCCTTTTGTGAAGAACTACAACGCCAATGATATTGCCAAAGCCGGCACGTACAAAGATAAAGTGTATGCGTTACCAACGGGTAAGGTGGCGATGTCTGGATTTTTCTATAACAAAGAAATTTTTGAACAGCATGGACTGGCCGTTCCGGCCACCTGGACAGAGTTCATTAAGGTGCTGGATACTCTGAAGGAGAAGAATGTCGTGCCAATTGTTGTGGCCGGCAAAGACGTGTGGCCGTTAAAGCTGCCGGTATTTGGACTGCAGGCCAAGATTCTGGGCGGCGGGGATCAGCAGAAATGGATTGAGGGTGTCTGGAAAGGCCAGGCCGCATACAACGATGCAGAAGCTGTAGAGGTACTGGACAAAATGAAAACGCTTCAGGATAAATACATTATCGACGGTTTTATGGGCATTGACTATGCCACTGCACCTTCTTTCTTTGCTACAGGCAAAGCGGCCTTGATTGCGGATGGAACCTGGGATGCGCCAACCATTGCGACTGCGAACCCGGACCTGAAATTTGGCTATTTCCCGATCCCGGCCACCGAGGATGCGGCCAAGAACAAGTCGCTTGTCGGCAAATATGATGTTACCTGGTATGCCGCAGACAAAGGCCCCAACAAAGAGGGGGCCCTGAAATGGCTGGAGTTCTTCTCCGAACCGGAGAATTACACTTCGTATGTCAAAGCTGCCGGATTCCTGCCGACACAGGATAATATTCAGACTGACAGTGAATTCATCGATAAGGAGCTGTCCCCGTACCTGTCCGGCGATTTTGAGCTGGCGTATGAGATTCTGATGATTAACCGCGACAACGTCGGCGAACATCTGGCGGCTGAAGGTGTACACACTGAATACCTGGCACCCGGCGGCGAATTCAAAACGGCGAAGGAACTGGCCGATGTGCAGCAGCAGGAATGGGAAGCAGCTGCTCCCAAATAAGTTTTATTCGTGTATGAGCCGGTAATTCAGCAAAGGAACCTACTGTGCAGTTTCCGGGGCCTGTGTTGTTCAGGCCCCGGGTTTGTATTGAATGAGGATAGGCAGGTGAAAGAGATGTATCCATTCGGAAAAGGCCTGGCACGTTATGTTCCGCTATTGCTGCTTATGCTGCCAATGGCGCTGTATATTGTTTTTTACTTCGGCCCTTCGGTAATGACGGTAATTTATTCTTTTACAGATATAACGAATGTGCCGGGAAGCAAGATGAACTTTGTGGGGCTGGATAATTATTATGATGTGTTTTTTGCAGGGAACTCTGGGGAACGTGTGGATTCCATCATCAGGACGCTTTATTTCATGTTTATTGTAACGGTTGTACAGAATGGGGTGGCCCTGCTGGTAGCTGTGATCATCAATCAAAGGCTGAAAGGCGATTATTTCTACAGGGCGGTGTTTTTCCTGCCGGTGGTCCTGGGTGTCGCTGTCGTCGCGCTGGTCTGGGGGATGATGTTCGATCCGCTCAGTGGTCCGGTGAATCAGCTGTATGATGTTATGTTCGGCTATAAGGATATGTTCTTCGGGAGCTTTACCCATGCTTTTGGCTATATTATATTTGTGCAAATCTGGATGTATATGGGTTATTCCATGCTTATTTTTCTGGCCGGCCTGCAATCGGTGCCTAAGGATCTGTATGAAGCAGGATATATCGACGGTACAAGCAAATGGCAATCCTTCAAGCATATTACCTTCCCGCTGATTGCACCTTCTTTTACGGTCAATATGCTCCTGTCGATCATCGGTGCGATGTCAACCTTTGATATTATCTTGGCGACAACCGACGGACGTTTCAACACCAGAACCATGGCCTATGATGTCTACAAGGAAACCTTCCGCGGCAGTCTGCAAATGGGTCTGCCCTCGGCTTTGTCCGTGGTGCAGTTTCTGATGATCCTCGTCTTTGTCGTGGTTGCAGTCAAACAAATGCGCAAGAGAGAGGTGGAGCATTAATGAAAGCTTCCCGTTCCTCCCGGATGCTCTCCTACGCTGCAGTGGCTGTGCTGCTGGTGGTATACATTGTGCCGCTGCTGTTTGTATTTAACGTGTCGTTCAAATCGTTTACCGAATATCTTCTGGACCCGATCGGCGTGGTCCAAAGCATACAATGGAATAACTACAAGGAAGCTTGGACGCAGGGCAATTTTGCCGATTATTTCTCGAACAGTTTGCTCTATACGGTTGTGGCGACGGTGCTTACACTGATCGTTTCGTTATTTGGAGCGTTTCCGGTAGCCAGAGGGTATGTGAAATGGAGCGGTTTTATCTATCTGTTCTTTCTGCTGTCGCAGTTTCTGCCAAATCCCATGGTGGCCCAGTTCAAGCTGATGCTGGCGCTGAAGCAGGAACTTGGGTTTGTAGGCTATGACACGAAGCTTGGTTATATCCTGCTCAAAACAAGCGGCACCGGCATCGTATTCATGATGTTCACCGGTTACATCAAAGCGATCAGCCGGGAGCTGGATGAGGCGGCGGGGATGGATGGCTGCGGCTATAACCGCTACCTGTTCCAGATCATTATGCCGCTGATGAAGCCGGTGATCGCAACCGGTGTAATTCTGACAGCCATCGGGATCTGGAATGACTTTGTCGGGCCCGTCATGTATTTGCCGAGCCCTGACAACTATCCTATCACCTTCGGGCTGAAGGAGTTCCGCGGGCAATACGGCAATAACTGGCCGATGCTGGCCTGTGGCATCATGATTGTCTCAGCCCCGCTGATTATTCTCTATACCTTTATTCAGAAATATATTGTCGATGGTGCATTGGCCGGGGCTGTCAAAGCGTAACCGCCAGCAACCTATGGAAAGGATGAATGAAGTGAAGCAAACGGAGCCTCAAGGCTGGGTGTTCACGGGAAATGAAGAGGAGTTTAAACTTCTGAATCCTGACCGGAGCAGCCATTTGTATTTTCCGCTGGTGAATGAAGGGGGGATGAAGTCCTCCGTGAGCCCCACGCAACATGGGATGGCTACTTCCGGGCACGATACCTTTCTGACTCCTCCGTTATCGGTGGAGGATCTGCATAACTCCCGGTCTTCCCGCAACTTCTGGGTACATATCGAAGGCCAGGGGGCCTGGTCGGCTGCCGGGAACTCGGCGGGTCAAATTGCGGGCTTCTATCAGCCCGATAAGGATGAAGTGGCTTTGGAGGCCGGATTTCTCTGGCACCGGGTGACACGCAGCAGCACAAGATTCGCAGTCAAAGCTGAAATCACTAACTTCGTACCCTGCGGTAATGACAAGGTCGAGCTTATGAAGGTAGTGCTTACGAACAAGGGGAATGACAGCATAACGGTGACGCCAACCGCTGCGGTGCCGCTTTATGCCCGTTCGGCAGATGATTTGCGCGACCACCGGCATGTGACCTCTTTGCTGAACCGGATCTATACTACAGCATACGGTGTTGAGGTTCAGCCTGCACTGTCTTTTGATGAACGCGGTCACCGGGTTAACCCTACCTCTTACGGTGTGTTCGGTGCGGCAGGAGACGGGAGTGCCCCTGTTGGCTTCTTCCCGGTGCAGGAGGAATTTATCGGGGAAGGGGGAAGCCTGGACTGGCCGGAAGCGGTGGTGCTGAACGCTGATCCTGCCCCGGCAGATCGCGGTGCATTCCGGGAGGGTTATGAGGCGCTGGGCGGAATCCGTTTTGCCACGGTTTCGCTGCTTCCCGAAGACAGCACGGTGTATATTGTTGTAATGGCTATCCATAACCAGCGTATGGATGTCCCGGCTCTGATGGCGAAATACGGATCAGCCGCAGCCTTTGACCGGTTATTCGCGGAGAACCAGATTTTCTGGAAGGCAAAAGTGAGTACGGTAGAGTTCCATACCGGTCATCCGGAAGCCGACCGATGGATGAAATGGGTTACCCTGCAGCCGGTACTGAGAAGGCTCTACGGCAACTCGTTTCTGCCTTACCATGATTATGGCCGGGGGGGACGGGGCTGGCGTGATCTGTGGCAGGATTGTCTGGCTCTGCTCATTATGGAACCGGCGGAAGTGCGCAGCCTGCTGCTGAACAACTATGCCGGGGTCCGCATCGACGGCAGCAATGCCACCATTATCGGCGCAAAACCCGGCGAATTTATTGCAGACCGCAACAATATTCCGCGGGTATGGATGGATCACGGAGCCTGGCCTTTCTTGACTACCGCGCTATATCTGAATCAGAGCGGAGATTTGGACTTCCTGCTGGAGCAGCAGAGCTATTTCCGTGATTCCTACAGGAGCCGCTGCCGTGAACGGGATATGGACTGGAACCCGGAGGCGGGAAATGAACTGAGAACCCGGACCGGAGCGGTCTATAGAGGGACGATTCTGGAACATATTTTGCTGCAGAACCTGGTTCCGTTCTTTAATGTCGGTGAACATAATAACATCCGGCTCGAGGGTGCGGACTGGAATGACGGGCTGGATATGGCAGCCGAGCGGGGAGAAAGTGTGACTTTTACCGCTTTTTATGCCAGCAATCTGCTGGAGATCTCGGGGATGCTGCGTACACTCCGGGAGCGTACGGGTCAGGAGACAGTGCAGCTTGCAGAAGAAATAACATTGCTGCTGGATTCAACCAGTGAACACCTCGACTACGGCTCCGTGAAGGATAAGCATGAACGGCTGGACCGATTCTATGCGGCAGCACCGAACCAAGTGAGCGGCGTCCGGCTGGCCCTTACAATAGAAAGTGTGGCCGATGATCTGAAGCGCAAGGCAGAGTGGATCTTCGGGCATTTGCGCCGCAGTGAATGGGTACAGGGGAAAGATGGCAGCGGCTGGTTCAATGGTTACTACAATAATGATGGCGAAGCGGTGGAAGGTAATTTCCCCGAAGGGGTGCGGATGACATTGACCGGCCAGGTATTCCCGTTAATGGGGCCTGCCGCTGCTCCTGAACAGGTTCCGCAGATCATTGCTGCGGTGGAGAAACACTTGCTTGATAAGCGCATCGGTTACAGGCTGAACACGAATTTCGGAGGGATTCAGCAAAATCTCGGGCGGGCTTTCGGCTTCGCTTTTGGCCACAAAGAAAACGGCGCCATGTTTAGCCACATGACAGTTATGTATGGGAATGCCCTCTATAAACGCGGATTCGTGGAGGAAGGGCATCAGGTGCTGAACTCCATTTACTGCCTGAGCAGCGATTACAGCGTAAGCCGGATGTACCCTGGCATTCCCGAATACATCAACGAGCAGGGCCGGGGGATGTATCCCTATTTAACAGGTTCGGCCAGCTGGCTTCTGCTGACGATGGTGACAGAGGTGTTTGGGGTAAAAGGAATTCTCGGCGATCTGCTGCTGGCTCCCAAGTTGGTCAAAGAACAGTTCGATGCAGACGGGACAGCCTCCATTCGCACCTTGTTCGCGGAGCGTACTTTGGAAGTATGCTATCGTTCTTCAGGAAGCCGCATGTATGGAGAGTACCGCATTGGCAAAGTCACCCTTAATGGAGCGGAGCTGGCACTGCAACATTCGCCGGAAGGAGTGCTTATCCCGCGGAGCCAGCTTGAAGCTCTGGCAGCAGGAGAATTACACCGCCTTGAAGTTGAACTGGTCTAGGCGGCCATTTGAATATTCGAGCGCCTGCACCGCTGCTTATAGCGGTTGCCGGTGTGAAAGGACATGTCATTATGGGTTATAAGTTGTCGAATGGTGTTCTGACGGTCGATATTGCCGATCTGGGGGAGTACCGGGGCTCACGTTTTGATTGGACGGGATTTATTACACAGGTGACACTGGAGCGCGGGGGGCACACTTTTTGTGTGCCGGAAAGCTTGATTCCCGGGGAGGGCAGCGGTGGCCAGGGGCTGTGCAATGAGTTTGGAATTTCCCGGGCAATAGGTTATGACGGGATCAAGGCAGGGGACTGGTTCCCCAAGCCTGGTGTCGGGCTGCTGCAGAAGCTGAATGATCAGCCCTATTCATTCACGGCGGACTACCCGGTCCAGCCTTTTGCCGTTAAAAGGGAAGAGAGCCGCCATGCGCTGGGGTTTACCTCAGAGCCTCTGGAGTGCGGTGGTTACAGCGTGTTATTCAATAAAACGATCTCACTTCAAAACGATATCCTTACCATTCAATACAAATTGGAAAATAAAGGTAAAAAACCCATTCATACGGAAGAGTATATGCATAATTTTATCGGAATCAATGGAATGACCACCGGACCGGAATTTGAATTGCGGCTGCCGGGTAATATCGTGATCGAAGCACCGGAATCCTCTTACACCAGTGAATTGCTGGCGCTCTCCGGGGATAGACTAAGCTGGCGGGCCAGGCCGGACCGTCCGTTTTACTGCAAGCTGGGAGGCTGGGAGCAGACGGGCGAAACCTTTGCCTGGGAGCTGCGGCATAAGCCAAGCGGTATTGGCGTACGTGAAAGCGGAGATTTCCGGATTGCGCGGATGGCCTTATGGGGAGAACAGCATGTTATCTCTCCTGAAGTTTTTGTGAACATTAGTCTTTTACCGCGTCAAAGCAAGCACTGGCGCAGAATCTATCGTTTTTTCAGCCCATCCTAGGCTCTGATCTTACCTCTCATGTGAATAATTATACTTGCTGGTGTCTGAGATTATTGCTATCATAGCCATATCCATATTCATAGGAGAGAAAGGGTGGGGAGCAAATTGAGCAAGAGAGCATACAATTTTAATGCCGGTCCTGCTGCGTTGCCATTGGAAGTACTGGAACGCGCACAGGCGGAGTTTGTCGAATTCCGGGGGAGCGGCATGTCCATCATGGAGATGTCACACCGTGGAGCGATATACGAATCCGTGCATAATGAGGCGCAGGAACGTCTGCTTTCGCTCCTCGGCAAACCTAAGGGTTATAAGGTACTGTTCATCCAAGGCGGAGCCAGCACACAATTTGCCATGATTCCGATGAACCTGATTTCAGAGGGACAGGTTGGCAGCTATGTAATGACAGGCAGCTGGGCAGACAAAGCGTTTAAAGAAGCCAAGCTGGTAGCCGGTGCCCACGTGGCCGCTTCTTCAGAGGATAAGAAGTTCCTGGCTATCCCGGAGCTGAGCTCTATTCAGGCTGCAGAGAATGCCGCTTATCTGCATGTGACTTCAAATGAGACCATTGAAGGTACCCAGTACGCGGAGTTTCCGGATTCCGGTTCGATTCCGCTGATCGCCGATATGTCGAGTGACATTCTCAGCCGTTCATTTGATGTGAACCAATTCGGACTAATCTACGCCGGTGCCCAGAAGAATCTCGGACCTTCCGGTGTGACAGTAGTTATCGCCAAGGAAGAGCTGATCGCGGAATCTCCGTCGAACATTCCGACCATTCTGCGCTACAGCACCCATACCAAAAACAACTCTCTTTATAATACGCCGCCATCCTTTTCTGTATATATGGTCAATGAAGTGTTAAAATGGATTGAAGAGCAGGGTGGTCTTGCCGGCATCGAATCCAAGAACCGGGACAAGGCAGGTTTGCTGTATGACCATATCGACGGCAGCGACGGTTTCTACCGTGGTGTCGCAGAACAAGGCAGCCGTTCGATTATGAACGTAACGTTCCGTATGCAGTCCGAAGAACTGGAGAAGCAGTTCGTCAAAGCTGCGGAGCAGGAAGGTTTCATCGGGCTTAAGGGCCACCGCAGTGTCGGAGGCTTGCGCGCTTCGATCTACAATGCCGTTCCTTACGAGAGCGTTAAGGCGCTTTCGGATTTCATGACTCATTTCCGCCAAACTCAAGGTTAATGAACTAAATCCCTAACCTTCCGCCTTTGGGTGGAAGGTTATTACATTTGGGGACATCAATTACCGGGCACTATTCCCGTTAGAGAGGAAATACACTTATTATGGCACTTCACATCGTGCTGGTTGAACCGGAGATCCCGGCCAATACCGGCAATATCGCCCGCACCTGCGCGGCTACAGGCACCCATCTTCATCTGGTCCGTCCCCTTGGCTTCCGTACGGATGATGCCACACTGAAACGGGCCGGACTGGATTACTGGCATGCGGTCACGATTGAATATCATGATTCGTTTGCCGAAGTACTGGATAAATACCGGGAAGGCCGGTTTTTCTATGCTACCACCAAGGCTGAGAAACGGTATTGTGATTTCACCTTTCAGGACGGCGATTTCTTCGTTTTTGGCAAGGAAACTAAAGGGTTGTCTGCCGAAATCCTGGAAGCCGGCAAGGAAACGAATATGCGTATGCCGATGAGTGATGCGGTCCGCTCACTTAATTTGTCCAACTCGGCTGCGATCATCGTCTATGAAGCGCTCCGTCAGCTTGATTTTCCCGGGCTTGTCTAAAAAAGACAAGTTTTTTTAATTATTTTCAAGCAGGATTCGACATTAACATAACGAAATTAACGAGTAGAACCGAAATAAGTAGTAGGTACTTATCAACTTTTGAATAGGAGAGGTGTAATTTAAATATGAAACCTGCTGGTGTAGTTCGCAAAGTGGATCAGCTCGGTAGAATCGTTCTGCCTAAATCCCTGCGTAAACGGTATCAAATGAATGAAGGCGATCCTGTGGAAATTCTGGTACAGGGCGACCATATTATTCTGGAGCGCTACCGTCCCAAATGCGTCTTCTGCGGATCGATGGAAGGGGTCAGCGAATATAAGGATCGTTATATTTGCTCAGGGTGCCTCACAGAAATGACGCAGCTGCCAAGACATGCTTAAGAACCTTTAACTTACATAAGAAAAAAGCCATGCACCGGCAATGCCGGGAGCATGGCTTTTTCTTATGGCCGCCAGCTGTCAGAAGAAACTACTCTGCAACGTAATTCTTCAGTGACAATAATGCTTGATCATCTCCGAAGCAGAATAAAAGCAGGAACCGTTATGAATATACAGCTTACTTTTCAAACAAAGTATTTAACTCAAAATAGTACCTTGACAGTCACAGTAGTGTGTCGTATTATACAAATACGGAGGTTGATTATATGAGCGAGCACAAAATTACATCCGATCTGCTCCGCGGACATACCGATACGATGATTTTACGGCTCTTATCCGAAGCTGACCGCTACGGGTACGAGATTGTGAAGCTGATTGCCGAACGCTCGGGTGGTGAGTATGAATTGAAGGAAGCCACCATGTACTCCAGCGTCCGGCGGCTTGAGGCGGACGGTGATATCGAGTGGTATTGGGGCGATGAAACTCAGGGTGGACGGCGAAAATATTTTAGGATTACCGAAAAGGGCAAGACTGCTTACGTCCGCAACAAAAGCAACTGGGAGTATGCAAAGCGCGTGCTTGAAAACTTATTATAAGGAGATGTGATGTGATGAATCAGAAATTGACGAACTATTTGAACGGCGTTTTTACGCCATACGATGGGGTAAAAAGCATCACCGAATTAAAGGCCGACCTGCTCTCCGATTTGCAGGAGCGGTATCGTGAACTCAAAGCCGAGGGCAAAGACGATGAAACAGCGTTTAAGATGACCATTGAAAGTATCGGGGACATCGAGGAAACGATACTGGAGGTCGCCAATCTCGCCCGCTCGCTGGAACGGCAGGTGGTGACAAACTTTAGCGCGAGTAACCTGCCAACGAGCGACTTTGCGGGCGTTATCGCGCATAAAGGACAATTTAAGTCAAGCGAGTTGCGAGGCTCTGATTTCACGGACGCGGACTTGACCGGCAGCTCGTTTGAGAGCAGCGACGTGCGTGATGCCAATTTTGACGGCGCAAATCTGACTGACTGCAGCCTATCACTCCTTGACCTTGCGAATGTAAGCTTCAATCAGTCGATCCTTGTACGCACTAACTTCAGCAAGTCGGGACTGGACGGAGCAAAATTCACAGGTGTAAAACTGACCGACGTCACATTCTCCATGATCGACCTTAGAAAAACAATTTTTGAAAACTGTATCTTTGACGGCGTGGAGTTCAAATCTTCCGATCTGGGAGGGCTGTGCTTTGACGGGCAAACCTTTATTGGCGTCAAGTTTGACAAGGCGGCAGTAAAGGAAGTTTCGTTCAGGGGCGCTACACTAAAGAATGTGTCTTTTCAGGCGTTTTTTTCTTTGACCAATAAGTATTACCGTGCCATCAAAACCATCTGCTTTGACGGCGCGATGATGGATAAGTTGACCTATGCTGCGCTTAAAGGCATGGGGGCCGATTTGTCAAAAACTATAGTTATATAAGGGAGGGGAAAACATGCGTAATGCTTCAATTCAAGTAAAAGGACTGCAAAAATCCTACAAGGAGCATCATGTGCTGAAAGGCGTTGATTTCGAGGCGGAAAAGGGTAAAATCTTCGCCCTGCTCGGCTCCAACGGGGCAGGTAAAACAACGGTTGTCAAAATCCTCACTACGCTGATTCAACAAGACAGCGGAACCGCGATCATCAATGGATTCGATGTTGCATCAAATCCGGTCAGTGTGCGGCAATCCATCAGTCTGACCGGGCAATTTGCCGCCGTAGACGAGATTCTGACCGGGAGGGAGAATCTCGTCATGATCGCCAAGCTGCGGCATCTGAAAGATCCGCATCAGATTGCGGCCGATTTGCTTCAACGCTTCGGCCTGACAGACGCCGCAGACCGTAAGGCGTCTACTTATTCGGGTGGTATGCGTCGCAGGCTCGACCTCTCCATGAGCCTTGTGGGGAAACCGCAGATCATTTTCCTCGACGAACCGACCACCGGACTTGATCCCGAGGCCCGCATCGAGGTCTGGAAAATTGTTAAGGAACTGGCGGGCGGCGGCACGACGGTACTGCTGACCACACAATATTTGGAGGAAGCTGAACAGCTTGCCGATCGAATTGCTATTCTGCATGAGGGCAGGATCATCGTAAGCGGCACGCTCTCGGAGCTAAAGAACCTGTTCCCGCCCGCAAAGGTGGAGTATGTTGAAAAACAGCCTACATTGGAGGAAATTTTCCTCGCAATCATCGGCAAAAAGGAGGCCATTTAAATGGAAACGACAAAAAACCATTTTTTCAGCGATTTAGGCGTTATGCTCGGACGTTCAATGCGCCATATTTTCCGCAGCATGGATACCATCGTCACGGTCACCATCATGCCGATCGCGATGATGTTGATGTTCGTCTATGTGCTCGGCGGCGCTATTCAAGCAGGTACCGACAACTACGTAAATTATCTGTTGCCCGGCATACTGCTGATTGCTATTGCCAGCGGCATATCCTATACGGCATACCGCCTGTTTATCGATGTGCAGCGGGGCATATTCGAGCGGTTCCACTCCATGCCGGTCGCACGTTCCACCGTGCTGTGGGGACATGTGCTAACCTCGCTTGTATCCAACGCCATATCGGTTGTCGTTATCATTCTCGTAGCGCTCATTATGGGCTTCCGTTCGTCGGCGGGGCTCCTGCCATGGCTTGCAGTGGCCGGCATGCTCGCCCTGTTTACGCTGGCATTAACTTGGGTCGCGGCGATTGCCGGATTGTCTGCCAAAACAGTGGATGGCGCCAGCGCATTTTCTTACCCGATTATCTTCCTGCCGTTTATCAGCTCGGCGTTTGTCCCAACTGAGTCGATGCCGTCGGTCGTTCGTGTTTTTGCGGAGAATCAGCCGGTGACCTCGATAGTGGAAGCCATCCGTGCGTTACTGTCAGGTCAACCGGTGGGAAATGATATATGGGTCGCTCTTGCGTGGTGCGTCGGGATCTTGTTCGTAGCCTATATCTTTGCAATGAGGGTGTATAAAAAGCGGGTGTAATAAAGGGTGAATTCTACGTTGCAGTGCATTTCCCGAGTACCGGAATATCAGCTCAGCTTAAAGCACCCAAGTGGTGCTTTTTATTTTCCCTTACAAGCTCTTTTTGCAGTCGCCTTCGTCATACGGCAGGAGTTATCCCTCTTAGGATAGTGCATCCAGCTGAGCATACCATGCGCGTTTTATTGAACTAAAATTCCCGATAGTTGAACTCCCATCAAGCCAGTTATATACTGACCGCCATATTTCTAAGGGGGGGCTTTATGACAGTTGTAGAAAACGTATGATTTCACCGTCAATTATTTCTTCGCCAGCGGCAGTCTAGGACTTTATTTGATCAAAGACTTACCGCTGTTTTTATTTTTGGTTATTTTCTTTACGCACCAGCAGCGTTAGCGGGTTGGGGTTCAAGAACAAAATCACCCTACGGGTGAATAACACCCGGAGCTTACGAGGCCCGGATTGTTGTACAATAGGCAAGATTATCGTCATTTAGCTTGCTTTGAGCTCACATTGTTGTACAACGTGCACAACTCTCGCCCATAAGCTAAGGTTAGGACATGCATGGTTGACCGTGCAATTTTACGTGGGTCCCTCAGCGGGCATGATGTGGTCCCTTCACGATCTATCCGCGGCTGATGCGGACAGGAAATCCGCTGATGATTGGAGAGGATTCGTCTATTCAGCAGGACAAACGGACAGAGATTCCGTTATTGGGGAGGATTTGTCTGTTCAGCAGGATAAACGGACAGAGATTCCGCTAATAGTCCTATCTCCCCTCATTCTAGGCTTAATCGAACGATATAACAGCTCCTGAGTCCGAATCCCCCAGGAAAGCAGACTTTTTCGCAAAATAGGGTCTTCTCTGTCCGCTTCACTCCGCTAATGGAGCCCAATCCCCCTGCCCCGCTATATCATCTGAAGCTTCCAGGATATTCATATTTTTGGGCGTTGCATCATTTCCTAAACAATAAAAAAGGTATCCTGCGGCCGGAGGGCTGCGGGATACCTTTGCCTTTACAGGCCTTTGGTTTTGTCATCGTTGTAGGATGATGTGAGGATGCCGGCCAGAAATAACACAAACACAAGTGTAACAATCCAAAAGGTCAATGAGAACGACATACTGGGCACCTCCAAAAGTCTGGATTCATTATCCTGATTATAACCCGTGATGTTAAAAAAATAAACGTAAATGTGATATGATGCATTGACAGGCCTCGGGAGATTATCTGAAAAATAAAAAACTGGTCGGAACGGCCCGCAAATTCCCGTCGGAAGGTTTGTTGATGACTCTTCCGTTAAAGATCAGGGAGGAGGAGCCTCCGCCATCCAGATTGTAGGCATCGACCACTCCCATGCTCCATAGCTTGTGCTGGATCTCTTCAAGGGTGGCTCCCGAGCTGCCGTTCTCGTTATATCCGTCCGCTACAAAAATCAGCAGCTGATCATCCTTATATTTGCCCATTACGGTACGCGGTGCGCGCTTAGGCGTTAATTTCCACTTCTCGGGTATCGCAGCTTTGCCGCCGTTCTTCAAAAGCACAGGCACAAAGGTGGCACCGAACACCGGCTCCAGCTGATCCAGCTGTGCCCGGCTTGCGAATTTACCACCGATTAACCGGCCGGACTTATTCAGTCCGACAAAGCTGAGATCCTTGTAGCTGGGCTCGAAGCCATACAGATATTGGCCGTCGACAACCGTTGTGCTCAAGGGGTAGCGCTGCCCTGCTTTATCGGCGAATCCGCCCGCGTTAATGCCGGCGACGGCACCGTAGCGCTGGACGGCATGCAGAGTAGTCTCGGCTCCGCGTGTGGATTCCTCCGCCAGACTCATGGTCATGGCTGCCGGGTCCTTCAGTTTGATTTTCATGGCGTAAGCTTTGTAGCCGCCCGGGTTCAGCCGATAGAGTTCAATGAGTATCCGGTCGCTGCTGATGACATCCGAAGGAATGCCCAGCCTGGAAGAGATCCGGCGGTTATAGATAACCTCGGGCCGGGTGGCCTGGGAACTGGCGGTCTGTACCAGTGCATTCATCGCTGTTGTAGTCTCCTGATACAGCTTGGCGCTGGCGCTCACGGAATCAATCGTATAGGAAGCGGCGGATTGAGCCAGGGTCAGATCCTTTTTTAGCTGGCCTGTCTCCTGCACAGGTCCGGGAGCGGGAGCGAAACGTCCCACCTCAAGGTTCAGCTGAAGCGGTGGATGATACCACCACAAACCTAGCAGCAGGCCGAAAAACGGTGCAGTCAGAAGCATGAAAAAACGGTTTACTTTTTGAACAGGAGTCCTCATTTGAGCAGGTCCATTTCTTTCTTGAGTGCATCGAGCTGCTTGCGGACTTCGCTTAATTGGGTGTAGAGCTTGTTGCTGTTGTCCGTCTTGGCACTTTGATTATCTTTGGTGAAGGTCAACAGCTCGTTAAAGGTCTGCACGGTATTCTGTAAAGCCTTCACTTCCTCAGAGAGTGTGGCAATCCTTGCTTCATAGTCGGTCTTCAAAACGGTAAGCTGCTGCTGGCTTTGCGTGCTAAGCTCACTGAGCACCTGCTGCTTCAAGTGGTTGGTATAGCTGTATACTGCATACACGCCAATTCCGATCACTATCATCCAGAACAGTAAAAACCATTTGACGGAAAGTCCGTTTCTCGCTGCAGCACGGCGCGATTGAACCGGTTTCGATTCCGCTAGCGGTTGCATTTTTATCACCTCAGGCTATTTTTTTTCAAGTTCCCATTCTACCAGACTTTAGCTATTTTCGCAAAAATGAAAGAGAGATCCGAAAAAAGAAAAAGTAATTGCATCCTATTAAACTACTGAGATACAATTTCTATAGATTGGAATATCTGATGGACGTATTCAAGGTAAAAAGAATGGACTGATGATCAAGACATCATGCACCCTTGCTTGCGTTTGAACGGAAACGCTGCGGCGCTTTCCACTCTGGGTAAATTACATATAAGCAGGAGGTCTGGGCGTCAATGGTAAAGGTTTGGCAGGTGGTCATTGTGGGTTGCCATCCTACAAGTATGCTGGGTACAAAACTGATTTTGGAGGAAGGGGGAGAGCTTAAAGTACTGGGCATGTATTCTTCCTGGGTCGAAGGGGCTGCTATTGTGCGGGAGAAAGAACCGGATCTGGTACTGGTGGATTATTATATGCCTGGCAGGGAGCTGGAACCCGCGTTGTCCGATCTGAAGCAAAGCTCCCCGGCCTCTCATGTGGTTGTGATGACCGAAGAGGACGGGCGGGATCTGCTGCAGCCGCTTATCGAACGGGGCGCCAGCGGAATTTTGTCCAAAGGGGCATCCCCGGGTCAGCTTTTACAGCTCATTCAAGGACTTAAAGAGGGATTTCTTTCGGTACCGCTGGAATGGATCCGGAAAGGTTTTCTGCCCATGCCTTCATCCAAAGAGCTGGGGGGAATGCTGCAGCTGACACAGACAGAGACTTTTATCATGGAACGGATCGTGCAGGGAATTACATATGACAAAATAGCGCTTGAAATCGAGGTGAGCCGCCGATCGATCGACAATTATTTGCGCAAGATTTATGTGAAGCTGGAAGTATCGACCCGGGCGCAGGCCATTGAGAAATTTGCCTTATTCTCCAGACAGAACAAGCAAATCTACGCATAACTTCTGTCCCGGCGACATAATGCCGGGGCTCCCGGAATATTCTGGGTACGAGGGAAGGGGGATTCGCATGAAATATGAATTTTCTGCTCGCGCACATACGCTGTTATCATCACCGCTTCTGAGCATTCGTACACAGACGCGCAGAGGCTCCATGATTTCGCTGGCCGAAGAATTGCCTGCAGAAGAACTGTTCCCTTTATCGCTGCTTGCAGAAGCTGCGGCCACAGTCATTTCTGCAGATGCTTCTGCCTTGCAATATGGGGACCCGGCAGGGTATGAACCGCTGCGGGAATGGCTGGCCGATGATTGGCTGCGGGGTAAAGGAGTGGCTGTTGCCGAAGGCGGACTTCTCCTGACAACGGGAAGTCAACAAGCGGTTGATTTGCTGTGCCGTGTCTATGTGGATCCTGGTGACCCTGTGCTGGTCGAGACTCCGACGTCACCGGGCTTTTTGCAGGCTTTGCGCATGCAGGGGGCTGTAATTATTCCGGTGGAGGGGGACCGGGAGGGGCTGCTGCCGGACCATCTGCGGGCCCAGATTCTGAAATACCGGCCGAAAATGCTGTTCGCCACACCAAGCTTCACGAATCCAAGCGGGATTCTCTGGAGCCTGCACAGGCGCAGGGAAGTACTGGAGCTGTGTACGGCACATCAGGTGCTGATTGTGGAGGACGATTCCTACGGAGATCTGCATTTTCAGCGCTCCGGCGAATCTCCGGCCAGGCAATATCCGTCCCTCTATGCGCTGGAGAATGAAAGTGAAGGCGGGCATGTGCTCTATATCGGTTCATTCAGCAAGACGGTTGCGCCGGCGCTGCGGACGGGCTGGGCTGCCGGCAGCCGGGAGCTGATCGG
This sequence comes from Paenibacillus albidus, assembly GCF_014644435.1. GTDB lineage: Bacteria > Bacillota > Bacilli > Paenibacillales > Paenibacillaceae > Paenibacillus_AQ > Paenibacillus_AQ albidus. Next base: position 185,385 of record NZ_BMKR01000006.1, on the reverse strand, counting down.
TATGATGACTGCCGCGAAGCAGATGGCCGACTGGCAGTCCAGCTCCTTGAATCAGCAGGTGCTGCACCATCTGCTGAATGTGTCCGCTTTTGATCTGCGGGAGCATATCGCAACTCTAAACCGTGAATATAACACCCGTCTGAAGCTGATGGCGGAGCTGCTCAAACGCCCGGCGTGGAAGAGCAGTACCTATCATATGCCGGCTGGAGGCATGTTCCTGTGGGTCTCGCTGCCGGAAGGGCTGGAGGCCCTTGCCCTGCTGAAATGCGCGCTGGGTAAGGGAGTGGCTTTTCTACCGGGACCGTTATGTTCTATAGAGGGGGGAGCTAACCATATCCGGCTTAATTTCAGCCATCCGGGCCGGGATGAGCTGCTGCTCGGGATGAATCTGATCAGCGAGGCCGTCAGCGAGTTCACCGCACGGAGCTGAGAGTATAAGGGCATTATTTTTGATTTTTTGGCTAAGCCCTGAGACGGGCTTTTTTTTAATCAGTCAGGATCAGGCATTTGTATTTCTTCTGGTGAACATCTGTAGAAAGCGGGCAGGCTACAGCTTGCCCGCGCTGATCTCCGCGATCGAAGCATATTCGATCAGCGCTGCGGTTCCGGCTGCCGTGAGCGTGTAGCGGCCGCGGCCCACCCGGAAGAACCACCCATAGTAGTTCTTCTGCAGGAACGCGGCGGCGCTAGGCACGCCGCTTCTCTTGCGCAGCTCGGCGGGGCTCACGCCGGGCGGTGCCTCCGCCCGGCTGCGCGAAGCCGCCGGGTTCAGGGCAGACGCGGCGGCTTCGGCCTCCGCCGCCTGCAGTGCCAGTGCCACGCGCAGCGCCTTCTCGCGGTACGCGGTTACCAGCTTCACACGGGTGCTGCCGCCCGTGTTGTAATCCCCGCTGCGCTCGCGGAATTCGTACAGCAGCCGCTCCCGCCGCCGACCGCCGCTGCGCTGCAGCGGCAGCGTCTCATCCGGCTCCACCAGCACCTCGACCAGCGGGGCCTTGGTCTTGTAGAAGATTACGGTGATCAGCCCAAGTCCGAGCCGGCGGCACAGTCCGCTCAGCTCACCCCAGCGCTGGTTCACCGCGCCTTTCTTCGCGCGTACACGTTCCACCGCGAGATATACGTTAGGGCTTAATTTAAGCCGTTCAACTCCCTGCAGCAGCAGAGCGAGGTTGAACGACTTTTTCATTTCCACGATTAGCGGCGGCTCCTCAGCCTCCCGGATGCCCACCAGATCGCAGGTCCGCACCTCCCCCTTCACGCTATATCCCTGCTTTTCAAAAAAAACCTTCAAAGGAGCATACAGCTCCGTTTCATGCTTTACTGCCATAGATTGTCACTCCTGCACCGCTTTTTTCGGGGACCCCGTCAAAAACCTGGTATTTACCATCGGAGCCAAAGCCCCGCATTGCGGGGTGATTTTTGCTTTCTCTAGTATAGCACAGCAAAAAAGAGGTCAACTATTCCGGGCTCGCCGCATAGGTATGTAATACACTTTTTTAAAGCTACGAGAGAGCTTAGGAGCGCAAGAGGAGGCAGCGAGCAATGGACATTTTTGAGCGTATAGCTTCGTATCGGGCAGAGAACAACCGGTTGGCGTGGAGCGGCACCTTTAAGGACTATATAGAACTGCTGAAGCAAGACCCCTCTCCCGCAAAAACGGCTCACTCCCGGGTATACGACATGATCAAGTCACACGGCGTAGAGGATATTAACGGACGCAAGCGGTATAAGTTTTTTGAACAGGAAATTTTCGGACTGGATCGGGCTGTGGAAAAGCTGGTGGAAGAATACTTTCACTCGGCAGCGCGGCGCCTGGATGTACGCAAACGGATATTGCTGCTGATGGGTCCCGTCAGCGGGGGGAAGTCGACGCTGGTCACTTTGCTCAAACGTGGTCTGGAGCAGTATTCGCGCACGGATGCCGGAGCGGTGTATGCCATTGAAGGCTGCCCGATGCATGAAGATCCGCTGCATTTGATCCCCTTGGAGCTGCGTCCGGAGATTGAGAAGGAGCTCGGTGTACGTATCGAAGGCAATTTATGCCCTTCCTGCCAGATGCGGCTGAAAAATGAATACGGCGGCGATATCGAAAAGGTGAGAGTGGTCCGGGTACTTTTGTCCGAGGAAGAGCGGGTGGGGATTGGGACCTTCAGTCCGTCCGACCCCAAGTCGCAGGATATTGCCGATCTGACCGGCAGCATCGACTTCTCGACCATTACCGAATTCGGCTCGGAGTCCGACCCACGCGCCTACCGGTTCGACGGAGAGCTGAATAAAGCCAACCGCGGGCTGATGGAGTTTCAGGAAATGCTGAAATGCGACGAGAAATTTCTGTGGAATCTGCTGTCGCTCACCCAGGAAGGGAATTTCAAGGCTGGCCGTTTCGCGTTAATCAGTGCCGATGAGCTGATTGTGGCCCATACCAATGAGACAGAGTACAAATCGTTTATCGCCAACAAAAAAAATGAAGCGCTCCAGTCCCGGATGATCGTCATGCCGGTGCCATACAATCTGAGAGTCTCGGAAGAGGAAAAGATCTACGCCAAGCTGATTGGCCAGAGCGACATGAAGCATGTGCATATTGCGCCCCACGCGCTGCGTGCCGCTGCGATCTTCTCGATCCTGACCCGCTTGAAGGAGAGCAAAAAGCAGGGGATGGATCTGATCAAAAAGCTGCGGATGTACGACGGTGAAGAGGTGGAAGGCTACAAGGAAGCGGATCTTAAGGAAATGCAGACCGAATATCTGGATGAGGGTATGTCCGGCATCGATCCGCGTTATGTCATCAACCGGATTTCCAGCGCCCTGATCAAAGGCGACCTCCAGTGCATGAATGCGCTTGATGTACTGCGGGCCATCAAAGACGGCCTGGATCAGCATCCTTCCATTACGAAGGAGGAGCGGGAGCGGTATCTGAACTTTATTTCCATTGCCCGCAAGGAATACGATATTCTGGCCAAAAGCGAAGTGCAAAAGGCCTTCGTTTACTCTTTTGAAGAATCCGCCAAGACCTTGTTCGAGAATTATCTCGACAATATCGAAGCCTTCTGCAACTGGTCCAAAATCCGTGACCCGCTCACGGACGAGGAGATGGAGCCGGATGAGCGGCTGATGCGTTCCATTGAAGAGCAGATCGGCATTTCCGAGAATGCCAAGAAGGCGTTCCGCGAAGAGATTCTGATCCGTATTTCGGCATACTCCCGCAAGGGCAAAAAGTTCGAATACAACAATCACGACCGGCTGCGCGAAGCCATTGAGAAAAAGCTGTTCGCCGACCTTAAGGATATCGTCAAAATCACCACCTCCTCCAAGACGCCGGATGAAAGCCAGCTGAAACGGATCAACGAGGTCAGCCGCCGCTTGATCGACGAGCATGGCTACTGCCCGATCTGCGCCAATGAGCTGCTGAAATATGTGGGCAGTCTGCTGAACCGGTGACGGATATGTAATGCAGATGTGTAATGCAATGGCTGAATTTGGCACCAAACAAAGGTAAGCCCCGCTAATGGGGGCTTACCTTTGTGATGTTGCAGCTCTGTCAGCTGCTATAGGGAATAGACTATGCCCGCTAATTTAGGGGGTTAGGCTTGGGCTGGATGACTATAGGGAATAACACCCGTTAATTTTGCGGGAAATCTTATTTTGGCTAATTTTGGCGATATTAGTGGGCGGAATTCCCGCTAAACCGGCAAGAATCAGATAGTTCACCTTTTTAGCGGGCGAAATTCCCTATAGTTCTACAAGGGGGCAGCGACTCAATGGTAGTCTTTCGTTGTTACAGCTGAATCGCGACGTAACTGCCGAACTCAAACATCTCAGCCGTGTCCAGCATGCCCGCATCCACCTGCTTCATGACTTTGGCGGTCTCATTCATCAGCTCCGAGCTGTCGGTATCGGCAACGACACGTAGTACGATCAAGCTCTCGTCCTGCTTCAGCAGTTCGGCCAGCTTGGTGCGGTAAGCTTCAAGCGAAGTGACTTCCAGGCCGCTTTTCACATAATAATCGTTGGCGTTGCTTTCGCCCTTGAAGAGCACCAGCTCACGGTCCAGCCAATAGGCTGTATCCATTACATATTCTACATCGGCTGCGGTGGCGTCATTGGAGTTGTACAACAAATAAGGGAGTCCTGAATTGGTCTCATTATTGGTAGTGTCCACATTCAGCCATTCCTCGCCAATCTTCACTTTGTTCCAGGCATGGTTCACACCGCCCATTTGCCCGGTGACTACAATGGAGGGCACCTCTGCCAGATCGGCGAGCAGTTGGAAGGTATGGGCATAACTCATGCATACACCGACCTTTTTGACCAGAATGCCATAGGTAGTAAAAGAGTCATTGAACTGCGCATCGACACTCTTGAATTGCTGCTGTTTGGCGTTCTCCAGTGCCGCATCGTCGTATGTGGTGTTGTCATTCAGGTAATTGTAGAGAGCCATCCGTTTCTCTTCATCGCTCATTCCATCCTTGATGGCGGCGGCAATGACTTTATCCGCCTCGGCCAGAATTTCCAGCTGCTTGGACTTGATGATCTCGGCAGAATCGTCGAACTCAATGTGCAAGGTCAATTTCTCATAGTCATAACCATAACTGCGGAAGCCGAGAATGAGCGGGTTCTGGTAAATGACTTTCTCGACTACATCCACCAGGGCGCGGGCATTTTGCGCTTCCGGGAAGGCCTTGAGCGAGATTTCAGTCTGTCCGCCTATCAGGTTCAGAGCCAGATATTCTTCCAGGGCGGAGTCGGCATGAATCAACTCAGCCGCAATGGCGGGTGCCGGAACAGCTTGTTTGTTTCCTTCGTCGACCTGGTTACGGGTGTTTTCTTTTTGCTGGTCAATGATATTGTCTCCGGATTCTCCAGGGTTCCCGCTATCATCAATGATCGTCGGTACATCGGGCGCCGGAACATAATCGGTATTGTTCTGCGGCTCCACATAACCCTGATTGGATACTTGGGCCTGGGCAGCCGCAAGACTTGCGATGTCGGCTTCCGTCAGCTGCTGCACTCTCACATATCCTTTGAGTGCGGTTCCCTGTATCGAGTACTGGAGATCTGTCGGGACGGAAGACTGGATGGTCACGGCGCCAGTGTCGTAAATTACGGTGCCTGAAGCCTTGGAGCCGTCAATAAATTGGACGGAGGCCTTCTTAGGCAGCTCGGCAGCGGTCTTGAACAGCTGCATATTGAAATTGTCTTCGGATGCTACCGTACGCGGCAGTTGTTTGGACAGGGCTACCGTGTCCACCGAGGCACTGAATCTGGATTCTTTGTCGCCCTGAACAGCGGTTACGTAGTATTCGCCCTGGACATTGTTGTTCTGGAGGCTGGTAATCATCTCATCCACAATGCCAAGCGCGCCGCGCCCGTCTTTCATGAAGTCGTTGTAAGCCGTATCCTTAACATTCGCGACAAGCAGCGGGAGCTGGTCCGCATACCCTTGCTCTGCGCCGCTTAACGCTTCATTGGTGTTCTCCATTGAGATATGTGAAGCATTGTAGATATTGTAGCTCTCCGCTCCGGGCACCTCGTCCCAGACCAGCGTCAATCTCCCGTCCGGGCTGATATCGGCCTGCAGATTGGGCACAGGCACATCCGATTTGACTGTAAACGGAATGACAATCGGCTGTTCTAGTGGAGTAGGCGTGGCCGCATCCAGGTCATAGTTGACCCGAATATAGTAGACGGGTGCATTCCCCCAGGAGCTCCCGCCAGCTTCCCGGAGTGAATCGGAAGCCAGAACCCCAAAGCCAAGCGGCTTAATGGAAAAGACGCTTTTGCCGTCCTCCAGCCGGGAATCCTCCAGGGTGCCCACTTTGCTCTCAGGCAGGACTTTGATATCGGTATGTACGGAAATTGCTTTTCCAATCGCTTCAGAACCCAAATCGCTGTTGAACTTGAAGACGAATTCCTTATCCTGCTTTACGTTATACACCGGCATGATACCGGGATCATTATCTGTATCGTACTTTTTCTTCAAATCCTGCACCGTCTGCGACGCATCCGGCGGCGGGTTCCCCGTCGTATCCTTTGCCTGTGTGCTTGCACTGGCCTCCGGACTGGGCGATGGTTCGGGATTTGCGCCTTCGCGGCCCCCCATACATCCCGTTAATACAACACACATTAGTACCATAATCATTGCAAGCTGCTTCAATTTCACTTACGTCCTCTCCCGTCTTGTTTGTCTGGCTGAGGGCAATTTCTCCATCAATCCAAAATTACCCATAGAACACAGGAGATATATAACCCATTTGTTTGGCTTTAAAACAAAAATGGGATAATTTATCTTTGGTGTCATGGAAACAAAGCAAATAAACCCTGAGAAACAAACTGCCCTGACCCAAAACGTAAAACAGCGATGCTCCGGGTAACGGGAGAATCGCTGTTTTGCTTATGGCTTCCCTCACGAATAGGGTTTTAGATAAACCGCCGCAGCACCTTTTTCCCATCATACGAGAACAAGGCTCTTTTTTCTTCAACCACAGTCTGCAAATGTACGGTCCGGCCCCATAAAGAGTAGATATGCGGCAGTGTGCGCTCCAGGTATTTCAGGTCCAGCTCAATACTTTCATAGCGATGTTCGATGAACAGCTCTCCGTTGCGCTCATAATCGGCATCCTTGACCATCAGGTAAGGGGAGCCGCCGTTCACCCGGGCCAAGACCAGCTGGTCGCGTACATTTTCCCAGGCCTTATCGGTGATCTTCCATTCCGGTCCTTTTTTCTCGAAGACGTAGAGGTCGAGGTCGTTCACCAGCTCCTTGGACAGATAGCTGCGGATAAAAGAGGTATCTGAATCCAGCTCCCGCACCTCGAAGATTTTGTCCCTGTCCCAGCGGCGTTCGATGTCCTCGAAGATTTTCAGGCCCAGGTAATACGGATTCAGGCTCTGGCGTGAAGGCTGCACCACAGAGGAGTTCAGCTTGGCGTACTCCACGGTTTCTTCAGAAGTCAGATCCAGCTCGCGCATAATCCGCTGATGCCAATACGAAGCCCAGCCTTCGTTCATAATCTTTGTCTCCATCTGCGGCCAGAAGTAGAGCATTTCGTCATGCAGCATGGTCATGATGTCTCGTTGCCAATCCTCAAGCACAGTGGAATACTGCTGGATGAACCAGACGATGTCCTTCTCTGGCTCGGGGGGGAAGGTGCGTCTCCCGGCAGATTCCGGTTCTTGGGGAGGGCTAAGCTTTTCTTCCAGATTCCATAGCTCGCTGTAGGGAGAGTCCGGCTGTTTGCTTCCCGGCGGCGAATCCTTGCGTGCCTTCATTTTGGCTTCCAGCAGATGCGTTTTGCCAAGGTTGCGGGGCTGAATCAGGCTTGGGTCGATATGCTCCTGGATGGCCAGCACGGAATCAATGAAGCCCTCCACAGCCTCGGTGCCGTAAGTGACCGAATAATCGGCGATCCGGTCCGCAGTGGCCGACATACTTTCGACCATGTTGCGATTGGATATGGAGAAGCGGACATTATTTTTGAAGAAATCGCAGTGGGCCAGCACATGCGCCACAATCAGCTTGTTCTGAATCAGGGAGTTTCCGTCAAGCAGAAACGCGTAACAGGGGTTGGAATTAATGACGAGTTCGTATATTTTACTTAGCCCGAAATCGTATTGGGACTTCATTTTATGAAAAGTTTTGCCGAAACTCCAGTGCCCAAAGCGGGTCGGCATCCCGTAGGCCCCAAAGGTATAAATAATATCAGCGGGACATATCTCATAACGCATCGGATAGAAATCCAGACCGAAGCCGGAGGCAATTTCAGTAATCTCAGCAATTGACCGCTCAAGGGCGCTAATTTCCTCACCGGGCATGAACCCATCTCTCCTTCCTACTCCTAAGGCGCCGCGTGCAGGCAGCACTTAATGAAAGTACCGCTTGCTTCAAGCCGGAGCCGTTCTTCTTATGTATATGGAGGGAGAGGGGGGAGTATGACGGGAGGCGCTGATGGAAAGGGGTTACTGTATTTCGGGCCATGTTTACCGCTTGAAGACAGCACTAGTCAACAACATCTGATTTTTGTGTTGTTCTATAAGTATTTTGCCGATAAAGAACTAGGATGCACTACTGGGGGAACTTTCTGCTAATCAGGCTGGGGAGCGACCATTTCGGTACATACACATTATTGAGTTAAGAGGAGTATAGAATGCTAATCAGCATAATATTACTTATTGCGAGCGCTGCTCTGGGAATTTGGATTCGTCATTTAGTCGTGGGGGTTGTTTTGTCTTTGTTTGGAGGAGGTTGGTTCAGAGAAGCCCATTATGATTATGATATTGCTGTTTTTAACGCAGTTATTTTACTCTTCATTGCTTTGTTCTATTTCTTGTTTGCAAAACATCTGATAGAAGAAAAAAAGGAACCGCTGCTCACGCTTTGTTTCTCCATTAGTGTGATTTTTTTCTTCACAGCACATTGGTTATTGGGCTGAAGTCCAGTTTGGCGAACTCTTCCACGCTGTCACTGTATGTGGAGATTCCATCTCTACGATCCTTCGGAGCTTGCTGAAGTTGAGAAAGAACACCTTTATCTTTAAAAATTATTGAAGTCATTCTATTCTTCTGTTCATAGTAAGATTAGGTATCTCCAAATCAATCTTTTTCTTTTCTCGAATACATAACAAGCCCCGCCAAATCCAGTACAATATTAGCCTTCATTAACAGATCTAACCCAAGTAGCCCATTTATGGCAAGCTTCTCGTGAAGAGATCCAACATCCAGCTTATAATTTTCAATATTAAAGTTGCCTAACTGAATTGAATCAAATGTTTTGCGAAAGCAGCTTTCTTCACCACCGATACCGAACGCAGTGACAATTTCATCTCCAGTCTCAAAGTAAACGCCAATATCTGCTACAGCATCAGCGGATAACAGGGTGTGAGACGCCCCTGTATCTATGACAAGTTTGTCTATAGTCAGAGGTTGTCCTTTGTATTTCAAGGTTAGGGACGTTTGCAGCAGTCCATCGACGTATTCAATTTTCATGTTGTACGACTCCCCGCAAACCACGAAGTGTACGAATCTCAACCTTCAGTTCTTCGTTTGCGGTGTGGGACACGATCACGCCATCCTTAGATTGTAACAGTTCTTTCGTCGCTTCTTTCGGGTCTTGAATGGCACGGATTAGTGCGACTTCATCAACAAACCTGGTGTTACCTTTGGTATGTGACGCGAGAATTTGCAGCTTGACGTATTGATCGGGATATATCTTACGAACTTCTTCCCATTGCATGGCTGGCACCTCCAATTGGGTTTGTCCTTTTATTGTATCAGATTACTGGCCATAAAAAAGCTCTCCATAAACGATAGATATCGTTCTTGGAGAGCCTATGTGCCCGCCCCCGCCCTAATACTCCACTGTTGGAGGGTTCACCTTATCAATAACGACCAGACCGTCGAACTGCTCTTTTGGAACAAACTTCATTGCCATGGGAACAATAACTTCCCGGGTAAGCCCGTCTTCGCCCGCATATACCGGTTTGAACATCCAGCTGTTGCCCGAATTTACTGCGGTATGTCTGGAGAGGTCTACGAAGGTGCGGGAGTATCCGCTTTGCAGGATTCGCGCTTCTAGTGTTCCTTTCGGCATTGGACCGATGGGGAATTCCTTCAGGGTTGAAATAGCGGCTGCTTTACCTCTGTTCATATAAAAACCCATCACATACATCTTGTCCTTCAGTCTCTGATGCAGCAGCTCACCCATGCTGGTAAAGCTGTTCTGCCATTTTCCTTGCTCCCATATACGTATTTTTGAAGTGTTTTTAGCCAAATGTTCATTGTGGGCCCAGAGGATTATTTTTTTGCCGGGATATCTGACCTTCATCAGCCATTCCACATGTTCAGCCATGATCCGGTCGCGGAATTCATAAAATTCCTGCGTATCTATGATCTGACCCTGCTGTAAATAATGAATCCGGTCCTCTAATCCCTTCAATATCGTCTCGGTCATATAGGGGTCCTGAGGATAAGCTGCGTCAAACAGTTCCCGCCGTTCACGAATGTACTGGATGTATTCCTTGTAGGTGGGAACAACTTGTTCGATGATCTGTTTGAGCTTCTGTTGATATCCCCGGTCCATCTTTTGTTCCAGGCCGTACTGTTCCCTCAGGCTGTAATACGATTGCATGGCTTCACTGTCAAAATCCATAAAAGCTTTTGCGTAGGGAATGTTCACTTTGGAGATAAAGCTGCGGACAGCAATCGTGAGTATCTGTGAGGTGTACTGCATGTCGTATCCAGCCAGCTGCAAGGGGGCGCTAGTCTGGCGCGTTTTTTTGATATAGTTGAACAGCTCCAGAGTCTCCTTAGATTTCCAGACATCGAATATGGAATTATACATCATTGTTGCGGCGTCTACCTCATCGGCAACGTTGTTGACCATAGCAGCTTCTCCCAGGCCCGATTCAAAAGCGATGACTTCAAACCCCAGCTCTTCATGCAAATATTTGACCAGTCTGGTCTTCAGGCTGGCATATTCGCCTACGCGGTGGAAATTTTCGCCGAGGCTGACGACAGTTTTACCTGCCAGGAGCGGCTTTAAAAAGGCCAGATCCTTGTAGTCTTCACTCGTGAGCGATTTGATTTCATGGGCATAAGGCATTGCATTCGTGGCGGCTTGCGCAGTTGAAGCCGGACTCAGACACAGGGAAGAGAGCACAAGGGCGGACAAGGCGGTGAGCATCCTTTGTGTGTATTTTCTGCTGAATATCATATGTATTCCTCCATTACAAAAATATGGGTTGCAGATTCATCATAAGGAATTCTTTGCCACCCTTGCTATGGATTTAGATGAACGATAGCTTACATTTGCGTTAAGGATATGTTCGCATGCAAAGGATACATAGTGCAATGTGCTTTATAGCAAAAGCCGTTCTTCCATGTAAAAGGAGGGAGAGGGAAAGCAGGCGGGGAAGGGGCTACAAGATAGCCCCATTGCTGCTCAATATATGCCGTAGCTGCCCGGTATCTACCTCAGCCGTGGAAGTTCCCGAAGCGCAAGCCAGCGCCGCCGCCGTACCGGCTGCTTCGCCGGTGGCCATACAGCTGGGGGTCAGGCGGGTGGTGGCCAGGGCTTCATGCGTCGTGGAAATGCAGCGTCCCGCGGCGAGCAGATTGGTGAAATTCCGGGCCACCAGACAGCGGTAGGGAATGTCATATGCTCCATCATTGTCAATGAAGGCAGACATCACGCCCTTGCCGGACGGATCATGCAGGTCGACAGGATAACCGCTGCGGGCAATACCGTCCGCAAAACGGCGGCCCGCCACCACATCTTTGAGGGTCAGCTTATACAATCCTTCAATCCGGCGGGATTCGCGAATGCCGATCTGAGCGCCGACCGAAGAGATTGAGGCCTGTGCAAAACCTGGAACACGTTCCCGCAGAAAGTCAGCCATCAACAGCACCTGCTTGCGGCCTTCCTCCTCCGCCTTGGTTAAATCTTCAACATCGGTAGCATCATAACCTTGCACCCTCGTACAGTTGACCAGCACTTCATCCGCCTCCGGTCCCGTGAAGAATAGCACCTGGTCCCGGTTAATCGGCGCATTTCCCGCATTCCATTCCTCATAAAAGCCGGATACGCCAGTCAGGGGGATATGTTCCAACTCAGCAAAAGGGGTTTTGGAGTAAAAGTTGCCGGGGTTCTTCAGCATCGCCCGCCGGATCGCTTCGAGATCCACCCCGCGCATCCGGAATTTCATTGTCATCGGCTGGGTCAGCCGGTCTTCTTCGCGTCCTTGAAGTGTGGGCGCTCCAGCCAGAAACGCCAGATCTGCATCGCCCGTCGCATCGACAAATACGTCACCCCCGACTTCGAACCGCCCCGATTTCCCTGTCAGCGCAAGTGATCTGACTGCCCCGTCCAAGCTGCTCACGCCATCGACAAAGCTATGGGCGAGCAGCTTAACACCCGCTTCCCGGAGCATATCGACGGCCAGAACTTTATAGATCTCGGCATGATAGGGGGTGACCGTATGGACGAAACCGACGGTGTCCCGCAGATGTCCCGGTGAGCCTCCCCGCTCCATTAACCTTTCGACAATCTCTTGGGCGATGCCGCCAATAACCCGTTCACCTGTTTCGGTATGAAAGGTCATCCAGGGGTACACCGCAGCGGCAGTGGACATTCCGCCCACGAATCCGTACCGTTCAATCAGTATGACTTTGGCACCTAGGCGTCCAGCGGCAACTGCAGCGGCGATACCAGCCGGGCCTGCCCCGGCAATGACTACATCAGCTTGCATTTTGTCTTTCATCATAAGTCCCCCTTGGTAGCATTGTCCTATCTATTGAAGCTATTCCTTTAATCCCGTCATCGACACCCCTTCAATAAACTGCTTCTGGGCGAAGAAGAACACAATCAGCAGCGGAAGCGTAGCCATGACCGAAGCGCTCATGAGCAGATGCCAGGAGGTCCCGGACTCGTTGGTGAACATGGACAGGGCCAGCGGCAAGGTCATCAGTTCACGGTCATTGATGAATATCAGCGGGTCAAAGAAATCGTTCCAGCTCGTCAAAAAGGTGAAAATAACCAACGTCGCTATGGCCGGCTTCGCAAGCGGAAGCATAATCGTAAGGTAGATGCGCATCCGGGAGCAGCCGTCAATCATGGCCGCTTCCTCCAGCTCTTTGGGGATACTCAAGAAAAATTGCCGCATTACGAATACTCCGAATACACCACCCGCTCCGAAGATGGGCAGCACGATCAGCGGAAGATGTGTATTAATCCAGCCGATGTCTCGCATAAACAGGAACATGGGAATGGCGATGACTTCATTGGGGATCATCATGGTGCTCAGCAGCATTAGAAAGACAAGGTTTCCGCCCCGGAAGGGGATACGCGCAAAGGCGTAGCCTGCAAGGGAAGCGAAAAAGACTGTACCTGCTGTTACCAAAGCGGCAATGTACACACTGTTCCAGTAAAAGAGATGAAACGGCATGCTCGTAATGACATCCGAATAGTTCGCCCAACGTATGGGTGAAGGAAGGAGCCGGGGCGGGAAAACGAAGATATCGGCCGGCTCCTTAAGGGAAGTGGACAACATCCAGACAAACGGAATCAACATGATAACGGAAACGGCCATGAGCACCGTATAATGCGGCAAATTGGCGGCCCCGCCCCGCAGCCGTTTCGCGGATAGATTAGCTCTCATGCAGAACCCACCTTTTTCTCAGCTGCCACTGGACAAGGGTCAGCAGCAGGATAATGATGAACAACACATAAGCAAGCGCTGAAGCATAGCCGAACTCAAACAGCTTGAACGCTTTTTCCCATATGGTATAGACCAGAACCTTTGTGCTTCCGGAAGGTCCGCCCTGGGTCATAACATAGATTTGCCCGAAGACCTTCAGAGAGCCGATAATGGTCATGATAACCGTCAGAAAAATCGTTGGTGTAATCATGGGGATGGTAATGGTAAAGAAGGTTCTGATTCTGCCAGCCCCGTCAATCCGGGCCGCTTCGTATAATTGCACTGGAACCTGCTGCAGCGCCGCGATAAACAGCACCATATTTAGGCCGACATTCTTCAGCAGGCTGGTTACAATAACAACGGGCATTGCCAGTCGGGTATCATACAGCCAGGAGGGGCCCGTCAAGCCGATCAGTTGCAGCAGCTGATTGATAAAACCGGAGTCGGTAGCGAACATATACTTCCATACGATGGACCAGACCACCAGTGAAGTCATGACCGGGATGAAAATAATCGTGCGGAACAACCCGGCTCCTTTAATATTTCGGGCCAGCAGTACAGCCAGCAGCAGCGCCAGGATAATATTCAGCGGGACGAGTCCTGCAGCAAAATATAACGTGTTGCCGAGTACTGTCCAAAATTCCTGGTCGGAGATGATAGAGGTGTAATTATCCAGGCCGACGAAATGTGCCTGCCCGAGCAGCGGCCAATCCGTCAGACTCATATAAAGGGCCATACCCAGCGGTACCAATAACAACAGGATAAAGCCAAGTACCAGAGGGGATATAAACAGCCAGCCTGTCAAATGATCACCCCGGGAATGTCTGCTTGCCTTTTTTTTGCTGCGCCGCCTTGCCATTCCAGTTTCCAAGCGTTCCATTGAGCTCATATTGAAGTCCTCCAAACAACATACTGGATTCTAAAAGAGTTAGAGCCGGTCCATTGCATTGCGCAAACTTGCCACGCTGCGGCGGATACTCTCTTCGCCTTTGCCTGTAACTATAGCGCCTATCAGCAGAACCTTAATCCCGCAGTCGGCCAGAGCGGGGATATCTTCCCCGGTAATGTTGCGTTGGGATGGGACGATGACCGGCACCCCCGAATGGCGGACCAGTTGGCGGTATTTCAGCAGATCGGCAAAACTGAGGGGGCTGCCATATTCGCTGCCGGGGACAATTGATGCTTCTAATGCCGAGATGCCAAAGCTGCGGCAATCTTCAATTAATGACGTATCAAACTCCGAATCGATGGCGAACGTTCTGGCCAGACCCGGTACACGCAGCAGGAAGGAGGGCATATGAAAGGCATAAATGGAGAAGAAGTCGATTCCGGTTTCCGGCAGCAGCCGTGCCTCTACGGCGGAAATCTCCTGAAGCGATCCTCCCGGCACAATGCCGAGGGGACCGTCAAATAAGGAGCGGATCTCGCGAAAAGGATCTTGATACTGGCTGAGAGGCCCAAAATGATTGCCGCTGGCCCGGTGGCTGACGTTAATATGTACCTTCAGTCCGTCGGCCCCTTCGGCCAGAGCGGCAGCGGCCAATTTAACATTATTTTCAGGGAGGCTGACGAACAATTGCAGCTTTTCCCGGTTCAACGCTACATGCAGACGGTTCAATAGGTTCACCTTCCTATTCGGCAAGCAGCGGATCAACCTTGCGCTTTACCGTTTCCTGGATTTGAGCGGGCTCTGCCTTCTGCCCGAACAGTTCATCGAATCCGGACAGGATCTCCGTATCGATATTCTGCCATTTGATATGACCCGGTTGGACGATTGCTTTCGGCATTTCGTCGATGACCGCCTGCTTGATATGTTCCGGATCCGGATTCCCCTCTACGTTAAGGAACTCAGCGGAGTCGAGGACGGACTTGCGCGGCGGTACAAAAAATGCCGATGTTTTCTGTATGCCCTCCTTGCCGGAGAGGAATTTCAGCAGTAATTTGGCTTCTTCAGGGTGTTTGCCATCTTTGAACAGTACGTACCCGGCTTGCCCCATCATCGGAACGCTTCCTTCAGAGCCTGAAGGCATGGGGGCTATGCTCCATTTGAAATTCTGAATCTCCCGGGCTTTTGAGACAAAACTGTAGTTATCAAAGATCATGCCGATCTGGCCAGACTCAAAGTTCACCTGTTCGCCCGCTTTTGGATGCGATTTGTCGACAAACATCATTTGATCCAGCATTTCCATAGTCTCTACACCGTAGGGGTCGTTCCAGGTGTATTCGGTCATATCGTCATTGAATGGACTGCTTCCATTGGACCAGGAGTAGGAGGCAAGGATAATCCAGGTCTTCCAGTCGCGGAAGAAGTTTGCCCCGTATACATTGGCGGAGCTGGCCTTGTCTTTAATCGCCTTGGCTGAGGCTACGAATTCCGCCCATGTCCATTTGCCCTGCCGGGCAAGCTCGTTCGGGGAGGTTAGTCCGGACTGTTCAAACAGATCAGCATTGTAGAATACAACGCTGGGCGGCGTGGAGAAGGGCAGACCGTACAATTTCCCGTCCCGGCGGAAAAGCTCAAGTGTGGAGGGGATGATATCCGCGCTGTCAAAAGAAGTGTCTTTCTCAATTTCCGAGATATCCTCCAATATTCCATTTTCCATGAATTGGGGCACCATACGTTCCGAGATCCAGGCAATGTCCGGCAGCTCCCGCCCGGCGGCCAGCACCGACATCTTTTGCTGATAATCAGCAAACGGAATGGAATCAATTTGTATCCGGATATTCGGATGTTGTGCCGTAAACTCGTCAGTCAGGTTTTGATACAATTCCAACTGTGCCGGATTCCCCCAGGTTGCGAATTTGAGGACAATTTCTTCCGCATCTTTTTTGATGCTTCCGGCGGTATTGGTTTCCCCGCCCCCGCAAGCTGTCAATCCGGCGGTCAAGGTTAACGCCAATAGACTGGTCCACCATTTTTTCATACCGGGTTGCCTCCTTCAATTTCCAGTAGTATGTAGTTCATGAGTTAATTATAGTGACATGAATGCCGACTAAAAATCACTTATCGTTTAGAAAAGGTACGATATTTTTAGGTTATAAGTAAAAAAAGCCAAAAAAAAGATGACAGTAACATGTACTGTCACTTTACTTTACGAAAATTCGTGATCTCTGTAAGAACTTGGAGTCAATCCGGTATGTTGTTTGAACACCAGCATGAAATGCTTGGGGCTCTGATAACCCGACAGTCTGGCGACATCATAAATCTTGAGTCCGGTTGTCCTCAGCAAACGGCAGGCCTCCCGAATCCTCATCTCGGCGATATAATCGGAAAGATTGATGCCTTCTGTCTGTTTAAACAGTTGACTAAGATAAGAAGAATTTAAATGAACCCGTTCCGACAACGTTTGTAACCGCAAATCTTCGCCAGGATGCGCTTGGATATAGGCTTTAAGCTTGTGGATTAACCTCCGCCCTTCACTGTCGTTCGGTGTGCCTGTTTCGGTTGTGTTGCCGGCCGATGGAGCGTCAGTCTGTTCTTCACCCGGGTGCAAAGCCAGACGGATTTTATTCAGTGAGGTCATAAATGCCTTGCGGTCAACCGGTTTGAGCAAATAATCGGTTACTCCCTGTTGGAGCGCCTTCTGGGCATACCCGAAATCACCGTACCCGCTGACAATGATCACCGGAAGGGTTTCATACTGCGAGCGCAGCTTCTCGACCATCTGCAGTCCGTCCATTTCCCGCATCCTGATATCCGTAATAATGGCGTCAACTACATTGTGATTCAGGTATTCAAGCGCCTCCCGCCCGTGATGTGCTTCCTTGACGACCCTGAAGTCGGGAGCGCCTCTACTGATCAAATCGAGTATGCCTTTGCGGATCACCTCTTCATCCTCAACTATCATAATACGTATCATAAAGGACCTCCTTGTCTTTTAATGGAATGGTGAGTGTGAATGACATTCCCTGTCCGGGGCTTCCGTCCACGTGAAGATCGTATTCGGAGCCGAAAATGAGTGTGAGGCGCTGCTGTATGTTTCTCAGCGCAACTCCGTGCCCCTGATACTCCGTGCCTCCAATAGATATCCGTGTCACAGTCCCGTTAAGGGAGTGCCGCAATGAATCCAGGTCCATCTCGGACATGCCCCGTCCGTCGTCTCTGACGGTCAACAGCATATGGTCATAGAAACGGACAGCAGAAATCCAGATCGTGCCCCCTTGTTCGCTGTCGTTTATCCCGTGGACAATCGCATTTTCAATCAGCGGCTGAAGCACCAGCTTGGGCACCGGGTTCAATTCCAGCCCTTCTTCAATATCGAATACTGTCCTGAGCCGCGGGCCAAGACGCATTTCTTGAATCCGCACATAAGATTCGGCCGCTTGCAGTTCCTGGCCAAGCGGGATCAAAGTACCGTCCTGCTGCACTGCATTGCGGATCAGGCGCCCCAAGGAAGTGACCATGTCCGACACATCATCATTATTTCTCTGCCTGGCGAGCATGCTGATAGATTCCAGCGTATTGTAGATGAAGTGGGGGTTGATCTGGCTTTGCAATGCGGCCAGCTCTGCTTCCTTTTCCTTCAGGCCGAGCATGTAGACCTCATGGACGAGCCTGTCAATTTCTTCCACCATACGGTTGAAGCCGCTGCTAAGCCTGCCAAGCTCGTCACCGGAGACAACGGGCACGCTCTGTTTGAAATTCCCCAGCTCGACCAGCCGCATCTTTTTCATCAGCAAGCCGAGTGGGCGGGTTAGACGGTAAGAAAAGTAAGCCGCCAGCCCGCTTCCCAGTGCCAGAGAGATCAACCCGATCCCTACCGTGAAATTACGCAGTTCCCTGATTTCTTTCAGCAAGGAGACAACGGGAATGTAGCTGATTATACTGATATCCGAATAGGCCGAATAATCGGATATGATCAGATACTCTTTTCCGTTAATGCGCAGGCGGTGCACGGCGGTTTCGGCATCCGCTCTGAGGGAACCGGCAGCGTCAAGAAGCTGGCGTGTCTCCTCACTGCTGCTATTCGCTGTAGACTTCTCATAAAAGAGTTCGTGCCCGCTATTTTGTACGACCAGACTGCCTTGATCCTCAAATTTTGCATTGTTTATAATCTGTCCGAACAACGTTTGTTTCAGATCGATTTTGACAACACCCAGAGTTCGATTGGTATTGGGTTCGCGAATCAGCCGTGACACGGAGAAATAGACCCGGGCGTCTTCCAGATAATAGGAAGGATGATGAGGGGGGATCAGCACCCAGGCACCGTCGGCTTCCTTTACCCTGGAGTACCAAGACTGTTCCTCTACATCAGAAAAAGCACTAATGGCGCTGGGCGCTTTACTGGAAAAGGTATAACCATTCCCTGCGAATATCTGAATGCTGTCAATTTCCGGACGGTCAAAGGTCATGCTGGCGATATAAAGCTGCAGATTGGAGCGCTCATCCACTGAAGGCTGCTTTTTGGAGGATTCGCTCCCGCTATATTTACGCAGAATGTTCAGAACATTGGAGTCGTACAGGGGCATAAGGGTGAGCCGCTGCATCTCCATCAGTGTCCGGTCAAGGTTGGCATTCATTTGTTCGACCAATTGTGCTGAATAATCAGCTGTTCGCTGCTCTGTGGAACGGGAAAAATCAACATAGGTCGCTATGCCTTGCAGGCTAAGAGGGATGAATATCAGCAGCAGAAAGATCAGAAGTGTTTTGGAGCGGAGACTCCAGGGTTTGCGGTGCTTATTGGATTTGTTCATAGCATCCTCCCTTCGGCCGGTCAAGGTGTGAAGTGCAGATTGGCTTTTTGCAGCTGCAGGCAGACTATTATTTTGACTTATTATACACTGATTGTTTATGGTTTGAAGACTGAACTTTGGCTTGGGACGGATACACAGGTTAAACGATTATTGTTATACTTCATCTATGAGACATAGAGTTTAAGCAAAACAGGAGGCTGGCATCATGCAGGAACGTATATTGCTGATCGAGGATGACGAGGCCATCAGCGAGATGGTGAGGTCTTATTTGGTTAAAGAGGGCTATGAGGTCGAGACGGCATTTGACGGGGAAGCGGCCGAAAGCGTCTTTCGGCTGAAGTCGTTTGATCTGGTGCTGCTGGATCTGATGCTGCCCAAACGGAGCGGGACGGATATTCTGCAGACCATCCGGGCCAGGAGTCTGGTTCCGGTGCTGATTATGTCCGCCAAGGACAGCGATGTGGACAAGGCGCTGGGTCTGGGCTTCGGAGCGGATGACTATATTACCAAGCCGTTCTCGATGATCGAGCTGGCGGCTCGGGTGAAGGCGGCGATCCGCAGGGCGGGTTATGCCGCGGCAGGCACCCCAAGAGAGGAGATGTCTCTTCCGGCGAGTCAGAGGATTACCTTGCGCGGATTGACTGTCGATCTTGATAATTTCTCGGCGTTGAAGAACGGAGAGGAAGTGAAGCTGACGGCCAAGGAATTTCATATTCTGAAGCTGTTTGTCACCCATCCGGGCCGCGTATTCACCAAAGCGCAAATTTATGCCAGTGTGTGGGCGGATGACTATTATGGCGACGAGAACGTAATTAACGTACATATGAGAAGACTGCGGGAAAAAATTGAAGATGATCCCTCCCACCCCGAATATATCAAAACCCTATGGGGTATCGGTTACAAGCTGGAAGAGGTGCAGTGATGATTACGCTTGCTGTCATGCTCATTGTGCTGCTCCTGCTGGTCATCTTGTGGCAGCGTAGACTTATTGTCAACCACAACCGTCAGGTGAAGTACGTTCATGAGAAGCTGAACAACATCCTGGATGAGGGCACTCACGAAAGGCTGCTGTTGTTCAGCAGCAACAGGGAGCTGCAAATCCTGCTGACTGACCTGAACCGTCTGCTTGATGCGAATCACAAAGGGGCCGCCGAACGGGCCAAACTCGACAAGTCGATGCGCAATATGCTGGCGAATGTGTCCCATGATCTAAAGACCCCCCTAACAGTAGTACTGGGATATATCGAGACACTTTTACATGATGAAGACATGCCGGCAGCGGAGCGCGAGCGTATGCTGCGGACCATTCATCAGAAGGCGAATGAAGTCATCAGCCTGATGAATACCTTTTTTGACCTAGCGAAGCTGGAGTCCGGGGACAGCAATATCCCCCTTGCACGGGTAGAGCTGGGAGAAGTCTGCCGCCGGAACATTCTTTCGTTCTATGATCTCCTTAACGCCAAAGGGAGCGAGGTGCAGATAGACCTGCCGGACGAAGCTCTGTACCTGATGGGGAATGAAGAGGCGCTGGACCGGATTCTCAACAACCTGCTCTCCAATGCCATCGCCTATGGCGGAGCGGGAGGGATTCTTGGCCTGAAGCTGTACAGTGACGAAGATAAATTATATATCGAAGTCTGGGACCGGGGAAAAGGCATTGCCGAAGCCCACCAGGACAAGGTTTTTGAGCGGCTGTATACGCTGGAGGATTCACGGAACCGGGTTTATCAGGGCAGTGGACTGGGACTGACCATTACCAAAAGGCTGGCGGAGCAGATGGACGGAACTATCTCACTGTCCAGTAAACCGTATGTATACACGGCATTTACGGTGGCTTTTCCCAGGCTGCGCTTTTAGGGGAGCTGCGTGAGAGGGAGCAACTTAAGATTTTCGTAAGAAACCGGTAATAAAAAAGAACAATCCGCTGTGTACAATAAGAGACAAGGAAGACAACAACAACCAAAGGGGACAGCGGATATGACCACGATACTCCAGACACGGAATTTGACGAAGATTTATCAGGGCAAAGAAGCCGTTAACAATGTCAACATGAATATCAGACAAGGGGAGATTTACGGTTTCCTGGGCCCGAACGGTGCGGGCAAAACCACGGTAATGAGGATGATTACCAACCTGGTTAAGCCGACGAGCGGCGAGATTGAATTTTTCGGGGAGATCATGACGCCCCGCTCTTATGAAATGCTGAAGCGGATGGGTTGCATCATTGAATATCCGGTATTCTATGACAGACTGACCGCCAAAGAGAATCTGACCCTGCACGGCGAGTATATGGGTTATTATGACAGGCAGGCTATCGATGATGCACTTAAGCTGGTGAAGCTGACCGGGATTGACAATAAGCCGGTGAAACAGTTCTCGCTGGGGATGAAGCAACGTCTGGGCATCGCCCGGGCGGTGATGACCAAACCTGAGCTGTTGATCCTGGATGAGCCGATTAACGGGCTGGACCCGGTAGGCATCAAGGAGTTGCGCGAAATTTTCCGCATGCTTAGCCATGAATATGGAATGACGCTGCTGATTTCCAGCCACATTCTGGGCGAAATTGAGCAGATTGCAGATACAATTGGCGTAATCCGGGATGGCTTGCTGGTAGAGGAAGTCGCGATGGATTCCATCCGCGGCCAGAATACGGAATATATCGAGCTGGTGACAAGCGAGAGCAACAGGGCGCTTTACGTGCTTGAGCATAAGCTGAAATTAACCAACTTCAAGCTGGTGGATCCGCGGACGATCCGGATCTATGATGAGGGCCTTTCCCAGCGGGACTTGAATAAGACCCTGGTGATGGAAGATATTGAGCTGGAAAGCCTCAGCAAAAAAAATCATACGCTCGAAGAACATTTCTTGAACCTGATAGGGGGTGAAGGCGTTGCTTAAGCTGATATCTCTGGAGATTCGCAAACATAAGCTGGGCGGTATGCTTAAAGGTGCAGTGATTACCAGCTTCGCTCTTCTGGCGTTTATGGTGCTGATCCTGTTTGTGGAGGCAAAGGAGGGTGAGGCCTTCACCTCCTATTCTGAAATGTTTGAAATCTTATTCGTTCTCCTCAAAGCAGCCTTTATTGTCTTTGCAGCTGTATTGCTGAGCAGGATCGTCATTGACGAATACAAAAACAATACGATCTCCCTGTTGTTCATGTACCCGATTGAACGGAAGAAACTGATGGCAGCCAAATTGATTATCGTCTTTGGGTTCACGCTGGCCGCAATTATTGTTTCGGATGTGGTGCTGGGACTTATACTGATCGCCATTAATGAGACTTGGCATCTTGTTCCGGGAACCTTGACCTTGTCCATGGTGACTACAGAGCTGGTCAAGTTGGGTGCAGGGGCGCTATACGCGGCCGGTATCAGCCTGATCCCGCTATTCTTCGGGATGCGCAAGAAGTCCGTTCCAACTACCATTGTCTCCGCGATACTGGTAGTTAGCCTGATTACCTCCGGCTTCAATGATACGTTTCGTCTGGGGAATTTCACGGCAGTCTCCGTATTCCTGGGCTTCTTTGGAATAGTTATAGCCTACTTCTCTCTGCGTAATATTGAAACTGAAGATATTGCCTAAACAGGCAGTTTAACAACAAAAGCAAGAAGCCGGTTCTCGGAAGGATGAGGGCGGGCTTCTTGCTTTTTTTCGGATACGAAGCTGAGTTATTTTGTTATAATAGAACATAAATCTATCTTTAAGGATAGGCAGGGTGAAGGGCAGGCTCGAAAGGGTGTAGGCTGTGGATAAGGATCAGAATGTGGTACTAAAGCAAATGATTTCGGAAGATGGGGCATATAAGTCATTGTATGAGAATCACCCTGATTCCATTTACATAATGGATGTGCAGGGCAGGTATGTTGGGGCAAACCGGTCTGCTCTGGAAATTACCGGTTATACCTATGAAGAGATGAACAAGCTTGCGGATGAAGCCTGGTCCCAGGAGAGCGCTGTCCTCCGTAAGCATTATTTGTTACAGGCGCTGCAGGGGGAATCGCCGCGTTTTGAGATGGACTTTATTCATAAGAATGGCGGAATCCGGCGCAGTATCGTTACATATGTACCTATTAAGGCCGATGGGGAGATTGTAGGCATTTTTGGCATTGCGGTGGATATTACCGACAAAGTCACCAGTCTCGAGCATCTTAAGGAGCTTAACAATCGCCACAGCCTGATTCTGAACTCCGTATCGGAAGGGATCTTTGGTCTGGATGCCGGCGGGCGGACCATCTTTATGAATCCGGCGGCCATGGACATGCTGGGCACCTGCCCGGAGCAATTCAGCGGGATTCGCAGCCTGATGAATCTCCAGCATACCCGTGCGGATGGATCACATTATGCGGCCATGGAATCCCCTATCAGCCGGACGATGGCAGACGGAGTCCCCCGGAGCATGGAAGAGGAGATCTTTTGGCGCAAGGACGGGACAAGCTTTCTGGTGAACTACCGGGTAGCTCCTATTATGGATCAAGGCAGAATTGAAGGCGCAGTGGTCTTCTTCAGTGACATCACCAATGAGCGGGAGGTTCTCCGGGCCAAAGAATCGGCTGAGAGGGCAGCACTTGCCAAGGCGGATTTCCTGGCGATGATGAGTCATGAAATCCGTACCCCGATGAACGGTATGATCGGCATGGCGGATCTGCTGCTGGAGACTGAGCTTAATGAGGACCAGCGCAGCTACGCCGAGATTCTGCACAGCAGCAGTCATAACCTGCTGCAGATTCTGAATGATATCCTTGATTTCAGCAAGATCGAAGCAGGAAAAATGTCGCTCCAGACCGAGGCCTGCGATCTGCGGGAACTGGTGGGCGGAGTGATTGATCTGTTCACGCCCAAAGCGCAAGAGAAACAGCTGGCGCTGCGTTGGTGGGCGGATACCAGCGTGCCCGAATCGCTGACGGCGGACCCGAACCGGCTGCGTCAGATTCTCGTCAATCTGGTGGGCAACGCTCTGAAATTTACGGAGCGGGGCAGCATTACCTTGTCCGTCAAGAACATTTCGCTCCCCTATTCGCAGAGCAATCTGCTGGAATTCTCCGTGCGGGATACAGGGATTGGCATAGCTTGCAGCAAGCAGAATTTGTTGTTCCAGTCCTTCTCGCAGCTGCATCCGTCAATCAATCGCAAATATGGCGGAACGGGGCTGGGATTGGCCATCTGCAAGCAGCTTGTTGAGCTGATGGGCGGGACGATTTTTGTGGAAAGCGAAGAAGGGGAGGGCTCGACCTTCCGTTTCCTGCTCCCTTTTCAAGAAGGAACAGAGTGTCAGGAGCAGGCTGGTCCATAAACAAGAAACCTCCGGGTTCATTGCACGGGCAATGGCCGGAGGTTTCTTAAGGTGTTTAGTCCTGGGTCATATACATAAGTCCAACAGTGTGAGGGCCACAGTGGCTGCCGATGACACAGCCGGCATGGATAATGGCAATCTCCTGAATGCCCGTGGTAGCTCTTAGCGCTGCCTGCAGGTATGCCGCGTCTTCCTCTGCCAGGGAGTGAGCGATGATCAGCAGCTCCTGATCCATGCGGGCCAGGTTTTGGGAGGCATTATGCAGCATTTGCTCGACGGCTTTTTCCTTTTTGCCGCGGACTTTACTGACCGGCACAATCTTGCCATCCATAAGCCGCAGCACCGGGCGGATCTTGAGCAGGCTGCCGATGAAATTCTGCATGCCCGAACAACGTCCCCCCATATATAAGTAATCCAGTGTATCCACGACAAACTCGGTTTCCACCCGGGTTCTTGCCGACTTCACCATTGCGGCGATATCTGCAGCGCTCTGTCCTTTGGCAGCGGCCTTCGCCGCTTTCATGACCAGCAAGGCGATGCCTCCGCAAAGTGTTTCGGAATCTACCACATGTATCCGGCCAGCAGGATATTCTTCGGCCGCCAGCAGCACATTCTGATAGGTAGAGGACAGGGAGGAAGACAAGCTGATATAGACAATATCGTCTCCGCTCTCAATGACCGGGTTGAAGGCGGCCATGAAGTCAGCCGGTGAAGGCGCAGCTGTCTTGGGCAGCGCACCTTTGGCGGCCACCCGGCGGTAGATCTCTTCCGGTGTAATCTCCACCCCATCCTTAAACGTTCCATCCTCAAAAACTACATATAGCGGTACGATGCCAATATCATAGGAATCCTTCCAGTCCTGAGGCAAGTCGGAAGTACTGTCTGTAAAAATCTTTACATTGGGCATGAAATTATCCTTCACCCTTCTAAGAATAGTAATAGTGCATGTAAGTGATTCAATAAGCTATCCGTATAGTCTGTTCATTATACCAAGTCTTCTCCTATTCTCAAAATAGAAAATAGACAAAGAGACTATCCGCCCGGATAGTCTCTTCAATAAGGAAAATATAAAATTTTTGAAAGTTAAGCTGGCTCTACCTCAAAATAGGCGGTTGACAGACTTAACGGACTGGAGAAACGTTATTTCGCGCAATCAGCTCATTTTTCTGGTCAAACGGACTCAGGAGCCGCTATATGATCCATTGACCCTCGTTTTGGGCTAGAGATCATAGAATAAGAGCACCTGTGTCCGTATAAAAGGACAACACCCTTCGTTGCCTCAAATAAGATCCCCGGAGTCCGCTTCCTTGCACAACCGGTCCCGGTGGCGAGTGGTTGTCGGGACCAAGTCAATCGCTGATTATGGATTTGAGCCGTTAAGCTTTCTTCTTAATTGGAATCCACACTTCGCTGCGATAGTCATCGGCATGGGTGTCGCCAAGTGAATACAACTCCAGTTCCGGCCCGCCGGCATGTTCATAATCCGTTTCAGGGAACCATTCCTGGAAGATCCGCTGCCACAAGCCCTGAATGGCATCCGGCATGGGACCAACCGAGGTAAAGACCGCCCAGTCGGCGGCAGGGATAACCGCAGTTTCATACTCCTGGGTATCGGCATCAGGCTGGGCTTCTACAGCGACCCAGTAGGAGAACTGCTCGCCCGCATGGTCCATGTCCAGACATACCCCGAGGATGTCCTTGCCGCCGCCGATCTGTATCAGTTGGTCGGCGGTGCCGTCGGTATTCACCCGATCCCAGAATTTAGGGATTTCGCGTATATTCTCCCCGTCTTTGGTGGTCACACGAACCGACTTGCCGACAATGGTGAAGCTGTCCTTCTGCACAATTCTGTATTCCATTTCTTTATCTCCCTTCAAAGATAGGTGGAAGGAGAGGCGCGGGAAGGCTTTGAGAGGTACGCCTTTATCACGGGCTGCAGAAGGAGACACGCCATGCAGCTTGCGAAACGCTTTGGAAAAGGATTCAGGCGAATCGTATCCATACTTTAGCGCCAGATCCAGCACTTTGACGTTTGACAAGCATAACTCCTGTGCAGCCAGTGATAATCTTCGCTTGCGGATATACTCGGCGACCGCCACACCGGTCAGCAAGAGGAACATGCGTTGAAAATGAAAGGGGGAAGAATACGCTACTTTGGCGATTTCATCCATATTCAGGGGTTCTTCCAACCTGCTCTCGATATAATCCATAGCATTTTTCATCCGCATCAGCCATTCCAAGTTCTCCATCTCCTTATCCATCCATACTATCATGCCGCAGCTTGCTGATCCTGTTCATCCGTGCGCTCTGAGGACAGGTGCAAGGAAAACATTGTCAGGCAATAGTATAACGTAAAAGGAGAGAGGTTGTCAGGTATTCAGG
Source organism: Paenibacillus albidus (assembly GCF_014644435.1). GTDB lineage: Bacteria > Bacillota > Bacilli > Paenibacillales > Paenibacillaceae > Paenibacillus_AQ > Paenibacillus_AQ albidus. Next base: position 158,828 of record NZ_BMKR01000006.1, on the reverse strand, counting down.
CGGTACACACCGGCTTCATAAGGCCGCAAAATACCGTGTGCCCCAGCTTCCTCAGGATAGTTGCCGATCACAAGCTCCTTTATCTCCTGCAATTCTGCGGGAAGATCGACCGGCTGCGGCACATCGCTGAAATTCAGCAGCACCAGCCAGCGCTCCTCTGCAAGCGTACGGGTATAGGCGTAGATGTATTCATGGTCAGGCAGCAGGAGGTTGTATTCGCCATACACCATGACCGGGTTCTTTTTGCGCAGCTTTATCAGCCGCTGATAGTAATAGAATACGGAATCCGGATCAGCCAGCGCCTGCTCCACATTGATCTCGCGGTAATTCGGGTTAAGCTTCAGCCAAGGCGTTCCCGCCGTAAACCCCGCATTCTCAGAAGCATCCCACTGCATAGGCGTTCTTGCATTGTCGCGTCCTTTGGTATGAATGGCTTGCAGAATGGTCTCATGATCGGCCCCGCCTCCGGTAACCTTGTCACGGTACATATTGAGGGTCTCGATATCCTGATAATCCTCCAGGACCGGGAATTTAACATTGGTCATGCCAATTTCTTCGCCTTGATAAATGTAAGGGGTACCCTTGAGCGTGTGCAGAAGGGTACCCAGCATGGTGGCGGACTGGACGCGGTATTCGCCGTCATTGCCGAAGCGGGAGACCATCCGCGGCTGATCGTGGTTGTTCAAATACAGGCTGTTCCAGCCCTGCTCCGCGAGGCCCGCCTGCCATTTGTGAAGAATGGCGCGGAGCTGCTTGAGGTTCCAGGGCGCAATATCCCACTTGCCTGCGGGTCCGGAATCGATATCCATGTGCTCAAACTGAAAGACCATCTGCAGCTCGTTCCGGTCTTCCGCCGTATACTTGATGGCATCTTCCACCGTGACACCCGGGGTCTCGCCGACAGTCATAATATTATATTTGGACAATACCTTAGCGTTCATTTCCTGCAAAAACTCATGGACTCTCGGTCCATTCATGTAGTATTCGCCGCCGCCGGCCAACTCTCCTGGAGCCAGATCTTCATGCTGGACGGAGGGCAGGCCTTCGACCTTGGAGATCATATTAATGACATCCATCCGCAGGCCGTCAACCCCTTTGTCGAGCCAGAAGGTCATCATCTTGTAAAGCGCATCCCGCAGCCGCGGATTCTCCCAATTCAGATCCGGCTGTTTGCGCGAAAATAAGTGCAGATAATACTCGCCGGTAGCCTCGTCCAGCTCCCAGGCCGGACCGCTGAAGATGGAGCTCCAGTTGTTGGGCCGTTCACCGTTTTCTCCGCCCGGGCGCCAAATATAATAATCGCGGTAGGGGTTATCTTTGGAGGAGCGGGATTCGACAAACCAGGCATGCTCGTCCGACGAATGGTTAATTACAAGATCCATCATCAGCTTGATTCCCCGGGCGTGCAGACCGGCCAGGAGCTCCTCCCAGTCCTGAAGCGTACCGAACTCGTCCATAATATCTTCATAGTCGCTGATATCATAACCGTTGTCGTCATTGGGGGATTTGTATACCGGCGACAGCCAGACCACATCGATCCCCAGCTTCTCCAAATAATCGAGACGGGAGATTATCCCCTGCAGGTCCCCGATGCCATCTCCGTTGCTGTCCTGGAAGCTGCGCGGATAGATTTGGTAGACGACGGCTTCCTTCCAAAAAGCTCGTTTCAAACTCATGCTCATTCGCTCCTTTGCAGAATAAAATGAGGCCCCCGCAGCAGACACAAAGCTCGGGGGCCCGGCAGATCCTATTAAGCGGTGACGGTGATGCCTTCGGCCGTTATGCTGCTTTTCCCGTCTACCGTGTACTCTTTGTCGTAGATGGTGATTTGCGCCGGAATCCCGGTTTCGTTGGCAACGGTTACTTGCTTATCCGTAACACTGATATTGAGGCGGGCGCCGCGGAACATGATTTTGAACGCATAAGAGGTCCAGTGGCCCGGGTTGGACGGGTTCAGAATCAGCCTATCCTGCTGGACACGCAGGCCGCCGAAGCCGTGCACAATCGACATCCAGGTTCCGGCCATGCTCGTAGTATGGCAGCCGTCTTCCGTATCATTGTTGTAGTTGTCGAGATCAAGCCTTGAGGTGCGCAGGTACATCTCATAGGCTTTTTCTTTATAGCCCAGCTCGCAGGCGAGAATCGCATGGATGCAGGGGGAGAGCGACGATTCGTGAACGGTGATCGGCTCATAGAAATCAAAGTTCCGCTGTTTCGTCTCCAGGTCATACCGGTCACCCAGGAAGTACAATCCCTGCAGCACGTCAGCCTGTTTAATAAAGCAGGAGCGCAAGATCCGGTCCCATGACCATTTCTGGTTCAGCGGCAAATGCTCCGGTGGGAGATCCTTGACTTGAATCAGCTCTTTGTCCAGGAAACCATCCTGCTGCAGGAAGATTCCACGTTCGGCATCCTCGGGATAATACATGCCTGCGATAATCTCTGTCCATTTCTCCGTTTCGTTCACCTGCAGCGCAAGCTTATCCAGCAGCTCATGGTAACGTGAAGTTTCATTTTCCTGCAGATAGGCCAGGGCTTCCAACGTGTATTCCATAGTCCAGGAAGCGATACGGTTGGTGTACCAGTTGTTGTTGACATTGTTCTCGTATTCGTTCGGCCCTGTTACGCCAAGCATCACGTATTTGTCCTTGTCAGCAGAATAATGCACGCGTTCCTCCCAGAAGCGGGAAATCTCTACCAGTACCTCAAGACCGTATTGGCCCAGATAAGCTTTGTCGCCGGTGTAGTTTACATAGTTATAGATGGCATAGGCAATGGCCCCGTTGCGGTGGATTTCCTCGAACGTAATCTCCCACTCATTGTGGCATTCTTCCCCGTTCATCGTGACCATCGGATATAATGCGCCTTTGGTGAACCCGAGCTTGCGGGCGTTCTCCTTGGCTTTGTCCAGGTGTTTATAACGGTAGATCAGCAGATTGCGGGCAATGGAGGCATCCGCAGTGCTTAGGTAGAAAGGCACACAATACGCTTCCGTATCCCAGTAGGTGCTTCCGCCGTATTTTTCACCTGTGAAGCCCTTCGGTCCGATGTTCAGGCGGTCGTCTTCTCCGGTATAAGTCTGGTTGAGCTGAAAAATATTAAAACGGATCGCCTGCTGCGCAGACACATCGCCTTCAATACTAATGTCGCTTTCCTTCCATTTAGCCTTCCAGGCTTCGGCCTGTTCACTAAGCAGCAGGGCAAATCCAGCCTCGCGGGCACTGTGCAGCGCCGAATGGGCGGCCTCGACCAGCTGTCCCAGCCCATAATTGCGGGAAGTGACATTGGCGGCATACTTATAAATAACCACCTGATCGCCTGCCTGCACCGTTACATCCGCAGTTGCCCCCACATACTTCTCACGCTGGATGGCCTCTGCAGGTATGGCCAGCTTCTCTCCATTCACCAGAATGTCAAAAGCCATCGCCGTGGTTACATGGAAGTCGAGCTTTTTGGTTTTTAGCGTAAGGTACCCGCTGTCCGGCTCAGCATTTTTCTCTACCTCGTTCCAGAATTTCTCGTCATAATTGGAGTCTTTGTTCTTGATGTCGCCGTCGAGATAAGGCGTAAGCGTTATCGTACCGCTGAAATTCACGGGAACGATGGAGTAGCGGATGGCCCCGATCTCCTGGCGGACCATGCTGACGATACGGAGGCTCTCGACCCGGACTTCCTTGCCGTCTTCCAGAACTGCCGTGAAGGAACGTGAGAGGGTGCCTTCCTTCATATCCAGTACTCTGCGGAAAGCTGTAACGCTGCATGTGGCCAGATCAAGCGGTACGCCATCAATTTCGACGTTGATGCCAATCCAGTTGGTGCTGTTCAGTACTTTGGCGAAATATTCGGGATACCCGTTTTTCCACCAGCCGACCCGCGTTTTGTCCGGGTAATAGACACCGGCCATGTAGCTGCCCTGCAGGCTGTGGCCACTGTACTGCTCCTCGAAATTCGCCCGGCCGCCCATGTAGCCGTTGCCGATGCTGAATACGCTCTCGGAAATCTCCTGCGTCTGCGGATTAAAGGACTCTTCAATAATGGACCATTCATCAATTGTTAAATACTGTTTCATTGGGACCGGCTCCTTTAAAATAGGGGATGAGATAAAAAGATCTAATGGTTGCGCTGTATGGTTACGATTGTGCCGCTGCGCAGGCGAGTGGTTGTTCCGATCGCTGTTGTCCCCGGATGCCTGAATTGGAATACCGGCGGTAAGCATCCGGGGACAAAGGCGACCGCTGCCGCTTCTCCACAATCCTCTCGCCCGCTCCGCTCTAACTGTAACTTGATGGCAAAATTAGTTCTTTGGAAGAGGGCGATGCAGGGAAAAGCGTTGTTGGATCATATTATGTATCCAACCTGGTTAAAGAAGCGCCTGCGTATGCTTACGGTTCAACAAAATTCATCAAACCGTGGCAAAAGACTCGCGCAGAAGGCTCACGTTCATCTGGGCCAGGGAAGGGACGACGAGGTTCGCAGCACTGAGCGTCTGCGGGGAACCGATGCCGATACTTGCCATGCCGGCACGGATGGCCGCTTCGATCCCTGCTTCGGCATCTTCGAAGACCACACATTGCCCGGGAGCCGTACCCAGTGCCTGCGCACCGAGCAGGAAAACTTCGGGGTCCGGCTTCGCAGCACTGGTATGAGTACCGTCGATAATGGCATCGAAGTAAGGCGTAAGACCGGTGTTGTTCAAGATCGTCATGGCATTTTTGCTGGCGGAGCCCAGCGCTATCTTCAGCCCTTGTTCACGGCATTCTCTCAGGAATTCCAGTGCGCCCGGCAGAATTTCGGAGCTGTCCATCTTGGCGATGTACTGGACATAGCGGTTGTTCTTCTGCTCGGCCAGCCGTGTTTTTTCCTCTTCATCCAGCAACAAACCGCCAATCTCCAGCAGGATATTAAGCGAAGCTGTCCGGCTGACCCCTTTGAGCCGCTCGTTATCCTGCTCCGTAAAGGTGAAGCCAAGACTGTCTGCAAGTTCTTTCCAGGCGATGTAGTGATACTTGGCGGTGTCTACCAGCACACCGTCGAGATCGAATAAGCAGGCTTTGATTTCTCTCATAATTGTGCCTCCTGATCAGTGTTATTCATTATAGCGCAAACGTTTGTACAAAGTTCCAAAAAATAAATGAAGCCTGCATTGAGCTTCATCTATTCATAAGCTGAATTACTCCTTGCCGGGTCCCCTCATTGAGGACTCCCGGATGATCAGCCGGTGGGGAATCACAAATCTGTTTGTATAGCCTGTGTTGTTATCCGGCTTTTGGATACTTTGGATCAGTACTTGGGAGGCCGTATAGCCCAGGTGGTAAATTCCGATATCAATGCTGCTGATCGGCGGACTGGATAATTCGGAAAGCGGGATGTTGTTAAAGCTGACGATTGCCAGGTCCTCAGGGACCTTGTATTTCAGCTCGTTCAGTCCGCGCAGTACACCGAAAGATACCATATCGTCGACGGCGACCAGTGCAGTTGGCCGGTTCGGGAGATTCATGAAGAAAGACATCGCCCGGTATCCGCTCTCCTGCAAAAATTCACCTTCGACAATCCATTCCGGCTGCGTCTGCAGACCGCTGCTCTGCATGGCCTTACGGTATCCCTCCAGACGGTCGCGCGATACAATAAGCTCCGGCGGACCACTGACAAATCCGATGCGTTCATGCCCCATGGAGATCAGGTGGTTCGTAGCGTCAAAAGCAGCCATGACATTGTCATTGTCGACGGATAAAATATTCTCATACCGGTCGCTTCGCCCTACCAGGACAAAGGGATAACTGTTGTTCTCCAGAAATTCAATCACCGCGTCGTCTTTCCGGGAATAGAGCAGAATGGCACCATCCACGCGGCGGCCCTTGAGCAGACGGGAGACGGCTTCGAGTTCTTCTTTCTCATTTGCACCGGAACTGATCAGCACATCATAGCCGGAGCGGCTGGCTTGTGTGACAATCCCGCGGATGAGCTCCATAAAAAACAAGTTGGAGAACAGTTCTTCAGCCGGCTTTGGAAGAATGATGCATATGCTGTTGGTTGTCTTGGACACCAGACTCTTAGCCATCATATTGGGCGTATAGCCCATTTCCTCCATAATAACTTTAACTTTGCGGGAGGTTTCCAGGCTAATTCTGGGATGTCCAGACAACACCCGGGATACTGTGGAGGGAGAGACTCCCGCTTTCTTTGCCACATCCTTGATGGTAACTGTCACAAGAAACCTCCTTATGGAACCGTTTGCTTCACAAAGTAATATTAATCGAAGTATTGGCAATTGTAAATAGATAAACTCCTTCAAAAAGCCCCTGCAGTCCTTGGGGGGAATGATTCCGCAGCGTTCATCGTGCAAACGGTTGTCTCCGGGTAGGGATAATGGCAGGGGAGGGATGTGATTCACCACGTGAGGAGAATAACCTTTTGTTTATTGGCTAAAACACGTATATAGGCGATATGGAGACAACTAAATTACAGTTGACAATTTCTTCATGGCGGCATTAGTATGATAATCAAAATGTGGCAAACGCTTTCAAGGATGAGTCTGTGCAAATATCGTTTGAAGAGCTTGGGGAGGTGAGTGGAGCGTTTTTAACTGCGTTTTTTCTGCATTTTTTTGCAAACGTTTGCGCTATTTTCGGCCACTCTTTGACAGCAGGAGTGACGGGATTCCGCGCAGCAACAGCAGTACACCATAACCATTCAAATATTGAACACATGGGGGGATTTACAGGATGAATGTTGCGTTAAGGGGTCATTCCCGGTCGAAAAGGTTATTCAGCATCTGTATGATTATTGCTTTGATCTGTTCCAGTTTTACGGTCTATCCGGCTAACGCGGAGGCAGCGGTGAGCAAGGTTGTGCTGGCAGGCGATTTACAGGCCGCTATATCTGCAGGCGCCGGGAACCCGGCGGACAACTGGAACCCGGATGCGGCGGCGACGCAGATGTCAGATCTGGGTGGCGGCTATTACGCATTTACAGGCACCCTGCCGGCCGGAGTGTATGAATACAAAGTCGCCCTTAACGGGACATGGGATGAGAGCTATGGCTACGCAAACTACACGAACCCGCAGGGAAAGGAGAAAGACGGCAACATCCAAATTACACTCGATGCTGAAAAACAAGTTACGTTCTATTACAACGAGTTTACGCGCAAAATTGCCGACTCCACGTATTACACACCGCTCGCGGAAGGCAAGCTTCCGCGACTGACGGGTACCCTCCAGACGGAGCTGGGAGATGCCGGAGATTCCTCGCCGGCAGATGCTAAGACCGTCTTGACCGATGCTGATTTTGACGGCGTCTACGATGTAGCTGCGGCACTTCCTGCCGGGGATTACACGTACAGCATTTGGGTTCCAGGCGAGACACCCGAAGCAGATGCTATTTATCCGGAGACGGATCAGCACCTGAACCTGCCCGCAGATCTTCCGGTGACCTTCAAGTACAGTACGCTGGACCACCAAGTGTCCGCTTTTTTTACACCCCCAAGCGAACCTTCAATGGTACAGCCTGTACCGGCAGGGCACATACGGATCCATTACAACCGGCCCGCCGGCGATTATGAAGGTCAAGGCTTGTGGCTGTGGGATGATGTGGCAGCACCTTCAGGGAACTGGCCGGCAGGAGCGACTCCGTTCCCGGATGGGCAAACCGATGCCTATGGGGCTTATGTTGATGTGCCTCTGAAGGAGGGGGCGTTGAAGATTTCTTTTCTTGTCGTCCACCGCAGCACCCAGGCCAAAGACGAAGGTGACAAACTATTCTCCATAGGTACACCGCAGACCAATGAAATCTGGATCAAGCAAGGGTCAAACGAAGTTACGCCTTACGAGCCCATAACGCTTCCGGCCAATACGGTACGGATTCATTATCAGCGGGCAGACGGGAATCAGGGCGAATACGGGTTGTGGCTGTGGGATCACGTGGCAGCGCCTTCGGAGAACTGGCCATCCGGAGCGACAGCTTTTCCTGCCGGGCAGAAGGACCGTTTCGGTTCTTATGTCGATGTGCCTCTGGCAGAGGGTGCGAAGAAAATTGGCTTCATCGTCATGAAACCGTCGAACGGCGATAAAGACGGCGGCGATAAAACGTTCAGCCTGCTGGACCGCTACAACCAGATCTGGGTGCGGGAAGGGGAGGACCATGTCTACGTCTCACCTTTTGGCGAAATGCCGGTTGGATTCGTGTCGGCCGAAGTATTATCCATTCATAAAATTCTGCTTGGATTCACCTTGACGGACGGCCTGACTGCCGAGGAATTGAAGGCAGCCATTACGATCAAAGCCAAAGATGGCAGCCCTATCGAGGTCGCATCGGTAGCAGTGAAGAGTGCTACTTCTATCGAGGTGGATACCGCCGAATTCGGGCTGGATCAGCTTCCGCTGAGTATTTCGTATGCGGGCAAGACGTTGTCTGCCGCAACAGGCTGGAGAATGCTCGATGAAATGTACAATTACACCGGGGATGATCTCGGCGCAACCTATCATCCGGCTGACCACACCGCTACGCTGAAGTTATGGGCACCCAAAGCGAGCAGTGTAACAGCGAATGTCTATGACAAGGACGACGCCAACCGGCTGGTCGGCAGTGTTGAGCTGACGCTGGGCGAGCAAGGCGTGTGGTCGGTGAAGTTGTCCCCGGGAGACCTTGACAGTGGAGGGGCGGAGGATGTTCGGGGCTACTTTTACCAATACGTCGTCACCAACGACGGTATTGCCAAAGCCGTGCTTGATCCCTACGCCAAGTCGATGGCAGCATTCACCGTGAATACGGCAGGACAACCCGGCACGGGCGGAGATACGGTCGGTAAAGCGGCGATCGTGGATCTGGGCGTGACGAACCCGGCGGATTATCAGGCGGCCGATATCGACGGTTACGAGAAACGCGAGGACGCCGTGATCTATGAAGTCCATATCCGTGACTTTACTTCGGATGTGTCCATCGAGAGCAATCTGGATGGCGAGCGTTGGGGTTCTTATGCCGCTTTTGAGAAGAAGCTTGATTATATTAAATCCATGGGCGTAACCCATATTCAGCTTCTGCCCGTGATGTCTTGGTATTACGGGGATGAGACGAAGATGGGGGACCGCGGGAGCGGATATTCGGCCAAAGGCAATGAGTATAACTGGGGTTATGACCCTCATAACTATTTCTCCCCTGACGGTGCATATTCCCGGGATGCCGCCGATCCCGAGGCACGGATCAAGGAGCTGAAAGAGCTCATTGATGCGGTGCATGAAGCGGGGATGGGGGTTATTCTCGATGTCGTCTATACGCATATGGCCCAAAAAGAGCTGCTGAACGACATCGTGCCGAATTACTATGCCTTCCAGGATGCGAATGGAAATTTTATCGGCGGGTTCGGCAACAACCTGGCGACCAATCACAAGATGGCTAAGAAGCTGATGGTCGACTCCGTGAAGTACTGGTTTGAAGAGTACAAAATCGACGGCATGCGCTGGGACATGATGGGCGATGCTACCGCCGATGCGGTGCAGGCTGCTTATGATGCGGCGGCAGAGATTAATCCGCAGGCGCTGTTTATCGGGGAAGGCTGGAGAACCTTCGGCGGTGCGGCTTCCGATCCGGCGCTTGCGGGGCAAGGGGCCGATCAGGACTGGATGAGCCGCACGGACAGTGTGGGCGTATTCTCGGATGAGTTCCGCAATGAACTGAAATCCGGTTATGGCTCGGAAGGCGAGCCGAGATTCATTACCGGCGGCGCGCGCTCCATCGCTACGATTCTGAACAATATCAAGGGACAGCCGTCGAATATCCCGGCGGATGATCCGGGCGATATCGTGCCTTATATCGAGGCGCATGATAACCTCACGCTGCATGATGTGATCGCGCAGTCGATCAAAAAAGATCCGGCGGTCCCGGAGAATGAGCTGGAGATCCAGAAGCGTATCCGGCTTGGCAATCTGCTGATGCTCACATCGCAGGGAACGGCTTTTATGCAGGCGGGTCAAGAGTACGGACGCACGAAGCAGTGGAAAGCTGCCGGTGTGCCTGAAGATAAGTATACGGAGATGAAGGATGCCAGCGGGTTGTCCTTTGGTTATTTTATCCATGACTCCTATGATTCTTCGGACGCGGTTAATATGTTCGATTGGACCAAAGCCACGGATGAAGTGAGCTTTCCGGTTCAGAACACTACAAGGGAATATACGGCAGGGCTGATTGCACTACGGAAATCGACGGATGCCTTCCGGCTGGGAGACCTGAACCTTGTCAATTCCAATGTGAAGCTGCTGGAAACCCCGGAGATGAAGGCCACCGATCTGGTGATTGGCTACACGAACAAAGCTACAGATGGAACGGGCCTATATTATGTCTTTATGAATGGCGACAACACCTCCAGAACGCTGACCCTGAGTGAGGATCTGACCGGCGGGCAGGTCGTGGTGGACAACGACGAGGCGGGAGTGACCGCGATACCGGCCGGGGATCAGAGCGGTTTTGTGCTGACGGCGGGGTCGATTACCTTGGAGCCGCTAACTGCGGTAATTATCCGCAAGGATGTTGCCGCAGCCGTACTTGCTTCACTGGAGACGGATAGTTCCGCCTATTCGCTGCAAGTGGATGGTGCACATCAGACGGCAGTGGCCGCGAAATACGAAGACGGCAGCAGACGGACGGTAACGGGCCAGGCCAGCTATGTGTCTGATAAGCCGGAAGTGGCTTCGGTGAACGGTAAAGGAATGGTTACAGCGATTAGCGCAGGAACAGCCACGATTACGGTTACTTACGGCGGATTATCTGCGAGCGTGACCGTTACTGTAACGAAGGAGCCGGTGGATAACAAACGGTATGTGCTGTTCACGTACAGCCGGGAGGACCAGGATTATAAGGACTGGAATATCTGGGTCTGGAATACCGGAGTGAAAAACGATCAAATCGACTTTACAACGTTCAACAATGGCACCGCCAGCGTGCTGATTGAAGTGGCGCCTGGTGCAACCAGTGTAGGCTTCGTGCTGCGCAAAGGCACGGATTGGAACACCGGCAAGCAGGATTATCCGGATGACCGGGTCATTCCGCTGATGCCGGGCGAAGCTTTTACCAAAGTCCATGTGACCAGCCTGGTGAAGGAGCTTGATATCAAGCCGGGAGTCAGCGGGCCTGTACTGAAAGACGGGACCATCACCTTTATTTACCGCGATGACGCCTTGTTCCGTAGTGACAATATGGCTGGCATTACGGACGTTAAGGTGAAAGTGAACGGAACCTCGTACCCGATGGTCTACGATCCCGCCAAGGAATGGTTCAGCTACACGCTGGGCGATCTTGAAGAGGGCACTTATAAGTACACATTCCTGGTGACGAAAAATGGGTTGACCGAAGAAATCACCGACCCGAAAAACACAATAAACGGTGAGTCCTCGGTGGTCTATCATGTGCCGGAAGTGACGATAACTGCGGCAGTCAGCCCGCAGGCGGTCACGCCGAATCAAAATGCCGTGCTGACCGTCCAGGCCGAATCGCCGGAAGAAATCTCTTACAGTGATGCCTATATGGACTTGACTGCCCTCGGGGGAACTGCCCGGGTGAAGCTGGATACGGTGCTGATGAAGCAGACGGTTGCGGTCAAAGATAACGTTCCGGCAGGCCTCAAGAAGATTCCGGTTACCCTGGTGGATCAATATGGGAATCTGCATACACAGACGGCTGAGCTTGAGGTGAAGACCAGAACCTATACGGGGGAAAAGCTGGATTTTGACTGGGAGGAGGCCCGGATTTATTTTGCGCTGACGGACCGGTTCAAGGATGGCGACCTGACGAATAATGAGAATGTTGATAAGGCTCATTTGGAGGCCTATCACGGCGGGGATTTCCGCGGCATGATTGATAATCTGGACTATTTGCAGAAGCTTGGCATCAATACGCTCTGGATTACGCCGGTTGTGGACAACATTGATTTTAATCAAGGCGTTGGGTTCGGCGGCCAGCAATATGCGTATCACGGCTATTGGGCCAAGGATTTCACCAAGCTGGATGAACATCTGGGTGATATGGACACATTCAAGGAGCTGATTGAGAAAGCCCACGACAAGGGCATCAAAATCATGGTAGATGTGGTGCTTAATCATACGGGTTATGGCCTGAAGCCGGAGGATACTAATCCGGGTGTTCCGGCTGAGGATAAAGAGCGTTTTGCCGGGATGCTCCGCACGGACGGGGTCTCCGCAGACACGGACCCGATTCAGGGCGAATTGGCGGGACTGCCGGACTTCCGGACTGAAGACCCTGCGGTACGTGAGCAGATCATTGCCTGGCAGACCGGTTGGCTGGACAACACGCGGACGGAGCGTGGCGACACCATTGACTATTTCCGTGTGGATACGGTCAAACATGTGGAGGATACAACCTGGAAAGCCTTCAAAAATGCGCTGACCGCAGCTGCACCGGAATTCAAAATGGTCGGCGAATATTTTGGCGGCACGATTGATAGTAACGGCGGGCAACTCGGGACCGGCCAGATGGACGGTCTGCTGGATTTCGGCTTCAAGGGTGCGGCCAAGAATTTTACAGATGGCAAAATCAATGAAGTGGACGCGTATTTGCAGGACCGCGAAGCCAAAATCGACAATACCCGGATGATGGCCCAGTTCCTGAGCAGCCATGATGAAGACGGCTTCCTGTCCTCTTATGTGGACGGTGACAAAGGCAAGCTGAAGATTGCGGCGGCGCTGCAAATAACCGCCAAGGGGCAGCCGGTCGTTTATTATGGCGAAGAGCTGGGACGCTCCGGTAAAAATGCCGGCAACATGGCGAATGGAGAGTTCAGCGAGAACCGCGGCGACATGCCATGGGATCAGCTGACGGCAGAGCAGGCACTGCATGATCATTATGCGAAGCTGCTGAATATCCGGGCCAAATATTCCAAAGTGTACGCTGCTGGCAAGCGGATGAAGCTGGCGGGTTCGGATGAACTGGGCTATCTGGCGTTTGACAAGCAATACGGCAGTACCCATGTTGTGACAGCAATCCATACACGACAGGATGCGGTGACGGTGGAGCTTCCGGTTCCTTTTGCAGCGGGTAAGGAAGTGGTGGACGAATACAGCGGCAAGACGTATACGGTATCTGGTGATCAACTGGTGACAATCCTGCTGCCTGGCAGAGATGACGGGGGAACTGTGATTCTGGCTGCGGTGCCGGGAGATGACCCGGAGCCGGAAGTAACGCCGACACCTGAGATTAAGCCGACACCTACACCTGCTCCAACGGACGAAGGGACGCCAACACCTGCACCGGTATCCACACCTGAGTCCACGTCCGTTCCGGGCTCGGTGCCGACTTCAGCACCTGTTGTTACACCGGCTCCTGTTAACGGTACACAAGTCATTACCGGTGACCGTTTGAGCAAGGGAAAAGAGGGTCAAGTGGAGATTGTGGCTAAGCCGGGCACTGTGCAGCTGCCGATCGATGCTGCTGCATGGCTTGGAGTGAATGATCTGGTGCTTCAAATGGGCGAAGTCTCTGTGACCTTCCCGAATGAAATGCTGCGTGCCCTGCAAAGTAAGGTACCCGGAGAGGCGGTGGAAGAGGCTAGTATCTTGTTCTCGGCAAGCCCGCTGCAAGAGGATGCAGGCAGTACCTGGATTCGCCGGCTGAACGGCAGCAACAGGGAGGTAAGCGCCGTTTCCGCGATCTATGAGTTGCATCTGATTATTATGAAAAAAGACGGAACACAGTTGCCGGTAACCGTGTTGGAGCAGCCGGTTACACTGAAGTTTAAGCTTAATGCGCAGATTACTAATGACCGGATGGGTGTATTCTATCTCGGGGACAACAGCTCCATTGAATATATGGGCGCTCTGCCCGAAGGCGGAATGATGTCTGCAAAAGTCAAACATTTCAGTAAATATGGCGTACTGGAAATTAACAAAACCTTTGTTGATGTGTCAGCCGCTCATTGGGCGGAAGCGGCGATTCAATCGCTTAGTGCGAAGCAGGTTGTCACCGGAGTTACGGACAGCCATTTCAGACCGCAGCAGTTGGTGAGCCGCGCTGAATTTGCGGCAATGCTGATTCGGTCGCTTGGAGTGAAGGCGGAAGGCAAGGCAATGTTCAGCGATGTGAAGGAAGAGGCCTGGTATTCGGCATACGTGACTTCAGCCGTCAAGCTGGGCATTGTAAAGGGCCGCACCGCAGAGCGATTCGCACCGGGTGAGCGGATCAGCCGGGAGGAGATGGCAGCCATGGTTATCCGCGCCCTGGAAGTGAAGCAAGGGCAGGAGCTTGAACCGGCTGCCGAGCATGTTGCGGCATTCGCGGATGCTTCCGACATCAGCACATGGGCGGCAGCTGATGTGAATCTTGCCGCCAAGCTGGGCTTGGTGCAAGGCAGGGCGGATACCCTCTTCGCACCGCAAGAAGGGATGACCCGCGCCGAAAGCGCACAGGTAGTCTATCGGTTGCTGGGTTTGTAAGTAACTCGGCTCTGAACACCAAGGAGAACAGTGTGACTTACACTGTGGCTAATCCCCGAAAGATGTAACAGGTCTATTAGTTGACTAACTAGAGTTTGCTAGGAAAGGAAAAGACACTCTTCATGCTTGGAGAGTGTCTTTTGTGTGAGTTTGTTAGGGAGCTGTAATGCCTGTGCGTAACTGTGATGTGCTCAAAGTGAGAATGAAGAGAATGGATACGTTGTGGCTAACCACCGCAAGCTGTAACAGACCAATTAGTTAACTAACTAGAGATTTGCTAGGAAAGGCAAAAGACGCTCTCCATGTTCGGAGAGTGGCTCTTGGGTGCGTGGTTAGTTAATAGCTGAAATGCTCGGTGTAACTGTGGTGTGCTCCAAGCGAGAATGAAGAGAATGGATACGTTGTGGCTAATCACCGCAAGTTGTAACAGACCAATTAGTTAACTAACTGGAGATTTGTTAGAAAGGCAAAGCCACTCTTCATGATTGGAGAGTGGCTCTTGGGTGCGTGGTTAGTTAATAGCTAAAATGCTCGGTGTAACTGTGGTGTGCTCAAAGTGAGAATGAAGAGAATGGGTACGCTTTGGCTAACCACCGCAAGTTGTAACAGACCAATTAGTTAACTAACTGGAGATTGGTTAGAATGGCAAAGCCACTCTTCATGATTGGAGAGTGGCTCTTGGGTGCGTGGTTAGTTAATAGCTGAAATGCTCGGTGTAACTGTGGTGTGCTCCAAGCGAGAATGAAGAGAATGGATACGTTGTGGCTAACCACCGCAAGCTGTAACAGACCAATTAGTTAACTAACTGGAGATTTGCTAGAAAGGCAAAGCCACTCTTCATGATTGGAGAGTGGCTTTTGTGTGAGTTTGTTAGAAAATGTAATGCCTGTGCGTAACTGTGATGTGCTCAAAGTGAGAATGAAGTGTGTTGGATGGTGTTGGTGCAATTATTGTTACTGGTACTAAAACAGCGATTCTGATGTAAAAAGTGCATCAGAATCATCTGAAATACCGCTGTAAATGGAATCTGATGTATTTCGTACATCGGATTTTGGAGAACCAGCTCTGTTGGAGTGTTTTTTGCTGATTCTGCTGCACGAAATACATCAGAACCTCAAAAGTGGAGAATTTAGCAGGATTTTGATGTACAAAATACATCAGAACTCTACTGAGCGTTCGCATTACGTCCTCATGTGGATGCGACTCTGCCTGGCGGTCTCGAGGCCCCGCTCCCGCGTGCCCCCGCCACGCCCTTGCGTGCCGTGCAAGCGCCCCGCTCCGCGTGCCCCCACCACGCCCTTGCGCGCCGTGCCAGCGCCCCACTCCCGCGTGCGCCCCCCATCGCGCCCCCGCCACGCCTTTGCGTGCCGTGCCAGCGCCCCGCCACGCCCTTGCGCTCTACGCCGCGCCCCCCGCCCGCCCGCGCCGCTCCCGCGTGCGCCCGCCCCGCACCCCGTGCCGCCCCCCGCAGCGGCGCCACGCGAAACAGGGCATCCCCACAGCCAGCCTGGCTGTGGGGATGCCCTGTTCATACGAGCTGCTACAATACTGCCTTGATCACGGCGTAGCCGTAAGCGGGCAGCTTGACTGTAAGTTTGCTGCGCTCAGCACGCAGCGTGTCGCCGGTAAAGACGTTCTCCCAGTTCCGTTCATCGACATCGATGCGGAAGGTCTGGGCAGTCTCTTCGTTGTTGAGCAGGATGATGAGCACATCATCGCCCAGTCGGCGTTCGTAGGCGAGTTTGCTTCCTTGCCGCGCTGCCTCCAGGAAGTGGATTGAACCGGTCCGCAGGGCAGGGTGGCTGCTGCGGATATCGATCAGCCTGCGGAAGTAGCTGAACAGCTCACGGTCCTGCTTCTCGGTATCCCACTCCATGCATTTACGGCAGTCAGGGTCCCCTTCGCCATCCATACCGATCTCGTCCCCGTAGTAAATACAAGGAGTGCCCATGAACGTGAACTGGAACAATGCGGCCAGCTTCAGCTTGTTTTTGTCCCCGCCGGCCAGAGTCAGAAGGCGCGGGGTATCATGGCTGTCCAGCAGATTGAAGGCCACCTCGCTGGCTTGCAGCGGATAACGGGACAGCTGCTTGCCGATGGCATTCGCGAACCCTTCGGCATCCAGTGAAGCGTTCACAAAGAAATCGGTGACCGCGTCGGTGAAAGGATAGTTCATCACGGCATCGAATTTGTCGCCTTCCAGCCACGGAGCAGATTCATGCCAGATTTCACCCAGAATATAGGCTTCCGGATTCGCGCGTTTGACAACCTTCCGGAATTCGCGCCAGAATTCATGATCCACCTCGTTGGCCACATCCAGCCGCCAACCATCAATGCCGATTTCTTTGATCCAATATTCTGCGACACGTAACAAGTATTCTTTGACCTCGGGATTTTCGGTGTTCAGCTTGGGCATCAGCGGCTCAAAGGCAAAGGTGTCATAAGTCGGAATACCGTTTACCACCTCCAGCGGGAATTGGCGGATGTGGAACCAATCCTTGTATGCCGAGTCCTCGCCTTTTTCCAATACATCAACAAACGGGGCAAAGGTTCTGCCTGAATGGTTGAAGACAGCATCCAGCAGCACACGGATTCCCCGTTCATGGCAGGCATCGACCAATCGCTTGAGCGTGGCCGCATCACCGAAATGCGGATCAATCTTCATGTAGTCTTCCGTGTCATATTTGTGGTTGGTTGTAGCGGTAAAGACAGGGGTGAAGTAGATGCCGGAAATGCCAAGCTCACTGAGGTAATCAAGATGGTCGATCACTCCTTGCAGGTCACCCCCGAAGAAGTTGTCGCGCTGTGGGGCTCCGCCCCAGGGCAACACGCCTTCCGGACTCAGAGAGGGATCGCCATTCGCAAAACGCTCCGGAAATATTTGATAAAAGACCGTATCTTTCACCCAGGCAGGGGGCGTGAATACATCAACGCGGTTCAAGTAAGGGAATTCAAATAACCGGTTAGGATTCTCGGGACGGGTGGTCTGAAAGTCACTTTCGGTCATCCAGATCCGTTCATGCTCCTTCTGCAGCAGGAAGCCGTATTTCAGCCGGCGGTGCATAGGAACGGACGAGCATTCCCAATAATCGAACATCGCGTCCGAGGTGAAAAGCGTCATGGGAATCAGTTCCTTGGTGGTGTCCCAGGCATATTTGTCTCCGGCCCAGGCGAATACTTCGGTTAAATCGCCTTTTTTGGCACGCAGACGAAGATGAATGGTGTTCACATCATACGCATAAGACCAGTTGAGGCGTGGACGGTGATATACAGCTTCAAGTAACATAATAATTCCTCCTAATAGTTTTGTAGACATGCCCCCTAAAGCCGTTTCATACAAAATCGGCCTGAA
The DNA here is from genome assembly GCF_014644435.1 of Paenibacillus albidus. Lineage (GTDB taxonomy): Bacteria > Bacillota > Bacilli > Paenibacillales > Paenibacillaceae > Paenibacillus_AQ > Paenibacillus_AQ albidus. Next base: position 141,044 of record NZ_BMKR01000006.1, on the reverse strand, counting down.
AAGCACAGCTTGGTTCTGAAATCACTGGGCGCACAGCAAAAAGGCACAACCGCCCGCTGGCTAGACAGCCGAGGTTGTACCTGTCTCAAGGAACATTGCCTTTGAATTGTATGGAATATGGGGGAGGGCACTCCCTTAACGATTTGGATTATAGCATGGAATAATTAGGGGTTCAATATATTTGTACAAACCTTTGCACAAAATTTCACAGCGTATGACTGGAGAGAACAGGTGATTCAGGATTATAAACAAGGGCTGAGCAAGGATTACAGCGGTAGTTTGAAAACTCATCACTCAACAAGAAAGGGGCAATAATAGAAAAACGGACTAATTAAGAGATATCCTTTAAAAGGATTAGTAAATAGGCTGAAATATATATAATATCATGATAAATGACGAAATACCCTATATGCAAACGTTTTTACAAACTTTAACGACTGTTGTATGATGTATTCAGAAATGAAGCGCTTTCCAGTCTTGCAAGTGCATAACATGGAGGGGTGTAAAAGAAAAACTGAAATTTTTTTTGGCCGCTCTGAAATCGTTTGCGCAAGTGACGACACCAGGATTGGCAGCTCAGCGACACAGCAAACAGCAACTTAGAAACGCACTGACTGGTTCACCAAAGCAGTTCACAAATTGGGAGGGGTTAAGGCAATGAAGCTTAAAAAAATGATGGTTATCACCGCAGCATGTTCAATGGCACTGTCGATAACAGCTTGTGGAGCGAACGGCAATGGCAATAACGGAGGTAACACGGCAGCTACCAACGCACCTGCTGAGAATACAGGAACAGACAATGCAGGAACGAACAGCGGCAACGCCGTTACATCTGAGGGTGTGGTGCCGGAAGAAGGCGCGACGCTGACTGTATGGGAGAGTAAAGAGGAAAGAGCTTTTACCGAAGCGATCGCCAAGCAGTTTACAGAGAAATATAATGTCCCCGTCAAAATTGAAGAGCTGGCACCGCCGGACCAAGTCACCAAGCTTACCCAAGACGGACCTTCCGGTCTTGCTGCCGATGTTGTTGTCATTCCGCATGACAATCTGGGCAAGGCTGCAAGTGCAAGTCTGCTGCTTCCGAATGATCTTTTTGCAGAAGAAACCAAAACCAGAAATACGGAAGCTTCCATCATCGGTTCTTCGTATGAGGGCGAATTGTACGGATATCCGCGTGCGGCTGAGACCGTTGCCCTATTTTATAACAAAACTCTGGTGAAAGAAGCCCCTAAATCGTTTGATGATGTGCTGGCTTTCAGTAAGACGTTCACAGACAAATCCAAGAACAGATACGGCATTATGTGGGAAGTTGGCAACATGTACTTTAACTACCCGTTCATTGCGTCGGATGGAGGTTACCTCTTCGGTGACAACGGCACGAACAAGGATGATATCGGGCTGGCAAGCGAAGGCGCGATTAAAGGCCTGCAGACCTTTGTTAAGCTGAAAGAAGCCTTGCCGATCAAAAGCGGTGACATCAATCCTGATATCAAACGCAGCCTGTTCATCTCCGGCGACGTAGCGATGGATATTACCGGTCCATGGGAACTGGGTGCATACAAGGAAGCGCTGGGTGAGAGTCTCGGAATTGCACCGATTCCTACCATTGACGGCAAAACGTCCATAACCTTCTCGGGCATCAAGATTTATGGCGTCAATTCCTACACCCAATATCCAAATGCCGCCAAAATGTACGCAGACTTCGCGACCACCAAAGAAGCCCAGCTTCTGCTGAACAAAACGATCGGGTCGGTTCCGACAAATAAAGAGGCGCTGGAAGACCCGCAGATCAAGAGTGACCCTTATGTATCCGCCTTCGCCCAGCAAGCCACCAATTCGCAGCCGATGCCTTCCATTCCTGAAATGGGCAATGTGTGGAGCCCGGTAAACGCAGCGCTTCCCGAAATCTGGGACAACAACGCAGATCCAAAAGCTGCCATGGATAAAGCAGTTCAGCAAATCAAGGATCTGAACAACGGCGCATCGCAATAACCGCATAAAGTGTTATAAAATCGCCCGCCGCATGGTTAGCGGCAGGCGGTTTTTACGATTTTACGCGTAGAGAGGAGAACGGAAGAGAAATGCAGCGACACCGTACAAGAGCCGCAATACTGTCGACGTTATTTATGGGATTGGGACAAATATATAACCGCCAATTCATCAAAGGGCTGATTTTTGTAGCTGTAGAGGCGCTGGCCTTGATTTATTTCATCCAGAATCTGGGCAGGGCAATGTGGGGGATGGCCACATTAGGAGATACCCCCAGTCATCTGCAGAAGGTAAAAGGGATTGCCAAAATGGTGCCTGGCGACCATTCCATCTATATCCTGATTCAAAGTTTGATTACTCTGCTGTTTCTGCTGGTCGTCCTTATCGCCTGGTATATGAACATCAGGGATGCTTACCGGACAGGGGCTGAGCGCGAGGGCGGCAAATCCGCCAATTCGTTCAGACAGACGATCCGTTATATTCTGGATTATAAATTTGCGCAGACGTTTTTAGTGTTACCCGGAATCGGGATTTTGTTTTTTACGATCATGCCGATCATCTTCATGATTATGCTGGCTTTCACGAACTACTCCGCACCGAATCATTTGCCTCCGGCGAAGCTGGTGGACTGGGTCGGATTTGAGACCTTCCGCAATCTGCTTGTGCTCAAGACCTGGAGCCACACGTTTTATGGAGTGCTGACCTGGACCATAATCTGGGCGGTTCTGTCTACCGTGACTACATATTTCGGCGGGCTGCTTGTAGCTCTGCTGGTCAGTCAGCAGGGCATTCGCTTCAAAGGCATGTGGAGAGTGATTCTGATTGTGCCTTATGCTGTACCGCAGCTGATCTCCCTGCTGCTGATGCGCAACTTGTTCAACGGCCAATTCGGTCCGATCAACCAGTACCTCGGATTTTTTGGCCTGGACGGATTGCCCTGGCTGACAGATCCGTTCTGGGCAAAGGTTACCGTAATCATCGTCAATATGTGGGTGGGGATTCCGGTCTCCATGTTGCTGATTATGGGTGTACTGACCACCATTCCCCGTGATATGTACGAAGCGGCAGAGGTGGATGGGGCATCCGCCTATCAGAAGTTCCGCATTGTAACGCTGCCGATGGTGTTGTTCTCTACCGCGCCGACTTTAATTGCGCAGTTTGCCGGCAATATCAACAACTTTAACGCGATCTTCCTGTTGACCGGCGGTAATCCCGTGAAAGGGGATTATCAGTATGCGGGCTCAACGGATCTGCTCGTGACTTGGCTGTACAAGTTGACACTGGATCAGAATAAAAACAATATGGCTTCGGCAATCGGCATTATTATCTTTGTGATTGTGGCATCATTCTCGTTGTACAATTACCGCCGGACCAAATCATTCAAAGAGGAGGACATGATTCAATGAGCGGACGTAAACTTGCTAACTTCTTGCGCCTGACACTTAGTTACATTGTGTTGACTGTGCTGGCGATTGCGGCTCTGTATCCGGCTCTGTGGATTCTTCTGGCATCCTTCCGGCCCGGCAAATCACTTTACAGCAAGACCCTGATTCCCGAGCGCTTCACACTGGACCATTATACGGAGCTGTTTACTTCACCTGTCTATATGTTCGGAACCTGGTACGCCAATACACTCAAGATTGCTGTCTGCTCCATGCTGATCGGGGTAGTGCTGACTCTGCTGACCAGCTACGCGGTTTCCCGGTTCCGTTTCAAAGCGCGTAAGACGGCGCTGTCTACGGTGCTGATTCTGGGGATGTTCCCCGGGTTCATGAGCATGATTGCCATTTATTTGCTGTTAAAAGAGTTTAATCTGCTCGATACGCATCTGGCACTGATTATCGTCTATGCAGCCGGTGCGCCGCTAGGCGGCACCTTTATTGCCAAAGGCTTTCTGGACACCATCCCGCGTTCGCTGGATGAGGCGGCCAGGATTGACGGCGCGAGCAATTTCAGTATCTTTGCCCGCATTATTCTGCCGTTGTCCCGTCCGATGATTACGTACATGGCATTAACCCAGTTTGTTGGCCCATGGGTCGATTTCATCTTTGCCAAGCTGATTCTCCGGACCAAGGAGAACTGGACTGTGGCTGTCGGCATGTGGGATATGGTCAACAGCAACCAGAATACCAACTTCACCTTGTTTTCGGCCGGAGCCGTGTTGATCTCCATTCCGATAATGATTTTGTTCGTCTTTCTGCAGCGGATGCTGGTGGACGGCCTGACGGCGGGAGCCAGCAAAGGATAAAGCAGCACCAAACTAAATACAAGCATAATGAAACGGGTACAGCCTTGCGTAAGCTACAGGAGGGCTGTACCTTTTATTTTGCCGTGGGGAGAGAAGGAGTATGAGAAGGGTTCGGGGGTTAGCTATCCAATCGGTGGGGGTCAAATTGTTTGTTATTTTATTCTGCAGCATAGTTCTGCTGTCATCAGTACTAGGGTGGACTTCCTATTATGCCGCCAAAGGCATTATTACGGATGAGGTTGCGGCGGCTTCGGCGCAGTCTGTGGTGCAGGCGGCCGATAAGCTTGATTTTCTGTTTGCCGAATATGAAGCGCTCTCCAGGCAGTTTGCGGTTGACGCTGTGCTCAAAAACGATCTGGAGACGGTGAATAATGACGCGGCCGGGACCGTAGCCCGGACTGCGGCGGAGGATCGAATCCGCCGTAAACTCGATGCTGTCAAAGGGTCGGACGGGCGGGTGCTGGCTATTCGGCTGATCTCGGGCAGTCTGGTAGATGCAGAGTCTTACCGGTCGGCAGGGATCAGCCCGATCCGTAGTGATGAGGGGATTGTGAAGCGGATAGAGCAGATTAAGGAGGCCAAGGGCAATCCGTTTTGGTTCCCGGTAAGACCCAAAGGTTTTTTTGATGCTTATGGTGAAGCCTCTTTGACCATGGGCAGATTGCTGCGGAACATTCAGCATCCCGAAGCAGAATATTATATGCTGATCGAGATTAAAGGCGAGGCGCTGACGGGAGTGCTGGCTAATCTTCAGATTGGCCAATCCGGCGAGATCCGCATTCTGGATTCAGCCGGAAGCATTGTTTACGGTGCGGATGAAACGCAACTCGGCCAGCAGTCACCGATTAAGATTGTGGAGGCACAGTCCCAAGAGGTACAGCATTCCTTTACCGCAGATAATGAGCAAGGACAGGAGCAGCTTGTGGTATATCAGTCTCTCGCTACAGCGGACTGGACCATGATCGGTTATGCACCGGTGACAGATTTTACTAAGTCGGCGGACAAGTTGATTTACATAACGTTATTGGTAGTGTTGGCTGCGGCTGTGATTGCCCTGCTGATCGGATATTTGCTGGTGCGGCTCATTGGCAGACCGCTGGGGAAATTGGCCGGTTTAATGGAAGAAGGGGAACGGGGCAATCTGTCGGTTCGTGCGAAGTTTAAAAGCCGGGACGAGATCGGGCGGCTGGGCCAGAGCTTTAACCGGATGATGGAGCAGATCGCCCGGCTGGCCAGGCAGAGCAGCCAATCGGCGGAAGAAGTGTTGTCTACTTCGGAGCAGCTGGTGCAGGCCTCGGCCGTTATTTCTCTGCATGCCGGAGAAATCGCGGCTGCCACCGGAGAAATCGCAGGCGGGGCAGCCAGTATGGCCTTGGAAGCAGAACAGAGTCACCAGCGGGTGGAAACGATGGGGGCGCAAATGAATGAAATGTCCGGAATGAATACCCGGATGGACGCTGCGGCGGGGAAGGTAATTGCGGTAAGTGAGCAGGGGACAGCGCTAATGCGGCAACTGGTAGAGCAGAGTGAGTCCACAATGGCGATGATGAACCGGATTCAAGAGCATTCGTCCCGGCTAAGCGAAAGCACCGAGCTGATCCGCAGTATTCTGAGTCCGATGATTGCAGTGAACAAGCAGACGAATATCCTGGCCTTGAACGCTTCCATTGAAGCGGTCCGGGCCGGTGCTGCCGGACGGGGGTTCCTTGTCATTGCCGATGAAATCCGCCAGCTGGCCCATGAATCCGGCCAGTCTATATATTCAGTAACACAAATCACGGAGGAGATCGGCCAGCATATCAAACATACGGTTGAGGTTGTTCAGGAAGCTGCACCCTTATTCGGAGAGCGGATTATGTCTGTACAGGAATCCTCCATGATATTTGAAAGTGTAAGACAGGAGATGTTGGGCTTTACCCGGCATCTCAATGAGTCTTCCGCCTCCGTCACCGCGCTGTTTGATTTCCAGACGCAGCTGGGTGAGTCTATGGACAGTGTCCGGTCTGTGGTCCAGCAGACCGGAGCCTCCACGCAGGAGGTGGCCTCGATGTCCACCCAGCAGCTCAAGGTGAGTGAAGAGCTGGTGTCCTTATCCGCTAAGCTGGAGGAACTGGCCGGAGACTTGAAGGCATCCCTGGGTTCATTTCAGGGATTGTCCTAGAGGGATTGTTCAACTGCGCCCGCCAAGCTACACTGGGATTAAGCAAGAACAAGGGAGCGGGGGCAGGCGATAATGAAGTTGAGCGGAAGCCTTTTTCAAAAAGCATTGATTGACGGAGACTACAGCCCGCGATTTTTTGCTTATTATTACAAGCAGTGGACCGGCTACCGGATGTCTTATCACCAGCATGATTCAACAGAAATCATGTATCTGATCTCGGGGGGCTGTGTTGTTGATGTCATGTCCGGTGAAGGCCGGGAAGACAGCTTTCGCCTTAAGCGCGGAGAACTCATCATCCTGGATGCCAACATCCCGCACAGGCTTATTGTGGAAGAAGGCACCTCGTGCCGCATGCTGAACGTGGAATTTGGATTCTCGGAATACGGTGGGGTGGCTCCATCCGTAGGCAGGCTGGCCAGGCAGGAGGAGGTTGTGGCTGAACTGCTGCAGAATCCTTTTACCAGTCTGGTGCTGCCCGATCCCGAAGACATTTATTATGTGCTGAAAAGCCTTGTGCTGGAGCTCGACCAGCGGCGGACCGGAGAGGGAAGCCTGATCGACCTGCTGTTCTCGGAGCTGCTGCTGCGCCTGGCCCGGCTGCGCCGGGAACAATGGCATGCCAGCCAGCAGCCTGCACAGATTTATGTGCGCCGGAGTATCGAATTTATGCATCAGAACTATGATCAGGCGATTCAGGTGAAGGATATTGCAGCGGCAGTCAGCCTGCATCCCGGTTACTTGCACCGGATATTCAAGGAGCACACCTCCCGGACGTTAACCGATTATTTGACCATGCTGCGTATGGAGAAGTCTAAAATGCTGCTTGGGCAAAGCGATATCCCCATTGTGGAGATTGCCGATTATGTGGGCATCAGCAGCCGTCAATATTTTCATCTGCTCTTCAAAAAGTACGCCCACTGCACTCCTGTGGAATACAGGAACTCCATAGAGCGCCACAAATGGAATTACGGGGAACAGTCTGGAACGAACATAAGTGAGGATATTTGACATCTTTTTTTAAAAGAGGTCATGATATTGGTTACGCTCACCCTTGCAGCCTTGCTACAATGGACAGGAACAAACCAATTCATGACCGGAGGGTGAACGCCATGTCGTTTAAAGTTGCTTTTATCGGGGCAGGCAGTATCGGATTCACACGCGGATTACTGCGCGATCTGCTGACAGTAGCGGAATTCAAGAATATTGAAGTCTCGTTTATGGATATCAACAGCCACAATCTGGAGATGGTCACAGAGCTGTGCCAGCGGGATATCAGGGAGAACGGCCTCCAGATTCAAATTCAGCCGACGACAGACCGCAGAGAAGCGCTCGAAGGTGCGAAGTACGTATTTTGTACTATTCGGGCTGGCGGGCTGGAGGCGTTTGCGACCGATGTGGATATTCCGCTAAAATACGGTGTTGACCAATGTGTAGGGGATACATTGTGTGCCGGAGGCATCATGTATGGACAACGCGGCATTGCCGAGATGCTGAAGATTTGCCGGGATATCCGGGAAGTAGCGGCACCCGATGTGCTACTGCTCAACTATTCGAATCCGATGGCAATGCTGACCTGGGCCTGCAATAAATATGGCGGTGTGCGCACGGTTGGTCTGTGCCACGGAGTGCAGCATGGCCATCAGCAGATTGCCGATGTCTATGGGCTGGAGAAAAAAGATGTGGATATCATCTGTGCGGGCATTAACCACCAGACCTGGTATATCTCCGCCAAACACGAGGGCAAAGACCTGACAAAAGGGTTGCTGGAAGCCTTTGAGAAACATCCGGAGTTCAGCCGTACGGAGAAGGTACGGATCGACATGCTGCGCCGGTTCGGCTATTACAGCACGGAATCCAACGGCCACCTTAGTGAATATGTGCCATGGTACCGTAAGCGGGCGGATGAGATTATGGACTGGATTGACCTAGGAAGCTGGATTAACGGCGAGACCGGAGGGTATCTGCGGGTCTGCACTGAGGGGCGCAACTGGTTCGAGACCGATTTCCCGAACTGGATGAAGGATCCTGCGCTTGTGTATAGCCGCGAGAACCGCGGTGAAGAGCACGGCTCCTACATTATAGAAGGTCTGGAGACAGGACGGGTCTACAGAGGTCACTTTAATGTGGTAAACAACGGAGTGATCGCGAATCTGCCGGACGACGCGATTATAGAAGCGCCGGGCTACGTCGACCGCAACGGCATTTCCATGCCGGCCGTAGGCGAGCTGCCGCTGGGACTGGCAGCGGTATGTAATGTAAGTATTTCCGTACAGCGGCTCGCTGTGGAAGCCGCCGTCCATGGAGATGACCAGCTGCTGCGTCAGGCCTTTATGCTGGACCCGCTTGTAGGGGCGGTCTGCAATCCGAAAGAGATCTGGCAGATGGTCGACGAGATGCTGGTTGCCGGGGAAAAGTGGCTGCCGCAATACGGCACATCCATCGCCGCAGCCAAGGAGCGGCTCGCTTCCGGGAAGCTTGTGCCAACCCGGGACGGGAATGAGGGGGCGGCGCGGCTGAAAGTGAAGACGGTGGGAGAGATGCAGCAGGACCGCCAGGCTGCGAATAAGAATGCCGGTGAATCCGACAAGGGTAAGGACCGCGAAAAAGTACACTAGGACTTTCACATAAAATAGGAATGGCAAGCCCGCAGATTGGTCTGCAGGCTTGCCATTTTGTGTCTTGTTCTTGTTTTCCTTTTCCGTTTGTGCACAGACCTGGGGATCCGGTTTACACAAGCTCCCTTTTGCCAAAAAAGGTTTTGAGCGCCTGATACACCTCTTTTTTGTCCTTGATGACATAATGCATGAACTGCTCATGCTTCAGATGGCGGTAGGCCGACATCAATGTACTGCTGCGGTTGTACTGGTTGACCTCGCCGTAGCCGAACATATTGCTCCGTTTCAGCAGCTCGCCGATCAGCTTTACACAACGATCGTTGTCGGAGGTCAGGTTGTCGCCGTCCGAGAAGTGGAACGGATAGATATTGAATTTGGAGGGCGGATACCGCTGATCGATAATCTCCAGCGCTTTTTGATAGGCCGAGGAGCAGATGGTTCCCCCGCTTTCTCCGCGGGTGAAGAAATCATGCTCGCTGACCTCCTTGGCCTCCGTATGATGGGCCAGAAAGACGATCTCAACCTTCTCATATTGGCGGCGCAGAAAGCGGGTCATCCAGAAGAAAAAGCTGCGGGCACAGTATTTTTCAAAAGAACCCATCGACCCGGAAGTGTCCATCATGGCAATAATTACGGCATTGGAGTGGGGGATCATAATGTCGTCCCAAGTCTTGTAGCGCAAATCGTCCGGACTGATGCTGTGAATGCCGGGTTGGCCCCGGCCGGCGTTGCGCCGCAGATTCTCCAGCAGTGTACGTTTCTTATCGATATTGGACATCATGCCTTTTTTGCGGATATCGTTGAAAACAATGGATTTGACTTCAATTTCCTCCTGCGACTTGGGCTTCAGCCGGGGGAGCTCCATATCCTCAAACAGGATATCCTCCAAATCCTCCAGGTTCACATCTGCTTCTACGGTGTCCTGGCCGGGCTGATCGCCTGCTTTGTCCCCTTTGCCCGGCTGGGCCGACTGTGAATCCCGCCCCAGCACATCGCCAACCTGGCTTTCGCCGTCTCCCTGCCCTACATGCTTTTGCTTGCGGAAATTATAAATGATCCGGTATTCATCCAAACTGCGGATGGGTACCTTCACGATTTGCTTGCCGCCCGACAAAATGATATTTTCTTCGGTCACGAGGTCAGGCATATTCCCCCTGATGGCTTCTTTAACTTTTTGCTGATGACGCTCCTGATCCTGATGGCCTTTGCGGTGAAGAGACCAGTCTTCTTTGGATACCACAAACGTAAAGGGGCCGGGTGAATGCGACAGGATGACCACCTCCCATGGATTATGAACCGGTGCGAACCTAGCCGTATGAAACGAATGATTCCTGCTGCAAGCAAGTGCTGTAACTAAAGTATATTCAAGGGGGCGGGGGATATGTGACCGGAACGGATAATCCCGTGGTTACTCTATGTACGGACCGCTGAGCGGACAATAGTTATCCGCTCCTTTAGGGTTACAGGGAGCAGTTCTGGTGAAGGGTAATAAGGTGCCCGGGATAATTTTTTGCAACCTTGGGTACGGGTTGCGCGTTTATATAGGTAACTATGCACGTATAAAACGTATACAACCAGATCAATTGGAGGAGGCAGACAACATGACTTTTCAACGATCATTACCTTCCATGGCGGCAGTCGCCGTATTGGCGCTGGTATTAACTGCTTGCAGCGGAAATACACCAGCCGATGCTCCTGGAGAAACAGATGCACCCGCATCGCCTGCACCAACAGCAGCTGTGGCACCGAGTCCATCGCCAAGTGCGGAAGCGCAGCTCCTTAAAGGCACAGGCATTTTTGTCGGGCAAATTGATAATCATTCTGTAGAAATTGAGACAAAGGAAGGCCCGACCGCTTTTGAGCTCGGTGAAGGGCTGGAGAATGCGGCGGACGACCTCAATACAGATGATCCGGTAGCTTTTGAATATATAGAGAAAGCAGTAGGAGAGGACCCCTCTGTGAAGCAGCGCGTGTTGTCCAAGCTCGTGCTGATGAATGACGAAGGGGCTAGTCAGTCCCCGGCAGCAGGAGTGTTGCCTGAAACCAAGGTGATGAAGCTTTCGCTGGAAGGCTCTGAGGAAGAAAAGACAGCCAAGCTTGCCACAGCCGAGGGGTATGCCCTGTATGTATTTGATATCTTCAGCTTTGATGCCCCGAACAATAAACTGGCGATGAAAGTGGACGACGGGTATTATGCAGAGATTACCAAGCTGCCGTCCGATTTCAATCTGGATTATTTGAAGGAAGAGGGAACGGAGGCGCTTAAAGAGACCGGTGAGGTTCTGGCGCTGGAAGGAGACAAACGTCCGGAGGCCATGGCAGACGCCCGGCTGTATTTGAGTGCTACCGGCTCCAAGCTGACCCGGCAGTATATCGTCAAGGAAATTGAAGGACAAGGTTATGTGTTTATCCTGAATATTCCGCAGCGGGAAGCTTCGGAAGGGTTTGGACCGCATGTCTTTGCCTCGCTGAACTCCATCGTGACCCAATAGGCTGCCTTCATTATTCAAATTAGGAGTCTGTCCCATAAGTAGATTATCTACAAGCATAGACAGACCCTTTTCATGCTCAAAACCGTAAAAGTCAACAGAGCGGCGATCCTCTTGTTATTGGAGGATCGCCGCTCTGCGTTTTTGGTCACAATGTGTAAACTGGCTTATGCGAGCTTTTTTATTGTACTACACAATGATTGGGTTTGAATGGTAGATTTATTATTTAGAATAGGGCGTAACGCCCTTTGTATACAGGTTGTCCACTAACTTGAAAAATTCTTCTGACGATAAATCCTTTTGTCGCTGGAGCCAAAGACGAAATAAAGAAAGGGATGTTGAGAGGTAAAACTCAATCAAGTACGGCGTTATGGAATGGTTTTGCGGAAAGTTAAATTCCAATCTATCCAAGGTGATTTCTCTTTTTAAGCGTTCTAAAAAACGAGTGCTTCCATAATCGCCCAGGAGGGCATTGAGAATCGAGAGATACTCCCTTTTGTCCAAACAATGGAGCGCATTTTGGACCGTGTGCATAGATAACGCTTTATTCGCCAATTCTTCTTTTATGTAGTTCAATAAATTATTTTCAACAAAGTCTAACAGTTCGTAAATATCAGAAAAGTATTGATAAAATGTACTGCGGTTATATCCTGACTTCTTCGCAAGCTCTTGAATGGAGATTTTTTCAATCGGCTTTTGGCTATATAACTCACAAAAAACATCTATAAAAATTTGTTTTGTTTTCTCCGTTGTTTCGGGCTGCTTTTTCATTTTATACTCCTATTCGAACAAGAATATCATCCGACAAATAATAAAAAACTGATGGTTGATAAAGGAATAATAAAGATCTACGATCACATTATACAACATGTTGTCTGATGATTAAAAGAAAATGTTGAAAAATAGGGGTGGTTTTATGTCAGCAAAACAAAATAGAGTTTTAATTTTTGGTGCAGGTGTTATAGGCAGCGCATACGCAATCAAATTCATTGAAGCAGGGATTGACGTCACTCTGTTTGCACATTCTAATAGATTTACAACATTGAAAGAAAATGGCCTGCAATATAATGGAAAAGGTGCGGTTAAATCTATAAAAGTAAATGTCATTGATACGCTTGAAAATGATGATGTATATGATTTTATTTTCGTTACAGTTCGTTACGATCGATCCGAATCAGCGTTGTTAGCATTAAAAGACAATCAAAGCAAAAATATTGTTACGATGATTAGCAATTCAATTGGATTTTCTTCGTGGCTGGATATTGTTGGAGATAGACTTTTACCAGCTTTCCCCGGTGCCGGCGGACAGATTAAAGATGGAATTTTGTATGCCCGGTTTCCACCAAAGGTCCTAGTGGCTACTATGTTTGGAGAAATTAGTGGTTTAGTGACAGAACGTACAGAAAACCTCGCAAAATTATTTAAAACAGCAAAACTTCCCTACGCAATTAATCAGGATATGAAAGCTTATCTAATCACACATTCAGTATCTGACATTGCTATGATTAGTGTTTTACATTCTGAAGATAAGATCATTGATGAAAAAACAGCTAAAACCAGAAAAAAGGCACATAAAATAACAATCACTTTAAAAACGTATTTAAAGGCAATCCAAAAAGCTGGCATTGCTATTAATCCATCTGCACTTAAAATTGTGCTTAAATTCCCTAATTTGATTTTGGATTTTTTCTTTATGATATGGCTACGGACTAAAATGGTTAAGGATATGATGTTGCCGGATTATGCGAGTAGAGCAAACAATGAAGTTGTGCAGTTGAATAACGATTTATTGAAGTTTTTAAATCAAAATGATATCGATCTGGAAATACATGCTTAGTGATTTCCGTTCGTTCAAAATAAGCACACGCTTATACGCCGAGAAAAAGCGTTGCCTACAGGATCAAAACGACATCATAACGGTCATCCACGAGCATCAATTGAAAAAAATCGCAGTTGCGACTCTAGCGTCTGGGCCAGTGTTCAAGTTTCTCACTGCTGATCCCGCCAGACTCGCCAAGTTCGCTCAGGTCCTGGCCTTATGCTTACGAACAGCTTGGCCCCACACGAAGGTGTAGCGATTCACGTGGGCCCCGATCTTGGTGCCGTCCACAAAGAAATGCTCCAGAGAGATGTACTTTTCGCCGTCCAGGAACTGAAGGAACGCAGTGAATACGGTTTCGAGGACATCTTTCATCCGCTGGGAGCGGAAACGGTTGATTGTGCGAAGATCCGGGCACTGCCGTCCCGCCAACCCCATGAAAGGAATGTTTTCCTGGGGTAGCTTTGGCGATTTGCCGAGAGGAATAGATGCGCTGGGTGTAGGGCGTAAATAATGACTTGTGAAGCATTTTGGGAGGGTAACTGTCGCAGCCACTGCCGGGATAGGCAACGTCAAAGATGGCGTCGTCGAGCCGATTCACGGCGGCATTTACGACACGGACGAGGTGATGTTCTGGAAGGTCTAACTCCACAAAACAGGGGGGCCCCAAAGCCATTTACATAGCTTACGGGACACCCCTGTTTTGTGTTTGGGGGGCACTTCGCCTCCCGGGTTACATCGCCCCGGCGTTGACTAGTACTGCTGAAACCATCAGCATGAACAGCAGAATAATCACCCCGTTGAGAATGGTGCCTAGGATGCCGAATATTTTGCGGCGGCCCCGCAGTGAAATCCCGATAATGCCAACGATCACTCCGATGACGTTCAGAGCGATAAGACCCAGCACCGCCATTCCGAGTGTCATGATCGACTCGGAGGTTCGGACAGTAAGATTATCCGTTTCATTCATTATGGCACCGGCCATGCTTCCGGCAATCATAAACGTGATGATATAGCCGACCAGCGTTACCAGGCTGATTGTAAAAGAGGTTATGCCCGGTCCGGAATGCTTAAGCCCATACCTCTCTTCTTGATAGGGCGAGGGAGCCTCGGTGTAAAGCGGGCTAAAGCCTCCGGCCGGATCAGGAGGGGATTCCGCCTGCTGGGCGGCCTCATCCTGCGGGTCAGCCTGTTTGTCAGACTTGGATAGATAGTTAGGGTCCATGGTCTACACTCCTTGACAGATGATATTGAATGATTAGTTCCTACTTTTTCATACCCTGAAGCCAAAAGCAAGCATCAGAATGAAGATTATTTCCATAACGAGGGTGGATATCAGCCTTGGCGATACGTTAAGATAGGAGGAGTCCATTATGAAGGAGAGGTCCATCATGCAACGAGCTTTTATCGCCTGGGGGGCTGTGCTCTCCATGCTGGCCGTAGCCATAGGCGCATTTGGGGCACATCTGCTGGAACCGGTAATCAGCGAGCATTATATGAAGGTCTACGAGACAGGCGTGCAATATCACATGTTTCATGCCCTTGGTCTGATTCTGATTGCCCTGATCGCAGGACAGTGGGGAGAAAGTGCCCGGCTGCGCTGGGCCGGGCGGCTCCTGGGAACGGGAATCGTACTTTTCTCAGGAAGTCTGTACGTGCTGAGCATTAGCGGAATCAAAGTGCTGGGTGCCATTACGCCTCTTGGCGGAGTGTGTTTTATCGCCGGCTGGTTATGCCTGACTCTGGAGGCAATTTCACGCAAGCGCGCATAATCGCACAGAAGTGGTGACTGTCCAGATACAACCTGCCGAAAGTGCAGTTGTGCAAATAAACAAAGCAGCGATTCTCCGGATAACGGGAGAATCGCTGCTTTGTTTCGTAGTGCACAGATTAATCGAATTCATCAATTTCATTCAAATTGAAGGTATAAACCTGCTTCTCATCCACATGGTAGACACTAATCGAATTAGCCGCTTCATCAAAATTAAGAATGCGGCAAGGCATGGACACTTGCTGGCCCCGGCGGTTTGTTCTCAAGCGCACCAGCTGGTTATTTTGAATGAAGGTCCGGAGCTTGCCGTAAGCATCAGCGGGTGTTTCATGGGCGGCTGGCCCTTTAGGGGGCCCGGGTTGTTTTTTGGTCTCTTTTGCCGGCAATTTTAAGGGTGCGGGAGGGGGACTCTCCTGTTGCAATGCCAATTTGGCCGAACGGAGAAGACTGTCAATGCTTCTCCCTAATTCAAGACCGGAATTGATTTTGAAATCTGTGGTCTTGTCATTGTTATTCAACATTTCAAGCAAATATTGCAGAGCAAGCGGATTGGTACGGGCATTAATCAGAATATCGACGTTGAAAAGATAATTCCCGTCCGTGTTTTGCAGTTTTTTGTCCATATATCCCCCAGCTAGTCGTTAGAAACGATACTTTAAATATTAATAAACTTCTTAAACTATACCACTAAACAAAACAGAATCATATACCCTGACCCTATGTAAATTAGGTCCTATGAACCTTGCTTTTAAGCAGTGGCACGGGACTTCTGTCCACACCCCGGCAGGCACGGACGCATACACATACAACGTGGATCACGAAATTTCAAGGAGCTTTGTTGCCAAGTGATTAGGAGGTGCTGTTACATTGGTTACCATGGAGCCTATCCAGGTAGGGAATCAGGTGCTGATCGGAGTCGAAGTCAAGCTGCCCAAAACAACACTGCTGTCCATCAGCACAAGCCGGGGCTATATTATGTGCGGTGCGCTGGATGTAGGGCTGCTTAATGAGAAGCTTGCAGACCGCCAGATCATTGCTGCCCGGGCGGTGGGGGTCCGCACCCTGGAGCAGCTGCTCGCAGCCCCTATGGAGTCCGTTACACATGCGGCAGAAAGCTTGGGCATTGTACCCGGAATGAGCGGGTCCGACGCCCTGCTGCGGATGCTGTAAGAGCTTTATGCAAGCGGCGTACAGCCGCCACAAATCTAACGAGGCCCGGGTGGGCCTCTTTTTTCATGGATAAGGAAACGGATACCTGACATAAGACAAGCTTTGGAGGCAAATGCTGAAGCTATGTAGGGTACAGGCACAGCCGAAAGGGGGCTGTTTCCAGGGGTCCCCTTGATTCGTCCCGGGCAGACAAGGGTAAAATAAGTATAGACAACTGCAGGCCGGATGAAGACGTGCAGCCGGCTAAATTAATGGACAAGGAAGGGATAAACTCATGGCTAAAGCATCCAATAAAGTAAACGCAACATCACTGGAACAAATATTAAACCGTCAGGTGGCTAACCTGAATGTCATGTATGTGAAGCTTCATAATTATCACTGGTATGTGAAAGGAGAGCAATTTTTTGCCCTCCACGTAAAATTTGAAGAGCTGTATGATGAAGTTACTCTCAAAATGGACGAGGTGGCCGAGCGTCTCTTGAGCATCAAGGGAACTCCGGCTGCAACGATGAAGGAATATCTGGAGCTGTCTTCCATTCAGGAAGCAACCGGCAAAGAAGATACGCGGGGAATGGTTCAGTCCCTGATTGAAGACTTTGCCACCCTGTCGGAAGAAATGACTGAAGGTATTGAGGTAGCAGAACAAGCCGGCGATCAGCCGACTGCTGACCTGTTCACTACGATCCGCAATGACCTGGAGAAACATCAATGGATGCTGCGTTCTTTCCTGGGCTGATCCGAAAGCGGCAGGCTTCGGCTGCTGTTACGAAACGAATCACCGAATACCAAATACAGACAAAGCCTCCTTCGGGAGGCTTTTATTTTTTAATTGATAATGGTTATCAATAATGTTATATTGTTTACTAGTAAACAAATTGGTCAAACGATTTGTAGTCATCTGCAGGTAACTATATAATGCTTGTGAGATGGAACATGAATACAAGGTAAGGGGGAATGCTAGGATGAACATGAATCCTGTGGCTCTTAAGGAATGGGCTTCTGCGATCAACACGCTGACAGAGGGCCGGCAGATTATATTGCTCCGCAAGGGGGGGATTGAGGAAGAAACCCGTCGTTTTGAGCTAAAAAGCCATTCTTTCTATTTATACCCCACTTTTGAGCATCAACGCACCGATTTGGTTAAGAAGGAATACCGCTCTTTTGTGGAACAATCTCTCGCTGATTTCAGACCTAATGCCCCCACAGTCAGATTGACAGCTTATGCAGAAGTGGCTGCAGATCTGGAGGTTCACACCCTGGAGCAGCTCGGGCTGCTGTATCCTTATCATATGTGGACGGAGGGGCTGGCATCGGAAAGGCTGCGCTGGAAGGCCCAAGATCCGCTGCATGTGCTGCTGCTTCGTGTATATTTGCTGGATGAGCCTGCCGAGATTCGGGTGCTGCCGGAGTATTCGGGCTGCCGTTCCTGGATTGAGCTGACGCCGCCTCCGGAGGCCGGGAGTCTGAAACCGGTGCTTAGCGATGAGGAGTTTGGGCGTAAAGCCCAAGCGATCGGATCCTTACTCGGGCAGCCTTAAGCGGAGAACAGCGTGGTTTTGTGACAAAGCGGCGGGAAAAATGTAAAACCGTGTTTGTAAAAATAAAGCCTTTGTAATAAAATTAATGAGAATCATTGATAATCACTGGGATTCAATTTATAATAATTATAATGTGATATAAAATCTAATTGTGCTGGCAATCAGGGAAGACCTGTTACAATACAACTTTCTGATTTCGCAAATCGATCAATGGAGGGAATAATAATTATGGCAGCAGATTTTGTCATTGAGGGACTGAAAGCGACGATTGAAGGAAAAGAAATTCTGAAGGGGATCAACCTTCAAATGAAGGGTGGCGAAATCCACGCCATCATGGGACCTAACGGTACAGGGAAAAGTACGCTTGCTTCAGCACTTATGGGACATCCCAAATATGAGGTAACCGAAGGTACGGCAACCCTGGAAGGCGAAGACCTGCTGGAGATGGCTGTAGACGAACGTGCCCGCGCCGGATTGTTCCTTGCGATGCAGTACCCAAGCGAAATTTCCGGAGTGACGAACTCCGACTTTCTGCGCAGTGCCATTAACTCCCGCCGGGAAGAAGGCAAAGAAATTTCCCTTATCCGTTTTATCCGTCAAATGGAAGCGAAGATGAAGGAATTGGACATGAACCCCGAGTTCCTGCACCGCTACCTGAACGAAGGTTTCTCCGGCGGCGAGAAGAAACGTAACGAAATTCTGCAAATGATGATGCTGGATCCGAAAATCGTTATTTTGGACGAAATCGACTCCGGTCTTGATATTGATGCTCTCAAAATTGTAGCTGACGGTGTAAACGCCATGCGCAGTGAAGAACGCGGCTTCCTGGTTATTACCCACTACCAGCGTCTGCTTAACTACATTAAGCCTGACTTTGTGCACGTGATGATGCAGGGCAGAATCGTGAAATCCGGTGGCCCTGAGCTGGCCCAGCGTCTGGAAGCGGACGGATATGAATGGATCAAGGAAGAACTCGGCATTGAAGACGAAACTGTAGGGCAAGAAGCGTAAGAGACGCCAGGAAGGAGGAGACCAATTTATGACGACGCAAACCATTCTTCCGGTGGACGCCCAGCGCCTTAGCGAATTATCGCAAAGCAGCGGCGAACCGGGCTGGCTGAAAGAAAGCCGCTTGAAAGCACTGGAACTGGCAGCAGGCCTTTCGCTGCCTAAACTGGAAAAAACACGGATAGACCGCTGGAATGTCAACAACTATGGCAGCTATAAAGCCAGCCAGCCATTGACAGCATTGAACGAGGCCCCTGCTTCTATTGCTGAGCTCGTAAAGGATCAGGAAAAAGGCAACTTGATTATTCAGCGCAACTCGGGTGTGGTCTATGCCCATCTTGCGCCGGAACTGGCGGCACAGGGCGTGATCTTCACGGACCTGGCCACTGCGGCTCAAGAGCATGGCGATCTGGTTCAGCGTTATTTGCATAAAGCTGTGCAGCCGGATGAGCATTCCATAGCGGCACTTCATGCGGCGCTGTGGAACGGTGGAGTATTCCTTTATGTGCCTAAGAATGTTGTCATCGAGGAGCCGCTTCAGGCGGTATTGCTGACGGATGATGCGGAAGCGGCTTTTGTTCCACATATTCTGGTCGTGGCTGACACGAACAGTGCAGTGACTTATGTAGACAACTATGTTTCGGACAAAACGGAAGCCGGGCTGCATAATGGTGCGGTGGAAGTATTTGTGGGAGCCGGTGCAAAAGTCCGTTATGCGACCGTGCATCAGCTTGGCGTGGATACCACAGACGTGACTTACCGCCGGGCCGTTGTAGAGAACGATGGAACCATCGAGTGGATCGTCGGTGAGATGAACTATGGTGATACCGCAAGTGACACCAAGTCCGTGCTGAAAGGCAACGGATCCAGCTCCGACGCCAAGGTTATCGCTGTAGGTTCCGGTTCACAGAAGCTTAACTACACTACACAAGCACAGCATTTTGGCAAAAATACGCCAAGTGACATGATCACACGTGCGGTAATGCGGGATGCGGCTACTTCCATTATTAACGGTATTACCAAGATCGAGAAGGGTGCCACCCGCGCTGACGGACAGCAAACGGAAAAAGTGTTGATGCTGAGTCCAAAAGCCCGCGGTGATGCGAACCCGATTCTCCTGATCGATGAGGATGATGTTACAGCAGGCCATGCCGCTTCCGTAGGACGGGTCAATTATGAGCAAGTGTATTATCTGATGTCCCGCGGAATTACACGGCATGATGCGGAAACACTGATCATTTACGGCTTCCTGGCTCCCGTAGTGTCGCAAATTCCACTGGAGGGACTGCGCAATCAGCTCCAATCTCTTGTGGAAAGGAAGTTAGGCCAATGATTAGCAGCACCATCCGGGAGCAGTTTCCCATTCTGAACCAGGATATCAATGGACATCCTCTGGTTTATCTTGACAACGCGGCGACTTCACAGAAGCCGCGTCAAGTCATTGAAGCGGTCAAATCCTATTACGAGTGGGATAACGCCAATGTACACCGGGGAGTTCATACGCTGGGCAGCCGGGCAACGGACGCTTATGAGGGAGCCCGCGAGAAGCTGGCCAGATTCATCAATGCCCGCAGCACCAAGGAAATCATCTTTACACGCGGGACAACAACCGCTCTGAATATGGTGGCATCCTCTTATGGGGCTGCAAATGTGGGTGAAGGCGATGAAATTGTGCTGACGCTGATGGAGCATCACAGCAACCTGATTCCATGGCAGCAGCTTGCCAAAAGAACAGGTGCGACGTTGAAATATATTCCGCTTCAGCAGGATGGCAACATTACACTTGCCGATGCCGAAGCAACGATTACGGATCGCACCAAGATTGTGGCGATCGCTTATGTCTCCAACGTGATGGGTGTTACCCATCCGGTGAAGGAACTGGCCGAGATTGCCCACCGTCACGGTGCGGTCATTGTCGTTGACGGGGCACAGAGCACTCCGCATATGAAGGTGGATGTGCAGGATCTGGATTGCGACTTCTACACCCTTTCCGGGCATAAAATGTGCGCTCCAACCGGTATCGGTGCCCTATACGGCAAAAAGGCCTTGCTCGAAGCCATGGAGCCTGTAGAATTCGGCGGCGAGATGATTGATGATGTGGGTCTATATGAATCCACATGGAAGGAACTCCCTTGGAAGTTCGAGGGCGGGACCCCGATCATCGCCGGTGCGGTCGGGCTGGGCGCAGCCGTAGATTTCCTGCAGGAGATCGGCATGGAAGCCATTCACCAGCATGAGAAACAGCTTGCAGCCTATGCGGAGCAGCGGCTGGCCGAGATAGACGGCCTGAATGTCTTTGGTCCCCGGGGCCGCGGGGTTGGAGTTGTAACCTTTAATCTCGGGGATGTACACCCGCATGATGTCGCAACTGTGCTGGACGCACAAGGCATCGCTATCCGGGCCGGGCATCACTGCTGCCAGCCGCTGATGCGCTGGCTGCAGGTCAGCTCAACGGCACGGGCCAGCTTCTACCTGTACAACACTGAACAAGACGTAGATCGGCTGGTCAGTGCTTTGATCAAGACAAAGGAGTATTTTGCCGATGAACTTGGATGATTTGTACAGACGCGTGATTATGGACCATTACAAAAATCCCCGGAACCGTGGCTCATTCGAAGATGACGCCCTAAAGATTGAGCTGAATAACCCCACCTGCGGCGACCGTATTACGCTGCAGCTGAAGGTAGAGGACGGCATTGTCAAAGATGCGCGTTATAGCGGTGAAGGCTGTTCGATCAGCATGTCGTCGGCTTCCATGATGACAGAAGCGGTCAAAGGCAAAACCGTAGCGCAGTCGCTTGAACTGGCGAACCGCTTCTCGGACCTGATGAAGGGTGAAACGGTGGATTTTGAAGACTATGAAGATATAGAAGCCCTGTCCGGTGTAAATAAATTTCCGGCGCGGATCAAATGTGCCACCTTGGCCTGGAACGCGCTTCGCAAAGGAATAGACGAGGAACAGCAACACCAATAACAACAGAAACAAGGAGGCTGACACCATGGCTAAGAAAGCGCCTGATATGGAAGAATACCAGTACGGGTTCCGTGATGAGCACAAGTCGATATTCCAGTCTGGTAAAGGCTTGACACCCGAGATTGTCAAAGAGATCTCGAAGATCAAAAATGAGCCGCAGTGGATGCTTGATTTCCGCTTGAAATCCCTGGAGCAATTCTACAAAATGCCGATGCCTAAATGGGGCGGCAATATGGATGATCTGGACTTTGATGAAATTCAGTATTATGTTAGACCTTCCGAGAAACAAGGGAAGACCTGGGAAGAAGTGCCTTCCGAGATCAAGGAGACTTTTGACAAGCTGGGGATTCCTGAAGCAGAACAAAAGTTCCTGGCCGGTGTCTCGGCCCAGTATGAATCCGAGGTTGTTTATCACAGCATGCAGCAGAACCTTGAAGATCAAGGCGTTATTTTTACCGATACCGATACTGCACTGCGCGAGCACCCGGAGTTGTTCCGGAAATTCTTCGGCACCATCATTCCGCCAACGGATAATAAATTTGCCGCTCTGAACAGTGCGGTATGGTCGGGCGGCAGCTTCATCTATGTTCCCAAAGGCGTGAAATGTGAAGTGCCTCTGCAGGCTTACTTCCGTATCAACTCCGAGAACATGGGTCAATTCGAACGGACGCTGATTCTGGCCGATGAGGACAGCTTTGTGCATTACGTTGAAGGCTGTACCGCTCCTATCTACAGCACGAATTCCCTGCACAGCGCCGTGGTTGAAATCCTGTGCATGAAGAATGCACGCGTTCGTTACACGACCATTCAGAACTGGGCACCAAACATCTACAACCTGGTGACCAAACGTGCGGTGGCCGAAGAGAACGCCACAATGGAATGGGTCGATGGCAACATCGGTTCCAAGCTGACAATGAAATATCCTGCGGTAGTACTCAAAGGCCGCGGTGCCAAAGGCTCCGTACTTTCCATCGCGGTAGCAGGCAAAGACCAGCACCAGGATGCGGGAGCCAAAATGATTCACCTGGCGCCGGACACCACTTCAACGATCGTCTCCAAGTCGATCAGCAAACATGGCGGTAAAGTAACCTACCGCGGTCTGGCTTCCTTCGGACGCCAAGCTGAGGGTGCCAAATCAAACATCAAATGCGACACACTCATCCTGGATAACGAGTCCACTTCGGACACGATTCCTTACAATGAGATCATGAACGATAATATTATTCTGGAGCATGAAGCTACTGTATCCAAGGTCTCTGAAGAGCAATTGTTCTATCTGATGAGCCGGGGCCTCACGGAAGCTGAAGCTACACAAATGATCATCATGGGCTTCATCGAGCCGTTCACCAAAGAGCTGCCGATGGAATACGCGGTAGAGATGAACCGTCTCATCAAGTTTGAGATGGAGGGCAGTATCGGCTAACCATCTGAAATCCTTGATATATCAGGCTTTTTGGGGATTTATTGCGAGGGGATTGAGTCGTCGTGCCGATTTTGTGCCGATTCAGTTTCTCTTTTAGTGTAGGAGGCGAACTTCAAAAGTTCGTCTTCTTCTATTTTTTGAGTTATAGACAAGTATGTGTCAGCTGTAGTTTTTATTGTTTTATGACCAAGGCGTTTGGATACAAACAGAAGACTAGCGCCTGATTCGAGGAGCAAAATTGCATGAGTGTGCCGGAATCCGTGAGTTCCCTTATATTCAACCTCGGCTTTAATACAGTAATTTTCAATTGATTCACGCACAGTCGAAGGAGTTAAGTAATTGCCGAGATAGTTTTGGAAAATGATCCCGTCTTTGTTTTGATGAAATGTTAGGCTTTTCAATATAAGGTTTTCTTGTATCGCTTTAAATTCCTCCAAAACCTCCACCGCATCCTTCTCTAATCTAATAGTTCGATAGGAAGATGTGTTTTTCAACGTAGTTACTTTCAGTGCATTGTTATTGTTCCTACTGGTTTGCCTTTCAATGGTTATTCTATCTCCTTTTAAATCTGACCATCTCAACGCTAATGCTTCGCTGATCCGTAGCCCAGACCGACTCAGAAAATACATGAGAGTGTAGTATATAGGATAGCCTTCAAATCGTTGATGTTTGTATTCTTTCATAAAGTCAAGAAGTTTGTTTAATTCAACTAAAGTATGATATTTTACAGCTTCTTTCTTTTTTGTTGAGTCCTTTATAGATACCTTTAATTTATCAGCAAGGTTTTTTTCAAGTATCTCTATTTCATAAACAGCATAATGAATAATACTTTTTATAACCGAAAGGTACTTCGTACAAGATCCGTAAGAATATTTTGGTTCTCCGTTTTCATCCTTCATATCCACGTAAGATTGAATCCAGTCTTTTATTTCAGAGCGACGCATCTTCATGATTCTTTTGTTGCCAAAATAAGGTAGGATGTGTAGTCGTACAATAGTTTCTACCTGTTCAAAAGTAGAGTCTTTCAAATTGGACCGCTTATGCTTCATCCATATCTCAACGACTTCGCTAAATAGCATATTGCGGTCATTTAGGGTTTGGCCGTAGTAAATTCTCTCCTCGACTTTTGCTGCTTCTATCTCAGCTTCTTTCCTAGTTCGGTATGTACCGATACTGAATTCTTCGCCGTCCTTCGAAACGCGAGCTTGCCAATTACCACTTTTTAATTTTCTGAAAGTTGCCATTTTACACCACCATGAGAACATTTGTTCTGTTTTATTGTATGATAAACCACCTTGCGGCAGATAAAGCGCAAATTATATAAAGGTACTATGTAATTCTTTGGGTATGCCGCATCGAAGTAAATAGGCATTAAGAGATTCGTCTTCTTGCATATCGATATTATAGGTAAGTAATCTTAAGGCAAATAAATTTGCCTGTCGTTCGTATTTCCCGGAATTAAAAAATGTGTACTCATCGATCCAAAAACGGCTCAAACCTGGATGCAACCGATCATGACCAAGCTCATGAGCACAAACGATTCTTTGCCAATTTTCGTCCAATTCACTATCTATTACAATAAACCTTCGCCTTAACTTTCTATAATAAAGACCTCTAGTTCCTTCAGGCATACTTACAAACCTTATTAAAATATTTAGTTCACGAGCAATTTCAAACGGATTATTCGTTTTGTATTTTCTAGCAAGTTTGCCTATAATACGCTCCAAGTTCCCTCACCTACTCTTTACTTTTATCTGAGGTGTCATTCTTCCTTGTACGTTTATTTTTACCATACGTTATTTTATTGATTTCCTTTGCTTCCCAAAAAAGACCCGATAGGATATCCATGACTCGTTGACGTTTTTCGCCTTCGATTGGCACACCGTCAAACATTACTGGCTGATCATTTTCAAGCATTTTTTTGAAGTCGGCAATATCCTTAGAAGTAGCCCAATTGGGAGGTGTAACTAAATCCTCTGAAGTCGTTTTCCCGAGAAGAACATTAGGAGTGGTCTTTAAAATATCTGCAATTTTATCAAGGTCTGTACTCGAAGGGATGACACGATCATTTTCTATATGCCCAAAATTAGATCGCCCCATTTTCAATTGTTCAGCAATATTTATTTGCGATAGTCCAAGTTGTTTTCTACGCTGCCGTATTCTTGTACCTAAAGACATAAAGAACCTCCAATGAGTGAAATAAGAATGGTATTTAAAATACTTGACGGTATTTATAATACCGTTTATAATCAGGGTACCAATAACGAAAAGAGGTGAATAGGTTTGAAAGGAACATTAACTAAAAAGCGCGAAAAACTAAAAAAAAGGCGTTTGGAAGAAGGCTTAACACAAGTAGGTCTTGCAAATAAAGTTGGTGTTTCCATAGAGCAAATAAGAAGTTTGGAATATGGAAGAGTAAACCCCAGTTTTAAAGTGATGATGAGTTTATGTGCAGTTTTAAAATGCAAACCGGAAGAAATTTTTTAAACATTAGGGTATTGTTAATACCTCTATTTAAGTATATCTATAGCGATAGGTATTGTCAATACCACTGATTTATTGATGTGGATTTTTTTATATAACTCAGGGTATTTTAAATACCTTTTCGGAGGTGATAGTATGGGCGGTCTTCTTAGTGTGAGTATAGATGAGTCACAAGTCAGGAAAATATGTCTGGAGCGCATAGAAGAAATCATTAAGCAGGTGGATGCGGAGTGCATTTTTTGGGATACGAGCGAACTAAAAAAACGCACCTGCATGAGCTGGAACACAATTAAAGAATCTTTCTTCTTCGACCAAAGATTTCAGAAAATTAAAGTAGGAAACAAATGGTATTATCCGGTACAAGAAACCAAAGCATTCTTAAGGATCTGGCTACTTGAGCAGAAATAAAATATAGGCTGGTGTCGTGTTGGAAACGGATTTACAAATTGCTTATGAAGCTCTATCCAGTGTAGTAACTGCTGGGTTGGATACTGGAGATAAAGTCGTTATGAGAGAAGCTGGGCTCGCTAGAGCAAAGGTACTGGAGTTAAAGTTCATGCTCCAACAACGTGGAGCCAAGCCTCACAGAGTAACATTGAACCGTGTTGAAAATTACTGTTTACCAGTACTTTAGGAAAGGAGAATCACATTGCTCATTGATATTAGCAAAATCAAAGTAACGGATCGCATTCGGCAGGACTTCAGCGGTATCGAAGAACTGGCACAAGACATCCAGGAGAACGGACTGATCAATCCTATAGTTGTTACCTCGGACTATCAGTTAATTGCCGGAGAACGTCGGCTAAGAGCTCACCAGCACCTCGGCAGACAACAAGTTGAGGTAAATGTCATGGAGGTGAGAGATTATGCGCATCACCTTCAACTGGAGATTAGTGAGAATGAACACCGGAGAGATTTCACATTTTCAGAACGGATCGCTTACGGCAAAAAAATCGAGGAACTTGAACGGCTCAAGGCAAAAGAGCGTATGTCTGCATCCGATAAGGAAAGTTTGCCTGAGGGAGACAAAGGTCAAGTCAGAGATATTGTGGCTGAGCAAGCAGGCTTCGGTAGCGGTCGCAATTACGATAAGGCAAAATACATTGCCGAAAACGCCACGTCAGAGATCATCCAAGAGCTTGACGGTGGACTTATCAGTACTCACAAGGCATTTGTTCAGACTAAAGAACGCTTGGAAGCTGCTGAGAAGGCGGCAAAAGAAGCAAATGTGCGAGCGGATGCTGCTGAGAAGGAAAGAGAGAATCTGCGCAAGCAATACAAGGACTCCATTCCTGCTGATCAGTTAGAGGAGGCAGTCAATGCAGCCATAGAGCGCCAGCAGGAAGAACATGAAGCATTTATAGCTCAGAAGGATAAGGAATCTCAGAAGGCGCTCAAGGCGCGTGATGAGAAGTGGAAGAAGGATATCGAGGCTGAACGAGATAAGGCTGAGGAATTGAAGATAGGACTTGATCGAGTCAAAACCGAGATGGAAGAACTGAAGGCCCAGCAACCGGCAGACTTCGACGAGCAATTGGCAGCTCTACAACTCAAGAACCTTCGCTTCCAGGCAGATCAAAATGTGCTTCAGATTAGCGCTCACACCAAATCGTACCTTCAGAAGGTTGGCCTTTCCGCATTTGCGATGGAGACGATCAGTAATGCAAGCGCTGGTGAGAGGAAGCGAATCAACGAGAGTTTGGATATGCTTCAGTCCTTCATAGATCAAATCAGACCTGCTGTAAACGGCAGAAAGGTGGTTGGAAGCAATGGCTAATACAAATGAGCTGCTGGCTGTTGTAGGTCAGCAATTGCAGATGACAGAACAGCAAGGCGCGGCCTTAAGGATGATGTTCGAAGGCCTTGGGTCAATAAGAGCTGAAATTATCGAACATAAAGAAGACGTACAAATGATGCTCCAGGAAGTGCGTGACAGCGTTACGCTGACAGATGCCGAATGTTATCAGGTACAACAGGCCGTTAAGCTCAAGACAGCAGAATTAACCAAGCACCGGTTTAAAGAATCCGATTTGAAATTTAACGAGATGGTCGGCAAGTACCGTCGACTTATCTGGAGTAAGCTGAAGCAACGTTTTGAGGTGGCTAAGTACAGTCATGTACGCCGGATTGATTTCGCTGACGCCATTGAGTTCATCCAGTTTTTTCAACCGGAGGACTACATATGACAATCGATCGGCTGCTTAAACGTAGACAAGTCTGGAAACGAATGAATGAACTTATTGCTTTTGAGAATCGTGGCTTTAAAAGTGATGAAACATCAATGGAAATTGCAGAACTACGAACCTTCTTGCGAACGAGGGAGGGATGAACAATGCCCGTCTTTAAAATTCCTGTAATTTCCATGGGTGAGCAGTTTGAAATGACTCAGGATGGAGAGACGTACTTTCATGCTGTAGCATCTTTGCATGACTCTTTGAATCATGGAGTGCTTCGAGTGGATTTAGTAAGACTGGATTTGACACAGGATCAAACAGCGATTATAGATGCTCTTGATCGTAAACGGAATTTAGAGGTCCGCATCAAGACTTTGCGTCAGTATATCGAAGTGGTTTGGGATATGCCCAGGTTGACTGAGAGGGCAGAACGAGAATTGAAGGATGCGACTAAGGACCTGAAGCAATTGATTGAGGGGATAGAAATAAAAATGACCACGTTGAGGGACGCGGCCATTTAAAGAACATTATTAAAAACTCATTAACAAAATATCATACATTGCCATTCGTGGTCAATATTAGATTATATGTATCACAGCCACTTATACCAAATGAAGGAGTTTGAACGGAAAAATGGCTGAAATTAAATGGATCAAGTTAAGCGTGACGATGTTCGATGACGAAAAAATAAAACTGATTGAAACCATGCCTGAGGCTGACACCATCATTGTTATTTGGGTGAAGCTGTTAGCCCTTGCAGGGCGTTCCAACATGGGTGGGTATATCATGTTAACTGAAACCATTCCCTATACAGAGGATATGCTTGTCTCAATGCTCAACCGCCCTTTGTCAACGATTCGTATGGCATTAGCTACTTTTCAGAAATTCGGAATGTTCGAGCTTTCTGATGATGGTATTTTCTTTTTAACAAATTGGGAGAAACATCAAAACGTTGATGGAATGGACAAGGTGAGATTGCAGACAAATGCCCGTGTTAAGAAACATCGGGATAGCAAAAAAGCTATTTTGTTGGAAGATAGCGAGAAACGTTACTGTAACGTTACAGTAACGGACGGTAACGCAACAGAAGTAGAAGTAGATATAGATAAAGAAAAAGATAACTACTGCTTTAATGGCTCCGCAACATCTGAATCAGATAATCCAAATCATAATAGCCAAGTTGCCGACCTTGCCGGGGATGTCGACTCCTACCGGACAGCTGATGAGATGGATTATAGAAAGCAGATTGTTGACCTGTACCTTTCTCGCAGAGGTAGGGGATTGGATATTTCAAGCAAGGACGAGTCCGCGATTGATGAACTCATTGCAGATGGGGTGCCGATCCACATTGCTCTTGCTGGAGTGTCAAAAGCTTTTGATAAATTCAAACCAAAAAATAAAAGGTCAGAAATCAACAGCCTAAACTACTGCGCAGGAATCATATACGACTTATTTGCGCTAGAAAATAGTCAAAAATCCGGTGATATAGAAAGTTCTGAAGCAACTTCAGATAAGCCGGATTTACCACAAGGAGATGTTCCCTCCGAGGAAGACATACAAAAAATGCTTGCAAACATGAGGTCGAAGCGGGGTGAGTAATTGAAAAGTATGGGCGATGAGATAAAGAGGCTCTTACCGGATAGGTTCTTTGAAAGGAAGGCTGCTCTGCTCAAGCATATTGGAACCCACCCTGAATTCCTGAGATTACAAAGCAAATATCCTGAACTTGTAGACCTGAATAGGGATCTGAGCAGCCTAGGAAATCACATATCTTGCTTTGATCATTGTCAGTCATGTCCAGGTCTTAGCGGCTGTCTGAATGAGTTTCCGGGGCATAGCAGCCATGAAGAGGCTAATGACAAACAGAAGTCGCTGGTCTTCCGGCTTCGGAAATGCCCTAAGCTTCTGGCATATGAAAAGCGCATCGCCAATCAAAGCAGGATTAAGAGTCACAATGTTCCAGCGCACATTGTCGAGGCAACGTTCGAAGATCTTGAGATAGACCAGAGTCGTAGACTTGCCATCTCTGAATGCATCAATTTTTGTTTTAGCTACGAGAAGGGAATCACCTACAAAGGCTTGTACCTATACGGTTCTATGGGCGTAGGGAAAAGTAGAGTAGCTGGAGCTATTGCGAATGAACTGGCAGGAATGGGCGTTGACGTCCTCATGGTGTACGTTCCTGACTATCTTGGAGAGGTCAAGGAGTCCATTTCCACGAATGATGTACAAGCCAAAATAGATGCCTTAAAATCTGTAGATGTTTTGATCCTGGATGACATTGGCGCTGACACTCTATCTTCTTGGACTAGGGATGATGTAATGGGACCCATTTTGCAAAGCAGAATGGAAACGAAGGCCACAATCTATACCAGCAATCTAAACATGAAGGAATTATTCGATTATTTTGTAAGTGTTAAAGACCTGAAGGATCAGCGTGATCGAAAACGGCATGAGGTGAAGGCCACGAGAATTATGGACCGAATCGAACCATTCGTTAAGGTATTGCATGTAGGCGGTAGGAATCGCCGTAGAGATAATTTGCATAACACAGGAGGATAGTCATGAAAATATCAATCGACAAACACATTCTGTATAAACCACTGGAACAGGCAGCAAAGTTTCTACCTTCAAAAACTGTAATTCCAATATTGGGAGAATTGCTTTTTGAAGCTAAGCCTGAAGGTCTTTACATTACTGGCGGAAACGGAATGCAGTTCCTGCGAACAAAAATAGAGCCGGATGATTACCAGTTGATAAAAGCGGGATCAGTAACTATTCCAGGCAGTAGGATTACTGAAATTGTAAAAGCAATGAAGGGTGTAATCGACATCGAAACATCTGGGCATGAAACTGAAATTAAAAGCGGTAGGAAAAAGTATGATCTTCCTAGTCTGGAGGCGGACGAATACCCTGAATTCATCGAAGACCCAGAGGGTGCTTCTGTAGAAATTGAGGGGAAGACGCTGAAAGTATTAGTAAAAGAGACGGCCTATGCTGCATCTGAAAGAGAAGAAACACCAATTTTAACGGGGCTTAGGCTTAGGTTTCAGGACAATATGATTAATGTCACTAGTACAGACCGCCATAGGTTGTCTTCCTCGGTTCAGGTAGCGGATAACGTGCTGGATATGCAAATTATTGTTGGTGCTAAAACAATGTCTGACCTTATGAAACTAATCGCACCTGAGGAAAAAATATCAATAAAGCTTGTTCAATCGAAGCTTGTAGTCGTGACAAAAAACTTTATCTTTTGCTCTCGGGTTTTAGAAGGTGCTTATCCTGATGTTGACCGAATTGTTCCGACGAGCTACCTATCTACAGTTAGGGTAAACCGGGACTCAATGATCGAAGCACTTCAGAGCGTAAAGATCATTGTAAAGGACGAAAAATCAAAGCTTACGAGAATGTATGTGGGAGAGATCATTGAATTAAAAGCTGCAGCTGAAGGTGTGGGGAAAGTCAATGAATTTGTAGATATCATATCTCTTCAGGGAGAAGGATTTAAGGTTGCTTTTAACGGAGAATACGTTCTCGAAGCTGCTGAATCTATTAACTCAAAGGAGATTATCATAGGGTACTCTGGAATGACGAACCCGATCTTAATCAAAGATGCTGATGATGAGCGTAATTATAGAATTGTTCTCCCATATCGAACAACGGAGGTATAAGTGATGACATTGAGTGTAACCCTCGAAAACCGAGATATTGAAAAATACCTGGATGAACATGACAAAAGTGAGTTGTCCCGAATCATATGGAAAATGGAACAGTTAAAGGCTGCTGAGAACGATCCAAACCAACTGCAGGCTGAATTATTGGGCAACGATTTAGTTCTTTCCGAGAGTGGGAGTGAACATGGAACAACCGACTAAGTTGCAGCCTGGAGAAGTGGAGACGGTCAGTGGTCAATACGGCAAGTATGAACGCTATTATCTATCTGACGAAGAGCTCCAGAAATATCGCGACATGCCAAATGATACATTTTGGGATCATCACTCTAAACCAGCGACAGCACCTATTAGGAAGGAGAAATCCCTAAATTGACCGCTAAAGAAATCATATTGATGCAACCCGGCGAAGAACTGGACGAATTGTTCGTCAAAATGGACGATCAGTTCTCTCCCTCAACGAACATGAATGATGCTTGGAGACTAAGAAACAACTTTCTTGAGCACTATGGCGGAAACTTTAAAAACGAGAGGTTCTGTGACACGTTCCCTGAACACTGCTCGTGGGAGGATGGCGGGAGAGTAGTTCTTGTTTGGTCTGAGACAGGACCAGAAGCGATATCGAAAACAATTGCTTTGGCAGCGCGAGGATATTTTGGAGATTTTCATCCGTGGGTGCTATTTCCCGAATTACAGGCTCAGTTCATTGAAAACCTTAAAAAGAAATCGACGCTGTTCCGGTAAGCAAAAAGGAGCATAGAGGGTTCATTCCTCCTGCTCCTTATCATCCACGTATTCAATAAGTTCTTCAACCGAACTCAACCCGAGCGCCTTATATATCTTATTCAGGTTTTCGGGTGACCAAGCCTTCGCTTTGTTATTGACGAGATCACTTATTGTATTCGGTCTAATGCCTGTCTTTATATGAAGTTTGTACATTGTCCAATCAGGCTTGTCTTCTAAAATCTTGTCTAGTTTAAGACGAAACATAAACTCACCCCTCCCATCCAATATAACAAATAAGGTTTAACGAAACAAGTTAATAATAATCATTGACTATTAACGAAAATCGTTATAATGTTATATTAACGATAAAAGTTTAACGATAATAGTTGTGTTTAGGATAAGGAAAATTTTCCTGAGGGGTGAGCCACTTAATGACTAAGAAAAAACTTGATCTATCTGAACTGGACGATCAGCCGCAGGAGATCAGAGAAGCAATTGCCTTTTATGCTGCACACACTGTACTGCCGATTCACTTCACCGCAGCCGAGCGAGAACGTCATTATACAACGCTTGAACAAGCTGGTTACTTGGAGAGAATCACTTGAAACCGTAGTAAACGCGCACTTAATTAGTTCTAAAATTGAATCATAGGAGGTGTTGAAGAGTAATGGCCCATCAGACATTCTGGAAACCTGAAAAAATTGTCAAGGAAAAGAAAACCTACAATAGTTTGCGTTCAAACAAGCCTAAAGCAGCCAAGAAGGAAGTTCCAGAATGGAAGAAGGATATCCTTGCTCATCACAAACCAGGACAAAGCTCAAAAGATCGGTGTGATTTCGATAAAGATGTGGTGGCAGAACTTATTGCAGAGCAAGGTGAAAAATGCCCATGTTGTAAGGTTGCTGCGTCAAACACTACGCACCATGTCTGGCCTAGAGGTCGTAAAGGTCGAGGTGTAAAAACAAATGGACTTAGGGTCTGCTGGCCTTGTCACGATAAAATCCAAACTACTGATGAACTGCTCCAATACTGGATTTCGGTCTATCGTGAGAAATACGGGGATCATTTCTGGTTTGATGAAAAAGACTGGGAAGAATTCAACCATAAGCAAAACGCTCTGCAGCAAAAAGAACGCGAGAAACAGGAACGTCAGAACCAGATCAAACCGGTTGTCGATCTACTTTCAACAGCAGCTGGCCGGAGTCTCAAGGCCAAGGAATTGCACTTGCTGCAATCCTTTCAGGATAAGGACATGGCAGTCTTTGCAACACTAATGGCGGATGTATTCGGAAGACCATTAGAAGAACCTAGAGTCTTCAGTTACGGAGAACGATTCGAAGATTAAGGAGGGCAACATGAGAAAAATACCCATCAAGAGAATAAGAGATAGCCATCCTCAGCTTGGAACGAAAGAAGAATGCTATCTCAATCATTATAAAATGGTGTATAAAATTGCTAGACGTTATGAGCATTTAAGGAAATATGGAATAGATATGGATGATTTGATAAGTGAGGGAACTATTGGATTACTCAATGCTTATGATCGATTTGATATCGAAAAAACAACGGCGAAAATGTTTTCTACGTTTGCTTATCCTTATATCAGAGGTTTCATTCTCAGATATTTGGAAGGCAGAGCTCAGCTTATTCATATTCCTTATCACTCCAACGAAAATCCTAAAACTATTATTAACATCAATAGAAAGGTTAGGTTTAAGGATGGATCAAGTTTAGAAGTATCCGAAATCATCCCAATTAATGAAGACTCCACTCGATTACAAATTGAATGCTTCATCGAATCGTTACCTCAAAAAGAACAGACTACAACGACGATGCTAATGGCCGGATTCACCGCAGAGATGATCGGGCAAAAGATAGGGGTATCGTCCAATACCGTAGGAACTTATAAGAAAATAATAGGGAAGAAGTATCTTGAAATGGCTCGTTAGCAAATTTTAATAATTCATATAACAACGAAGTAGGGAGTTTAATTGCTGGTAGGTAGAAGTTAAGGCTCTGAATGAGCAATTAACAAGTAAGGGGCTGTCATAGCCCCAGGGAGGGAACAGACATGAAGCACATCGTCTGCTACAGCGGCGGGGAAACATCGGGCATCGTGGCAGTCGAAGTCGCTGCTAGGTATGGGCCTGAGAATGTAATCCTGATTAACCATGATATTAACCCATGGGTCGAGCACTGGGATATAAAGCGATTCAAAGTCGAGGTTGCGGATTATCTGGGCATACCCATCACATATGCAAACATGTCCGGATGGGACCAGAAAGACCAATTCGATGTATGTATGGAAGCGAAGGCGTTCAAGGTTGGCGTGCATCCGCTCTGTACCAACCGCATCAAGACAGCACCGTTTCACAAGTGGCTGGCCGAAACGTTCCCGGTGGAGCCGGGGAGCTGCCGGGAGGATGTAACGATATATTACGGCTTCGAGGCCGGAGAGGCTGCCCGCGTGGAGCGCCGCCGGAGCATCCTGCGGGAGAAAGGGTATCTGACCTGTTTCCCGCTGGCGGAGTGGTCGGGCTTGATCACCAGCACCCGGGACATTGGCATAGAGCCGCCAGAAACATATGAGGTCTGGAAGCATGCGAATTGCACCGGCTGCCTGCGGGCGGGGCAGCAGCACTGGTATGTGGTCTACTGCCGGAGGCCGGATGTCTGGGCCAAGGCAAAGCATGCTGAGGATGTGATTGGATACAGCATCCTGCGAGTCAATAACAAGCCGATGTTTCTCCAGGAACTGGAGCCGAAATTTGCGGCCATGCAGCAGCTCGGCATCCAGGCGGACGAAAAGACCCCAGCCGCGACCTTCTGGGCAGCAGCGCGGAAGCTTCTTGGAGCACAGCCGGTGGAGGAAAAGGCAGGCTGCAGCTTTTAAATCAAGGGCATAGGCCCATAAGGAGAGATAAACGATGGATGTGGAAAACGCGTATTTATGTATCTTTTAAAAATGGAGTAAAAAGAACGCTCAAAAGAGCGCCCTTTCAAATCATTTTAACAATGCGAACGACGCTTCTTATGCTTACAAATGACAATCGCTTTTTGACCAGGGTGCAGTTTTACGACAATTACTTTTTTTCGTTTCGGGCACGAGCATGACATAGTAGTTGCCTCCTTCTTGTTTGACATACAGACAGATTATGATCCTCAAAACAATATTGATTGGACGTAAGGAATGTGAATGAATAATGGGGCTGGTTAACCACACTCTCCCCTATAAAGGAGCTGATAAGCGTGGCGAACTTGGAAGGCATGAAAAATAAATTTTGCGGAGTAATCAAGCATGATGATGCTGTTAAATACCTGAATGATAAGGATAAATCGGATTTCAACTATCTTTGTCACCTCATCGAATGTGGACGACGAAAGGACAGTAAGCGCCCGGTAAATGCGTACCTGGTTATCAATGTGGATGAACCATACGCTGAAGAGGTAATTGAAATTCTCAAACGAAACGGCCATTGGGGCTGAGGGGAGGCATAAGCAGTATGAAGGTCAAAGTTACTGATCCATCACATCCATGCTTCGGGCAGGAACTTGAAGGCGGCATTATCTATTATGACATCTACCACCGCGGGGGCAGACCGGACCTTTACGAAGTGAGTACACCGGAAGGCAAACGCTATCGTTTATTGACTCACCAGATTGACGCGGATCATTACGAGGCACAAGAGCTAAATGAGGAAATCGAACGGCTCGGGGCCGAAGTAGGCGACACCGTAATGGTCATTCGACCAGGAAGCGGTGGTAGCAATGCCGGATTCGATTGGAACGCTTCACATGTAATAACAAGAATTGATGGTTCTGGACATGTTGAATTTGATGATAAGGCGGCATGGGGATTTCGTCCTGACGTACAGGTTTTATCCAAGGGAGAGGAGGCGGAGGAATGAAGGCCATAACAATAATCCAGCCCTGGGCCACGCTTATAGCGGTCCTGGAGAAGCGTTTTGAAACACGCGGCTGGTCCACGAAGCACCGCGGGCCACTCGCCATCCACGCCGGGAAAAAGATTGACAAGGCGGCCTGCCAGCAGCCAGAGATTAAAGCCGAGCTGGCCCGGCATGGCTACACAGCCGATAACCTGCCTACCGGGGCTGTCCTAGCGACTGCCACAATGATGTTCCCTCATCACGTCGAGGAGGACAATGGCAGCATAGCAGTGTTGTCAGATGACTCTCTTGTTCAAGGTGATGAAATTTGGTTCGGTGATTTTTCTAAGGGACGTTATGCCTGGGAGTTGGCCGATGTTAAGCAGCTACCGGAGCCGATCCCGGCCAGAGGGATGCAAGGTTTGTGGAACTGGGAAGGTGTGCAACCATGACACCAGAACGGAAAGAAGAGATCAGAGAAAAGGTGCGGAATCATAAAATAAAGACGCAAATGGAATCTAACGGAATTATCCTGTCATTGCTGGCTGCTCTAGAAGAGGCAGAGCAACGGATACGCAAACTTGAGCTGTACACCAAGTCACTGGAGTTCAGCCGTGATTCTGCTCAAAAAATGGCCGATGGAATAAAAAGAGATAAAGGATTGGAGCTGTATGAGGCACAGCAGACCATAGCCCGACTGGAGTCGGAAGGGAAATAGACATATGAAACTCAACCATAAGGATCAAGACTATAAAGGGATCACACTTACACTCCTTAAACGCAATTATACCGGGTATGCAGCGAAACGATATCTATTAAATAACACGAGTCAAAATGTCTGGATACCGAATAAGCATTTGGAGCATGACGGTACGATCAAGCAGGGTGAGGATTTGGATTATGTGTTCCGCAATGCTCCGCGGAAGCTGGAGTTGGCTGGATACAAAGGTCCTATTGCTG
Organism: Paenibacillus albidus; assembly: GCF_014644435.1. Classification (GTDB taxonomy): domain Bacteria; phylum Bacillota; class Bacilli; order Paenibacillales; family Paenibacillaceae; genus Paenibacillus_AQ; species Paenibacillus_AQ albidus. Next base: position 103,937 of record NZ_BMKR01000006.1, on the reverse strand, counting down.
GGATAAAAAGACGTTCTGAGGAAGGTGGGAAATCAAATGCCAAGACTGATTAGTGATATGCAAGAAGAAATGTACCGGAAGAGAAAGAGAGAAAGGCTAAACTTTGAAGAATTGGCAGCCAAACTGAATTGTACTCGGGTACAAATGGTCAGTGCTCAAATGGGAAATAATTTGCCGGACGAAGTGTATGAGGCCGTCACAGGCTGGATAGGGGAGACACAGCCATGACACAGGTAAGCACCGAAGAAATGATTTGCCCACATTGCGGAGAGAGTCAAGACAATCATGAGCCGGATGATATGACATATTACATGTGCCAAAAAACGTGTGAAAAGTGTAATGAAATGTTTTGGTACAGCGTGACTGTCACAAGAGAGTACACAACGGATAGAGGTGATGAGGCATGACACAGGTACAGGATATGACAAACCAGCAGCTTAACCGGGCGCTGGCGGAGTTGATGGGTTACAGTATAAGGGAATATATGTATAGTTTCGGACTTATTAATCCGTATGGTTCAGTGTTAATTGAGATTGAATCAGTTGACGATGCATGGGCGTATGCGCCTGACTACTGCACTGACCCTGCTGACTCTCTAGAGGTACAGACAGCAGCATGTGAAGTGCATGGGGAATTATACATTTGGAATCTAGCAATTGTACAGGGCTGGGTAGGCGGCACAATTATTAGCCGAAAAGAAGCCATTAGGATTGCCACCGCCAGACCCCGAGAGAGGGCAGAGGCGGCATATATCACGCTATCACAGGCGCTGAACGGAGCTGATCGGATTGATTTATGAAAATAACATAACAAAAGAAATTCTGGATACCGTAAGCATCGGCAATCTCGTTAAGGTGAACGACTGGAAGAAACCTATGCGAGTAGTTGGCGTCTCCGAGAACTACTTTGTAATGATCCGTAATAATTTCGGGCAATTGCGCTACTCCGTATGCGAGAAGAAGCCATGGGGTGGTATACGGCATAATCAAATGGTTGGAGGAAAGTTTCACTGCGGCACAGATAACATGATTTTTGGATGGTTCGGGTTTGACTACAAATTCGATGACCAAGAACAAATTAATAAATACCTTCAGGCATTTGAGACGGGAGAGATAGAACTGTCCGTTAGGGGTACTATCCCCGTTTTAAGCTTACAAGTTAAGTAGGCAGTAGACGCATATAGCGAAGTATCAAATGAACATTAAAGATCATTAGAAAAATAATCTCATAATAAGCGCGTAGCAGCCAAAGACAGTAAGAACCAGAGCAGTTAATTTAAATAGGGGCTTTAATTTAAAGAATATCAATATAAATTCACTCCTCATTAAATCACTAATTACCATTTATATCTTATCACACATCATTATGGCTGATTCAATTTCAATTAATTATTGTGTTGCGCAGTACGAAGAAACAGCGACATGAAACGGCCGGAGGCCATCGTAACGACCGAATAGGCGCGAGCCGTAAGAGATAATTCAGATTATTAAGGGAGTAGGAGTAACCCTCCTCTCCCACCAAGGGAGGAACAGGATATGACACAAAGGGACTGGCAAAAGGATATGGAGATGTGCAAAGACATAACAAGCATGTCAAGCAAGGGTGAATTTGTCCGAATGGCTGAATACTGGCTCCAAGAAGCCAAAGAGCGCGGGGAACGGGAACAACGACTTAAAGTGGCAATTGAATGTGCTATTGAAGAATATGGTCTCTGGAAAGATAAAGGTCGCGCAGTTGAAGTGATGATAACTGAACTGAAACGCGAACTCTCCACCCTTTACCCAGATACCCCAGCACCAACACCAGAGATTAAACAACCGGTGGTTGCTAGACCAATCGACGAATGGCACGAAGATTATGGTGATGTTCTTTGGTGGGAGTTTCCGGTTTGTGAGCCTCCATACTGTGGAACTCCAATAGATGTAGACTGGCCGGGATATCACACTCACTGGACTCCTATCGTGATTCCAGAATCCCCAGCACCAGCCCCAACACACAATATCAAAGGTGTAGATACAACAGGCTGGACCTGGCATACCCCAGCACCCAAGGAGGGCAGCTCATGAACCTAGTGAAATTAAAAGATGCGATTGAGACCTTAGATAAGCTCAAGGACAGCTATAATGATTTGCGCTTGTTGATTGCCGACCAAGTTAGAGACAAACAAATTACTGAAGCGAAAAATAACTTTGAGAAGTTGGAGAGCTTAGGAAAAGCAATAGAGCAAATGGAAAACTTGAATGTCCAAGTGTAGGCAAATTGAGGTTGAGGAAGGAGATAACCAATGAGAACGAAGAAACTTGATTTCGAAGTAAATGAAGGCGGGTGCTTCATCGTTACATCCCATCGCTTGAATAAGGATGGGTACGGACACTTTAGACATCAAGGGATAGAACATAGAGCGCATAGATTTGTTTATCAGGAGTGTTTTGGAGAAATACCAGATGGACTGGTAGTAAGGCATAAATGCGATAACCCAAGTTGCATCAATCCAGAACATTTGGAATTAGGGACACCAAAAGAAAATATGCATGACGCTATCCAAAGAAAAAGAAACGCTTATGGTGTGCGAAATGGGAGTAGCACAATAGACGATAAAATGGCCAGAAATATTAAATCAATGCTAAAAGAAGGCGAGCCAACAAGAAAAATTATGAATGAGCTTTCAGTCTCTTTAAAAACCGTACGGTTGATTAGGGAAGGGAAGAGTTGGAAGCATGTGGATTTATAGCTTAGCGTAGCGGAGGCCGCAGGTGGTCTGGTACTTAACTTATAAGGGGGCTGAGACACATGAATCAAGCGATTTATACGAAGGACGGAAAGCTCAGAAAGAATCCGCCGGCGCGGTACGTACGAAGACTTGATAAGCAGCCGGTCCAGAACAGCAGGATTAAGCAACTCAAATATCCCGGCATTACTTTTGTGGTTGGTCCCAATGGCGAGCAATTGGACGATAACCCGGACCATACAGAGTGGATGAGACTCCGGCATGAACAGGACCAGAAGATTGTAGCAAACCGAATTTAGGGGGCAGAGACCCCAAAGGGAGAGGATACACGATGCAAGTGATAACCATTTTAGGCGAGTACAAAATAATCGATGGTCCGTGCGCCGGCATTAAAGGCCAAGTAATGAGCGCAGAAATCGGCGGGGATGAAGACGAAGTATGGATTCAGGTAGATCCGTTCACTTCGATAGTCACTCATTCGGATAATTTAGAAGAGGTATAAGGGGGAGAAGAGGATATGAAGACAGCATTCTTTGATATTTCACCTGATAGTGTAAAAACGGCAGTAGAACAGATTAAGGGTGAATACAACGACTCCCTTATGGTCATGGCGCCGTTCAGTGGGAAGATGTCGATGCACGCGCCAAGCAAGACCGGAAAGAACAAAGGGTACCATCGAATCAAATGCGAGATATGGATTCCTGAGGATGCCATCCAAGGTGAGGATGCACTTACTGACTTCGGAGCATTCGCAGTAATGAGGCTGCCGAAAGCCCGGGTAAAGGACCATCTGAAATCATAGGCCGAAGGGCTCCGATTCGACCGAATTACCCAGTTTACGGGGGCCGATACAGGTTATCTGCTCCCCATAAAGAAAGGAACAACCCAATGTACTGGAAACATTTCAAAGCAGAGTTTAAGAAAAACGGCAGGCAGTTAATCATTCCAAGTATCGTTCTGGCCGGAGCAATTGTTGGAATATGCATCGCAAAATACTGGTAGGGGAGGATACAGACAATGCCTAAACTGATCGATGCAGACAGGCTGCTGCAATATCTGAACGAGCAGGCAGAAGCTTGGCGACCAACGCAATCTTATTACCAATTGAAAGGTGTAATTGATCAAGTAGAATCCGGCACCTTTGACCCCACACCAGTACAGCCAGACACGCCGAAGATAGCACCAGAAGACGGAGTTTACCATAAACGATATAAAGCCTCAGGTACCGTTAAAAGGCTCTCTGATAGTCATATGAGAGCGCTGGTGGAATGGCATGATGGAGCCTCGCCTTCCTATGTTTCTATTAACAGTCTGGTGAAGATTAAAGACGTGGAGGTCATACCTAATGGAGACTAAACCAATCCCAAACTGGCCGGGATACAGTATAAGCGCAGACGGTCAGGTATTTAGCAGCCGAAAGAGCATCGATGGCACGCCTAAACTACTCAAGACCAATTCTCAGGGCGCGGTGCAACTGCGGGGCATCAGTAATAATACAAAATGGCGGCGTACAGCTGACTTAGTAAAGGAGATATGGGAATGAGCACACTAAATGATAATGAGGTTATCCACGATTACGACCTATTTGATAAAGACCCAGAAGAGTTTCTGCGCCGGGGACGTGAAACCTATGGCATTACAGAATCTCAGATATCCGTAGTAACTCCGTACGAAATCCACTCTATACTGACAGTAAATATATAAGATAACCGCAAGGAGGTATTGCCCATGATTGAATTGATTTCAGCGACGCAAAACGACTATACACCCAAGAACGATCTCGCAGATATAACGAGAGCCTATCAGGTTCAGTTCTTCACAAATGCTGATGAAGAGGACATCCGGAAAGCCTTGTGGTTGCTTAACAGTTATCGAACCATTAAGGGACTGGTGGACAGTTATGAATTCGTCCTTAAGCAGCCACAGGAGAACGGACTAAACGATTTTGACATGGCTGGAGTAGAAGGTGCAGTCAAACGCCTTGGCACAAGCGACCATGTTTCGAATTTACCGGCTAACGTACTTATAGCCAAAGAGACACGCCATCTTAACTACATGTTGTATAAACGAGTCACAGAAGCTGTACTGCACGCTGCAAATAACATAGTAGATCCACATGAGCGCATGATTGTGCAACTGTTATTCGTAGGAGAAAGAAAATACCGATACAAAGATGCCGTTGAGTACATGCGAAAAGGATATAAGGCAGTTGCTTATGGAATCGAAGCCACCACGTTCGCGGAAAAGCGCCGGAAGGTTATTGCTTCACTGGCAAACACGCTTCTGTTCAATGGAACTCTGGATTATGTAACGATAGATTATGGACTTGGCAGGAATAAAGAAGGTGAAATCGGTCTTCGAACGCTCAACAATCGAGATATATAGTGGAGGGATGTATAAATGGAATTACTTGAATTTCCATCTGATATGAGAAATGAAATAAAGGAACTTGCAAAAATCTACTCCATCACAATCGAAGAGGCTAGAAATTATTATTTGATGGGTGGATTTGAGCACGCCAAGCAGTTACTTCAGTTGAGACAAAAACTTCTATCCTCAGCCTCAGTGGGCGTGATTCTCAATGAAGAAGCGCTTGAAAATGTTATTCGTTCTCATAGTAATCAGATATGGGATCAAAGGAACAAAGAAGTAAGGTGTGCAATGGAAGAATTGACATGATGACTATTCATAAATGCGGCCGCGAAGGGTAGATACCTAGAGCGGTTTTTCTCTATACAAACTTGAGGATATGTGCAAATATTAACCAAGAGATGAAATGATAATAGAAATTGAGGTGTATTATGAGTTCCGAGCAATTGCTTGATGTCCTAAAACAATTTCATGATTATTCAAAAGCCCCGTATTGGAGTTCATTTTTTCAGTCCGTTACATATTTGTCGCCTTTAATCGCATTATTATCAATTTTTGTTGCCTATTTTGCTGTCAACAGAACACAAAAGAAAAACAAGGAGAATGACAATGATAAAGTCATACGAGAATTACGATTAAAGGCTGCCGATGATTTCATTGAAGCAATAAGCAATGTGAAAATGAGCTTCCATGACACGGTTGCAGTGAAGCAGGTATGGGAAATATATCTATGTGGACAAACAAATACAGCTACATTAGAAAACTATATCGACAAATGTATTTCAGAGCAATATAAATCAACCCTCATGATGGCAATTCAATTTAAGAAAAGAAAGATAATCTTAAAAGAATATGAAAGGCAAGTTGAACACATATATGAAACGGGTTCTAAAATGGGGAGAAGCTTAACTTTATTTAAAACTTACTTATCTCAGCCAAACACCAATAAAACAAGAATATCAGAACTCATCAGTGATATAGAATCAAACTCAAAAGGATTGAATGACCATCTAAACAAGCTATTGATTATTGTTCAAGATAATTTCATTGGTAAGATACTGCAGGGTGAAGATTGAATTGACCTAAGTAAAAAAAGTATTTTAGTCAATAAATCCGTAGCCATTTAGTATCATTTTAAAAATATAATTAACTCAAGGGGGCAATAGCTTCCAGAAACACTCCATATCTGGTTGCGGAAATCTGTGACGGGCATATCACACACCGCAGCTCATACCCGAACACCTCCTGGGCAACCGTGGTCTCAGCGGCTAAAGATATGGATCGAGAACGTTAACCGGTTACGTGAATGAATACCGGATGATTTCAAGTCGAAGCCCATCAGGGGCAATATAAAGCGGTATGTTGGCAATCACTAATGTGAATACGCCTCATACCGCTTTTGAGTAGTTAATTATTGGTGACCTCAATAATTGAAATTAAGTTAATCTTCCTCTCAGCAAGATTGATAAATGGGAGTTCAATTCCTTTATCAAGATTTTTGGCATTGAATAGATATGGAAATAATGGACTTTCTGAGTCTTTCAGATTTGCTATATCTAATATTTTGGTAAGTGTGTTGAAGAGCAACGGAATACTATCTACCCATATTAACGGATTGTTCCAAAACGGGTCAGCCGATTGAGGCTTAACAAAACTAGCATAAGCTTCCCATATTCCCTTTAATGATTGCAAGGTTTCGCTTCCTGTTGACGAATATTGTTTTATTACTGGGTCGCCTTGATCATCGAAACTTTGCTGTGAAATACGTCGTCCGTCAAAATCCACAAAGTCTCCGAACCAATAAGAACTATCAATTTCAACCACTAACTTTAAATTCTTTTGAAACAATTTTGTGCATTGCCTATCGCTAGTTATTTTCTTTAAAAGAAAGTCGCAAGCTTGTAATTGCTCAATAGTGTACATATTTTTAGCCTCTTCCCCGATAAATTTGAAGTAACGCAACTAACTATCCATAATTATACAACATATAAATGAGGATATTAGTTTTAAAACGCAGTAAAAAAGAATTAATCTCATGTTACGTTATACATATAACAAATCTATCTTCACCCATGAGCGCCCGATAAGGCGCTTTTTCTTTTGCTCAGGAAAATTTTCCTTAACTCAAAAATGGAGGTGATGAAATGAAGTTCGTACAACCGATACGAGATCCTAAGAAATTAGATGCCATGAAGAAATACTTATATTTCAAGAACATCCGTGACTTCATCATGTTTTTTGTAGGAATCAATACAGGATTTCGTATTTCAGACATACTGCCCCTTACGGTCCGGGATGTAAAGGGGACCCACATAACAATAACTGAAAAAAAGACCAGGAAGGTAAAAAGTGTATTGATTCGAAAATCACTTCGCAAGGCGCTTGATGCCTACATCAAAGACAAAGCAGATTTCGAATACTTGTTTCCCAGCAGGAAACGTAAAAGAGGTAAGGCACACCCCATTTCGTCAAATATGGCATACAAAATAATTAGAGGTGCAGCAAAAGAACTTGATCTTGAAGAGATTGGCACCCACTCCATGAGAAAGACATTTGGATACAGATTGTATCTCGAAACGAAGGACATAGCGTTACTAATGGATCACTTTAACCACTCCGAAGAAAAGGTGACCTTAAGGTATGTCGGCTTGCTTCAAGACACTTTAGACGATGCTTTAGAGGACTTTGAACTCTAATGAATTCACTATAATAGGGCAATGATGAATTCATTTCGGGGAACGAGGAGCAAAACAAATCACATCAAGGAAAATCCGCACTTTACGAATGACATACAATTAGTATTAAGATGAATTCAATTAACAAATATTAGTAGAATACTGCGATCAAGCGAAGCCTGAGAAAAATCTGAGGCTTATTTTCATTAGTAACGCTTGACCAATTTAGACCTTTGGTGTGAAATCCAACTCAAATACGTAGTAGGGCAGAGGTGAATATAGTTGACGAGAGAAAAAAGTCCAGATCGTGAAAAGGCGCTGAAAATCTGGCTGAAGAGTGGCCGGGAGAAGAAACTGAGTGAAATTGCAGCAGAGCTGGGGCTCAATCCTTCGATGGTTCGAAAATGGAAAAGCGTAGACAAGTGGGATGAGATACCGGAAACGGGAAGGCGGCGCGGAGCACCAAAAGGTAATAGGAACGCTAAGGGAAATAAAGGCGGTCCGGGTGGTCCTAAAGGAAACAGCAAGGCTGTCACGCATGGATTCTTCCGGAAATTCATGCCACAAAACCCTGAGTACCTTGAAATCATGGATGCAGTAGAAAATATGGACCCTGTAGACATGATATGGTACAACATCACAACACAGTTCAGAGCCATCGTATGGGCACAGCGCATCATGTTTGTAAATGATCAAGGCGAAATGATCAAGGAACTGAAAAAGCAAAAATTCGAGATCCATAATAACGGCACGAAGAAAGAGCCGGATCTTGTGCAAATGGTGACTGAAGAAGAACATGAATTTCAGTTTGCTTGGGATCGTTACGCGACCTATTTGAAAGCTCAATCTGCTGCTATGTCAGAACTTCGCAGTGCCATTAAGCAATTTAAGGCCATTGCACCAGAAGAAGATGAACGCCGCATTAAGCTGGAGGGTATGCAAGCACAGATCGAGAAGACACGGCTGCAAATTGAAGAGTTGAAGAATGGTGATAATGACAAGCCAACTGAGATTAATGTAAAGAGGTGGTCAAATGTCACTCGCCCTTGATCTAGACCCCTTTGAAGGCTGGTCTCCTCACGCCAAGCAAATAGAGGTTATGGAAAGCCAAGTGCGCAACAATGTACTAAACTGCGGACGACGCGGAGGTAAGACCAACGTTGGAGCACGGAAGTTCTTCGATAACATTCTTGATGATATAGAGCGCGGGAAAGGCCTGCCTTATAAGCCGCCGAAGAACCTCAAAAAGATGAAGAAGCCAAAACCAAAGCTGGAATACTGGTGTGTTTCGCCAACCTACGCTATGTCTGAAATCCAGCAAGAGGAATTATCAGATGTTTTGCCCGAGGATATGATTGAATCGTGGGACATGTCTAAAAACCGGATATGGTTAAAGGGATGGGTTCTTATTCAATTTAAGTCAGCAGATAACCCGAAGTCTCTCGTTGGTAAAGGTCTCGACGGCGTGTGGCTGGACGAAGCCAGTAAAATGAAGGCTGAAACTTGGACCGGTTACCTCTCTTATGCATTGGCCGACAAAGGCGGATGGAGTGTATGGACTACCACTCCGGAAGGAATCAACTGGTTTGCGGAGGATATCGTGTTAAGGGGTCAGTTTATTGACGCTGGTCTTGAAGAAGAACAATATCTCAGTGATCCAGAGTGGCGTAACTTCTATTGGACATCACTTGATAATCCAATCCCTGAGCTACAGCGAAACATTCAGCGCATGATTGAGACGTACCCTGAACGATACGTAGACCGTGAGATAAGGGCGAAGTTCAACGTATTCCATGGACAGGTGTACGATGAGTTCAAACGGACCACACATGTTGTAGATATGCGTTGCCTGGACGAAAGCATTCACCTATATGAGATAACCTATCCTGACGGAAGCACAAAGGATATCACCTTCAGTAGATTCATCGGAGGGATGGACCACGGCTGGAATGATCCGGCTGTTCTACTCGCCATCGGCTGCATAGGTGAAGACTATTACATCGTTGAAGAGTCCTATGCCCAGCATGTCAATGTACTCGTTGTAGGGAGTGACGGTGCATTAGAAGACTGCCTCGTTAAACGTTATAAAGAAATGAACGACAGATATCACTTTGATGAAATATGGGCCGACCCATCAGAGCCGGAATACATCAGCACCTATCGGAATTACGATCTACCCGTTAAGGAGGCCAACAACACCATTGGACCAGGCATACGAGAGGTATCTACTCTCTACAAGGTAAAGGTAGGTACTGGCCGTCCGAACATATATGTAAACCGTGAATGTAAGAATGAAATCAAAGAAACGGAAAATTATAAATGGAAAGAGAAGGCTGGGCAACACACTGAGGAGCCAGAGGATAAGAATAACCACACACAGGATTCAAAACGGTATGCGATTTACAATGACCGAGAGGGCGATACAGGCTTTGCATTTGGATGAAGCTATGAACCATGTGATGCTCCCTTGTATTGGAGGTGTTACAATAAAGAGGAATTAAGCAAAGGGGTGTATGAAACCAATGGAAAAATTTGATGAAGTAATTAAATTCCAAAATGAAGACATACTAGATTTAATAGAAATTATCGAAAAAGAAGCTGGGTTCAAAAGTTCATCCCGAAAATCCGCAGAGATAATGTATCATTTATATTCAAAATTAGCTAGATCGGTAAAAGTAGCCAATCTTGTACTTAAATCTGATATTGAAAATAACTATACAGAAGCAATTCCGGTATTAAGACAATTGATAGAAACATACTTTCATATCTGCTATGTCAGTAATGGGGAAGGCGACGATGAGAGAATCCTTAAAGAGTATATGGAATTATCTAAATTGCAAAATTGGAAACTGGGTAGGGACATTAAAAGTCTTATAAAGGAAGGAGATGGGATTCATCCTGATAATATTGCGTTTATGAAACAGTTTTATAGTGGAAAGTCCAAACCGAATCCTCCTGAACATCTAGAAAAAATATACTTATTGGCTAAATCAGTCGGAAAATATGATGTTTATGTTCAGTTATATAGTTTGTTCAGTAGTTTTATACATTTCAATCCGAATACAAAGGTGAATCTTGGTGAACAGATTGGAGATACATTCTCCTTTAATAAATTCGCATATGATGCGAAGATGGATATTGAAACAAGAACATATATTTGCAGGGTTACGTTATTGTCTTTAGTTGAGATCGCGGCTTATTTTAATCTTCATAATTTCAGAGAAAATCAGTTAAAAACTTGTGTAGAGAAATGGCGTGCAATTGATAGTATGTAAAACCATAGTAACTCCACAATAAAACATTGATATTATCAAATCCATAGAAGTATGTACGAATACAGAAGGTCAGGAAACTTTTCCTGCCTTCTATTTTTATGCCTGGAGGTGAAAGTCGTGAACGAAACTGCTGAGTTTGTTCAATTCGCTATCAGTCAATGGAGAGAGAAAAGAGATGCATCGTTCCGTGAACACAATCTCATTCTTGAGGAAGTATACAAAAAGGGAGAATTTGAAAACCTCCCACCTGAATGTCTTATGGCGGTGTGTTAAGTAGACGCGTTTGCATGCGTGCAAGCGAAAATCCGTAGCAATACTGAATAAAACAGGTGTTATCTTTAATTCATAGAAGTCTGCAAGGAAAGGAGGTAACACCTTGGGCGTAAGACAGATGATTATCGATTGGCTTGCAGCAGGTAGAACAAAGAATGAGCCGGAGAGGCAGACGGACGCCTATCCTCAATCGTGGGGATGGTGGGGACGCAGTGGGAATAAACAACCTGTCCCAAAGCGAACACCGACTAACCTTAGGACATTGAGCGAATCGCCTATACCGCGACGAGCTATCAATGTCATAAAGGATGGCATAACAAAGCTTAATTGGTCAGTAGCTGCCATAGATGAGAACGATGCTGAAAAGTATCAGGAATTATGCAAAATCATTGAGCGATCCTTGCTTAAGCCAAACCCATCTGATTCATTTAGATCCTGGCTTGAACAGATCGTTGAAGATCTGCTTGTATGCAGTGCGGGGAGTTCTGAAATGCTCAAGGCGGGTGATCCGTTGAGGCCGTTCAGGATGTATCCGGTCGATACTTTTTCTGTAGATCTTCATCCAGATTGGGACGGTAAACCCGATTCGTATCGTTTTGCCCAAAGGGTGAACGGGAATTATGTTCACTTGACGGCATCAGAATTGATGTATATACGAATGAATCCAAGAACAAACACTCCTTTCGGCTTATCGCCACTCGAAACGGTTTGGGAATCGGCAAATAACTTTATCGATTCGCATAAATCGGCTGGGAATCAAACGAAAAGTACTTTTCTCAGGAAGATACTTAATCTCGGTAAGACAGCTGATTCAAATGCGGTTAAGGCTTATCGGACTTTTTGGGATAATGAGGTTAATGGTCAAGGGAAAATGCCGATAATTGGCGGCGAGAATCCAAGCGTTTTGGATTTGGGTGCGACTGATGATAAAGCGTTATTTCTTGAATGGCAGCGTTTCTTGATTGAGATCATAGCAATTTCCTTTGGTGTATCGCCTAAGAAATTAGGGCAGACAAAGGACGTTAACCGGACTACGGCGGAAAGCGAAGACGAGGATACAGAAGCCACGGTGCAATCCATCGCCGAGAACATTGTCGAACATATCAACAACCATGTGATTGACGGTATCTTTAAAATGGGTGGCGTAATTGAATTCAAATTCTTGTATGCTACATCCTTGAAGGACCTGAAGACTCAGGCCGACATTGATGCAATCTACCTGGACCGAAGAACCATCACGCCGGATGAGGTAAGGGACAAACAAGGCAAGAAAGCATTCCCTAACCAGCACGGAGAAGTGTTATTGCAGCCGAGCAATAACACTGTTGTTGATATAAACAAGACTCAAGAAGAGCTTGCAGAAGCGGAGAAGGCCAAGGCTGTTCCACCAATACCACCAGAACAAGAAGATGAGCTGAATAAGGAAGACCCAAACACCGAGGAAACGTAACGGTGTTTTTATTTTGCCCTGAGGGGAGGTGAGAACCATAAATGCTTAAGACATTAAAGCTAAGCAATCAAACGATGCGTGTCCAGGACTTCAAGTTATCCGATGCTGGAGCCCATCCCAACAAAGTTCCGTTCAAGTGTGCTTTGTTCGCTGTTGATCAGCCAAGTGACGGTTCACCTTCGGGGGCTGGAGGGAAGAAGATTCGAATTTCTTCAGAAGTATGCGATCAGTGCTTACATACCTTTGTGGGCATGGCGCTGAACATTGATTATGCAAACGGTATGGCCGACCACGATCCACGCTTTAAAGTGGCTGTAATTGAGAAAGCCTACCGTTCTTTGGATGGTTACGCATGGATCGACGGGTATATCTACGCCAAAGACTTCCCGGATGTAGTGGCGACTATTCGCTATTACAACGGGCTTGCTGCTGAGTACAGCTGGAGTGAATACCAATTTGGTGCATCACTCGAAATGGAGGCGTCTGTAGTAGGTGCTGCTGATTTGGAGGATGTACTTGATGTTACCGACTTCTGCGGAACCGGCGCTGCAATCCTTTTTGCAGAAGCTGCTGCATACAGAACAACCAGTTTCGCGGCTAAAAATAACAAACCTAAAGAGGAGGTTGTCAACGACATGACACCAGAACAAATCAAAGCCATGGAAGATGGAATGAAACTACTGCAAGAGAGCATGACATCAATTACCGCCAGCGTTCAAAGCGTTGTAACTGAGGTTGGCTCAATCAAAAGCGACCTTACGAGCATGAAGGCGGCTAGTGCAGAGGCTGAACAAAAGTCGGTTGAAGAGCAGGCAGCAGCAGACCTTAAGGCTGCAAACGATAAGGCGGAAGCGCTTGAAAAGGAATTGGCTGATCTAAAGGCCGGAAAAACTACGCTGACTCCACCAGAGCCGGAACGTAAGACTGTATCTGCGGCTAATCTGTTATCCAAGTACGGCAAAGTCGAAGAAACGAGCACAACAGATTACAAGTCGTTTTGCGCATCAGTTGACGCGCTTAATCTGCCATCTTCCGAATCCATGAAACTTAAATTCCAAGCCAAGGCGAAATTCGCCGAGAAGGAGAGTGTGTAATATATGAACAGCCGAGTAGGTCAGGCGCATTCCATCGATGTTGCAGCAGCAACACAGTTCCAAGGACCGGGCGCGATCATTGTCGATGATTTTCAACGTGAGATCACCGATGCACTTCGTCGCACATCAGTATTGGATGGCCGCATGCAGTACGTTCCAGCAACTGGTGATATCTCTACGTATTACGAGCAAAATACAATTAACGGTGGGGCTTCGGTTGATCCTAGGAACCCATCCGCCACAGCGACTAGCAATCCGCGTACGCCACACGGTTTGAAAATCAAAGCAAGTACCAACCAAGTCAACTTCGGACACTATGATGTTATCCTTGGACAGCAACAAGCCAATTTTCCAGAGCTGAAGGCCAAAGACTTGAATGACATGATCAATGGCGTTGCATTGCATCACGGACGTATGTTGTGGAGAGGCACTGATACATCACTCGCAGTTCCAACTACCCTACAATATATGGGTCTTCCAAAACAAATCACGAACACATTCACCGTTGGCGCTGCTGGATCGATTGTTTCGGCGATCCGCGCTAAGGTTGCGGCTATGATTGCCAGCGAACTTTACGAATTGCTGCCTTCGGCCATCTATATCCATCCGATTGCCCATCATTACCTGGAAGAAGAAGAACGACTTGCTGGCAATAACAGCACTCAAATCAGCAACCTGAAAAAGACCACTGTTGCTGGACTTGAAGTATTGGCTGTAATGACCGCAGCAGGTCTTCTGCCAATCATTCCAGAGCCATTCATGCCATCCGCCGTTAACGCAACGACAGCAGCCAACACGGACTACGGAATCGCAATTGTTACCGAGTCAATGATCGAGTACCACTATGTAGGCGAAAAGGGTATTTACCTCTTCCAAATGGGAACCGTTACTGATCTTCAAGAGAAGTATGTCGCTATTAAATATGGTGCTCCTGTTGCTAAGGGTCCTGGTTATGCTCATGCTTATGGCACAATCGAACGTCCTACAATTACCGCAGTAGCTTAGCGAACGAACTCAGGGCGGCCCAAGTCGCCCTGAGTATATAAGGAGGCGAAAGAATGAAAAAGAAGGAAGAATCGTTGGGCGATGAACAAACGGAAGAGGTAAAGTCAGGCGAAGCTGCAGCACCCGATGAGAACAATGGTGACTCTGATACCTCTGGGAAATCAGAGCAGAATGAGGTTCAGACAGCAGAAATTACCCTCAAAGGCGTTGTTCTCAAAGGAACTGATAGCCAGAAGATAGGACCACACACCCTTTTTATAGGTTCTAGAATCGTCAATTTTCTTGATGGCAAAGCCGAAGTGCAGGAAGACTTGGCTGAGGAACTCGAAAATGGCGGTTACATTGAATGAGCCAATATCTAACCTTGGAAGACACCGACTACGTTCCGGCAGGCACGGCGCTGGCCCTCCCACTGATCATTAGGGCATCTGCCATTATTGACGGACGCTGTAAGCGTGAGATTGGTGTGACAACCTACACTGAGCGCATTCCATTGACCAATCAACGAGGACATTTGTCGTATTACCCAGTGAAGGAAGTTACAGCGGTTAAGGGCAGAGCTGCATACGGAATCACTGGAGACAACTTCTTCGGTGCTCCGGAATTCACAGAAGCCGATCTGAGCGTCTTGGACGTTAACAAGGAGATTGGCTCTTTGTTGTGCGGCGGCTCACCATTTGGAGCGCCTTATGCAGAACTGGAAGTCACGTACACCAGTGGCTGGGACCCGATTCCTGATAAGGTGAAAGTGGCTTGCGGCTTAATCGTTGCACAACTCAGCGGAAACCCAGATACAAACGTTAAATCAAAGAAGGATTTCGACTTTAGCATTGAATATTTTGGGAATGACATGATTACTCCTGAAATAGCAGATTTGCTTTCAGAATATCAGCATCGTTCCTTCAGGTAGGTGACAACATGTTTTATCGATTTGCGCACCGCCATTCACCATGTACTGTCAATGGAGAACCGGATGTAGTAATACTATCCCGGGACACCCGAGCAACAACAATTGTCGGTAAGGAATACACGTACAACGGCGTATTTGCTCCAACCTCACCCGTAAAGCCGGGAGACCTGATCGAGAATGGGGAAACATTCCTCGTGCAGACCTTACGGCCCACCACCGAGAAGGATAAATACTGTTCATTGATCAAAACCAATGCAGCAATCACCGTCGAACGCTACTCGCAAGAGTATGACGAGAATGATAATCCAATCGGTGACGAAGAGTACAAGCCCGTTGCCGTGAATGTTATCGCCTTTGCTCAATACGTCACAGCGCGGCTGCGCCAAGACGACCCGGGCTTGCTACCATCCACCACTTACACACTGCAATTACAAACAACAGTCGACATCAAAGACCCGCAGGACGCCATCCATCCCGATCAAGTTAACCTTCACGGTAAAGCTTATCAGGTGGACGCCGTTGATGTGGTCAAATACCCCAATCTCCTGCATGTGCATTTATCGGACAGTGTGCGATGATCACAGGATATGATGCTGCAAGAGCCTCCAGAGACTTGGAGAGCAAGTTAGCCGTCGAGATAACCGGGCTTACAAAACTGGTCCTACTGACCGCCAAGGGTGGCATACGTTACTATCCTGCGGTACGCGACAAACTGCAAATGGAAATGTTAGTCCTCGCTAATCAGATGATATCAGGTGACATTACAGCGGATTACTGGCAAGCGTGGCTTGAACAGTTCGGTAAAGGCTCCCTGATGGCTGATGCCACGCAAAACCCAGGGTTGGTTACGTATATGAACTCTGATGCCTGGAACCGACTGAGATCACGAAGCAGCAAGGTGGTTGTTGGGCGTGGGCAAGGCAACTACAAGAGCATTGACGGTACTATGCGATTCTCAGGCGGTGGATATGCTGGTGTGGATTTGGAGGAACTGGCTGAACGCGGTGATATCGATCCGAAGTTTAAACCTACGCCACCAACATACTTTCTGAGGATAGCTATTCAATCTAACCGAAACCGAATCCTCCAGGGCATTGCTGAAGTAATAGAAAGCTTTCCGTATCATCGGTATTTTACGGAGGTGAAGGATTGAGTCTTCAACTGATTGACGCTATTCAGAACACACACAAGGCCGACGAGGAGTTCATGGCTTTACTCAAACTATTACCGACTGCTGACGGTGAACAAATGGCAACTCGTTTCACAAAAGGCGTAGAGCCTGAAATTGTGGTCACTAAGGAAACAGTTCCTCATATCTGTCAGTACATCATGCCAGGACAATTTGCACGTAACCATCTGGTCTTCCAAGGCAAGTTCTGCATCGACTTTTATGGAAAGACTGGATACGAAGCAAAGCTACTGTTTCAACGTTCATTTGAACTTTTGCATGATCGTAGGATTGTCCAGCCTAAGTTCCATTCATTTTTGTGCGTTCTAGCATATGATGGTGACTTTGCAACGGGGATCAGCGGAGTTAAGGGCTATAAAGGCATCTTCGATATTGATTATATCCGTATGAATTAAGTAGCAATTATGCATAAATGTGATTGTAAAGTATACATGAGGAAGTTCAGCGACATTCGGAGCGAGGTGATAACGGTGACGGAGAAGACTGAAACAAAGAAAGAGCCAACGGAAGTCGAAAAGCTTGTGAAGGAGAAAATATCTCTGGCAAAAAAACTCGGACTGATGGATCAAGGGACGAAGCCGAATGAAGGTTACGAAGAAACGGATGAATACAAACGCATTAATGAAATTGATTTAAAACTATGGGAGCTGATCAAATAAACTGATCAGTTCCTTTTTTATTACCCAGGGAGGGATATACGAATGCAGGAACCATTGGTATTTGATGGAGTCGGTAAGATTTGGATGAGAGAACTGGACGGGACTCTCAGATACATTGATGAAAAAATAAACAGTGTAATGTTCGCTCCACAGTTTTCTTGGACCAAAGTCTTCGGCGGGCAATCCGGCTATGCTTTTCACCTTACAGCCCAGGATCTGCAGGATGTACTTACAATCGAATTGCCGCGCTACTCTGCTGTCATTGCCGAGATTTCGCAAGGTGCAGAGACAAAAACCGGAGTGGTTGATATTGACGAAAATGAAGAAGGTATACTCGGGGCAACTGGATACGCCATACAAGGAATCACGGCGTTTGGCGGTACATTCGTAGCTGCAAGTGACGATGTTTATCTCAAAGCGAATGATGGCTCTTTGACTAAGCTTGAACGAGTAGCGTCAGCACCAACAAGCGAACAATATTCAATCACTGCGGACGGGGTTGTTACTTCCGCCGCCGCGAACTTGAACAAAAACGTTATTGTGACCTATAAGTGGTCTAAACAAGGGACTTCGAGCAACTTCAAGGGAACCCGGAGGCCGAAGCCGTTCAAGTTCGTGCATCGTTTTGAATTAATTAATGACCGCACAGGATTGCCGGTACAGGTGCAATTAACGGTACACAAGGCTGTAGGCGGTGGTACGCTGAATGTCGGCGCTACGCGTAAGACACCAAGCACAAGCACCCTTAACCTGGAGGTACTGGAAGCAGACATCACTCCAGACAACCCAGAGGGCATTGCTGCAACAATTATCTTTGTGGACTAGACTAAATCGCTCCCTCGCTGAAACGGCGGGGGAACATCTATTTTAAGGAGGAACTAACCTTGGATAAACAAATTGATGAAACGTTGAATATTGGATCGGAAGTTAAATTGGCAGAAGGGCTTTCCAAAAATATTAAGATCGGAACCATCGGCCTTATTCGGCAAGTGCGTAAGGTGATGAAAGATGCACCTTACAAATTCTCAAATTCTATTGGTCGCGAAAAATGGCCAGCCACAGATTTGGGTGCAGAGGTGGATTGGCCGGCAATTGAAGCGTCTTACCGTGAGGCGTTTAATCTTGTGCTTGATGGAGGTCTTTCTGACACGGAGTATGAACTGGTTGACTTGAACGGTATTGAGGAGTTGGAAAACCTTCTGACCCGATTTCTATGAGGAATCCTTCCCTCCAGACCCTGATGCAGAGCCTGAGGAAGACGAAGGTGACGGCGGTGAGGGGGACGAGACAGAAACAAACTGGATGGATATGTGGGCTCTGTGTGTAAGTAACGGCATATCTGACAGCGAGTGGATAAACATGACCATCCCTAAAATCCGAGCGCTGATGAAGGCTAAGAACAAGAATCGCGAATTCGAAGTGATCCTGCATGGCGGGGAAATCAAAAATAAAAAGCCGAAGAAAGCCAAGTATCTTTCAGACTTGGGTATCTTCCCTAAATAATATCCAGAGACCTCCGTCACCAAGCGGCAGGTCTCTTTTTCTGTATAAGGACTTAAAACCATATTTCAGGAAAATTTTCCTTACCCAAAAAAAGGGGTGAATTTATATTGGCAGATACAACTAGGGATGTTGTTGGAGCGCGTCTCAATCTCGACACATCTAAAATGATCCCCGCGTTCCAGGCGATTGATCGAGGAGCTAAGGGGAACGCTGAAACCTTCAAAGTATTGAACAATGAAATATCTGTTACAACAAAGAATTACACAGCATTGGCGGGCGCTGCAAACAAACTAGCTCTGACATCCGAAGAGCGACGCAAGAAGATCATGTCGGAATCGGAGGCCTTGATTAAACAGCGAACAGCACAAGCAGAGCTGATTTCCGCGAAGAAGAATCAGTTAGATCAAGCGAATCAAATTATAAATGCCAAATTAGCTGCACAGGAAGCGATTGTAAAGCGAAGATACGATGCTATAGAACAACAAGAGCGAGAGCATCTAAAACGGATGGAAATACTTCAAAATAAAGTTACTTCCAGCGCAATTAAGAAAACAGGATCGGTATCTACCACAACAGACACTACTCGCGAACGTGTCCTCATGCAGGAACAAGCCATCCGACAAAAATTATCACAAATGGCTGAGAAAGAAAGCATGCAGGCCAGAAAACATGCTGCTGATTATGAGAAGTTTTGGTTAAATGCATTACAGTCCAGAGAACGGAAGGAAGCGCAAGTTCGCGAAAGAGCCTTGCAAGAAGAACAACGTGTTCGCCGATCATTGACTCAAACACAAACCCAGGTCAACGGAATCATGGGTACAGCGGCTCAGTATGCCATGACGGGTTCTTTGTACTACGCCTTCACCAGAGGTGCTACAGAGGCCATTAGCCTGCTTAAAGACTTTGAATATGAACTGGTCAACATACAGCGGGTCATGGGGGAGTCTGCGGACGTTGGTTATGTCAAAGATTCCATGATATCCAGCGCCAAAGAATATGGTTACGCACTCAGGGAAGTTGCCAGCGTCTATACACTTGTTGCCCAAAATGGCTTTGACGAAAAGCAGACCGATCAACTAGCGAGAACGGCTCTTATGGCTAAAAACGTTGAGTTGTCCTTCCAAAGTGCTTCACAGGCTCAGGAATTAATGACCGGAGCAATCCTCAACTATGGAATGGCTGCCGAAGATGCAGAACGATTACTCGATAGATTGAATGAGGTCTCCAATAACTTCCCAACAACCTCCAAGAAGCTGCTGGAAGGGATCAATCGAGTCGGTGCAACAGCCAAGAATGCAGGTGTGGACATTGATGAGTTAATTGGTTACCTGACAGTACTTAACCAAGCTGGATTTAGCGGTGCGGTTGCTGGTAATGCCATTAAGTCATTTATTAGCTTTGCCAGCAGACCGATAGCGATCGACAAACTAGAGAAGTATGTAGGCGTGATGAAGCAGGCGGATGGAGAAATGATGGACTTTCCCGAATTGCTTAGCAAAATTGCTGCACAATGGGACACTCTTTCTGACGCCGAACGCAACGAAGTGACGCAGGCTATTGCACGTGGAGATCAAGCATCCCGATTTATCGCACTCATGAAAAACTACAGTAAAGTAATGGACGTAGCCAAGGTATCGGAAGAATCCTTTGGATCTGCGCAGCGAGAGAATGCCCTTGCTATGACCACCCTTACCAAGCAGTCGGAGCAACTCCGTGCTTCTTGGGATGAGTTGATCATTTCTATTGGGGACAGCGGCCTTTTAGGTGGCATGAAGCTGATTGTACAGCAAGCTACCATCCTATTAGATGGCTTTAACAACCTTCCAGGACCAATAAAGAACACGGTCACAACAATCTTACTGCTCGGCGGAGCGATAACTATCCTTAATACCGGTGCCAGAATACTGACTGGACAAACCCTTGTTTCCTTAGTTACTGGTGTAGTTGGAGCGGCCAAGGCGATGCTTGGAATGAAAGTAGCTACTGATGCAGCAAACCTATCACAAAAGGCCTTTATCGCTACACCTATCGGGGCTGCACTAACAGGAATAGCAGTGGCTATAGGAGCTGCCACAACAGCCTGGGCCTATTTCAAAGGAACACAGAGTCAAGTAAGTGACGAAACGATGCAGCAGAATCGGAAAACTGCTGAACTTGTTGCTAGATATGATGAATTGAGAGCGATTGTTGACGATAACACTAAATCAGACCAAGAGGTAACGGCAGCAAAATCCGAACTTGCTAATGTAATGGACAGACTAAGTGCGACTATGCCGGGACTGGTTTCACAGTGGGATGAACTTGGCAACGCCAAAGAAATGGATATTGAAAAGATCGAAGAGTGGAAAACCAGATACGCTGATAGTATTAGGGTTGTAGAACAAGCAAACTTGGATGCTGCAACTAAAAGAAGAGCTGAGCTGGATCAAGAAATGCAGTTCACCGAGAACTCATTAAAAAACGTATCAGAAAGAGATCTTAGCATTGTCGATAAAGCGATGGGGAGAACAGTACAAACCCTTCGAGAATTATGGGGACAAGAAATAATTAATCTTGGCACAGAATTATCGAAAGAAGATGAAAAAATACGCGCAAGTCAAGCGGCGTTAGATGCGCTTAATGGAGTTACTGCAGTAGGAACAGAGCAAAATAGCAGACTGGCAACAGCAGCGGCAGACTCTGCGGATTCAATGGAGAGTTTTGCTGATTCTGCAGGTACTGCCGGCGCTGCAACCGAAGAAGTATCCGATGAGATTAAGGCACTCATTAAGGCACAAGAGGAATGGGAATCAACAGTAAAGGGAAATAGCCAGACTGTTTCGGAACTGAATAAGGTGTTGTACGATTTGGCAGATGGACAATCCTTAAATGCTGCCAATGCAACTGATTTGATCAATAAATATCCGGAACTAGCATCTGCGATCTATAAAACGGCTGATGGTTGGGCTTTCGAGACTGACGCGGTAAACAATCTGAGGAAGATGAAAATCCAGAAGGCGATCGATGATCTGAATTCTGAAAAATCCTCGGCATTTAACACCAAGATAGCTACTGACGAGCGTTTAAAGGCCTACCAGATCGAAGCAAGCGCAATTAAAGACTTGGCCAACTTGAAGGCTCAGTTGAATGGCAGCAAAGCAATCACTGGAGACAATGTTACTCAAACTGGGGATGATCTTAAGTATTTCAAACCTCAGTTCAGGGATGCCGGTATTGCTCAGGCAGCAGCGGAAACTGAGATACAAAGTATCATTGATGACTATGATGCAGCAGCAAAAGTATATGATGATAAAATAGCCGCGCTGGGGAGTATGTATCAAGATCCTACCTTTGGGGTTAGTGAGCCGCAGGACAAGGGGAGCAAAGGAAGCAATGGAAGTAAAGGAAGTGGAAAGTCCGACGCCGAAAAAAACGCAGAAAAAGCAGCAAGTGAAGCCGAAAAGGCGGCAAAAGAAGCAGCAGCGGCGCGTAAGGATGCTTACGATGAAGATATGGATAACTTCAAGTACCTAGTTGAACAACAAGGCTGGTCCATAGAACAACAGATTGCTGGATATGGACGTCTGAAGGATCGCCACAAGCAATATCTCTCAGAAGATAAAGACGCTGTTAAGGAATGGACCAGAGAAGTTAAGGCACTCAATGACAGCAGATTTGAAGAAGATGTTTCATTCCTCGAAAAGAAAACTGAGAAGATGAGACAGGCAAATCTGCAAGAAATTGAGATGGTTAAGACTTCGCTTAATTTCTATACCAAAGAAATGAAGAAGTCCTATTTAACCAACGATCAAAAAGCTGAAGCTCAGAAACAAGTTTTTGATCTGACTGTGAAATACAATGAGCTTCGATACTCTAATTCTCAGTCATGGATCGATAAAGAATCCTCCAAAATGGAGATGTCTGGTAAGAACAAGGTCAATATCATCACAATGGAACTTCAGGCTTATGAACGGATGATAAAAGATAAAAAACGGTCAGCGGAACAGAATTTCGAATTAGAAAGGCTGATCTACGAAAAGAAACAATCTCTGGTCGAACAGCAATTCTCAGATTTTCAAAAAGACTTGAATCATCGAAAGGCTATGGGCGAAACAACAGTTGAATCTGAATTGCAAGCCTGGCTGAAAGTCCAATCCATGTACCGAATTGGAACTGACCAGCGCATGCAAGCAGACGAACAGGTTTATGCGTTGCGCCAAAAACTGATCGAGGATGAAACAAAGTCTGTGGAAACGCTGGCAAAGAACTACAAATCCAACATTGAAGCATCCAAGAACGCAGCGATCAAGGCAATCGAAACGGAACGTGATGCTTACCTTGCTGCCAAGGATGCCGAAATCCAAGCGATCGACGATTTACTTAGTAAGCAGCAAGAGCTAAATGCAGATCAGGATTATGAAAGTGCCTTGGCTGAAAAGCAAGCACGCCTGGCTCTCTTGGCTTCAGCTGTTGGGCCAGATGGAATCGCTGAACGAAAACAGGTTCAAAAAGACATTGAGAAAATGCAGTTAGATCAAGAACGCGTTCTTGCACGGAGAACTCTTGAGGAACAGAAGAAAGCTTTAGAGGATGAGAAAAACACTAAGAAGGATGCTTTTGATAAAGACATCGAAGCGACAAAAACGCATTATGATGAGTTGCTGCAAGCACTGGATAGTTTTTCATCGGACACGGAAAACCGTGCAGAACTAATGAAAAGCATTCAAGTATTAAAGGAATCAGAAAAGAATGCGGAGATACTTTCTCAATTAGATCAGTTTATCGCTGATTACCAGGCTAAAATGAGTAAAATCACCTCATTGTCACCTACGACAAGAGGATCATCACTTTCTCTTGCTTCGGGAAGCGGACAATCAAAAAAGGATCTCGATTTAATTGAGTATAACTCCAACAAGGACGCTTGGGATGCAGCCAAAACAGGCGGAAATAAAGCAGAGATGGAGCAATTGGCAGCAAGAAACGAAGAGCTGCGCAAAAAATATGGGATTGAGAAGGATACAGGAAGACTACAGACTTTCCATGAAGGTGGCGTAGTACGGGGAGCTAGAAGAGGTGAAGAGACTCAGATCACTGCAAAAGTTGGAGAGATGTATATCAATGAAAAACAACAAGATAACCTTTTCAAAATGCTCAACTTCAAGATGCCTAATTTGAACTTTTCAATGCCAGATTTTTCAATTCCAAGTATCTCACCTGTCGGTGGAGGCGGCTTAAACCGTAGCGAGGTCGTAATAACTATGGGGGATACTTATATTGCGGATGAATCTACAGCACGGGTGTTTTGGAGCGAGAAAGACAACTTTGTCCGGCGGTCACAATCCAGAACGGGGGCGAAATAATTGATTGTAGCAACAGCAGACGGCGTGTCGTTTGCGAGTATCGGACTGGGGCTTAAATCTCATAACATCCCCGTTCTGCCGCCGACAAAGGATTACTTCCTTGAACTAGCAGACCGGGATGGGGCTTTAGATTTCGGAAGCACCTACGGGCCACGAACATTTAACCTTGAGTGCGTAGTCATGGCTGATGATACAACGTTGGATTACCAAAGGAGAGTCGCTCTTGTAGCGGCTCTTTTTAATATCCGAAAAGGAGACATCGTATTTACGTTTGGCGATTTAGTAGGAAAGAGGTTTGTTGGAAGATACGCCGGAACAATGGATATTACCAAACTCATCTTTGATGGTGAAGTTACGATTCCCATAAAGATGAATGACCCTTGGCCCGAATCGACTCAAGATACAACCGTTCGTGAATACGGCCAAGGATTGGAGTATGGTCAAGGTTATTTGTACAGTGACTATGCTGTATGGATCGGTTCTAGTGGGCAAAGCATTGTGGTCCGTAATGAAGGCAGTTTACCGGCATACCCAATTATCAGGATTACTGGTTCTTTCGCAAATCTCAGTCTAACAGACGGAGTTTCTACACTTACTTTGTCTGGTACAAGTAGTGCTTCAGACGTCTGGGAGATCAATTGCGATCCGGGAGAATGCACTATTAGCCTCAACGGTCAGAATGCCTATTCCAGAAGCAACGGTGTTTTCTTTGAACTTCAGCCTGGGAATATAACATTCACAACGTCAGGCAACTCATTAGCGTTCAATCTCGCATTCATCTTTCGTTACAAGTATCTCTACTAGGAAGGAGTGATACGCTTGGCATTTAATCGTAGAGTAATAAACAAAGAACTTGATATGGCGAACCTGAACAAGCACAACGACAATTACGCAGATATAGAAACCACATTAGATGCACATGATATTGCAGTTGTAAACTCAGCAAACCATATTGCAAATGGAAACATCCACACTACCGCAGCGGAAAAGACTAAACTGGCCGGTATTACAACAGGAGCCGGTGGGGCTAACTCTGCCACAGACGCAGTAATAGGCAACCGGACGGCAACGGACAGCGCAACGCCAAGCTTAACAGGTACATTGACAGCTCTGTTGTCCAGTCTGTTCACGCTGGTCAAAGGCATTACCGGGAAGCCTGGTGCGCTAACGACCCCGGCTATCAACCTGGAAGCAACCAAGGCCCACGTGGACAATGCCAACTTACACACCACAGCGGCCGAAAAGACCAAACTGTCCGGGATTGCTGCTGGAGCTGAGGTCAACCAGAACGCCTTTGCACAGGTAAACAACATTCCAGCAGCAGCAAAAACGGACACACTCACTGTAACAGGCGGGACCGGGATTACCGTTACCACCAATCCCGCGACCAAGACTATGACTGTCACTGCAACCGGCACGGCCACGCCGGGCGCTCACGGCAGCAGCCATAACATTGATGGCCCTGACCCCATTCCGGATCTGGTAGCGGTCAAAGCGAAAGTAGAGGCATTAGAGGATTTTTTGGCATATATGCCGATTGATGGCGGGTGGTTTGATACGCCTCCAGGAGGTCCAGTCATTGACGGCGGTACCTATTAAAAGGAGGATAATTACATGGTAGTAACGACTATTCAAATTAAGCGCGGACTCTCTGCAAATCTTTCAACCTTGACGCTGGAGGCCGGAGAGCTGGCCCTTGCTACGGATACCGGGAAGTTATACGCAGGAAATGGGACAGGGCGCGTACTACTTAATCCGGACCAAGCTGCGGCTGAGACTGCGGTCAAGCTACAGACGCCGCGTACGATATCAATTACGGGAGACGGGACGGGTTCTGTGTCCTTTGACGGATCGGCTAACGCGCCGATTACGTTAGTCCTTGCTAATAGTGGGGTGACAGCGGGTTCTTATACCAAAGTGACGGTTGACGCCAAAGGACGCGTAACCTCCGCCTCGCAAATGACAGCGGCGGATATTGCGTTGGGTAACGTCACCAATGAGAGTAAGGCTACGATGTTTACTAACGCTGCACTAACGGGCAATCCAACGGTACCAACGCAGGCCACGGCTGACAACAGCACAAGGGCAGCATCTACAGCCTTTGTTAAAGCGCAGGGATATCTATCCGCATCCGACACCATTGACGGCGGTACATTTTAAGGAGGTGCACTATGGCAAATAAGATACAAATCAAGCGTGGTACGATTGCGCAGATCAAAGCGGCGCCGAGAGATATTGCCGAGCTGGTCTATGCTACGGATACCAAGGACTTATATATCGGTAATGCTTCCGGCGGGGATACGCTGTTTCTAGCGGCGGACAATATCCCGTACAACGTAAACCGGCAGGCGATTATAAATGGTGGCTTTGAGGTGGCCCAACGCGGGGCTACATTCACTAATCCGAGTTATGGGACGTACACGTTGGATCGCTATCGGATGGAAGCGGGGGGAGTAGGGACATTTCCTACGTCAATAGTACACTCTCAGGCCACGCTCGTTGCTGGCGCTATACCGGGTGGTGCAAACTACTATAATGTATCTGTTAACGGAGCCGGATCAGGGTACGGCACAGACGCTTATTATCTCATCACTCAACTCATCGAGCGGGGGACGAGATATCTTTGTGGAGCCGGGAAAAAACTTGTTTTAAGCTTTTGGGCATTTAGTTCAATATCAGGCAAAAAGATTGCCGTCAATATAGCGCAATCCTACGGGACTGGGGGGTCGCCGTCAGCTACGGAGCAACTGATAGGGCAGGCCATAACACTCACGGCGGGTTGGGCTCGTTACACAGTGGTGTTTGATACACAAACACTGGTGGGGAAGACTTTCGGTAGCAATGGAGATGATAGTTTGGGGATACGGTTTTGGTTGATGTGGGGAGCAAACTTCAGTTCCCGTTTCGGTGCTTCCACATCTGAGACTTTTTTAGCTGCTGGTAACATCGGTATTGCACAGGTACAACTCAGCACTGCCGATGTCCCATTCCAGCCCCGTACTTACCACGAAGAGTTGTCGCTTTGCCGGAGGTATTTTAGTAAATCCCGCTATGAGTTTGTGTACTCCTATGTTGACCAGGTTTACACAGCATTGGCGAGTTGGCCACAAAGAATGCGGGTAAATCCAACAGTGACTATAGGGACATTACAAGGTGTTTATGACACCGCGCTCGGCGTTACTGCAACAGCAGGGATAAAAGATGCTGACGGGTTGCGCACAATTAACTTGAGTGCGTTGCCGTATCTTAATCAATCAATTAGGGCTGAAGTATCTGCCGATGCCGAACTATAAGGAGGGACGACATGTATAAACACTATATCCGCGTGGATGCTAACGGCAACGTGATCCGCGCCTTTTCTGATGCTTTTGAGCAATCCCAGGACGGGGATATCCTCGTCTCTGAGGGCGGCGGCAGGCACTTTAACCTTGACCTCTGGTATAACGGCGTCATACCGCGTTGGCATGTCCCTGGTGACCAAATGGTAGAGCGAGACGCCAAGGAACTAACGACGCTATGGACGCAGTACCAAGCAGCGCATCCGCCAGAGTTGAGCGATATTGAACAACTTAGAATCGAAAATATGGAGCTGAAGCTAGCTTTGACTGAATTGGCTGAAGCACAAGAAGTTGACAAGACAGAGGTCCAACTGGCGCTCGCAGAAATTGCTATCCTGATTGGAGGTGAGTAGTTTGGCAAAGGTATACTTTGACTTAATCCAAAAGCATTTAAAGACAATTGATGATGTCCCATTGCGTTGGAAAAATGCAGTACAGGAATTATTGAGATAGTATGCCAACTTTCCCATAGATTATTTGATTTTTCATTGTAAGTTGTTGAACTTGATACTATAATTGACTTTGTTTAGATAAATTTAACAATTGGAGGGATCTTCTTGAAGAAGATCATCACTGGTATGTGCGTATTAATTGGATTGAGTGGGCTAGTGCAATATGGCATTCAAGCAATTGATCACAAGGACGACGACAAAGTCAATATAATAAAAATGCAAAAAAATTTTAGAGCTTGGCAGGGTGTGGGATCAAACGGTAAATTAATTTATGTCACTACTGATCGAAATGAAAAATTCTCACTATCGAACACTATTTCAGTCTATGGGATAAAAGGAAACTTTATAAAAGAGAAAACAAAGGCATACATTGGGATGGATAGTCATAAACGCTTTATGTCTTTTGGGGATTGCTATGTTTCTGGAGATTTTCTATATGCAACTGTGTATAATTTTAATTCATCTCCGCCAGAGAAAGATCGAATTAGTAGAATAGTAAAATATAGACTATCTGATTTAAAACAAATCAAGACCTATGATATCGGAGAAGGCACTGCGGAGTCATTAGTGAAATACAAGGAATCATTTTGGGTAGTGTATCATGATAAGAATGAAATAAGGAGATTCGATACCAATTTCAAATTTTTGGAGAGTTACCCACTTTCCGAACAGTTCGGAGGAGAAGGTGGGTATCAAGGAATATTTTTTGAAGGTGATGATCTTTATGGGAATTTACACGGCTCAAATAAATATGGGGAAAATTATGCACAGGGAATGGATAAGTATCATTTTGATGGACATTCCTTCAAGTTTGTTGAGAGAATTAAACCTCCGACTTACGGAAGTGGCCAAGGCGTGGAGAAGGTGGGCAATTTAATATTTTGGACTGACAGACCTGGGAATCAGATTGTTATCACAAATAAAGGAAAAATAAATCAACCTAAATATTAACGCCCATTGAGGCGTTTTTATTTTGCCCTCGGATCCCCGGGGGCTGTTTTTATGTTAAGGAAAATTTTCCTGAGCAAATAAGGAGGTGGCTAATGGACTTTTTACAGTCTTACGACAAGAATATGGTTCCTATCGGCGCGCTGGTCAAATCTTATGATATCACCAGAAAGCGGCGTATTAATTCTGACTACGAGCTTTCCTTTTTGGTTCCAATGTCCTCCAAAGACTACCTTGAAAAGATATTGATCAAAGGTCATGTCAAAGATGAACGAGGACAATATTATGTAATTAACAGCCGGTCCCGAGTCCGCGAAGATAGGAAGCTTACGGCATCCATTATGTGTACGCACGTAATGTTCAAACTTACAGATTTCAAATTCCCATACGCCTCCTACATCGATGAAGCTTATGGTGTTCATATTTCGCAATTGACCAACTTAATTTCTGTGGCCACTGGGGGACGTTTCACCTTTTCGATAGATGATACTTTCGATTTGTTCGATATTAAGGATTTCGTCCAAGGGAACTGTCTCCAGGCACTCAACAAGATCATTGAAATGTATGGCTGTGAAGTTGAACCAGATAACTTCGTGATTCATCTCAAGAAGCGGATCGGAGCAGATAACGGATTACAGTACCGGATAAAGAAGAACATCGTTTCCGACCAATTCAAGGATGACGCATCATCGCTTGTAACCCGTCTGTACTGCCAAATGAAGGACGGTAGGACGTGGATAGGACAATCATCATCAATCCTCACAAACGAAGAGAGGGCGTTACTGGAGGTCGTACCGGGGGCAATCGTTAACGGAATCCTGCAAGTAAATTACCTTATTTCTCCCTATGCCGCAACTTGGGCGAGTAATTCCGTTCCGTTCTTCGACGGGGAAATAATTGAGCAAGATATCGAGGAAGTATCTGACCTGTTGGAGGCTGGACGGAAAACCCTGAGGGAGAAGGAGATACCAAGCTTCGAGGTTACGGCTGACAGTGCAGACCTGTATAAAATAAATAACAGAGAACCAAAGCCAAACCTCGGAGACACCGCCTATTGCCACGACCCAGACATAGAATTGGTTAATCTCAAGGCTCGTATCATGGAGTTAACGGAATATCCATATACGAAGGAGAAGCATACACAGGCAACCTTATCCAATGTCACAGTAAGAGATATGGATGATATCATCGCTGACCTGGATAAGAGTAAAAAGCTTGTAGATAACTTGTATTCAAATGGACGGATTCGGACGGAACTCTTTGAGGCAGTAGCCAAGCAAGTCATTACAGATATCAATAACTCAAAAACGGAACTGATTTATCCAGAGGATGGCGGTATATTAGCAAGGGATAAAAATAATCATTTGCGTCAGGTAAGGTATACCTCGGTAGGGTTAGGGATATCTACAGATGGTTGGAATACAATACGAGCTGCAATTACTGCTGATGGTGTTTTGGCAGAAACGGTTGTGGGTCAGTTCGGTAGCTTTGTTTCAATGTTGATCGGAACCGGGAATGCCGTTACTCAAATCAACACCAACGGTATAGCAGCAGGACACGCCAATTTTAACGATGCACCTTTCAGGGTGGATATGGCTGGGAATCTGGTTGCCAACAAATTGACAGCTAATTATGCGTCCATTGCTAATTCAAATTTCTCGGGTGGAGCAATCATTGGCTCTTCAATCAACATTGGAAGCGGAAATTTCGTAGTTAATACAGCTGGATCAGTATATGCAGCAGATGGGACGTTCCAAGGGACGATTAACGCAAGAGGCGGAACGTTTGAAGGAAACATCTATGCAAGCGGAGAAATTATTGGAGGTACCATTACAGGGGCATTGATCCGAACTTCATCTACGTTATACCCAAGAGTGGTTATCGATCCGTCGAGTGTTGCGTTTGGCGTTTATTCAGATGCTAACAGCGGAATTTTAATACCAGCTTATGATGGCGGCGTGTCCCGTATTATATTCAAGGCTAACGGTAACGAATCGTCAATGTATAATTCACCAACTTTAGGGCTAGTTATGTCTGGATATGGAAATGCATCAATAATGGGGTCAGATGTAAATTTGATGCCAAGTTCAGGAGGTAGCGTAAGAATTCCATCGTGGGGGGCATTGTTTTCGAATGGTGGAAGCACTACGTTACAAGTAGAGCTAAATTCTTTGCAATCTTCAATTACTTCATTGTGGTCGTATATTTACAGTCATACACATACCGTAACGTTACCTCCTCATAATCATGGGAATGCACAAAACCTACCAAACACTGGCGGGGGAACCTATGCAACATCTAAACCGTAATGGTACTATAAGGAAAATACTATTACGGAGGTTGTCAGAATGAAAAAATTTGTATCTGGATTAATTGTGGGTGCGATGCTATTTGCGGGCGCTTCCGCCTTCGCGGATTCTGCAAGCCTTATCGGACAGAAGGTACAGGGTCTATTTACAGTAGAAAAGAATGGGGCGAAAGTAGCTGACGCTGTTATTATCAGCGGAACGGCATATGCGCCAGTTCGTGCGGTTTCGGATGCAACAGGTGCAAAATTAACAATAGAAGGGAAAAAAATTATTATGGGAGATAGTTCAAACAACGCCACTTCAACGAACGAAGCAAAGACGTTGACAGATTTGAAGTCTCAACACAATAAAATTTCTACAGACCTAAATAAGCATCAGGAACGAATAACGGATTTAGAAAATAATATAATTCCCATTCAGGAAGAAGCGGCAAAGCTACAACCTAAATTACACCAGGAGCAACTTGATCAGTACAAGCAAATACTTCAACAAACCAAAGCAGAGGTTGCGTCTCTTCAACAACAACTAACAGATATAGATGCTCAAATAAAAGCACTGGAGAATGCTAGTAAGTGATGAAGAGAAGGATCATCATTTTAGTTTCTGCCATTATTGTATTGTTAGTTGGATTTTTAGCCATTGATCATGTAACCAATGACCCTAAAAAGTCTGCTTTCGAAAGAGGCGAGAGTCTACCGGTTCCAACGGGATCTGTTGATACGTTTGAGGCGGACACGAAATCCATCATTGACATGTATGCTTCTAAATCCGAAAATCTAGAACCATTAACGGAAGAAGAGGAGCGACAAGTCAGTGAATATCATGACAAGTATCTAAGAAATCCTCGTTTGACTGAGGAACAAGGAAGTTTGCAGACTAAGGTTATAATGTTGGAGAACTCTTATTTCGTATACTCTGCCAATACGGGGAGTAAGAAAAAGGAAGATATAAAGTCTGCGAATGAAGCTATAACTCAGTTCTTAAATGTGCTTGAAGAATCGAAATAAGAAGCCCCATAATTACCGTATTAATAAAGTATAAGAACAGTATATAAACTCCATTAAGATATAAGTAGAAAAGCCTCTCCCAGATTGGGAGGGGCTTTTACTTTTGTCTAGAAGGAGGCAAGAAACAATTGGTATCCATTAAGAAGATAGAATTGTCAATCGACCTTACCAGACCGGCTGAAGAAATTACTGAGGCTATTATTACAGTCATGGAATTTTTCCCGGGACGGCAACTTGAGATATTAGAGAAAGTTGATCAACGTATCGGGGAGATGTTGGTTGCTCTAAGTCCTAAGGAACAAACGGCAGAAGAAGATACAAAAGAAACGCCATAGAGAGAAAGGGGCGGGGGAATGAACGCAGAGCGTATCTCTGAGATTGAAAGATTATTACCATTGGCAGAAAAATACGGCCTCGCCGTGCTGCTGGTCTTCATTTTGCTGATCATCGTTTTGAAGCAATGGCGAGATGTTGCAACGGGGAAATTGGTTCCGCGTGAGATGCTGGATAGAGCTCTTGAAGACAACGACAGGCTTCAAGAAATATTGGATGGTGAGCGCAAAGAATTCATGCAGCCAATGCTTGAAGTATTCAGGAGGCTTAAGACAGACCATCACGCAGATAATGAAGAGGATAGGGGTGGATAATGTGCTGACGAAATGGATTCAACGCTTATTCCCCCGGCACCGGGAAAGAGAACTAGAGTTAGACCAATCTTCGCGCCGGGTAGCGCTCTCTATCGGCCTTTATAAGAACATGTCTCAAGAAATACAGGCTGAAATCGAGCGTAATAAATTCTCCAAGTATTTAGTTTATGATCGGGGGGATCACCATGGGTATCATTGATATCATACTGTTATTGCTTTACGTAATCGCTATTGTAACGGCGGTATACATTTTGTTCAAACACAGGTCGTATTTCCACGAACGATTTAAAAAAGGCGTTGTCAGTGTCTTCATGCTGGCGATGCTTTTTTTCTTGGCTGCTTACACGTTTAAAATGGCCATCGTACTGCTGATCCGCGCGTCGACAGTCTTTGGCTTTGCATCGCCAGAGTTGTCCGTCTGGCTGCTGGAGGGCTGGACGCTGGCCCAGATCGGGACAACCGGCGGGTTGATTGCTTTGGCCTGGCTGACATGGACAGGACGTTATGACCAGTTCGTGCAGTTGCGGAGACTGGATAAGAAGATCGAGGAGGATATAGACGATGCTGACGCTTGAGCAAGTAAAGGCAAAATCAAGTAAGCGGTTGGTCGGGCTGCATCCGGTGGTATTGGCTGCTGCTGTCGCGCTGATCGAGCGCAGTTATGCCCGGGGAGTAAATATAGTGATCACTCAGGGACTGCGCACCATCGAGGAGCAAGACGCTCTGTATGCCCAGGGGCGGACAAAGCCCGGTAAAATCGTCACCAATGCCAAAGGCGGGACCAGTTACCACAATTATGGTCTGGCCATTGACTTCGCGCTGCTACTGCCTGACGGGAAATCCGTATCATGGGATTTAAAACGTGACGGTGACAGTGATAAAGTAGCGGACTGGACAGAGGTGGTCCAAGAGGCCAAAGCGCTAGGGTTTAAGTGGGGCGGGGATTTTGTGTCTATAAAGGATGCGCCACATTTTCAAATCACGTTCGGCCTTAAAATATCCCAGCTGCGGGCGGGCCAGAAGCCGACTGAAACGGCCATGGCTATCGCTAAAGCAAAAATAGATCGACTTACTGAGGAGGTAAAAGAAGACATGAGTAAAATTACAGAGTTGGCATCAATCGTCGCTGAACAAGAGGAACGCCTTGTAGCGCTGGAGAAGCGTTTGAATATCTCTGGCGAGGAAACATATGCGAAGGACTATGAGAAGGCAATACAGGCCGCCAAGGACGCTGGGATTATAACTACTTCGGCAGAAAAGTCCAAGATCGAACTGAACGTTATCACTATGCTGGTTAATGCAGGATTAGCGAACAAGGCTCTCATTTCGTTCTTTAAAAACTTCAAATCTGAGGTGAAATAATCATGAAAAACAAATGGCGTAACTACGGACTGTGGGTATCGCTCACAGCTGCTGTGCTGCTGGGGGTACAGACTATAGGAGCAATCTTCGGGTTCCAATTGGCCCCGGAGAAATATGACGAGGTTACAGCAGCAGTGAATGCGGTGCTGGGTATCCTGGTTGTGCTGGGGATCGTGAGTAACCCGGAAGTGGGCAAGGGATACGGAGATGAAAAAATAAAATAGCCTCCAGTGAGACCCGTACTGTGAGGAGGATAGTTTCTATTGGTCCTAACTGCATTGACTAAAATAACCCATCATTGTTCCCACATAAAATGACCAAGCAACATGTCCTTTCTAGCATATAATACTATATCTTAAAAAGAAGGGAGGTCTTTATATGGGAACTTATGTAGACGGAAGAACATCACAGAATGCCAGCTATGCCAATTCTATTGCAATTCCGATCCTGGCTATTAATACTCCACAGATTTTTGGACAAGTTGGGCTGGTAACGCAAGGAGTTACGACCAATCCGCGTGTTCTGCTTAAAGGTACGATATCCGTAACAGTTCCGTTGGCTTTAGTGGGAATTACAATTACGATTGTCAGAGGAACGCTGCCCACTGATCCACTGGTTTACTCGGCCACGTCGACTTTCAATCTCAGTGTTCTGGCTTCGCAGGTAATTACTTTCTCTGCTGATGACTTTGTGCCGCCGATCACCCCGCAATTGACTTACACAGCATTTGTTTCTTCTAACTTGCTTGGAACAATTCGTGTCGGTCCTGAAAGCTTCGACGCTATCCTGGTTTCTGACTAAAAATTTTGTGCGTTCGGGATTATGCCCACTGGCTCTAACTGGTGGGCTTTTTTCTTTTACTCTCTCGTGGTAAACTTTAGGGAAATTCTTGGGGGGGAAAGAAATGCGTCGAGGTGCTGTCTTATTGTTGATGCTCGTATTGCTCACTGCCTGCGGGGCGTCGAACAGTGGATTATCCACAGATGACCTTGCAATTGTAAGAGTTGATGATGAAAAACAAATTGTGCAATATGGTATGAGTCGCGCAGCAGCAGAGAAGGTGTTGGGGGAAGCAAGCGGAAATAAGAATTACTTGAGCTACGAGAATGGAGTGGAAGTCTTATACAGGGACAATTCGGTGGTGCTTCTTTCATTGGGTGAAGAATCTAAAGGAGTCTATAAGACCATACAAGGCGCAGAAATCAATATGAATAAAGGAGAAATGAAAGAAATATATGGTGAGGACCAAGCCATAGAAATTCATGAAAATAATTTAGACTATCTCTATGATTCGATAAACAAAAAGTATCTTACCGATATAGAGGTTAATTCGGAAGAAAGAAAAAGTTTTTATCATATATCATTTATGTTTAATGAACAAGGAGAAGCCGAAAGTATATTCTTGAGTGATAATAATGCTTCTATGTTTCTGAATTAATACATATTTCCAATTGAATTCCCAAACGTTCGCGATTTTGCCCACTGGCTCCGGCTGGTGGGACTTTTTGTCGTTTTTTAGGAAAATAGTCTCAATAAAAGACTATCATTATTCCAGAATATAGGTTAGAATACAGAAAAATAGACATGAAGCGATATGAGCCACCATGTCCATAAAAGCTTGAGTGTATTCGGCACTCAATTACAGTTATCATCTTTATAATATCGAAATCTTACCGTTTTGTCCAGTATTTCGAGGCTTTTTTGGACTTGCTCATACCTCTTCGAAAATAGAGGAGAGATTAAAATTGGCATTAAATGATGTATTAGCAATGCAGGTTCCTTCTGGTGTACTGAAACAAATCTTGAAAAATGAAAAGTTAGACAAGGAAACTAAGTTATCAGTCATCGAAGATATGGCCAAGACGATAGCCGACAAGAAACCGGTAGTGGGACAGGAAATAGCGGATCAGTTTCAATATGCTGGTGCTACAGCAGTAAACGTCCATATGATTATGAGTGACTTGTCACCGGATTGGCAAAATAAAGAGTTTTTTAAAGATTTTCTTATAAAAAAATTTAGTGGGGCTCTTTTTGGACGAGGACTTCGTCCTGAGTTGGACTCTGAACCTAAACTCATAAAAGCAACTGAGGTAGGAGACAGAATGGTACTCGCTTTTTCGTATCTAGGCTCACCGAGACGGTACCTTGAAAATTATGAAATTGTAATTCGAAAAGCGCAAGTTCTTGATTATGTTGTGATTCATTTTTCTCCCTTTGCTGTAGAAGTAAGAGCGAGCCAATCGCAAAACCGGGTTTTTAAATCAGCAATGTTGGACATCATGGAAATACAAGATACTCCGGTTTGGGAGAAATTAACAAAGCTTACAGAAACACAAGCGAGAGAACTTGCAATTAAGCTCAATGCAAAATTAAGAGCTGCTAAGCATAAAATGACTGAAGGTGCTTATGCTACAAAAGAAGTCACTGCAAGCACTCAAGTATTGGATTTAGAGGATGAATTGCAATACCAAGAAGAGTTTGGAAATCAACCAATGAAGAAAAAGACGCTGACTTTCAATTTTACCTACTCATTTGGGTTTGAAGATGAAATTTCATATGTAATAACTGATGAGGGGCTATGGTTTAGATCCAACGTTGGTGAAGAGGCTATTCAACATGTATTTGATTTGATTTTGAAAATAAAATTTGCTACAGTTGAATCCACAGATGAGGAAGTTGTCACTGAAGAGGAATTAGATTCTCCATCAGCGAATATATAATTTATAACCTTGGAATGGGGGGAGAAAAATGTTGGAGCATGAATTTTTACTGGACGACACTCTTGAAATTATGGCTCAGAACAACAAAAAGCATTTCTCCCCACATTTCGTTTGTGCCCAAAGTGGTATTGCTGATATCAAAGCGGTCACTGAGTACCTGTACTCACAAGTAGGTCGTAAATTGAAGGTTTATTACGAAGTCGAGTGCCCTGATGGAGATAGTGATTTCGCTGTAGTTTCTCCAGATCTCGTTTCAGATGATTGGAAAGTTTGTAGTATTTGTGGAATCGACTACATTCCTGATCCGGATAGAGTTTGGGTAGCTTTTGATTTTCTACCACCGTACATTGATCACGTAAAAAAAAAGTCCATAAAGGTATGTCTTCTCCCCAATTAAAAGATATCCCTGCCATAGGCACAACTCTTAGTGACATATTCAAAATGGGTTTTACAGTAAATCAGTTGTCAATCAATGGAGGCATTCACGTGAATAATGATAATTCTAGAAAGATGGATGGTAATAATTTTGCTGGTGCTACCTTCACCGGTAATGCCAACTTCCAAGGTGATCACAATAACCAAACCTATGAATCGGGTTTAGATGGTCCTACACAAGAATTATTTGCTAAACTCATTGAAGAAATTAAGAGTACAATCGCAGATCCCGAAGAAAGAGACGATAACCTCGCAGACGTTGAAAGGATTAAAGAAGCTGCCGCAAGTGGGAACAAAGCACGCGCAGCCAAATTTTTTAGTAGACTAGCAGAAGCGATAAAATTATCCTCAGTTGCTTCAACGTTAGCGAAAAACCTTGGCTTGTTAACCTTTTTAGCCTAATTCTAATATAGGGCCATCCATTAATTCAGTGGGAGGCCCTTTTTCGTGTGAGGATAATTTTCCTTACCAGTGATATAGAGTTCATATACATAATGTTCCATTTGAACTATACTTAATTTATTGAGTTCGGAAGTTCCGCCCTTGCCAGAGTGCAGGGTCTTACTTTTGTGGAGGTGAATGTCTTGCTGAAAGTACTAAGGGCAATTGGTATTTTGTTAAGTGCAGCAACAATCATTCTGGCCATATCATTTTTTTTCGGTGAAAAGGATCAGGTGGTAATGTCTTGGACAATGTTGGGGATGTGTGGAGCATTGATATTTAATGGAGGGGCCTCATATTTTAAAACTAAAGATAAAATGGCTGCTCTATCCTCGGTTATTGGTATTTTACTTCTAATAGTCTCGCTTACTCAGTTCCCTTTTTAGATAGGGGCGACTTAATTGAACAACACATACAAAGTCCTGGAGAGTGATACAGACTTCCTAACGGCTGCCCTGGCCCAATCAAAGGTATCTGTTTGGTACCGAGAAGATCCGGACCCAATCGGCCACCTGATGGATTATGGCGGGCTAGTGGAGGGATATTCACCAGAAACAATCAAGATTGCTAGCAGTTGGTTTATGCGTGAACGTTTTGAATTTAGAGCATACATAAAATAACCCGCTGGGCGTATATGCCTGTCGGGTTTGTTTTTAATCTTCAGTTTTTCCTTCAATCCTCAACCTGATTACCCTCGATACACTCTCAACCTCGCTTATCGGCACCCATACAGGCCCTTCCTCCGTATTGATTTTTATTCTTTCTGGATCATTTGAAAGATCTGCAACTCCCTTAATTCGCTCGCCATTATGCGATAAAAAGACTACCATTTGTTCGCCCTTTAAAACGGCAGCGCGGAGTTCTCTTCGTACTTCCTTATCATTCATGGACACACCTTGTCGTATTTCCTTATTGTCCATATAAGCACCTCACGATTTTTAGTCTTTCATAAAACTCTCTATCCACATTTTACCTCTATAACTCTCAATTGTAATGTAAATATTTGTCGAATAACAGACTGTTTGTTCGCCCTTTATTAGTGTAGGCTTGATGCATACATATTAAAGGAGATGATTTGATTGAAGAAGATTGTTACACCCATAATACTGTCCTTACTATTAATTTTTAGTTTTGTTTCTAGTACAAAAGCAGATACAGTAGTTGAAAAAAGTGCAATTCCAATAATGACATCAAATACCTCTCCATCAGGAATAGTCTCAGCAAGTGAAGCTTTTTCCGGCACTCCGGCTTGGAAGGCGTTCGATGGTATCAAATACTATAGTACAACTAATACTAATTACGCGGCATGGGGAACATCAAAGACTACAGGATGGCTTGCATACGAATTTCCGACCGCGAAAGTAATAACTAAATATATAATATATTATGGTTCTAATCAATCAAATAGTCATACAATTGGAGTCAACCCTAAAGACTGGACATTTGAGGGATCGAATGACAAAAGTAATTGGGTAGTCCTAGATACTCAAAGCAATGTCACAAGTTGGATATTAGGAGAGGAAAAATCATATGAGTTCAATAATGACACCGAATATAAATATTACAGGATAAATATATCTGCTAATAATGGTCAGACTGGTCTTACTGTAAATCTCACCATTCACGAACT
Organism: Paenibacillus albidus; assembly: GCF_014644435.1. Classification (GTDB taxonomy): domain Bacteria; phylum Bacillota; class Bacilli; order Paenibacillales; family Paenibacillaceae; genus Paenibacillus_AQ; species Paenibacillus_AQ albidus. Next base: position 64,178 of record NZ_BMKR01000006.1, on the reverse strand, counting down.
TGCTATGATTGAGAAGGTTGCACCCCCCCAGCCAACGGCAACTCCGGAACCTACGGCAACAGCCACACCTGAACCAACACCAACCGTAACTCCGTCACCATCTCCAGAGCAGCCGATAGGCAACCGTGCCTTTCTCGTCGTGACGATGAATACCGGCCTTGAAAAAGAGTTCGACTTGAGCATGGATGAAGTGAATGCCTTCATTACTTGGTACGAGAACAAACAAGGTGGTACAGGAAGCGCATCGTATGCAATAAACAAGCATGACAATAATAAAGGACCATTCACTAATCGTAAAGATTATGTGATATTCGATAAAATCCTGACTTTTAGCGTAGATGAATACTCATTATAAGCATAAAAGAAAGTAACGCAAACAACCCCGTCAACCTTAAGTGGTCGGCGGGGTTGTTTTACGTTCATTGGGCAATTTCTTGTATAAGGTCGACAGAGTTATTGTGCACATTACCTACAGAAGAGTCAACTGGATAAGCCCTCATTTTGGACGCCTGATAAGGTTTCAACAGCCCAAGTAATGACTGTACATCATCATTATCACGTCCCAACCAGTCGGCCTCATCCTCCGGACGAAGGATCACCGGCATACGATTATGGATATCGGCCATTAGACTATTGGGCTCTGTTGTTATGATTGTAGAGGTACTAAGTTTATTGCCATCTGGATCGGTCCATGTGTCGTACAGTCCAGCCAAGGAGAAGATGCTGTCGTCTTTCATCAAGATTCGCATGGGTTGCTTATGAGTGCCTTCCTTTTTCCATTCATAAAATCCGGTAGATGGGATCAGACAGCGCCGGGAACTGAGCAAACGTTTGAAGGCGGGCTTTTCTGCAACCGTCTCGGCCCGCGCATTGATCATCTTGCTACCAATCTTGTCGTCCTTTGCCCAGGACGGTACCAAGCCCCATCGAAGCTCACCCAACCTGTTACCGGTACTGCTGCCGATCACAGCAGGTATATACTGCATGGGGGCCGCATTATAATTTGGTGAATAATGCGTAATGGTAGCATCATCCGTTAAATATCTAATCATTAACTCTTCCATTGTTACGGTGATCGTATATCTCCCGCACATGTACACCACCTCCATATTATTTATATTATCCTAATATGAATTGGTCAAACACTGGGCTCCGTAACATACCAGATTTAGTCCAGTTCCTGATTCGCACCTTGGCCCGCATCCGGGGCTCTAGGTGTACAAACTCCTTATCCTCGCCTTTAACAAGCTGCTGGGCAACGCCTCTAAATGCCTGCTTGTGGAGCGGTGATGCACCGAGCTCAATTATCCCAGCCGGGCGCAGCCTATCGGACGTACCGGACGGGACCGCAGCAAGCCAGCCAAACTCCTGCTTTCGATAGCCTGTGATAAAAACATCCACATAGGTCCAGTTGATTACCTTTTGCCAAGCGTGGGAGCGTCGCCCGGTCTCATAGATGCTGCTTTTGCGCTTTCCGACGACACCTTCCATTCTCTGGGCTTCAATCTGCTGGAATAACGCCTCACCTGCACCGTCTATATGCGGCACTACGCCATAGCTACTGGAGGGGAGGGTTAATCCTGCCAGTATCTCTTTGTGGCGCAGGAGCGGCAGCCCACGCAGATCTTGGCCTTTGTATTGCAGGATATCAAAGATAGCGTAATAAGCCGGCAGGCTGGCTGTGAGCTGCTGGACCTTATCCGCCCGGCGCGCCTGGAATCTACTCATGACCGATTCAAAATCAGATACACCGGTGGCCGGATCAACACAGGCAACCTCGCCGTCAAGGATAATGTCGTCGTCAAAGGAAAGCTGCAGTTCCGGGTACTGCCGGGTGCATTCGTTGTTGTGCCTCGTATATAGCCTGACCTTCCCGGCTTGCTGGGAGTATATCAACCGGTGGCCGTCTATCTTTGGTTCATATATATAATCACTGTGTGAAAACGGCCCGGAAGCCGTCTGCAGCAGCATAGGACTTATAAACATAGTTTCACCTCTACCTAATTATAAATGTCAGGTAGGAACAATTGGTGAGGTAAGTGCTGGAAATAAGGAACGTTTGTTCTATTTTTCCATTGATTAAAAATTGCAGACTCGGTTATAATACAAACAAACGTTCCTATTTCGGAGGCGGTAAAGATGAAAATGGCAGTAGGTCAAACCATCGAAATCGTATATCAAGCAAAGTCAGGGGAAATTACACAGCGTAAAATAGAGGTGAACGCTATTCGCGATGACCGTATTAGAGCTACATGTCTGACCAGTGGGTCCCCACGCGTATTCCTGAAAGGAAATATCCTTGCTTGGAGACTTATAAAGAGAGGTGTAGTAGCTTGAAGCCATTATCAAAACGACAGTACGCAGCATTGCAAGCAATAATTAAGCTATCAGAGGACCATGGGTATCCGCCAACCGTACGAGAAATCATGAAGGAAATCGAACTCACATCCAGTTCGACAGTGCAAGTGCTGCTGGATAAGTTGGAGGCAAAAGGATATATCAAGAGAGAGGGAAAAACTCCACGTGCACTTACGGTGCTAATCCGTGCTTGATGATACCCCACGCAAGCTGCTGCGGATCATATTTCAGTTCCGGTATCATTTCAGACGGATGCCAAAGATCCAGGAGTTGCGAAGATTGAGCGGGCGGCAGCCTGCGGAGATAATCAAAGGACTCAAAGCGCTGGCAGCGGAGCAATACATACTATGGGAGTCGTCTGCACCTATTGAGACGGCTATAATAATTGAGGGGTGGGAACGTAACGTATCATACGACACATCGCCTCAGGGAGGCACACAGAGCGCCGGACGTGGACCTAACATAGATTACTGGATGAATCACTGAGGGGGCAGTACAAAATGAGTAAATTAGACGGTAATGAGAGGTGGAAAACTAAGATGCTACTTACCGATCATGTGGATCAGTACGATCAGAAGAATAAGGACCAGGGAGCCGGTAGCAAGATGCTTACTAATGATGAGCGTGAGATGATACGGGACCTCATTTTGTTGCCACATATAGATACAATGGTGGGCAAGAGCATGCGAGATTTGGATCACTCCAGCAGCATACTTAAGCGAGCCTTTGTCCTGGCAGGAGAATCCATACAACGGAGGATTATGCAGGATACCTATCGGCTGCAGAAGGAGCTCAAGCAGCGGAATGTCCGGTTTATTGCGGATGAGCAGGATGAGTTTGTTATATACCATAAAGTCTTTTGCCGGGGGTATCAAGATAGGTTTGGAATGACCCGGGATGTAATGCGTACCGAGATTAGCCTGCGGTTGACCAAGTATACAGCAGAACTAGGAGACACATTAAAAGAGCATCTAAAATAACAATGCCCCGTCAGTGATTATACTGGCGGGGCTTCTTCATTTAATAAAATCACTTGTGATTTTTCTGGGTTATACCTCTGGCGCCTCTGTTACATGTTCCACAATCTCATGTAATGGTACACCAAAGTGATTACATGTCTTGTCCAATACTTCCATAGAAACATACTCGCCCTTTCCCATTTTAGCGAGCGTGGCAGAGGATAGGCCGAGCGCTTCCCGGTATTCGGTTTTAGACATGTCCTTGTCGATAAGCAACCGCCAAAGCGGTTTGAATGAAAATCCCATACCCATGTTCCTTTCATACTGTTTGTCCACATTATAGAATAATATATTTAATAAAGCAAATAAATTGTTTGACAATATGTTTTATTTAGTATATATTATATTCAGGAAGTAAAACATAGCGGCTTCCGGAAAGGAGAACAATACATGAAAGATTGGGTTATATTCCTGACAGCTATCATTCAGCTCATTACAGCAGCTACGCTGCTGAAGAAAGCTCAGGAAGACAACAAAAAAGGAACCAAACGCAGCCGTGGCGGCAAACGTAAATAGGTTCCCGGAGAGTAGGGGTTAGGGCCCCTGCTCTCCACCCAATCATAACATAAATGGCAAATCGGTTGCCACTTGATAAATCTGCCGGAAGGCGTACGCAGGAGAGATATGGGATATGAACAATGTGAAAATGAGAAGCACAAACAAGGATGGTCAAACGGTTGAAGTAAGAGACCATTCAGCAAAAATACCAACCATGTTTGAAACCCGTGTTATGCCAAAATTCAAAGTTCTGGTCGAAGGTAACGAAATAGCGGAAACGGAATATTTCCAGCAGGCAAAGTTTATCTTCAAAAACCAACTGTAGAAACATGAGACTACGGCCCCTCTAAAGGAACGGAGAATGAATATGAGATTCACGCCTGGAGAAAAGATTGCAATACAGTTGGCGCTGGAGCAAAGAGTTTTTGAATTGGAACGGAATGTAGTTGACTGGGAAGGCGAAGAAGTTGCAGAGGACTGCAAGGATTTATTGGTAGAAGCTAAGTTGGCATTGAAAAAGATCAGGGAGGGATAAAATATGCTGAACGTAATTACATGGGTGATCGTTGTAGCGGCGCTGGTCTTATCGGTTATCGCGCTGATTAAAGTGCGGGGGCGGCGCTAATGCTGCCCGTACACCTTCGCTTGGCTGAAATGTACCACATGCACAAAGCCGGTACGCTCTCTGACAAGCACGGTAAGGAGCTGCAGCAGTGCCTTGCTGTTAATGCCAGGTACTGCTGGGACTATAACACCCTTAACAATCAACTTGTGCAGGCCCAAACCACACAAGACACCTCATGGGAAGTGGATATCATGGTTAAGATGGATTGGCTCCGTCGCTCTGGAAAGTTGGTTAAAGGATATTGAATAAACTGCCGCCTGATAGACCTATTTTAGTAGTAAATAAGTAGTATACGTTGTACCTAAGACGGATATATAATTAATGCATTGAATGAAAATTATGTCAGGCGGTGTTGTGAATTGTCATGGGAGCCAGTGAGGTTTATGTTTTTTTCGACTCTTGAGGGGGTAGGATTGCTTGCACTAATGCTTTCGGTTTTCAGGCTTAAAATAACGCAGTTCATTTGGCCCGCGTTGTTCACTATTCTGGTTATGAACTTACAAAGTTACATTTTGAGAAATGAACTATCACTTTCGTATTTAGTTCCAGTAATTAACATCTTCCTTTTCGTTCTATTCATCACGATCATTGTTAGAGAACCCGTTTTGGGAGCCGGTATTATAACAATAACGGGATATTTATTATTTAGTATTTTGCAAGCTTCCTTGTTGTTGCTGGTGTTCGGATCGATTAGAAACATAGAGGATTCAGCCGCAAATGGATATGCACTTCAGTCTCTTTCTTTTTTAGTAGACACTTTGCTGGCGTGGTTCTTGTACAGGCATGGACTAGGATTCAGTTTTGACTTTGAAAAGCTGAGGTTAAAAAAAGAAAGCCTTGTGGTTGTGCTGTTTATATTGGTGACAACTATGACTTTTGCAGTCTTGATGTATCAAGAAAATATAAGCAAGTTGAGCATCTTCTTTGTAGTATCGTTATTATATTTCCTTTACTACTCCTTTAAAAAGGAGAAGGAAGATGATTGAGGCCTTGGCATTAAAATTTGCTTTAAGTATAAAGAAACACGCGCCAACACATCCGGCATCAGTAGATGTTTTGAAGTTCTCTCTTTCAATTTTAATAAATGCTACAACTATAGTTTTGCTCAGTTTTTTAATAAGTGGGTTTACAAATAAAGTTCCTGAGATGGCATTTTCGCTCGTTTCCTTTGCTTTATTAAGGCAGATATCGGGAGGCGTACACCTGAAATCTGGTATGTATTGCGTGGCGTTAACAACCGCCTTAATGACACTCATTTCTTTTTCTGATTTCGGTTTCGGGATGACAACAGCCTTTAATGCGATCGGTATTTTACTCGCATTGGCATATGCTCCTTCGAGGATCGAAAGACAATCAAGGATTCCTAAAAAGTATTACCCATTATTAAAAGTTGCTTCAGTTTTTCTGATTGGGTTGAATTTCATTATCAATTCGCCAGTGATTGCGGCTGGATTCTTGGCTCAGGCTTTGACTTTGATTAAATTAAGGAGGTGATTCAATGAAGACCTTGGCCTATGCTACTGCAACACTTCTTGCAACCCTTGCCTCGGGAGTTGTTTCAACAGCAAGCTTTCTGTTTGTTTATCAAGGCGAAACTCCCGAAGAACTTTTGAAATAGGAGTGCATTCGATGAAAGAGATCTCAGTGACAAGAAAAATTAATGGAGAGGGCCTCGGTCCCTTGGAGATAAACCACATATTGTTTCTTGAGTACGATCGGGCAATAAACAGGATTCTTGTTCATACCAAAACTGAAATATTTTATACAGTGGGAACCTTGGTTTATTGGGTTGAAATGCTTAACAACAATGGTTACAATTTCGCTCGGGCAGATCGTAACGGTGTGATTAATTTAAGTAAGGTAGAAGTGATGGACCAGAGGTTTTATAGGGGTTACTTCGAAGCAGGCATGAACGGAAAGTTTTGTCCGTTCGCCAAAGAAAAATTTAATCTATTAGTCAAAGAATTGAATTGCGTAGTTTTAACGTAAGCTTCCCTTTGGAAGCTTTTTTTAATGTTAGACCAACCATTATATCACATTTATTTTGAAAAGTTTGTCGAAATATGAAATATAATCAATCCAATTGAGGTTGCGAGATTGGCTATACATTATACAACTAAATAGTTTAAAGTGTAATTATATTACTCCGGGGGAATTTTTATTGACAAAATAAAAGGTGTACTCTTACTGCTTGTCGGTGTCATCGGGGAGCAAGAAATCTACTCCGTCCTGTTGCGTTATTTCGGCCATTGATAGACTTGTGACTCCGAACAACCAAGAACAATACAGATGCCCCTTAAAACTAAAGAGGGCATTATCTGATGATTGTTTTCGTACTTGGAGATAGTCTTTACCGAAACCGCCAAACCCACTTCTGTCAGCAAGAGTTCTGACAAATCTTCTTGGGTCATACCGGCTGATGTTCGTATATTACGCAACAGGCACTTCCCGTGACGAAGTGCCACCTGGAAATACCTCCAAACATCAAAAATAGTTTAATATGTTTTCGAGCGAATTATAACATATTATACATTGGGGGTGGAATCTAATAATTCAGTATATAGAATGAGAGTATTTTGGAACAAAGCAAAGACTCACCGGCTAGGGCGAGTCTTTGAATTGAAGCGCATGATTCCATTGTTCAATTTTAGCTTAACATATTTTTTATAACACGGTAATGACATTATAAAATTTTAATTCACCAAAGGGGTTCTATGAATGGAAAAGCATACAATTAAAATACCTTGGGATTTAAATATTGAACTCGCTACAATGCTTACAGAAGCAATTCGATTATCAGAAGAAATTAAGGCACCGATGGTGGCTACTATTGTAACGCCTTCTTGGACTGATACTGTTTATATAAAAGAATAATCCGTGCCGATTTTGTGCCGATTCAAGATGACAAAGTAAGATACAAGATGAAAAGCGTAAATGAAGAAACGGCTTAAAAGAAGCTGTTTCTTCATTATAATGTATGTAATGAAAAATTGATTTATTCAAGTTTGAGATGGAAGGTTCGATCGGTTAACCCATCATATACACCGTATGGATCACGAAAGGACTGTCTCATAATTAATGGGCAGTCCTTTTGCATCCTAAAAGCCACAAAAAGCAGCGATTCTCCCGTTATCCGGAGAATCGCTGCTTTGCGTTTTGGGTCCCTGTTTTTGGTACCGCAACCGTTCCAGACTGACGAGCACTTTCCAATTTCCTGCCGCCTGGTTACAACGTTTCTTCAGGGGACAGCCAAGCATCGCTCTGGATTCAGTAATAGGGTATCTGTCATCTGTTGACAGACTGAACGGAACGGAGAAACGTTATTTCGCGAAATCAGCTCATTTTTCTGGTCAAACGGACTCAAAAGCCGCTAAATGATCCATTAACCCTCGTTTTGGGCTAGAGATCATACAATAAGAGCACCTGAGTCCGTCAAAAAGGACAACACCCTTCGTTGCCTCAAATAAGAGCACCTGAGTCCGCTTCCTTGCACAGCCGGTCCCGGTAGCGTCCATTCGAAATGCCAAAGTCGATCCTACTCCAAGTTGTGTGGGGAAGGGCCACTTAAATTGTATTATTATACAATTTAGACGGATAAAGGGCTGTATTGACAGAACAGAAAACAGTGTATTCTTCATTCAACAGCATTCGCGAGCAAATAGAAGCATTTTAAGATATAGGGAGTCGTTTGCTTTATGGAAATCCCGGTATTTCCCGGAATAAGGGGTTAAATGCCCGATTATCCGCTTTGCTGCTTTAAAATTAGGATGATAAACTGCATAAAGTCACTACATTGGAAGCGTTAAAAAGACGTTTTTCAAAGCTAGCTTATTTATAAAGCTAAGCCCATGCTTACGAAAAACTTCGTAAAGCTTTAAGGAGGAGAGAGATGGATGTTCTCAGGCAATTGCGGGGCTTTTACCGGGAGAAGCTGCATTATTTGATTCTTTCGATTATTTGCTTGGCCGCCGCCACTGCAGTGGGGCTGATTACCCCCAATTTATTAAGAAGGCTGATTGACGATGTCATTGTTCCAAGAAAGTTTACAGAGGTGCCGATGCTGGCAATCGCTGTAGTCGTTGTAGTTTTTGTAAAAGCTTGCCTGCAGTTTGCACATGGTTTTTTTGGAGGGCGGCTGGGGAATTTCCTGGCTTATCGGCTGCGCAACGCTTGTTATGAGAAGCTGCAATTCCTATCTTTCCGTTATTATGATACGGCGAAGACCGGTGACCTGATGTCCCGGCTGACCGGTGACCTGGAAGCAATCCGGATGTTTATCGGCTTTGGTTTCGCCCAGTTGCTGAATGTATTTTTTATGGTGTTGTTTGGCTCCGCTATGATGTTCTCGATCAATTGGCAGCTGACGCTGGTCACGTTGATCACCATGCCTTTTCTCGCAGGGATCGCGCTTAAGTTCGAGTCCAAGATTCATCCCGCTTTTCAGGAGATGCGTCTGGCGCTCAGTGCGCTGACCACGGCGGTTCAAGAGAATGTTACTGGTGTGCGGACCGTCAAATCCTTTGCCAGAGAGTCTTACGAGGTCGAGAAATTCTCACACCGCAATGAACGTTACAAAAACAACCAGATTTTTGCCGCAGAGCTCTGGAGTAAATTTTTCCCCTTGATGGAGCTTATGGCTTCGGTCAGTGTGGCGATTCTGCTGGGTGTTGGCGGGACCCTCGTAATCAATGGACGTATGTCCCTGGGTGAGCTGGTTGCCTTTTTCAGCTTGATCTGGTATATCATTGGCCCGGTATGGGGCCTGGGCTTCCAAATTAACAACTATACGCAGTCCAAGGCTTCGGGAGAACGTGTGCTTGAGGTGCTGAATCAGCGGATTGATGTGAAGGATAAAGAAAATGCCCGCGAGCTTGTGTCTTCGGAAGTCAAAGGCGATGTGGAATTTAATCATGTGACGTTTGCTTATGGCAACAAAATGCCGGCGGTGACCGATATCCATTTCCGGGCCAAACCGGGAACGGTCATTGGTTTCCTTGGCGGTACGGGGTCTGGTAAATCAACAATTACACAGCTGATGATGCGGGCCTATGACGTTAATGAAGGAAGCATTACGCTGGATGGAGTCGACATCAGGGAGTACAATGTCCGCAGTCTGCGCTCACAGATCTCAACTGTGTTCCAGGAGACATTCCTGTTCTCCTCCTCCATCCGCAACAATATTTCCTATGGCCTCAAAAATGTAACCATGGATGAGATCATCCGGGCCGCACAATTGGCCAAAGCCCATGATTTCATTATGGAAATGGCAGAAGGTTATGATACGGTTGTCGGTGAACGCGGAATGGGGCTCTCAGGAGGCCAAAAGCAGCGGATTGCCATTGCCAGAGCGCTGCTTAAGAATCCGCGGATTCTGATCCTCGACGACGCGACAAGCGCCGTGGATATGGAGACGGAGCATGAGATTCAGGCGGGGTTCCAGGAGGTCATGCGTGGCCGCACGACCCTGATTATCGCCCACCGGATTTCATCGCTGCGCCATGCCGACCAGATCATTGTGATGAACGAAGGCCGTGCCGTGCAGCAGGGCACACATGAAGAGCTTATTGAGGTTCCGGGACCCTACAGGGATGTATACCGTATTCAGTACGCGGATTATCTGTCAAGAGCTACCGGCAGAGAGGGGGCGTAAAAAAGCATGAAACTTGAAGCCAAACCAAGCCAGGCAGCGGGAATGAACAAGAATACCGCCCAGCAGCAAAAGACCCTGGAAGAACGCTTTGTGTATAAAGATGACGACCTGATTGATAAAGCGTTTGACTGGAGGCAGTTCACCCGGCTGTTCGGCTATATGAAGCCCTATGCGAAGCAGATGCTTCCGCTCGTGTCGATTATGATGATTCTCGGAACGATTACGAAGCTGACCGTTCCGTTCCTGACCAGTCTTGCCATTGACCGTGCGATTGCTCCCAAGGAAGGGAATCCAAGCTTAACGCTTTTATACACCCTGACCGCCAGTGTAATTGTCCTGTACCTGATTCAGTGGATCGCCGGAGTGTACCGGATTAAATACACAAACGTTATCGGGCAGCGGGTCATTTATGATCTGCGCTCGGATTTGTTCAAGCATATTCAGAAGTTATCCTTTAACTTCTTTGACAAAAGACCGGCCGGTTCGGTGCTGGTGCGGGTCACGAATGATATCAACTCTTTGCAGGACCTGTTTACGAACGGGGTTGTCAATCTGATGATTGACTGCGTGCAGCTGCTGGGGATTACGGTTATCCTGCTGCTGATTAACTGGAAGCTTGGGCTTGCAGTGATGATTACCGTGCCGGTGATGTTCCTGATCTCCACCAAGCTGCGTCAAAAGATCCGTCTGGCTTGGCAGGATGTGCGCATGAAGAACTCGAGAATCAATTCCCACTTAAATGAATCCATTCAGGGGATCAGAGTGACGCAAGCATACACGCAAGAGCGGGAGAATATGAATTATTTCGATTCCATGAACATGGACAGCAAGAAATCCTGGGATAAAGCCTCGGCGATGAACCAGGGGTTCGGGCCAATTATTGAGGTGACCGGCGGATTCGGGACGATGATTCTGTTCTGGTTCGGGGCCTATCTGATTCAATCGGGTGAACTGACCGTCGGTTTTCTGGTGGCTTTCAGCACGTATGTCAGCAACTTCTGGGACCCGATTAACCGTTTGGGACAAATGTACAATCAGCTGCTCGTCGCCATGGCCTCCTCGGAACGGATTTTTGAATATCTGGATGAACAGCCGGCGGTCCAAGACAAGCCGGGCGCACAGCCGATTCCCAAGATTAACGGCGATATTGTATTCGACAAGGTGGTCTTTGAATATGAGAAAGGCCGGGCTGCGTTAAAGGGCATTGACCTGAACGTCCAGGCCGGGCAGTCCATTGCCCTGGTAGGTCATACCGGCTCCGGGAAAAGTACGATTATTAATCTGATCGGACGGTTCTATGATATTACGAGCGGCAAGATCACCATTGATGGCCAGGATATCCGTGACGTTACCCTGGAGAGTCTGCGCAGCCAGATCGGAATCGTGCTCCAGGACACCTTTATCTTCTCGGGAACCATCCGCGATAATATCCGCTTCGGGCGGCTGGATGCGACCGACCAGGAAGTGGAGGAAGCTGCCAAGGCGGTGGACGCTCATGAATTCATCACGAAGCTGCCGGGAGGCTACAATACGGAGGTAGAAGAACGGGGCAGCGCATTGTCCATGGGACAACGCCAGCTCCTGTCCTTTGCCCGGGCGCTGCTTGCCAATCCGCGGATTCTAATCCTGGATGAAGCTACAGCAAGCATTGATACAGAGACGGAGCTCAAAATTCAGGAAGCGCTCAAAATCCTGCTGCAGGGCCGGACCTCCTTTATCGTCGCCCACCGTTTATCCACGATCCGGCACGCCGACAAAATTGTGGTGCTGGATCACGGGGAAGTTAAGGAAGTCGGAACCCACAGTGAGCTGACCGCGCATGAGGGTGTGTACAACGGCCTTATTGAAGCCCAATTCCGCTTTCTCTAAAATCAGCAGACAGCCCATTCCCCGCAAGTCAGTGGGGGAATGGGCTGTTTTTATATTGAGCGATGACTTTGTTTACTTTCGGCGTTTGGATACCCTACCTGTGGTGCGGAGCTCAAACATTTGGGCAGCTATCTCCTGGTCCCATCCCGCATCACCGGTAAGGCCGGCGAGAAGAGCTTCATTCTTCAGGCGGGCCATTTCCCAGCAGTACCTGGCGTTGACCTGCAAACACTGCTGCTGCTCGGCTTCCTCAGCAGGAGTCAGAGCCCGTTTGCCGCTTATGATGAACAGTTCGGCCAGGCGTTCATGAACGGGCAGCATGGTTTTTCGCTCCTTTGTATGAATATACCGGATCATACATTATTACCTGTATAAATAGTTTCACCCAAGAGCTGAGCACTTAAACGTTTTAGAGTTACCTGATCTGATTCCCTGGTCAAAAAATTCAGCAAAAGATAAAAAACATATTGTAATCGCTTTTTTTTATGCTACAATAACAGTAATACAGGATTGTGACCGGTAACGCGGGCAATGCCTAAGCTGATTCGAGTATCATTTTTGATAATGATATTGGAATCAACTTAGGCTTTTTTTGTACAAACTATAGGGTAAGGAGGTGAGAGTGCGGTGATTATTGAGAAAGTGCTCAATAACAATGTCTTACTCACAAAGAATCAGAAGGGCAAGGAAGTTATTGTTATGGGCAGGGGGATTTCCTTTAATAAAGTGGCCGGGGATTATGTTGATCCCGAGAAGATAGATAAAATCTTTATGCTGAATGAGAACGAATTTACGGCCCGTTTAACAGAGCTGTTGAATGATATTCCGGTGACACATCTGGAGCTTGCGAATGAAATTGTGACCTATGCGAATGGAGTGCTGGGCACGGAGCTGAGCGACAACATTTATTTGACGCTGACGGACCATATCCATTTTGCCGTACAACGTCATGAGAAAGGCATTATGCTGAAGAATGCGATGTTGTTCGAGATCAAACGTTTCTATAAGAAAGAATTCTCGATCGGAATGGATGCGCTGAAGTTCATTGAACGGACGACCGGGCTGTCGCTTGGGGAAGATGAGGCAGGGTTCATAGCCCTTCATCTGGTGAACGCAAGAATGGATGGCAGTGAAATGAAGTCTACAATGAAGATGACCGAGATTGTCCAGAACATTATCAATATTGTGACCTATCATTATAATGTGGTTCTGGATGAGACCTCCTTGAATTATTCGCGCTTTTTGACCCATTTGCAGTATTTTGCGATGAGAGTGCTCCGCAAGGAGACCAATAACAGCGGCGAAGAGTTTCTGTACAACCAGGTGAAGAGCACTTACGTGAAAGCATTTGAATGTGCCACCAAGATCAACGGCTATCTCGAAAGCTCTTATGGACAGACTTTGAGCAAGGATGAATATGTGTACTTGACGATCCATATCCAGCGGGTGACGGAGCGCAACAGCCTACAATAGAATATTTCAGCGTACAGGGTGTAACTGGTAAGGCAGGCAAAACCTGAACTGATGGCAAAATGGCGTGAATCGGCGCTTATTTTACCTTGAGTTCAGGTTTTTCTTGTTTGCAGAGGTTAATTCGATGATTGCTGGCACATCTTATAACTGCTGCAAATATCCCCAAATACTAATGATGCAGAGGAGTCGTATATATGAGCAACAAAGAGCTATCCAAACAAATTATAACGCTCGTGGGCGGTGAATCGAATGTCAATTCCGTGTTTCACTGTGCCACCCGTCTAAGATTCAAATTAAAGGATTCATCCAAAGCCAATAAAGAGGCCCTGCAAAAAACACCGGGTGTCATCACGGTTGTGGAGAACAGCGGCCAATTTCAGGTCGTCATTGGGAACAATGTGGGTCAAGTGTTCGAACAAATCATGAAAGAAACCAACCTCCAGGATGCCGAACAAGGCAGCAAGGAGGACTCTTCATCGGACGCAGGTTTCCTGGGCAAAGCCGTGGATATCATCTCTAGTATTTTCTCGCCGATTCTCGGCGCTCTGGCGGGTGCAGGGGTTCTAAAAGGGCTGCTGGCCCTGATTCTGTCGCTGGGCTGGATCAATGGAGCCAGCGGGACGTACCTGATTCTGAATGCGGCCTCGGACAGTGTGTTCTACTTCCTGCCGGTCTTTCTGGCGATTACAGCGGCCCGGAAATTCAAGGCCAACCAGTTTGTTTCGGTTGCGATAGCCGGTGCGCTGATTTATCCGGCGGTGATTACCGCAGTTGGCGGAACGGAACCCCTGTCATTCCTAGGAATTCCGATTGTTCTGGTTAATTATTCTTCCAGCGTTATCCCGATCATTCTGGCGGTGTGGGTCCAGTCCTATGTGGAAAAATGGTTCCGCTCTGTCATTCATGAATCAGTCAGAAATATTCTCGTGCCGATGTTCGCCTTGCTGATTGTCATTCCCTTGACATTCCTGGCTTTTGGACCGGTCGGCTCCATGATCAGTAACGGTCTCGCAAGCGGGTATACCTGGCTCTACAATCTCAGCCCGCTGGTGGCAGGCGCCATTGCCGGCGCATTCTGGCAGGTTTTCGTTATATTCGGTGTTCACTGGGGATTTGTGCCCATTATGCTCAGCAATATTTCTACTTTGGGTTATGACACGATGCTGCCGATTCTTTCAGCAGCCGTTATGTCCCAAGCCGGTGCTGTGTTTGGGGTATTCCTGAAATCCAGAAATACGCAGCTGAAAGCACTGGCAGGCTCGTCTACCTTAGCCGCTGTATTCGGGATTACGGAGCCGACGATCTATGGGGTTACCTTAAAGTTGAAAAAGCCTTTCATCTATGCCTGTATCTCCGGGGCCATTGGCGGGGCGATCATCGGAATGGGCGGTGCAAGAGCCATTTCGTTCTCGCTGCCCGGTCTGCTGGCTCTGCCTACGTATTTCGGAACCGGCTTCTCGTGGGTGGTAGTTGGATTAGTAGTGGCCTTTGTGCTCGCGATCCTCTTGGTATATGTACTTGGCTTTGAAGATCCTGCTGAAACTGAAACCGCAAGCAGTACAACAGCCGAGACCTCAGTGGACCGTGTTGCTTCAACGGACAGTCTGATTGAAAAAGAAGTGCTGGTAAGTCCGCTCGCAGGTGCCGTTAGTCCGTTGTCTGAGCTGCCTGACGAAGCTTTTGCTTCCGGTGCAATGGGTAAAGGGATCGTAATCGAACCTTCTTCCGGCCGCCTGACTTCTCCAGTCAATGGTACGGTGACAACTGTATTTCCAACCGGGCATGCCATTGGCATCACGTCCAACGAAGGGGCGGAACTGCTGATTCATGTGGGTGTGAACACGGTCAAGCTGAAGGGCAAGTATTTTGATAAAAAAGTGCAGGAAGGCGATATCGTGAAGCAGGGAGATTTGCTGCTGGAGTTCGATGTAGAAGCTATCCGTGCGGCTGGCTTCGTAACGGCGACCCCTGTCATTGTCACCAATTCGGCCGATTATCTCGATGTGCTGAGCACTAAGGAACCGGAAGTGAAAAGTGGAGATTATCTGCTGACTGTGATGATCTAAAAAAACTAATGGAGAGGGGTTTATTGATATGACAAAAACTGTACAAGGATTCCCGAAGGACTTTCTTTGGGGAGGCGCCACGGCAGCCAATCAATTGGAGGGAGCCTTCGACGTGGACGGCAAGGGCTTGTCCAGTGCGGATATGGTCGCTTATATTCCCAAGGCGCTGCGGACGAATGACCACGCCATCGAGATTACTTCCCAGCGGATCGAGCAAATCCTGTCGGGAGAATTCGAGGCCCGTTTCCCCAAACGTGAGGGGATCGATTTCTATCACCGGTATAAGGAAGACATCGCATTGTTTGCCGAGATGGGTTTCAAAGTGTTCCGGCTCTCCATCAACTGGGCCCGTATCTTCCCGAACGGAGATGATGCCTTGCCGAATGAAGCAGGTTTGCAGTTCTATGATGATGTGTTTGATGAGCTGCATAAGTATGGAATTGAGCCGCTGGTTACATTGGCCCATTATGAAACCCCGCTTGGTCTGACCCAGAAATACAATGGCTGGGCCAGCCGGGAAGTGATTGGTTTCTTCACCAAATATGCTGAGACGGTATTCACCCGCTACAAAAATAAGGTGAAATACTGGATTACATTTAATGAAATCAATATGATGACCCTCAGTCCGTTCACGGGCGGCGGTGTGGTGATTGACCGGGTGGACAATAAGCTGCAGACGATCTACCAGGCGCTGCATCATCAGTTCATCGCCAGTTCCCTGGCCACCAAGCTGGTGCATGAGATTATTCCCGGCTCGCAAATGGGTTGTATGCTGGCCCGGATGGAGAGCTACGCGAATACCTGCAACCCTGAGGATGTGCTGAAGAATCAGCAGGAGAACCAAATGAACCTATACTTCACGGATGTTCATGCACGCGGGGAATATCCGCGGTATATGGAACGCTTTTTCGCCGAAAATAATGTGGCGCTTCAGAAAGAACCGGGCGACGATGATATTCTCCGGCAATATACTGTGGATTATGTAGCCTTCAGCTATTACATGACGTTGACCGTGTCAGCAAGCCCTGAAGGGGAGCGGGCGCAGGGCAACCTGTTTGGGGGCGTAAAAAACCCGTATCTGAAGGCTTCCGAATGGGGCTGGCAGATTGATCCGATCGGTCTGCGGATTATGCTGAACACGATGTATGACCGCTACCGCAAACCTCTGTTCATTGTTGAGAATGGCCTGGGAGCTTATGATAAAGTGGAAGCGGATGGTTCCATTCACGACACATACCGCATTGATTATTTAAGACAGCATATCGCCCAGATGAAAGAGGCGGTTAGAGATGGCGTGGAACTGATCGGTTATACAAGCTGGGGCCCTATCGACCTCGTGAGTATGTCCACCTCCGAAATGTCCAAGCGCTACGGCTTCATTTATGTGGATCTGGATGACGACGGCAACGGTACCTTGCAACGCTCCAAGAAAGATTCGTTTGATTGGTACAAAAAGGTGATCGCCAGTAATGGCGAGGAGCTGTAGAAATAATCTGCAGATGGCAACGGCAACTGAAAGATGAAGTGATATAAACAAATGGCAGGCCGGAACTGAAGCATCATGTTCCGGCCTGCCATTATTTTGTTAAAGATCTGTTGTGGGAGAGTAGAGTAAGCTGAGCGAAGGAAAGCTTATCATCGCCAAGCCGACAGAGAAGGCTCAGAGGGTGGCAGGAGAGCCGAGGGATTATGCACAAGGTTTCTACACAATCACTCAAATAAAAGCCCCCTGGGGAGAACCAGGGGGCTTTTACAGTGAAGTGGAGCTTTGAGGATCCCTTACTTTGCGGAGCAAAGCAGAGAGCCTCAAGGCGGGCACATGGCCAAACGCGCCGGTTGTCTGTGCCGTCACCGGATCTTGCTTCGGGTGTCCAGAGGGCTGAGCCCTTGGGGCCCTCCCCTCCCAAGGGAGGGTTTCCGGTGGGATATCCGGGATCAATCCATATAAATCTCCACAACCATCAAACTGCGGTCACGGGAGAGGTCGAGGAATTTCCCATCGCTCTGCACGAGCGGACGGAAAACATCGATGGGATTATTCATAATAATGGTGCCCATGTCGCCGGTATTCAGCAGTACACGTTTGCCGATAAAATTAGGCATCAAATGCTGGATAAAGGCTTGAACGGTCCGCGCATTCAGCTTGCCGAAGCTAAGGGTATGTAGCTCACGCAGAACGGAAATCAGCTCCTGCTTGGACTGGTAGACCCGCGGGGAAGTCATGGCGCTATAGATGTCAGCTACCGCAGCGATTTGGGCATAGGGGTGGATCTCTGCTTTGGTCAGCTTGCCGGGATAGCCGGAACCATCCTCACGTTCATGATGCTGAAGTGCAACCAATGCCGTATGATTGTCGTCCATGGAATTGCGGATAATTTCATAGCCATATGTAGTATGTTTCTTGACTTCCTCGAATTCTTCCACTGTCAGCTTGCCCGGCTTATTGAGCAGAGCGGCCGGCACACGGCATTTGCCGATATCAATTAAATATCCCGCCCGGCTGATCTCATAACATTCTTGCTTGGAATATCCAAGCCATGTCGCTATATAATAAGAGAGCATGCCCACTTGCAGCGAGTGGTTGTAGGTATAGTCGTCCTCATGGTCCAGCAGCAGGAGCAGTGAGACTACGTCTTTATGCTTGTCCAGTGTCTCCAGTGAAGGCTGGAGCACATCATCCACCAGGGATTGGTTGAAGCTGCCGGTCTTGAGCGCATCCATATAGGCAGACTCAAAGCCTTCGGTCATGGTATCGAAATGATGGGTCACTTTCTGGATTATGGAGGTCCTGTCCGGGAAGGCCGGCTTCTCCATCAGTCTTTCGATATCGACGTAATCTACTCCATGCAGAATAAGCTTGGAGATCTCATCCCGCTGCAGCTGTGTTCCTTTGGGTAATACATGGATCCCTCTAGTGCTAAAGGTATCTGAGTCTAAATAATCACCAGGCTTCAGATCTGTGACGTGAACTCTCAATGGTATGCCACCTTATTCACCGATTTTTTTCCAGCATAGCAACAAAATTGAGAATATTCAATGGTCAAGGAGTAATGGTTACAGGTAGTCTGAATTCAATGATTTGGGGTCCGGTGACACCCAATTTTCCCCGGAATCTCCGATATCTTTTTTCCAGACAGGAACGATTTGTTTCAGCTTTTCGATTGCAAAACGACTGGCTTCATAACAGATATCACGGTGGCCGGCGGATACGGCAATAATAACACTTGATTCTTTAAGGGTAACAAGTCCTATTCTATGCGTAATTGCGCAATGGGCATTCCAACGTTCGAGAACTTCCCGGCCAATCTCCTGAATTTTGGCTAAAGCCATGGGAACATAGGCCTCATAATGGAGGGCTACCGTGCGTTGGTCTCCGGTCATCTCGCGTGTAGTGCCGACAAAAACCAGTGAGGCTCCATGATTTGCATCCAGGACTTTGTCGAGCAGCTTCTGCGCATCGAGGGGTTGGTCAGTTATGCAGTAGAGGCCGTCAGGCGTTGACGCATGAACGGATTCCGGCTCGCCGCCGGAAACAGGGGGAATCAGCGCGATCTCGGCAGCTTCTGGAATCAGGGAGTCATCAGGAGCATATTCATGGTCTATGGCGACCAGGGACACCGCAATCTGGGAAGCGGCATCCGGATAGGCAGCGGAGAGGAGTTCTTTTAATTTTCCCGCGGTCAGGGGACTCTCCTGGGCATGAAAGGACAGCTGGGACAAACCGATAATTTCGGCCAATCCCGCAAATAGACGGACGTTGATGTGCATGCAGGTTCACCTCGTAATGATGTTTATTAGTGTCTACAATATACCATATTGGTCTTGAAAATGTTATGCTAGGCTTTATAAGATCACGCGCCTGCCGCTTCATTTGAAGAGTGGCTTTACAGGTGGGAGGGATGTTGCTTATGAGGCCCGAGCCCCAACGATTGACCCTGCTTCATACCAATGATATACATAGCCATTTTGAAATGATGAGCCCGGTGGCTGCTGTTATTGCCCGCTCCCGGAAAGAAGCTGGAGAGGGGCCCGTTCTGCTGCTGGATATCGGTGATCATATGGACCGTGCTGCCGTAGAGACGGAAGGCACCATGGGACAGGCCAACATCGACATTCTCAATCTGACCGGCTACGATGCCGTCACCATAGGGAACAACGAAGGGTTGACCTTCTCGCAAGACATGCTGTCTGCCGTTTTCTCGGGCCTGCAATGCCCTGTGGTCTGCTGCAATTTTGTGGAGACGGCAACGGGGATGCCACCGCACTGGATGAAACGTCATGCGATCCTTGAGAAGGACGGGATAAGAATAGGAGTAACCGGAGCGACGGTCGCCTTCGCTTCATTCTATTCGCTGCTGGGCTGGGATGCGCTGGACCCTGAGCAGGCACTGCTCGAGCAGTGCCGCATCCTTGCCCCGCAGGTGGACCTTCTGTTTGTGCTGTCTCATCTGGGGCTTCCGGCTGACCGGCTGCTAGCCGAAAGACTTGAAGGCGTGCACGCCATCCTGGGTGGCCACACCCATCATGTACTGGAAGAACCGCTGATGATCAACGGTACGGCTGTTTGCGGTGCGGGGAAATTCGGGCGTTTTGTGGGCCGCCTGGTATTCGAGCGTGAAGACTCTGCAGCGGAATTCCGGCTGGTTACGGGTGAGTGCCTTCCTGTTGATCCTGCACTCATCGAAGATTCCATCGGCCCGGCAGCGGCCACTCATCTGCGGCATGGACGTGAGGTGTTGCAGGAGACGGTAGCGATCTCCGACCGGGAGCTGGCCCTTGATCTGAAAGGGGAGTCACCTTTCGGGAATTTGCTGGCTCAAGCGGTCCGCCGGTTTACAGGCAGCCAGCTGGCTATTGTGAATACGGGCCAATTGCTTGGACCACTGCCGGAAGGGGAGATCACTTCCGGGATGCTGCACGGCCTCTGTCCCTCCCCCATTAATCCTTGTACGGTCAGGCTGAAGGGGCGCGATATCCGAACGGCCCTGGAACAGAGTCTGACCGAAGAATTCCGCAGCAAAGTCATCTACGGATACGGCTTCCGCGGCCATTACCTGGGCAGCCTGGCAGTGGATGGCCTGGACATATTGTACGATCCGGGCAGCTTGCCGTTTGACAGCGAGATGGTTGTGTATGTGGGTGGAGACCCCTTGGAGGATGAGCGCGATTATGACGTGGGGACCCTGGACATGTTCACTTTTCGGATCGGCTATGAGTCGCTTGCGAGTGGGGAGGATGCCGTATTCATGCTGCCGCATTTTTTGCGGGATTTGCTGCGGATAGAGCTGCAGCGGCCAGGCAGTCTTGAGGAATGCGGGAATATACGTTTTAAGAGTAAGCAGGGATGAGTCTGATTTATTAATCGGGAGGATGTTAATGGACACTATAACAGCAATTATATTGGCGGTGGTCGAAGGAATCACGGAGTTTATTCCTGTTTCCTCAACGGGCCACATGATACTTACAACCAGGCTGCTCGGGTTCGCCGAACAGAATTCGCTCATGAAGACGTATGAGATCGTCATTCAGCTGGGCGCTATTCTGGCGATTGCCCTGGTATACCGCCAGCGCGTGCTGAATTTGCTCGGGCTCGGGCGCCGCTCTCAGAGCAGGGGCGGCGTGATGCCGGCTTCCCGCCTGAATCTGCTTCATGTGATCCTGGGAATCGCTCCGGCCCTGGCCGTAGCTTTTTTTGCCCGGGATTTCATCAAAAGCTTGTTCGGAGCCACAACCGTGCTCTGGGCGCTTGTCGCAGGCGGGATTCTGATGATTATTGCCGAGTGGGTGAACCGGCGCAAGATCCGGATAACTGCCCATGAGCTGGATGATCTGTCCTACGGCCAGGCCTTGGCTATTGGCCTCTATCAGATTATTTCCGTATTGTGGCCGGGATTTTCCAGATCAGGCTCGACCATCTCCGGGGGAATGCTGAGCGGAGTCAGCTACAAGGCCTCTGCCGATTTCTCCTTCCTCATTGCCATTCCCATCATGTGTGCGGCCTCCGGCTATGAGCTGCTCGATTCGTACCGGGATTTTACAAGTGATACCATCGGTTTCTTTGTGGTTGGATTTCTGGTTTCATTTGTAGTGGCTTATGCTGTGGTTATCTTGTTCATGAAATGGATTCAAAAAATCCGGCTCACCCACTTTGCCATTTATAGATTTATTCTGGCAGCCGTCTTCTGGTTGTTTATTATGCGTTAATTGTGGCAGTAATTTACCGTTTAGGGCAGGAGTGAGCACAAGTTGCGTTTAGTAGCCGTGAACCAGCTTCAGGCGGGAATGAGGCTGGGTAAAAAAATATATAATGATGAAGGCTTGATCCTGCTGGCCGATGGTGTGGAGCTTACCGATTCGCTGATCAAGCGTCTGTTCTTAATGGACATTGGCTATGTCTACATAGAAGATTCCATTACGGACGATATTGTCATTCCCGAAATGCTCCAGGACGAGACCCGTAATCAGGCACTCAAAATTATCCGTAAAGAGTTCAAGCAAATGTCTGGCGCCTCAGGTATCACCAAGGGTTTTTATCATCTGGATAAAAAATTCTCCAAAATTATGGATTCCATTCTCGGCGATCTTTCTACACAAGAGGACCCGATGATTATGCTGATGGACATGCATACGGCCGATAACTATCTGTATGCCCATTCGCTTAATGTATGCTTGTACACATTGGTGCTTGGCATTGCCCATGGATACAGTCAGGAAGAGCTGCATGTCATAGGCATGGGCGCCTTGCTGCATGATATTGGTAAAACACAAATCCCGGCCAAAATTGTGCATAAGCCGGGGATGCTGAGCGACGAGGAATTTCGTCATATGAAGGCCCATACCGAAATCGGTTACCGGATCCTCAAGGATGAACCGAATATCCCGCTGCTTGCGGCACATTGTGCCCTGCAGCATCATGAGCGTATTGACGGCTCCGGTTATCCGCGTGGCCTGAAAGGGCCGGAAATCCATGAATACGCCAAATGGCTGGGGGTGGCCGATTCCTATGATGCGATGACCTCCAACCGGATTTACAAAAAAGCCATGCTGCCGCATCAGGCGGTAGAAGCGCTTTATGTGGGTTCGGGTACGCTATATGAACAGGAACAGCTGGAGTTGTTCAGGGACCGTGTGATTATTTATCCAATGGGGCTGACAGTGAGGCTTAGCAACGGCGAAAGTGGTGTGGTAGTCAAAATAGACCCCACTACCCCGCACAGACCGGTGGTTCGTGTGCTTACCGGCCCTGAAGGGGAGAAGGTGGCCCCGTTTGAAAGGGACCTTGGAACTGCTCTCTCCATAGTTATTGTTGATGTGGACGGGTCGGGATAAGCAGGCTAAAGACATTATTGTATTTACCTCGAGAAACGGTGCCTCCTGGAAGGATGGCCAAGCCGTTTCTTCTTGTTTTTATGGTTTTTTTCATGGGCATGGTATGATACAGGGTAAGTCAAATAATTCTTTTTAGATTTTTTGGGTTAATATAAGGAATAAGCTTTAAAGGAGCAATAGTTAATGAATGTACTTAAACCAATGACCACTTCCTTGCAGGAGTTGTCTCCAAGTTATGATCCATGGGACCCGATTACTTCTCTGCGCAAGCATGGCCGGCATGTGCTGACCAGTGTGGAGATGACGGTTACCAACCTATGCAATATGCGGTGTGAGCACTGTGCCGTTGGCGACAGCTTGACGATGAAGGAAGCCGAGATGCTGCCGCTGGGGAGTATGCTGGACCGGCTTGAGGAAGTCGAGCATCTGGAGACCATCAGCATTACCGGCGGGGAGCCGATGTTTCGTGCTTCTACCGTTGAGAATACCATTGTCCCTTTACTGAAATATGCCCGGGAACGGGGGATCAGATCGCAGATCAACTCCAATCTGACAATGCCATATTCCCGTTATGAGCAGCTGCTTCCGTATCTGGACGTGATGCATATTTCGTTTAACTATGTGAACGGAGACGACTTTCATGAAGTGGGTTTCGCCAACAGCGGTCACCCGGTATCCAAGGAAGCGGCCTACCGTTTGTACGACACGATGCTTGAGAATTCCCGCCGCCTGAGCGAGGATGGCATGCTGATCTCAGCAGAATCCATGATTAACTATCGTACGCACACCAAGCTGCCGGAAATTCATAAGCTGATCGGTGATATGGGGGCAAGGCGGCACGAAGTGCATCCGATGTATGCTTCCAGCTTCGCCTCCTCACTGCCGGTGCTGTCGCTGAAGGAAATGGCCACGGCCATCCATTCCTTGCTGGACCGGCGCGACCCGGAGATGTGGATGCTGTTCGGTACGCTGCCGTTTTTTGCCTGCAGCTTCCTGGAAGAAGACCAGAAGCTGTTGCGCAGGCTGCGGACGGAACAGAACGTTACGCTGCGCAATGATCCCGATGGACGTAACCGGGTGAACGTGAATCTGTTTACGGGCGATGTGTTCGTTACCGATTTTGCAGATATTGCGGCTTTCGGGAACATTGCAGGCCAGAAGCTGGATGATATCTTTACAGAGTGGCAGATCAAACATCCACTGAACCAAAAGGTCAACTGCCACTGCGATGCAGCCGGCTGCTGCGGACCCAATCTGCTGGTGGCGGATATGTATTATCCGGGCGTGGATTTCAAAACAAGAAAAGCGATCACTCTGTAGAAATGAGGCGTTGTTATCGTGCATACGGAATTTGAAGTAGGAAGATTGCTTCTTAATCTTTTGCTGGTTCTGGTGCTTGTATTACTAAATGGTATATTTGTCGCCGCAGAGTTCTCACTGGTGAAGGTTAGGCAGTCACGCCTGACCCAACTCGTCAGTGAAGGTAATCGAATGGCCGGGTATGCGCTGAAGGTTAATAAGAAACTGGATTCCTATTTATCCGCTACCCAGTTCGGGATCACCCTGGCTTCACTGGGCCTCGGTTGGGTGGGAGAACCGGCGATCTCTGAGCTGCTGGTTGAACCGCTGATGATTCAGCTTGGCGTCACGGACCATACGCTGATATCTACCGTATCGGTCGTTATCGGATTTTCCATTATTACCTTTTTACATATTGTGCTTGGAGAGCTGGCCCCGAAATCTTTGGCGATTCAACGGACAGAAGGTTCCGCGCTCATCTTGTCAGCTCCGCTGATGTTTTTTTACAATCTGTTTCTGCCTGTTATCTGGGTGCTGAATGCCTCAGCCAACAAATTGCTGCGATTGTTCGGAGTCGAGCCTGTCAGTGAAGCCGAGGCAGCCCACTCTGAAGAGGAAATCCGGATTCTGATGAACCAGAGCGCCAAAAGCGGGGTGATCGACAAAGATGAAATGAAGCTGATGGACAACATCTTTGAATTCTCCGACCTGCTGGCCCGTGAAGTGATGCTGCCGCGTACCGATATGGATGTGCTCTACAGCAATCTTCCGCTGGAAGACAACATGCGGATTATCACCGAAACCAAACATTCCCGTTATCCGGTAGCGATGGAAGACAAGGATCGCATTATCGGCTTTATTCATATTACAGACCTGCTGTTTGCACCGCCGGAACAGCAGAATGACCTGACAACGATTGTCCGCCCGATCCTGAATGTCCCTGAATCCATGGAGATCAGCCATGCGCTGCGGCTGATGCAGAAGAATAAAGCCCAGCTTACCCTAGTGGTTGATGAATACGGAGGTACGGCCGGGCTGCTGACGGCAGAAGAAATTCTGGAAGAAATCGTCGGCGACCTGCATGATGAATTCGAGGATGAACGGCCCAGTGTAGAGCGCAACGGAGAATATATCTCCGTAGAAGGCCGTATGCTTATTGAGGATGTCAACGACCTGACCGGTGTCATCATTGAGGATGAAGAAGTCGATTCTATCGGGGGTTGGCTGTTCAAGGAGCTGGAGGGCAACCCTGCCAAAGGGAAACGCGTGACCGTGGGCAATGTTATTTTTGAAGTAGAGGAATCCACCCGGCTGCGGATTACAAGAATCAATATCCACCGGGAATCTCCGGCAACGGATGCCGGTGAAGCCGCGGAGCTGGATGAGGACAAGGAATAACGGCTGTTCAATATAACGATTAGGCGGTCGGTTCATAGGCCTGATCATACAAAACCCTTGCCCAAAGAGCGTGAAGAGTTCCTGCCGGTAAGGGTTTTGTTGTGCTGTAATGTGCTGAAATGTGCTGAAATGTGCTTTATGGAGCCCCGCTCCGGGCAAATCTAATGTATTTAGTGCAGCAGAATCGCACTTAGAGTGCTCAAAACTGCGTTCTGATGTATTTGCTACAGCAGCATTATAGAAAATGGGCGATTTTCGATTTTTTTAGTTTTTCTGATGCACAAAATACACTCAAATCGAAAATCAGCCTCATCTACTCGCAATCTGATGCACAAAATACATTCAAACCAGTTGAGATCTTGAATCGGGTCATTCTTATATTTCGTCTCTGTATTCCTCCAGCATATCACCTTTCTACAGCTGTTCTGCACGGATAAGTTCTCCGGGCGATCGCATCATCCCCTTGACATCGGGTGCTCAATAATTCAGAATATGAGTAAGTTGTCTAGAGGAGTATGAAGATAATATGAATCTAATGTCAAAAACTGCACTCATTAAGCAGCAGCTGATTCAAATGATCAGCGAGGGAACTTACAGGGTAGGTGAGCGGCTGCCCTCAGAGCCCGAAATGTCCAAAACCCTGGGAGTCAGCAGGGAAACGTTCCGCGATGCGGTGAAGCAAATGGAGCTGGAGGGACGCCTGCTTGTAAAACATGGGGTCGGGACCTTCGTTATTCAGCCGCTGCCCGGCATTCCGAGCAGCCTGGACCGGTTGTCCAGCACCGGTGAGATGATAAGGTCGGCGGGGCTAGAGGAAGGCGAGAGCCGCATTTCGCTCCAGAAGCTGGAGAGCTCCCGTGAAGTAGCACAGAAGCTGGGGATTAAGACGGGAGATCCCGTGATGATGCTGGAGCGCATCCGCACTGCCGATGGAGAACCGGTGGCTGTAACCATCAATTATTTTCATCCCCAGCGGGTGGGAGATCTGTTTGAACGCTTTGATTTTTCGGGTTCCCTGCTTGAATTTCTGGAGCTGCATCTCTCGATCCGAATTGTGAAATCGGACACCGAGATTACGGTTCCGCTCCATGTGGACCGGAACTGCCAGAAGCTGCTTATACATCCTGCCACAACGGTTCTTCTGTTTAAGCAACTGCATTATGACGAAGAGCATCAAGCCATCTTTTATTCAACGGATTATATGCGCAACGATGTGTTTACCTTCCAGATCCGCCGCACCCGCAATTGATGGCATGAACCCGCAGAACCAGCAACATGTTGAAACACAGACTGGTCTCTCTTATGGAGGGGCTTTTTTTGTTGCAGTTTTTACAAACTATTAGATCTCTCTTTAAAGAGCTGGATTATTCTATTCCATATAGATGTCTATACAAGTAACTTAAAACTCTGGAAAGGGGAACATTCATGGGGTGGTATGCAAGATCGCTGGGCAAACGAAAAATCTTCGAGTTTATCGTACTGCTGGTATTTGTTTTCTTTTTTCTGGGTCCGCTGCTTAACCTGGTGCTGCTGGCTTTCTCGGGGAAATGGCAATATCCCGCCATGCTTCCGCAAATCTGGTCCTTGGAATGGTGGTCCTTTGTACTGACCAAGGAGGAGGTGTTGTCCTCCATTTCGCTTTCCTTTGGAATTGCCGCAATCGTTACGGTCGCATCCATTTTAATTTGTATTCCGGCTGCTTATGCTTTTGCCAGAATCCGGTTTCCGCTAAGCCGCTGGTTTTTATTCTCTTTTCTGCTGACGAATGCT
The DNA here is from genome assembly GCF_014644435.1 of Paenibacillus albidus. GTDB lineage: Bacteria > Bacillota > Bacilli > Paenibacillales > Paenibacillaceae > Paenibacillus_AQ > Paenibacillus_AQ albidus. The sequence goes on along the minus strand of NZ_BMKR01000006.1, from coordinate 36,824 downwards.
TTTCCGAAAATGGGCCTTTATGTCTCGATCGCAGTTTTGTTCTACCAGGTGGGCTTAATGAACACCCTGCTTGGTATTGTCCTCATCCACATTGTCAACACGCTGATGTTCATGACGTGGATTCCGGCGGCAGCCTTCAAGAGTGTCCACCAGGCACAGGAGGAATCCGCAAGAGACGTCGGCGCGGGCCCGTTCCGAGTCTTCTGGCATATTACCCTGCCTATGGCGCTGCCTGGCATTCTGGTCGCTTCGATCTTTACCTTCCTGTCTTCACTGGATGAGGCGCAAGGCACTTTCATGGTAGGGATTCCCGATTTCAAAACAATGCCGCTTGTGATGTATTCCATTGTCGAGGATTATCCCAGTACGGCGGGTGCTGTATTTTCCATCATCATGACTCTGCCGACGATTATTTTACTGATGGGCGCACGCAGATTTGTCAATGCGGATGTTATGTCAAGCGGATTTCAGATGAAGTGAGGAGTGAAAATGGACGTGAAGGAAGAGGAAGTTCTACTATCTATCCGCAGTTTGCAGAAAACGTACAAGACCGGCGACGGTGTACGCGATATTAATCTGGATATCCGCAAAGGAGAGCTGATCACCCTGCTCGGCCCCTCCGGCTGTGGAAAGACAACCGTTTTACGCACTATCGGCGGTTTTTTGAATCCGGATGCCGGAGAAGTAAAGATTGAGAATCAGAGCATTCTGCATCTTCCTCCGGAGAAGCGCCCGACTGCCATGGTGTTCCAGAGCTATAATCTTTGGCCGCATATGACGGTATATGACAATTTGGCTTTTGGACTTAAGCTCAGAAAAACGGGCAAACAGCAGATCCGCGAAAAGGTCGAGCAGGTGCTGAAGCTCGTGCGGCTGCCAGGAACGGAGAAAAAATATCCTTCCCAGCTGTCAGGCGGCCAGCAGCAGCGCGTTGCGGTTGCCCGGGCCTTGCTGCTGGAGCCGAAGGTACTGCTGCTGGACGAGCCCTTTTCCGCGCTGGATGCCAAGCTGAGAATGGAAATGCGCGAGGAGTTGCGTGAAATTCAGGCAGCCGGGAATTTGACCATGGTGTTTGTTACACATGATCAGGAGGAGGCCTTGTCCATATCCGATCGCATTGTCGTTATGAACAGCGGCAGAATCGAACAAGTGGCTTCCCCGCAGGATATTTATGATCAGCCAAGCTCCTTGTTCGTGGCCCAATTTATCGGACGTATGAATTTCTTGAACGGACAGGCCTCCAAAGACGGAATTCAGGTGCAATCACTCAGGTTTGGCAACGACAAGGGCCTGGCCGGTGAAGTGACGGTTGCAGTGAGGCCGGAGGATATGGTCATGCAGGACCCTTCGGCGGCAGGAATGTCCGGAACCGTCAGACAGGTAATGGTGCTGGGTCATTATGCGGAGGTGTCGGTCGAAACGCCAGCAGGAATGACCAAGGTGTTTCTGCCGCGTGAGGAAGCACGTGCCCTGCTTACCGGAGCAGAGGTCCATCTCGGTATTTCGCGGGCAACCGCTTATTCCAAAACATCTTAATCAAGGGGGATTTACGAAATGGCCAAGAAATATGTGGGTTCAATTCTGGTTGTACTGATGCTGGTGTTGTCCGCCTGCGGCAACAATAAGGGTGGCACTGCCAACGATGCTGCGGCAGCGGGGGATAACGCAGGCCCGGTGGAGCAAACGGAGCTTAATTTCTATTTCACGGGTTCCCTGAATGTAAAGGATATGTGGGAAAAGATTGTCCCGATGTTTGAAGCTCAGAACGATGACATCACCATTAAGCTTACACACATTCCGTCCGGACAAGGCGGACAGTCCACAATGGATCGGCTGCTGGCGGCCAAAAAGGCAGGCGAATCGAAGGTTGACATCGATCTCTTTGAGGCATCCGGAGGCGATGTGCTGCTCGCAGAGAAAGAGGGTATCTTCGAACCTGTAGGAACCGATGTTATCCCGAATATCAGTAAGATTGAAGAAAGCTACATGAGCGACCTTAAAAATCTGGCCGTGCCTTACCGTGCTTCTTCGGTTGTGCTTGCCTATAACAGCGACACGGTAGCCAATCCTCCGCAGACGACCGATGCACTGTATGACTGGATTCGCAGTAATCCCGGGCGTTTTGCCTACAACGATCCGGCGACCGGTGGAGCAGGCAGTTCATTTGTGGTAACCGCTCTGTACAACTTCCTGCCGGATGAAGCCGTGCACAGTCAGGACCCGGCGATTATGGAGCAGTGGAATCAGGGGTTTGATCTGCTGAAGGAACTGCACCCATTTATGTACCAAAAGGGCGTGTATCCGAAAAAAAACCAGGGGACGCTGGATATCCTTGCTACTGGTGAAGTAGACATGATTCCTGCCTGGTCGGATATGGCACTGGAGCAGCTGAACAAAGGCCTCTTGCCGGATAATATCAAATTGACGCAAATTGAGCCTGCTTTTACAGGTGGACCGGCAATGCTTGCGATCCCGGCGATGTCAGAGAAAAAAGAAGCTGCCCAAAAGTTCATTGATTTTGTGTTGACCCAGGAAGCGCAAGAAGTGATCGTCAACACCATGTTCGGATACCCGGGAATCAAATGGTCGGAAATGCCGGCTGAGCTGCAGGCCAATTTCGAAAGTGTCGCCAAAGGGTACCGTCAGTTCCAGATCGGTGAGCTTGGAAATGAGATTAACAAACGCTGGCAAGCGGAAGTAGCCACGCAATGAACGTGGACAAAGCCGGTTTGATAAAAATGAAGGGCAAAACAGAGCGAACCGGAATTAGCAGTCAGACGAAGGCCTCCATTACAGGCTTGCTCATGGTCATTCCTTCCTTTGCGCTGCTGGTCTTTACTGTAATCATACCGATTTCGCTTGCGGTTAAGGAGAGTTTCCTTGACACGGACAGAGCTTTTTCACTGAAAAACTATACGTATCTGTTTACTGATAAAGCCATGCAGAGCAACCTGATGTTTACTTTGAATCTGACTCTAATCAGTACAGCCCTTACGCTGTTAATCGGTTATCTGCTGGCGATATATCTCAGATTCAATGAAGGCCGGATAACGGACTGGATTCGCAAGCTGTATTACATTCCTATGTTCGTTCCCGGCGTAATTGCAACTTACGGCATCATCAATATGTACGGAAATCACGGCTGGCTGATGAGAATAGGGAATGCTTTGGGCTTCGAGAGCTTCCCGCGTTTTATTTATGATTACAATGGACTTTTGCTGGCCAATCTGTGGTTCAATATCCCCTTTACAACCATGTTGCTCAGCTCTGCGCTGGCGGGAATCCCTAATTCAGTCATTGAAAGCGCACGTGATGTAGGGGCAGGGAAAATAAGTATTTTCGCGAAATTTATTGTGCCGATGACGTACAAGACGCTGCTGGTAGCAGCTACCTTTTCCTTTATGGGGATGATCGGGGCGTTTACCGCTCCGTTTCTGATTGGACCCAATGCTCCGCAGGTTCTGGGCGTAGCCATGCAGCAGTCTTTTTCCATCTATCATGAGGTAGGGATTGCCAGTGCTATGGCGGTGTTTATGTTCCTGCTCTGTTCTGGAATGGGCTACTTCTATATCCGCAGCATGATTAAAGAGGAACCGGCCGCCAGGTAAGCAGGCAGCAATTAAATCAAGCATTCTGGAGGGAGAGTTACGGTGGAGAAGACAACAACAATGGATAAAAAGGAGATAACACACCTTCAGCTTCCCGAATGGCATAAGCTTGCCGGGGCCACGGGGTGGTCGGGAACATTTCGGATAGACGAACCCGGTTATGCCGAAATTACGTTACTTGCCCGTTCCGACAGTCATTGGAGCTTACCGGATAAGGAATCTGTGCTGCTCACCCTTGAAGTGGACGGAGAATATAATCAGACCGTTGTGCTCTTTTATGGGGAGGAGCCGTTTGCCTATACACGGCTCCTTGGCCGGCTGGAGGTCGTTGAGCATCAATTGCAGTTGTCTTTCAGCGAGGATTCCTCGCCGCTGGCCAAATGCGCCTGGATAAAGGGAGTGAAGATAGCGGTAATTCCCGAGGATACATCTCTGGGGCTAATCTACCGCCATGCTCCTGTGCTCTATGGCCGCAATTTGCAGGATCCCTTCGAAAGCCGATACACGGACACGCCGCTTCTGCTGATCTACCGGATGGAGGATGCTTCTTCCGGTAAGTTGCTGGAATATCATACGATATACAGTCATGAGGATGCGGGAACCCCAGCCCCGCTATTGATGAGCAAATGGGGAAGGTTGACGGATATCGAATGGACGTACCGTGTGCTGCTTGATAAGACGGGGGAGGTTGTGAAGGCGGAATATCAGGCTCCGCATCATGAAACCAAAGAATTTGCCGGCCTAACTGCCTTGGGCGGTCATCCAGTGTTGCAATCGGCTACGGACAATGGGATGGTGACGGACGTTCCGGTGTCAAGCTACCGCTTCTTGCTTCCCCCGGTTTACCACTGGAAACCGGAGGTTGAGCCCCGCGAACGTGCAATGGACGAGTATCCGTTCACATACCAGCTGATGGCTTGGGAGCTTCTGCGGCAGGAGGCCTGGGAGCGCCCCTGCAACCCGGATACGATAAAGTTTACCGATCCGAGGCATTATCTGTATGTTCAGACCTCTGCACAACATGAAGCAGCAGTGGCGGAACGCCGCACTTCCATCGACATCAAGGTTAAACGGCGAGGGGAAAAACGCTGGTATTCCAGCAGCTTCAATGATTGCCGGGCGAATGGTCAACGTGCGGCGTATGACGGTCCTTACCCTTGTTTTGCCACCACCGTTAAAATGCCGGAAGGCTGCTCCCTGGAGGAACTAGAAGAGGTGCGGGTCGTTTTGCTTCCCGGAGGAGCAGATGAAATCCTCGTGAAAGGTCTGAAGTTATTCTATCTGACGGAGTTATTCACACCCGGAGAGGCCGTTGAGCTTGAGGGCTCCGTCAACCTGACCGTGCAAGTGCCTGAGAGAACGATTTGGAAAGCGGATGCTGCGTATGTACTCTAAAACACTGCTTGATATCAGCTCAAGGATTACGCCTGCGGACAGACATGTGCACCTTGTGCACAGGTTTCTTGTACCGCGGAATACACGACAGCTGCGGATTGACTTTGCTTACTCACCCAAGCTTCTGCAGGATGAGGCACGGCAGAATACGCTGGTCCGGCAGGCCGTAGACCGGTATATGGAGCCTGAACTCCGTGAAGTAGCATATACGGACCCGGATTACCTTGTCTTGCAGAATCTGCTTACCGTCTCACTGGATGATCCCGCAGGGTTTCGCGGGGCTGCACATCGTGCGAATAAGGAGCAGATCATTATTGTATCGGAGTCGACGGCCACGCCGGGATTTCTGGCCGGTCCGCTTCCCGCAGGACTGTGGGAGCTGACGGTTAGCCTGCATGAGGTTGTAACGGACAAATGTCAGTTCGAGCTGCAAGTGCAGGCGGCAGAGACGGAAGGAGCAGATGGATTATGACGATCCGCTGGGTGGCGTGCGAACTGCATACGCACACCGTTCACAGTGATGCTTCCCACACGCTCGACGAGATGGCAACGGCCGCCCGTGAGCTGGAGCTGGACTGGATTGCGCTGACCGACCATAATACCGTCAGCGGCTGGGCCTTCAAAGAACAGGTGGAAGCTAAACGGGGCATCGGCATTTTGTCCGGGCTGGAGTGGACCACTTTTTATGGCCACATGCTGACGCTGGGTGCGAATGTACTGCATCACGCCGATTGGCGATTTACCGGACCGGATGATATTGATGAGGGGATCGCCGGAATCCACAAATCCGGGGGACTTGCAGGCATAGCCCATCCATTTCGAATAGGCAGTCCGATATGTACGGGCTGTTATTGGGAGTTCACCATCGGAAAGTGGAAAGCCCTCGATTATATAGAGGTGTGGAACGGCCCCTCACCTCACATGAAAGCTTTTAATCAGCGTGCTTATCTCTTTTGGACGGAACTGCTTAACCGTGGTCTTCGCATCCCTGCTGTCAGCGGCAGAGACTGGCATCATTCACTGCTTAGCAGTGAAGCTACTCTTGCGGTTACTTATTTGGGCGTACACGAAGAGGCCGCTGCCGGTTATGCCGGGGGAGGAGCAGCACTGGAGTCCGCCGTGCAGGACCCGCGGAAAGGAGTGTCAGAACCGCAGCTGCTGGAGGCGATCCGGCTGGGAGCGGTCTCGGTTACACAGGGTCCGCTTCTGAAGCTGTATGCCAGGGAAACCGGGCGTGAAGAAAATCGTACATTTGGCATCGGTGAGGTAGCCAGGGTTGACCCTTCGGCGGGCAGCCGATTGTCGCTTACCGTGGAAGCCGATTTTGAAGTGCGTAAACGCCAGTGGAGCCTGGAGGGGCAAGAGCTGAAGTTATGTCTGGTCGGCAGTGCCGGGATAGTAGCCGAGTGGATTGTCCCTCCGGTTTCGGCTGCTTTCAAGACATGTTCCGATATGACGGGACAACGCTGGATCAGAGCGGAGTTGTACGGAACGATGAACGGCCAGGCAGGATTGCTTGCCTTTACCAACTGTATTTATGTGGAAGAAGGAAGCCTGACACTGTGAACTATGAATAGAATGAATAGGTCATTAATTTGCATTCTGGAAGCCATGAAGCTCTCGTTACTTTTCTCTTGCAGAGAACAGGGGGACGGGAGCAATCATGGCTTTTTGCTTCGGTTTCTGGATGCCGGCGGGGGCCTACTCCCCCAGGATCAAGGTGCCTGCGCAACCTGCTCCTGGGGAATTCAATCACTAGTCTGATAAGGAATAGCATTGCATCAAAACCCTACAAACCTTTGCCGCCTAGGGCACGCAGTTTAATGGGCTCCGCTCCGGCAATCAACGGCCGGCCGCGTTGAATCGACGCCAGTACTTCTTCATTCTTTAGACTGGCTGCATGGGCCTCTGCATCTTTCCACAGTTCGGTCACATACACCACATTCGGATCGTCGTCTGATACATTGACTATGTACAAATAGCAGTCATTATTTGCTTTCAACAGATCGGCCGCTTCTAGCAAGATGTCTGTAAGAGCGTCCCTTTGCCCCGGACGTGCCGTCAACTTTCCATACATAGCAAAATGGTTCATGAGCCTCATCCTATTCTCGAGTGATATTTACTTCATCTTATCATAATGTTCCGCAATTGAAATGCAGTTTCCCCTTCGGCGTATTGTTCAAACGTATGACCGAACAGCCAATATTGGTAAAGCTCGTTCAATGCTTGTTCGTGTCACCGGATTCGTACGGCTTGCGAAGAAACAAACGAAAAATGCTTCCAAATACAAGAGAGTCGATCATATGAAATAAAGCGTAAAATGAAAAAGCAGTTTGTCTACTGGCCGGCTGCTATTCATGTTGTGATCACAGATGAAACAAATGGTTAGTATTGTAAACAGCACCTTGCTGGTTAGTGTATGCGGCCCTCTCAGGTGGGCTATGTGTGAGGGGGGCTTGACAGGGGTGTGCTATACTTATTTCAGGATGTGGAGTTAAAAAGAAGCTCTGCGGCGCTCTTATATGATCATTTTGATAATATTATTATGATATTAAAGAGGCGGACATTAAGAGGAGGTAAAACAATGTTAGAATCTGGAGCCAAGGTATTTTATCCGAATCAGGGTGCGGGTTTAATTAAATCTGTTGAGAACATGCAGTTTATAGGATCACCAAGAGAATATTATAAAGTCTATATGCAGATGAACAGCCTGATCCTTTACATTCCCTTATACGATGCTGATAAAATGGGGCTGCGCCGGCTTTCCACTCCGGAACAACTGGAAGAAGCGAGAACGCTCTTTTTTGCCGAATCCAAGCAGCTGCCGCAAAATAGCAGCGACCGGAAGCAGCTGCTGAAAAACAGGCTGAAGTCAGGAAAGCTGTCAGATTTATACCAGGTCATTAGAGATCTCACCTGCAGTAAGGATCATGGTACAAAAGTGAACGCCGAAGACAAATACATTCTGGAGCACGCCATCGAGCTGCTTGAAAGTGAGCTGATGCTTATCCATAAGCTGTCTGGGGAGGGCGCCGGGCTGCTGGTAAGAGAAGAAATCCGGCAACGGTCATTGGACGCCGCTGTTCAGATAACCAAATGATTATCATGGGGAAATCCGCCTTCTCTATGTGTATGGCCAGAAAATAATTCTGATTTAAAAACCAATATATGTCAAAAAGACTTGACATGCATATGCTACAATTAAATTATGACAGCTGATACCGGGAGGAACCTCATGCATAAATATATAAGTGTCAGCGGAGCGAGACAACATAATCTGAAGAATATCAGCCTGCAAATTCCGCGCAACCGGTTTGTAGTCTTTACCGGGGTGAGCGGGTCGGGCAAATCCAGTTTGGCCTTTGATACGTTGTATGCCGAAGGACAAATGCGCTATGTCGAGTCTTTGTCCGCTTACGCCAGACAATTTCTGGGGCTGATGGGCAAACCGGATGTGGATGCGATCGACGGTCTCTCCCCGGCGATAGCCATTGAACAAAAGACAACCTCCAATAATCCGCGCTCCACCGTGGGGACGGTAACGGAGATTTATGACTATTTGCGTCTGCTGTGGTCCAAGATCGGCATTCCCCATTGCCCGTCCTGCGGGAGAATAATTAAACGCCAATCCGTGGATGAGATTGTCCAACAGATCAGCAGTCTGCCCTACGGCACCAAATATGAAATTCTGGCTCCCGTGATCCGGGGCAAAAAGGGTGAACACCAGAGAGTATTTGAGCAGGCGAAGCAGAACGGCTATGCCCGGGTCCGGGTGGACGGCGAGGTTCATCACTTGACTGGCGACATTGCGCTGGACAAGAACAACAAGCATTATATCGAAATTGTGATTGACCGTCTGGCCGTGAAGGATATAGATCGGCAAAGACTGGCGGACTCCCTTGAAACCGCGTTGGCGCTCTCGGGTGACCTGGTTGTTATTCATCAGACGGCCAGCGGTGAGGAGACTCTGTTCTCACAGAACTACGCCTGCCCTTACTGCTCGGTCTCCTTGCCGGAGCTGTCTCCGCGTATGTTCTCTTTTAACAACCATGAAGGTGCATGTTCCGGCTGCTCCGGCCTGGGTTCCTATTTGAAGGTCGATCAGGGCAAGGTCATCCCGGACATGAGCCGCTCCATCCACTCTGGCGGCATTGTGGCCAATGGTTGGAACAATGTCAAGACGAATTCCTTTTGCAAAATGTATTATGAAGCGCTGGGGAAGAAGTATGGGTTCGATTTCGATACTCCGCTTGCACAGCTATCACCGGAAGCATTGTCCGCACTTCTGTACGGGACTCATGGAGAGAAGCTAGACGTGTACCATCCGAGTGAAGGGTTAAGGAAATACGTGAAAGAGTCCTTTGAGGGCATCATCCCTAATCTGGAGCGGCGCTACCGTGAAACCCCATCCGAGGACATGCGCAAGGAGCTGGAGACGTATATGTCCGTCCTGCCTTGTCCCGATTGCCAGGGGGACCGCTTGTCGCCTGTTGTGCTGGCTGTCAGGATAGCAGGTATGAATATTTCGGAATTCTGTGCCTTGTCCATAGAGGATGCGTTACAAAGTATAAGGAATCTGACCCTGACGGTTGAGCACTCCGGGATTGCCGGTTCCATTCTGCAGGAGATTGAGGCAAGATTCCAGTTCCTGCTTAACGTAGGCCTTAATTACTTAACACTATCCAGAGCTGCCGGGACCTTATCGGGCGGTGAAAGCCAGCGGATTCGTCTCGCTACACAGCTGGGTTCCGGGCTTATGGGCGTGCTGTATATCCTGGATGAGCCTTCGATCGGCCTGCATCAACGGGACAATGACCGCCTGCTGCTGGCTCTTGGCAAAATGCGCGATCTGGGCAATACTCTGATTGTCGTAGAGCATGATGAAGATACCATCCGGCAGGCGGACTGGATTGTGGACATCGGACCCTATGCGGGTGTTAACGGCGGTGAAGTGGTGGCGCAGGGTGTGCTTGATGATATCAAGGCAGAGCCGCGTTCGATAACCGGCCAGTATCTGGATGGAGCTATCCGCATTCCTGTTCCAGATACGCGGCGTTCCGGGACCGGGAAACAGCTGTCCATTCTGGGAGCAGCGGCCAACAATCTGAAGGGCATCGATGTGTCGATTCCACTGGGCACCTTCACTTGTGTAACAGGAGTGTCCGGCTCGGGGAAGTCAAGCCTTGTCAACGAAATCCTGTACAAAAAGCTGGCGTCCTCGCTCAACAGAGCACATACTGTGGCCGGGGCGCACCTTGGGATCGAAGGCTTGGAGAATCTCGACAAGATCATTAATATTGATCAGCAGCCGATTGGACGTACCCCTCGCTCCAACCCGGCCACCTATACCGGTGTTTTTGACAACATCCGCACGCTCTTCTCCCAGACGAACGAAGCCAAGATTCGTGCCTATGGTCCGGGGCGTTTCTCCTTCAATATCAAAGGAGGCCGCTGTGAAGCGTGTGCAGGCGAGGGTCTGATCCGTGTGGAGATGCATTTCCTTCCGGATGTGCATGTGCCATGCAGTGTATGCAAAGGGCGAAGATACAGCCGCGAGACGCTTGAGGTGCACTACAAGGGAAAGAGTATAGCTGATGTGCTGGATATGACTGCCCAGGAAGCGGTCAAATTCTTTGAGAATATCCCGAGAATCCGTAAAAAAATTGAGGCGCTCTGCAAGGTCGGACTGGGGTATATCAAACTGGGCCAATCCTCGACCACGCTGTCCGGAGGGGAAGCGCAGCGGATCAAGCTGGCCGCGGAGCTTCTGAAGCCCGCTACCGGCTCTACCATTTATGTCATGGACGAGCCAACTACGGGGCTGCATTTTGCTGATGTGCACCAGCTTATTCAGGTCTTGCATTCGTTGACGGATGCCGGCAATACAGTGGTGGTCATCGAGCATAATCTGGAGTTGATCAAAAATGCCGATTATCTTATTGACCTGGGCCCCGAAGGGGGAGCCGCTGGCGGAGAGATTGTATGTACTGGTACACCGGAGCAAGTAGCCCGGCATGATCTGAGCTACACCGGACAATACTTGAAAAAAGAGTTGGAGAAGAAATGAATTTAACAACTAAACAGGTTAAACATATCCGGTATGGTACCGGAACAGTTTTAAGCCATACTGACGGACGGTTAACTATTACATTTGCTGATGTAACGGGGACAAAGAGCTTTATGTATCCGGAGGCTTTTGAACAGTATTTGAGCATAGCTGATCCCCTTCTTCACGAAGAGATCCTGTTGGATTTGAAATTGAAGGCTGAGCAAACTGCAAAGGAAAAGATCCGTCAAGAGCAGTGCCGGTTGGAAGAAATCCAGAGACTTGCAGAGGAGAAGCTTGCCTTACAGAAAAAATCACGGCGCAAACCATCCCAATCCAAGAAAAAAAGTTGAGCCATTATTAAATCTCTCAAAGAAAACCTCCTCAATATAACCTTTTAGTGTTATATTTCACAAGGCTGTCGTTTGATTATTACAAACGGCAGCCTTGTGAATATTACTCGGTCTGTAGGGATAATACAGAATCTTATTTGTCAGCAAGGTAACCTAAACCGTGTTTGTAAAGAGAGCTGGAAGTTACAGGAAGCATAAATCATATCCGCCGACTTTAAACCCATTTTGGTTGCCTCACCATTCTGATTCCCCTATCAAAAATCGTTTTTTGCAATTTCAAAATCATCATAAACTCCTCCACGAATGTATACTGTATCCCCAGAGGAAGCTGGCGATTCTGTTTTGCATCTCTTCGGGTTATGTATTGTTCAATTATGCTTCTTTTTGGAAATCTCCTTCAGCAGCTCCAACAACATTAAAAAAGACTTTTCTCCAACGCCTTTCATGAGTTGAATGTGTTTCGCTTTTGAATTCAATATATCTTCAATCGTATGTAATCCATTACGACGTAAAATATTAATGAGTTTTAGAGTTGCATATTGGTTGTTTCCTGAAGTATCAATCTCCATTAAAAATACAACATCCTGAATCAAGTATTCTTCTGGAATAAGTAAGCTTGTTTTTAGCGGTTGATTTAGTGAAAGGTCAAGCATCGAGACAACTCCTCATCCAATGACTTTTTTAATTATAACAGCACCCGTTTTTCTGAGATCAAGAAATTCATGATTCTCCAAAACAATGAGCGGTTTTGTTGGGTGGTTGACGTTGGTCAGGAGAATCTTGCCTTTACGATCATCTGATAAAATGACATCACAGCCGACTTGCCTGGAAAGCATCATATCAAGAAATGTCAAACCAATAACGGGGTCGAATCGATTTAGGATTATTTGTCTGTGAATTTCATTAACTGTCTCAAAAAAGGTGAATGCTGGTCTGTGGGGGCGATCCGATATCAAGGCCATATACACGTCGGCCAGAGCCACAATTTTGCTTAACCGGTCGAGTTGATTTCCTTTTACACCCATTGGATATCCACTACCGTCATCCCGCTCGTGATGCTGTAGAGCTACGAGTGCAACCCGGGGATCAATCTCCGAATTTTTCAAAAGCTCGTAACCATAAACAGTATGCTTCTTCATCATGTTGAATTCTTGGGTGTCAAATTTTTCTGGTTTTTGAATCAAGGAAGAGGGCAGCTTAACTGTGCCGATATCATAGAGCGTCGCCGCAGTTGTAAGCAAAGCCAGTTCTTCTTCATCCAATTGCAGACGCTCTCCAAGCGACGTGGCAATGACCGCTACACCGATGCTTTGTTCGTACCGAAAGTCCCCCTTTTGCTGCAGTTCGGAAAACACTTGGAATAAATTATATCGTTTTGCGGTTTTCCTAATGAAAGGGAGGACCTTTTCTTCTATGTCAGCAATCGGGACAACACCGTTCGACTGAATGTATTTATTAATTTCCGATAGATATTTCTCAGTCTGAATTGCATTTTCATGGGAATACATTGGAGATTCTGAAGGGCTTAATCCAATAGTTTGAATGAGAACAGTCTTAATTCTAAAATTGGCCAGCTTCTTAATATGGCTTTCTAGGAGAACTGTTCCTTTCGAAATTAATAAAGTTCCATTGGCGTGGTAAATGTTTTCTGTTAAGCGCTTCCCTATAAATTCTTCATATTCTTTAACCGACATCTCTTGTTTATTACCTCCTTAACATTAATCACTTCAATCATCGAGAGACAAGGTCGTCATAGGCTGCTGTTTTTCTCGTGAAATGAACATGAAAAATATTACGGTTCAATCAATCAAAAATATTAGGTGAAATCTAAAGAATGAATCGTAAGTATCAATAAAGATGGATTAGGCCTATTTATGGCTATGGAAATTGAACTGCAACGTCTAGTATGCTAGGTATTTAGGACTGTCAAAGCTGGATCGTTGACCGGGCTCATTCTGCATATATTATTCCTTGTCTTCTGTGATAATCATTTTTCTTATAGAACAAGAGTTTTTTTGAAAACATCGTTTTATAATGTATGACGCTGTCATAAGTTAGTTAAGGGAAGAATGATTAGGGTCTCACGACCAAGGGAAGAGGAATAAAGGAGGAACTGTAATTATGGAATCGCAGGAACGGGTGTATAAGCCCTACAGGGGTCCGTTTGATCCCTGCCCGCCAGTGCCCTTTAAGACGTATGTTGTACCGCCGAACCAATTCATCAACTTCCAGCCGCCGGATCTGCCCCAGTTTTCCTTGCCTGAAGCACTGAGGTTAGGCACCTTATGGCCGGCATTGTTCAGCCCCTATGAATCCAAGCAAGGAGGGAGATAGTTCATGGAGGCTAATCCTTGCGAACCCCGTTACTACGAAATGCTGGAGCAGTTGCAGATTCTGGATTTTGCACTGGTCGAACTCAATCTGTATCTGGACACCCATCCCGATGATTTACGAAGCATCCAGCAATTTAATCAGCTGACCCAAGAGCGCACCCGCTTGGCCAAGCAATTCCAGGAGCTGTATGGTCCACTGCAAAACTTCGGCCGTGCCTACTCCAAATGTCCGTGGGAATGGAATCAGCCCCCTTGGCCTTGGCAGGTGTAAAGGCGGGAGACGGAGCCATCGCAGTGAATATTCTATGCTCAAGGAGGGGGAGGTCTACCCATGTGGATCTATGAGAAAAAGCTGCAATATCCCGTGCGGGTCAGCAAATGCGACGTGCGGATGGCGCGGTATTTGATGGAGCAATACGGGGGAGCAGACGGTGAGCTGGCAGCGGCGCTGCGCTACATGAACCAGCGGTATGCGATTCCCGATAAAGTGATTGGTGTGCTCACCGACATTTCTACAGAAGAATTCGCTCATTGAGGTTATCAGTTAGACACAATCTCAAGATTCCGGTAATTTCGGATACAGTTTAAGATCGAATTTTCTCATTGTTTCTGGTTGCGTCCAATGGCCACGCTTCTCTTTGTTGTATACAACACCTTGCAACACCGACTTAAGTAGGCCGTTACGTTTCGTCGCATCATCAATTTGATTGTAAACATCAAGTACACGCTCTACTTGTGGTATTATCCCCGTTTTAGCCTCTTTACGATGTTCCTCTGTTTCCAAATCAGCTTGAGCTGAGAGTAATCCCCTCTCTGCTTCGGCAATTCGTTCAGAAAGGTTCTGAGAACGTTCTAAAAACACATCTATAGTATAGATTCCACGTTCTAGTAGATCATGAAGTGCACTTGATTGTTTTTTTAACTCATTAACTTTTTTACTTAGTTCTTTGACAATTTGCTGCTTGGCCTTTATTAATTCTTCAGAATCTCCAGAGTTAATGGGTATATTTTCGCTCCACTGCGCCTTGTACTGATCAATCCATAATCGTAATCCTTCTAAAATTCGTTCTTCCACAAGCACAAATTGTGAGCTGACTTGATTACACATTGGAGTGACGCAAATAAGGGATGGCTCAGACTGATTTGAATAGGGGCGGCGTACCATCAAATGCCTACACAAAGAGCATCTGACTAAGCCAGCTAAAGAACTGGTTATTATTCCTGAAGGTGCTGGTGCATGATATCTGCCTTTCAATATTTTTTGCGCCATTTCCCAGATCTCTTTTGTAATAATAGCCTTGTGTTTACCAGGCACTCTGATCCACATGTCTTCTGAAACTTCGGGGCGTGTTTCTAGCATTTTTCCATCTTTGCGAGTCTTTTTAACAGGACGCCGGTTCCACACAATCTCCCCGTTATAAACTGGATTTTGTAAGATTCCACTGATTGTTGCGACAACCCATAAAGACCCTTTAGCTGTAGGAACACCCAATTGATTTAGTTTCTTGGCAATGTTGCCCATACCCATATTCTGAGAGGTATACATGTCAAAAATCATCTTAACGATAGGTGCTTTTTCAGGATGGGGGGCTAAGCTATAGGACTTATCCTCCAAACGTATTTTTATGTAGCCATATGGAGGGATATTACCAATGTAATTTCCTTCTTTGACTGATTGTATTCTTCCGGCTTGCTGTCTGCGGTTAATAGTTTTATATTCTCGGCGAGACATGAAGAGTCCAAATTCAAAATATTCTTCATCAAATTCATTGTCAGGGTCATAAGTTTTAACTGGAGTGATGATCTTTGTTCCACTATACTTAAAGGCCTGCGCAACGAATCCTTGATCCATAGTATCACCACGTGCAAGGCGCTCAATTTCCATGACCAGTACGCCCGTCCACTTGCCATCTTCAACATCTTGGAGTAACTGCTGAATCTCCGGTCTATCGGCAATTCTTTCTCCGGAAACGATCTCTTTATATACTTTGGAGATGTTAATATTCATTTTCTTAGACAATGCAAATAAAGCTGTTTGGTGTTTTTTTAAAGTTTCGCCTTCACCGCGGGCCTCTGCATCCATATCAGCGCGAGACTTACGTAAGTAAAGGGCATATTTTTCAAAGTATGTACTTAAATCCAAAATTGTCCCTCCTAATAAATACAGCAAACTATGTGATTATTGTAAAGCAGATGGAAGCTAATGACCATACCTCCGTTAATAGGGCAACGCGGAAGATAGACCTATTCCGTAGTAAATAAGTAGTATACGTAATCCTTGGAGCAGATATATAATTAATGTATTGAATGAAAATTATGTCAGGCGGTGTTATGATTTGTCGTGGGAACCTATGGGGTTTGTTTTCTTCTCAACTTTGGAGTTTATAGCTATTTATTTCATCACCTGTGCTCTGTTTAGATTAAGACCTTCTGAAATTATTTTCCCGGCACTATTTATTATTTTATTGATGGATTTACAGAGTTTTTTTCTGAGGAAAGATCTAGAATTGCCAGCGTTTGTACCTCTTATTAACATTTTATTATTCATATTATTATTTACTACCTTAACTCGAATACCTCTTATATGGTCAGCTGTTATTTCGGTCATGGGTTACTTTGCCTTTGTTTTATTGCAAGTTGGTTTAGTTCAATTATCATTTGGATATTTATCTGTTTCCGAATTGACCTCACATCCGGAGAAGGGCTACTTTCTGCAATTGATAAGTAGCGTTTTAGGTATTGGTGGAGCGAGGATGTTTTATACGTTAGGTGGAGGGTTCACCTTTGAATTTGAAAAACTGAGATTGAGACGTGAGACATTATATGTATGTCTACTGATCGGCATTGCACTTGTTGCATCTGTTTGGTTACTTTACAACAGAAGTAGTTCAACTGATGTGATCTATGTATCCATTGCATTGATATTCTTCACCTATTTTGCGATTAAAAAGGAGAAAGAACGTGATTGAATACCTTGCCTTAAGAATGGCTGAAAGTATAAAAAAAAATGTGCCTGAAAGCCCTACATCAACAGCGGTAATGAAATTTGCACTTTCAGTAATTATTAATGCGGTGATGATCATTGTTCTATCGTTATTTATCTCATTCTTTACAGGAAGAATTACAGAAGTAATCCTCGGACTTCTGGCGTTTCCGCTGTTGCGGCAAGCGTCAGGAGGCTATCATATGAAGTCTGGAATGAAATGTGTGCTATTTTCTACAGCGCTTATAACTGTGATCTCCCTAGCAGACCTTCAGTATAAACATATCTTTATGATGGGACTGATAAGCCTGGTGTTAGTGGGCGTCTATGCTCCTTCAAATATTGAAAAGCAATCAAGAACGCCCAAAAAGTATTACCCTCTTTTAAAATTTATTTCACTCATTATTGTGGCTTTGAATTTATTTATTGGCTCTTCCGTGCTGGCAGCTACATTTTTCGCTCAAAGCATTTCTTTAATTCGATTGAAAGGAGGTGAGCGCCCATGAAAAATACTTACTTTAAACTTAAAAGATATGCATTGCTTAATGTGGCTGCACTTTTAGGTCTTGTAGCTCTTGGAACTGTAAGTACAAATAGCGCATGGTATGTATATTCGGCAGAAGTTCCTGAAGAACTACTTAAATAATTTGAGGTGGGGGGTGGGGGACGTGGCATTACTTACCGTAACTCGCGATCCCGAAGGTAAATCTGGAATTCTAAATATTGATGCTGGACTCATATTGATGCTTAATTTTGCAATGAGTTCAGATAAGGTTACGGTACATACTGAAGAGAATATCTACTTCATGGTTGGCACTCTAAAATATTGGAATAAAGTTCTAAAATGTAGTGGATATAGATTTGAGATTGTCGATCGGAGTAATTCAATGAACCTTGATAAGGTGAAGGTACTTGATAAAACATTGAAGATAGCGTACTTCGATCGAAAAATAACCAATAAGTCTAAACGATGTATGATAGCGAGTTGTAGATTTAAAGAGGTAGTTGATCAGATAGTTTCTTTTAACCCGACTATAACTATTGCATAGAGTCCACAAGGGCTCTTTTTTCTATCATAAAAAGGTAGAAAAGTAAACAGTTTTTGTTACACTTATTTGAAAAATTTGTCCAGCCAAATACAGTGTACAGCATACACAATTTGGTATTTAATATAGGTATATTCAAATTACGAACGAGTGTTGACAAATATCTGAATGCGCATTTGTGAACCTAGCATTTTGTGAGAGCAGAGAGTTACTTATTTGTTGGCATATTCACTTCAAGATTTCTTGAAGTTTTTGCCGGATCGGGAGGCATTACCTCCGCGTCACCTTAGGAATTTTTTTAGAAACTGCCACCTCACGCCATGTATATAACAGATCGCAACTCGGAAGCTTCAGAGCTTTGCTTATTGTCATGGCTGTTGCAAAGCCCATAGTTGTGCGATTATGTGCATAGTCAGATAGTTGGCTCTCGGGATATCCAGTTTTGATATGAACCTCTCTTTGAGATATCCCTGTTTCTTTATAGAGTTCCAGAAGGCGACATCGATCCGGTTCATACCGCATCGCGCTGCTCCTTCTTTGTTTATGTTATTTCTACGAACAAAAGCAAAGATTATTTACGAACATAGGTTCGTGTGTTAGGATTGGTAGTAAATATCACCTAAGAATTGGATGGTGAGGCCGATGGATAGGTCATACTGTATAGAAAAAAGGTTAGAGCTTTTATCGAAAGAACTGAACATATCGAAACAGCAAACGTCTAATCTAATCATTAAGGCTAAATCAGTCTTCGGAGGAGAAGATGATTTTGGCGGCGCGTTTGAGTTTTTTTTGAATCTCAGGATCAGTGAGGTCAAGTCCTAAATCAGACTCAAGATTTTCAAAAAACATAATTTTTTGTTGTGTTGCACTGTCTATTTCTTCCTCATAATTAGGCATGGGGATGAAATTAGTTGGTTGCTCATTCTTCATGTTCTCTATTGCCGAAGCTTCTGTTGCTTCCTGTATCTCCGGGTACGGATTTTCCTTAAAAATCGGCTTATTATCTTTGGATACATAATCAGCAAAGTTAATTTTAACTCCACGATACGAAATAGATTCAGTTAAGGGAATAAAGTGCTGTTTAAGCCTAACGATTAATTCAACAGCATATTCAGGAAAGCCCTCCAGATAAGAGGTTGCTAACCGGTATTTATATTCACTACCGAATAATTCATTAGCTACTTCAATTTTTTGAAGTAATTCTTCGTCAATTGTGCCAGATGACCGGTACTTCTCTACATAGGAAATAAGTAATGCAAAGAATGCAAATAATTGGCCAGTATTAGTTGCCTCCGTGAGAATCGATTTGATCTCATCGGGGGCTTTTTCTATATATCCAGCAAGTAGTAAAGCATCGACATCACCGCCAGTAACCTCTGCCAATGCTCGTGTAATATCTTCACCTGCAGGTGGATGAATACCATTTTGTAACTTACTTATATATGCCTTATTTGTCGAGAAACCTTTGTTTCTCATGTTCTCTTCTATTTTACTAAGACTTAAACCTGAACTCTCAATATAAGATTTTAATAAGTCTCTGTACTTCATGTTTTCACCTCTGATATGTATTTTATCTTTCGTTGTCATTCAAAGTCAACGATAGTATTCGAATAATTCGTTATAAACTATTGACAACGAATTTGATGTGGTGTAATTTAATGATAACGTTATTAGTAATTGACAACATTATTTTATAATGACAACGAAGGATGGTGAAATCATGAAATATTCTACTCTTCTTAAAAATTCAATAAATAAAGAGTGTCTAACATTAGGAGAGATTGAAGAGAAGCTTAAGGATTCTGGTCAAAAAACCAATAAGGCTTATATCAGCAAACTTCAAAACGGTAAATTACCACCTGCTGGAGATAAGCTTAATGACGCGTTGGCCGCTGTTTTAAATATCGATCCAGTTGAATTAAAAGCTGCAGCTTATCGTGAAAAAATCTCCTCTGATGTATTAGAGCGAATAATCGGTGCTAATTAAGAAGGAGGCAGTATAAAAATATGACTGTCCTACCCAAGTTCTCACATGCACATACCTTAAGTAGTAATACGGTGACAAAAAACAAACTCCCGGATGGGAACGTAGTAAAAACGATATGGATCGGGGAGAGCAAAATAGAATTCTGTGATGACTATGTAGTTCGCACACCTGAAGCAATAGCAAAAGTGCAGAGAGAATTTCACGCTTGTGGTTGGGAGATCGTCAAAGTACTCCGTGAACAAGGTGTGGAGATTTGATTGTAGTAAGTCGTATATAGCATATCAGATTATGGATTTAACGTTAAGTTCTCATATTTTTCAAATTTCCATTCACACAAATTATTCGTTAATTCTAAAGGAGTAGATACATATGGCCAATTTCAAGAATTTGCTTAACATTCAACAGTGTATAACTGAAAAGAGAGAGGACATTGAAATCATTAAACAGAAACGTCGTGTTCTTTTCAATAATGTGGCTGCAAATGAGGATGAAATTATTGCTCTTCATTACGAGATCGAATTCAAAAAGCTTGAACTATTGCACATCAAACGGGAACAAATCACCGTCTTAAGAGATTCCTCTGATGTATATGACAGAACAATCTATTTGCAGCAGTTGGGACGCCTCCAAAATGTAAATGAAAAATGCATCTCGATTCTGGTAAAACGTCTATTTGAGGAAGGGTACGGAATGGAGTTGAAGAAACGAGGGTTTATTCCTGAACATAGACCAGAAAAGCCTGCGAACCAGATGAAGGTGATCTAAATTGAACATACATCCTGAAAACCAACCACTTCCTGACGTGCATATGAGCGAAAAGGATAAATTAGAATTTGCTGAAGCGTTAGCGTTCAGATACGTCCAGTTAACGTTTCAGGCTAATTCGGCAGATCCACTAGCATCTACCGAACAAATAAGAAATCAAGCCTCAGAAGAACTGAGACGTCTGTCTAATCTTCTGCCTGATCTTCCAGAAGATATCCAAGGACTGGTGAAGGACCGGATTCGTTTATACCAAAAATGAGGACAGGCCTTGGCCTTGTCTCCGTGCTTGTCCGTAATCTACAGACAAGCACGGAGATGCGGCTAACGCATCCAGAAGCGCTGAACGCAAAATTGCGCTGAGTCCTCAGTAAACAACATTCATTTCAATTAGATCTAAAGGAGGAGGAACACACCGTTCAGGCTTAAGGCAAACTTTATGAAAATTGCATATTTAGAGAAGGGGAATTTGTGGATATGTTCAGGATTTCTCATTAATGTATTTGTCCAACGCTACCTTCAAAACATCTAGAGATTTATCTAGAAATTTTCCATAGACACTGAACGCAAAATTGCGTTGAGTCCAATCATGAGAATGGGGATAGAGAAGTGAAGTCCTTAGTAAACGACAAACCCTTAACTAAAAGTATGGTTGGAAACCGGATTTGGGCATTGCAAAAGACAGATGAAGCGGCTTTTCAGCGGGAACTTGTAACGTATTTTGCACTGGCTTGTCCTGGATATTCCATAGTGAGAGTGGAGTATCCGTATATCTTTCTGCAGTGAGGAGGCTAGTAATGAAGAAAGAAATGAGGACTATACATATAACTTTGCAAAGATGCTTTGACGTTGGAGCAGACGAGAGCTTTCTATCTCAAATCATTTCGATGTTTCGACGCAAATGGCGGGGGAAGCCACTTGTTTTGTCTTTCATTAATGACATGGAGGTAAGGTTTATCACCTCCTTTAGTATCTACAAATAGTTTAGCTACCAATAAATTTTCGTAAGGGTGGATTCAAATACAATTTGGGCTAAAGCCCTTATCTACAAGGAGGAAGCAGCATGCAGCAATGGAGCAACAACTCTTGCTTGGGTTACATCCGATCTGCCCTGGAGCGGAAGGGATGGCCTGAAGAGAAGATCAGGGAAGTAGTAAAAGCCGTCTATAGTGAGTTTGATTTTAAAACACTGGAGGAGGCCCGGAAAGTTTACGAAAACTCATTTGATTAATCCGCCTGACGAGCGCCTAAGCGCCTTGGGCCTGTTGCGGTATCCCGCCATAGAAGGAGCTTTCATAGATTTCTGTGTAACGAGAGCCGGTTCTAAAAAATCGACTCCCACTGTAATTGAGTATCACCAAATCCTGCATGAATTAGGGAGGACACTAAATGACCCAGGAAAGTAGTGGAAAGGCGCTTTTGGCAAATGAAGAAACACCCCATTTTGTCTATGAGGAAAATGGACAAGCCATGACCGACAGCAGGACGATTGCATTCAAGTTTGGTAAACGTCATGCGGATATTTTGCGGAGCATCAAGTCACTGGAATGCAGCGCTGAATTTACTGAACGCAATTTTGCACAGAGTCATTATAAGGACAAGACGGGGAGAAACAATCTCTACTATAAAGTCACTCGGGACGGCTTTGTGTTTCTAATTACTGGTTTTACGGGCCGGGAAGCTGCACGGTTTAAGGAAGAGTATATTGCCGCGTTCAACCGCATGGAAGGGCAGTTGCAGTTACTGCAGCAATTGCAGCAATTGAATCCCCCCTCTAACTTCTTAATTAGTGAAGAAGCATTCTCCCAGATGAAGGAGCGTGTGCATAACATGGAGCAGCTATTAGTACAGACTGAACAAGAAATTACGTTAAAGGCTGCTGAACAGAAAACCTTGCAGACGGCTATCGGCCAGAGAATCCTTACACTTGCTAAGAATTCCTCACAGCGGCCCGAGTTGTTTCGTAAATTGTACCGGGCGATCTATGTGGAATTTGCTGTGTCAAGTTACCGGGATATCCTTAAGAAGGATTATCAGCTGGCTTTGAAAGTTGTGGAGGTATGGATGCCTGAGGGTTAACGCAAAGATGCGTTGTGTCTGTAGTTCACTGAACGATGATGTGCGTCCAGTAAGCTGAACGCAGTATTCCGTTGAGTGAATAGCTTCTATGTAAACGCAAATAAGCGTTCAGTGATGGAAGAAGCA
Source organism: Paenibacillus albidus (assembly GCF_014644435.1). Taxonomy (GTDB): domain Bacteria; phylum Bacillota; class Bacilli; order Paenibacillales; family Paenibacillaceae; genus Paenibacillus_AQ; species Paenibacillus_AQ albidus. The sequence goes on along the minus strand of NZ_BMKR01000006.1, from coordinate 14,106 downwards.
GTACGTAAACCTGCGCTGAGTGTTTGAGGGGAAGTTGCTGAACGCAATCTGGCGTTTAACAATATCGACGAGAGGAGAGGATTCTGTGGTTGATGACATGACATTGCCCTTACTGGCAACCATCTGGTTTGAGCGCAGCCCACTGCAACATCATGTGCTCATCAAGAACATTATGCGAAGTGAGCATAAAAAAAAGCACGCAAGCACTTCCGATGCTTACGTACCAAGCCAATTTGCGAACTGATTATCTCATAAAAGTATCTTTAGCGCAATATTATCCACTTAACGCAATTTTGCGCTCAGTATTCGGCTAAACAGGGGGAGATGCCGTGGATTCCAATGTTAATCCTCAACCAACGGATGCACACATAAGAATATCACATGAAATACACCGAGAGCTGATCCGGCGGAAGTTCTCTAAGCGTCAGCGTGATGTCATTGACTTTATCCTGACTTTGAGCTGGGGATGCGGGAAACCATCGGCAATCATTCCGGAATTGAAAAATTTTGAAGAAGCCGGTATTCGCCAGAATCATATCCGCGAAGTTTTAGATGACCTAATCGCAGGAAAGGTCGTTCTATGGGATAAAGAAATGAGTATTTTTCAGGTCAACAAGCATTTCGACCTATGGGAGATTGATTCAGTTTCAAGCTCTGCGAAGAAATTTAATGAACTGATTAATCTGAATCTTGCCCGTCCCTCACCTAATTTACTGAAGCAATCGGTTCCCAAAAAGGGAACTGAACCCCCAAAAGAGGAACCGGGTCCCCAAAAAGGAAATACAGTTACCAAAAAGGGAAGCAAGCTCCCGAAAAAGGAACCGAGTTCCCAAAAGGGGAACCATTCAGTTCCTAAAAAGGGAACCGAGTTCCCAAAAGAGGAACTGCCCAGTTCCCAAAAAGGGAACCGTTCAGTTCCCAAAAAGGGAACCGTCAAGCGCGATTATCCTTGTCATATCAAAGGGTTCAGCGATTCTAAAGCTAGTATTAAAGCTAGTATTAAAAAAAGATTTAGTTCTAGTAGTACAAGTACAAGAATCCATTTTGAGGGACACACACTGGCCAGTGTGCTTCGGGATTATGCAGATAATTTTTGTTCCAGCGGTCGAGTGACTGCATTCGATAAGGCTGATCTAACTGCCTATTACAACGAGTACGGTGGAGAATGGCTGTCCAAAGCGTTAAGAGAAGCATACCGGATGGGGCCAGAGAAACGGAACTTGGCCTACGTTCATGGGGTGCTGAAAGGGTATCGGGACCGAGGGGGGGCGGACGTAGTGAGAGAACAAGAACCAAATGCAGGTTTGTATTCTTCTATAGACGGCAAAAAAACCACGAAGCAGTTAGAGATTGAACGCTTGGAGAGGATTATGCGAGAGGAGGCAGCATTACATGCATAAAGGCGAAGTCGCAGCTCTCCTAATTGCAATCAGGAAAGATTATGAACACTTTGATACCAGCGATGAAAGCATAGAACGGCATCTCAAATACTTACGGGATTTCCCACTGGATCAAGCATTGAGAAATGTGGCTGAACATGTGCTGACCAGTGATTTTCCACCACGTATCTCACAAATTCGAGGGCGGATTGGGAGCAGGACTCTTTCAGAACAGTCCAAAGAAGAGGCGGAAGCCTATATGCAAGAACTCGAAAGCTTTGAGCAAACCGCCGTCAGGCCATCCGATGAAATCAGGAGGAGATTGAGTGAACTACGATCCAGATTCATCGAGTGAAGAATTTAAACTGCCTATAAGCATGGAGACCGAACAAGTCGTTTTAGGCTCCATCATCTTGGAACCTGATCTTATGCATACCGCAGTTGAGATTATGGATCAAGGGGCCATGTACGGTCAGGCCCACCGTCATATTTACACGGCCATGTGTCAGTTGCATAAGGCAGGTGACCCCATTGATCTGGTTAGCTTAATCAAAAAGCTAAAAGACAACCGACATTTGGTTCTGGTTGGTGGAACCTCTTATCTGACCAATCTGTATCAGAGCATCCCTTCTACTGCAAATTTTTCGTACCATGTTGGTGTCCTGAATGAGAACAGCATGCTTCGAAAGATTATACGTGCCGGTTACAAGCAGATGCGTGCGGCATCTGAAGATAGAGACGTAGGCCAGGCCTTAATTAGCATGCAAAGTACCGTTGATCACCTCATGGCTCAATCTTCGGCAGCCAGAGAACCGGATTTCATTCCCCTGCAGCAATTGGGTGTGCAAGCTCTTGAACAGATGGAAGAGCAGGTACTGACTCACGGAGGGGGGATTAATGGTGTGCCTTCCGGCTTTAGGGATCTGGACAACATGACGAATGGGTTCCAGGAGTCCGACCTCATAATCATCGCTGCTCGGCCATCGGTAGGGAAAACGGCAGTAGCTCTGAATATTGCATCCAATGCTTCTAAATGTGTCACAGCGCCTATTGCAGTGTTTAGTTTAGAGCAGCCAAGACAGCAAGTGACCAAACGCTTTATCAGTTCCGAAGGTCAGGTGGATGCCAATCGTATTCGTACAGTGAATATGAGTGACAGCGATTGGGGGCGAGCGGTGGACACAGTTGCTCAATTTGGGAATATTCTGGTGAACGATTCACCGGGACTGACCGTTTGGGACATCCGGACCAAGGCCCGCAGATTGAAGCAGGAAAAAGGACTTGCCATGATTATTATCGATTACTTGCAATTGATTCGTGGGAACAGTAAATCTACCGAAAACCGCCAGCAGGAAGTCTCGGAGATTTCCCGGACACTGAAGCAAATTGCGAGGGAATTGGACGTACCTATCATTGCCTTGTCTCAGCTCAGCCGGAATGTGGAGCAGCGTCAGGATAAGCGTCCGATGATGAGTGATCTACGGGAGTCTGGTTCAATTGAGCAGGATGCGGACGTTGTTGCCTTTTTGTACCGTGATGACTATTACAACGCGGATTCAGAGAAGAAAAACATCATCGAAATTATTATTGCCAAACAGCGAAATGGTCCGGTCGGCACCGTAGAGTTGGTGTTCCTGAAGAATTTTAATAAGTTTGTTAACTATGAACGCAATCATAATCAAGATCAAAAGTTGGGAGATGCTCGTTAGCCATGATAACTACAAATAACAACGAAACAAAGAAACTGAGGGGGGTACGTCCCACACTGCGTCAGAAGCAAATCATTAGCTCCTATGAACTGGCCCCAGAAAATTGGCTGGTGGTGAGTGCTACTTCTAAAAAATTGGAGTTGCTGCATAAGAAAAAGGGCAACATTCGCCTTGTAAACTGCCGGTAGAGTGGGAACAAAAATATTTTTTAAAGGTGGCTTCGGAAGAATTGATGTTCCGAGGGCGGGAAGTCTTGCTTATGAAATAGAACATATGATCTCAATTCGGTGTAATAATGCCTCAAAGGAGGATTTATTTGGAACAGACAATGACAACTCATTATAAAACAGCTGCTGTGTTATTTGGTGGAATTGGCGGTGAGTCAGCCGGATTGCTGCAATCACAGGTTGAATATGGTGGCAAACTATATAAATTCAAACTGCTATGTTCGATTGACAGTGATCCGGTAGCTTGCCGCAATCATGATCTGATTACGGGCGAGAAAACGGCAGTCGTAATGGATTTGTTCCGTCGCTGGCAGTACGAAGCCTGGCATGAGCAACAGCCACCATCACACTGGCGAGAAATGACACCATGGGATATTTGGCTGGCCTTTGGGCAGCAGGTACCCTTCTTCCTCTTTACCTCTCCACCGTGTAAGGGGTTGAGCGGGTTGCTCCCCCAGAATAAAGCGAACTCGGATAAATACCAGGCGCTGAACTTTCTAACCGTTAGTGGGCTAGAGCTGGCTTTGCAGGCTTGCGATGAATACGGCGGCAATGTACCCGCCATTATTCAATTGGAGAATGTTCCAAGAATCAGTACCCGAGGCAAGAAGCTCCTAAAACAGATCAAGAAACTACTTCAGAAATATGGGTATGCAGTCAGCATCCGTGCGGATCATAACCTTGGAGAAATCGGGGGCCTTGGGCAGAACCGTGTCCGATTCCTCATTATGGCCCGGCATGAAGCACAGATTCCGAACGTGATTTATTATCCGGAACGGAAACCCTTGCGAACCATTGGAGACATTATCGGTCCACTACCATTTCCAGGTGATATGACGGCGGGAGGGCCTCTTCATCGGATGCCCAAGCTTGCCCGAAAATCTTGGGAAAAGCTGATGGCTATTCCTGCTGGAGGAGATTGGCGGGACTTGAACACCTTTGAATTTGAAAAATATCGCCTTCAGCACGAACCCCGGAGTGGGGCCTGGGCGGTAGAAGATTGGAATCTAACGAGTCGGACCGTAACCGGAGGAGCAGGCGTTGGCCGGAGCAATGGCGTAGCAGCCATATCAGATCCACGAATGAACCTGGGAGAAGGGACCCATTCCAACATTTACAGATTGGTGAGATGGGAAGAAGAGTCGCCTTGTGCAACCGGCGCAACAGGTTCAAACAATGGGGCCTTGAGTGTAGCTGACCCTAGGTTATCTGAACGGGACAGTCGCCACCCTGCAGCCTATCGAGTCGCGAAGGATGATGAACCGGCCCCTTGTGTGACCGGCACGCGATTTGGAAGTGGAGCGATAGCAATCTCGGATTCAAGAGTGAATGATCGAGCTGGCAGATATACAAATCAATTCAAGATGCAGTCCTGGCTGGAACCAGCAAAGACAGTCACTGGAGATACCGACATTCAAAGCGGTGCTCAACTCATTTCTGATCCACGTTGTCGGACGATACTGCAGCCTGATTGTTACGGGGTGCAAGAATGGGACATGGCTTCCAAAACGATTCGGGGCGCTTCACGAATTATGCAGTCGGCCTCCAGCATTGCGGACCCGAGAATGAAGTGTGCTCCTCGCGCGGACACCATGGGGGTACAGGCTTGGGACGTTCCAGCGAAGACAGTCACGGGTACTGCCGACATCCATTCCGGAGCTGCTGCAGTTGCAGATCCACGGATTCCGGAGCCAGATGAGCGGTGCGTCATGATTATTATTGCCGAAGATGGCACGTGGCATCGGCCATTAACCACTTTTGAAATGGCGATGCTGCAGAGCTTCCCGCAATTTCTTCCGGACGGAAGGCCATTTCAACTGGAAGGCTGCTCTGACGCCAAGGCAAGAGAATACATTGGGAATGCCGTTCCGAAGGATGCAGCGGAGCAGATGGGTAATGTCGTTCTGCTGGCGGGAGCGGAAGCAGAGGCAGAGGTATCCTTTGAACTTAGCTGGAATCCGGTGTGGGTGGTTCCATTTGTTGAGCCTATGACTGTTTTAGTGCATTGATCTTGATGCCTGTAGCCAAGTTGACTGCCCCCGACAGCCGAGAGATCCGCGACCCTTCTACGAAGGTTTTCCCGTGAGGATCTGCTGAAGACTGCTCGTGATTATGTAGGATTTGCGGAATATCAAAAACGACGCTGTGAGCTAAAGCTGGAACAAATAGAAAGTAGGTCTGATGAACAATTGCGGAAGTTCATTTTTAAGAGAGACTACCCCGGCTACAAATGGCGGTCAAAAGATTAACTCAGGACGGAGGTAACACATTGATCCTACAAGGAGACAACATTCAGATTATGCCACAGCTGGCCGCCGAGAGCTTTCACTGTACTGTGACATCCCCGCCCTACTGGGGTTTACGGGATTACGGCATTCCGCCAACAGTCTGGCCGGAGACAACTTACACGCCGATGCCCGGTCTGCCGCCGGTGACTGTTCCTGCATGGACCGGTTGACTGGGGCTGGAGCCAACGCCTGAAATATAACAATTGTGGATTGCAATCGCCTGTGGGAGGAGAGATCAATGAAATGAACCAACTAGCCACTAATCTGATTCACCCACGCGCTTTAGTTATGATCAACAGTGCTCTCCAATCTCTGCTTCTTAAAGACAAGGAGTGCAGAATTGAGCGTCTGAAACTACATGTTTACCCTGATTCAGCGATGGCTCAACATCATTCCATTTCAACAGCGTTCGGAATGTTGAGGATCTGTCCAAACATTTACGTGACTAAAGGGGTAGCCTATGTGGTCGAAGATTCCGGGCGTGGAAAAATGGCATTTGCCTGGGTCAGCCGCCGATAGCAATAACTTTTCTAAGATCAAGGAGGAGGTGCATATGCCAAATGAACAAGGTAGGTACAACAAATCAGAAGTATTGAAATCTGCTCTTCCCTACTTTATTCCCCGTTCGAATCGATGGGAGGGCAAGCTATACTCATTTGCTGTACTTCTGACCATGACGCGCTGCAAAAAACTGGGTGTGCCAATACTGAGCAGAGAAAGTGAAGCACCTTCTGCTTTCCTGTACAGCGCGAATGCTGGAGCAGGAATAAGCGATAATCAGCATCGGTATATAGCTCTCTACGATCGTACAGATGCTTACGAATCAATCATGACAAGCTACGGCCCCATGAAATCATGAGGTCAATTCAGAAAAATTCTAAAAAAGGAAGAGGTTTGAGCCTTGAACACATATGAAGTGTGGTGCCAAAAAAGCCAATGGGACGAACCATGGTGCAAGCAGACAATCCAAGGAGAAACGCCGGGAAAGGCCAAATACGCTTATTGGGAATATCTTCAAGATGGTTTGTGGGAAGAACCATTTAGCGAAGTGTTTCGATTCTTGCACTGCCGGAAGATCGGAGGTTTTAAGGTTAGTGATCTATTCAGTAATCGGGTGGACTTCGAAAGGGTTTGCGAACGCAGAGGCATACCTTTCGCCTATCAGGGTATGGAAATTGAAGTGAACGGACAATCGGGGGTAATCGTAGGAGCCAATAATTCAGGAAATCTTGATGTTTGTTTCGATGGGAAATGGTACCCGGAAAACTGTCATCCCTGGTGGCGCACTAAATATTTTGATAGTGCTGGAAAATTGATTCAGGAATTTCTGGATTGAATCGGTGATTATACTACTGAATCAATTCAAGCAGGGGGGAGTGAGCATTGATTTGTCTTCAATGCGGTAAAGTTTGCCGAGTAGTGGATGAGAGCACATTCCATTGTGAAGGATGCCAGCAAACATTTACGCAAAGTGCATGGGACTTTGATGTAGAGGAGATAGAGGATATAGCCAGGGGGGAGTGTGGGGGATTGAAGAACTTTCAGGTCACGGAGCTTAACATCTCATCGGTGCCGGTAGATTGGTTATTCGCCCGATACCAAAAGTTAAAAAAATCAGTGAAGACAAACTCTTCAACTGCGTTGCACCGGGAATTGATGATTATCAAAGAACACTTGGAGAAGACGGGGAAATCATCAGGCAGTCACTGTGATGAAGAAGTAGAACAAATTGAGATGAACATACCCGTAGCCATTCGTCAGCAGTATGTATCTATCGTAGAGTATCGCTTGAAGCAATACTACCAAGCAAACAAGCGGATAAAATGGCTAAATATAGAACTGCAGCAAATCAAGCCGAAGGAGCCTAAGGTTACAGCGGGTATGGAGCTCACCGGAGTCAGTGGCCGATCAGGACTCCCCCATTCTTCCACTGAACATGCAGTACTGAGTATGTATGATAAAGCCGAAAGGCTCCAAGATGAAATTTGGGAAGTGGAGGATCAGTTATATCCTATGGAAAAAGCCTTGCGCAGCCTTGATCCAGATCAACTGAAATTGATTGAGTCTAAATATTTTTACCGCGAGGAAGCGCTGGACGAGTATCTTATGAACGAATTCAACTGGTACCGTGCGAAGTATTATCAGGTGAAGAAAACCGCACTTATTTTACTGGCTCAGTCCCTGCGGATTATCTAGAGACCGTTCAGGACTCTAAAACAGAAAGGATGAATCGTATGGAATCAGATTATCCCGTATTCAATGCATCACAAATGCTCAGATTTGTACATCAGGATGCTTATCTCAAATGGATATATGCCGATCTTTTGAAAAAAGGGCATGATTCTGAAACAGCATTAGAAGTCCTGTTTAACGGAAATGTATTGGAAGATTCTGCAATGACCGATGAGTATGAGTTATATGCCAAAAAAGGAGATAAACACTAATGCCACTGGAATACAAACGTCCCCTGTACGCAGGGGACATCTTTGAAGGAGAGGTGCAAGGTCTCTATGTACAAGCACATGTATTCTCACAGCCGTCCTCGTATGGGATATCCGAAGGTCGAATTAGTCGGTTGACCGTGTATCCGAATCAACAAAAAGAGTTCAGCAAACATCTGGTCAATTATGATCGGGGCTGGGATGGTAAGCCCCCGGAAGATAGCACAATTCGTGTAGTTATTGAAGCAGCAATTCGGCAATTTGATGATAAAGCGGTGGATTGGCGGTTTGAGGCTTTGCGTTAGATTGCGAAAAGCCCAACGGATTAGGAGGTGAATTATGCAACTTGGTCTGTTTGAACAAATGATGTTGTGTCGTGTATTAACGGAAGCAGATTATAAAGAAGTCCATTATGCACATTCAAATGATAGGTGCCATGTTTTTCATACGGATATCGGTCTGGTCGCTGTTGATCGGGAAACGGGGAAATTCGATTCCAAGGATTATAAACAGTTGTTTCGATAAAACCGTGTGTGATGCATGGTTGACGCATATAACGAAGGAGGGTAGCGACAATGAAGACTGGTGATAAGGTGACATTTCTCAAAGATATAACTGCATCTAATGGGAAGACCAAAAGAGCTAAAGTCGGAGATAAAGGGCGAATTGTTTGGGTCTTTGGAGGACTTTCTGTAGTTCGTCGGGATGGTTTATCACGCTCAATTAATGATGTTCCTACATCCTCACTTGAAGTAATTGACTGAATATCACCATAGCACTTGGCTTAAACGCATACAGAGTAACAAATTGAAAGGAATGATAGATATGGCTGGTACTAAAAAGTATAAATTTGTTCTTGGGACAGGGTTTCCGGGGGTTGAACATGAGGATGAATTTGAGCTGCCCGCAACAATGACTGCCGATGAAGTTGAAGAAGAGTATAAACAATGGGCTTGGGAGAGATTAGACCCTTATTGGGTTGAGGTCAAGTAGTGTGCAGTACGAAAACGTAGTGCCAGTAAGACGCAAAATGTGAAGGAGTGTTTTTATGAATAGCAGACAAAGGTTACAAGCTTTGATTGGCTTGGAGCTTAGACGATTGCAATTGGAAAAACAGATTGAAGTGTACGAACCTTTTACGGATCAACCAAGCGTGGAGACCTTAGCAAAATTGCGTGAGGAATTAAAAGACTGTGAATCAGCTAAAGACTATCTGACATTAGAAGATACAAACTGATGAATAGTACGAAGGAGGGATGAATGGAAAATGGATATAACGACTTCATTCAATATTGAGTATTCAGTAGGACTTGATTCTCGGCGTATCAAGAGTCATATGTTTCTTTTTACAAAGATGATGCTTAACAGCTTCGCAAAATATGAGCTTGTCGTAAAGGGATATCTGACATGGGACAAAGTTTATGTTTTTGTTGATGATCATGTAAAGGAATATGGATTGTGTGGATCTGGATCAGAGACTGAACTTATTTATCTGACCTCTCATAAAAAGGATGCATCTCTGTCTGCGTTGGAGTCAAGCAGTTGAACAGTCCGATGTGCTCAATGAATTGCTGCGTTAGGGAGTGAGCTGATGGCGAAAGGGTTCATTTTATACAAGATATATGAGGACTGGGGGATGCTTTATCTCGGTCGTACAAAACAAGATTTGCAATCGAGGCTGCGGGGCCACTTTTTTCGAAAGCCGATGCACCGATCTGTAAATATAGAGCGGGTAACAAAGATTGAATACGCAGAATTCCAAAGTGAAGCTGATATGTTCCTTTACGAAGTATATCTTATAAATAAATTCAAACCGCCATTAAACGTGGATGATAAGGCTCATGACGAACTGACTGTGGAATTACCACCAGTTGAATTCAGAGAATTTGATTGCAAGTTAATGGAAAAGTGGAAAGAAACAATATCAAAACAAGATCGTGTCGAAGAATTTAGACTTACCGAAAGAAAAGCTGCACTTGAAATGGTCGCTGTTATGCGTAGGCAATGGCATAATGGCGAAATATCTGAGGAAGACTATTATGCTTTCAAAGAGAAGATTGCCGCAATGTAATTTAACGAACAAACTGTGTTGCGTAGTACGAAAAGATAGTGCCGATAAGACGCAAACGGCGTAGGGAGGGGGTGGTATTGAAATTTCAAACGAACGCTAAGTATATTGCTATTTAATTAATAATATCGTGTTGTTGACCCTCTTTTGGGTCTTTTATAATAACCCATTGGTCCTGTATTACTTTGTACTTTTCAATGCAGTAGTCAACAGCTTCATCAATCGTTTCAAACCATAAATCGGCAAATCCACTCTTATCTTCTTGTGTATAATACAAAAAAACATAAACTCCATTTTCATTATCGTAAATCATAAGCTTTCTAACATTATCAACATGTTCTTTAAGAAGGGCATACATTCGCACTTCGTTACCCCCAATTCATTTTTTTACCATTTTACCATTAAACAAATCTGCTCGGGAGCTTAATGAGTTTTTTGCCAAGAATCATAATGATTGCTGCACAGTACGAAGACACTGGTCGGTAGACACATAAAGCCAAGGGAGAATTCGTTAGATGATCAAAGCTGAAACCGTCGAGCAGTTTTATATTTTGAAATGGCTAGAAGTAAATTTCGTAACGGAGTTGCTGGAAATAAAGCTAGTTGATAGGTACACCGTGAAGATAAAAGATGCGGACAATAAAATTGCAAGTGTTACTTATGCTGGCAAAGACAACATCATACTAACCGAGGAGTGATTGAAATGAAAATTGCAGTTTACTTCGGAAAACGCTTTGAACAATATACAACGCCTGAAGAGATTTTAGAGGGATTTCAGGATAAAACCAAGGCGAAAATAATTATTGCTGATCTTAAAAGATGTGGAACCAGTGTACGTCCAATTAAGGGGAGTATTGAAGCAGTCTATTATAAATTAGTTCCTGAATCTTAATGGGCTTCTTAGGCTAGGACTACGTATACATGGCTTTACAATCTGCTGCAGGCAGAATTATCAAAATAAATAAGGAGCGTGATTGGATGAACTTCAGATTACAGAAAGGACACCTGCATGAGCGGCGCACTTTATTGCAGCAACTTGCAGATTATAGCGATCTTATGGAGGATGCAATAAAGAAAGAAGATTTGGAGCTCTATGAGAAAATGGAGAGAGATTTCATACAGATAGTTGAGCAATTAGAGTTCGTGGGTAAACGTTATAAATAGATTTTCATTTATGAGTTTCAATTTGAGGTGACCTAGGTCACCTTTCTATTTCAATGAAGGAACAGTTCCAAAAAGCATGCTTTTTGAGACAACGAAAATGCTATTGATAATTTCGTTTCAAAAAGCCACAAAAACAGTTATGAAACGTCTCAGTGATTTGATGGATTATTTGAGACACTTTTTTAGAAAGGGTTTCATTGAAGAATGCATACGGGAGGGTTCCAACCAAGGATCAAAATATAGATGTCCAAAGAAAATAAAGAAGTAGACTGAAAATAAAGTGTTAGACTGAGAAAATAAAGTTGTAGACTGAAAAAATAAAGTATTAGACTGCCACCGCCTCATTAAGCTAACGGGCAGGATAGCTTAATGATTTCGCGAATGCTCTACATATGGAGTTATTTACAAAGTTCGTAAATAAGACGTTACCTGAAACAACCGAATGATAAAGAAAAACAAGAAAGAAGAAGTGAATATAATGAATAATTCTAAGCATTATTTGACTCATTACTTTATGAAAGGAACAAGACCATTCTTAAGTTTAACGAAGTTGAATTATTATGAAGCTAGTATAATTGCTGATAGACTTAAAACAATTTCGGGAAGGGCATTTCGAAGGTTTAATAACTTTGAATGGTATTTTAACGAGAGGGTTATAACAGAGGATTGGTTAATCAATGAGTTTATAAGTCTAGGTGGAAAACCTAAAACTAGACATCCTATTTATTTTGTTTTAGGTGAATCTTCTCATCTTGAAGAGGCATATGGGGAAAACTATTCAACAATCAAAGTAGCATTAGATGAAATCAATGATTTAGAAGTTAGTTTTACATATCCAGATAGTATGGCAACAAGATTTATATCAAGGGAGACAGATGCCATTCATTTTAATTCTCAATATCATGGTAAGCTTTTCACTAAGCAAGGTATCTTTGATACTATTGATAAGTTTGGTATGCCTGGGGAGCAATGGAGATCTGAGCCTAAGCGGAAGTTTGATTATTTTATTGAAGCACAGGTTTGGAACGAACAATATATAGCTGAATACATGTAACAATGATAACTTGTAGTATTGCGCTGATGCGAGTGAAGGATAAAGAATGATAGGACATATTTGGGTTATTCGAAGATGTCGGTTACTTCAGGTAACACCATATTCACGCATCGGGGCATTCGCCCCTCGGTCCGGCCGAAGTTAGAAGTGGATTCGGGGATGAGATTTTCAGGAGCGAGGAAGCGGAATCAGCAGACAACCCTGCACTGGCTAAGTCTGTCGTACGAGGCTGGCGCCCCTTACGCCCAGTGATGGTTCGTGAATGCGGGAACGTTACTCATATGGGCTTTTTCAAGTCATTGCGCTAACGGGAAACGATAGCTCAAAAACATTAAGACAGCCGATCTCAACACGATCGGCTGTTTTTGTTCAACTAGCCGTACTGTGTCCTAAATCTCATACCTCGCAAGCAATCTTGCCCGTCCCCCAACCGAAAAAACTTGTCGTTACTTATGATAAGGATCAACTTCAAGCAAGACGATGATGCCGTTCTCCCCTATGTTGAATGGATGTTCAGCTTCGTCTTCCAGTTCAGTTATACGTTGGTTGAAGTAGTCCTCCTGAAAATGAAAATGAAAATGACTCCTTAAAAAGGGATGTGGTACCGGGTCACGAATATGATCTATGTCTGAAAAAAAGATTACGCACTGTAAGGAGGAATGGGAACGAAATGAAGTTCGACCTTCGAGAATTAGCGTTGTTTGCAGAACAGGCTGTAACAAAAGCGGGTGACAGAATTTCCGAATTGCGCAGCCGGGAAAAAATTGAAGTGAATTACAAGGATGCGGGTGAACTTGTGACATCAGCTGACTTGCTGTCGGAAAGAATCATTCAAGAAGCCATTATGGGGACATTTCAAGGTCATCGAATTCTTTCGGAGGAAGATGGAGTACATAACTGGGATAATTTCAAGTTTGACGGTCCAGTTTGGGTGATTGATCCCTTAGATGGAACAGTTAATTTTGCTCGGAACCTGCCGCATTACGGCGTTTCATTGGCTTTTGCCCTTGATGGCGTAGTGCTGGCAGGAGCAGTATATGCGCCAGATTTGAACTGTACTTATGTAGGGATTAAAGGGGAAGGCTCCTATTGCAATGGTGAGCGTTTACGAATTCGTAAATGTACTTCACTACTAGATGCTGTCATTGGCACAGGTTTTCCGCATGATCCAGCAAAAGTGCAACCAGCAATCGAAAGAGTGAACCGACTCAGAAGAAACTGTCGTGACATTAGGCGTTTTGCCGCACCAACAGTAGACATTTGTTATGTGGCGTCCGGAAAATTAGATGCGCATACAGAAAGTCTTGCACCGTGGGACGTAGCCGCCGCAGGCTTGATTGCACGGGAGGCGGGAGCATTGAGTTGCCATGTACAAGCGGTGCCCGATGACATCCCTAAAGAACTCTATGGAGAAGAGGTCGTATTCACGACACCTGGAATCTTCGATGATCTCTTGACATTATTGCGGATGGAATCCGAATAAAAGGTTCAGTCTCTTTTCAACATTGTGTACGTGCAAAAATGTTAGCTTAGTAAGGTATGTTCTTCAATGAAAAAGCCATCCTTTTCAGGATAGCCTTAAATACTTGCCCCTTCAGCCAGCGCGGTGAACCGTATCATAGTTTACAGACAGGTCATTCCGCTAACGGGAAACGATACCGCAATAACAACTAGGAAAGCAGCCAACTATTACTCGGCTGCCTTTTCCCCGCTAACGGGCAGGATAGTTTAGCGGAAAAAAAAGGATATTATTGGTCGACTATTGAAATTACAGAT
>NZ_BMKR01000005.1 GCF_014644435.1 Paenibacillus albidus | reverse complement strand
AGTTTGATCTATTATCCATGAGTTGTACTTTCCGTGTCCACCTCTTAGTCTAAATCACTGAGTCCGCTTCCTTGCACCGCCGGCCTTTTTATTTACTATATTCTCTTAAACTCCTCCCATCATTTACCGTAATATAGTAAAATTAGATTAAAGGAGCTGATAATTTGTGAAAAAAGCAATCATTGGACTGGTAGCCGGACTGCTGATCGGATCGGCAGGAATGGCCGCCGCCGCGACTACGCCAACCGTACAGGCTGTATTCGCCAAGTTTACCTTTACCGTCGATGGCCAGAAGCAAACACTTAAGAATGATCCCCTGCTCTATAAGGGAACTACATACCTGCCGGTCCGTGAAGTGGCGCAAATGACCGGTTATGCGCTGGAATATGACAACACGCAGAAATCCATTGCGCTTAAATCCAAAAAATCCGATGTAGCCGTGCTTACTGCCGAGAACTGGATTCCCCTCGACGAGCTCAAAAACTTCAATATCACCGTAACAGGCAATTTAACGGATACCATCACCTTGATCTTAGGGCCCAAAACCATAGACATTCCCGTTCCGGCTAGCAAGTCAGGCCTTTACACCTCCAAAACCGTATATGGGAATGTTGAACTTCATTTTACCGAAAAAGACACTCTGATTGAATTAAACAGTTTAAAAAAGGCCGGTTTCATTCAGTAGTTCCATAACCATCCTATTATTTCATTAGTGGGAAGACCGAAATAAATAAGCCCTTTCAATTCCCGGTAGGAATTCGGAAGGGCTTATTTACATTCGCGATCAGAAGTCTTTATTATTGAAGGACTGAACATATTTTTTAAAGTCTGGCCTATATAATTCTGTGTAGGTATCATTCGTATATTCTGTAATCACACTTCGCCAAAAAAGGACAGCAGCTTCATTTGAACTCATCTGAGCAACCTTCCAATTCGCCTTATACAGATTAAATGCTTTAATGGCAGCTTCCTTTCCGAACCCATTCCTTCTATGTTTCTTGAGAATCATGAAATCATAAATAACATGTGTTGGATCCGGATCAACGTCATAGTTTTCAAAGAGAACAACTAGGAAGCCCATAATTTTCCCATCGTGAACAATAAAAAAAGGATTCCATCGAGGGTCTTGCCAATAGTGATCCAAACTAACACCAAATAGTCCGCAGCTGTTTATGTCTTCCTCGGTAAATTGGCTAAAATCATAAAGATATAACTGATATATATTGTGCAGCGTAACCTTACTTTCCTCCGAAACAGAAATGAGTTGAACCACTTATCTTACCTCCTCGAAAGGTTATTTAGGGCTCTTTTATCCTCCATACAATCTGACCAGTCTGATTAACATATACTTCTCCATCGTCGCTATAAGCATAGGAGAGCCCATTTGAAAATGGCTGCGCCCATGAAAGTGTTGGTTGAATAACCCAATCCCCTTTTTTATTGATGAAGCCCGTCTTGCCGCCCGATTCAGCTGCTGCGAGCCCCTCATAAAAGTCACTTGCTGCATCAAACTGGTTGGAAATAATCATCGTCCCTTTATGATCTATATAGCCTGCTTTCCCCTTCACTCTAACTGCGGCCAATCCCCCGGAAAAGGAGTGAGCTTCCTCATAAATAGCAGGAATCGCTATTTCTCCTTTTTTATTAATAAAGCCAAATTCAGATCCCTTTTTCACAGCTGCCAAACCTTCAGAAAAAGAATCTGCCTTTGAATACTCTGCATTTATCAGAACATTACCTTTTTTATCGATATAAAAGAACGCTCCATGGAGCGTAACCAAAGCAAGCCCCTCTGAAAAATCTATAGCGCTGTCATATTGCGCCTTTATAATTATCTTCCCTAGAGAATCAATATATCCATAGCTACTACCTATTTGAACAGCCGCCAAACCTTCGGAAAAACTGTTAGCTTTTTTAAAGTGCGGCTTTATAATACTAGCTCCAGTAACGTCCATATAGCCATACTTAGATACGGGATCAAGAGTTCTATACGCTGCAAGCCCCTCTGAAAAATCTTTTGCATCATAGTAGTTCCCTTTTGGGATAACTAATTTCCCCTGCTGATTGATGAACCCAGCAAATTTCCCACTTGAATATACAATGGCCAATCCTTCACTAAAAGGATAAGCATTTGTAAACTTCGTTTGATAATCAATTACATTCTTACCTTGCGCATTGATATAACCAAATTTCCCTCCGTTTGATGCCGAAAAAAGATTTTGCTTGGAGTACAGAGAGACAATTTGCGACTTACCATACCACTTTACTTCCAAACCACTTGCTTCACTGATAACTCGAAGAGGTACATAGGTTGCGCCATTTATAATCTGGGGTGCTACCTGAAGCGTAGCAGGAGTATTATTAATCCATGCAGTGTTCTGATCAATTACTAATTGAATAGTAGTCCCTGACTTATCTCCGGAGATAGTTTTACTTACAGAGTCATAACTAACACTAAAGCCCAATGTTTTGAAGATTTCTTTAAAGGGAACCAGGACAGTGTTATTCTTCATAACTGCCAAGTGCTCTCCTTGCATGATACTCCCATATAAAACAACTTTAATTCCACTTTTCGCCAAGGCTGTCCCTTGACTGACTAACGCAATCATAAATAGAGTAAAGAAAAATAAAAAAGGCTATTTTTGATACTTTCCTCATCCCTTACAACTCCTTATATCCTAATATTTGCGATCTTGATCACCCCTAAAACGGAAATGCAACAATAACTAATATCAACAAAACAATTCCTATAATCGACATTAGAAGGCCTTGTTTGCCTTGCTTGCCTTGCTTGCCTTGCTTGCCTTGCTTGGATTTGCTTTTCATATAGAAGTACCCACCATTAAAAATCAGTGTTCCGCACACCATTACCATCGACCAAGATCGTAAGGACTGATCTTCGACGTTATAATCCTTGTTAAGCAAAAACAGACTTGATAGAATGGTTGCCACTGCAAAAAGAATACCAAGCACTCTAAAGACCCTTTTCATTTCATCGCTCCTTCAATTCACATCCCCAAGCAAAGCTATAGAGTATCGGCATTTCCAATCTTAATAGGGTAAGTATATTTTATATGGAGTATTCTGTAAATGAAACCGGTAATGTACATTTCTCTATTAGATCCCCGCTGCGAATGGATTGGTTTTATCTCATCTAGTCCCCATTCTTCCGTATCTAATTCCGGCTTTATGCGCGATGACTGTTGTTTGTTCACTTCCCTGCTCCCTCCTTCTAAACCATTCCAACGTACGCTATGTATTAAGCCGGCCGTCAAGGGGCACAACCTGATGATCTCGACCGTGATAACATCGGGGATCTCCATCAGCATACATTTTGCTACGACGTGACATAGGTGAAATCCGAATCTCATCTATATCCCTACATTGCAAAACAATAGATACTGGAGTTTAGGAATTGGATCTCCTCAAAAAAAAGTAACTCCTATTCTAGACTAACATACAGACCAAGTAACTTAGGCATTCATAACATAGACATGAATACAGAGGAGGCGATATTGTTATGAGAGAACATCGAGATTATAAAAAAATTAAAAGAGGCCTTGTGCGAGGAAAAAATTGTCACAGGAAATTTAAATGCCCTAAGATCATCAAGTTGAACAAGTTTTCACCTAAGATTAAAATAAATGCCCCAAAAGGGCCGCAAGGGGTGCCTGGCGTACCAGGTGTGCCAGGAGTGCCAGGGGTCCCAGGCATTCCCGGAGTGCCAGGGCCGACAGGGCCGCAGGGTCTGCAAGGTCTGCGAGGGCCGCAAGGGCTGCAAGGGCCGCAAGGGCTGCAAGGGCTGCAAGGGGCACAAGGGCTGCAAGGTAACTTAGGCGCGCCTGGCGCTCCAGGGGCTGCAGGCGCCACGGGGGCTACAGGGGCTACAGGCGCTGCCGGTGCTACAGGCGCTACAGGCGCTGCAGGTACTATCGGTACTGCAGGCGCCACAGGGGCTACGGGGGCTACGGGCGCTACAGGGGCTACAGGGGCAGGAATTGGTGATTTTATAAGTATCTTTAGAGCGGATCCAGGTCCTGGTACAGATGCGATTCCTGGAAACACAGCTATTACATTTACTGGAGTTTTAGCTTTACTTGGAACTGCATTTACTTTTACAGCTCCCTCAGACACAGTTATTATAAATGAAGTAGGCTTTTACGATATTAGTTTTGCTGTCCATAATCAGGGGAATGCTGCCTTTAATGTTTTATTAAATGGAACGCCTATAACTCCGTTACCTTTTACAGGGAATGGTGGAGGTCCGACAACTGCAGAAGTAATTATTCAAGTAACCACAGTTCCAAGTACCCTTCAGATTGTTAATGCTAGTGCTACTCCAGTCCTGCTTCATAATGCACTCAATACAACACTTACAATCACTAAGCTTACCTAAAATAAGCCCAGATTGTCGAGAAACCCAGGTCTTTTGGAGATCTTGGGTTTCTTTTTAGGTTCTAGCGTATATAGAATGGGAAAAGTAAGGGGGTTCCCCCGTTTTTCCAGGCGACCCAGGTGGAGCGCCATCTTCTTCACGTTCTGCACGACTGTTGTCATCAGCGCTTGTTCCCTGACGTTTTAAGTCCACGCAACCAACAATATCGAAACCCATGGAGCTCTTGGCATCCGCGAAGCTTCGCTCTATCGTCTCTACATGCCGGGTCACGACTCCCCTGTGGTTTCGGGATTGTGTACACTCACTCAGCAGCGGACAGGTCCTTGCAATGCTCCGGATCGGAAGCGTACGGTCGGTAACCCTTTTTTAAAATTCCCTCATCCCAAATTGTAGTCGGCGCAGATATCGCTCAGGAAGCTCATATTTCTCTCGCGCGGTCAGTCGGGGATTACGCTGGGATTACCAAATGAGTCCGGTAGACGCGACGAGGGCTTTCAACGGTTTAGCCGGTGGATTCATGTGAGCAGGTACCCGCCGGACATTACTGGCTAAGCGCTTCCTCGCTGGCTTTCAGACAAAGGAGTTATATATAGTCCCAAAATTCTGGAGGTTCATGAATAAGCACAGTGTTATTTGGAAACCCATCCTGAAGGGCCTTAAATACCGTATTCCGCAGATCTCTGGAAATCATCGCGATCATATACCAATTACATGAGGGGTATTCAGGATAGTTCCATGTTCCTTTTCGATAGTTCTCATACAGGAGAAACCTCGAAGGATCACCATCCCGATCTTTCCATGTAGGGTGAACGGCATTTCTAGAGACAAATATGCCGTCTTTCGCCTCAGTCTCTTCCTTTGTAAATGTACAGTCCAAAATATTACTAAGTTTTTTCATAAGACTGAAATCATCGTCAGCAATATTTTCAAATCCAAAAACAAAACTGTGGTAGTTATCATAAAGCTTATCTGTAAACTCTTCAAAATTATCGGCAAGATGGGTTATAGTAAATTCTTCAGTATAAACATGTGTGATTGAAGGTTCACCAAGAGGGCCACAATTACGATAGTCAAAACAGTATAAATCATGACCATCACCAGCAAACGGAAGCAGACCTTTTGGCAGCTCATATTCTTCAGCGGTTTCTAAGCTTCCAAGGATACCTCCGAACTTTTCTCCAATCCCTTCAATTTCATTTATAGTATAATGGCCCTCATCGTCATCAGAGAAACCATCGAAACGAAGGCTTCCTCCATTGTATTGATATGTTAATAATTCAAGATAGAATTTAGGCAGAGATACTTTCAATATCTTCTCTGCGTTTTCAATCATCTGTTCCGTAAGGGGAGGATGAGTAAAATATTCACTCTCTTCCAGTAAGAACTTCCTCATAAATACGCCTCCGATAATTAAGCAACTTATTATTTCCCAAAATGTTTTGAATTCAATAAACTTCGACACCAGGCAACCAATCCCTTTATTTGTAACTCCACAAAAAAGCACCCATTGAGGTGCTCTATTCCTCAAGAGTGATGTAATCATAATCCGTGTTCAACTATTACACTTCAATAAAGAACCTTTCTATTCTAGGCATCCTACTTACCGACAAGCTTTATCGGTTCACCATACTCCCGCCTCGCGCTCCTCGAATGTCAGGAACTTATTAATCCGGTATCGCTCAAAAGCCACTTCCACTGCCGGTCATACAGGTTCTGCCTCCTAAAGCCCAATGGTATATATTTTTGCGATTTATGATAAAATTAAGTGGATTTTATTTCTAATTGAGGGAACTGCGAGGAAATGGTAATGTTAATATTAGGTGTGATAATTTTAGTGTTGGGCTTTATAGACTATAAATCCAACGGTTTCCGCTTCTCTTCTCTTGTCCCCTTAATTCCCTGTAAGGGTAGAGGGTGGTTAACCCTATGCCTTTTTTATAACAATGCCGTCGGGATCAACCTCATCTGAAATCCCTTTGAAGTAAGGATTCTCGGCAGATACAGTGCCATCGGGCCAAGCCTTGCCCTGGCACACATCCCCCACAAAAGACACCCGTCTTAGTTGACCCAATCTTCCCAATAAACGAATGACTTCAAATTCGCAGGATGTTGATTTCCATTCATCAGTCATTGTTTATCTCCCCTTATGGGCTATAAGTCAAAATGCTGTATCATAAATAGAAAACAGACCCTTTTTAGGAGGTAATATGAAATATTTCACTCGGCTTTTGTTCTTTGTCTCCCTTGTAGTGTTCGTAACTTACTCTTTTGACGCTGTTGTTGAGTACAATAAAATGTTTCTTTATATCATCATGTTTGGATTGACTGGTTCATTTATAACAAGTTTTCTCGGAGAAAAAAGTAAAATGAACTCTTTTATAAGATGGGTCTCGGCTGCTTTTGTGATTGTTTTTTTAGCTTACGTTTTTATTTTTGCATTCCTATGGTCATCAGCAAATAGACCTTAACTGGCTGACCGGCCGATATTCCTCACCTCTGAAACTGTGTATGCGGATCTTGTCTTGTCCCTTCCTGATTCCGTGTTCAAACGATTCCCTTTAAAGGTAAATAAGGGAATGAACTCTTGGTTGGCGGTGGAGCGAGAATATGTATTCGCAAATAAAAAAAGATAAGATTTCAAAACCTTCGACACAGCTGCGCTACTTTACTTATCGATGACGGAGCTCCCATGAAGGCCATTCAGAAACAACTAGGCCGTGCAAGAAAACAAACGGCCTCTGACACTTATGCTCATGTAACTAAAAAACTTAGTCGAGACACTGCGGACAGATTCAATAAATTCGCTCCTGAAAATTCCCGTCCCCAATCCGTCCCCAAATTGTAAATCAAATTAAATAAAGCACCCAGTTCATTTTCAAACAAAAAGAAAAAAGCCTTATAAATCAAGGCTTTTCCGTGGTAATTCAATATAGGACGGATGGGGTTCGAACCCATGACCCCTACCCTGTCAAGATAGTGCTCTCCCGCTGAGCTACCGTCCTGCAACGAAATTTATAATAACATATTTACGGCATAAATGGCAATTGTTTTTTATAAATCTGTGGGCACAGTTGTTTAATTAACATTCTGGTAGTCTTTAAACTATCGAAAAATAGCAGCTCACTGGCACCTTTTTACGCTTCAGGTGGCTAGCAGCATGCCAGAATAGGCGCTCAAGTCTTTTCACTGCATTTTGTACATCAGGCTGCGGGTAATCCCGGCTAATTTTCGATTTGAGTGTATTTGGTGCATCAGAAATAGCGGAAAGGGCTGAAAACCGCCTGTTTTCTAAATTCCCACTGTACGAAATACATCAGAATTGATTTTTGAGCCACTTCAGAGTGATTCTAATGCACGAAATGCATCAGAATTGCCTCCGCTCCCATTGGACTTAGACGTGGGCTAGTCACACACCATAAAACTCTCACTTTCATCGCAGATAAGGTGCGGTAGGTTTACTTTTGCCCTGCTCCTGCTCCTGCTCCTGCTCCTGCTTCTGCTTCTGCCCCTGTCCCGCTCCTATCCCTGCCCCACCCCCTGCTCTTGACCCCGCTCCTGCCCCCCTGCTTTGATCTTCTTTTCGGGTGGCATTGAACGTGGGTCTCTACAGCCATCGAATAGCAGCGTGCGGGCAGCAGTGACCTTAGTAACAATGTCGCAGCACCTCGCGCACTTCACTTCACTTCACTTCACTTCACTTCACTTCACTTCTCTTCTCTTCTCTTCTCTTCTCTTCTCTTGTCCTGTCCTGTCCTCTCTGCACATTAGTTTCGCCACAAACGGAACAAACCCCGGCTCATAAAGAGCCGGAGCTTGCACCAAGCACATCTTTTATTTCTTACGCCAGGAAGGCTTTGGAGATGATAACCAGCAAAATAAACAGCACCAAAATGCTGGTAGTCGATGTAAATCCACCATAGCCACCTACATTGTTACCCCCGCCACAACATTCGCTCATTGTTTATTCCTCCTTTGTGTTTGATACATCATAGAATATGCATAGAGGCCTTGCATGCTTGGGTGTAAAGGAAAGGAGTTACTTCCTTCAACTGCCCGGAGAGCTGCTCGAAAGCAACAATTTTACTTTTCAGGAAGAATGAGCTTATCAAAAGGCGGTTCTTATTTTATAATAAAAGCAGTTATTCTTATAAGGAGGCGCTTTTGTTGAATAAGTTGCTAAGGAAACTATACTCCGAATATTTGGTTATTCCCCGCCCCTTTCGGCTACTGATGTTATGGGGATGGATTATTTTGTTCTTCGTGGCCGGCTATAAATTTAAGTGGTTCTACTAAAAGCCTTCAAGCCAGCACCCGCAGCACATCGTCGATCTTCCGTCTATGGGATAACACGCCATAATTCATCCAGGCCATAAAATCCACCTCATGTACACAACCGTTGCGGACAGCCTTTAGGCCTCGCCAGAGCGGGCTATCCAGCAGTTCACGCCCTTCGCCCTCCTGCTTGTCAAAAGTAATGAACAGGTGGTCCGCATGCAGGCGGGACAACCTCTCCTGTGTGAGTTGCACACGCCGTTCCCCTCTTGTCCACTCCGCTGCCAGCGGATGAGCCAACAGGCCCAACTCCCGGTATAACACATTTCCTATGTAACCAAGCTCCCCGCATCCATACAAGACCACCGCACGGGCAGATATCCGCAGTACAGCCACCGTTTGTGTACGTACCGAGCGCCGGAGCAGGTCAGCAGCCTTTTCAGTTTGCTGCTTATAGTCCTGCAGGATATCCTCGACCCGGTCCGTTTGTCCGAAGACAGACGCTATGGAGCGAAGAGTCGAACGCCAATCCTCACACCCAAATGGCAGCTTGAATAACGGGGCAATCCGGCCGCATTCTTCCAGGTTCCACCGCTCATGCCCGCTATTCAGCATAATCAGCTCAGGCTTATGATCCGACAACCTCTCTAAATCTCCGGAAGAAACATCGAATTCGGGAATGTGGTCAAGACCCAGATACTCTTGTTTGCCCCACTGGGCGTGAGTGTATTGCAATACCGGCATAATCCCCAGTGCCACCAGATAATCCTCCAGAAACGGAGCAAATATACGCATTGTCCCCTGATGGGAATGCCGGTATTGCCCGGGTGTCACCCCAAGCGTTCCTTTGAACCGCCGGCTAAAATAATACTCATTGCTGTAGCCCACGGCCTGAGCAATGTCATTCAGACGGTCTTTTGTGAGCAGCAGCAGCTGTTGAGCCCGCTCGATGCGGATGCCATTCATATAATCCAGCGGAAGTTGTCCGGTAATCTCTTTGAACAGTCCCGTATAACGGGCCCGGCTGATCCCTGCCATTGCTGCCAGCTGATCTACGGTGAGCGTCGTGGAGTAGTTCTCCTGTATATAACGAATGGAACGCTGCACTGCGTGCTTCGGGTCTTCTTTTTGGGATGACGGAGGATTGGCCCGAAATATCAGCAGCAGCAGCTCCTGAAACCGGGTATGGCTTGCGAACTTTTCGATTTCCTCCACGGACCCGCGTTTCTGATATAAGGCATCCAGCAGCAGCAGCGCTTGGGAGAACGGTTGACAAGCTGCCGGACCACAACGGATCAATCCACCAGTTGGAGCGAAATTAAGGGAGGGTATACGTTCGCCTGAGCTGCCTACGACGTCGATCTTCAATCGGTAAAAGCTCATTCCGCCCTCCCCGCTCTCCATCTCGCCAAACATCCCCGGCTCAAACATCAGGCCTGCGCCTATAGTTAAAGGAACATGAACCCCATTCAGAATGATCCGGCCTACACCTGCCGTGATAACGATTAAGGTATATTCCTGGAAGACCTCTTTACTGCTTCTGATCCCGGATGGCTGCCTAACCTGCTCTATATCCAGCAAAGAGTAGAATATCATTTCCCGCTGTCCTGTCCCGGGTCCTTCTTTCATCCGGCTCCCCTCCTAATTGAGAATGATTTTCACTGTTTACAGTGTAAAACAAAAAAGAAAGCCAATCAACCGTAGTTGAGTTGCTTTCTTTATTTGTTCTTCGTATGTCCTTCGTGTGTCCTTCGTATGTTCTTCGTTTGCTTCGTTGTTATTTCACCATATATTTGAGCAGATCATCCAGCTTCATGGAGTTAGCCGTAATGGCGCCCGATTGCCAGTGGGAGCGTTCCATTTTGTACACATTGCCGTTTTGGATCGCCGGGATGTTCTTCCAGAGCGGACCTTCCAGCGTTTTGTAGGCTTCCTGATTCTCCGGGTCTTCCCAGGTTCCATTGGCCGGAAAAACAATAATATGGTCTGCCGCAAGCTCAGGCACCACTTCCTCTGAGAGGGCGGACTGGTATTCAGTCATCTCGGCGGCCATGGGAATAGGCTCAAGCCCGAACTGGTCGTAGATTAATCCGGTAAGTCTGTTCTTGACACCAAAAAGTGCAATGGATTTATCCGCTACATTCAGCCGCAATACCGCCACCTTCTCTTGCCCGACGGCCTGCTGCAGCTTCGCTTTTCCGTCCGCTGCCTTTTGTTCATATTCGGCCAGTACGGAGTCCGCTTTGTCCGGAATATTCATCACATCCGCCACTGCCTTCAGAATTTCGGTAGAATCCTGGAGAATGTTTTCTTTCAACCGGTACGTTGGAGCAATTTTGGAATAGAGCTCATATTTGGCCGCATCCACTGCACCATCCACGATAATGAGATCGGGATTCTGGTCCAGCAAAGCCTCCAGACTGCCGGTGATATCGAATTGCGGGACCGAAAGATTCAGATAATCCTGCTTGCCCCAGCTCGGATGATACCACTGCACAACCGGCGTAACCCCCAGTGCCGTGAGATAATCCTCCAGATACATACCTGCTACACGCTGTGGATGCGCCGGAATTTCCACCTCACCGAACTCGTCCGTTACGATACGGGTAGCACTTTCTTTATCACTTTTTGCTGTACTCCCCGGTGCTGCACTTGGCAAGGCGTTCGCTGCATTGCCTTGTCCCGCTGCTTCCGGGGATGAAGGGCTATTGGCACCGCATGCAACAATTCCCATCATCATCCCCAGGATTAACGCCGTTCCGGCCATCTTTCTACCCCATCTATACATCTTGATCCCCACTCCTGCCTGTTTATCGTTGATAATCATTATCACTAGAATGATTACAACGACAATCATAGCGCATGAGCGTTCTGCAATTCAATGCACTTTCTCTTGCGATTTCTTATACAAACTCTTTTCAATTGATTTCTCTACTCCGCTGTCTTCCATTCACCCTTCTCTTCGATGAACTCCAGAAAAAAAGGACGTTCGTCCGGCGTCTGATTGGGTGAATGGACGGCCAGCATAAACTTGTTCTCAAATGTCTTGAAGACCATGCCATGTCCACCGTCTTGATGAAAAAGCGGCTGTTCCTGGTGTATCCACGGCCCCGCAATCCCTCCGCCCTCCGAATGTGCGATGCCAAGGGCATAAGTATTGTGGATGAAGCTCGCCCACAATAGATAAAGAGTGCCATCGTCTGCCTGGAACAGAAAGGGACCATCCGTCACATAATTCTCCTGTCCCTGATATTTGATAGAACTGTAAGGTGTCGTCCAAGGTGCTTCCGAACCCCGGAACAGAACAACCGGCTTGTCTGCGGCCTGCCGCAAATCTCCGGAAAGACGCATGGCGCAGATCTCCCCGTCCCCGGTCTGCTGCCATTCATGGCAGAATATCATCCACGGCTGCTGCTGTTCATCCACATACAGGGTCCCGTCAAGCGAGCTCCATTCTACAGGGGTTACCGGACCTTCACTATGCGGCAGGAACGGGCCGAGCGGATGTGCTGCCGTCAGAACTGCGGTCCCCAGCAGCTCATTGTCCTTGCGGCGGAAGGTAGCGAACATGAAATAACGCCCGTTGTATTCATATACCTCCGGCGCCCAGAAGTTCTTCTCCGCATAGAAATCCGGTCCGGGGCGAAAGGCCGCAAACGGCCCTTCACAATGTTCCAAATCCGTACCCGTATAGACATCGAATCCTGTTCCCCGGCCCCAGATATTGCTGTCGGTACTGCCGAATAAATAATAGAGCCCTTCACGCTTCACCGGCAGCACAAACGGGTCCCGGATCTGCAGGCTGACATTCTTAATCATCCCTATTCCCCTTTCTTGAGTTTTTTCAAAGTATAGGTCTTGGTCGTAACTGCGGTGAATGTTTGGACTTCCGGCCGCTGTAATGTTCTGGTTCAATCTATCTAGCAGTATTCCGGCACAATGACACCTATATCGCTGATGCTGGTCATAGCCCCGTTGTTGTAAGCTAGCTGTTCATTGCCTTTGACTGCGAAAGCTATCTGCTTGCCCTCATACCAGATGCTTCCCTCAATCGTCCGGCTGCTCATCCCGATCAGCTTGAGCAACCTGCCCGCCCGGTCCGTTACAACACGTACGCCAAAAGGAAAGCTCAGATACTCCTCACCGTTCCGGCAGATGACCGCCCTCTCCCGTGTTGTAAGCAGCTCATACGCATGGCCATCCACCGTCCGCGCATATTCCGTCTCCTCCGCTGCTGCCTCTCCGTTATCCATGGGATAGGGAAGCAATCCGGTGAACCAGAGCTCCCCGCCAGCCACAGGCAGAATGCCGCATAGCCGTTCCACATAATCCAACAGGCAAAGAATAGCCGGGGAATAAGTCTCTGTATACCCTTCTTCTCCCGTCCATGGACTCAAGCATTGTCCGAACCGGCTCATCCGGGACAACGCCCCGAGGATCGGCTGGATCACCCAGGTCAATTCCACATAACGGCCATGATGCTCAAAAGCATGCGGGGCGCGGATTAGACTCAGGAAGTTGGAAGCCCCGCCCCAGCTGTTGTAACTGGAGAAGGGGTCGAACCTGGGATCATCCATGGCCAGGGACGTAAAGGGATATTTGGCAAAAAATTTACGGGTATTCAGCAGATACCGCCTCAGCATAACATCAAAAAATTCGCGGTCCCCTACTTCACAGGCCAGCACGCGCAGCAACACATCCGATTGTACACGCACAAAGCGGCCGGTTCGGTCACGGTCATAGAAGAAGTGATCCTCTTCATCGAAGCAGGACTGGAACAGGCTGGCCCGGCTCGCTGCTGCTTTCGCCAGCCAGACGCAGCCATCCTCTCCCAGCTCCTCGGCGATCTTCGCCAGATACAGCCGCTGGCAATAGACATTGGCTGTTAAATCCGGGGCCAGAAAGGGCAGGATCGGCGAATCCGGATCACACTGGGCCGCATCCTCCATATGCGCCGTATCAGGCACATGCCAAAAACGCGGAGACAGGTCATGTCCGGTGTCAAAGGTGCAGAAAGCTTCCACGCAGCCGCTCCCGCGCGTATTCCGGTGGAGGGAGAGCCAAGTGTCAAACCGTCCCATTGCTTCGTACATCCGGCGGAGGAACGCCTGGTTGCCCCCCTGCTGTTCATAGTGATTCCAGACACTCCGGGCCAGTGGGGTGACCATCTGAATCTGCCGGAAAGCCGGGCCTGCCTGTGTGACTTTATAGGGCAGCAGCCCATCCTCCCGCTGATGCTCTGCGAACAGGCTGAAGGTAGAACCGGCCACTCCGGGCAGGAAGCGGGACAAAAGTTCGGCACTGATCGTCCCCGTGCTCTCCAGCCAGCAGCCCGGGTAAACACCTCCCTCATGAAGCACCGGAGCCTCTCCGGAATCAGCGGGCACTATACAGTCCATAAGCTTGTGCAAGGCTGAGTAGTAAACGGCTTCCAGCCTGCCCGAAGAGGCGGTAAATTTGACCCCGGACGACTTCCACTCCGCAAGTGCAAGGTAATCCGACGGTTTCTTCAGCATCCCCAGCCGATCTTCGGGGGATAACTCCCGTAGCCTCATCAGCCGTTCATGGTCCATTTCCTCATCTCCTTATGCTCCGTTTAAGGGGTGCTGCCGAAAATTTGCAGCGCGCCGTTATAGAAATCCGCTACCCCCTGCTCCACGCTTTTTTGACCAAACCCTATTTCCTGCACCGCTGTCTCCGCCAGCTTGGAGAATTCCGTAAAGTTCGGCGGGTTGTAGCTTACGGCAAAAGGCTCCTTAAGCGTCGCCTCAGACACACGGTTGGTGTAGTCATAGACGATCTGCTCCTGCGCAGAGGCATCCAACATCAGCAGCTCGCGCATCTTGGAAGTAACGGGAACGCCGCGGTCACTGCCTAGAATACGGGCGGCATCGGGATCGTTGACCCAGTAATTCATCAGTGTGGCAACTTCCTTCGGATGCTCGGTCTTCGCATAACCGGACAATCCTTGGCTGGATTCAAAAACAACCCCTGTTCCTTTTGGACCGCGCGGCACCTGAACCATGGTCAAGGTGTCCTGAATCAGGTTCTGATGGGCAGTGAATTGATTCGAGGGAATCAGGCTCATGGCCACCTTGCCGGTGACGAGCAGCGATTTGCTGGTATCTCCCGGCGGATTGGATACCTGCAGGTCTGGAGTTACAATGCCGCCTTTTTTATACATGTCGTTCCAGTAATTGAACCAGTCCACAGCATCCTGCTCTTCAAAGCTCAGCTTACCTTGCCCCATGTCGTAGAGCTGCTTGCCTCTTTGCTTCAGGTAAATATCCATCCCTTCTACGGTGAAGTTGTAGGTGCCATAATAGCCTTTGCCCAGCTTCTTCGAGATCTCTTGGCTGATCCGGCTGTATTCTTCCCAGGTCCAGCCATCGGCCGGAACCGGGACCCCGGCTTTTTTGAATAATTCCGTGTTGATGGCCATGCCCCGGGCATTCGCTCCGGCGGAAATATGGACAAGCTTGCCGTCCAGTGTGCCGTATTCCACCATCGCCTTGTCCATATCGGCAAGCTTCAGCTCTTTGTCAACATAAGGCTGCAAATCGAGCAGCACTCCTTTTTCCGAATAATCTATGACATTGCCGCCGAGAAAAAACACATCGGGCGCCGTCCCCGAGGCCAGCTGGGTATTCAGCTTATCAAAGTAACCGGAGCTGGGAGCAAACTCCCCTATCACCTTGATGTGCGGATGTTTCTCCTCAAATTTGCGCAGCGCCTCATTGGTACGGTCTGCCCGTTTCTGGTCGCCCCACCACATGATGCGCAGCTCAACCTGATCCACGGATGTTTCCGGACCGCCGCCCGCTGCCCCTGCATTCTCCTTATTTCCGCTCCCGCCGGAGCATGCGGTCGTTCCAGCCAGCAGCAAAGCCATCATGCCTACCCCTAAATGTCTTCTCATTCAGACTAACCTCCCATGATATGGTGTAATCGCTTGCAGGTCTCATTTCAGGCCTGTGGTCGCAATTCCTTCGAGAAAATGCTTCTGAAACAGCAGAAAGATGGTCATAATCGGCACCAGTGAAAGTACCGACATCGCCAGCAGAGCTCCCCAGTCGGAATCGCCGGAAGGGTCATACAACGAACGGATGCCGAGCTGCACCGTAAACAGCTTGATCTCGCTCAAATAGATCATCTGGCTGAAGAAATCATCCCATGTCCAGATAAACGTGAAGATCGCTGTCGTGATCAGCGCCGGAACCAGCAACGGAATGATAATGCGGAAGTAGAGCTGGCCGGAGCCGCAGCCGTCAATGGTCGCACTCTCATCCAGCTCGCGCGGGATGCCGCGGATGAACTGGATCATCAGCAGAATGAAAAAGGAGTCATGCGCCAGCCACTTGGGCACAATCAGCGGCAAATACGTGTTGATCCAGTCCAGCTTGCTGAAAATAATATATTGCGGGATCAGGAGCACGTGGTAAGGCAGCATAATCGTCACGAGCATGCAGGCAAACAGCACACTTTTGAAGCGGAATTCCAGCCGGGCAAATGCGTAGGCGGCCAGCGAGCAGGTCAGGATATTGCCAATTACCGACAGCACGGAGATCACAGCGGAATTCAGAAAAAAACGGCTGAAAGTAATGCCCTGCAGCCCCTTCCACCCATTCACATAATTGTCCAGGGTAAAGGTCTTGGGCCACAGCCCGGAGCTTGCGAAGATCAGATTATTGGGCTTAAAAGAGCTGGCCAGCAGCCACATCACTGGATAAAGCATCAGCAGGCCGCAGGCGATAATTAGCAGGTGTTTGCCTGCCTTGAAGAGGTTGGGCCGGTTCGCCATCCGTCACTTCCCCTCCCTTCCGTCACCGTAGAAGACCCAGAATTTCGAGGTCACAAACACGATCGATGTGAAACCGCCAATGATAATCAGCATGATCCAGGCCAACGCTGCCGCATAGCCCATGTCGAAGAATGAGAACCCTTTCAGATAGAGGTACAGCGTATAGAACAGCGTGGAGTTGACCGGACCGCCGCGGCCGTCGCCAATCACATACCCCGGGGTGAACACCTGGAACGAATTGATAATGCCCATGACCAGGTTAAAAAAAATAACCGGGGACAACATCGGCAGGGTAATCTTGAAGAACTGCCGCAGCTTGTTCGCCCCATCCACCTGGGACGCTTCATACAGATCGGCGGGAATCTGCTTGATCCCGGCCAGAAAGATGACCATCGCGGAGCCAAACTGCCAGACGGACAAGGTGACAATCGTGGAGAGAATGTAGCTCGGATGGGATATCCAGGCCGGTCCTTCAATTCCGAATAGGCCGAGGAAATGGTTCACCAGCCCGTCGCCGGCAAAGATCTGCCGCCAGACAATGGCGATGGCCACACTCCCCCCCAGTAAGGAGGGAATGTAATAGACCGTCCGGTAGATACCCAGCAGCCGGATGCCTTTGTTCAGAGCCAATGCGACCAGCAGGGCAAAGATCATTTTGAGCGGCACCGAGAACAGCACATACTTGAACGTCACCGCCAGGGAACGGTAGAAATAATCATCGGCCGTAAAAATCTGCCTGTAGTTGGCGAGGCCCAGCCACCGTGGGGCGTTCAGCAAATTATATTTGGTCAAGGACAGATACAGGGAACCCAGCATGGGGCCCAGGGTTAAGCCGAAAAAGCCGATCAGCCAGGGAAGCAGGAACAGGTAAGCCGTGCCGCCGCCGTGCCTGAAAGCCGATCTGTGAGCCATTTTCATATGCGCCTTCTCCTTTGCTTGGATTGGATATAGGCTCATTATAGAAAGGTTCACGGCCGGCTTGAATGCTATTTCTTCGGCTCTGTGTTATCAAATTTTTCGGGTGGCTGGCGGAGGCGGTAGTCGGAGGGTGACTGCCCGAACCTTTTTTTGAAGGTGGAGCTGAAATAGCTGGCGCTTGAGAATCCGCTCAATTCGGCAATATCCGCCAGGCCAAGTGTGGTATTCTCCAGCAAATGAACGGCCTGGGCCATCCGGGTCTCGGTCAAATAGGCAATAAAACTTGTGCCAACCTTTGTTTTGAACAGCTCCGAGAAGTAGGAGACATTGTAATTGAACCGCTTGGCCAGTTGTGTCAGATGGAGATCATACATGTAATTTCCGGCGATATATTGCTTGGCCTTGGCGACCGCCGAGTCGTCGGCATCCCCGGCGGCCTGACCCCTGGAGGCCTGCCCGGCCAACTCCAGCAGGAACCGCAGCGCTTTGTCGACGTTGTCCAGCCGGCGAACCATTTCAGGGCGCAGCCATAGCTGCTGCGCTCTTTCCCGTCCTTCCGGGGAGCCGCCCAAGGTCGTATCGATCAGCAGATTGAGCTGAAAGATCAGCTTCACAAAAGCGGACTGCGACTTCACAAAAGCCAGCTCCAGTTCCCGGTGAACCGCAAGCCCGAAGCTGTCCAGCCGCCCTTGAACCAGTTCCCCGCGAAGAACGCGGCTTCTCTCCTCGGTGAGCAGGTTGTCTGCCTCAGGATGCTCTTCTCCCGGGTCCCCGGCAATTCTTTCGGCCAGATTCCAGGCCAGCAGTGCAGACATAAAACCTTCTTTCCATTGTTCAAAACCCTCCACCCGGCCGCTGCAGCCGAGGGCAGGCTCCACGCCCAAATGTCCGGTGATGCAGGCCGCCAATTCCGCCGCCAATCGGGCGGCATCCACAGCTTCATCCCGTACGATGTAGTGAATCAAGGCGGGGTAGCCGGGATCACGGAAAACCTCGCAGACTTCGGCATGCCCGGCGGCAAATTCCCTGCCCATCAGCTCAAACGCCAGACGCAGCTTGTCCGGCGTACGCCCCTCCCGGCTGCACCCGGCTGCCCATTCGCGCAGCCCTGCGGTGATGAAACGAACGCCACAGTGCTCCCATGTCTCCAGCTCAAAAAGCCTGGCCCGCTCTTGATAACCGCCACTGTTCTCTGCTTCCCCTTTTACTAGCTGAACCAGAAAATGCTCCTTCATCTCCCGGTAGTATTGGGAGAGCCGCCACTCGGTCAGAGCCCGCCTGTCCTGGCCGCTGCGCTCCTCGTCCAGTTCCTGCTTCACCCTGTGCAGTACGGCCATTAACTCATCCCCCGCGACCGGCTTCAGCAGGTAATCGCGGGCCTGATTACGCACCGCAGCCCGGGCATAGCCGAAATCCTCGTAGCCGGTGATAACGATCATCTTCAGCTGCGGATACAGCCTGTGTCCATCCTCCAGAAAGGACACACCGTTCATCACCGGCATGTCCATATCTGTAATTACGATATCGACAACCTCCTGCTGAAGCCGCTCCAGCGCTTCCGTTCCATGACCCGCTTCACCGACAACAGTCATCTTAAGCGCCTCCCAATCGGCTTTTAGACGCAAGCCCTGGCGGATCTCCGGTTCATCATCCACGATCAATACGCGATACATGCTCATTCCTCCTCTGAACGGGCAGACTTAATTCGATGTAGGTACCCCGCTCCGGTTGCGATGCCACCTTAAACACAAATAACTCCCCGTAGTACAGCCGGCAACGGGCCAGCACATTGCGCAGCCCGATCTGGCGTGATTTGCTGACCAGGATCTGGTCCAGCTGCTGGTACACGGAGCTGGCTTCCAGCTCCCGGACCAGCTCCGGTGCCATGCCGATTCCGTTGTCGGCAACCGATAGACAGACCCGGCCCTGCTCCTGCCGCACCATGACCGTCACCCTTGCCTCGGATTGCCGGATAAAGCTGTACTTCACGGCGTTCTCGATCAGGGGCTGGAGCAGGAATTTGACGATTTCCAGATCCTCCAGCTCCCCCTCCTCCTCGATCCGCAGCTGCAGCCCCGCGCCGAAACGGACCTCCAGGATAGACACATAATAACGTACATATTTCAGCTCCTCGCGGAGCGGGATCAGATCCTCGCTGATCCGCAGCGAGAAGCGCAGCATTTTGCCCAGGGAATCAATCACCGTGACCGTCTCTTCGGTCCGCTGCTGGATTGCCAGGCTGCTCATCAGCTCCAAGGTGTTGAACAGAAAATGGGGATGGATCTGCATCAGCAGCGCTTTGTATTCGGCCTGCTGTCGCAGGAGCTTTTGCTCAAATTCGGTTTGGATATGATGGCGCAGCTGCTTCACCATAGTGTGGAACGTATCCGTGGCATAATCGACTTCGCTGCGTACCCTGCGCCCCTGCGGGGTCAGGCGTTCCGCCTGGACGAAATCCCCTTTCTGCACATGGCGCATCGCCGATACCAGCCGGGAGAGGGGTTTCGTCACACCCGATGAAATCCAGTAGGCTAGCAGCAGCGCGGCAATGAGCAGTACGGTAGCAAAACCGATGATCGTGCTGCGCAGCTTGAAGAGCTTCGCATAAAGATCCTGTTCCGAGACAAAGCCCACGAGCATCCAACCCGTGATGGGCAGCTTTTTGTAGACAAGTATGTGACTGGCCCCCTGCGCGTCCTTGAGATAATCAACCCCCTGCATCGCCTTATGGGCAAGGATCGACTGGACTTCCCTGGCGGCACCCGGATAAGCCTGATATTCCTCCTGTGACAGAATCGGGTGCCCCTGCTGATCCAACAAGAAAATGGTACCGCTTTCACCAAGGTGTATACGATTCAGCGGCTCCAGCAGGAACTCGGCTTTGACATTGACCTTCATCACATTCCGGGCCAGAGACGGCTCAAAAATACCAATCGGCAGCAGCAGGCTGACCACCTCATAGGGTTTCGCTCCCCTGATCTCAGCCTGATCCTCATGCGCGGGGACCCAGTGATTGCTATGCCGGATAAAATTCCTGTACCAGTCCTCCTGCTTATAAGAGGCATCTTTTACCACCTGGTTATCTGCGCTGATCCTCATCCCCTCTTCCCGATAAATAGAGACGGAGGAGACACTTGTATAGTTATTGGTGGTCTGGGTCAGCAGCTTGCTCAGCGTGATATTGGACAGCATTTTCTGTCCGTCGGTGGAGTCCGGATCGGACAGCACCGCATCCCATTTCTTCGTTACATCGCTGTTGAAGATCAGGGACGACAAGTCATAGCTTTGCAGCAAGGCCATATGGATAAAGGAGCCGTATTCGTCCATTTTCTCCAATGCCGAAGACTCAATATAGGAGCGGATAATGGAGCGGGACTGGTTAAAGAGCAGCCATGACATCGTCCCGAACGACAGCAAAAGCAGCACCACGAAAAAAGCGATCAAGCGGTTTTTGAGCGAATAAAAGATAAGACCCCCTCCTTCTTGCAGCAGAATTACGGTCTATTATATAACAGAATAAAAAAAATTGATTTCTGGCTCCATCTATTCTACAATAAGCTCATAAACGCGCGTTTACGATTAAAGGGGGGTACACCATGCGCAGCGAAGATATTGCTAAGTTAGCCGGGGTTTCGCGAAGCACGGTATCCCGGGTGATCAACAATTACGCAAATGTCCCTGAAGAGACCCGGCTCAAGGTGCTGAAGATTATTGAGCAGCATCAATATGAGCCGAACAGCTTTGCGCGGGCGCTCGCCGGCAAGAAGACCGATACCATCGGGCTGTTCGCAATCAGCATGAATGAGAAGGAGAACACGACCCGGATCTATCAGAATAACTATTTCGCCCCGTTCGTGGATGCCGTAGTAGACACAGCGAACGTCCGCGGGTGTTATGTCCTGATTCATACGGTCTACTCTCCCGACGATTTCCTGAAGGTCAAGCAGGCTTTCCTGCAAAAGCGGATTGACGGCGGCATCATCGTCGGCACACAGAAGGATATCGATATCGTCCGGGAGATGGTTGGACTGGAATCCCCGCTCGTGCTGATTGATTACGACATTTCGGAGATTATGACGGAGCACCTGGACCGCAACCATCTGGCTATCGTGAATTCCAAGGATTATGAAGGCACGACGGAAGCGATTGAGTATTTGATCGGCCTGGGCCATAAGGAGATTGGTATCATCTGCGGGCAGATGAATACGTATTCCGGACGGGAGCGTTACATGGCTTATGAGGATACACTGAAGCGGCATGGACTTCCTTTGCAGCAGCAATTCATTCTGAAAGGGGATTTCCTGAAGGAAACCGCCTATGAAGAGGTCACCAAGCTGCTGGAGTCAGGCACTGCCTTGCCTACCGCCTTCTTTTCTTCCAATGATGATATGGCTATATCGGTCATGGAAGCGTTCTCTGCACATGGAATCTCCGTTCCCGAAGATATCTCTATCGCCGGATTCGATGATATCCAGCTGGCCTCGCGTATTCAGCCCAAGCTGACGTCCGTACGTCTGCCTATCTATGAAATGTCCAAGGCTGCCGTTGAGAAAGTCATCGAGCTGTGCGATGCGCAGCATCCGACCTTCAGCACGATCAGTTTTCCGGCCCGGCTGATTGAGCGGGATTCCTGCCAGCCGCCTAAGAAGTAAGCTTTACAGCAGCTTGTACCGCACTGATCTATAGTTTTTTGAAATCTCCCTTTCCCCCGAGGGACTTTTTTCCCGCTTCAATAAACGCGCGTTCACAATCGAAAGGAGAGTTTTCTCTTATGAAATTCGGAACCTTTGACGACAACCGTAAAGAATATGTAATCAACACCCCCAAGACACCTTATCCTTGGATCAACTATTTGGGCAATGAGCAATTTTTCGGCCTGATCTCCAATACTGCCGGCGGTTACACTTTCTACAGAGACGCCCGTCTCAGAAGATTGACCCGCTACCGTTATAATAATATCCCGCTCGACACAGGCGGCCGCTACTACTATCTGTATGACAACGGCGATTTCTGGACCCCTGGCTGGATGCCGGTGAAACGCGATCTGGATTCCTATGAATGCCGTCACGGTCTGGGGTATACCTCCATTACCAGTGAGCGCAACGGTATCTCTGTGAATCAATTGGCGTTTATTCCGCTCGGCCACAATGCCGAAGTGCACCGTCTGGTGGTGAAAAATACAGGTTCTGCGGAGAAGTCCGTGAAGCTGTTCTCTTTTGCCGAATTCTGTCTGTGGAATGCCCAGGATGATATGACCAACTTCCAGCGCAATCTCAGCACCGGTGAGGTTGAAGTGAAGGATTCCGTAATTTATCACAAAACCGAATACCGCGAGCGCAGAAACCACTACGCGTTCTACTCCGTGAACAAGCCGATTGACGGCTTTGATACGGACCGTGAAGCTTTTGTCGGCATGTACAATGGTCTGGACAACCCGCAGGCCGTAGCTGCCGGAGAAGCCACCAATTCTGTAGCCAGCGGCTGGTCCCCTATCGGATCGCACGCGCTGAACATTACCCTTGCACCGGGCGAG
This sequence comes from Paenibacillus albidus, assembly GCF_014644435.1. Classification (GTDB taxonomy): domain Bacteria; phylum Bacillota; class Bacilli; order Paenibacillales; family Paenibacillaceae; genus Paenibacillus_AQ; species Paenibacillus_AQ albidus. The sequence goes on along the minus strand of NZ_BMKR01000005.1, from coordinate 308,542 downwards.
GAACAAAGCTTCATCTTCGTGCTAGGCTATATCGAGAATCCGGAAGATGAGAAATGGGAAGCTCTGAATGTCATCAACAAGAAACCGGCACTGGCCGTTATGGAGCAGTTCGCTACCGATGCCCAAGTAGATGCGGCCCTTGCGGATCTGGCGGCATACTGGGATAACCTGCTGTCCAAATATCAGATTCAAAGCGGCGACGACAACCTGAACCGCATGGTTAACATCTGGAACCCGTATCAATGTATGGTTACCTTCAACATGTCCCGTTCCGCTTCTTATTTTGAATCCGGAATCGGCCGCGGTATGGGCTTCCGCGATTCCAACCAGGATTTGCTCGGCTTCGTGCATCAAATTCCTGAACGTGCCAAAGAGCGTATTCTCGATATCGCCGCGACACAGTTTGAAGACGGCAGCGCTTATCACCAATATCAGCCGCTCACCAAAAAAGGAAACAACGAAGTCGGCACCGGCTTCAACGATGATCCGCTCTGGCTGATCCTCGGTACGGCCGCTTACATTAAGGAGACTGGCGATACTTCGATCCTGGATGAGCAGGTTCCTTTTGACAGCAACCCGGATAATACAGCGACCTTGTTCGAGCACTTGAAACGCTCCTTCGAGCATGTAACGAACAACCTCGGACCGCATGGTCTGCCGCTGATCGGCCGCGCGGACTGGAATGACTGCCTCAATCTGAACTGCTTCTCTACCGAACCTGGTGAATCGTTCCAGACTACGGCGAACATCGAAGGCCGTGTAGCGGAATCCGTCTTCATCGCCGGATTGTTTGTTTTCGTAGGGCCGGATTATGCGGAAATCTGCCGGATGCGCGGGCTGGACGATGTGGCTGCAGATGCTGTAGCGAAGATCGACAACATGCGTGAGATCACGTTGACCCACGGCTTCGACGGCGACTGGTTCCTGCGCGCCTACGATCACTATGGCGACAAGATCGGCAGCAAGGAGAATGAAGAAGGCAAGATCTTCATCGAGCCGCAAGGGATCTGCGTGATGGCCGGTATCGGCGTGGAAGACGGTCAAGCCGCGAAGGCGCTAAGCTCGGTTGAAGAACATCTGGATACCGAATACGGCATCGTGCTGCAGCAGCCGCCTTACTCCAAGTACTATCTGAACTTGGGCGAAATCTCCACGTACCCTCCGGGCTACAAAGAGAATGCCGGTATTTTCTGCCATAACAACCCGTGGATCATGATCGCGGAGACGGTGCTGGGCAACGGTAACAGAGCTTTTGATATTTATAAAAAGATTGCTCCAGCCTACCTGGAGGATATCAGCGAAGTGCACCGTATGGAGCCTTATGTGTACTCGCAAATGATCGCAGGTAAAGACGCCGTCCGTCACGGCGAAGCCAAAAACTCCTGGCTCACCGGTACCGCTGCCTGGAACTATGTGGCGATTACCCAGTCCATTCTCGGCATTCAGGCAGACTTTAACGGTCTGAAAGTAGACCCTTGTATCCCTGCCGAGTGGGACAGCTTCGAAATCACCCGTGTCTTCCGTGGAGATACGTATGTGATCCAGATCAAGAACCCGAACCATGTGTCCAAAGGTGTGGCCCGCCTGACCCTGGATGGCACGGCCGTTGAAGGCAACATTATCGCTCCTGTGGGCGACGGTGCCGTGCATCAGGTCGTTGTGGAATTAGGTTAAACCACCAAGCAAAAACCCCGTGCTCCGCTGATTACAGCGGAGAGACGGGGTTTTTGTTATCTGATTTTATGAGCACAAGGCGTAGGTGTTATCCCTCATTGTGCGGAGGTGTCAGGGCCGGAGCTAGTGGGATCTCTCCACCCGTTGACTGGCACCGGCGCAATCAAGGTAGGAAATGATTATTTTTTTGATAACTGATTTAGAGCAACTTAATCAGCTCTTCTAGCTCATCAAGCAATACTTTTGCAAGGACAAAATCAGTATCTTTTAAAGCCAATTCTATTTTCGTTTCAACTGACTTTTTCTTTTGTTCAATTTCTAAATAGTCTCTATCAAAATGACTAGCATAAATCATCTTTTTAAATTTTCGTATATTCATCTTTCTAATCGTCTTATCGTCAATGATTAAAACATAATCCATACCATTTACCACAGAATAGAAATCATGCGAAATCATAAGAATCGCACCTTTATAGTCTTCAATGGCTTTTTCCAGTGCTATTTGTGAATAGGTGTCTAAGTGACTTGTCGGTTCATCAAGAAGCAATACGTTTGCTTTACTTGCACAAACTTTAGCCAATTGAAGCATATTTTTTTCTCCACCAGATAAAGATTCTATCTTTTGATTAACGATTTCTCCTTCAAAGCCATAGTCTGAAATATATGATCTAATTTCTTCATAAGTTTTAAACCCAGCATCGATGAATTCCTCTAGTATTGTATTAGAATCCTTCAGCATTTCGCCTTGAAGCTGAGATAAATAAGCCACCTTAACATCAGCATTTATTTCAATTGAATCATGATTATTTTTAAAGATTTCTCGGAGTAAAGTCGTTTTTCCGGTACCATTTGGACCGATAAGGGCTACTTTATCAGTAGATTTTATCTCAAAGTTAACATTTTCCAAAAGCAACTCATCAAAGGCAACACTATAATTATTGACATTTAAAACAATGGTGTCTTCTTCAATTTCATTATCAATTCCAAAACTGATATTCGGTTGCTTAATATCTACAAACGGCGCTTTAATTCTACGAGCTTCCAATCTTTCTTGAAATTTAACTCTGGCTTTTAAAGCTTTCCCTCTAGATGCTTCTGAATTATAAGTTGCGATAGCTCTAAGATTATTGATGATGTTCTCATTTCTCTCAATTTCTTCATCCTCTGCGATTGTGAGTTCTTGTAACTCAATTTTAGTTTGAAGTAATGAGAAGTTATAATCAATATATCGTCCATCAAACTCTTGGATCTCCATGTTTTCAAGGTGCATAATTTTGTTAAAACAATGATTCAATAGATATCGGTTGTGCGTAACCACTAGCAGTATTCCTTTATGAGAATTAATAAGATTTTTAAGCGCATTTAGGTTTTCAAAGTCTAAAAATACATCCGGTTCGTCCATAATCATTATGTCTGGACACTCAAGCATTTCCTTTATCACTTGAATAAGTTTGAATTCCCCACCACTAAGGTCGGCTACCCTAAGATCTTTTCGCTTCATGAGGTTTGCTAGATTTAGTTTCTTATTAATATTGCTTTCAAAATCATCCCCACCCATTGCATCAAATGCGTCTAAAGCTAATTGATACTTTTCTAGTAACGGATCAATATCCGATGATGTTTCCATTTCAGTGCAAATCAATTGAATTTCACTTTGAATCTTAATAAATTCTTCTCCTATATATTCAAAAACAGTTGTTTCTTTAGTTTTGTCTGGTTGTGAGAACTGACTTACATACCCAATTTTGCAAGTCGGGTCAATCTCTAACAAGCCATCAAACAAATATCTTTCTGGATCCATCAGTATATCGATCAGTGTACTTTTCCCACTGCCACTTGTTCCTATAAAAGCGCAATGTTGTGCCTCTTCAAGCGTAAATGAAATGTTTTTATATAGTTCTTTTTGCGGAAATGAGAAGGATAAGTTATCAGCTTTTATCATAATATTACCTTTCTTTATAACTAAATTTGTGACTATTATTAGATGTATTGAAGAGCATAGGTTTTGAGTTTACCGTTGACAGAATAACACTGTTTACAACCAACTTCAATCATTTCACATCAAAGTTGTTCGTGAAATCGAATGAGAGGTATTGATTTACAAGCGATTACGTATGGTTTTGAATGATCATATATCCACTTTAAAAGCACGTATGTCATGAGTGCTGCGAATAATTGCACCAGCCGAACCCGTTTCGCCTTCAGATCGTGGACTTCCAGCAGTTCCTGGAAAAGAGTCGCCATTATATACTCAAATCGACCGTAATTAAGACTAAATAAGCTGCCTCCGGTAAAGTCCCGGAAGCAGCTTATAGTTTAAGATCCTTAATCTGTCTTCTATAATATGGCGTCGCTACCAAAGAGTTAGGACCGGCCTTCGGCGATCCATACCTTCATCTCTCCGCTGCCGCGGTTGCCCCAGAGGTAATAAGGGACCGCCTTGACTGGGACTGGCTCCACAGGTGCCTTGGTCCTGCCATACAGCCCTCCGTTCCAGCCTGACGGGTTCACCCGCAGCCCGGAAGTCTCGACCACAACCGCCCCGCCAAGCAGCGTCTCCTCGAACCTTTCGCTGAATCCGCTGTCTGCAGACAGTGAAATTGAGCTGAGCGGCTCGCCGTTGTCGACGCCTTCCAGACAATATACCAGCGGTCCACGCTGAATAGCAGCTTTGTGGGCATCCTCCCGCAGCTGCGGATGGGCGAATACAAGATGTGCCTCCATCGGCAGCCGTATTTCAATCACATCTCCCGCCTGCCATGCTCTCCGGATTATCCGGTAGCCCTGCTCGATCTCTTCATCCATCGCCACTGCCTTGCCGTTCACGGTAATCTCCATCCCGGTGCTCCACGCCGGAATACGCAGGGCCACCCCGAACTCCGCTGCTGCACCCGGGGCCGGATTCACCTCCAGGCTAATATGGCCTTCCCACGGATAGCTGCTTTTTTGCTTGATGCTTACCTCCGCACCGCCCAGCTTCGTGCTCAGCTCACTGCCGATGTACAGATTCGTATAAAGTGTGTCGCCGTGCACCGTATATACATACTGGTTCAGCGAAGTCAGCAGGCGGGCCACATTGGGCGGACAGCAGGCGCAGCCGAACCAGCCCTGCCGCTCAGCTTTGACATGATGTTTGCCGGGATTGCAGCTGCAGGCCTGCGGCCAGACCTCCAGAGGATTCACATAGAAATAGTGTTTGCCGTCCTGTGCCATGGAACCAAGCACATTGTTGTAAAGCGCCCGTTCCATCACCTCGGCATACCGGGCATCCGGTGTCAGACGTAACATCCGCTGGGCGAAAAAAATCAGGCCGATGGAAGCGCAGGTCTCCGCATAAACCGTATCGTTCGGAAGATCATAATCGAAGGTAAAGGCTTCTCCGTGATGGGTGGAACCAATGCCGCCGGTGATATAAAGCTGCTTCTTCTCGATATTGTTCCATAGCCGTTCGCAGGCTTTGCGTAGCGTCTCATCTCCGGTAAGCGCGGCAAGGTCGGCCATTGCAGTATACATATATACCGCCCGTACAGCATGCCCGGTTGCTTCGTTCTGCTCTCTTACCGGTACATGGGACTGATTGTAGCTAAGATCCAAGGAATCCGTCTTGCCCGTCCAAAAGTTGGTTTTCCCGCGCTTTTCCCACTCTTCTTGCAGGAAATGCGGCTGCTGCCCGCGCTGGTCGATAAAAAAGCCGGCCAGCTGCAAATATTTCTCTTCTCCTGTCAGACGGTACAGCTTCACCAGTGCCAATTCGATTTCCTGGTGCCCGTCGTATCCCTTCAGCTTGCCTTCTTCCGGCCCAAAGACGGAAGCGATATGATCGACCATCCGGCGCATAATATCCAGCAGCTTCGGCTTGCCGGTGGCTTCATAGTATGCCACAGCCGCTTCAATAAAATGCCCCGCACAGTACAGCTCATGGCAGTCGTTCAGGTTGGTCCAGCGCTTCCCTGGTTCTTTTATAGTGAAATAGGTATTTAAATACCCATCCTGCTGCTGGGCCTCGCCGACCAGGTCGATCACCGCATCCGCCTGCCGTTCCAGCTCCGCATCCCGCTGAATAGCCAGCGCGTAGCCTACCGCTTCCAGCCACTTGGCGACATCACTGTCCTGAAACACAAAACCGTGGAACCCCCCTTCTCTCCGGCCTGCCGCAATCTCAAAGTTGGCAATGGCGTGGCTCGGCTCCGCCTCCGGCACCCTGTCATGAAGCGCCTCATATTGATAGGGAATCACAACCTCCTGTACCAGCCGGATATACCGGCCCCAGAAATCGTCCTGAATGCTGACCTTAGGATTTATTGTAACGTTTTGAACCTGCGTAGTTCTGCTCATCGCGCTCTCCCTTTCTACTTGTTTCCTACTCGCTATTTGTAATTATAGACGGTACAATAAAGTAAAAACAGCAGCATACACAACTTAGTTTTTGTACTATTTCACACTCATAAACAAGAGAAAGCCCGGCGTTCGGCACCGGGTTTTAAAAGGAGGATCAAATGACATTTCCACCTGGCTTTATCCATCTGGCTGCCCCGCCTTTTCCTTATTTTCTGGAATGCAGCCGCACCCTGTATGAACCCGGCGATTCGCACCCGAGCCGCAACAGCATCGGTCTATTTGACCTGATTATTGTGGAACAGGGATGCCTGTTCCTCGGCGAAGGCAGCAGACAATGGGACGTTCCGGCCGGCCACACGCTGCTGCTGCTTCCGGACCGTTATCATTATGCTGTGAAACCTTGTGAAGAGGTGACCTCTTTCATCTGGATACATTTCCATACTGTCGGTTCCTGGACGCTCGCGGAAGGAGATCCGGTCTATATGAACCGCGAAGCGCATTTCCGGGATTTCCTGATTCATCCGTACACGATCCGTATCCCGCAATTCGGTCCTCTGCCGGCTCCTTTCGAGCGCAGCGGCCAGGCGGAGCTGCTGCTGCAGCTGTCCGCAGGACGGCGTTCCAGTGCCGTGTGGCAGCAGCAGCGGATCTTTGAAGAAATGCTGCGGATGATGGACCTGGCCCAGCATGATTCCACCGGCAGCCAAGCCATGGATATCGCCGAGAAGACCGAGGCCTATCTCCGGAATCATTATGCGGAGCCGCTGACGAATGCTTCGCTTGCGGACGCGCTGCACTTTCACTACAACTACCTCGCCCGCTGCATGAAGCGGGTATATGGTCTGACACCGATGGAATATCTGACCGATTACCGGCTGGAGCAGGCCAAGCTGCTCCTGCTCAAGACGGAGATCCCGATCTCCGCTGTTGCCGAGCGTACCGGCTTTGAGAGCACCGCTTATTTCTCACGGCGTTTTGCCCGCAGAATCGGTACCTCTCCGCTGCGCTTCCGCAAGCAATATTCCCGTTAACTTCGGGAAGCCGAATTTCCGGGCCAAGGACCCGCATAAAACAAGCCCCGCCGGACAAGCTAATTTCACATTCTTACTTCATCCATCCTAAAGGAGCTGTTCCCATATGGTTATTCCAAGCAGCAACCCCAAAGACGAAGCGATGCATACTGGCCCAACCTTCACAGCATGGCAATTTGCCGCCAAAGCCCAAATCACCCTGTCCACGCTGCAGGCTTTTCATTATCATGCTGCGGATCAGGAACTGAAGCACTTAATTGATGACCTGATGGATCAGACCCAGCGCGGAATCAAGGACTGTGACAAACTCCTTAGGGCGGAAGGGATTCCGCCTTTCCCTCCGCTGCCTGACCGTCTTTCTGTGAAACCTGCGGAGATTCCCTCCGGTGCCCGCCTCTCCGATCTTGAAATTGCGGCCGCACTTTCCGGCGTAATCTCAATGAGCCTGGCAGAATCCAGCCAGCTTATGAACATGTCCATCCGGGCAGACCTTACGGCTTTATTCATGAAAATACACGCGGCTTTGGCAGCCTCGGGGCTTGCTCTGCTCAAAATAAACAAACACAAGGGCTGGCTGCCCCCCCTTCCCGTTCAGATCAGACAGCCGGAGCTCGTTCACGCCTGAACCCTTTGTCTCTATCCTGCGCCAAGCAGGATTTTTTTGATGAGAAGCAATTTTTTTCCATGATAAAGCATATTCATAAGACATGCCTTATTAGGAGATGTTGAATATGCGGTTCTGGTCAAAATTCATGGTCATCTTGATGGGCAGTCTGCTGATTGCCGCAGGGACTAATTTTTATCTCGTACCTTATAAAATTCTGGATGGCGGAATTATCGGAATCGCCCTGATTATTAATTATTTATCGGGGCTCAAAATCGGACTGGCCATTGTTATCTGCAGCGTTCCTGTGTTTCTGCTTGCCTGGCTGAAGAACCGGGAGCTTTTTGCAAGCAGTCTGCTCGGTCTTCTGTCCTCCTCCATCCTCATTGAACTGCTGAGTCCGCTGCAATATCACTTCCTGTATTATTTTGAGCTCGGCCCGGTCTCAAGCGCCATTATCGGCGGTTTTCTGATGGGCAGCGGCCTGGGACTGATGCTCCGTTTCAAAGCCAGCACCGGCGGAACCGATTTACTCGCACAATACATCACCCGCTATTTCCCCCTTAATGTAGGCCTCATTATTTTCATGACCGATTTCCTGATTATCGGGGCCGGAGGCTTGCTGATCTCCAGAGAAACCTTCCTGCATTCGCTTTTCACCATCGCAGCCGGCGGTGTCGCCACAGGTCTGCTCACCCTGAAAGACTGATTCCTTGGTGGAAATAACTATGCATATACACGATCATATGTTCGTATTATAATAAAGAAAATTCCCTTCACGCAAACCCAAACACTGGAGAGTGTCTCATGAATAAAGAACGCATCATTATGCTGTCTGATTGCCAAAGCTTCTATGCCTCTGTCGAGAAGGCGGCCAATCCCGAGTACAGCAATAAGCCGCTTGTGGTTGCCGGTGATCCGGCACGGCGGAGCGGCATTGTTCTGGCTGCCTGCCCTATAGCCAAAGACTCCGGCATCACTACGGCCGAGACCTTGCGCGAAGCGCTGGGCAAATGTCCCGAGCTGGTGGTAGTCAGGCCGCGCATGCAGCATTATATCGACGTCTCTGCCCAGATCACCGATATTCTGCGCACCTTCAGCGATCTGGTGGAGCCTTATTCCATTGATGAACAGTTCATTGACATCACCGGCAGCTTGTCCCTATTCGGCAGCCCCCGGCAAATCGCTTCGGCGATCCAGCAGCAGATTCGCACAGAGACCGGCGTCTATACCCGTGTCGGCATTGGCTACACCAAGGTCACAGCCAAGATGGCCTGTGATCTGTGGGCCAAGAAGAACAGCGATGGCCTGTTCACCCTTACCCGGGAACAGCTACCGTGCCTGCTCTGGCCGCAGCCCATCAGCCAGTTGTTTATGGTCGGCCGCCGCATGTCCGCCCATTTTCACAGCATGGGCTTAACTACCATCGGCCATCTAGCCCGCTTGCCTTTGGCTGAGCTGAAATGGCATATGCGGGAGAAGTTCCGCAAGAACTGCGACATTGACGCTGAGCTCTATTGGCGCATCGCCAACGGCATAGACGACAGCCCGGTGCAACCGTCTACCCACGAGACCGCCCCCAAAAGCGTCGGCCACCAGATGACGCTCCCCCGCGATTACCGGACAATGGCGGAGATCAGGACGATCCTGCTGGAGCTGGCTGAGATGGTCTGCCGGCGCTGCCGCAGCCTGATGGTCAATGGGGCGGTCCTGTCCGTCGGCTGCCAGGGAGCCAGCTTCGACAGGCCGACCGGATTCTCCAGACAGTCCACCATGAGTGATCCTACCAATGCCACCAATCTGGTGTATGAGGCGGCGGTCTCTCTTTTTCGCTTACACTGGGACGGACAGCCCGTGCGCCGGGTCCACCTGAGCCTCTCCAATCTGTCCGACGAGAACCAATACCAGCTGACCCTGTTCGAATCCCGCCCCCGCTACCGCGAGCTGGAGCGGGCTACCGACGGTTTGAAGAATAAATATGGAGATACGATTATCGGGCGGGCCGTTTCCTTTACGGGTGCCGGACAGATCAAGGACCGGGCCGGCAAGATTGGCGGACATTATAAGTAAGCAAAAGTTTAGGGTTGATCTTTTTAACCTCAGCGGCGACAATCGGATATATAACATTCAAGGGGAGGATCGAAAGAAGTTGGAAAGCACAGGCAGTGACAGCAACCAAAGCAGCTTCAACACAAGCGCAACCACAAGCCCCAGCTCTACCTATGAGATCATAGACCTCTGCCTGCTGGCCGGTAAAATCATGCTGCAAAGCGGTGCGGAAACCTATCGTGTAGAGGATACCATGACACGTATGGCGGCTTCGCTCGGGTGCCCGGGCGCCCACAGCTACGTAACCCCAACCGTCATCATGTTCGCCACCAGCCGGACCGAACCTGCCAAGCTGTTCCGGATTGCCGAGCGGACAACGGATTTGCAGAAGGTGTCGGAGGTCAATGATATCTCCCGCCGTCTCAGCCAGCAGCTGATTACGGCTGAGGAGGCACGCGTGCGGCTTGGCACCGTGGATGACGCTGCCCATGCTTACCCGGTATGGCAGCAGATTGTGGCAGCCGCCCTGACCGGCGCTTGCTTCACCGTCATGTTCAAAGGCAGCCTGTGGGATGCACTCCCGGCACTGCTGGTCTCGGGACTTGGGTATGCCGCCGTAATTTATCTGCACCGGCTGGTCCAAATCCGTTTCTTCGCAGAGTTCAGCGCCTCTTTCCTGATCGGCATGTTGACCTTCTTCTCGGTTAAATATGGCATTGGTCAGGAGATGGACAAAATTATTATCGGCTCGGTTATGCCTCTGGTACCGGGACTGCTGATCACGAATGCCGTTCGCGATCTGATGGCCGGCCATCTGGTGTCCGGCTTATCCAAAGGCGCCGATGCTTTTCTGACCGCCTTTGCCATCGGCACCGGAATCGGGCTGGTACTCTCACTTTTATAACACCTACGCGAAAGAGGTTAGCCCTTCATGATTTTGCAGCTTATAACCAGTTTTATCGCCGCTGCCACGTTCTGCATTCTCTTCAATGCACCGAAACGGGCTCTGCTGCAGTGCGGAACCGCCGGCATGGTGGGTTGGGTTGTCTACCTGCTGCTGGATGAACGGTGGGACACCGTGATCGCCACTTTCTTCGCGACCGTGGTCGTCGGAGTGGTCAGCCAAATGTTCGCCCGTTCCTTCAAGATGCCTGTCATTATCTTCAGCGTCGGCGGCATTATTCCGCTTGTCCCGGGAGGCCTTGCTTATGATGCCATGCGGAAATTCGTAGAGAAAGACTATATTGACGCTGTCCAGATTGCCACTCAGGCTCTGCTGCTGTCGGGAGCGATTGCCACCGGCCTTGTGCTCAGTGAAGTGCTGGGGCAGTCCATCCGCCGCAAGAGCAGATAATCTGGACAAGGACCGCACGCAGCAAGAGGGTGCCCTCCAGCCGAATGGCTGAAGAGCACCCTTTTTGTTGTAAATAAAGAATCAGCCAAGTATGCTGTTGATCTTGTTGTTCTTGATCCAGGATAACGCCAGCGTCCCTTCCCCCGCATGAATGCCGACTACAGGGACAAAGGTCATAATCTCCGTCCCAAGCCCGGGGGCCAGCTCCTGGATATCCCGTTCCAGCCGCAACGCTTCCTCCATATTGTTGGCATGCATAATGCATACCTCCTTGATCAGCCCTAGATCCCTCTTCAGGGTATCCAGCAGCTTCTGCTTGGCTTTCTTGAAGGTGCGGATCTTCTCCTCCACGATTACTTTGCCTTCATCAAAACGCAGCAGCAAATGAATGCGCAGCAGTTGACTGAGGACCAGCTGCGAGCCGGATACACGTCCGCCGCGGTGCAGCTGGGTCAAGCTTGAAGGGAGCAGGTAAAAGGACATATTGTGGACGATATTCTCTATCTTTTCTTTAATCTCCCGCACCGGAAGGCCCTGGCTGTGCCAGTGCACGCCCCGCATAATCATCTCACGAATCGGGTAGGCGCCAACCTTGGAATCAATACCAACCACAGAGGCCCCGGCAATCTCGGCAGCCTGCATAGAGGTATGATAAGTACCGCTAAGCTCGGACGAGCAGTGCACGGCAATAATCTCTTCATATTGGTCTTTCAGCCGTTCATACAGTTCAATGAACTCGCCGATCGGCGGCTGCGAACTGCTCACCTCTTCATGCTGGCGCATTTTGGCATAGAACTGGTCTGCGGTAATCTCCACATTCTCCTGAAAGCACTCTTGATTGACAATGAGGCGCAGAGGAACAATATAGACATGATTATTCCGGGCAAATTCGTGGTCGAGCGTACTGGTGCTGTCGGTGACCCAAGCGATAGGTTTCATAGATTCACTGCTCTCTTTCATGAGTGAGGTTACTTCTTCCTGTACCGTTGAACATGTATAGAGTATACAGGATAACTGTAGCCACACGGGGAAAACAGAGCCGGAATCGCATAATATTTTCTACAACATTCGACAAAATTTCACATCGCACATGACAAATATACCTAGGAATTGAAGATAGATTTATGTTATGAAAACCACGGCTTGCAGCAAAAATCCCCTTCCCCGCCCTCATCGGACCTTCCTAAACCAGCGCTCGGTAGTTACATTAAGGTGTACCCTTTACATCCATGCTAAGACGCATTCCTGTTACATTACTTGGGCTAATTTATGATTGCTCAGATCTGGCCCTGCATCTGCCATTTTGGAGGTCCAACATTCCCTGTTGGCGGGTTGCGCTCGCTTTTAGGAGAAGAACCGATTACCTTCGGCCGCAAGCCGTATTTGTCAGGAACCGATCAAGGTTATCGTCCAGTTCTTCTCCTGGATTCTAAAATCAAGCTCCCGGTAATCCCGCGACAGATCGTCCACCTGCTTCTGAATCTGCACCACATCCACAGTCCGCTGGTACCGGACTTCTGACCGGCTGAAGCGGTCCTGTGTTATAGAGGCTTGCTCCAGCAGGTCACTCAGCAGCTTGCGCAGTTGAAGCATCCGGTCACGTTCCGCCAGAGCGTCAGCAAGCGTCCAATGCTCGTCAAAAGCTACTCCCGAGTTGGTCCTGTTGATCGCTCTGACCAGTTTGGCCAGCTCATTTACGCTATGCTCCAGCTCACGCAACAAATCCTTCGGCTGCTCTGCCGGCTCTTCGCCCTCCTGTACCTTCACTACCCTCTCCAGCCGCTGCTTAAGCTGGGCTATTTTACGCTGAAGATCACTTCGGTTAACCAGCGCTTCTGCTAATTTCATACCTGCATCCTCCCTATAATTTTCTGGTAGCTGGCGATATCCAGCCTTCTGCCGAATTTAGTGCCGATTTCCTTGAAATAAGCACTTCGTTCATATCCATTCTTAAGAAACAGCCGGCAGCTGCGTTCATTCTCAGAACATACAGTGGCCACCAGCACGTGGAAATCAAGCTCGGCCGCTCTTTTTTCAATAAATTGCAGCGCATGTTCCCCTATACCTTTACCCGTACAGCCGGGTTTCAAATACACACTGATTTCTCCCGAGCTGTCATATGCCTGCTTGTTTTTATGTCTGGCAATCCCCACATAACCCTGAAGTTCGGCACCAAGCTCTATCGCATAGGATTTAAACCGTGGTTCCCCGGTTAATACGGATTCACGCATAACTGGCAACGTCAAAGGTTCAGTGTGAAAAGAAACCGTGGTGTTAAGCACGTAATAATTGTAGATATCCAGCACTTGGGGCAAATGCTCTTCCCTGATCTCTGAAAAAGACACCTCAGCAGCAATGTCGTCGCTCATCTGTAAACCTCCCAAAAGACTCATCTGCTTACAGCAGGTATTTATTTGCAATTAGTATAACGCAAAGAGGGAAGCCAGAGCAAAATGTACCAAAAACACGAATTACGCACCTTGACAAAAATAAAATTATGTGTTATAATAATAAATTAATCTATTGAACTGAAATTTCCTTTCGGTTATGATATGCATTAGCCTCACGGCATCGCTCTTATTCCATTAACGGAGGGAAACTATGCATATTGCCAAAGGAATTGAAATGTTGGAAATCACCCTGCAAGTCATGAACAAGAACGAAATGATCTACCCCACCTTGCTCTGGGATGAGGACACAGCTCTACTGGTGGATACCGGTTATCCGGGCCTGCTCAATGCCTTTAAAGAAGCCCTGGACAAATGCTCTGTTCCATGGTCTAAGCTGCGGCAGATTATAATTACGCATCAGGACCTGGATCACATCGGCAGCTTGACTGATATACTGAAGGAGCACGGAGCCTTGCCAAAGACAGTTCTGGCCCATAGGCTGGAGAAGCCTTATATCGAGGGCAGTTCAATGCTGCTCAAACATACCCCCGAGGCCCTCGCCGCGGCGGAAGCCACACTGCCCCCGGAGGTGCCGGAGGAATGGCGCCGCGCTTTTCTGCATGTACTGTCCAATCCGCCCAAAGGAAGAGTAGACATCACGTTGGCAGATGGAGAGCAACTGCCTGTTGCCGGAGGCCTTACTGTCATTCATACACCCGGCCACAGCCCGGGGCATCTTAGCCTGTATCATCACACCAGCCGGACGCTCATTGCCGCAGATGCTCTGACGGTTGCGAACAACGGGGAATTATGCGGACCCGATCCCGCCGCCACCCCCGATATGGAGACAGCCCTTGCCTCCCTGGCGAAGCTCGCAGCCTTTGAGATCGACACCGTGATCTGCTATCACGGCGGCCTGTACCGCGGAGAGGCGAGCCGCAGAATCGCCGAATTGGCACGCGGGCTTCACTGAACAAAAGGCCAAGCCGGTGTTAGCGGCTTGGCCTTTATAGAGCTGGGCAAGGGTGCGAGGGGAACCACTCAGCTTCTGCTGCATTTTGTACATTAGAACGGCCCGATTTATGGGTTGGAGCCGATTCTAATGCATTTTGTGCAGCAGGATGTGGAACACCCCAACAAAATTAAGGATTTCAGCAGATTCTGCTGTACGAAATACATCAGGATGCTCTTTTTCACTTAAAACAGGAGATTCTGCTGCACAAAGTGCAGTGGAATCTCCTGTTTGTTTGCCCCAGGTACCTGAATTAAGATTCAGACACCACTGTGAAGCGCTCACGGATATGCTGTGGCTGCTCAATCTCATCCACTATGGCAATCGCATAATCTTCGTAGCTGACATAACTCTCGCCTTTGGAGTTGACCAGCAGATGGTCTTTGCCTTTTACATACGAGCCGGTCCGCTCACCAATTGCAAAGTTGGCCGACGGGCTGACAAACGTCCAGGACAACGAATCGGTTGCTTGCAGTGCCTCCAGATTCTTCGCTTGATTCGAGGCCGTAGGCTTCACAAAATCAGGGAAATCCGGCGTATCCACCACTTTCAGCGTCTTGGCTTCATCCACATAAAGACTGCCTGCGCCGCCGACCACGATCAGTCTCGTCCCAGACACATTCTTCAGCGCATCAATCAGCACATTACCGGCATCCACATGTTGGTGTTCCTGACCGAACGGAGCCCCGAAGGCATTAACAACAACATCAAAGCTTTTCAAGTCGTCCGTAGTCAACGCCAACACGTCTTTTTCGATAATGGCAGCTGCACTTCCGGCCATCTTCGAAGCCTCCCGCACAATAGCGGTAACCTCATGTCCTCTGTCCAAAGCTTCTTTGACGATACGGCTTCCCGCTTTGCCGCTTGCTCCGATAACTGCGATTTTCATCTTGTATTACTCCTAAATTCTGTTGTAAGTACGGTTTATGCTTTCAAGACCAGCCGGATGCCGATATTCCAAGGATCTGCAAAAGCAGGTACTCCGCCCTCTTCACGAACGGTATAACCCGCTTGGCGCACGCGCTCCACCACAGCAGAACGTTCCTCTTCATTCGGCAGCAGCAAAGTGAAATAATCGATTCCCGGGGCATCTGCCGGTGCGGCAGGAGCACCTTTGCCGGCCCAGGTATTAAGGCCAATATGATGATGGTAGCCGCCGGCTGAAATGAACATCGCCGCATCCCCGTAGTTCGCCATCAGATCAAACCCAAGCAGATCCACGTAGAATTCCTTCGCCTGGCCCAGATCGCCAACATGAAAATGCACATGCCCCATCACAGTACCTTCAGGAAGCCCATTCCACACCAGCCCTTCGGAAGCCTCCAGCAATCCCTCCACATCCACCGGATCTGTAGTCATGACTACATGGCCTTGCGGATCATGCCTCCACGTATCCCGCGGACGGTCACGGTAAATTTCAATGCCGTTATTGTCAGGGTCCTGAATATATAAGGCTTCGCTGACCAGATGGTCCCCCTGTCCAACCTCTATGCCCTCCGCAATCAGATTGCGCACCACCAGCCCCAGACTCGGACGGTCCGGAACCAGGATGGCAAAATGGTACAGTCCGGCTGCCGAATTTCGGCGCAGTACCTTGGCATTCGCAATCTCCCGCAGGATGAGGAGTACGTTCCGGCCATCCGCCGTCATCTCCACTTCATGCCCTGCCTGGCGCAGCACCTTTAGCCCCACCACGTTTTGGTAAAAAGCCAGCGATCTCGCAAGATTGCTCACGCGAATCTGCACCAGCCCGATCTGGACATCCTGATGCAATGTTGTTGCTGTCATAATTCTATTCCTCCTCTTTCCTAACTTCGCTAAGTTGTAGAATGCGTCAAAAACCCTAAATTTATAGACTATACACCCGATGCAAAGGATGATTGGCACAAGCACCCTGTAACTATATTCGTTACAATATAACTATATTTAGTATAGCTGGTTTCATTAAGTTTGTAAAGATGAGGGATTCATTTATTATGTTTGGATAAAAAAAAGCCAACCCCTGAGGTTGACGAAGATAAACCTTCTTCTATAAGAGTGAAGGGTTGCAGCTACTTCTGCAACCCCCTGTATTGCCCCGTTCTAAGCTCCTTCATATACGGCTCAAGCAACGGCATTTCCGCCACCGCCGCACGCTGGATCTCCAGCTCAATATCATAGGGGACGCGCACAAACTGGATATTCAGAGGACCTGTCGAAGTTTCCCCGTAATGACCTTCCATAATGACATACGAGGCTAACGTCAGATCCAGCGGATTGCCCACACTGCCCGCATTAAACAAGGTTTTTCCTTTCAAATGTTGAATAAATGCATTATGAACATCCCCGTAACCCGCGATATCGGCTTCTCTCTGCTCTGTACAGAGTTCGGAAGATTCAAACAAGGAGAGACGCAGCGCCAGTTCATCCCAAGGCTGAACCCGCTCATATAAGCTGCGGGGCGACGCATGGAACAAACGGACAAATTTACCGCTCATCATAAATTCTATGCAAAAAGGCAGCTTGCTTAAATAATCCAGACGCTCCTCGCCGGCTACCTGCTGATGCCACTTCACCGCTTCAAATTCACTTTCTCTGCTCACAAAATCATCCCAATTGCCCTGAACGACGCGTTCACAATGGGTTCTGACCCCATCGATGGCCGTGTCCCCGCCCGGTCCCTTGCCGATAATATCCCCGAGACAAAAAATCCTCGTGATCCCGCGTTCCCGGATATCGTCCAAAACAGCTTGCAGCGCCGTAACATTACCATGCACATCTGATATGATTGCAATTTGGTCCATACAACGTCCTCCGTCCATTCCCTTTTTCAAAAGCCTTTTACAAAAGCTAAAACTAATGACAATCACTTAGTTTATCTGCATAGATCCTGTAATTTTCCTCATCAAAACAAACAAACTGAATCTCAGCGATCCCCATGTGGGTCCTGATGAATGATAACACCTCACCAATAGCAATTTCAGCCGCCTTGGGTTTGGGAAATCTATAGATGCCCGTGCTGATATTCGGAAAAGCGATGCTTGTACAGTTCAGACTACGTGCCAGCGCAAGTGTATTCCGGTAACAACGTCCAAGCAGTTCCGGCTCCTGCTGCCCCCTGTTCCAGACCGGACCAACGGTGTGAATAACGTAATCCGCCTGAAGCTGTCCGGCCGTGGTATAAACCGCCTCTCCAACAGGGCAGCCCCCTTGCCTGTTCCTTATCTGCACACATTCCGCAAGGATGGCCGGGCCTCCGGCTTTATGAATCGCCCCATCAACCCCACCGCCGCCAAGGAGACTGGTGTTGGCGGCATTCACAATTATATCGGCTTTGCATTTCGTAATGTCGCCCCGGATTACTTTTAAGCTGACTTGATTATGGATTATGATTTCTTTCATCATTGTACCTCTCTATAGATAAATTGACGATACACCTGTTTAGAACACACTCCAGCAAAAAAAAGACCAGAATCCCGTGCGAACACGTTCTGATCTTTCGCTGCCGCTCCCCGGGATTACAGCCTCTTAGCTGACAGGGATTCCATTTACGATCTGCTCAAGCGTGACTTCCTGCAGCACGTTCTCCATCGCCTTCTGGGCGAGCGAGAACACGGGAATAATGGCACCGGCAATATTTTTGCCGACGGGACAGTCCGGATTCGGATGTTCATGCACGGAGAACAAGGAGTCCTCTTCAACAACATTTACCGCCTTGTAGATCTGGAGCAAGGTAATCTCGGCAGTGCTGCGCGCGAGCGTAGCTCCGGCAACGCCTGGACGAACGTCTACAATACCCGCTTTGTGCAGCATCCCTGTAATTCTGCGGATGACTACCGGGTTGGTATTTACACTCCCGGCAATCCATTCGGAGGTGCTTTTACCTTCTTTGTTGCTGTCAATCAGTGTACAAATATGAATAGCAACCGCAAACCGGGTGCTGATGTTCATCGGAATCTCTCCTTTGGTCTCGCGTGAAACAATAGATGCAACAATAATAGTTACATTCTACATCATTGTCAATCCCTACATATCATCCATCTTCTTCTCCCCGTGCCTGGTGTCCCCGCGCTGCTGCGTAAGCGGCGAATCAGACTCCCGCTTACGCACTCGTCAGAATAATCGGCGCTCCCTTAGTTACAATGATTGTATGCTCAAACTGCGCCACCCGGCTGCTGTCGGTCACGCTGAGCGTCCAGCCATCCGGCTGCTGCTCGACATAATCAATACCGGTAGACAGGAATGGCTCAACGGTTATAACCTGCCCTTCCTTCAATACCCTTGTATCGCGCGGGTTAAAAAACGGCAATATTTCGTAAGGCTTCTCATGCAGCGCTTTGCCGATGCCATGGCTGCACAGGTTGCGGACAATGGTGTAGCCGTGGTGGCGGGCTTCCTGCTCCATCACCCGCCCGATCTCATTGACCTTCATCCCGGCCCGCAAATGGTTAATCACGCTCATCATCGTCTTTTCGGTACTGCTGCACAGGTGGAGAAGCTTGTCATTGTAAGGGGGCAGCTGAAAAGAAACGCCTGCATCCCCGTAATACCCGTTCAGTTCTGCTGAAACGTCTATATTAATCAGATCTCCGGCTTTAATTACCCTTGAACCGGGAATGCCATGGGCTACCTCTTCATTTATACTGATGCAGGTACTTCCCGGAAATTTGTAGGTGACCTGCGGAGCCGACTGCGCGCCGAATTCCTTCAAGATAGCTGACCCTGCCTGGTCCAGCTCCGCAGTCGTCATACCGGGCGTTACCTTTTTCTTCATCTCTGCTATCGTGAAGCCTACCACCTTGCCTATGGCTGTTAATCCAGCCAAATCTTCTGCTGTTTCGCTTGTCATCTGTCCTTCTTCCTCCCGATTCTGTATGTATACCATCCTCTATACCCGGCCGGTTTCCAAAGGAAACGCGCGCACTTTCCATTCTATTCCATAAACCCTCGTCAGGGAATAGGATACGCTGATCTGCCGTACAGAATCCCCCGGAGCTTATCGGCATTTTTGGCCGGAATGCTGTACCCTTTGCTTGTGCTGTCGAAGGCTGCCACCAGCAACCCCTCATTCCCCCGTTCCTGGCCCAGCGCCAAATCGTACTCCTGTGTATAGCCGTCGCCGTAGATCAGCAGCATGTCATAATCGGCTGCGTAATCCAGATCCCCATTAATTCTTGTGCCTTTGTTCATCGCATCGGCGAATGCCTGAATATAGGAAGCTTCCGTAATCGCCTTGTTCTCCAGCGCCTTCTCCAGCTGCGGATTCGGAGTCAGGTCGATTTCCTCCACCCACCTCGCATTAATATATCCATAATCGTTCTGACATCCGCTTAATACCGCAGCCAATAAGACAGGCACTATCCACAATAACCTCCTGATGGGAACCACCTCCGCAAGTAAATGTCCATATCCTAACTGCGTCCAACCGGGTATTTTTGCGCGTTTTTCGCCATCTTGCTGCGGATAATGCCTTCAATGTCAAAGTCCATGCCGTGGGCCATCGTAATACAATAGATCAGTACATCCGCCAGCTCATCGCCAATCTCTTCCCGTTTCTCAAGAGCCGGTTCTTTCCATTCCCCCCATTGAAAATGCTCCAGCAGCTCCGAAGCCTCCAGACTGATTGAGATGGCGAGGTCCTTCGGATTGTTTTTTCCGGTCCAGCCGCGCTCGTCGCGGAAGGCGATGATTTCTTCAATTAACTTGTCCATGCAGCTTCTCTCCTTAGACTTCTCTCTTTTCTTCCGGATGATAAATGATCCGAATGTAGTCCGAATCTTTGCTGTCCATATCTCCGAGGAACATCCGTTGATGTTCGGGAACGTTTTCGTACAGCTCCTTCAATCGGGTCCGGTTGTACTCTGTCGGGTATTCCAGATAATTATAGTAGGCTTGCCTGCACAGCTCATGTGCTGTTTTGCCGCCTTTTAAACGAAGCTCCAGCTCCTCCAGCTCTTTGTATTTCTCTTGGAGATCTGCGGCATATCCGCCCTCGGCCAGAGTTAATTCCCCCAGATGATCAAGAATGACCACGGTCGGCTGCTCTACAGCCGTGAAAAAGATCCCATCCTGAATATACGCCTTTACCTGCTCCAAATCCAGCTCCAGACAGACGGCAGCACTATGACATATTACCCGCCCGTCTTCATATACGACCAGATGAACCAGGTGATTGCCACCTTCGTGCTTCATGAACAGAGTAAACCCTTCGCCTTCTTTAGTCTCATAGAAAAGTTCACGCTTGAGGTAAAAGTCTACAGCTTTGGGGCTGTGGGAAACTCTCCGCCGCTCATTCCGCTCTTTCTCCGCCGCTGTGACCTGATAAATATTGCTCCAGTCCGGGTTCAACTGGCGAATCGTCTGTACTACCTGCTCATAGTAACTCTCCGCACTGTATTGCCAGTCAGCCGCCAGCACCTTGTAGCTGCCCAGGCCATGAATCGAAAGGTGCTGCCCTGCCGGAATCTCTGTGACCAGCCAGCCTTTCTCCAGCTTCTCCTTCAGCCCTGCCAGATCTACCAGCTCCCAGCAATTCATCATTCCGTCTTCGTAGACTTCCAGCCCGATATAAAAATAACTGCCATTATGAATGATTCCGCCAATCTTCGTACCTTCCACTCTTTTTGTTCTATAGATGTGCTGCATCTGCTGTACATCCTCCCTGCTCTTCTGAAAAAAAGACCGAGCCCATCCTGTATCGGAGGCAGTCTCAGTCTTCTCAGGCGATATATGTAGTCCTGTCCGGCCGGGCTAGCTTAATACGCCTACCGCTTTGAGCCAAGCCTCTGTAATCAGTGCATGTCCTGCAGTGGATGGATGTACACCGTCCGGAGCCCAATAGGCCGATTCGGCTTTGGCCGATGCTGCGGCGAACAGGCCGTCCAGCGGAACCAGCACTGCGCCATATTCACGCGCCAGTTCACGCACGATGTGGATTTTGGGATCAAGGTCCTGCCGCCAGCCCTTGCGGTCTTCCGGTACCGGAAGTACAAATGGCTCGACAAGCACCAGCTTCGTATCCAGCGATTGCTTCGTGCGCTCGATCAGATCACGGTAAGAAGCCTCGAATTGCTCCGGTGTGGTCTCCTGGCCCGAATCATAACGGCGCCAGGTGTCGTTGACACCTATATAGATGGATACCCAGGTAGGCTTATGCTCCAGACAGTCTTTCTCCCAGCGTCCCTGCAGATCTACGGCACGGTTGCCGCTGATGCCGCGGTTGATAAAGGTAAGCTTCTTCTCGGGATACAAATTCCCCAGTCGCCCGGCGATCATTAAGGCATAACCGACACCGAGGGATGAAGCGTCTTCATAATTGCGTCCACAATCGGTAATGCTGTCGCCCTGGAACAGGATAATGTCATTTTCCTTAAATACCATAAATGGAATCCTCCTCTGACTGCTTCTATATGAAACCCTATCTATTATAGCAAAATCATCCTAATAAACGGAAACGCATTCTCGTAAAATAAATCAATAACATGGATATTTTTTCATTGACGAACTTCTGCAGACATGTTATCTTAACTTTAGCAGGTAACAATTAGTAAGTTCATTTAATATAATCAGTTATTAATAAATATTAACCTATTAAATACAATAATGGAGGAATGCGATATGAGTACATTTACTGAATTGGTCCAGGCACGCAGATCGGCAATGAATTTTGTGGAAGGCATCAAGATCCCCCAGGCGGAGCTGGAGGAAATGTTCTCTTACGCCCGGCTTGCCCCATCGGCTTTCAATCTTCAGCATACCCATTACAAGGTGGTGGCTGACGAGAATCTGAAGGAAGAAATCCGCAAAGCTGCTTACGGACAATACAAAATCCACACTGCCTCGGCCGTTATCCTTGTGTTAGGTGACAAACAGGCTTATCTGCAAGCACCTGAAATCTACAGCGGCCTGAAATTGCTCGGCGCAATGTCTGAGGAGGAGTTCGATAAAACCATCGAATCGATTAACAGCTCCTACATAGATAATGATGCTTTTCAGCGGGATGAAGCGATTCGCAATGCTTCCCTGTCCGCCATGCAGTTTATGCTGATCGCCAAAGACAAGGGCTGGGATACCTGCCCGATGATCGGCTTTGATGCGGAGGCTGTCAGCAGAACGCTGAATTTGCCGGAGCATATGGTGCCGGTAATGATGATCACCATCGGCAAAGACAACCAGCGCAAGATCAGACCCCGCGGCTACCGCAAGCCGGTTAACGAGTTCGTAGAATTTTTCTAAGATTAGCCGGAAGACCCGCCATAAATGGGGAATCATCCGTCATGCCCGTCCAAGCACCTTCTGATTGATCTCATAGAATAGAGTATCACATGAGAAGGAGCTGAAAGACATGACCAAAGTCATTATTGATTACAATGCTACTGTAGTTACCCCCATTGCCAATGGCGTGAATATTCCAGTACCCAACACCCCTGTGGGCGTTTCCATTGCCACAACCTCGGTGTACATCGATCCTGCGAATCCCGCCTCTGCTACCAACAGAGTGGAGTTAACAGCAACCTTCGGGTACCGCTCTATTGCCGGAGAGCCGGAGATTATTGTACGTATATGGCGTGCAGGCACGGAAATCTACTATGCACTGGCAGGGGACGCCTTCAATGGTGTCGATGAATACTCGCTTGTTTCCTTGCAAATGATCGAGCATGCTCCGCTGGGAACACAAAACTATCAATTAATCGTAGAAAACCGTAACCCTCTTTCAACAGCAAGGGTTATTGGCCCGATTACATTCACGGCCATAGCCATTGGCGGCTAAACTATACTAAAAAACACGGACACCTTCTAAACAAGGGTGTCCGTGTTTTTTTAACGTTATATTTTCTTAAAGCGCCATAGCACACTTTGGAAATCGCCGTGGAGGTGCGGCACAGGCAAGCCCGCATACATAAGGTGATCCCCTCCATACACGCCACCGCCTTCAATCCACTCATAATCACTTTGCGGATCGAGACCTTTCAGGCGCAAATGGTACAGCTTGTCGTTCGGCTCAGCGAGCACCCGTACATAGATGGCCACCGCTTCGGATTTATCTTCGGCCACAATCATCCAGGCCGTCTCATTCCCTTCAAAAGGGCTGAGCAGTCTGTACTGCTCCCCGAACTGAACCAGAGAACGCAGCTCCTTGTAAAGAGCTACCTGTTCCTTCACTGTAGCCTTCTCTTCTTCCGTGAACTTTGTCAGGTCCAGCTCATAGCCGAAATTGCCGGACATGGCGACATGCCCGCGCAGTTCAAGCGATGTATTGCGGTGCACCTGATGATTCGGCACCGCCGATACGTGGCTGCCCATCGAGCTCAGCGGATACACAATACTGGTACCGTATTGAATCTTCAATCTGCTGATCGCATCGGTGTTGTCGCTTGTCCAGGTCTGCGGCATGTAGTAGAGCATACCCGGATCGAACCGTCCGCCGCCGCCGGAGCAGCTTTCGAACAGGACGTTCGGGAATTCGGAAGTAATCCGCTCCAGGACACTGTACAGTCCCAGCATATAACGGTGCGCCGTTTCACGTTGCCGCTCTGGCGGCAGCAGTGCCGAACCGATCTCCGTCATATTACGGTTCATATCCCATTTCACATAGGAGATTGGAGCACTGCGCAACACGTCGGCAATCTGGTCGCCGATCGCCTGGCACACATCAGCGCGGGAGAAATCCAGCACAAGCTGCATCCGCCCTTCAGTCCGGCGGCGGTTCGGCACATGCAGGCACCAATCCGGGTGCTGGCGGTACAGCTCACTGTCCGGGGAGATCATCTCCGGCTCGAACCAGAGACCGAACTGCATGTCCAGCGCATTCACACGTTTGGCCAGATCTTCCAGCCCTTCCGGCAGCTTCTTGCGGTCCACGAACCAGTCGCCGAGCGAGCTGCGGTCATTATCCCGGTGCCCGAACCAGCCGTCATCGAGTACGAACAGCTCCATGCCCAGCTCACTGCCCGCCTTGGCAATGGCTTCGATCTTGCCGGCGTTGAAGTCAAAATAAGTAGCTTCCCAGTTGTTCACAAGGACCGGACGGGTCTGGTCACGGAAGACACCACGGCACAGCCGGGTCCGGTACAGCTTATGGTACGTGCGGGACATGGCCCCGATGCCATCCGCCGAGAAGACCAGTACGGCTTCCGGGGTCTGGAACGACTCGCCTGCTTCCAGCAGCCAGCTGAAATCAAACGGGTTGACACCCATGGACAAGCGGGTAGTCTTGTACGGGTCCACTTCGGCTTGAGCCGTGAATCCGCCGCTGTAGACCAGGCTGACCCCGTATACATCGCCGTGATCCTCATCCGCACCCTTGGCAAGCAGCGCAATGAAAGGATTCTGTCCATGGCTGCTGGAGCCTCTGCGGCTCTCTATTCCCTGCAGACCTGGAGCAAGTGCTCTGCGCTCCACATTCCGCTCTCTCGCCCAGGTTCCGGACAGATGCAGCAGATCATAATTGGAGTCGCGGAAATCCACGCTCATGCTTAAGGTCCGCAGCAGCTTCAGGGAATCCGTTCCTTCATTAATGAAGCGCACAGAACGCGTGAGCGCGTTAAGCTCACCGAAGACAGTATAGGTCAGAATAATCCGCAGTCCCGCTACGGCATCCACCAGTTCCAGTTCCAGGGTCTCCGCTTCATCCTCATGTTCGGCATAAGTCGCAGGCAGCCCTTCCAGTGTTGGTTTGCCTTTGTAGATACGGTGCTTATCATAAATCGCCTCGGACGTGGTCGTTCCGTTCGGTGCCTGGATCTGATAGGCCGGATTGCGGAAGTCTCCTACGCCGTAAGCCGGATATTCCTGGGCAAGCGTATCGTAAGAGAGCGACATATCCTCCGGAAAGGGAGTGGGCGAGAATGAACAGCGTTCAGTCCGTTGCAGAATCGTAGCCAGCGGGCCCGAACGGATTTTGCGGCCCCAATACACATGTGCAGGTATGCCGGTGTGCAGCAGTTGAATGACATAGCTGGTTTCTTTGCTTTGCAGATGAAAAACACGGTCCTTCGAATCGTAGAAAATACTCATGATTTCCTCCATATCCAATTGATAATTGAGTAGCTTGCCATATCTGTTTTAAATCATACCCATTATACAATATAAGCCGCGTAAACGCTTTATTAATGCATAGCTTTTGTGTTTATTTCCATAACTCCATTCGCGCTTTATATTTCTCATTTACGATGGTCTCCAGCTTGGCCATGCCGATCGCATCCATCTCCTGAATCATATTGTCATACAGGGAGAGGGCTTCACTTTCAGTTTTGGCCATGATAATTTTGGCGATGGCGCTTTTTTTGATATCTTCATATTTCTGGGCAATCAGTGCTTCCGGCGTCCCCGCATCCGGCCCCAGGTTCTCATATTCGGAGGTATCCCATACACTGTCGGCCAGAGCCTCTGAAGCATGCAGATTTCTTACATCACGTCTATATTTGGAGGCCATATCAAACGGGGTTCCGTCACTGCCGCTGCCGTTGTTGATGAACCAGGTATATCTTCTGATGCCGGTCGCTTCCACGGTTTTATCCCATTCGCTCTGGAACTTCTCTACAATGTCTCCAATCGGCGTGTGTTTGCCGTCTTTCAATTCCCAATCCTTGCCTTCGACGCCCCACATCAGCAGATATTGCCCTTCTTCACTCGCCAGATAGTCAAAGAATTTAATGGTCCGCACAGGGTCCGGATTGCTTTTGGTAATCCCGATTGCGTCCCAACCCAGCGAGCTTCTGCCGCCGTAGGTGGTTTTGTCCGCATCCACTCCCGGTGCAACCACTTTGTAGGCAAACAGCTGGCGGTCCTCTTGATCCGTGCCGTCACTGTTTTTGCGCAGAATGGAGTTCGGAGTATCGAGCTCCCAATAGGAGCCTTCCGTCGAGAACACATTGCCGTTGGACACTTTTTGCTTCCAGGTCTCTTTTTTGTTGACCACAAATTCAGGATCTACAAGCCCTTCGCGGTAGAGCTTGTTCATATAAGCCAGCATCGCTTTATATTGCGGATCACGCACATCCTGCTTGAGGGTACCCTGGTCATCGTAATAGGTCTTCATCCCGAACATGCCCTTGAAGGTGGACAGCAGAGAGATGTAATTGCTGTAATCCCAAGTCGCTCCCAAGGAAGCTTTGCCGTCGATGGTTGGATATTTCTCTTTGAATTTTTTCAAAAGGGTATAATATTCTTCCGAAGTAAACGGAGCAGCCGGATTATTGGCGCGTTCCGCCTCGCCCAGTTCAATCAACAGATCCTTGCGCATCTGAATGCCGGCCACCGGCTCTTTTTCCAGCGAGTACCAGTTATTCAGGTAATAAGTCTTGCCGTCCGCGCTTCTGGATTTATTGATGGTATCTCCGTACATTTTTTTAATATTCGGCCCGTATTTCTCAATCAGGTCATCCAGCGGAATCAGCGCCTCTGCGGCGATATATTTATTGATTAGATCATCCGTCCGTGAGATCAGTACAATGTCGGGAAAATCATTGCTGGCCAGCATCAGGTTCAGCTTTTCTTCAGCGTTGCCGGTGGTTGGCACCATTTCGATGGTCACGCCCGTTTTTTTGGTGATCTCCTGTGCTACCGGGTTGGTGAACGGCTGGTCGAAGTTTTTGTCAAAAAACTTAAAGGTGATTGGAGCTGTATCGCTGTTCCCGGCATTGGCATTGCCGTTTGTGGTTGCTGCCGCATTGTTCCCGCCTCCGCAGCCTGCCAGCAGAGTGCCTGCCATCCCTAATGCCAGCCCCAGCAAGATTGGTTTCTTAGCTTTCTTCATCATAAATTCCCCCATGTCGTTTGTATTCTATGGTTACATTTTAACGGAACCCAACGTCATGCCTTCGGCAAAAAAGCGCTGCACCAAAGGATAAACCAGCAATATCGGCAAGGTGGCAATAATCGTAATTGCCATGCGGATGCTTTGCGGCGAAATGGCCTGCCGGATGGAAGCATTTGCTCCACTGGTCATTTGGCTGGTATCTGCCTGGTTAAGAATCTGCACCAGCTTCGCCTGCAGCGTCTTCAGTTCCATGCTGCTGGTAAAAGCATAAGAGTCAAACCACGCGTTCCATTGGTCAATTGCCAGGAACATCCCTACGGTGGCCAGCACCGGCAGGCAAAGCGGCAGGTACACTTTTAAAAAAATCTGCAGGTCATTCGCACCATCGATCTTCGCCGATTCTTCCAGTTCGTGCGGCAATTCGTTGATAAACGTGCGGACAATAATCATATAGAATACATTCACCAGATTCGGGATGATAAATACCCAGAACGTATCCAGAAGCCCCAGTGACTTGAGCACCATATAATACGGAATCAACCCGCCGGAGAAATACATGGTGAAAAGGAAAATAAAGGTAAGTGTTTTCCCGCCGATAATATCTTTTCGCGACAGGACGTAGGCCAGCATGGTGATTGTAAATAAGGACAGCGGCACGCCGACCACTGTTCTGGCGATGGTCACACGCAGGGCACTCCAGATTTGCGAATCCCCCAGCACCGTCTCGTAACTTTGCAAGCTGAATTGTCTCGGCCAGAAGGATATGCCCCCCCGCACCGAATCCGTGGCATCATTCAGAGAAATGGCCAGAATGTTCAGGAACGGCAGAAAGGTAACACAGAATACAGCCAATAATATCAAATACACGATGCCCTTAAAAATAAAATCATCCCAATGGGGCGCTTGTCTCAAGCTCCTCACTCCTTATCCCGTATAATCTTAGAACAACGCTCTTTTGAATACCTTATTGATGGTGGTCAGCAATATAATCGACACGACCGATTTGAACAGCCCCACAGCGGCTGCATAAGAGAACATCCCTTGGCTCAGACCGTAACGGTACGTATAAGTGTCAATAACATCGGCGGTCGCCATAATGGATTCGTTCTGCATCAGGTAATACTGGTCGAACCCGGTATTCATTACGTTTGCCACGGCCAGAATAAGCAGTATAATGGCTGTTGGCTTCAGGCTTGGCAGCGTGATATGCAGCATTTGCTTCCACTTGTTCGCGCCGTCCACTGTGGATGCCTCATACTGCTCGGGATTAATCCCGGCAATCGCCGCCAGATAGATGATCGAATTATAGCCCATGGACTTCCAGGTGTTAGCGCTTGCGACAATACTCCAGAAATAATTTTTTTCCTGAAAAAACAAGATGCTTTCGTCGATCAGCCCCAGGCTTTTCAACATGCCGTTGACCATTCCGTCCGAGGACAGCAGCGTGATAAAGATATTGGCAGCAATGACCCAAGAGACGAAATAAGGCAGATAAGCTACGGATTGCACCGTCTTTTTAAAAAATTTATTCTTCACTTCATTCAGCGCCAGCGCGATAATAATCGGGGCCGGAAAGCTGATCAGAATCGTCATCGCACTGGAGAGAAGCGTATTGCGCATCAGACGAAGGAAATCGCCGCTATTGTAGAAATATACGAACCAGTCCAGGCCCACAAATTTGCTTGTGAAAAATTGTGACCAGAACTCTCCTCCCGGCTGATAATTGACAAACGCCATGTATAACCCGAACATGGGCGCATAAGCGAATGCAATGACCCAAACACAAGCCGGAATCAGCATCAGATATAAATATTTGGCCGATTTGAGACGGCGCCAGGTCTCTCCTTTGTCCCGCTTGGCCTGCTTGTTCTTGAATGATGATGAAGCCAGCTCCACTCTCATGTGTTCAACCCTTCCTTTCCTGCTCTTCTTGCTGTAATGTCTACCGTGCACCGGTTATAGCTAAATTATAAGAGCGCTATCATCGGTCAATCCATACAACAATTTAAGGATTGATACCGCAAATCGCCTTAATTGCAGGTCTCATCTTTCAATTTTCAACAAAACATAACCCAAACCGCCGAATCTGCTCCGGCCTTCATTGTTCAAATCTTTTTCAGAGCCTAGAATAGAAAGACGTAAGGGGGTTATTGTATGTATTCGCTGCTGCTCGTGGAAGATGAACGAATTGAGATGGAATTGCTGGAGCACTATGTGCCCTGGAAGGAGATGGATATCGAGGTTGCAGGCACGGCTAAAAACGGGAAAGAGGCTCTGTTGAAACTGGAGTCGCTGGCACCCGATATCGTGCTGACCGATGTCCGGATGCCCATTATGGATGGGCTGGAATTTGCCCGCCGGGCGAGACAATGGAACAAGGACATCAAGATTGTGTTTCTGAGCGGGCATAATGAATTCCAATATATTAAAGAGGCGTTGACCGTGGAAGCTGTGGGTTATCTCCTCAAACCTATAGATATGGAAGAACTGCGCGATTTGATGGAAACGGTGAAAAAAAAGTGTGATGAGGATGACCTGATCCGCCGTAATCTGGACACGGCCAAAGAACGCCTAATGGCCAAATGGCTGATGGAGAAGGACGGAAATGCCCGCCGGGAATGGGCTGACCAGTTGTTTAAGTTGTCCCTGCCCTTGCCCTCCCGCGCAACCTATGCAGTAGTCCACATCACACTCGATCAGGCCTATGGAAGCCAAGGCCAACGCCGTTATCCAAGGGCCTCGCTGATTGCCGCCTTGCAGTCCACGGTGTCCGGAGATTTCGACTACGCCATGGGGGTGGAGCTGGAGGAACGGGCCATCGGACTGATCCTGATGTCACACAAGCCGCCTGCGGCTGCGGACAAGTCTTATTGGGAGGAAGTGCTGTACAGCGTATCCCCCTCATTGGATGCTTGGCGCCTGACGCTGGCCGTATCGGATGAAGGTGAATCCGTGGATGAATTGCCCCAGCTCTACAGGCAGGCCAAAAAACGCAGCGAATGGAAGTTCCATCTGGGTACAGGCAGGGTGATCACTGCCGGAGATGCCCTAGAGACAACCGACACGGAGATCAAGCCTGAGGGGTATGCCGCTGAACTATGCCGGGCGCTTACCCTTGAGGACGAGCCCGGGATGAAGACGGTCATTGCGGAATTCATAAGCAGGCTCAGGCAGGAGCGGGTCCGCAGGAATGGGGTCATCTCCCACCTGCTTGGCTTGCTTAGCGAAGTCGAGCATGAATTCTCGGCGCTGCTCGTGAACACGTCGGGCAGTATGCTTTTTATGAATCATTGGGAGCAGTTGTCCCAACTTCCTTCCATCGACGATCTGGAGCAATATGTGCTGGAAGTATGCCGTCAGATTCTCGCTATAATCCAGAGCAGATCGGACACACAGCCCCAGAAGCTGCTGCACAAGATTACAGAGCTGATCCAGCAGCGCTTCTCCACTCCACTGACGGTTGAAGAGATTGCCAAGGAGGTCTATCTCTCGCCCAACTATGTGCGGACCCTATACAAGGAAGCAGCTGGTGAAACGATCCTGGAAGCGATCACAAGGTACCGGATACAGCGGGCTATTGAACTGCTGGCGAGCAAACACCTCAAGATTCATGAGATCTCGCGTTCGGTCGGTTATGAGAATGTATCGTATTTCTGTTCCGTGTTCCTGAAGCACAAAGGCTGTACGCCTAATGAGTACCGCAAAAAATTGATATGGTAAAGTTGGTGAACCGTTTGGTTAAGCTGCGGAATTGGATGGGCACTCTTTTGATGAACATGAATCTGCGAAGAAAGCTGTTTGCTGTTTTTTTTGTGGCTTCCATTCTGCCGTTGTCTCTGCTGATCTATTTCTCGTATACCTCAATCAGAAACGAGCTTAGGGATCAGTCTTATGAGACTATGATCTCAACCACCGCACAGATTAACGCCAATCTTCAGAATAAACTGGATTATTATGTGAAAATATCCAACTCCCTGTTCCTGGACGGCACCCTGCGCGGCTATCTGACCCATACTTACAACGATAATCGTTTGTATTTGGAAGCCTACACTTATTTCGACAATTTGTTAAGTTCGGTAAGGATCAGCAACCCGGACATTTCCGGCATTACCATCTACACGGACAATCATTCCCTGCCCAAGGACAATGTGCTGATCAAAGCACTGGACGAAACTGCGGACAAGGAAGGTTTCTTCAAGGCGCTTGAGGGGACTTACGGGAATGCCGTCTTTCTTACACAGTCCTCCGGGAACAAGCAGGCCCCCACCTTGAGACTGGCCCGTCTGCTCAACAATTACAGTCTGAATTATCCCTACGGAATCCTGTCCATGGACATCGCCGAATCGGATATTTATTCGCTGATTGCCGAAGAAGATGAGAACAAAAGCATCTATATCGTGAACAGCGAAGGGAACATTCTGTCCAGCAAGGACAAATCGGTCTTGGGCTCACCGCTCCAGGAGCTGCTGCCCGACCCTTTTCCCGAAGAAGGTTCGGGGAAATTTGACAGCATCTATAAAGGAGAACAGGTTCTTGTCGTGTACGACACGCTGAATTACGGCTGGAAGACGGTGACGATTGTGCCCTATAACAATTTCGCCGCTCTGGCCAAAGCCGCCGCCGCGCGCCTGATGCCCGTGGCCTTGATCTGTCTGCTGCTTGCAGTCTTTCTTATCTATATTACGGCGGGATTATTCACACGCAGGGTTATTGCTCTCCTAAAAATGATCCGCCGGGCAGAACGGGAGGAATTCACAGATGCACCGCAGGAGATGGGCAATGATGAAATCGGGCAGCTGAGCCAGGCTTTTCATAGTATGTCCGGCCGGATCAGCAGTCTGATTAACGAGGTGTACAAGAAGGAAATTGCCAAACAGGAGATTGAGATGAATGTATTGCAGGCCCAGATTAACCCCCATTTTCTTTACAATACGTTAGCCTCCATCTCCTCGCTGGCGATTAAATATGAGGATGCCCGCATTCACAGGATGGTGACCGATCTGGCAAAGTTTTACCGGATATCACTCAATAAAGGGAAACATATCATCTCGATTAATGAAGAGATCACCTTAACGAAACATTATATGGCTATTCAACAGACGCGTTTTGCCGGGCTGCTGAATATGCATTATCAGATTGAAGACAACCTTCTGCCGAAGAGAATCGTGAAGCTGACCCTTCAACCTTTTGTGGAGAATTGCATCAACCATGCCATTTGGGATGATGAAGCCAGATTGAATATCATTATTCGCGGTTATCCGGACGGGGAGGATCTTGTGCTGGAGGTTATTGACGACGGTATGGGGATGTCTGCGGGAAAAACCGCACATATTCTCGAACAGGGGAACAGCGGCGGTGAACATTCCTCGGGCTATGGGATCGCCAACGTCAACCGCCGTCTGAAGCTCCTGTTCGGTGAAGGTTATGGCGTACAGATTTTCAGCGCCCTTGGCATTGGGACACAGGTCAGCATCCGGATACCGGGTTCGGGAATCCCGCGTGAATGAACGCCTCTTATTTGGCGTACTGCAGAATCGCAACCGCTGCCCGCTCCCTCCGCTCGGCATCCTCACTGCCCAGCGCCTGCTTCAGAATGTCCAGGGCGGCCGCGATGGTTGCTTCATCCACCCGGACCCGGTGTTCTACAGGTTCGCTTATGGCTGCAACGTCTGTGATCCACAAATCCAGCCGGGCAGCGGCAATCGGTTCCTGAAACTGCGTAACCGCACCTTTCTCTGCAAGCAGCTGCTGCACACCCGGCTGCAGCGCCACCCGCGGAATATGGGTTAGCCAGGTAACCCCGCGCCGATGTGCGTTGTCCCCGTCCGCAGCTTCGGCCGGCTCCACATAGAAATAGTCCCCCAGATCACCCAGGTGCACCCAATCGCCGTCCGCAACCAGCACATAATCGCCGTCCTGTATCGTATGGGCGAAGATGACCGCTGCTTCGACATGCTCTTGCAGCTCCACTCCCCGGTATCCATAGAGGCGGATCATTTTCTCTTCGATCTCGGCTCTTCCGGCATTCTCCAGATCGCCTAACCCGGGATGGCCGATGCTGACCATATTATTGTTCAGGAACTCAGCGACCCGCTCACTGCCGCGCGGCCCTGCCTTAAGTTGAAACAAATTCATGGCTATCCCTCCGTATCCTAAACTCGGGCTGAAACCCGCTGAATCGCTTTTATAATACCATAAATTTCTCGTGTATTTAGCAGTTATCGCTATCGGGGGGCCAAGAATGCAGATCAAGCGAAATACTAAGTATAAGCAAGATATGAAGCGCTTACATTTGAATGCCGGATGATTTCCCGGAATATCTGAGGATTCTGGGATTTTACTAAATGTACGCAGTCCTGTACAGTATAGATATCAACAACAACACAGGTTGTTGATCCTATATCTTAGTCCTGACGGTGATATCATAGCTTCCCTCTTGGTTTAAGCGAAACGGGCTGAGCTTCCTAAAGCTCAAAGGACGACCATTAATCCAATCGTGCCAGTAGGGTAAGACCTGAATTACACGGACAGGACGGGCAACATGCCACTCTCGGACGATTCTATCCGGGTTGAGAACAAGGGTAGATAAGGAGTCTGAGAATACGATGGGTATAGTGAGTATAACGTAAAACCCCTATTATTGATGAATTTATCATAATAGGGGTTTTACGCGTCTTATGAGTTATTGTCCGTACTGGCTGAGTTTCAGATAGACAACCTGCCACAGAGCAAGGTCAGATCAACCGTTATTTGTTGAAGACCCTTCACCCGAATCCGCTCCACCTGCTCCTCTTCTACTCCCCATAATAGCGGAGTCATATTCAGCAATGAATCCAGCAGACTGCTGCTCACCGGCAGGCTGTAACGCAAATGCTCCACATCCATATTGGCAAAATGATCTTTAAAGCGCTCCAGGGTCCGCTTATTGGAATAAGCCTGTGTATTCAGCGGCTTCCTGATTTGCTCTCTTAATTCTCCAAGATAATCACGACCGGGAATGACCTTAATAACCTCACCCTCCCTAGACAGCATTCTGTGAAACTCGGAGTAATTGGAAGGTGACAGTATATTAAGGATGAAATCGAACCCCTTGTCGGCAAATGGGCAACGGGCGAGGTCGGCCACACACCATATGCTGTTCCGGTAGGCCCGGGCTGCACTGATGATGCCTTCTTTAGAGAGGTCAATACCTACTCCCAGAGGTTCCGTTTGTGTGCTTCCAGCGATGTTGTCGAGAATGGCCGTCAGATGAGAGCCTTCTCCGCACCCCGCATCCAGCAGCCGGACCCCTTGTGGTCTCCCGCTGCCGCTCGCCGCAATCCTTTGGCCGATGATTTCATACAAAGGATCATAGAATCCGCTTTGGCATATCGCTCTGCGGGCTGCAAAGAGCCGTTTATCGTATTTGGTCTTAACCTCCCGGCGGGAGAAATTAAGTGTTCCATATTTGGACAGATCGTAACAATGTCCCCTGGAGCAAATGAAACTTTGGAACTTCGCCACTTCCATTGAACTCCCGCACAGGGGACAGCGGAAAATCTGCACATAACTGACCAGAGGGAAAGAAGAATTATGATTTATAGACAAAATAAAGCACCCCGTTCATTCGTTATTGGTGAATGAAAAAAGGCACAGTCAAATAAACATAAGCCATTCTTAAAAAAACGGCCCATGTTCAATGATCTGTACCTCTTTTACCGTAAACGAATGAACTTGATAATCATAAGAGAACGCTCCTCTATACTCCTATAGATTTAAACTGCTCCCCTATCGTACCATAATCCTGCTCTTGCAGAAACTGTGCAAGTCTCGCACTGGCGACCTTTAGCGGGTAATCGGAAATCCGGCACAGGATGCCGCAGACCATATCAATGGTCTTACCCTGGAGCGTCCGTTGCACAGTTCCGTGAGGCGGTGGATTCAGGACAATCCCGGGCACAAGGGCTATTCCCAAACCGGCAGCCACATAATATTTCAGTGCCGTCATGCTCCCAATGACTCTCGTGTCCAGCGGAGGACCGCCCGACTCCTGAAGTACGCTTTCCAGTTTTTTGCGGTAGGGGCAATTCACTGCAGTGATCAGCAGACGGTGGCCACGCAGGTCCTCCGCAGTAATCTCCTCCTTATACGCAAGCGGATGCTGCCCGGGCAGCAACAGGGCAAACGTTTCCGTAAACAGTGGTTCAAAATACAGCTGCTCGCCCAGCTCCGGGGCCGAACACAATGCCAGGTCAAGCTCTCCATGTTGAAGTTGCTTGCTGAGCGCCGCTGTACCGGCGATTTCAACACTGACATCCATTTTGGGGAAACAATCCAAAAACGCTTGCAACAGCTGCGGGAAACGATAGCTGGCCGTCGGGTCGGTTACTCCGATGCGAATCCGGCCGCCGTCCCCTGACCGGATATCCTCCATGCTGCTGTACAGCCGTTCCATATCACTGACAATGAACCGGCTCTGTTCATGAAACAGTCTGCCCGCTTCCGTTAAGGTGATCTGCTTGCCGCGTTCGATCAGTTGAACTCCCAGATCCGCTTCAAGCTTCTGAATCTGCATCGTAACGGTAGACTGCGCATATTTCAGCTCATCTGCCGCTTTGTTGAAGCTGCCGGCGCTCACTATCGTCTGAAAGGTTTTTAATGTTTTTAGATCCATTCTCTATCCCGCTCCCGGATTCAATATTATTGAACAAACAATTCACATAATTCAATTATACAGAATCAACTAAAACATATACACTGGTTCTAGCAGCAAATTGTTTTAGAATAAGGAGGAATGACCCATGGATTTGATCAACAAAGTTGCCTTGGTAACCGGAGGGGGCACAGGAATCGGCAGCGCTATCAGTCAGGAACTGGCCAAACGCGGCGCCAAGGTGGCAGTGAATTATTCCCGTTCAGAAGCAGGAGCACAAGAAATTGTGCAACGGATTAAGGCTGGAGGGGGCGAGGCTATTGCCGTTCAGGCAAATGTAGCTGATGACGAAGAAGTACGCCGGATGGTTGCAGCAATTGCAGAGGAGTGGGGGACTGTTGATGTGCTTGTGAACAATGCCGGCATTACCCGGCATATCCCGCTGGAAGATCTGGAAGCTGTTACAGATGAGGTATGGAACGAGCTCTACAATGTGAATGTAAAAGGTATGTTTTTCTGTGCCCGTGCCGTTGCGCCTTACATGAACAAGAACAAACACGGCGCAATCGTCAATCTTGGCAGTATTGCCGGAACAACCGGCTCTGGCTCTTCCCTTCCCTATGCCGTATCCAAATCGGCTGTCCACGGGTTAACCAAATCGCTGGCCCGCGCTTTGGCCCCGGCAATCCGGGTGAACTGCATCGCTCCGGGCGCAGTAGTGACCAGGTGGTGGGCTGGCCGGGAAGAGCAGATGCACAAGCTGGCTCCGAATCTTCCGCTGCAGCACCTCTCAACCCCGGAAGATATTGCGTCTTTTGTCTGCGCTGTTCTGGAACAAGAGGCCCTCACCGGACAGGTAATCACTCTCGATAGCGGACAGACGATGTGAGTTAACTTCGTCTTCTGAACAATCCAACAATTGACAGCAGCAGGGCCAATATCGATACGCCTAAAGCCACATAACCCGCCGGGGATGTAGAAGACTCTGCATCGCCTGCTTCCTGCGCTGGCTCCTCCATGTTCATGGAACCGTGGGAATGATCGTGTCCCGATGCCGATTGGACGATCTCTGTCACAGCGTGCGGGGTGTCTGTCCCTTCCTCACCGGACCACTGCACCAAACTTCCGTCAGCGTAGTGTTGGTAGGCATCCCAGGCGATATCGCCCGCAGTGTCAGGGTTCTTGGCAGTAAAGTAAAAGCGCTGGAATTGGCCGGCCAGAATACCTTCTCCTGTAGCTTTCCAGCTTACTTTGTTGCCTTCAATAGTCACTTCCCAGCCTGGCGAAGGCTCATATTGCTTAAATTCTGCCCCTTGCGGGATACGCAGGTCAATCTGGATGGTGGCGCTGTCTTTTTCGGAAGGGACTTTGAGGGTGTAGGTCTCCCAGGCTCCCGTCCCGGACAAAGCAGGCGCTACGGTGACATGTGCACTGGCAACTGCTGTGAATAATAGCAGCAGGGCTGCCGAGGGCATAAGTAGAGTGATAAGTTTGCGTAATAAGTTATTCATGGTTCTCCTCTTTCCTTCTCATCGTTTGGGGAAATCCCGTTCCCGCGAAGCCAGCCCCTGTTCCAGGGCGTATCGTGTCAGCTGGGTGCGGTTCTGCAGCTGGAGCTTTTGCAGAATGTTCTTTAAGTGATTTTTGACCGTATGTTCCGAGATTCCAAGACTCACCGCAATCTCTTTGTTGGTGGAGCCGGAAGACACACAGCCCAGTATTTCCTTTTCACGGGCTGTTAATGCTTCGCCTTCCTCCTTGACAGCCGTCACCGAAAATTCCTTCAGGATTTGAAAAGCCAGCTCCCGGCTGAGCGGAACCTCCTCGCTCACTATGGCCTGGAGGTATTCGATCCAGGTGGAGGGAGCCAGGTTCTTCAGCAAATAACCCTGTGCGCCCTGCTTCAACGCTTCGAACAGATAGGAAATCTCATCGGAAACGGTTACCATGACGATTTTGACATAGGGATATTCCTGCTTGATGCGCCGTGTGGCTTCCAGCCCGTCCATATCCGGCATCTGCACGTCGATCAGAAGCAGATCCGGCATCCACTGGCCTGTAAAAGCAATAGCCTCCGCCCCGCTCTTCACAGCTCCAATCACCTCAAAGCGCTCATCTAGCGACAAAATCTCGCACATGGCCTCTCGGGCATGCGCATGGTCATCCACAATCAATACCCGGCAGCGGTTCATCTCACAGCCCCCCTTTGACAATCTCCACAAGCGTACCTTCATCCACGGAAGAGACCCGCAGGTTCCAACCCATGCTGGCTGCACGTTCCTTCATGATCTGCAGTCCATAACTTCCGCTGACGGTAAACGGATCATGCCGGAATCCGCCTCCATTATCTCTGACCGTTACCCTCCAGTGTTCCCGGCTCCCCTGGCCCGAAATAGATACCTCAGTGGCACGGGTATGCTTGCGTACATTAATCATGGCCTCCCGGATACAGGACAGCAGCTCTGCTTGTTCCAAAGGCATTAAGCTCTCATCCGGCAGGCCCCAGTCCAGCGATGCATCGATCATCACCTCTCCGGCAATTTGCGCAAGCTGGCCTCTTACGGACTGCTCAAGAGTTAAATTTATTGGACCTGAAGCCGGAACCTTGAGGCTCGCAATCGCTTGCCTGACATAATGATTGACCTCATGAACCGTCTTCGCAATCTGCTGAACACTGTCTTCACTGACTTCATTATTTCTGCGGTTTTGCTCCAGCCGGTCGATCTTGACAGACAGCAGAAACAGGGACTGGGCGATCCCGTCGTGCAGCTCCCGGGCCAGTCCTTCACGCGCTTCCATCGCATGTTTAGCCGCACGCTCCTGTTCCAGCTCACGCTGCCCGCGCTCCATCATCGAGAACAGCGGGAGCAGCAGGACGATGCTTACAGTGAACACAAGTACCGGTGTCAGATAGTTCCCCATATCCATGGAGAGATACGGCATCAGAAACTGATGCCGTACAATTTCCCATATCCCGACCATCAGCGTAGGCAGCAGCAGGATCATTAGCTTGATTCGTGTATACGTGGCTGGTCCCCTCCTGTACAACTATTGATAAACATAGCATCACAGCCACAGGGCTGACATGACTCTTTTGGGCTATATGGACCGTTATTTGTTACAAATTTAAGTATTATTAATTTAGACAATCAAGAAGCGGACAGGCCTCCCCAATACCCGGATGTGAATAGCCCTCCCCTGTACAACCCATTCACTCTGCATATTTTGCCATCCAATCGGCCCGCCATTCCTGAAACGACTTCGGCTGGATCTCCTCCAGAGATTTGCCTTCCAGATTCCAGTATCCACCGTCCTCGTCTTCTTTTCCTTCCGGAAAAGAAGTTCCCCCAATCACTTCAGCCCCGTCCATATAGACGTATACATGTACATTAACTTTCGCTAAGGGATGGTTTCTGACCGTAAAGGCTTCCACTTGAATGGTGCGGCCTAGATACTGTGAAATATCACCGGACTGCAACCCCCAAAAGATCATGTAAGGAAGGTTCGTAAGTTTGTCCCGGGTAAGCTCGTAACGCTCTGCCATGCCTTCGTATGAAACAATCTCGTACCCCTTCCGCTCCAAATACGGCTCCACAATACGCCGTTCCTCGGACACTTCATTCGGCTTCGCCAAGCAACCGGCAAGGAGCAGGACCAGCACTACAGCTGTAAAATATTTCATATCAGTCACCTCTACAGCTAGACGGTATACTCACTCCGAAGGTTGCAGCCCGCTAAGGCTAAGAGGATCACTACGGCGAGATATAGCGTCCATATTGAATATCCAGTTCCTTGAACTGCTCCCCATCCTGGTTCAAAAAGAACGTACTCACACCTTCCGCTCCCCACCAGTTTAGTCCAAGGAGTATCCCTTGTTCCGTTCTTGCGGCCAAAAGAACCGAGAACATCTCCGGGGTGATCTCTCCACCATCATCTACCCGCCAGACCGAATACTCATCTCCCTGTATGACCGCGGGATAGTCCATATACGTGTAATCCTCGCCGGACTTCAGCACGATGCTGAACAACATATCGTTGCCGTCCCGAACGAATTGGGTGACGTAGACTTCTCCTTCGGTTCCGAGGTCAGCCAGCTTCCAGATCCGCAGGATCTCCCGTCCCTTGGCCGTTGCAATTGTACTGCCAATAGCCTCATCTACCGCCGGAGCCTCCGTATCTTTGGCAGCAGGGGTTACAGATACAAGCGCCTCCACATCAAACACACTGTCATCCGCCATATAGTAGGTCTCGTTGGGGGCCGCAGCCCCCTCTTCCACAGCATAGAGGTATCCTGACAAGTTGGGAATATTCACAGCTGTTTCTCTCGCAGTATTATCCTCGCTTGCCGGCTGCCAGTTCAGGTATTTCACCTTAAGTGTCTGACCGTTATGGCCAACAGCAAGGGTAAGCTTGGACATCTGCTGTTCCTTGCCTGCGCCATCGGTAATCAGAATCCGCTTCCCTGTCGTATCTCCAAAGCCCAAAGTAGACTGCAAAGTACCAGGCTCCAGAACGCTGCTAGGCGGGGGTGTCTGTGTAGGCGGGGGTGAAGCGTTTGGCGTTGCAACGGCAGGAGAGGCCCCAGGACTAGGCTCCGGCACAATATTATTCGTTCCTGAACACCCTGCCAACAGCAGACATAGGACAAGACCCATGATGACTTGCTTCATCTGTATCCCTCCATACTGATTAGTCGCGGCAAACTATTATTATTTAAATATATCCATGCTCAAATAACGCTCACCGGTATCCGGGGCCATGCAGAGCACACGCTTGCCAAGGCCCAGCCGCCGCGCTTCCTGCATCGCCGTCCATACCGCCGCACCGCCGGAAGGTCCGAGCAGAACACCTTCCCGCGCAGCCATGTCACGCACGGTTTGCAGCGCATCCTCGTCTGTTACCTGTACGATTTCATCGTACACCTTCGTATTGAGAATGGCCGGCACAAAACCCGGGCTCGTACCAACCAGCTTATGCGGCCCAGGTTGTCCGCCGGACAACACCGGTGAACCCTGCGGCTCCACAACAACAATGCGCACATCCGGCAGATGCTGCCGCAGCACTTCGCCTGTACCGGTAATCGTTCCGCCCGTTCCCGAAGTGGCTACGAATACATCCAGCTTTCCTTCCATCTGCTCAATGATTTCAATCGCAGTGGTTGTGCGGTGAATGTCCGGATTGGCTGTATTCTCGAACTGTTGGGGAATGAAGCTGTTCGGCACCTGCAGCCCAAGTTCCACGGCTTTGGCTATAGCTCCCGGCATCCGCTCTGCCGCCGGGGTCAGCACGACTTCAGCACCATAGGCTTTTAGGATGTTGATCCGTTCCCTGGTCATATTGTCCGGCATCACCAGAATGGCTTTGTACCCTTTGGCTGCCGCATTCATCGCCAGTCCAATCCCGGTATTCCCGCTGGTCGGTTCGATAATGGTGCCTCCCGGCTGTAAACGTCCATCTTGTTCGGCTTGCAGGATCAAATTATAAGCAGCCCGGTCTTTCACACTGCCGCTCGGATTGAAGCTCTCCAACTTCACATAGACTTCCGCGTCCCGGGGCCCGGTCAAGCGGTTCAGACGCAGAACCGGTGTATCTCCTATCAGTTCG
This sequence comes from Paenibacillus albidus, assembly GCF_014644435.1. Classification (GTDB taxonomy): domain Bacteria; phylum Bacillota; class Bacilli; order Paenibacillales; family Paenibacillaceae; genus Paenibacillus_AQ; species Paenibacillus_AQ albidus. Next base: position 267,115 of record NZ_BMKR01000005.1, on the reverse strand, counting down.
GTAATATTATTAACCACTTTGGGTAACATGGGCCTGAAACCTCCTTTGATTGCTTGTACTAACTTTCCGACTATCCTTCATTGTAACTGGAGAGCATACTTCTGTCGATTCTGTGCTCAGGGCTGAACGTTTGCTTAAAGAAGTAACAGGCATATAAAAAGACCGCCGGCCCTGCCCTCTTGGCAGGTTCCACAGCGGTCTTAAATAGCTAAAAAATAAACTTCTATTCATACAGATTCCCATTGGCCAATTCGGCCAGCTTGACCTCATTAAGCACACTCAGTCGTCCCCGCTTGCGTTCAATAATGCCCTGCTCGATAAACTGGCGCACCACACGGTTCAAATGCCGGTAGCTTGTGCCGAGCAGTTCGGCGGTCTCCACCAGAGTCGCGGTCCGGATCTCTTCCATACGCCGGACGCCGGTGTTGTCAGCGAATAAAGACATCAAATAGCTGGCAAAACGGTTCTCTACCGGATATAACAGGTTAAGCGCCGTAGTCTGGCCCAGCGTATACAGCTTGTGGCTGAGTTCGCCAACCATGAAGCGCAACAAGGCTGCGTTATTCTCCAGCTCTTTGAGCAGCCAACGCCTTCCGGCAAACAGAATCAGGCTCTGTCCGACGGATTCGACCTGATTTTTAACTATGTACTGGTGAAGCAACTCCACATCGCCAATCACGGACATAGGTCTCGCAAACCGTACCAGCATCGATTTCCCATTGGGCAGCAGCGTGTGAATCTTCAGCTTGCCTTCCACCAGCACAAACAGACCCTCCATCTGATCGCCTACAGAACAGATCGCCTCGCCAGCCTCATAGCGCCTTAGTTCCATTTTTTGCGTAACAGCCGGACTAAAAATGCCGTCAAGACCGTTCTTTACCACCAGCGCGCGGACCGCTTCCCGGTCGTTGATCATTTGCATTGAACGCAACCCCTTTGCTTGCTCCAGTGTAAATTAGATTGCCCCGCAGCAAAAGGACATATGTCCTTCGTTATTCTCTCCTATGTTAAATGGTTCTGCCCAATCCCTGCAAGCCAAAAAGCCGGACAGCTTCGGCTCCCGGGTACAGGAATTCCGAAATGTCCGGCCAGATGAAACGTAAATGACAGGCGAACTACAGACTGTTAATATTGACCGAACCCACTTGGCGAATCCGGATCTGGTAAATATCCTGGCTGCTGTAGTTGCTCATGTAATCAATATAAGCAGACGTTAAGCGCTTCGGCAGCAAGGCCATGATTACTCCGGCAAATCCGCCCCCATGCACGCGGCAAGCACCTTCTCCATGTTGTGCAATAAACAGCTCGGTCAACGCGAGGTACAACGTTACGCCTTGCAGCTCAGGTGTGGTATTGGAATAACAGTTCTGCAGCCATTTCCAGGATGAATTTCCGGAGGCTGTGACGAGCCTCAGGAAATCCTCGGCACGGTTCTCGTTCAGTGCAGCAACCTGCTGGTCCACACGGTTATTCTCCTCAAAAAAGTGCAGCGCTCTCAGCACCGCGCGGTCTCCCGCTTCGGCTCTGACCTCCGCCAATTTCCCCAGCACTTTGCCGGCATCCAGTTCGCGGAGCACCTTTGCTCCAAAATAACCGGCTACAGCCTTCATCTCACTTGGTATTGAGGAATATTCATCGCTCAGATTGGCATGATTCGCACCGGTAGGAACAATCAGGAGATCATATTGTTCATTGATGGCAGCAAAATCAAGATTCTGGATCACTGGCACCTGAGGGTCCGCAAAGTCAATTGTGATCAGGCCGCCGTAACCGCAGGCGATTTGATCCAGCAGACCGGATTGCTTGTCCCATTCGATATTTTCGGCATATTGTCCGATTTTGGCGCAAGCCACAACATCCATCCGGTTATCGTTATAGAAATAATTAAGAATGGAACTAATCAGCATCTCAAAAGAGGCCGAAGAACTGACCCCCGCTGCACTGATGACATCACTGGTAATGCAAACCTTGAATCCGCCGGTGGCAAATCCGAATTTCCCGAACCCTTTCAGGATGCCTCTCACCAAAGTTTCTGTGCCGGAGCCATCGACATGCTCCTCAAGACGGCTCAGGTCAATGGTGAAATCTTCATTATAGGTGATGCTTTTGATGCTCACGATCGGGTCATCTGTTTTTTCGGCTACACCGATACAGTCCATGTTGATGCTGGCTGCGATAACTTTGCCCAGATTATGATCCGTGTGGTTCCCGCTGATCTCGGAACGCCCGGGCGAACTGAACAAATATACATCCTGCCCGCCGTATCTTTGTTCAAAATCTTTAATCAATTGGCTATAACGCTCGATCTGGCCGGAAATTACGTTCTGGTCATCCCCGTACAGCAGGTTGAATTTCTTTTTCAGGCTCTCTGTTCCCAGCAGTTCCAAGGTTTCTGTAATGGACGGCATTCATAAATCCTCCTAAGTTCAGTTCTATACCTCCTTAAGTATAGTAAAAAGAAGCAGAACCTGAATAGAATTTTGTTACTTCATCATGGATTAATATGATTTAAGCCGGTAATTCCTATACCGCCGCTTCATGGTTCAAAGTAATCCGCCAGTGCCCGGTCCGCGCGAAACTGCGCCAGATTAAACGAAGGCCATTTATGTACCGTCCGTTCCATGTCCTGCCATTTACTCCGCATCTCTTCGTCCAGGATACCGCCTTCCTGGCGGCTGAATTCAAGCAGGTCCGGTACGGTACCGGGGGAAAGCGTGGTTAAATAATACGTATCCAGATTGCCGCTCGCCTTGTAGCGCTCGATATTTTTGTTCGCAATGATGTGATCCATACCTATATAATTCATCAGCACGTAGGACAGTAACCCCAGCACAATATAACATTTGGCCAGTGGAAACTTCGCCAGCCGGATACGCACAGCCGCCAGCACCAGCAGCAGCCCCAGAAAGATCATAAAGGCATGCACCAGAAAACGGATATACGTGTAGCCATAGGCTTCTTCATACAAGGCCAGCCGTGTGTACGCGGAATAGAGCATGACCATCGAGCAGAGAACCATAATGTACAAGAAGGTATTGATGACAGTTCGCAAAAGACCGGAGGTTATTCCTGAAGGCTTCAGACCCAGCAGCAAAATCACAAAATTGATGGCCGTCACCAGCATCAGCTCCAAAAATCCGCTGCGCGCATAGTCGGCATACGTGCTCCCCTCCGGTACTACCCCTTCCCAGGCCCCAAACAAATAGGAAAACTGCACAAGGACATACAGGACATATACTGTATTAATCACCGCCAGGACAGTGGTCAGAATAACGGGATCGATGGTTAAGGGCACTGGCTGCGGATGGGGAACGGACCTCAGCTGCGGCCCGAATTCCTGGCGCGTCGTACCCCATACATAGGTTTTGGCATCAACGAATCCCCAGAGGAATCCGAACAGGCCAAAGCTCAGCAGAACGATCCAGAGCGTACGTGTAAATCCTTGACCAAATGAGATATGATCCAGTATATTCGGCAGCTCCAGCATTACATGATGGAAGACTCCGTCCGCCGAGGACAACAGCGTAAACACTATCAGCAGCAGCGGGAAAGAAATCACCAGCCCGGTCAGTACCTTGACCACCACTTTCTTCCGCTCATCCTTCACTTTGCCGCCCCTGCTGCCCCGGAGAACAACAAGCGCCGTGCTCCAATGCCGGAAGCTCTGCAGAAAGAAATGCTCCAGCGCGATGCCGGCCAGTCTCATCCGGCTCCAGTCCGGACGCCGTTCACTGAGCATATAAGTCATGTGCAGCACAATCAATACAGGAACAACAAGCAGATTCAGACCATAAAAAAACAAATTGTAAAAGAAAGCAAACGTCAACGACAGAAGAAAAATGGCCCCCAGCCAGACAGAGCTGAAGAATGTGAACGTTCTTTTTTGGTCCTTGGCAAAATACAGCATAAAACCGTAAAACAGACACACATAGATTGGATAAGAGACTCCGGGCATGGTTCCATAAAAAAGATACTGATGAACAACAGCGAGTACAGCAGCAGCAATCAAAGCGGCCAATGCTCGTTCCGGCTTGAATACAGTCCGCTCAGTTACCGTTTCATCGCTCATGGTAGATCCCCCCATATAAGTACTATCTATCCCTAATTGTAGATGATAAAATAAGAAGAAAAAGAGAAATTAAATTTCGATTATTTCCTATTTTACGAAAGGAACCTGAGCCAATGAAGCTGCACAGCCAATTTTTGAAGCTGCATTCGCATTATGGCGGAGAAACCGAAGTCTCAGCCACACTGGATGAACTCGCGTTGATCCTCGGCTGCACCCACCGCAATGCCCTGCATATTGTAGGCAAAATGGTTCAGCAGGAATGGATCATCTGGACACCCAGCCGGGGACGGGGTCGCCGCTCCCGGCTGGAGTTCCGGGTGCAATCCGAAGAGATTGCACTGCAATCCATGATGCAGGCGATCAGCCGCAAGGATGTGCACAGTGCTATCGAGGGCATCCGCACCCATGCCCGTTCTTCGTCGCTGCAGGATACGCTGCAAGGCTGGCTGTTCACCTATTTCGGGCATCACACCGAGATCCGCAGCGACAAGCAGATCGATACGCTGCGGTTGCCGATTACCCAGCAGCTCCATACCTTTGACCCGCTCTACATGAATCTGCTCACCGAATCGTTCGTGTCCAGCCATGTTTTCGATGGACTGGTGCGGCAGAGCGGCAATCATGGCCAGATTATGCCGGGTCTCGCCCATGCTTGGGATACCGATGAGAGCCGGACGGTCTGGACCTTCTATCTGCGCAAGGAAGTCTTGTTCCATCACGGCAAAGTACTGACGGCCGAAGATGTGGTCTATTCGTTCCAGCGCCTGATGCAGACCTCGCAGCGGACGCTGTACAGCTATATCTTCAAAGAAATTCAAGCGGTTGCTGCGCTGAATCCCACTACCGTCCGCATTCAGCTAAAGAAGCCGAACGAACTGTTCCTCCCCTTCCTTGGAACGAGCCGGGCGGCGATTGTGCCGCGGGACTTGGACGGGCTGGGCGAGAGCGGCTTTGGCCGCAGACCGGTGGGAACGGGGCCGTTCAAGGTGGCCGAGATGAGCGAGGATACTTGTGTGCTGGAGGTGTTTCCGTATTATTTTCAAGGCCGCGCCCATCTGGACCGGGTCGAGATCCTATATGTTCCCTGGCACATTGAAGGCGCTGCTGCCGAGACCGGCTCCGCCTTTCATATTATCCAGAACCCTTCTTCTTCCGCCGATCCTTCCTCCTGGAGCCGGATTCATTCCGAGTCCTGGGTAAGAAAGTTTGTCACCTGCAATACGAAGAAAAAGGGGCCGCTCAGCGATCCCCTGCTCCGGGCGAAACTTGTTGCGTGCCTGCGGGAGTCCACAAACTCAGATTCGAACACGGAAGCGGACTTGGCTGATCCTGCGGACATTGCCGGAAGCGGCGCGGTTTCCCCCGTTGCCCTGCAGATTGCAACAATTCCGCAATACACCGCCGATGCGGAGGCCATCTCGGCCAGACTGGCTGGGCATGGCTTCGCCTGCACCGTGGTCTGCGTTTCCCCCGAGGAATTCAAAGGCCCGATCCGGCTGGAATCCGACCTGATCGTCTTCTCCCTGTTCCGCGATCAGGATGAACAGCTGCGGCTGTTCGATCTATACCTGACGCTCTCCCAGCATGTCGAGCCGCTGACCCGGGTCGATATCGAAGGCTGGCTGCACATGATCTCACGGGAGCCTGATCCGCAGGCCCGGGCTGAGGATTTCAAACGGATTGAGGATCGCCTGATCGGCGAGCATCATTTGCATATCCTCTACGAGAGGCCCAGCCAGACCGATTATCTCCCCTCCGTGCGCGGCGTAACCTTCAACAGCCAGGGTTGGGTTGATCTTCGCCATGTCTGGTTCCCGCCCAAGGTATAGAAATGCCCCGAAGCCAATGGGACACGGCTTCAGGGCATGGTTGTGGAATAAAGGGAAAATCACGCCTTAATTTCACCGGCAGCGGATGAATTTTGACTACTATATAGAATGAACTTGAGATTTTTCCAATATAGGTTTTGGTCGTAACTGCGGTGAATGTTTGGACTTCCGGCCGCTGTTGTCGTAAGAATTTCTTGATTTTACCGCTATTCGCAGTGGAAATCTGGGAACAGCTTATGCTTACGATGCGAGCTTTCCTGCGGAAAGCATTCGGGCGGACGCTATCGCTCCTACAGTTCCAAAATTCCCCCTCCGTTACTCTCAACCTGTTATTGTATTTTTCAGTTCATTCTATATAGAGGGAAAATTGCCCGCTAATAGGTTCCGTTTTGCCACCAGAGGGGCTTTTCATGAAATTAAGGGGTGGAATTCCCTATAAAATACCGATAATCAGCATTTCCATGTATTTAGCGGGTAATATTCCCCTTAATGCTTTTGACGCATCCGATTGTGTCAGCCGGGCGGGTTGATGCAGCATCCGTTCCGGTATAGATGATATTGCTCTCAAACTGCTTCAGACAATGGTATTACATTCGGCCGGGCAAGCCATCCATTAACCCTTTGCCGATAAGGTTGGCGGAGACCGGCGGTTTGCCGATTTCTCTTGACCACACGGACAGCTGGCCAATATGATGAATTTCATGGGCGATGACATGCCGCATCACTTCGCCCCAGGCATCGGTCACCGCTCTCCCATCCGGAAGGTGGTCTTCAAAGATCCTCCGTTCGAGCCCATCATGCCAGGCCTCAACGAAAGGCTCCACATCGAGACGGAATTTGGCATCCAGTGCCCGTACTTTGTCCAGACTGTTATACTGCTCGAAATCCTCCTGGAAATCCGGCTTGCCCTGGATGGCCTGAATCCAGCTCCATTCCACATCTGTGATATGAAACAGGGTCTTCAGAATGCCCCCGACGCCGCCCGTGCGGGTCTTCAGCAGCTCTTCTCCCGAAACGTCCTCGCACCACTGGTACCATTCTTCTCTAATCATCCAGTTATAATGAAACAACGTCTGCATGAATCAGCCTCCATAAGTTCGTTTTGTGTCCTATGTACCAGTGTATCATGTGTAAATAAGTCCCGGCAGGCCCCGAATGATTTTATACAAACTTTCCTGACGGCTGCGTGAGCGGCTGATAATGCTCAGATTTCCAGATCATTTTATTCCTATTTCTTCATTTAAAGGAGAGTCCACATGAAACGTATAACCAAACGAGTGCTGCTGGGCACAGTGTCAGCCCTTTTATTCTATATCCTTTTCATACCCCTTCCAACTCCCGAATTAACCATAAGACGTTATATGTTATTCAGATCACCAATCACTGCACTAACCGGGGATATCATCGAGGGACAAATTAAGAATGACCCCAAATACGGGAACCTGTATGTTCTACCTAAAGTTGAAATATCTTTCATCTATGTCCAAAAAAATAATTTCGGGTGGTATGTTACCACTCAGGGTACTGCTCCTTAAAGCACCTGAGGCAAGCAAGCCCCTTTGCTGAACAAAATCACCCTATGGGTGAATAACAACCCGGAGCTTGCGAGGCCCGGATTGTTGTTCAATAGGCATGATTATCGTCATATGGCTTGCTTAGAGCTCACATTGTTATACAACGTGTCATCTCTCGCCCATATAGGTGGTTAGGACATGCATTGTTGAGCGTGCGATTTGGCGTGGATCCCTCTGCGGATATGATGAGGTCCCTTCACGTTCTATCCACGGCTGATGCGGACAGGAAATCCCTTATTGGGGAGGATTCGTCTATTCAGCGGGATAAACGGACAGAGATTCCGCTAATTGTCCTATCTTCCCTCATTCCAGGGTCAATCGAACGATATAACGGCTCCTGAGTCCGAATCCCCCTGGAAAGCAGACTTTTTCGTAAAATAAGGTTTTCTCTGTCCGCTTCACTCCGCTGATGGAGCCCAATCCCCCTGCACAACAAAGAAAAAGTCGCAATTCCCAATAAGCGGAGAATTGCGACTTTGTTTTATTTACTGCTTGTAGAGCAACAACTTATTTCCAGGCCCGGGAAATCGTAAATTCATATTCCAATATGCCTTCGGAGCTAATGCGATACTCCGGATGGACCGGAGCGCCCCAGCTGTCATCTCCGCCGACACCCATCTGATCACCGGCTACGGTGACAACGGTATAATGAACCGGCGGCAGCTCGTACTGATGATAAGCATTCTCCAGTTCAAAAGCTGTAAACGGAGAAATCCGGCACTGCACCGGCTTAGTGGAGGGTGCGGTAATTACAATCCCTGCTCCGCCAGCATTCGTTATTGCAACGCGGCGTACACCGGTGCGGTTGCCCGACTCCTGCGGCACTACATAACCTGATACACTGTCAGCGGCCACAGTGCTGAATTCACCCAGTCTCGCGCCCTCACGGCGGTCACTGTAATTTTCTTCCGGTCCCAGTGCCAGCCATTTCAGCTGATTGTAGTCCGCCGGGATTTTGAAAGCACAGGCAAAAATCGGCAGTTCAGGCAACCCTGCAGTCCCTTCATAACGCGACTTCACCACAAGGCTTCCGTCCGGCAGCACCGTATAGGCGACATTCACCAATACATCCGGACTGATGTTCAAGCGGTAACTAAAGGCTACTGTCACTGCTCGTTGTTCCTCAGTAAGCTTCACCTCAAAACATCTGGGCATCAGACTGGCCGCGTACCAGGCTCCTGCCTGGAAACCTTGCCCCAGGCCCTTGTCGTTATCCGTAGTCGCTCTCCAGAACAGCGGTGCCGGCGGATAAGCAATCAGCTCCTTGCCCGAGTAATTCAGGGAAACCAGACTGCCGGCCTGCTTGGAGAAAATGATGCTGAAGCCCCGGCCTTTAACGCCGATGTTCACATCCCCTTCTACAACGCGCAGATCCGGTTCGTCTCCCTGTACGGCAGCAGGGACATTGCCTCCATTCGCTGCTGCCGTAAAGATGTGCTGGCCAAAGGCAACCTCGTGTCCGGCTTCGGCCCACAGCGTACTTTCCTTGAGACGCAAGGATGTATTGATCCAATACTCCCCTGCACCGGTGATCCACTCCTCCAGAGCAAACTCCACAAATCTATCCGTTTGCGGGGCTACGTGAAGCTCAAGAATACCGCTGTGCAGCTCTCCGCCTGCATTATGCAGGCTATAGTGCAGAGCATACTCGCCTGTTCCCCGGAAAAGACTTTCATTGCGGATCATCACACCCTGCCGCTCCGGGTGCAGCTTAATATCCTGATAGAGGAACTTCACTTCCTGCATCTTCGGGGACAGCTGGCGGTCGGCGTAGACGATCCCGTCCGTACAAAAGTTATAATCGGTTGGCCGGTCGCCGAAGTCTCCGCCGAAGGCCAGGAATTCCTTGCCGTAGCGGTCTTTTTTAACAAGCGCCTGATCGATATAATCCCAGATGAATCCACCTTGATACAGCGGATATTTATTCTCCAGCTCGGCGTATTTGTTCATGCCGCCCAGTGAATTGCCCATAGCATGCATGTATTCACAGTTAATAAAAGGTTTCTGCGGATCCGCCTGCAAATATTCCTCAATGCTCTCCACCTTGGCATACATCCGGCTCTCCATATCGCTCGTATCGTTATAACGGCGGTCGTTAAAGACTCCTTCGTAATGCACCAGCCGGCCCGGGTCCGTCTTGCGGAAATATTCGGAGACCTTATAGATCACTTCGCCCCCGAAGGATTCGTTGCCGCAGGACCAGATGATTATCGACGGATGGTTTTTGTCCCGTTCTACCATGGAGACTGCGCGGTCCATGACAATATCAAGCCATTCCGGCTTGTCACCAGGGATGACCCAGGAAGGTTCAATGGCACCTATTTTTTGCCATGAGCCGTGGGTTTCAAGATTCATTTCATCAATGACGTAGAGACCATATTCATCACAAAGTGCATACCACTCTGACTGGTTAGGATAATGTGAAGTCCGCACAGCGTTCATGTTGTTCTGCTTCAAGGTCTTGATATCATAGAGCATATCCTCCATGGTCACCGCCCGGCCTCTGCGGCAGTTGAACTCATGGCGGTTCACACCTTTGAACATGATCCGTTTGCCGTTAATCGTCATGATCTTGTCCTTCATCTCGAATGTACGGAAGCCGACTTTTTGCGGCACAACTTCAATGAGCTTCCCGGAATCGTCTAGGACATGGATATAGAGGTTGTACAGATTAGGGAGTTCTGCACTCCACAGAGCTGCCGCTTTAACCTCTATAGACAAATCAAGCGGTGCTCCTGTCCAATTGCCCTCGCTCCGGCCCGCCTGCTGTCCCTCAGGATCAAGCAGGGTTACCTGTACCTTGCCACCCGTTGCCTTGCCCTCCAGCTCCAGACTCAGGTGTAGAACACCATCTGTGTACGTGTCATCCAGGTCCGTACGTACGAATACATCTCTCACATGCAGTTCAGGCACCGTATACAAATATACTTCACGGAAAATTCCGGAGAACCTCCAGAAATCCTGATCCTCCAGCCAGCCGCCGGTACTGCGCTGATACACTTCAACCGCCAGCTTGTTATCCCCGTTCTGGCGTACATACGGCGTCAGATCAAATTCCGCAGGGGTGAAACTGTCCTCGCTGTAGCCGACGAACTCGCCGTTCAGCCATACATAGAACGCCGACTCCACGCCCTGAAACGAAATATACAGCGGCTTATCCTGCATCCCGGCAGGTACCGCAAAGTACTTCACATAGCTGCCCACCGGGTTGTGATCCTGCGAAATGTGCGGAGGCCGCAAATGCTCCAGCCCGTCCCAGGGATACATCGTGTTCACATATTGCGGGTTGCCAAAGCCCTGCAGCTGCATATGGCCAGGAACCTCAATCTCCGCCCAGCCTTCGGACGAGAAGTTTTCCTTATAGAAATCTGCGGCCCGGCTCGCCGGATTCACCGCATAATTAAACTTCCAGCTCCCATTCAGGCTATGGCGCAGCGCCATGCCCGCTCCCTGCTCCGCCTCTTCCAATGTCTCATAATATTTATGATCCGAATGTGCCTTCATACGGTTCACCGCAAATACACTTACATCCTCCAGCCAATCCAGGCCGGGCACTTTTTTGTTCACAGTCACTTCCGTATCCCCTTCCCTTCTTACTTGTATAGGTGAAATCTAGCCCGTCTTTAGAATTACGCTGCAAGGGGTTTGGGTATGGATCAACTTAAGGAACGAAGAGAAAATTTGGAACTGTAGAAGCGCAGCGTTCGCCCGAAAGCTTTCCGAAGGAAAGCTAGCATCGTAAGCATATGCTATCTTGGATTTCAACCGCTAATAACAGTTCAATTCAGAAATCCGAAGATAACAGCGATCGGAAGTCCAAATGTTTATCGCAGTTCCCATGGTTGATCCTTGACTTAACGCCTTACAGCAATCTAACAACGGCCTATTTCACCGATCCCGTCATTCCGGCCACAAACTGCTTCTGCATCAAAAAGAAGACTAGCGCCGTTGGAATCGTACCGATCACAATGGCAATCAGGATCATCCCGTAATCCGGGGAGTACCCTGAGCCGAGCGTGGAGATCAGCAGCGGCATCGTTTTGGTCTCCGGCGTCTGCAGCACAATGAGCGGCCACAAATAGTTATTCCAGCTGGACATGAAGGTGATAATGGCCGCTGCGGCGTAAGTGGTCTTCATTGTCGGGAGAAAGATCCGCAGGAAGATGCCAAACTCCGTCAATCCGTCAATCCGTCCGGCTTCCAGCAGCTCTTTGGGAAACATTTTGGTGCTTTGTCTGAAAAAGAAGATCAGAAACGCCGTCGTCATGGTCGGAAGAATCACCGAAGCCATGGTATCAATCCCCAGCACCGGAACCACATTGGAGATCCGGGCAAACATGCGGTAGAGCGGCACCATCATGGCCGCAAAAGGAATCATCATCGACAGCAGCAGAATGTTGAAGACGATGTCTTTGGAACGGCTGCGGTAGACCTCAAACCCGTAACCGGCCAAGGAAGCGATCAGCAGAGACAGCACTGTAGTGGTGATCGAGATTTTGGCCGAATTCAGCAGGGACAGCTGAAGATCCGTCGTTTCCAGCAGCTTGCGGAAGTTCTCCATCAGGTAGCTGCCCGGCAGCAGCCGGCCCCCCGTTACATCTACGGATTTATTGGTCGAGCTGACCAGCATCCAGAGGAACGGAAAAATTGAAATGAACGACACAATGCTTAAAAAAAGATAGGTGAAGAAACGTTTACCCTTACCCATTTTTCTCACCTGCCACTTTAAACTGTAAGAACGAAAGCAAAATAATCATGATTACAATGGAATAGGATACGGTAGCGGCATATCCGAAGTCAGCCGAATATTTGAAGGACAGGTTGTAGATATACTGCGAAATGGTTTGCGTCGCATTCCCCGGTCCGCCTTTTGTAATATTCATAACCTCATCGAACAGCTGCAGGGTACCAATAGTAGACGTAATCGAGGTAAACAGGATGATTGGCCTCAGCAGCGGGATGGTAATCCCGAAAAACTGCCGGGTTGCCGAAGCCCCATCAATTCTGGCTGCCTCGTAAATCGAGTTGTCGATATTTTGCAGAGCGGACAAGTAAAAAATCATGTTATACCCTGTCCAGCGCCACGTAATCGCAATGATAATGGTGATTTTGGCCCAAAACGGATCGGTGATCCACTCAATCGGAGCGCTGATCAGATGCAGCTTCATCAGGAAGGTGTTGACCAGTCCATTGCCTGCAAACAGATATTTGAACACGATCGAATACGCTACCAGTGAAGTTACGCAAGGCAGGAAGATCGCCGTCCGGAAAAAGCCCTTGAATTTCAGCTTGCTGTCATTAAGCAGCACGGAGATGAAAAGTGCAAGCACGATCATTACCGGCACCTGGACGAGCAAATAAATAAAGGTATTTTTAACGGAAGTGATAAAGGTAGCATCCTGAAACAACCGCTTGTAATTGTCAAGGCCGGTAAATACCAGATTGGTTCCTGTTCCTGTCTGGAAGGACAGGATAAGCGCCTCGACCATCGGATAGAAATAGAAGATAACAATCAGAATGACGGAGATCAGGACGAAAGACCATCCGGTTAATCCGCTTCTTCTGCGAGAATGTAGAGTTGCATTTGCACTTTTCACATCGGTCCAGCCCCTTTGAATATAGGTTGAATGTGCTTCTCAGGTATGAATAAACCCTGGACGCGGGTCTCACTCCCAAAAGAAGGAGGAGCGGGATGCACGCCCAAGGTTTACTGGTGAAACCCTCAGTTATTTAATCTGTGATTCGGCTTGCGCCTGGGCATCGCTTAATACCTTGTCAATGGCCTTGCCGTTCAGGTAATTCTGCATTTCTACAATCAGAATATCTTCGATCGCATACGTATGAACACCGTAGTTGACACTTGGAATTTGCTCTGTCCAAGCGGCAAAGTCCGAAACCACTTTTTGACCGCCGAAGAATTCATTGGCCTGACCATACGCTTCTCCGCTCGCAGCGGCTTTGAATGTACCAATGACACCGATATCCGTCAGTAATTTCTGGTACATTTCTGTATCCGCACCAAAGGTTTTGGCCATGAAATCCGCAGCCGTTTCCTTGCCGTCGACATTCATAACATACCAGGAGCTGCCGCCAAGGTTGGAAGCATGAACCGATTTATCGTTGCCTGCCAGCTTCGGAAGCGGAGCCACTGCCCATTTCCCGGACTGGTCAGCTGCTGCTGTAATCGAAGGCGTGATCCAGTTGCCCGTTGGAACCGAAGCCACATCACCGTTATTCAGGGCAGCTACGAACTGGCTCCAGTCCGCATGTACATTGGCAACATTGGAATCTGTAAGATTCTTGTAGACCTCAAAAGCTTCCTTCAGAGCGGCATTGTCCGCGATGTTCGGGGTTTTGCCGTCTTCCGTCAGATACCAGGAGCCGGCGGATTGAATCATCATCCGGATCAGGCCGAGGTCATTCGGATCCAGTGTGATCAGTGCTTTGCCGGTTTTGTCCTTCACCTTTTTACCGATTTCAATATAATCGTTCCAGGTGATATCCTGCAGATCGGACAGCTTGTATCCGGCCTGCTCCAGATAGTCGGTTCTTACATACAATCCGGTTACGCCGGAATCGAACGGGATACCGTATTGCTTGCCGTCAAGGCTGGTGGGTCCGCTTTTGTAATCGGCGAAGTCAGCTCCTTTGATTGAATTGCTCAGGTCATAGAACGAATCTTTATAGGACTGAAGGAACCCTTGCGAGCGATAGTCCTCGATCAGAACAATGTTGGGCAAACCTTTTGTGGTTCCGGAGTTCAGCCCGGTGTTCAGCTTCTGAATGATATCATTCTGAGCATACTCCACAATATTGATCTTCACATCGGGATTTGCAGCAGTGTACTGCGCTTTGGCAACTTCGAGGGCAGCGATATTAAAAGCCGGGTCCCAAGCCCAAATGGTAATCTCCTTGGCTGCTTCAGTGTTGCCTCCGGCATTGCCGGTATCCGCTGTATTCTTGTTGCCCCCATTCGCACCGCAGGCACTCAGGATCAGCATGCACATCAGTAATAACGCAAAGGTCTTTTTCATTGTCTTCCTCCCCATTTTCTGTATAGTGTGTTTTGAAAGCTTTTTCTGTAAGCGTTTGCTTATCTACATGAATATCTTATCACTGCCTCCACAGGTTTCGTTAGAAATTACTTTGTGCGGATTTGTCATTCTATTGACACATTGAAAGCGTTCCCTTTCCCTCCGTTTGTACTTTTTTTGGGTATTAGGATTAATTTTGTGTCGTAATCAGCGGCAGTCGGATTTTAATGGCCGTTCCTTCATTTATGTTGCTCGTAATTGTAATTCCATATTCTTTTCCATATAAAAGAATTATCCGGTCATGAACATTTTTGATGCCGATGCCGTTAAACAGCTGTCTTTTACTCTCCGGTCCGAACAAGGACCGTTCGGGGCTCATATTCTCCATCCCATCCCCGTTGTCCACGACTTCCAGAATCAGCATTCCCGCATCCTGTGAAGCGAGTACATGGATATAACCTTCGTTTTTACGGTTAAAGGCATGAAAAAAGGCATTTTCTATAAAGGGCTGAATAATCAGCTTCGGGACCCGGGCCTCCGTACAATCCGGCGAGACAAAAAAGTTCACCCTGATCCGTTCCCCATAACGTACGTGGTTAATAAAGACATAGGACTTCAGATTCTCCAGTTCCTCTGCCATTGAGATGGTCTCACTGACATTGCTGAGTGCATGCTGCAGCATGGAAATCAGGGCATGAATGGTCTGTACCGCCTTGTCCTTGCTGCCCTGCTGCACCAGGAAATTCACCGACGCAAGCGTATTATACAAAAAATGCGGATTGATCTGGTGCTGAAGCGCTGCCAGCTCGGCATTGCGCTGCTCTTTTTGCGTCAAGACAAGTTTGTCCACGTAATCGTTTAATTCATCCAGCATGTAATTGTAGGCGTGTCCCAGCTCCTGAAATTCAAAGCTTCCGGTTACAGTAATGTAGTTGTGGAAATTTCGCTCCGTAATCTTGGACATTTGGCGGCTAAGCAGCGTTAAGGATTTGGTAAGCCTTCTGGAAATCAGAAAAACAACAATCAGTGCAACGAGCACAATGGCCGAGCAGAAGAGCGCTACCATTTTGGTGTCAACCATCTGGCCAAGCGCCGTTTGTTTATCAATCAGATTCACAATGTAGAAGTCGTACGAGGGCAGAACATCGGCAAGCACAATCAAATCTTTGCCACGGAAATCCACGTTCACATAATCGAGGCCTTCCTGTTCAATCTTGCGGGCGTAGCCGAGCAGATCAGTGGCCTGCTGACCCAGCAGCTCATTCCGGTTACTGGAGACAATCTGCCCTTCCTTGTTCAGAATCGCCACATCATTGCCGGTACTGACAAAACTTTCGTAAAAAGACTTGAAGTCCCCCTCCTGAATGGTGATATACAATGAACCGTAGATATCCCCGGTAGTCCGTTCCATCAGGGCCTTACTGGCCACAATCACCGATTCTTGGGAAGTTGGTTGGTTGTTTTCCTGGTAAAAGTGGTACATCAGCCTTTTCGGCTCCGCCAATGTACTCTGGGTCAGCTTTTGTTTATTCAGCTCACTGTCGGTCAACAGCAGA
Organism: Paenibacillus albidus; assembly: GCF_014644435.1. Taxonomy (GTDB): domain Bacteria; phylum Bacillota; class Bacilli; order Paenibacillales; family Paenibacillaceae; genus Paenibacillus_AQ; species Paenibacillus_AQ albidus. The sequence continues at coordinate 251,053 of NZ_BMKR01000005.1, read as the reverse complement.
TTGTTCGTATTCGTAGCATAACTGCGGCCATTCTCCCCCATAATCTTGATCCCGACCTCATACCTGTCCACATTGGATTGAATCCGTTTCATCTGGGTGGTCATGTTGTAGTAGGTTCGCAGCATCGCCTGGGAAGTGGAGTCCTTTTCGCTCAAAAAGCTCTTAATCGTCCCGCTGAGCTGAGTGTTATTGGTGGCCGTAACAATGGAATAATGAAAAGATTCAAAGTTCGCCTTGATCTGGCTGATCACTTTGGAGTTGGTAATGCTGAAAGTCCCCATGAACAAACGCTCCGACATCCGGACCGTGGTCCATGATGCAGAGAGCGCAACCGCTATGATGCTGATAACCATCACAATGAATATCTTGATGAACAGACTGTGAAATTTGAACCGCTCCCAAAAAGCTTTCATGCGTATCTCCTATTCCTGACCGTAATGTTGGCGTCTATATGCGCTTGGAGACAGGCCCGTATACTTCTTAAAGACTTTGCAGAAATAACTGTGATCCCCGTACCCTACCATGCTGCTGATCTCCGAAATTGGCGCCTCACCTGCACGCAGCAGTTCCGCGGCCTTGCCGGTGCGGATACTGTTCAAATGCTCCTTAAATCCCTCGTGGTTATGAGCGGTGAACAGACTTGACAGATAGGATGGGTTAAAGTGAAAATGACGGGCCAGGTCGGTCAGACTCAGCGGCTCCGCATAATGCTCCTCAATGTACTCCAGCAGCTTTTTCATATTGGTAATACTGCCCGCAGACGGGGCCGCCGAGGAGACCAGCACCAGCACCCGGTCCAGGAACCGCTCCAGAACTCCCACCGCTTCGTCGGCAAACAATGCTTCGTCAATGGCCCGGAAAAGCGAATATTTCTGTTCCTCCAGCTCTTTGATGTGGCTGAATTGATTGGTGAGATTAAAGATAATATTGCCCAGAAAAGATTTAAACCCGAAGATATCGCTTTCATAATGGCCAGCTAAAGCGGCCACATGCTCCCGCAGATTCGTAAAGGCCTCATCCAGATGCAGCCGTTTGATTTGCTCGGTAAATGCAGCCAGGTTAAATTTCTCCGGGGGATGACCCGTCCTTGGCAGTTCATCATGGATCAACAGCACCTTATTCGGAAAAAAGAACCGGTATTCCAGCAGCTTGAGATAGCTCTCTTTATAGACTTCCCCCGCTTCGGCAAATGCCCGGAAGCTTGTACTGAGCCCCCAGCGCAGCTGCGGCTGGCGTTTGGCCAATGACAGCGACAAAGACTTCACATCCTGCATCAGATTAGGCCAACGTTCCTCCGGCAGATTCAGCAGAAGCACTCCTGCTTGTTCTCCGGGAACCGCAAAGCAGACGATTTCGGGGATGCTCTGCTTCAGAGATTGGATAATCTCTGCCTGTTGTGAGTCTATGCCCTCGCGTTTCTTGTCCTGATCAGCACTATCGCAGCCGAGGAAACTGAACACTTCATGAGGAAATTGCTCATGCAGCGCAGCAGCCTCCACCTGAACTTCATAACCGGAGATCAGCCTGCTGAGCAAATAATCAATGGATAACGTCTGATCCCCTGCCTCCACGGCAGATTCCAAGCCGGGAATCCGAGCGCTCGTCTTCTGGAGTACCTGCAGCAGCGCAGCAGCCTCCAGCTTAGGCTTCAGAATGTAATCAGCTACTCCGTTCTGAAAAGTGGAGCGGACATAATCGAATTCACTGAAGCTGCTAAGCACAATAACCTCCATTTGCGGGTAGTCCCGCTTCACAAGCCTTGTCAATTCTTCGCCGTCCATTACCGGCATAACGATATCGGTTATAATAATATGCGGCTTCAGCGCTTCCAGACAATCCAGCGCTTCCTGCCCATTGGATGCTTCTCCTACAAGCTGAAAGCCTTCGCGCTCCCAGTCAAGCACATATTTAATTCCCTGGCGAACTAGGATCTCATCATCCACAATCAGTACCTTGCACAGTTGGTTCATAGAACCTCCACCTACCCTTAAGTCATTTCGTCACGCTTTCAGAACCCATGAAGGGATTATAGAGCGCGATCCTCCGCAAGGTCAAATGGCAGATTTGCCAAGACTCACCGCAGGATATGCGGTTTACAGGTTAAAAAGGCCGGAAGCATAAGGCTCCGGCCTGCATTAAGTTCATATATTTTTATAGGTAGTCCTGCTCAGATATATTTCCGGTACCCCTCAACCTGCTCCTCCCGGTACCCCAAGGCTTCATAAAAAATATGCGCCTCCTTGCGTTTCTCTCCGGATACCAGAATAATGTAATAACAGTCCCGCTCCCGGGCAGCCTCTTCAATGGCCAACATCAGCTTCTTGCCTACTCCCTGACGCCGGGCCCGCGAGGAGACCACCACATTCTCAATCACCATAAACGGTCTGCAGTCGCCGACCAGATCATGACAGACAATCCCCATCAGCGATCCCAGCAGCTCCCCATCCACAAAAGCCCCCAATAAGATATATTGGCTGTCATCTTTAATTCTTCTAAAAGCCGCTTCAAATGTGCTAGTATCCGAGGGGGTATCGATCAGTTCCTGATATAAATTCTGCAGCGCATGGACCGAGTCCAATTCGATTTCTTTTGTAATTACCATCTGTTCATCCTGCTTTCAGCTTTTGCAAATAGTATACCTTATTTACGGACCTGCAGGTCAAACTCCTCCTTCTTACCGTCCCATTCCACTTCCACCCGGATCACGGATTCTTCTTGTTCGTGTGCTCCATTCCCTCCCAAACTCTGGATCTTCAAATCATTCATACGTATGGGCCCTTTCATCGTTTTACCTCCGCTGCTCATTCCTTTATAGCTATATTTAAGCTGCTTGATTTTTGCCTTTCACATCGTCTCTATCGCCCAATTTACTCCAACGAAAGGCATTTTTGCCTTTCACTTCGCCTCTATCGCCCGATTTCACTCCAACGAAAGGCATTTTTGCCTTTCACTTCGCGACTCCACATCCCCAGCATATATAGATGCAATAGAAATATCGAGCGTTATCAGGCGCTGGGATTTTTTTCATCAGTTTTGAGCTTATCCTATTTAAATCGGCAAGTAGAAACGGCTGCGCCGTCCTTAAAAGGACGGTATCCGTTTCAGCGAGAAATATAAGGATAAAGTATAGGGTGAAACTTATACTTTCTTATATTTCAAAAAAAGGACCGCACTCACTTACAAGTACGGCCCTCTTGTATGCTATTTGCCTTCCTCGGTAATATCCTTCGGAATACGGCGGGCAATATCCGTGGCAATGGCCGCCTGGATGACCGCAAGGCGCACCTGCTCCACCACTTTTTCATTGAAAATACTTGGAATAATGTATTGCTCGTTCAGTTCATCCAGATGAACGACCGAAGCAATGGCCTTGGCTGCCGCCAGCTTCATCTCCAGATTCACCGTTCTGGCCCGGCAGTCCAGCGCTCCGCGAAAAATCCCCGGAAAACAAAGCACATTATTGATCTGGTTCGGATAATCGCTTCTCCCGGTAGCAAGCACCCGGGCAAAGGGCTCGGCCAGCTCCGGCTCAATCTCCGGAGTCGGGTTCGCCATCGCAAAGACAATATTGTCAGAGTTCATGCTCTTCAAGTGATCCACCGTCAGAATCCCGCCTTGAGAGACACCAATAAATATATCTGCGCCCCGTACTGCATCGGCTAATCCGCCTTTCAGGCCTTCGGGATTGGTAACCTCGGAGAGTCGTTTCCATTCCGGATTGGCATATTCGGCGCCTCTGGCGAGAATGCCATCACGATCCACCGCATAAATGTGGCGTGCACCTGCCGCAAGCAGCAGATTGCAGATGGAGACCCCGGCAGCTCCAATTCCCACTACAACAATTCTGGAGGTTTCAACGGTCTTGTCCACAACTTTGAGCGCATTCAGCAGACCTGCGAGCACCACCACGGAGGTACCGTGCTGGTCATCATGGAACACCGGAATATCCAGCTCTTCCGTCAGCCTGCGTTCAATATCAAAGCAGCGCGGCGAACTGATATCCTCCAGATTAATTCCGCCAAACCCCGGTGAAATCGCTTTCACAATATTGACGATTTCATCCGGATCTTTTGTGTTCAGGCAGAGAGGGAATGCGTCAATTCCGGCAAGCTGCTTGAACAGCATCGCCTTCCCCTCCATCACCGGCATGGCTGCTTCCGGCCCAATGTCTCCTAAGCCAAGTACGGCGGTCCCGTCGGTAACAACAGCGACTGTGTTTCTTTTCATAGTTAGTGTATACGCTTTGTTCGGATCTTCGTGAATCGCCATACTGACACGGGCCACCCCTGGGGTATACACCTGGGACAGGTCCTCCCGGTTCTTGATCGGCATCTTGGGTGTAACTTCAATCTTACCGCCGATATGGGCCAGGAATGTCCGGTCCGAGACATTGATCACCCGGATTCCCGGCATACTTGACAAAGCACCGACAATCTCTTCATTTCCCGCATCCGCCACATTTACCGTGATATCCCTGGTCGTCACGTCCTTGCTGGCCCGAATGACGTCAATGGCCACAATATCTCCGCCCAAAGCAGTAATTCTGGATGCAACATCCCCAAAAGACGCCACCGATTTACGAATCTCCAGCCGGATAATCATCGTTGTCGCAATCGACATAGATTAAGCCCCCCTTTTCTTCACAAGCTTGTCTCCAATATACTACATCCGGGGGGGTAAATCATAGCTGGCCGTTTTTAATACCACTTTCAATCAGCGGTAATGGTATGTTTTAGTAAAATACAACACACTCATCATCTAATTTCGGGGAATGCCATTCTCCAGGAAAAACGGATAACGCGGTCGTTCTATGTATTCCAGCTGCTTTCCGTTCTCAAGATCTCCCTGCTACTCATAAACCAGCAGCCACTGCAGTTCCTGCTCCTTCACCCCAAGCTGCAGCAACGCCAACCGGTATTTGGCCGCACGGGCTGCATCTTTGGGTGTGCGCAGCTCTGGCGGAATCCGGCTCACATCCGAATTATCCACGATATCGCATACCTTGGCGATGGACGCGATCTGATTCTCCATGCAGCGCCGGATAAAGTCGGGATAAGTCTCCCCTTTCACCTTGGTCAGGTGCTCAATGGCCAGCACGACTTCTTCTTCCAGCCCCTTGTCCCGAAGGTCATCAAGTGTTACGGCGGTGTCCTCGATCAAGTCATGTCCAATGCAGGCTTTGACCGCCAATTGAAAGGTCTCTTTGGGAATGCCCCGGAAAACCTCCAGCTCCACCGCCTTTCCGAACACGTTCAATGCAACGCGCATGGGATGCAGGATATAAGGTTTGCCGGATTTGTCAGTTTGTCCTTCATGAGCCGCATAGGCTAATGCCATTAATTCATTCAGATTCATCCCGGTTCCTCCTGTACACATCTTCTTCCTCCAATGTACCATTCTTGCCAGGAAATAAAAATAGAGCGCCCGTGAAAACGCCCCTAATCTTAAATGAAGCTCGTATTTCACCGGTTTGGAAACTAACAGACCCGCAGAACGCTGCCGCTCTCCTTCTCGTAATGGTTCCCTGCATTTTATACATCAGAACAGACTTTTGAGCGATCCGAGCACGATTGTGCTGTACTAAATACATCAGAAACACTCAAGTTGGCTCAACTTTTGTTCTCAAAGGTATACAATCGGCCATTTGCCGGAGTGAAAAAATAATCTCCTGCATACCCTCTGCGGTGCAGCTCTTTACGGAGCACTTTCATAAAAGCGCCATGAGTCACCAGGAGGACATCTGCCCTTGGCCCCGACTCTATCTGATCCACCAGACGTTTGGCTCTGTGCGCTGTCTCCTGACGTGTCTCGGCTTGGGAACGGTGGGAAATATACCAGGCGATTCTCCCCAAAATCAACCATACGTATAGCGGCAGCTTAATCGGCCAATGAAAGACAGCAGCGATCTCTATTTCCCTCAGCTGGTCTGTGGACTGAAATTCCTGGGGCCAAACGGCCTTAGCCGTTTCACATGCCCGCTGCAAATCGCTTGACAGACAGTAGCTCCATTCTGCATGCAAGGGTGGAAGCTCCTGCGGAGGCGCAAGCGCACCTACATTGTATCCCTCTACCCACTGGTTGAATTGTTGCGGAGTCATCCACTTCCCGGTGCTGGGGTGTACAACTTTGAAGTGACGGATTAGTCCTATTCTCATGGTTTCCTGCCGATATAAAGCAGATGTGAAGAGATGCCGAGAATCGACGAATCATTAGCGGTCTGAATAAGCAGATCCAGCAGTTTCTCGTATTCGCCTTGATCCCGCCAATGCTGCATTTGTCCTTCATTCAGTGTAGCTGCAAAGCTGGAAGAACCAATGAGTTCAAGGGTTTTGAACCCCTTATTCTCCATGTATGGCACCACTTCTTCCAGATGAAAATAATAAGCCCCCGTGAAACGGCCCTCATCCTTATGATTAAAAACCCCATCGCTAAAGAAGGTTTGAATGGCGTCAAGGTTATCGTTGGGTCTCCACTGAGACGGGGATTGCAGTGAATTTATCACCATTCTCATCCGGCTCTGAACAGCAATAAACACCACCCCGTTCGGCTTCGTTACACGGTACAATTCTTCCAGTGCAGCTGCCCGCTCCCCTTCTTCCTGCAAATGATACAAAGGCCCCAGCATTAAGCAAACGTCAAATTGTTCATCCGCTATTCCCTTCAGATGGGTTGCATTCAATACGTGGAATCCATGAAACTTCGTGGTCAGGCCGAGTTCGGAGGCTTTTTCCCTTGCGATCCGGATATGTTTGGGTGTGATATCCGTAAGCGTCACACGAAGACCCAGCTTCGCCAGCTCCATTGCATATTTGCCGGGTCCGGCACCATTATCAAGCACTTCCCCTGTTACGGGCAAATACTTTTTGATGTAATACGAATTAATGATAAATTCGAGGGGTTCTCTTTCCAGCCGTCCCCATTCATCAAATCCTGAATAATAATCAATGATTTTGTTCATCTCAAGTGACTCCTTCGGCTAATTTGAATCCTGTCTACCCTTTCAAATCGTCTGCCGGCCTTAGGCACAGACGCGAAGCAGCTTCATGATGGCTTCCATACATGATTGTTTGTATAACTCGTGCTGGTCATCCGAATCCGTCATCAGCCACTGAATCAGGCAGCCGTCGATGACCGCACGGATGAGCGGTGCCGCCCTATCAGGTGTGAGCTCCCGTGAGAAAACCCCTTCCTGCTGGCCGAGCAGCAGAATCTCCGTGCTGATGGCAGAACAATTGTCATAGAAACGCTGATTGATCTCACGGTAAGCGGGTTTCCGGCTGGCACGGGCCAGAAAGTCCAGGTAGACACGGTAGAACTTGCGATTTTTACCCGGGGACACAAACACAGACTCGATATGAGCCGTAAGTTTCCCCATCGCTGTATCCTGCTGCTGGGCGGCAGTTTGCTCTTGTTCAAATATCCTGCCCGTCAGCCATTCCAGCAGTTCAATCAGGACCGCGTCTTTGTTCTCAAAATAATAATGTACAACTCCCTTGCTGACCTCTGCATGATCGGCAATGCCCTGAAGGGTTACCGCATCGTACCCCGACTCGGACAATGCCTCAAAAGCCGCGAACAGAATTTGCTTGCGTTTCTCTTCAGATTTCTTGTAACGGACCATACAACCTCCACATTTCAGGAAATAATGCATATTATATCACAGACATTAAAAAGTTGACCGGTCAGAATAAATCATATATAAAGAACATAACTACTCTTTCGTATTAAGGAGACCTCCATGATGACAGAAACATTTCAAGCCCTGGTAGTTGAGAAAGCAGAAGCGTCTTTTTCCGTCACCGTAAAGCCTTTAACTTTCTCGGATTTGCCCGAAGGGGATGTGCTCATTAAAGTAGCCTACTCCAGTGTGAACTATAAGGACGGCCTGGCCAGCATTCCGGATGGCAAAATCTTAAGAAGCTACCCGTTCATCCCCGGCATCGACTTGGCAGGTGAAGTCGTATCCTCCACAGACAGCCGTTATCGCGAAGGGCAGCAGGTCATAGCCAGCGGATATGGCATCGGCGTCTCCCACTATGGCGGGTATAGTGAATATGCCCGAATTCCTGCCGACTGGATCACGCCGCTGCCCGCCGGATTGACCCCGAGAGAGGCCATGATCTATGGCACTGCCGGCTTCACAGCCGCTTTGTCCATTCAGGAGCTCGAAGCACACGGCATGACCCCGGACAAAGGCAAAGTACTCGTCACCGGAGCTACAGGCGGTGTAGGCGGAGCCGCTGTGGCCATACTCGGCGCAAGAGGATACCATGTAGTTGCCAGCACCGGCAAAGCTGCTGCAAGCGAATATCTGATGAGCTTGGGCGCTGCCGAAGTGATCTCCCGTGAAGACGTAACGGGCGAAACTAACAAGCCGCTCGACAAACAGCTGTGGCAGGCGGCGGTTGACTCCGTTGGCGGGAATACACTCGCTGCAATTCTAAGCAAAATCGCTTATAAAGGCTCTGTTGCCGCCAGCGGTTTAACCGCAGGTACGGCCCTTACGACTACTGTGCTGCCTTTCATTCTGCGGGGGGTTAATTTGCTCGGCATTGATTCCGTGATGTGCGATTTGCAGACACGGCACAAGGTATGGAACCGCATGGCCGGTGACCTGAAGCCGGATTCGCTGGACCGCCTAGTGGATCGTGAAGTGACACTACAGGATGTATCCGGGGCTTTGGCGGCGATCCTAAAGTCAGATACGCAAGGCAGGGTGCTCGTCCGCATAGCTTAGAGAACAACAAACGGTTGCCGTCCTTGAGGATGGCAACCGTTTTTCCTAAGAACACTATACCTTCCTCACCGCCTGCTGCTCTACTCCTGTTCAACCACTGGCTGGACAAAGGGGGGCTGCTGCACATACGGCTGCCGGTAATACTGGGCATACCCCTGATTATAAAATCCTTGTGCCGGCTGTGTGGGGGTCTGGTAAGGATAAGCTTGCTGAGGCAGGGGCTGGACATAGGGATAAGGCGCATTGGCACTGGGCGCATTGGCACTGGGCGCATTGGCTGAGTTCATCGCATGGGCCTGATTCATCGCATGAGCTGTATAAGCCGCATTTTCGGCCTGTACTGGACCTTCCTTGCAGCAATCCGCAGGCGGACCAATAAAAGTGCCGGGTTTCACCGGTGCCAGCGCCTCTTTCAGCGAAGCTTCGTTAAGGCAGTAAGTATGGGCAAGTACGTTCGCAGGTGTCTTGCACAGGATGTCGGAACCTAGGATCACATTCGGAACCGGTGCGTTAAAGACAGCCAGCAGATGGGTGTTGTCTGCTGTTGCCACTTCATAATGCCACCAGCCCTGGGGTACATTTGCAACCTGCCCGGGTTGTATCGGGAAATGCAGCAATTCATTCGTAAACGGATTGATCAGAGAGACCACCGCAGAGCCGCAGATACAGTAGACCAGCTCTGCTGCGTTTTGGTGGTAATGGGGCTCCACTACGTTAGATTTGCTCAGAAAGATATCAAGCAGTGATACATTATCGAGCGTATTCAGCTGTTTGACGGATAACATGTTGATGTAGTTGCAGGCATCTTTTTTAAAGAGAGTATTCCGGTTCACATCGTAAGTAAACTGCGTATCGGGTGAGGTGTAATCCATATAAGACGTCATTATGCATTCCTGCCCTTCTCATAGCTTTTGTAAGCTTCCTGAGGATAAGATATGCATTCGCCTATGCCCGGGTGCAGAGTAACCCCTATAACACTGACTTCCGGGATCTATTCTTCTGCAACGACGGTCCTGTTTCTTCCCGAGCTCTTGGCCAGATACAGCGCCTGATCCGCTTTTTCCAACAGCTCCTCCCGGGACCCGGCATGGGTTGGGTAATGGGCAATCCCCTGAGAAACCGTAACACGGGTCGGTATGGGGACATTGCTGTTCTCCACTGCGGTACGGACTCTCTCGGCCACGATAAAAGCATCCTCAGGTTTGGTCCGTGACAACAGGATGACAAATTCCTCGCCTCCATAACGGCAGCATACATCATCAGGCCGCATGGAACTGCTGATCATTCGGGCAACATGCCTCAGCACCTGATCGCCAGTCAAATGGCCGTATGTATCATTCACAAATTTGAATTTATCGACATCGATTACAATAAGAGAAAAAGGATGCTCCTGTACGATCCACTCCTTCAGGGTAAGCTCCAGCGTCCTGCGGTTAAGCAGTCCTGTCAGGGGATCGGTAGCTGCCTCCTGAGTCAATAGGTCCGTCTTCTTCTGGATATTGGACACGGCAAGATAAACGGCATTGGTCAACAAATCGGCTTCCCTGTTCCAATGCGGCTTAGCACTCGGCAACTTAACCTTTTCCTTGCCGACCTTGTTTACCAGATCCGCCAGAGACACAAACGGTTCGGCCAGTCTGCGTGCCAGGAGAATTACGCCGAGCAGCAGAGCCATAAACGGCAGCAGCGTATACCAGATAATGGTCCTGAGGTGGCTCACTAGCTGTTTGTGCATCACATCCGCCGGTGAGACAACCACCACTCCCCATCCGTTGGCCGGCACACTGGAATACCCTGCGAGCATTTCTGCCCCCCGGCTGCTAAGGGTTTGCTGCTCTCCGCTTTGCCTGTCCATCAGTTTCTGCACGACCTGGCTGCTGCTGACATCCTCTCCTATGCGGGTAATATCCGGGTGAAACAGCAGGTGCCCGTCGGAATCCACAATATAATAATAGGACCCCATTTCATCGATCCCGCCGTTGCCAAACATCAAATTCATCACATTATTCTCCTGAAGGTACAAGGTTCCGGCGAGAATACCCAGGTAGAGGCCATCACGGCTGATAAGCGGCTCGCTCATAAATACAATCAGCCTCTTGGTGGTCGATGTCATATACGGGGCTGAAATAAAAGGGGCTTTCAACGCAAGCGCCTCCAGCCCGGCCTTTGAGGTCAGCTTTTTGCCTGCGGTTTTGAGAGTAGACGGGGCCACATTTTGAACCACTCCGTCTGCATTCACCAATGAGATGGAATTAAAATAATTGCTGCTGTTGCGCAGGACTTCGAGATATCGATCCACTTCCTCAGGCATCATGGTATCGGAATTGGCCAGCATGCCGGCATTATACTCCAGGCTGCTCTGCATGGATTGAAACAACGAATCCATAGTATGGCTTATTCTAGCCGCCTTGGAGTAATTCAGATGCATCGTGGTTTCGATTAATGATTGTTTCTTCGATTCATAGGAAGCTATAAGAAGAATGGTTGAAGTTAGCAGAACCGCCAGAGTCACGAGGCCGGTAAGCAGCGAGGTGAGACTTATCTTGTTTTTCTCTCGGGGTTTCCCGCTTCTCGTGGACAACAACAAATAAACCCCCTTGTGTACTGAAAAAGCAGCGTTTCGTATTTTTCATTATATATTATATTTCGGGTATATTCGACAAAATAAACAGCTCAGCGCATGCCAAACATTCTGGCGGCGAACGACTTCCGCTTCAGCTGCGGTCCCTCCAGAAATTTGCCGCTGATCCAAAAAGAGCCGGAGAGGATGCTTCCGGCGGTTAAAGGCTCCGCAAGCAATCTTGTATCCGTCACCACATCGATCTCTCCGCCCAGTGTATTCACCAAGGCCCATGAAAAAGAAAAGCCGGTATATTCGTTGACAATCTCCCGTGTCTGCAGCACTTGTCCGGTAAAAAAGGCGGTTGCTCCCGGATCATCTGTCTCACCGAACAGGCCTGAAGGAATAAAGGATTCCGGAGCCAGCTTGATCTCCGTCTCCTGGGAATTCATGAACTGCTCTTCATCCCTGTACACGTATAGTTCATGGGAAAATGCGGTCAGCTGTACACGGAGAATCTGCGGCAGCTCAAGGATTCCATATAACGCACGGTCCGGAATATCAAAGACCAAAGGATAAATGCCACTTTTCCCTCCCGGCTCAGGATCAGCCCATCCGTGAAAGGCTCCATCCAAAACCGCATCCGTCTTCCGGACCACTTCGGCAGTAATACCGAGACAACGGTCAGATTGCCCTGTATAGTGCGGGTTCATGCCGATTATTTCATGTTTTGGATTGAGCTGCAGCCACAGCTCAATCCCTTCGTTTGCTTCCAGATGGACATAGATTCCTTTGCCGGTCAGAATTCGTTTGCCCTGCTTTAGGGCAAACTCCGCCAGCTTGTTCCAATCAGATTCCTGCTCTACGTCGAACCCGATTGATGTCATATGATTGACCATCTCTGCACACCTCACCCTGTACGTTTGTGATACTAAAGAGAAGAAATCCTCAGCATTTTACCATAAAATAAGTAGATAGGGGACAATCATTGTGAAAAAAGTCATCAGTCTTGGCGCGGCAAAACCAAAAACAAACCTTATGTGTCCGAGGAACTATACGATGCCAAGAACAAAATCACCCTACGGGTGAATAACAACTCGGCTTACGAGGCCCGGATTGTTGTACAATAGGCAAGATTATCGTCATTTGGCCTTCACGATCTATCCGCGGCTGATGTGGACAGGAAATCTATTGGAGAGGATTCGTCTATTCAGCAGGACAAACGGACAGAGATTCCTCTATTGGCGAGGATTCGTCTATTCAGTTGGATAAACGGACAGAGATTCCGCTAATTGTCCTATCTCCCTTCATTCTAGGCTCAATCGAACGATATAACGGCTCCTGAGTCCGAATCCCCCAGGAAAGCAGACTTTTTCGCAAAATAGGGTCTTCTCTGTCCGCTTCACTCCGCGGATGGAGCCCAATCCCCCTGCACCGCTATATCATCTGAAGGTTCCAAGATATCCACTGGTCATTGCATCATTTCCTAAACAATAAAAAAAGCGACCGCGATAAAGACGGGATCGCCTGTGAGAAGTAACTTTTAGAAAACACTTCGGACAAGCCCGCCATCCGCGCGCATTGCCGCACCATTGATCTCCGCGGACAAGGGGCTGCTGAGGAACGCAACAAATTCCGCTATCTCCTCGGGCCGGATCAGCCTTTCAATGATGGAAGTTGGCCGATTCTCCTTCATAAACCGCTTTTCGGCTTCTTCAATGCTGAACTGCTCATCTGGATACAGGGTCTGGAGCATCGTTTCCACTCCTTCTGTCAGCGTGGAGCCGGGAAGCACCGTATTGACGGTCACCCGGGAGACTGACAGCAGCATGGTTTTGGTCGCACTGTAATGGGCCATTTCCCGATCATGGACTGCAGATAATGGCGCGCCAGAACACATCCTTTTCCACCAAAGTTAAACCATAAGGTAGTATTACACTTGTCCAAAACCTTCAATGAAGTGTAATATTATGGTATAAAAGACAATCCCGTGCGGATTGTACTCCCACATCCACGGAGGGTCTTATGACTCTATTAAAAGACAGTTCCAACCTTGACCAAGCAAAAACAAAACATGAACAGCTTTGGGCTGATTTTCTGAATACGGATGAAGAAACCGTCGATCGTATTTTGGACAAAGCAAGAGTAGGCTTACTGCCCATGCCCGAGAAACTGCGCAGCCGGCTTCGCCCTTTCCGCACACCTCTGCTATGGCTCATTCCGCTTGGCGCGCTTGCAACCGCTGTTTTGCTGTATGTGGTTTTCATTTGGGCTGCTTTATGGGTGGAGTAACCTTAGCTATTCCCCGAGCAGCTTGATAAAGTTCGCCGGAAGTGTAAATTGCTGATTGTTAATAATGATCCGGCGGAGCTCTTCATCCGAATCTTCGCCCTGTGCATCCTTGATTTCCTTGATCTCACGGTGCAGGCGCTCCATTTGCAGATCAAGCGCGTTGGCGGAATCCGCCGCATGCTTGAGTTCACGGGTCAGATGTTCGGGAACCGCCTGATCGTATTTATAGAAGATTTTATGCTCCAGGCTGGCCCAGAAGTCCATGGCAATCGTCCGAATCTGAACCTCCACACATACTTGCTCCTGGCAATCCGACATAAACACGGGAACCTCAACTAGCAGATGCAGGCTTTGATAGCCGTTGGGCTTGGGGTTTTTGATATAATCCTTAATATCGAGAATTTTCAGGTCGTCCTGCTTCTGGAGCATTTCACTGACATGATAGATATCAGAAATAAAAGAACAGGTAATGCGAAGACCTGCGATATCCTTAATGCTGTTTTTGACGGCGGTCAAGGAAAACTCCTTATTTTTACGAAGCATCTTGTTCATAATGCTCTCCGGGGATTTAATCCGCGATTTGGTATGCTCAATTGGACTGTAATCATGGAGTGACTGAAACTCCTGCTTCAGGATTTCAATCTTGGTTTCGATCTCATCCAAGGCAAATTTGTAGATTAACATAAAGCGGGTAAGCTCATATTTGATCTTTTTAAACTGTTCAATCTGATTTAGGGTATTCATTGTCATTCTCCTCTTCACAAACTCTCTATCATTAATCATAGCCTAACCGGCTCCCGGAATTCAAATATGCCTGATTCTAGGGCGTGTATTCAAACCCGAACCAAAGGAGAACAGAGGGAAGTAAGGGAGAGAAACCGGAGGAAGGCTTCCCTATTCCCCCTGCTTTGCATCCTCTCATTCCTCCCATTCCGGGGGTTTGAATACACTGCCTAGACTACCTGTTATCAAAATAATGCTACTTCCCCGGAGGATCCCGCTGAATTGGCCAAGACAATTCCATCCAAAAGCAGTACAATAGGCGAGGTGTATCTGTCGGTAATTCAACAGGGCTAAAGCAGAACCGACGTTTCACCAGCACTGAAATCTGCCCTGCTCAAGGAGGATATTCCCCGTGGCCCCAAATCCCATCCAAGACACTAAAGACCCTGACGGTGTTTGCCATCACCTGGCCGATTTTTGTAGAAATGCTGTTCCATATCATGATGGGAACTGTGGATACGTTTATGCTCAGCCATATATCCGACGAGGTCGTCTCGGCGGTCGGCATTTCCCGTCAACTTATTGAATTTTCGATTATCCTGTTCAATTTGCTCGGACTGGGTGTAGGCGTTGTTATCTCCAAGCTGCTCGGTGCGGGGCGTCTGCAAGCCGTCAGTCAGACAGCTGCCTCGGCGTTAACCTTCAATCTATTGTTCGGACTTGTGATCAGCCTAATGTTCATTGTCAGCAGAGATGGACTTCTCTCCTTCTATAAAGTGCCTCAAACCGTCCATCAGGATGCGGCCCTTTATATGATGCTGGTCGGAGGTTCTCTATTCCTCGAAGCCTTGATGCTGACGGCTGGACCTGTCATCCGCTCACATGGCTTCACCCGGGATACGATGGTGGTAGGCATTGGTATGAACATTATCCACCTTATCGGCAATGCACTGCTGATTTATGGGTGGTTTGGACTGCCGCAGCTTGGGATCATGGGAGCCGCATTGTCCACTGTGATCAGCCGTGTAATCGCCTGTGTATGGATTTTTTGCCTGCTCTACAAACGGGTGGAGCTGCCTATCCGATTAGCTTATTACTTCCGGATGAAGTGGCAGGAGCTGATGGCTATTCTGAAGATCGGAATTCCCTCCGGCCTCGAATGGTTGTCCTATCATTTCAGCAACATGGTGGTTACCCGCTTTGTCAGCTTCATGGGTCTGACTGCGGTAACTGCACATGTCTACAGCAATACTATTATTTATTTCTTTATGCTGTTCGGCATGGCTATCGGGGAGGGAACCGAGATTATCGTAGCACGGCTAATCGGCTCGGGACAAAAAGAAAAAGCCTACCGCCAGCTGTTAACAAGCCTGAAATGGGCCATGCTCATTACCATAGCCACACTTATCGCCGGCATCCCGTTCCGCAAGCAAATCTTTGACTTTTTCACAGACGATCCGAGTGTCATTGCCATTGGAGCTTCCATTCTTCTGCTCTGCCTTTTCCTGGAGCCCGGACGGGTATTCAATCATGTCGTCATTAATTCGCTGCGGGCCGCCGGTGACGTTCAATTCCCGCTGATGATGGCGGTGATTTCCATGTGGGGAATTAAGGTGCCGTTAGCCTACGTGCTCGGGATTCATCTGGGTTATGGTGTTCTGGGGGTATGGATCGCTCATGCCTTCGATGAATGGGTGCGCGGTGTATTCCACTATTTTCGCTGGAAAGGGCGCAAATGGCAGCATAAATCATTGCTGTCCCCGCAAATGCTGGAGGCCGACTCGGCTTAACCAAAGGACTTATGCCGGCCCATCCAGGCAGAGCTCAAAAAGGCTATCTCCGGTCAATGACCTGGAGATAGCCTTTTTGAGGTCTAAACACTAGACCAGTATTTCCTCAACGGATAAATTGCGTTCCTTGGACAGATCTCTGAAGGTATCATTCACCTTCACGAGCGGTTTGAACATATCCGCCGGGTTATTCATCACGATGATTCCCGTCTCACCATTGCTGAGCTGTACGCTTTTCCCGACAAAGTTGGGCAGCAGATGACTGGTCAAGGCTTGTACCGCATTGCCGTTCAGCTTGCCGAATCCCATCTCGTGCACCTGGCGCAGTACGGTGACCAGTCCCTGCTTGGGACGATTCCCTCTTGCCGTTGTCATTCCCATATATACATTCGCTACCGAAACGATTTGAGTATAGGGGTGAATCTCGTTCTTGCGGATCATCTTGGGGTAACCTGAGCCATCCTCGAATTCATGATGCTGCAAGGCCACCAGTGCCGTCGTCTCATCTGCCATAGACTTGCGGATAATATCGTATCCGTACAGGGTATGGCGTTTCATTTCTTCCTCTTCCTCTGCGGTAAGGGGGCTTTGCTTGCCAAGAATGGACGGGGAAATCTGGCTTTTCCCAATATCGTGCAAATAACCCGCCCGGCTGATCTCATACCGTTCAGCTTTGGTATGACCGAGCCATGAGGCTATATAATAAGACAACAATCCGACTTGCAGGGAATGGTTATATGTATCGATGTCATCTCGTTCAAGCAAGAGCAGAAGGGATACAACATCCTTGCGCTCATCCAGCGTTTCCAGAACCGGCTGCAGAGTACTGTCCACCATGGTTTGCGTGAAGCTTCCTTTGGCCAATGCTTCCAGAAAAAGGCCTTCATAGTTTTGAATAGCTGTGTCAAAATTTCCTTTTAAATCCTGGCCGAGACCGGAAATGTTTTCTTCTGGCGCTGCCGTACGCGGTTCGATATCCACATAATCAATTTTATGTCTGATGAGAATCGTGATTTCTTCACTTTGGACAACCGTTTTTTTGGGAAGCACGTGCAGGCCCACACTATTGAAAGTGTCTGTCATAAGACAATCGCCGTGTTTGAGATCCGTGACATGAACTTTCAAGAATCAGCACCCCTTCATATGTATTAGGAATATTTTCCTTAAGCGTTGATTTGATCATAGTCTATAAGTATCCAAAGTGACAATATGGTTAAAGTCTCAAACAAACTGGTGGCTAGTTCCAGAGAATCCCCTACTTTCGACTCCCCACACCTTTGAAAATAGAGGATTAAGTCTCACTTCTCACCTCCTCAAGACCCATTCTTTCAATTACTTTATAACTACTCCACCTTGTAAATCTACATTACTGTGACACAAATCGCCAAATATTCAGGAGTTCAGGTGCCAAAGAGCCCGTTCCGGTCCTGTTCTACAATTTCCAGCAGCTTCTCAAAATCCTCATCCGGCTGCAATTTGTCAACAAAATGCCAGTCATTCTTCCGGTCTCTCCAATAAATGGCCCAGCGGTTGTCGTTCATACGGAACTGGGCTACGCCCAATGTTGTCCATTGCCCATACAGGAATACAGGCCGGTCTTCAACCAGAGTGACCATATTCTCATTGATTGTATAGCTCAGTTTGGTGTGATGATTAAAGAAGCTGGAATTTTTGGTGTTTATATATTCATCCATTATTTTACCGATTCTTTTTTTGGTAAACGGGTCTAACATGTAGATCACCTCATTCAATACAATACATGTGTCGGAATCTCGGCTATCACTTTGCCGATCAACTCATCTTTCGAAACAAAAGGTTCATCCCATAAATGGGCGTCGTAACTGATATTCCGGTTGTCGCCAAGAAAGAAGTAATGATCTGCGGGAACCGTAACCGGTCCAAAAGCATAGTTCATGGTCTCCTTCAGGTAGGGTTCCTCCACCTTGACTCCATTGCGGTAGAGCGAACTCTCCTTAATCTCGACGGTATCCCCAGGAAGTCCTATTAAGCGTTTTACATATCTGTTCTCTTCTTCCCCCGCTACCGGAGGTGTAAAGACCACTATATCACCATGCTCCAGAGTGGTCAGCCACAGCATTTTTTCCACAATTAGATGGTCATTGACCTGAATAGTAGGTATCATCGAACCTGTCGGCACTTTCATCGCCTCTGCAACATACACACGGACAAATAAAGAGATGACGACTGCAATAAGAATACTTGGCACGTATTGTTTTAATATTTTGTACATGATTATTCACCTCTTCCTAGGGTTACAGCCGGAATCAGATCCCGAAGCGCCGGGTAATGGCGCTCATCTCAACATCCACATCTATAGCGCATGACTGCGGCACATGTATGACCAGCAATCCGCCAAATATCTGTTCCCACTTTCCCTGGCTCTCTGTTATTTTTTGCTTGAGCATCCGCAGCTC
The DNA here is from genome assembly GCF_014644435.1 of Paenibacillus albidus. Lineage (GTDB taxonomy): Bacteria > Bacillota > Bacilli > Paenibacillales > Paenibacillaceae > Paenibacillus_AQ > Paenibacillus_AQ albidus. The sequence goes on along the minus strand of NZ_BMKR01000005.1, from coordinate 232,516 downwards.
GGCAGAGTGTACAGCTTCCTCGCTCAAAAGCCAGGCATACCGCTTAAGTCCGGATTTCTGCACCGTCTCCTGGTAGTAGTAAATGCCGCTCTCTTCTTTTAATCGGATAATATCGCCCATCGCAACAGCCGGATTAAAAATCGGCGTTTCTTCAATTCTGTAATTGTCCTTTTCCACCAGCGTGACATCCAAAATCTCAATCTCGCGGCTAAGTTCATCGAAACATATATGAAGTCCCAAGGGTTCTGGCATCGGTACACCCCTCATTTACATTAAAATAAATCAACTTATATAAAGACATTATATTTTATGAGATTCGCAGCTTCATATATACCTAAAATATCCAGTTCACCGGATTAGCCGTTTCTCTGGCCCAGCCCTCTGGCAATAATCCGCTCCAGCCATTTCCAGGGCAGCAGGGTTTTGCCGACAATCAACAGGCGGGCGCCTTTGCCGATGGGGTAACGCAGCCGCGGTGCCTTCAGCGTGGTTATATAGCCAATCAGATCAGCCACTTCCTGCGGATCGGGTGCCGTCTCGGCAGATTTCCGCGAGTAGTTGAGTACCGAATCCAGCATGTTTTCATACGGGGAACCGGCTGTCCGGCGGATATGCCCGATCCCTTTGTTCCAAATAGGGGTACGGTAGGAGCCGGGTTCAAGCAGAACTACGTGAATTCCAAAAGGCCGCATTTCATGGCGCAGGCTTTCACTGAAGCCTTCAACGGCAAATTTGGAGGCGGCGTATGGGGCGTACCCCGGGAAACCCGCCAATCCGCTGACGCTGCCAATGTTGACGATAGTGCCGTGTCCCTGCCGGCGCATTACAGGCAGGACTGCCCGGGTAACCGCCACCAGTCCAAAGAAATTGGTCTCCATCTGCAGCCGCCAATCCTCCATGCTGACCTCCTCCACAAAACCGCCCACCGCAAGTCCCGCGTTGTTAATCAGGAGGTCAATACGGCCAAAATTCCTGTTTATGTCCGTTACGGCTGCACTAATCGAATCCTCATCCGTCACATCCATGCCCACCATATGTATCCCCTGGAGAACCCCGGCCTGTGCCGCCTGTCTCTCCAGCCCCTCTTTGCGGTTCAAATCGCGCATGGTAGCAATGACTGTGTAGCCCTTCGCAGCTAAAGTAACCGCCGTGAGCAGTCCAAAGCCGCTGGATGTGCCGGTAATCAAAGCCACTGCCCCCTCTGCGCGACTGGTATTGGCTTTCATGCTTGTTCCTCCTTGCATCTGTATATCAAGCTTAAACGCTCAGCGGCGCTTATAATTTCAATTTCTGCATGAGCGGAACACCGACACGGTTCAGCAGCTTGTCCAGCACAGTCCAGCAGATACGGGTGAGCCAGGGAAGATGCCGGTCATATACCGCTGACACTTCAATGGCAGCGGCAGCGCCCCGGTTCCTCTTGAATTGGCCTACTCCCGAGCTTTCATGAAGCAAAGCTCCATGCTCTTCGGCAAGACCGATCAGCACAGCCGACAACATACGGTACAAGCCCGTGGTTTGCGGAAGGGCCGTATCATACCCGAACAGCGGAGCAGTCATTGCGCCCTCACGGCTATAATAGCCGAGCACACCGTCAAGCCTGCCTTCCTTTCGCAATCCATATAAACAAAGCGTTCCGCTCTCCAGCGCCAGACGGATATAAGCTTCCGTGAATTGTGGATTGTGAGTGGAATATTTCTCAATATACAGGAGTCTGTACAATTCCACGATTCGCGGAATATCAGCATCGGCGAATTCATGTGGCGGCACGACCTGATAGCCATGTTTTGCAATCAGAGCCCGGTCGCGTTTCAAAAGCCATCTGGCTTTGGAACCGACAGGGTGCCGCAATAGATAGATTTGCCGGCTGGGTACAAGCTTGCAGCCATATTGCTGCAGCTTCTCCAGCCATCCCCGGCCCGTCTCTTCACATAGTGAGCGGTACATCAGTGCATAACCGGGAAATTGCCGCGCAAGATAATCCAGCAACGCCGTCAGCTCTTCCCCATCTATCCCGGGATACAGGTTCGTGGACAACAGCCAATTATTAATCTGCACGACCCGGTTGAAACGGGCCCGCCGCAGAAGGATTCCAACCCCGCTAAGCGTAATGCCGAGAATCCCCTCCAGGAGCTTGTTATTCAGGAGCGCCAGTTCTTCCCTGGCATAGCTGACATAATGAGTGTACGGTGAGCTTACATAACTGTTCCCATACTCTTCCTCATTGATTGTTATCGGAACCGGCAGCCCATCAATCGTAACTACCTCTATTCTTGTACGCACATTCCCTATAAAATGTTCTGCTGTCTGCTCCATAAAAGGTAAAAAATATCGTTTCGCATAACAGCCATATTCCGTATCCGGCCAATCCAGTTCCCCAATATTATGCCGGTCATAGCGTTTAAAGGTATAACTCAAAGAACCCAGCGCCTTTCCACCCGCCGCAGCTTCTGCGGACCGGGAGTGAATTCATAGTCTGTGAATGTGAGCTGTGGAGAAATGCAGCCGAGCCGCGAACAGAGCTGTAACAGCTCTGCGCCAATTAATCTCCCTGTTTCTTTCCTGCTCCTGCCGCCCGGGCGGCTGCAGAATGAGATCTCCATATCAAGCGGACTATGCTGGATCACACGATAATGCTCGATATCCGGGGAAGCCTTTATCACTGCCCTTGTTACAAAATCCGGAAAGAGGGTAATCAGCTCACCATTTACGTAATGTGGAAGATACAGGATATCGTCACAGCGCCCTTCAATACGTTCGATGGATGTAAAAGGCGAGCCGCAGACGCAAGGCTCCACGGCCTCTGTCAGAATGTCATTCAGACGGTAGCGGATAATCGGCTGTGCAGTTCTGGAAAAGTCCGTCACGATCGGCACAAACCTCCGGGAGTTTTTGTCCAGATATTCCTTTTCGATGTGAACAATATCTTCGTTCAGGTGCAAGGTGCCATGTTCACAGGTAGCCCCCAGAAAACCTTCCGTACATTGATACGCCTGCTGAACCTGTTGGCCAAATGTCTCTTCAATTACGGTCCGGTCCAGCGGATCAAGCACTTCAGCGACCGAGATAACCGTCCTTGGAACCAGACCCAAACGCCCTGCCTGCCGTTCATCCGCGAGCAGCCGCAGCATTGAAGGCGGGGCTATCCAAATGTCAGGACCAAAAGCTTCCATTCGTTCAATCAGCTGCGGGATCGGTTCCAGCAGGTCAAAAAATCGAAATTCCAGACGTCCCCGGCTGACCGATTCGTACAGATTGCTGTTCGCCCTTAGAAAAAAGGCGATCCTGGCGCGTTTCCAAAGTCCCCCGGGCAGAAGTTTGCCAAGCACGGCTCCGGTCCAGGCCGCCTGCTCTGCTTCGCTCACGAGAAAGATACCGCGGTTGCCGGATGTCCCTGAAGACAAACCCACGGTTATTCCGTTTATCGTTGGTTTGAAGTGACGGCTGGACTCGGCCTCATAAGCAGTGGCAAACGCCTGGGTTTTGGTAATCCCTACCGTATTAAGTGCCGTGAAGTTATCCATCATCACCGCTTTTTCGATTATAGGGAAACGCCGCCACTCGCTTGCAGAAATCCCCGACCACAGCTCCCGGTAAAACGCGGAGCTCCTGCGGATCTTCTCCACATGCCGCCGGATACGCCGCTCCTGCCACGCGGCAAGTTCGGTTTCGTTCTTCCATCTGTTCTTGCGTCTGGCCTGGAAATAGTGATAAACAATCAGCAGTACACTCCTCACCGGATCCCCCCCGTTCCCCATGCTGCCAGGGCCTCACGGCAATGACTCGGCACAATTCTCAGCTCCGGGTACTGCATATGTATCTGGCGCAGCCTCTGGAAATTCATTTCATAATCAGCGCGGCTGTCCATGATCAGGCCCGCTACCGGATGTGGCCTGCGGTTCTCGCGGAAGGCCCGGCTGGACCAGACCGTGTCGGCGCACAGCAGATAGTCATGTTCTGCAGTAGATACGAACAGGCCCATCATTCCGGCAGCATGTCCGGACATCTCTACTGCCAGCAGACTGCCGTCTCCAAGCAAATCAAAGGCCTTTTCAAACGGCAGGCTGTGTTGAAACTCGCGCTGCGCCGACTCAGGCGTTACCGGCAAGGAGCGGGCCAGAAAGTCCTCGGGCAGCAAGCCCGGCAGAAACCCTGCCCGCAGAGCCTTGATCCGTCCCAGACTGCGGACAGCATCATACGATTTCTGCAGGTAAATGAATTTAGCCTGAGGAAAATCGCGTACCCCGCCAATATGATCGGCATGAAAATGGGACAGCACCACGTATCGGATATCCGCTGGGTCAAATCCCGCTTCCCGCAGTCTGTGCAGGGCACTGTCCCGTTCTTCAAACACTACGGGTGTGATATGCCTGTATAAGGAATCGGGCAGGCTTGCCGTTTCCTGAAAAAAGCGGACACTGTAACCCGTATCGAACAAAATGGGTCCCAAATCCGGGTGCCGGATCACCGCATACCCGGCGGGAAACTTAACCGGTCGCAGCGCGCCGCCCCGGAGGGTTAGAAATTCCGGGTGCACACAGTAACCGGCTGACAAGATCGACAACGAAACGGGGCGGGCACTTATCATCGCTGTTCCCTCCACCAATCCGCAAAGTGCCTGAGCCCTTCTTCAATGCTGGTTCGGGGCTTATAGCCCAGCATCTCCTGTGCCAGCGTAATATCTAGCGTCTGGGACAAGGCCAGGGTGCCTGCTGAATACCTGGTGAGCAGCGGTTCGCCGAGCCCGGGGATTATCCGGTGCACCCCTTCCAGCACGGCGGCCGCCCCGTAAGCAGCACGGTAGGAAATTCTACGGGCATGCAGCGGAAGCTTCAGCAAAGCGAACAGCTCAGTAATCAGCTCCCTGAACACAACCGGTGTTCCGTTGGAGATATTATAGATTCTGCCAACGGCGGAAGCAGGAGCGTTATGGCTTAGCAGCATCGCATCCACTACATTGCCTACATACGTCAGATCGATCAATGCATCGCCACCGTTCATCAGCGGCACCCCTCTGCCATTATTGGCCAGCAGAATCCGCGGAAACAAGGCATTGTCCATAGGTCCAAAGATAGCCCGCGGGCGCAGAATGACCGTCTCCAGCCCTTCCGCTCCCGCCTGCATCACCACCTGCTCTGCCACACGTTTGGTAGCCGCATAAGCATTGGCATATTTATGCGGCAGCGGATCATTTTCCTTGATCCCCACTCGGGGTTTGAAATTAAAATACAGACTGGGTGTGGAAATATGGATGAGCCGCTTCACCCCATGCCGGATGCAGCCATCCACAACGTTGCGGGTGCCTTCCACGTTGCAGCCATAAAATTCCCGGTATCTGCCCCATGGAGCAGATAAGGCTCCACAATGAAATACGTAATCCTGTCCCTCACAGGCCTTGGCGACAGCGTCTCCTTTCCGGAGGTCTTCCCCGAGAAAAACAGCGCCTTCCTTCTCGATTTGGGCTCCGATCCCCGAATTGCGCCCAAGCCCGCTGACCTGCCAGCCCAGCTCTGTCAAGCGCCGCACCGTATGGCGGCCCAGAAAACCCGTGGCTCCCGTTACCAATGCTTTTGTCATGATTCACCGTTCCATTCTATGTCATCAGTCAAAGCTTCCGTTATCGATATCTTTTTCTGCCTGGAGGTGCGGAAGGCCGCATAGACTACGCGCAGCTGTTCAGCAAAAGGCCGCCTGTCCTCCTTACGGCAGACGGCATCCTCCGCTTCCCGCAGCGCCTTCCCCCAGGCCTTCCAGGCACCAAGGTTCCGGTTGCGCCGCAATCCGCAGGCCAGCATCGGAAGGGTCAGCATCACCTTCCGGCCTGATTGCGGCCTGATCACCCCGCCGCTGCGGACCAGCTGCTCTGGATCAAGCAAGGCCCGTTCCAATCCATCAGCCGGAGCGAATAAATGTATGCCGCTTGTGGCCCGGGGATTGCATTCGATCGGATACAACATTCCCTGCCTGTCTTCAATGAAATCAAAACCGATCTGACCACTGAACCCTATGCCTCCTGCAAATCTGCGAACCCACTCCAGCACCCGCGGGTGCTCCAGAGACTCGAAATGGACGCTTGCACCCACATTTCCTGTGCGGTACACACTTCCATAAGCGGCATGTGCGACCACAGTGCCTTCATGCACCACGGAATAAGTGCATATTGCCGTTCCCTGAATATACTGCTGGGCGACCCAGGGAGAGGCAGAGGATACTTCAGGATATACTTTCCTGTACCGATCTTGAACTTGCACAGGATTGGTGTGTTGCACTCTCCCCGTCTTGCGCGGCACGATGGCTTGGGCCGCAAACCGGGAATACGCCGGTTTCAGGACCACCGTCCTTTTAATACGTACATCGTCTTCCAAAAGGCGGCGCCATTCCTCACGCTCTGTTACCAGTACGGTTTCGGGGACGGCCAAACCAAGCTCTTTGGCCCATGCGATAAAATCCCCTTTATGATGCAGCCTGCGCAGCATCGCCCTCTCGCTGCAGAGCACCCGGCAATGGCTGCCCAGCCGCTCCAGTCCCCGGGCAATATAAAAAATCTCTTCGCATGTCGGTATCAAGATGTCCATTTGAAACTGGAGGATCAACCGCTCAAGCTCCTGAAGGTACGCCTCTGGCTGCTGCCGGGGCGGCGGCACCTGAAAAGATTGCTCCACAGCCGCAGATACCCGGCAAAGATGGTAAGCCGCACTCTCTGCCACGAATACCCGATGGCCTGACTGCTTAAGCAGCCTTGCGAGCTCCAAAGCCACCGGAGCCCGGCCGCCGGTAATCAGAATCTTGTACCCGGTTGAGACTTGCTTGTGCTGGCTGCTAATAGTCAATAATCATGCCTCCCAAAGACAACCCGGCGGCGGTGCCAATCAGCAGCAGACGCTCACCGCGCTTGATCCTCCCCTGGTGAATGGCTTCATGCAGTCCCATCGGAATGGAGGCTGCAATGGTATTGCCATGATTGGGAGTGATGTTCAGGAACTGCTCCTTGGTGATCCCCAGCTTCTTGCGAAGCAGCCGCATGGCCATGGCACTGCCTTGATGCGGGATTACAAGCCGGAAATCCTCCATTGACGTTCCGGACTCCTCAAACAATTCCTGAATAAAACCGGGAAGCAGCTTGGAGGCCATACGGAAGATGCCCTGTCCGTCCATATGAAACAAATAAGGCCGCTTATTCTCATTAGTGTAATGCTGCGCATGTTGCCTCGTGCCGCCTCCGGCGATTTCCGAGTAACGTGCCCCCTTGCTGTAGGTCTTCAGCGCCGTATGTACAATCTGCGCGGAATCTCCGGCTGGCGAGGGTCCTATAATAACCGCTGCGGCTCCGTCACCGAACAACGCTGCACTCTCTTTGTCTTCCCAGTTCAGACCGGCCGAAGCGATCTCAGTAGCAACCAGCAAGACATGCTTGTAGCGTCCAGCCGCAACCATATATGACATTACGTCCAGCCCTGCCAGAAAACTCAGGCAGGTGGAATCGATATCAAAGGCGGGCACCCCGGATTCCGCCTGTCCCATAGCCTGCTGAATAAAAACAGCGGTGCTCGGGAGCGGCTGCTCCTTCGTACCGCTTGTGCAGACCAGGCAACCGATGTCGGCGAAGCTCAAACCGGCATCGGCCAGAGCAGCCTCGGCGGCCCTGGCGCCCATACTGGAGGCGGTCTCCCCCTCACTTACATAATGCCGATGTCCGACGCCAGTTGCTTTGCTTACCCAGCCGTCCGGGACTCCCATTCTCCGATCCAAATCTTCATCTGTTACAATAAGGCCAGGCAAATATTTGCCGGTACCCAGAATTTTAACGCGTCTAAGCTGCATGTCCTTCATCTCCTCGTAAACCCCTGGCATTGACCACATTGTCTAGCTGCCGTAAATTAATCAGTGGCAATCTATGAAACTTATAGAGATCCCCGTCTGGGATTTAAATGTAAACCTTACCTGTATTCTACTAGATTTCTGCCTATAAGGACATGCCTATTCACACAATAAGCAAACATCCGTTCTATTTCCGATTGACTATCCATTAATTACAAGCTATAGTAAAAGAATAATTACACAATGCGTGCGGGCGAAGCACCTCGCAGGAACGGCAGATCTCTGCCGATCCTGGGGGTGCTTTTTTTTGCGCTCATACACTATTTTCCATAGGAGCTGAGGACAATGTCAAATCTCGTACACAGAAACGCAGACCGGAAGAACAAACATGGAAGAAAGAATAATTGGAAGGTAATATCCGTAATGATTCTGTTGTCTTTCTTCATCGGCATTCCCCTGCAGTCCGGCGCTGCCGCAGCCGCAGATTGGGATGCTGCTCTGGATACCATTCATAATCTTTACGGCAGCTATTCCACGCTGCAGGATACCCTCAAAGAGGATACACTGAAGATCCAAACCCTTCGCAAGCAGAACAACGCCGAGTTGAAAGCAATCAAAGCACAGCTGCAGGCGGTAGACCAGGCTCTTTTAACCCGGCTAAAGACAGCTGCCGACACCATCCGCAAGAAACACGCCCCGCTGCTGGAGCAGTACACGGCGCTCGGACAGCAGGCAACGGCAGCCAGGAAAGCGAAGGATATCAAACGCGCCACTATGCTTGACTTGAAGCGCAACAAGCTGAAGACTGCCGCCGCAGCAGCAAGGGCCGAGGTAAAGAAAGCCGCAGAGGCCCTCGCTGCAGCCCGCAAGCTGACCGCCGGCAAAATCCAGCCGGCCAAAAATGCGCTCACCGGAATTCCGGCACTAAAAAAACAGATCAAGGAAAGCGGCAAGGAGCTGAGTACAGCACAAAAAATCCGCTCGGAAGCGGACAAAGGGTACAAAGCCGGTGTTAAACAGGGGGATGCGGTAAGTGCAGCGGCACAGCTGAAATTATCCTTTAGCCAAATGGGCCTCATCCATAACCTGCAGCAGAAAATTTACGATTGGGAGAAGCGAATTGCTGTGTCGCTGGGTACAGCAAAGAGCAAACTCCCCAAATAAATTAAGCAGTCTACAGGAGCTTCACAAGCATGCTAATGAAACCCGCTGCCGGTACCAGCATCAGTTGGCCCAGCAAGGTGCCCAGAAATCTAGAGCCCATAAGCACCACGTATATTTTGCCCAGCTGGCTCCGGTACTCCCTGTTTTCAGTGGCTTTATGTGTAATAATGCCGAGCTGCGGATCAATAAATACCGTCAGCAGAATGGTCGCCATCCCATTGATCAGACCCGATGCCTGGGAAGCTGTGGTGCTGAACTCTGGCACCAGATGTGCAGCATACAGTGAAGAAAGTACACCCACTGTGTAGAAAGCAGTGACAAATATATTCATGACAATAAAACGTTTGGGAATGCCCAGGTACCGGAAATAATAAAGCGATAGCTTGGGCTTTCGTATGTATTTTCTGGTGTTCTTCAACTGCCCGATAGTCACGCTGGTCAATAGCTTCGGAATGGATCCTTCAATCTCCAGCCTGGATATTACACGTTCGAATAAACCAACAAAAGTAGGGAATATGGCGATGGCGATCAAAGTGCCGAGAGAAGAGGCCAGCATGATTATCTTTAAATAATTCAGCAGCGGAAAGCTGTCATGATCCTTGGCATAATCCACAAACTTGGCGGTCAGAGGGGCTTGAACCAGGTTGGCTGTGCGGGAAATCAGCACAATGATGCCTGTCAGGGACAAGGCTATGGCAATTTTGTTCAGTCTCACACCCGCCAGCCGCACCGAGTAGGATAACGTCTCCGCCGTATGGATAATCATGGTAAGAATGCACACAATGATCAGACTGTTCGTCATATTCTGAATTCAACTCCATGAGTGTATTTAACGCTGTGGCGGTGTCACTGGCGCGGTTTTATGATCCGGACCCCACACCAGTCCAGAAGTGAGGCAGCCCCTATTCCCGCAGTATATCTGACCAGGTCCAGCCACAAGAAACCTTTGCCCAATATTAAACCTCCAAGAACAGTGGCTCGCCATGCATTAATCCATTCGGCCTGATACAACTGGCTGCATTCAATACCGAAGCAGAAGAGCAAACTCAGTATCACTGCCACAGGCCATGCTTGCCGTGTCCACAGAAGCCGGAATCCACAATAAATCATGACGGCCCACAGCGCATCTCCAAAATGCAAGGAGACGAAGCGGGGCAGATGCTCTGCAAAGTTCCTCGTTAAGAGACCGAGCACAATTGCTGCGAGGACCGCACCAAGATAAACCAGCTTCGCCTTCAAGTCAGTCATTCCCTTTGCTCCAAAGCCGCTCTGCCAGAATCAGCTTCATTCCTTCAAATTCCAGCTTGTAGATATCCGGTTTGGAGATTTGTGTGAAGAACTCATAACCATATTTATCGTCGAAATAATTCATAATAATGGTCATGATGTTCCCATGTGTGCCCAGTGCAATTTTGCTGCCTGCATGCTGCTGGATTAGCTGCTCTATGACAGGGATGGCTCGCTTCTGCGCATCCCGTGTGCTTTCACCGCCGGGCATTGTATAATCCTTGTCGGCAAACGATTGCCGGATCCCTTCCATGATCACTTGATCGTCGATTTCCCGCTCCGTGCTGGCAATCGCCCTTTCACGCAATTCCTCATACAGCTTTATCTCGAGCCTTCCAGTATCAGCCATAATCTGCAGGGTGTCTATCGCTCTTTTGTAGGGACTGGATACCAGATAGCCAATCCCTTCCACCGCCAGAATTTCATTAATTCGGACAGCATCCGCTTTGCCCTGCTCGGACAACCCCCGTTCCCTCTCATTCCCCACTACAAAAGGCGAAACGGCATGTCTAATCATATATAAATAAGTTCTCATAATCTCTCCTATCGGACCCGTCCCGCGACCAGTCTTTCCCTGGTATGCGGCCATACCGTCCGGGGATGTAGCTCCATCGTCCGGGCTGTATCGAAACATAAGGCGACGGGTGCGTTGATGATGATTTCTTCATGGATTTGTGCCATATTTTCCACCCGGCTGTAATTTATTTATAGCTTCTTATTCCATTCATCCGTTGTTCTGCCGTCAAATAAGGCTTGTGCGCTGGCGGAGTCTTTTTTGAAAATCTCAGGAGGGAAGGGAATCCCCAGCTGCGGGAAGTCCTCCTCTTTGAAAAACTTTACCTCTTCAGCCTCGCCATCCAGGCCCTTGAGACTGCGGTTAATCATAGAGCATTCGAACACAATCGCCAGGTATTCCACTTCATCGCCGTTGGCGTAGGTATACTTGAACTTCTCGCCCCCGTATACTCCTATAATCCTGTCCGGATTCACCATCAGTCCCGTCTCTTCATATACCTCTCTGCGCAAAGCACGGGCCGGGGGCTCCCCCGGTTCAATGGCTCCTGCGGGCAGCCCCCAAAAACTTTCCTCCGGTTTGCGGATCAGCAGGATCTCATCCTCCGCATTTCGGATCACAGCAGCGACGGATGGCATCATTAATAAACCGGAGCCCACATGTTCTCGCAGATTCCGGTAATAGTCCGACATTGGCATGTTTCCCATTCCCTTCCTTCTTGAAATCCTTCTACTATGTTGAATTATATTCCAAGCCTATTCGTTTAAATCCCTGTCGACTGTTTATTGTAGCGTATATTCCAGAAAAATACAGCCCCTCTGTTCTGTGACAAGCAAAAAAACCAACGTCTCCCACTAACTTGGGACCCGTTGGTCTGAGTGTTTCCAGCTATAATTCATAATTTTCCCTGGCCAAGCTCCAAATCCTTCTCTTCCCGGCCGCGCAACCTTGTCCGGCAGGTCCACAGCAAATCTGCAGCGAACAGAACAGCCGCCCCGGGCAGCATGTAGCCCCACAGGAATTGAATCTGCCGGTATAACAATACCATCAACGGCTGGATGGTAAATACACAAGCCATAATCAGAATCCACCAATACAGGGAGAACCGTAAGCAAATATGACCTTGCCATTGACAGCGCAGGCCGGAATAATCCCACCACTGCTTATGAAACAGCCTTTGCAGCAGCCAGCCGCTGGCGAATTCCACGCCCGTTGGAACAAGCAGTCCCAGCAGCAGAAACAACCACCATGGCGGAGCAAGCTCACCGGCCAGCAGCATCAGCAGCGGTGCACAGCCATACATCGGCTTGAAGGGACCTTTCAGGAAGCCTTCTTTGCGAAAGCTGCCTTTGCTGTACAGATTGTAGCTCCCTTCCAGCACCCAGCCCAAAAAGGAATACATGATGAAATAAAAGAACAACTGTCCTGCCGTTGCTCCCGGCGCAAGCCTCTCCATTGTTCCGACCTGTACAAACATGATATTCCCCCCGAATGACTGAATTCTCCTTAGACAGATAACGAGGAATATTATGCCTTTCTCAGGCAGAGGTTATGCGTCCAAGCGGCCGGTTGTGATATCCATTTCATGCAAAAAGGAGCAGATTGCTCTGCTCCGGCTTCATTCCTTATGTTGTTCCTTCTGTTCCTTCAAGAGCGGTGCCAGCGGCAGAACATCCCCGGGACTTTTAAGGGAGTCCAGCTTCATGTCACTGCGGACCCCAAAGTCAGAACCGTATTTCTTCTCGTAATTACCCGCCAGAGCATCTCCGCGTTTGTGCCGATACCTGCCGTTCTCGTTCTGACTACGCATGTCCTTTCCTCCCCGCCATAAATTTCCGTGCTGCTTGAGAAATCTGCGATGATCCTGGAGAATACGCTGTGCTAAGCCTGTATCACATTTTTAGGCAGTGTAATCAAACCCATTCCGGGGGTTTATTACACTGCCTAGTATACAATATTTGGGCCGGTAAAAAAACAGACACTCCCGCACCTGAACCGGCGGGAATGTCTGTGGTCTTGACGAATTCATCTATTTAACATTCTTGGGCAGCGGATCGGGATGGGCCGATTCTGCCGGTTTGGCTACCCAGTCATCCGCTTCCGGCTCAATGTCCACACCATTCTCCATCTTTTTCTGTTCCGCAAGAGAATCTCCGTCTTTGTTTTCCTTGTTGCGGATCGCCGCTTCGTCTTGAATATGATCTGACATGTGAATTCCTCCTTTGGTAAACTACGCTATAGGCTTGCCTTAGTTATAGTTACCCGATGAGGCATTTTGCAAACATAGCTGCTTGAAAGGAACATTTATAATTTCATGAAATCTAATCATAGTATGCCCTGAACACTATATCCTGCTCATAGTTGCCGAATCCGCGTCCAAACAAGGTTAATCCGCCCCGTCTGCGGCTGTTGTCCTCAGCCGTGAAACGGAACGTCCATTGATCCTGCTGCCAGTGCACATCATCAAGCGTTGCTTCCGAGATCTGCTGGCCATCCATGAATGTGCCTCCGGCATTGATCTTAAGCACCTTAAGCAGCCCGTATTGATTGACATCCGGATGCCACCAGGCAGGGGTCAGCCGCCCCCGCGAAATGCCGAAATCCCCCGGACTAGTCCACTGGCCAACATTCAGCCCGTTCAGCATAAATCCGATATCTGAAGGCCATTTCTCATTGACATGCGGGGCCTCAGAACCGATCTCCATGGAGATTTCAATCTCCCGTACCACCTGATCTTTAAACAGATAGTTCGGCACCTTGTACTCCACATAACCTTTGGCAAACCAGAGGATTCCCGCATCCACCCGTTCCGGGTCCAAAAAATACCGCGGATCGTCATAATAACCGATCAGCTTCTCGGGAGTGGCAATTCCGCAGGTAGGCGAAGCCTGCAAATCCGTATATTGCCCGACTGGCACCGCTACCTCAAGCACCTTCCCGGCGACGGTGCGCTCACCCGACAATTTGATCTGCAAATAATTCGCGGACAGTGAACAATATTTATAGGTTCCACCCTGGATTCTCTTCATTTGCGAGCTGACAATGCCGGCTTTCTGCAGCTTGGACACATGGGAGCTGACGATGGCACTGCTGAGAAAAAGAGCTGCGGCCAATTCCTTAATATGCATTTCCCGGACGCTCAGCAGATCAATGATCCTCAAACGGGCTTCACTGGCGAGCGCCTCGTAGACCCGGAGTGATTCGGAGTCGGTTGTTAAGTACATTTTATAATCCCCCAATGGATAGAATTCGCTTTTATATTAATCCTCAATAATTATATTGCCTATTATATAACGATATGGGTATTATGTAAGCATAATTTGCGAATTCGATTAATTTATTCATTAATTCTAATTTAGGGGGATACATGATTATGAGCATTCAATCCACTATGATTGTTGACAAGGATTTCAAGCTGGCTGAGGTAGACCCGCGGGTCTACGGTTCATTTATTGAACATCTGGGACGGGCGGTATATGGAGGAATCTATGAACCGGGCCACAAGACGGCTGACGAGCAGGGCTTCCGCTCCGATGCGCTCGCAGCCATCCGCGCCCTGAACGTGCCAATCATCCGCTATCCCGGAGGAAATTTCGTATCCGGTTATAACTGGGAAGATGGCGTTGGCCCCCAAGAGAAACGTAAGCGTTCTCTTGAACTGGCCTGGTGGACCACCGAAACCAATCAGGTAGGCACGAACGAATTCGCGGACTTTGCCAAGCTTGTTGGCTCGGAAGTGATGATGGCCGTGAATCTGGGGACACGCGGAATTGATGCTGCCAGAAATCTGGTGGAATACTGCAACCACCCCTCCGGTTCCTACTACAGTGATCTGCGGATCGCTCATGGTTATAAAGAACCGCATGCTTTCAAAACCTGGTGCCTCGGCAATGAAATGGATGGCCCCTGGCAAATTGGAGCCAAAACGGCGGCAGAATACGGCAGACTGGCGAATGAAACAGCCAAAGCCATGCGTTGGGTAGACCCGACCCTGGAACTGGTCGCGTGCGGCAGCTCGGGCAGCGGGATGGATACTTTTGCCGAATGGGAAGCCACGGTACTTGATCTCTCTTACGACAACGTGGATTTCCTCTCCCTGCATACGTACTATAACAACAACGAGGATGACACACCAAACTTCTTGGCCCGGTCGCTGGATATGGATCAATTCATCCGCAGTGTAGCCGCAACCGCCGATTACATCAAAGCCAAGAAAAAAAGCAAAAAGACCATTTATCTGTCCCTCGACGAGTGGAATGTCTGGAAGTCGCAAGGCAGCAGCCGGGCCGAACAGCTGTGGCAGGTAGCGCCGCCGGAATTTGAGGATGTATACAATATGGAGGACGCGCTGGTCGTGGGCTGCTGCCTGATTACCCTGCTCAAACATGCCGACCGGGTCAAAATGGCCTGTATCGCCCAACTGATCAACGTGATCGCACCGATCATGACCGAAAACGGCGGTCCACTCTGGCTGCAGACAACCTACTATCCATACCTTCACACTTCAATTTATGGCCGGGGAACAGTATTGCACCCGTTAATTACAAGCCCGAAATATGATTCCAAGGATTTCGCAGATGTTCCTTATCTGGAGGCCATCAGCGTATATAACGAGGAACTGAGCGAGGTGACCGTCTTTGCCGTGAACCGGCATCTGTCCGAAGGCCTGGAATTGACCGTCGATCTGCGCAGCTTTGGTGCGGTACATGTACTGGAGCATATTGTCCTGGAACATGAAGAGCTTAAAGCCTGCAACACCAAACAAAGCCCTGAAACTGTGGTCCCGCATAACGGCGGCTCCGCGCAGGCAGAAGGCGGACGGATGACCGCCCTGCTCGCAAAGGCCTCCTGGAATGTGATCCGGCTGCGGGTCAACACCTGATCTCTTTCGGCCCGTGCGACTCACTGGCTCACGGATTAGTGAACCATGAGCCAGACAATCAACGGGCCGATAACGGAACCGGCGATGGCACAGACTGTCATCGCAACAGAGCTCATGGAGACCGACTGCTCGCCATATTCCAGCGATTTGGCTGTGCCAAGCGCATGCGAGGCTGTTCCCAGCCCGATGCCGATTCCGGCCTCGCTTTGAATGCGGAACAGCTTCAGGATATAGGGTCCGCCAATCGCTCCGGTGAATCCGGCGATCATTACAAACACGGAGGTCAGGGAAGAATCCCCGCCCAAGCTGCCCGAGATCTGGATTGCTACGGGTGTAGTAATCGATTTGGGCAATACGGACAGGACGTAAAGTCTGGAGAACCCAAGCCAGGTTGTCAGCAGCATCCCGCTGCACATGCCAATCAGCAGACCCGCGATGGACCCGCCTAGTATGGCCAGCAGATTCTGGCGCAGCACATGACGTTGTTTGTACAGCGGATAGGCCAGTGATACTACTGCTGGTCCCAGCAGACGGTTAATCCACTGGCCTCCAATCATATAAGTCTCATACGGGATTTCAAACACCAGCAGCAGCGCGACCACCGCAGCAGTAGCCGTCAGCGCCGGCAGCAGAACCGGGTGGTGAAAGCGTCTGTAGATCAGGGACATAACGATATAAATCGCTACGGTTAGCAGCACAATTCCGGTGGCGGTTATTATCATTATAGTTCCTTTCCTTTCGCTCTCAGGCTGCGGCCGCTAAGGCCCCTTCCGTTCCTCCTGCTACTGAGGGCTGCAAGCCACTGGCTGGAGTGTGCAGCCACACCAATCGTCAGAGCCGTGCTGACAACCAGGACCAGAATCAGCAATACGCCTCTGCCGCTAAAAATATCCATATGATTTACAATTCCGGCTGTTGCCGGAATGAAGAATAGTGGCAGATATGACAAGATGGCGCTGGCTCCATAATCAATAAAGCGGACAGGAATCACCTTGCACAGCAGCAGCACAAACAGCAGGAGCAGGCCAACTATACTGCCGGGAATCGGAAGATGCAGCAGCTTTTGCAAGTAATCACCAGCCATGTAGAACACATACAGCGGCGCGATTTGGGCGAGGATGCGGATGATTTTCAAGGGTGTGTATACTCCTTCATAAGTGAAATCGGTGTTTATCTGTTCAGACAGACCTTTATAAGACTAACAGAGATTTCATGTAAATATCTATGATTTTTCGCAATTTTTCTGATCAATTTCAGGAAATTCAATAGGGTAACGCAAAAAAGTTCACAGTTCCTCCGTTATCCGAAAGAACTGTGAACTTTGTATTTTGGCTAAAGACGGATATAGATACCCGACTTGTCATCGGATATTTTGAAGCGGGGGTAACGGATGCACTCTGCATCGTCCTGCTCCAGCTGCAGCAGCCACTTGGCATAGTGTTCAAGCCCCTGCTCAGAGATGTGACGGATCAGCGCCGGGGTGGCATCTTCCTTCCTAATGCTGCCTTCTTCCGGATAGAACAGCCCCTCAGTGACATCTCTCGACCCCAGGTCGATACTGCAGCGTTGCATTTCCTGGCCAAGCTTGGTGTTGGCTTGTTTATTATACCCACTGAATCACTTGCTCCGCCGATTGCCGTGTTTTGGGACGCGGCTCCTTCAGGCGGTAGCCAAACGCGGCCATGCAGGAAATTCCGAAATGCGCCGGGTCCATAATCCCCTCTTCCGTCAGAATCCGCTCAATTTCCTTCTTGTCAAAACCTTCTATCGGGCAAGAGTCGATGCCAATCTGGGCAGCGGCTGTCATCATGTTGCCAAGGGCCAGATAGGTCTGACGGCTGCTCCATTCAAACATGGCCCGCTCGTTACCCCATAAGCCGAAATCAGTTCTGAGGAATTTATCATACATAACTCCTTTGCCTGCTGCGACCTCTGCCGGCAGCTGCTGCACCTCCTGCATCATCCCTTGAATATAGTCCGAAGCGGCACCCATATCTTGGGGAAGCCTGGATAACAGCAGAACGAAATGACTCGCTGTCGGCAGCTGTTTCTGCGCTCCCCAGGCATAGGGACGCAGCTTTTCACGAATCTCCGGGTTCTGTACAATGACAAAACGCCAGGGCTCAAAGCCAAAGGAGCTTGGGGATAAACGGCCGGTCTCCAGAATAAAGTCGAAATCGGACTTGCTGATCTTCCGGCTGCTGTCAAATTCTTTGGCCGCATGTCTGAACTGGTAGGCGGACAAAATGTCTTGCTGGGTAGCGGTTAAGGTCTTCATCATGCATACTCCCTTTCTTCATCCATAGGTTGACTGTTTATTAATCACATGACTAATATTAAATCAAGTATAATGATTATAGAAGTACTTACATTATTGTTATGTAGTATACAAAATGATACTTAGGGAGTTGAGAGGACCTTGCGAAATCGAAAAGGCGGATTCGGGGATTTTCCCGACAGCAATAAGGAAGCTTGCCCAGTGGAATTCACTCTGGATGTCATTGGAGGGAAATGGAAGGGCATTCTGATCTATCATTTAATGGACGGGACCAAACGGTTTAATGAATTTCGCCGGATTTGTCCGGGCATTACACAGCGGATGTTGACTTTGCAGCTGCGGGAGCTGGAAGAGGACGGTGTGATCCACCGGGAGGTCTATCATCAGGTACCGCCCAAGGTAGAGTATTCTTTGACTCCTTTTGGCCAAACCCTGGGACCGATCATTAATCTGATGCGGATTTGGGGCGAGGAATACCAAACAAAACAGCTTTCCGCAGAAAGCTGCCCTGTTGAAACGGATATTCAGCTGTAGCCAACCTTTAATCCTTGGATTCACCATTAAAAAAAGCCTCTGACTTACTCCTGTGCTCATCCGTAACCTGACCGGCAATCGCCCGGACCCCTGCCGCTATAACAGCTGCATCATCCGTAAATCCAAGGCCGATGAACGCATCCGGAATCGTGTCCAGGGGGGAGATGAAATAGGCCAATGCTGCAAAAGCGATTCCTTTTGCCCAAAGCGGCGTCTTGGCGTCCACGGCACAATAATACATGGCAATGGCATCTTTGGTGAACGGGATCTTGCCGGCGAATTTCTTTGTTTTGGACCAGAAATTCTGTTTGACGAGTTCTTCGTTCTCCTTGCTGAATGGCAAATGCTCCACGGGGACTTTGGCGCTGCTGTTATCTGCTTGCATCATCAGGCATTCCTCCCGGAAGTGTCAGTAAATATGAAGATACGTCATTATATCATAATACGAGCCCTTATTAACTTCGGGCGGTCAGATTCTCCCCATCCTGATCAGGAGAAAACGCCGCCCTCCCCATATGTAGAATAAACTGGTCACGGCTAAAATCAGAATAAAAGGCAGCACATCAAGCCGTGGCGACAAGGCGGTCCCGCGCGGGAACATCACATAATAAGCGGCTGTAAAGGGGAACCAGGCCCCAATCGTTGCATGCAGCCCGGTGAGCACAATGTTGGGTATGACCATGGACACCGATAAAATCAAAGACGAAGCAAAGGAGCTCAGCCTCAGGGAAATCCATAATTGCAAAGCGGCAAAGGGTAAAATGGATAACCAGCCCCCCACTATGCCAACTAACAAGGCCCTCCCATCCAATTGACCTGGAACTCCCGTTCTGAGGCCCGCCAGCAAATAGGTGAGAACAAAACAAATCTGAGTTAACCCCATAAGCAGCATCAGCATCCCCAGTTTGGACCAGTAAATTCCGGTGCGGCGAATGGGCAGCGTTAACAGTTGCTTCCAGCCACCGTGGATATGCTCATACCGGCAGAGCAACGAGGCAAATATCCCCACGTACAACGGATAAAAAAACAAGGCATGAAATTCAATCATGTGATGATATAAGGTATCCCAGGAAGGCGGGAAAAAGGAAGCCAGATTGTCCAAACTATTGATTCCTAGCACCGTGACAACGGCCAGGTCAATTCCAATGAGAAGGAGAATGATCAAACGCTGCACCTTCATCCACTCCGCTGACATCAACCGTTTCATAACGGCCTCCTTTATTTAATAAAATTGTTTTTTGTGAAAATGGAACGCTCCTGCCGTTAGCAACACAAGACCAAATACCAGGCTGCATCCGATCCACAGCAAGTGCTGCGGGTTGAACGGGGTGGCCAGGGCAGGATATGTCCATGGCCATATTTTTATCCACCAGCTATGCGTATCCCGCGCCAGAAACAGACTGGTAACCGCCCCCAGGAACCCGATGGCCGCCGGAACAGCCTGATTGGAGAACTGGACCGACAACCACCATTGAAATGCCAGTGCCGCTATGGAGGCCAAACAGCTGTATAAAACTTGCTTGACCAGAAACAGAAACGGCAGCGGATCAGAAGTATAGAAGGACCACAGGATGCTCATTCCGGCAATGATCAACAAGGCTGTGCCCAGCAGCAGAGATAAGATCCAGAGGGTCTTGCTCCAATAGATCAACTGCCTGGATACAGGCAATGTGACGAGCTGCTTCCACTGCTGCGCTTCATATTCCACTCCGGCGAACATGCTGGCGAACAGCGCCGTATTGAGCAGCATCGTAAAGGGCAAAAACATATATATCACATTAAATGCGGCATATACTCCTTGCGGGGTTTTGCTGAAGTATAAATGCCATTCGAGCGCAACAAACGCAACGAACAAAATGGAGCTGATCACCGGAAGCAAGATGGCGGAAGGTTTAAGTTTCATCCCCTCTGCCAGCATCGCACGCCTGATCATAAGCTCGCCCCTTTACCCGTCAATTCCAGAAAAATATCTTCGAGCGATTTGGCCGTTTCCTTCACCTCGAGAATGTTGAACCCGCTCAACGCCTTAAATATTTGCGCCTGCATAAGAGGGGTTTCCCCTTCCAGCGATACCGATATCGTACGACCTCTACATTCCACCCCAATCCCCTGTTCTGCAAGGGTACGTGCGGCTTCTTCCGGACGGTCTAGCGCAAGGTGCAGTACTTTTCGGCTTTTATTTTGCAAGGTAACAAGGCCGCCCTGAAAGACCAGCTTGCCGCCGTTGATAATGCCGATCTCATCCGCTATAGTGTCCACCTCGCTCAGCAAATGGCTGGAGAGCATAATCGTTAGCCCCTGCTCGCGGGTCAAGGTCAACATCAGCTGCCGGATTTCCTGAATCCCCGCCGGATCAAGCCCATTTGTCGGCTCATCCAGAATCAGCAATTGCGGTTTCCTCAGCAGCGCGGAGGCCAGTCCGAGCCGCTGTTTCATCCCCAGCGAATAACCGCCCACCTTTTCCTTGGCACTTTCGGTCAGCCGGACAATGGCCAGGACCTCATCGATCCGGGAGTCCGGCAACCCAAGCAGCGTGGCAAGAATTTTTAAATTTTTATAACCTGTCAGATGCCCGTAATAGATGGATTCTCCACCAGCGAGCCCACCTTGCGCAGTATGTCCAGGCTGTTCTCCGGCATCAGCTGCCCAAAAAGGCGAATCGTCCCGGCATCGGGACGTATCAATCCGAGCAGCATTTTGATACTGGTTGTTTTACCGGCTCCATTGGGTCCCAAAAACCCGTAGATTTTCCCCTCCGGCACCCTCAAGCTCACATCATTTACCGAAATCCGTGTTCCGAACCGGCGTGTCATTCCCTCCGTCTCCACAATCAGCTGCGACACTCACAATCACCTCATATTCTGTAATACAGACAATTGTAGTCACCGGGAGTTGCAGCCAGGTAAACAAAAGTAAAAATCAAGTAAAAAAACCTGAAGCTACTCTGAGGGTTGAAGAAGCGAACCGGCAACGTAATTCAGATGGACAGAAACTACAGTGCCCTGATGCTGTTCGCTATGTATGGTCACCGTTCCTCCATGTTTTTCCACAAAATCCCTGGCAAGTGCAATCCCCAAACCGGAACCGTGTAGCCTTGTATGGGCGGACAGCCCCTCGTTTTGGCCGCCGGCATTCAGATGGGCAAGCTTACCTGGAGGGATCCCCTGCCCATTATCACGGATAAACATCGTTACTCCTTGTGGCATACAGCGCAGCTCCATAAGAATATGGCTTCCTGCAGGATTATGTACAACAGCGTTCCACAACAAGTTATGCAGCGCACGCTTAAGTAATCGGCGGTCAATAACAAGCTCCTGCTGTTCCTTATTGGTTTCAAAAGCAAAGGTAAAAGTTTCGGCAAGCGTCTGCTCAGCCAGGTCTGTAACAATCTTTCTGGTGAACTCAACGATTTCCGTCAGTTCCTTATGCAGCGGGAGTTCACCGCTATCCAATTGGTAGGAAGCATTCATATCCTCGATCAGCTGCTCCACCTGGATTGTTTTTTGTTCAATCAGTGCACCGAACTGCGCCATTTCTCCGGCGGACCAGTTATACTGCTGAACAGCAGCAATCATGGAACCATACCCGCGAATATAGGCCAGCGGTGTTTTAAGATCATGCCTTACCCCGGCGATCCAGTTCTTACGGTTCTCATCCCGTTCACGACGCTCATTCTCCGCCTGTCTAAGCACACGTGTTAACAAGGTCAACTGCCCGATAATTTCTTGATAAAAAGAATACGGCACCCGGATTTCATCCCCGGCAGCAGGCCTTCCCCGCCAATCGGTTCTTACCGGCTCCTCGTAATTCCCCTGTGCCAGCTGTCTCAGCCAGGTGAGCATATAAGAGACAGGTTTCGTCAAACTCCAGATAAACAGTACCAAGGCCAATAAACATAGCAGCAAAAAGACACCGGTCTGAGTCCAGCTCATGCTTCCTTTCTTTAAAAAAGGGAAAACTTCACGCAGTAAAATTAGGACAGTAGTAATGACTACCCAGCCAGCCACAACGCACACACTGAGGAGCAGCAAAAAAAGTGCGAGGCGTATTCCGATGCGCAGAAAGGTTCTCATGGCTTCCCCGCTGGCGCAGCCTCGGTATCAAACGGGGGACGCGGGACAAATTTATAACCCAATCCTCTAAAATTGACGATATACCTCGGCTGTTTGGGGTCCCGTTCAATTTTGCTGCGGATTTTGGATATGTATATCACGACTGTTTTTTCATCGCCAAGCTGCATCTGACCCCAGACCTGTTCATATAACTGTGCCACATTGAACAGGCGGCCCGGATGCTCGACAAAAAACAGCAACAGTGAAAATTCCTTGGCTGTACAGTGAACCCACTCGCCGCGAACACAAAGTTCTCCCGTTTCTTTGTTCATCTCAAAGTCGGCAAATTGATAGGAGGCCGGAGTTTTGTCCTGCAAGTATAACCGTCTTCTCGCCAGCTGTGCCTTTATCCGGGCCATAACTTCCAGCGCATTGAAGGGTTTCGTAATATAGTCATCTCCGCCCATGGCAAAGCCGGTCAACTTGTCATAATCGGCTGTTCGGGCCGTCAGAAACAAGATAGGGGCATACGTCCGTGTCCGCAGCTCCAGACACAGCTCGAACCCGTTCCTGTCCGGGAGCATCACATCCAGCACGATTAAATCCGGATTATAGCTGTCCAGCACCTGCAGCGCTTCGGCTCCGGTTCCCGCAATCTGCACGTCCATGAATCCCTCTTTGATCATCAGCAGCTCCAGCATATGGGCAATTCCAAGTTCATCTTCAATAATGAGTATACGTTCCTTCATATTGCCTTCCTCCTTTTACCATATTTATTATACTGCATAATTAAAGTCCGTTTCCAAGTAGGATAGACGCTAGTGCCCCGGGTGAACGCTACGCGAACGGACCGTTGTTCCAATCGCTCTGGTCCCCAGATTTTTTTCATTCCCCTTAGCGGTGAAAATCCGGTGACCAAGGCGAACGCTATCGCTTTTCCACAATCGTTCCGTCCTCTCCGCTGTTTAAGTGGGAAAAATTTCTATATCCACCCACGCATTTCAAAAAGAGCGGTTTTGGGCAACTGAAAAGCTACCGGGGATTCCGGTATTCAAAGCAAACTGCCAATGACCAAAAACGAGGACGTCCCATAAGTAGATTTTTCGATGAATGAGACAGTTCTGTGATTAAAAAAGGCCGTAAAATGTCAACAGAGCAACAATCCTCCCGTTACTGGAGAATCGTTGCTCTGTGTTTTTTGGTCATTAGCTGCTTGCTACCCCATGCCTTCTTAGACTCACCGTGACCTCTCGGTGGCCAGCAGCCTTGGTGCACTGGGCTCTAGCGGAGATTCCTGGCAATCGTCAATTCGGTAATGGACTATCGTTCCCCGGATTGCATGCGGTGTATCACTGTTCTCCTGTTGATAAATATCTTTTTAATAACAAAACTGCTTTAGCCCGGTCATTGGTACCGATCTTGGTATAAATGTCACTTAAATAGTTCTTTACCGTTCCCTGAGTCAAAAATAGTTTTTCGGCAATTTCCTTTGAGTTATATCCCTCTATAAGCAGCCTTGCTAGGTCAAGCTCTCTTTGCGTTAGCTCAGGTTCCTTACCTGCTATTCCAAAGCTGCTGTTCTTATTGCGGATATTGAGAGCAAGCTTTTGTGCCACTTTACCAGTAAGCAGCAAATTACCGGAAAGCGCTTCATTGATAGATTGAACAAGCTTCTCTCCATCGATGTCTTTAAGCAAATAACCGGAAGCTCCGTTGCATAAAGCCTCTATGATATACGCATCATCGTCAAAGGTCGTTAAGATGAGTATGATCACATGCGGGTGGAGCCTCTTAATGGCTTCGGTTGCCTTTACGCCACCCATACCCGGCATGCGGATGTCCATCAGGATGACATCCGGAACAACCGAGTGAAGCCGTTCAAGCGCTTCTTCGCCGGTTAGAGCCGTCCCAACGATCTCTATCTCCGATCTTATCGAAAGCAAAGTTTCCAGACCTTCAAGCATAATTCTCTGATCATCCACAAGCATGACTCTGATGTTGCGATTGCTATCCATTAACCGTCCCCCTTTGCAACAGGCATCCGGACATGGAGTGTAAATCCCTTCATCGGTTCACTTTGCACACTCAATTGACCTCCGATGGCTTCAATTCTTTCTTCCATCGATTTCAGACCAAACCCATATATGAATGAATCGCAGCCGCTTCCATTGTCCTTTACAATAACCTGAATCGTATCTTGCTCCTCAAGGACAGAGATCTTAATAGCACTTGCTTTGCCATGTTTTAGCGCATTGGTGATCGATTCCTTTATGAAGTTGATCATGACATACTCCTGAAGTGAGATTAGATGGGTGACCGCCTCATAGTGCAAAATAAATTGAACACCCGTCTGCTTCTCAGTATCGGTCATGATCTTCTGTATTCCTTCCATAAGCCCCAAGTCGCCAACAGTCCCGTCTTTTGCTTTTAATGTTTTGACAACCTGTCGGATGTTGCCGAGTCCTTGCTTCAGCTGCTCGCGTGCGATGAGGATCTTCCGAAGTGATTCCTCCGGTTTTCTATTGAAGAGCAGTTGGGCTCCCTCAAGGGCGACAATCGCTGTAGTTAACGTATGTCCCACCGTATCATGAACTTCTTCCGCAATCCGCGTTCTCTCTTTTAATGCCGCCATCTCTTCTCTCGTTCTAGCTTCCTGAATCAAAGATTCGTTTAATCGAAGGTTAATATCCCTTTGATTGAGCAGTAGCTTGGTGCTCCAGATGGGTATTACCAAAAACGAATAGCTCAAAATATGGAACATATTCCGCCATAAATCTTCTCCGCCTGGTGACCACAAAAAAATGTAGGCTAAATATCCACCATAGGCAAACGGAAAGGCGTACCACGACTTGTAATGCAACAGAAGATCCGCAATAAAGAGAACAAATACGATACTCTCAATTTCTGTTCCGCTTCGCAGGAATAAAAAAAAGAGGAGAACGATTTCGACAATCGGGGATACGGCTACAATCGGATGATACTTGGGATGATTTAACACTTGTTTCGAATGTCTTATGAAATAGAGCCCGATCAGGATCGTAACAACCATAAAGCCTTTATATTGAGATAAAACAAAGTAAAGCAATAGCAGGATCACGTAAGCGCACGCCAGTCCATAGAAAAATAATCTCGATACTTTCGTATTGCTTAGTGTATGAACTGTTGAAATATTTATGAGACCACACATCCCTTTAAATGGATCACTTACAGGAATCCTAAAACGACCGCAGTAACGGCTAAAAGCAAGGGAATAGCTTCCACCCCATGAATGATGACCGACGGCCAAAAGCTACGATATTTAGCGTTCAAAAAGCCGTAAAAAAACGATCCGACGAGAAGTATAGGGATATTCGATATTTTATGCAGGTGATAGGCAGCGAACAAAACACCGTTCATGGCCCAATCCCATTTTCCAAAAGCTCCCTTCATCTGGGGTAACAGAATGCCTCTGAAGAATAATTCTTCTCCAAGTAAATAGTTAAACAAGCAACTGACAAGCGCAATTCCGAGCAAATACCAGTCACCTACAAATTCAGGGCTCACCAGATTTTGTATATCTGCATAATCCTTAGGAGTCATGAAAGGGAAAAGCCGGTTCATCGCTTCTCCTATAAACGTGAACAAACCTGAGCTTTCAAAGAAAAAGGCGTACAGAATGATCGGAATCGTGAATAAATAAGCGAGTTTGTAGACTTTAAACGTTTTCGGATGAACCGGATGATTCAGCCACAGTCTTTTTTTCAGGTTCGCCCAGCTTAAACGGCCAAGTTCCCTTTTCAAAAGGATGACGGATAGTACAAACTGCCAGATCATGCCGACAATCATAAGCATCCAATAGAGAATACCCGGATGTATACTGACCATTGGTACCAGAATCGGCATCAGTACGAATCGAATAAAGAACATCGGCAACGTGACTAAAGCCCATAAACCCAATATTTTTCCAACACTATACTGCTTGACTACTATTTCGTTATCCAACCTTCCCACTCCTTCTCGACAAATATATTTCCCGAAGTAAATATATTAAAAAAGACCG
The DNA here is from genome assembly GCF_014644435.1 of Paenibacillus albidus. Lineage (GTDB taxonomy): Bacteria > Bacillota > Bacilli > Paenibacillales > Paenibacillaceae > Paenibacillus_AQ > Paenibacillus_AQ albidus. The sequence goes on along the minus strand of NZ_BMKR01000005.1, from coordinate 205,948 downwards.
TCATATGATAAGTGACGATCGTCATAAACCATGGATAACATCTCTTCCCACAATTACTTTCAGAAAAAAACCCTCAATCCCGAAGGAAAGAGGGTCTTAATGATGTGCTTATTGTGCGATTTTCTTCTCAATCGTTTCAAATCCCTTTGTGTCATTCCACATTCGATCAGCTCTTATCTTTTCAGCAACACTTCCTGCTCATATTTCTTCACTTCGCTCAACCAGCCTTCACGGACAGGCACACCTTGCTTCGCACAGTAGTAATCCCAGACCGCTCCGAAGGGATAGGATTTGAACTCCTCAACCAAGGCCAGTCTGGAGGTGTAATCTCCGGACAGCTCGATTTGCTTGAGCGTTTCCACCGGCTCCAGCATCGCCCGCAAGAGCGCTTTAATCGTGTTGCGCGTACCGATGACCCAGGCGGCAATATGGTTAATGCTGCCGTCGAAGAAATCGAGCCCGATATGGGTCCGGTCCAGCAATTGGCCGCGGACCAGCTCACGGGCGATCTCCAGCAGCTCGTCGTCCATCGTAACCACATGATCGCTGTCCCAGCGTACCGGGCGGCTGACATGCAGCAGAAGCCGGTCGCCGAACATCAGCCAAGAGGACAACTTATTGGAGATCACCTCGGTCGGATGGAAATGTCCGGCATCAAAACAGACGGCCTTGCCCATGCTCAAGGCATAACCCATATAGAACTCATGCGATCCGACGACATAACTCTCCGAGCCAATGCCGAACAGCTTGCTCTCCACAGCATCGATGTTATAGCTCTCGTCAATCTTTTCGCTGAAGATTTCATCAAGCGATTCCTTCAGCCGCACCCGTGGAGACAGCCGGTCGACCGGAGTATCCTTGTAGCCGTCCGGCACCCAGAAATTCGTTACGCACGGCTGGCCCAAGGCTTGGCCGAAGGATTCGGCGATCCGCCGCGAAGCTTGGCAATGCTTGATCCAGAAGTCACGGATCTCCTTGTCAGGATGGCTGAGGGTAAAGCCGTCTTTCGCTTTTTCATGGGAGAAGCAGGTAGGATTGAAATCAAGTCCCAGCCCCTGCTCCTTGGCCCAGTGCACCCAATTCTCAAAATGCTTGGGTTCGAGCTTGTCAAGCTCTACCTCCTCCTCCGTATCGGCATAGATCGCATGAAGATTGACCTTGTGACGTCCCGGAATCAGGGCCAGCGCCTGCTCCAGGTCCCGGCGCAGCTCTTCCGGCGTACCCGCCCGCCCGGGATAACTGCCTGTAACCGCAATCCCCCCGCCTAGCTCTTTGTCCTTATTCAAAAAACCTTTTACATCATCACCCTGCCAGCAGTGCAGCGAAATCTTGATCTCGGCCAGCTGTTCCAGCACCTGCTCCACATCAATGCCGTGCAACGCATAGAGTCTCTTCGCCTCATTATAGCTATTTAGTATGCTTTGCTCCATAATTCTCCTCCTTATGACCTGATAGTAAGATGCCAGCCAGAAAATTTCGCCAAAGCCGCCGCCTTCATGTCTTCCAGCGTGGCCTGCGGTTCATATACGGTTACTCCGAATGAGCGGTGAATGACGTCCCGGACCTCATGGATATCCCTGATCTCTCCGGAGCTGATAAGCTGCACAGCCAGGTTGCCCAGCGCCGTGGACTCGGTCGGTCCGGCATGGACCGCAATGCCGAGAAGATCGGCAGTGATCCGGCACAACAACATGTTGTTTGATCCGCCGCCCACGATATGAAGCCTGCCAATCCGTTCGCCAGTCAGCTGTTCGAGGTCTTTGACATAGCAGTAGTAAGACAGCGCCAGGCTGTCAAATATACATCTCGCGATTTCACCCAGGGTATGCGGCAGCGGCTGGCCCGTCTCGGCACAATACCGGCGGATTTCCCCGGTCATCGACGAAGGGTTCAGAAACCGCTCTGCATTGGGATAAATGATCGACCGGAACGGCTGGACGCTTGCCGCCAACTCCACCAGCTCCCCGTAGCTGTAGCGCCCTCCATTCTCCTCATGCACCTTCTGGATCAGCCACATCCCCATAATGTTCTTGAGAAACCGGGTCGTGCCGTACGCCCCCCACTCATTCGTATAATTGCTCTTCAACGCGTCGGGACCGGCAATCGGGGCTTTACGCTCGACGCCGATCAGCGACCAGGTCCCGCTGCTCAGATAGGCCCAGGGCTCATGGCCTGCCGCCGGAACTCCCAGCACAGCCGAAGCCGTATCATGAGAAGCTGCGGCAATGAATTGACATTCCGGCAGCTCTCCGCTGGCAGCCATTGCGGCATCCAGCCCTCCGAGAGCTTCTCCCGGCTCCGTAAGCGGCGGAAATTGGGTTCTGGCAAGTCCCAGCAAGGATAACAATTCTTCATCATAGTCCCGGGTATGAAGGTTCAGCAGCGCCGTTGTGGAAGCGTTGGTAACTTCGCTGATCTTCCGGCCCGTCAAGCGGAAATACAGATAGTCCGGAACCAGCAGAATGGATTCGGCTGCCTGCAGCTCCTGCTTGTCATGCACGTACAGCTGATACAATGTATTAAAAGAAAGATACTGGATTCCTGTCTTTGCGTAGATAGCTTCAAAGGGAAACTTCCCGTGCAGCTCTTCAGCGGCACCCTCTGTGCGGGAATCACGGTAAGCATAAACCTCATGTATGCGCTCTCCATTCCGGCCGACAAGCACGTAGTCCACCGCCCAGGTGTCAATCCCTACGGTACAGCGGTCAATCCCCCTCGTTTTGGCCTGGCGCAGACCCTCCACGATTTCCGCGTATAAATAATCCATATCCCAATAGAGATGCCCGCCCTTTTCTGCGAATCCGTTCTTGAAACGATGAATCTCCGTCAAGGTCAGGTTCCCGTCCTGCTGAATTTCTCCCCAGACCACACGTCCGCTGGAGGCACCAATATCAACGGCAATATGATGCTGATCACGCTTGCTCATCTGCACCTCTCCTCTTACTCAGTTCAACCAACCAGCAGAGCGAATACGATGCCTGGACCGTGTACGCCGATGGTCAGATCATTCTCGATATCCGCCGACCGGCTGGGGCCGGAGATGAAATGAATCCCGGCCGGCAGCGCCCCCTGCCCCGCTTCATCAAAGGTAACCAGCACCTCACCCAGCCGGGTTTTGAGCCGATCCAGCGGAATGATGGCAATCAGGGCCGTGGGCAGCAGGCTGACCGAACGCCCTTTCTCCGGGGCGGATAATACCGTAATTGATCCGGTATAGGCTACCGCATAATCGGCAACCACGATCCCGATGTCGGCTTCGGCGGCGCGGTCCTTCCAGGCCTCTTCGGCATCGGTATTCCAGACGGAGATCTGCGCTTCCGCCAGCTCCTCTTCCAGCCGCAGTACAGCCAGCTCGGGAACATTCTGCCGCAGAATATACCGGGCCAGCATCTCTTCTGCCTTGCCGGTAATATAAGCCTTCACCCCGTCCATATCCGCCAGCCGGGCAACGATTCCGCCGGCCGCCTCGAAATTGGCGGTGAAGTGTTCAATCCGCTCCTCCGGGCTCCACTGGAACTCCTGCCAATACTCCGGCGCCCCCCGGAATGGGTGAGCCGGCGGTGCGGTTGTTCTGGGCCGCTTCAAGCGGCGGGCGATATCCTCCATGAACGCCTGCTGTTTGGCCTTGGACGCTTCGTCCATCTGCGCCAGCCACTCACTGTGCGTATCCTTAGCCATGCCCCCCGCCTCCTTGTAATCCCGTCTTCCGGTTCTTCAGCACCGCTTCCATCCGTTTCAGCATGGCCGGTTCCATCGGCTTCGAGCTCTTGCCAAGCTCCTGCTTCAGCCCTTTCCAGCCCTCGCGGAAAGATTGATCCGCCAGCTTCGGAGCGATCCGGTAATTGTTCCAGCCCTTCAACGGGCCCAGCTTCGAGGGGATGCCGCCGTCACGCACCAGCAGCTTCTGCCCGATCCGGCCGAGCTTCATTACGGCGCTGAACCGCTGTGACTTGGACATAATGGCCGCAAAGCCTTTCATCCCGGCCCCTTCCGCCTTGTCCCCGTATCCGCGCTCCACCTTGCGGCGGCGCAGATAGATCAGCATGTCATGCAGCGGGATTTTGACCGGGCAAGCTTCGTAGCAGGCCCCGCACAGACTGGAGGCTGAGGCGATATCGTCCCATTGATCGACATTTTTATTGAGTGCAGGGGTCAATACTGCCCCGATGGGACCGCTGTATGTCCCGCCGTAAGCATGGCCGCCGATATGCCGGTACACGGGACAGGCATTGAGGCAGGCACCGCAACGGATGCAATTCAGCAGCTCCTGGAATTCCGGATCACCAAGCTGCTCCGAGCGGCCGTTATCCAGAATAATGATATGCTGCTCTTCAGGTCCATCGCCATCCTCTTTGCGGCGTGGTCCGCTGATACCCGACATATAGACCGTCAGCTTCTGGCCGGTCGCCGAACGGGGCAGCAAGGTCGCCATGACTTCCAGATCGCTCCAGGAAGGAATGATCCGCTCCATGCCCATCAGGGTGATCTGTGTCTTCGGCACCGTGGTCACCATGCGGGCATTCCCTTCGTTCTCGAACAATACCATCGAACCGGTCTCGGCAATGGCAAAATTGCAGCCCGTCATCCCGATATCCGCCTCCAGGAATTTCTCCCGCAGCTTGCGCCGGACAAATCCCGCCAGGATCGTCGTCTCGGGCAGTAGCTCTTCTCCTGCTTCCTTGGAGAGCAGCTCCGCAATCTGATAGCGGTTCTTATGGATCGCCGGAATGATAATATGCGAAGGGGTCTCTCCGGCAAGCTGGATAATATATTCACCCAGGTCCGTCTCTACCGTCTCCACGCCAATGGATTCCAGCGCGTGGTTCAGATGCAGCTCCTCGGTGACCATGGATTTCGACTTGACGACAGAGGACGCTTTTTTCCGCTCGGCTATTTCCAGGGAAATTCTCACGGCTTCCTCACCGGTAGCTGCAAAATGAATATGCGTCCCATTGGCCCGTGCATTATCCGCAAACAGGTTCAGGTAATAATCCAGATGGGCAATGGTATGCAGGCGGATTTGCCGCCCGCGCTCGCGCCATTCCTCCCAGTGGCCGTGGTCATTTGCAGCCTTTTGCTTGCCGTCCCGCAGCCGTTCGGTAGTGAAACGAACCGCTTTGCGCAAAAAATCGTTGTTCAGTGCCAGATCGGCACGTTTTTTCACTGTGGAGGGTTTGGTTTCCTGCGCCAATCTATGCGCCGAAGCTTCCGCTGTCCGTTGGCTCATGCTCCATTCACTCCCTCGTACAGCAGCTCGGCCAGGTGCATCACCCGGACCGGTTGGTTCCGGTAACGCAGATTGCCGGCAATGTTCATCAGGCAGCCCATATCGAGGCCTGTAAGAATTTCCGCTTCCGTCTCCAGGACGTGATCCGACTTCTCGGTAACCATCGCTCCGGAAATATCGGACATTTTGACCGCGAAGGTTCCGCCAAATCCGCAGCAATCCTCGGCAAAAGGCAGCGGCACAAGCTCCATGGCCTTGATATTCTGCATCAGCAGCATCGGCTCGTCTTTAATGCCGAGAATCCGCGTGCCGTGGCAGGAAGGATGATAGGTTACCCGGTGTGGAAATACCGCCCCCAAATCGGTTACGCCCAGCACCTGCACCAAAAACTGGGTGAATTCATAGGATTTCTGCTGCAGCTCCTGTGCCTTGGCCAGATGGATAGGGTCATGCTCAAACAGCTTCGGATAATGGTGCAGCATCCCGGTACAGGAACCTGAAGGCGCTATCACAAAATCACTGTCCTCAAAAGCACGGATAATCGTCACAGCGGCAGCGCGTGCTTCATTCCAGTACCCGCTGTTAAACGCAGGCTGGCCGCAGCAGGTCTGCACTTCCGGAAAATCCAGCTCTACCCCGTATCTGGCGAGCAGGCGGGCCATGGCTTCACCGACCCGGGGAAATACCGCGTCACTGACGCAAGTAATAAACAGCGATACCTTCATCCCTTCACCTCCCCTTCTTATGTTGTTGAACCCGGCCGGCTGGCGCTGGCCGGGCTGTAATGTAGTCTTCCTATACTCTATTCAGCTTGATGTTCAGTTTGCTGAGCTGCTCCAATTGTCCGCTCGAAGGTCTGTAGTCGGTAACAATCTCATGCAGCTCTTCCGTCTTGGCCACATGGGTGAACGCCTGAATTCCAAATTTGGAGGAATCGGCGAGCAGAATGACCCGGTCGGCAATGCCGATCATCTTCCGCTTGACCATCGCCTGTTGCTCATTGGATTCACTGGCCCCGCGTTCAAAATGAAATCCCTTGCAGGAAAAAAACAACTTATCCACGTGGTACAAATCGAGCGAACGCTCCGCGAGCGGTCCCACAAAAGACATGGAGCGGCGCGTCAGCTGGCCGCCCGTGGACAGCACCTCGATCCGCTCCTTGCTGCTCAGCTCAGCAGCCACCTTGATCGAGTTGGTGAGCACGGTGAGCGGCATATCCGGCAGCTGCGAAGCCATGTACCAGGCAGTCGTGCTGGCATCCAGCACTATCCGGTCCCCTGGCTTGATCATCATTACCGCTTCGCGGGCGATGTTCTGCTTCTCGGCGGCGCTGGTAATTTCACGTTCGGTGAAGGGGGTCTCCGGCTGGCGGTCACGCAGACTGACCGCGCCGCCATGGGAACGGAGCAGCCGCCCGGCTTTTTCCAGCCGGTCCAGATCGCGCCGGATCGTTTCCTCCGTCACCTGGCATAACACGCTCAGTTCCGAGACCCGGATGCTGCCGCGCTCATTGACCAGCTCTACTATTTTTTCATACCTGTCTGCAATCAGCATGGCTTCCCTCCATCAAGAGTCCCGTAAAAGAGCCTCGAGTTGATTATTTGTTGTCTCTTATCTAGTAAACGCCGCCGGCACACCGCCGTCAATGGTCAGCATGCAGCCGGTCGTCTTCTCCGATTTGGAAGAGGCAAAAAAGGCCACGCCTTCGGCAATATCGCTCGGGTAAATGTTAACCAGCAAAGTTGTGCGTTTGCGGTAGTATTCTTCCAGCTGATCCGGCTCGATCCCGTAGGCGGCGGCCCGCTCATTACGCCAGTTCGAGTTCCAGATCGCCGAACCCTGCAGAATGGCATCCGGCAGAATCGTGTTGGCACGAATGCCGAATTCTCCGCCTTCCGCCGCAATGCAGCGCGCCAGGTGGGCTTCCAGGGCTTTGGCCGAGCTGTAGGCCGAGGCGCTTTTGCCGGCATAGACCGAATTCTTCGACCCGATGAACACCATGCTGCCGCCGATCGCCTGCTCCTTCATCAGCTTGAAGGCTTCGCGGGCCACAAGGAAGTAGCCGGTACCAAGTACGGCAATATTCAGATTCCATTCTTTCAATGAAGTCTCGGCAAAAGGACTGGAGGTGGCCAGGCCCGCATTATTCACGATGATGTCCACGCCGCCATAAAAAATGGAGGTATCCGCATAAGCCGCCGCCACCTGCTCTTCCGAGGTCACATCCATTTTTACCGCAAACGCCCGGTTCTCACCGAACTTGCCGTTAATCTCATCCGCTACCTTCTGTGCACCTTCCAGGTTAAGGTCGGCCAGCACCACATGCGCGCCTTCAGACACCAGCCTGCGTGCCGTTTCACTGCCGATGCCGCCCGCTCCGCCCGTAATGAACGCCACTTTGCGCGAGAATTCAGCTTCCGCAGGGGCCAGCGACAATTTGTAAAGCTCCAGCGGCCAATATTCCACATTGTAGGATTCGTTCTCGCTCAGGGAGACAAAGTCGCCCAGGGCTGTCGCACCGCGCATAACGGCAATTGCCCGGTGGTAGAGAGCTCCGCTCAGCTTGGAATTGCTCCAGCTTTTGCCGGTATTGATCATCCCGACTCCCGGAATCAGAATGACGCGCGGTGCAGCTTCAAACATCACGTCGCCTTCATGCTTGTTGCGCTCAAAGTACGCTTGATATTGCCCTTTGTACGCGGCAACGGCTTCCTTCAGCTTCGCTTTCAGGCCCTCAATGTCGTTCACATCCGGGGTCCACGGAACAAACAGCGGAACCACCTTGGTATGCACCAGATGATCCGGACAAGCCGCACCTACGCTGCAGAGCTCTGCCGAGTTGGCCCCTCCGACAAAACGCAGCACATCCGCTTCATCGTCAAAAGTCAGGATCATCTTCTTGTCATCGCTTACGGCCCCGCGGATCAGCGGCATGACAGCAGCTGCAACAGCCCGGCGCTCATCTTCAGGCAGCGCCTCCGTCTTCAGCCCGCCGAACAGATTCTCCTCCTCCACTTTGCTCTCGATGTAGCTCTCTGCCTCATTAATGATCTCGATGGTCTTGGCATAACAAGCTTCCGGGGTATCGCCCCAGGTGACCAGACCATGTTTCTCCATGAGCACCAGTTCGGCATCGGGGTTCGCAAGTACACCTTCGGCGATCATTTTGGACAATGTAAAACCCGGGCGGATATAAGGCACCCACACGAACCGGCCGCCGTAGATTTCACGGGCAATTTCCTTGCCGTTATGGGCGCAGCACAAGCTGATTATCGCATCGGGGTGGGTGTGGTCCACATGCTTGAATGGTAAAAAAGCATGCAGCAGCGTCTCAATCGAAGCACGCGGATGTTTAGCATCAATCATACAGTTGGTCAGATATGCAACCATCTCTTCGTCCGGCATTTCATCACGTTCAAACAATGGGACAATATCCTCAAGACGCAGTCCGGTGAAGTTGCCGGCTTTCATCGTCGCCAGATCGGACCCGCTGCCCTTCACCCACATCACTTCCACATCGCGTCCGCGGAAATCCTGTACAGTTGTCTTGGTGGAGGTATTGCCACCGCCCCAGTTGCAGACTCTGCGGTCCTCGCCGAGCAGATTGGAACGGTAGACCAGCCCTTCGAGTCCGTTATTGGCTGCTGCAGATTTGGATGAGTCCCATAAGTTTTGTACCATTTTGTGAAAACCTCCGTTTTTGAATGTTTATTTTTTTGTTTATTTTTCTTTGTTTTGATTTTAAACTATTTGTTTGTGTTTGAATAGAGCGTTTTCACAAAAAAGACAAAAAAAATCGGGCCGCTTATATGCGGCTCCGATTGCGACATTGCAATACACCTTGTGCTGTCCCTCGATGATCAGCATCCGGCAGGCATCAAACCTGCGGCCTTTCCCTCTTCTTCGCCTGCCTCCCTAGGGTGCAGCCCGCTCCCCTAAGCTCGTCCGTGAAGCTTGCGGTATTCACTGGGCGGGCAGCCGTGCAGACGGCGGAACACCTTATAGAAATTGGATGGAGTCTGGAAGCCGGTGGCGTAGCAGATTTCCAGATTGGTCAGGCTGCTGCTTCTGAGTAGATGGGCGGCTTTGCCGATGCGTATTTTTTCCAGATAAGAACGCGGGGTGTCGGATGTCTCCTGCTTGAACAGGCGCTCCAGATAATAGGGGCTCAGGCCTGCGTGCTCGGCAATATCCTGCAATAACAGCGGCTCTCTGTATTCCTTCAGCAGAAAAGCGGTGACTTTCCGCACCACGGCAATGTCCGGTGAGTGGTCCACTTCCGGCTGGCATCGTTTGCAGGCGCGAAAGCCTGCCCGCTCCACCTCGTTAAGATTAGTGTAGAAATCGACATTTTGCGGTTTCGGCTTGCGGGACCGGCATGAAGGACGGCAATAGATGCCCGTGGTCTTGACTGCGGTGAAGAACAGCCCGTCATACGTCCGGTCGCAGGCCATGATTTTTTCCCACATTTCCTCAAAAGTCAGATTAATGTTGGCCTCCATCCGGTCCCCCCCTTTCCGATAAGCTTCCTCAACGATATAAATGTGCTGTGGATTGCCCCTCTATGCATTGTGCTGCGTGATGCTCCAGGCAAGCGGTAATCTTGTCAAACAAAGCATTGCCGAAGCTGAACCGCTTCACGCCCCATTCCTTCAGTGTATTGCCTTCCGTCAGTCCCGGTAAAGACATCACATTCAGAGGAACGTGTATTTCCTGCGCAATTAACCTAATGTCCGCCTCCGCCTTCAGCCCCGGCACAAATATTCCGCTTGCCCCGCTCTCCACATAAACAGCAGCCCGTTCCAGCGTCTCCGCCAGCGGTTCAGGTTGTTGCAGATAGGTATCAATCCTGGCATTGATATACAAATCCTTGAACCCGCGCTGTATGAGCGCTGTTCTGATGTCGGACAAGAGCTTGCCATGCCGGCTGCTTTCGCGAAGTCCGGTCTGGCCTTTTAGCGAATCCTCCAAATTGATGCCGGCCACACCGATATCCGCCGCTTTGAGCACATTATGAACAATAGTTGCCGTGTGTTCTCCGTAACCTGCTTCCAGATCGGCAGTCACCGGGACTTTCACATGGTCTACTATTGATTTGATAATGCCAAGATGGCGGTCAAAATCGACGAGCTCTCCGTCAGCCAGCCCCAGCGAACCGGCAATTCCCCAGCTGGTAGTCCCGATAGCGCGGAAACCCGCTTGCTCCAGTTGGAAGGCCGATAACAGATCCCAGGCGTTGCCCAAGAATAAAATCTCTTCTGCAGTGTGCAGTTCATTGAATTGCTGAATATGGTTCATGTGTGCTGCCCCCTAAGATTGGATGTACCTCATTCTAACAGGGGGCAGCGTTACATTTCGTCCTTATTCTTGCGCTTATAGTCGGCAGGTTATCTCGCTGAATTCCCCAGATGCTGCTGAAAAAACTGTACCGCCTGCCGGTGCTGATATTCACTGACCTCATGCCCGGAGAACGGATAATCATTGATCTGCTTGGGCGATTCAATCCGGTTATAGGCGGCATAAATGGTCTCGGGCATGCAGACCGTATCCTTCCAGCCTGCGGACATCAGCACAGGAGCCGTAATCCGCGGAGCCAGATTGACGATGTCAAAATGGGCCAGCGTGTACAGGATCTGCTCCAGCCGCTCCGGATAACGCCGCACATGATCGGCAATCTCCGTCAGGGAGCTGCTGGAATTCAGCACGCCGAAGTCCAGGCGGCACAGGTTGGGAATATCCGCCACAATAGCCGCCACACGTCTACTCAGTGCCCCGGTGAGCAGCGCAAGGCCACCGCCCTGGCTGCCGCCGATGACGCCAATCCGGGCAGGGTCTACGCCCGGCAGTCCGGCGGCTACCTCGATCGCGCGAACTGAATCAATGGCCACCGCCATATAATAGGAGCGCTCCTTATCCAGCAGTCCCTGCGTAATCCAGCCTCTGATCGTCCCGCTCTCGTGTGGCAGCAGATTGCCGGTCTCGCCGCCCTGCCCCCGTACATCAACAGCCAGGACGGCGTAGCCCAGCAGCAGCCAGGAGGCGTAACGTTCCGGGTAGCCGCGGTCGCCGCTATAACCGGGGAAAGTGACCACACATGGCAATTTCCCGTCTTCCTCTTGGTAGCCGGAAGGCAGTATGTACCAGGCATTGACTGTCGTGTCGTCGAACCCCTGGAAGCTTACTTTGCGGACCTCCATCCCGGAATACGGGGTGGTTTCAGGAACACTGACCATCTGCAGCGGCTTCTGTTCATAATGCTCAAGCCTTTCATCCCAGAAGCGGTTCACCGTTGCAGAATCAAGCGTCGGCTCCGGGCGGCAGTTCTCCAATTCCTGCTTGCGAAGTTCAATCGTATTCATGCAAAGTCTCCTCTGTACCTCTAAATTTCGCCTTAAGTTCAACAAGCTTAAAGCTTCAGCCCTATTATACAGAAAAAACAGGCGCTTTGCGGAAGAAAATGGAACTGCCGGCCCCATCAATAACCTATAAATTCCCCTTCGGTTTGTCCCCGATTAAGCCAAGCAAAAACATTTGGGAAAAAGCGAACCCTTTATACGTTTTCGTAACATTTGAAGGGATCGTCAGATCAAGGTCCAAATAGGTGGTTAGTAAAAGCTGTGTAAATTCCTTTTGATTCGTTAAGGAATATTCCTGCAGTTGTTTTACAAACGCCTTGTTAACCTGCTCTCTTCCGCCAAGCGCTTGTTGCAACTCGTACCCTGCTATATACATTTCTACAGCCATCTCTTCATTAGATCTCTGATGTTCAGCTACATAGGCCGAAATCCAGTCACGCACCAGGGACGAGGTATCTTTATTATTTTCCTTGGCAACCTGCTGAAAACTTTCTTTTAGGTCTTTTGATATACGTATGTTCAAATTCATATCCACCCGGCTCATACCTCCTTAAAAGAATACACTAATTGTATTCATCCGCAATCACGTTGTCAACACATTGTAATCACATTGTGATCACATATATAAATCATCCCAGCGCTATAGCAAACAATCATATCCAGTTAGTCAATGCTTATTCTTCACAGTGCCGGGTGACGGACAGGGATGAAGAAGGAATGCGAAAGGAAATGGCGCCGCTAAGGGTGAATTCGTATTTCAATGCACTTTGTACATCAGGCTGCGAGTAAACCCGGCTTTTATTCGATTTGAATGTATTTGATACATCAGGAATCGCTGAAAAGGCTGAAAACCCCCTCTTTTCTAAACATTCGCTGCACGAAATACATCAGAATGGACTTTCGAGCCATCCCAGTGCGATTTCGCTGCATCAAATACATTAAAATTACTTTTAGCCCTAAAACGTACTGGTAGGTACTGCTTCGGCTGGGCCATACCGGTAGAGCTCCGGCAGAGTTCCAGCAAAGTTCCAGCAGAGTTCCGGTATAGTTCCATTAGAGTTCCAACGCCCCGCTACCGTTCAACGTGTCCGCCACAAAATGTTCATATTGTTACCGCCAGATTATTCATGTGTCCAGGTACCCTGGTGTCCCGCCTCCCTTTTGAAGAAAGCGCTCTATATTTCCTCCCCTGATTTGGCAGCCGCAGACAACTTTATCCTTGCAACCCTTTACAACCCTTATTATGATTAATATTAATGCTAAACGTTTCATACATTTCAAAAGGAGTGATTGTCTGATGAGATACGGAACACTTGCCCACACCGTGGGCTGCCTGCCCCTTAACGAACTGACGGCGGAGCTGCAGCGCCACGATATCAGCTTCGTACAACTGGCCTTGTCCAAAGCTATTCAGGACCTTGATACCTCGACCGGCAAGCTGAGTCCCGGCTTGGCCAATTATATCGGAGAAGCCTTCGAGCGGGCCGGCATCCGCATTGGTGTACTGGGCTGCTATATCAACCCGGTCCATCCCGATCCGGCAGTCCGCAGGCAGGAAATCGAACGCTTCAAGGAGCATCTCCGGTACGCCCGTCACTTCGGCGCCCCCATGGTGGCCACCGAGACCGGCGCACTCACCACCTTTCAGGAGCTCGATCCTTTCCGTTATGAAGAAATAGGCTGGGAGACCTTGCGGGCAACCGTAGAGGAACTGGCGGAGGAGGCTGATAAATGGGGGGTATTCCTCGGACTTGAGGGAGTGTCCTCACATACCTTGTCCTCTCCCGAGAAAATGCGGCGGATCCTTGACGAGGTTCCTACAAGCTCGATTGGCGTGGTGTTTGACCCTTGCAACCTGATCGGGGAAGACATCGACCGCCAGGACGAAATTGTCGACAGCTCCTTCAAGCTGTTCGGGGACCGGATCATTCTGGCCCATCTGAAAGATATCTACTATTCGGACAATACGATGCACCAGGGTCCTCCCGGAGGCGGGGCTTTCCACACGGCAACATTCCTGTCCAAGCTGCAGGAGCATAAGCCCATGATCGATGTGTCGCTGGAGAATATCACCGGCCCGCAAATCAATGAGACCGTAGCGCTGCTGAAGAAACTGTCCAGCAAATAACAACAGCCTGTATCACCCGTGTCCAGAATGGCTTGAAGTTCAAAGCCAGCCTCTGACACGGGTCTTTTTATCGCCATTTCATGGATTGGCACCCATTGTCCGTCAAGTCTGGAACTTTAACAGCCGGATTGAATAAAATAGTATACATAATGGATTGGAGTTTATGCAGTTCTTGCAGAAGGGGTGGATTATACGATGAGGTTCACATTTCCCATTCTGACCTTATGCCATGGCGGTGCGCAGCGTATGCTGGTCGAGCTCACTAACGGTCTTACCGCCCGGGGGCATCATGTGACCATCCTCATGCCGCTGGATGGCGTAGTTTGCTATGCGGTACATTCCCATATCCATCGTACAGACCATACGGTACTGCGGGAATCCGATTTCCCGGGCGCCGACGTGATCGTCTCCAACTTTTATACAACTGTCGCTGTAGCCGAGGCTGCCAGCCAGAATGGAAAAGGGCGACACGTCAGATTGTCCTTGTGCTACGAGCCGCTTTTTTTGCCGGAAAATGAAGTGTCATTCCCCTCTTATAACACAACCCGCAACCTGATTGTATTGTCAAAATGGCAGCAGGAGCTGATCCGTCTGAATCACGGGATCACCGGACATATCGTTCCGGTCGGCATCAGCCCCGCCTTTCATAATATGCATATCCGCCACACCCTGCAGGAACCGCTTAATGTCAGTGCCATCCTGCGCAAAACCGAGCACGGCTTCTCCTGGCATCGTGAGCAGGACTATTTGCTCCGCCAGCTGGATCTGGTCCATGCGGCATGCCCGGAGGTAACGATTAATCTTATTAGTCCGCCGGATGAGTTCTACTCCTCGGGTTGGCTGCAGAGCTTGAAGGCCAGCGGATACTACCGGTTCTTCACGCCAAATGACGATCAGGAGCTATGTTATCACTACAATGGGGCCGATATTTTTGTAAGCTCAAGTATTTTTGACACCGGCTCTCTGCCGGGACTGGAAGCGATGCGCTGCGGCGCGGCCTTGGTATCCGTATACTCGGGCGGTAATCTGGAATATGCCCGTCATGAAGAAAACTGCCTGCTGTCCTACCGGCATGAGAACCGGCTCGCTGAAGATATCATCCGGCTCGCAAAAGATGTGGGCCTTAGACAACGTTTGGCCCGTCAAGGGGAGCTGGACACCTTCAGCTGGACTTGGGAGAACAGTGTACTGACATTTGAGCAAGCCGTTACTTCATTTTTCTAAACCAATCTTCTAATTGCCAAAAATAACATCCTGTTTTCCTGTGCGTGTATCATTCCAGACCGCAGCCAGGGTATCCGGAAAAATAGTCGCCGCAGTAATATAATCCCCGATAAGCAGAACTGGCGTTGGAGAAGTGCCGTTAGGATTCGTGGATACATCCGTTAAACGCCGGTTGCTGAAAGACAATCCGCTGTTGAAGGACTCCGCGACAAAAACATCGAGCAGGAAGCCGTCCAGCCGATTCGTATAATAGATTACTCTTATGGTTCCATTGAACGGCGAAACGGTGATGGAAGGGGAAAAATTCTGCGAGCCGGCCGGTGCTCCCGTAATGTTCACGGGGGTGGACCATAACAAACCATCCTGAGAACGGGAAAAGAAAATATCGGCATAACCCAAACGGAAATCGTTCCAGACCGCATACACGAAGCCTCCAAAGGGTCCGGCGGAAATATCGGTTCCCAGGCTCAGGTTGGTCTGCACCCGGAAGGCATAATTCGGCACCGGGAGAGGACTGGGCACCGGAACGGTGTTGGCCAGAAATGTCGCCTCACGTGTGACGGGCGGACTGAAAGTGAGACCGCCGTCCTGCGACACGCGGATATAGGCATATTTGGGGGCGGGACCAAGCTGGATATACCCTGCATACACCTCTCCCGCCAGGCCCACAGCCAAAGCCGCACGATTCAGTTGCCCTCTGGGATCGGAGATTCTTTGCGGCCGCTCCCAGCTTAAGCCTTGATCGACAGAACGCTGAAAAAAGATCGCCGAGTTCACCGACAAATCATAAATAGGTGTATACCCGATATAGGCATTTCCCCGATAAGGGCTGGAGGGCGACCGGTCCACGGCTATGAATGGCTCATCGTTATGAACATACAGCCCATAACCTAATTGTGCCAGAACGGGCGGATTAAACGTAAGGCCGTTATCGAAAGAGGTGTAGGTCGCAATCGTACCGTCATTAAACTCATTGAAAAAATGGACAGCCACAATAAACGTATTCGGAAAGGTATAGTCAATGGTTGGAGCTTCCGCACTCATATACCCCGGGGCCTGCGGCAAAATGGTGCCGGACCAGGTTTGGCCGCCATTCTCTGAACGGTAAACGCCTGTAAGCGCAGTTCCGGTACTGTCATCCACAGAGACCGCCACCAAAAAGTTCGGGCTCAAGGTGTTTACCGCAATAGAGGGTTCAATATGGTTGCCCGGTAAATTGGCGGTAACATTCACGTTAACCAATGCTGATCCTCCATTTCATGTTGAAATCAGGGACAACCTGTCAATATAGGTTAGCTGAGTCTGAAGAATGTTATGCAGAACCGTCCCGGCCGCATCCACGGTATGGATATTTACAATCGTATTGACCGCGCTGTAAAAGTTGAGCTGCACTTCATAATAATCAGCCAGATTCACAGAGTAGGACTGGACTATAAGCTGCTGGGGATTAACCTGAAACAGCGCTTCGCCGACCGGTATCCGGGTAAAGCTCGCGCCCCTGAACTGAAAAATCAACAAAGAAATGTTGATTGTATTACTATTGGAATCATTCAGGCATGAGACCTGAACCCTGTCGGCATGGGTAGAACCTGCTGCCGGGTTGTATACCGCTCCCGTCGTGAAGGGCATTATCCGCCTCCTTCCAGACTTCATTTTTTTGTGCTTCCCAGTGACCTTGTGATCGTCTCTTATACATATGTATGCTTAAATTGTCCTATACCGGGCAGTCATTTAGATGGAGCACAACGGTCCGTTCGCGGTGCGTTCACACCGAGCGCTGACATCAGGCCTACTCACAAACAATAAGGGCTATCCCAAGCAGCCACTTCATGGCTTTGGGACAGCCCCGCTGTCATTTAAACAATCGACAAGCCCGAAAAGATAATGGGCCCTATAACACTGGGAGGATTCACGCTGGAAATGGAAGAAACGGTTAATGCATATGCAGTGTATCCTGCAGGAATGCCTGTATCCACATACGCTATTGAAACCGCGTCGAACAGATGGTCCACCGGACTGCTGGAACGGATCATGTAAATGTTCATCCCATTCCGTTTAATCGTCAAGATCACATCGGAAGCAGAGATTCCGGAGTTTTGAAGCCCTACCGTTGCCTGCAGCTGTACAGAGCCATTCGTACCGACGTTCACTCCGAACTGGCCCAGAATCATGCTGTCCGGAACGCTGATTACGGAAAGTGAGGCGGATTGACTGAAGCTGGTCGGGAGACTTTTGCCGAAATCGATAATTGTCCTCATGTCCGTCACCCCAGCGAAAGTCCCGAAAAATTCACAGGACCTATCAAATTTGCCGTATTGGACGCACTGGGGTTGACAATGGATACCGTCAGTTTATACGAAAAATACCCGGCAGGCACATTCGTGTCGACATACGAAAAACAATAGGACTCATACAATTTCACAGCCATCGCACTAGCCTTAACTGTAAAAATCGTTGTATCGCCGCGTAGAATCGAAAACAGAAAATCGGGACTCCCCAGAACCGTTTGTATACCTACAGAAGCATTGAGTATGACATTACCAGCCTGGGCCGTGGCCAGACCAAATTCAGGCAATGCATTGCTTGACGGTGAACCGGCTACCGGTATCGAAATGGACTGGCTAAAGCTGGACAATACACTTTTTCCAAAGTCAATCACCTGAGTCATCCGCTACCCCCTCTTCATCGTACCCTTCCTCTTGAACAACATATGAACTCAGCTACAAAGTGTCTGGACAAAGCGGACATACCGCTCCATAATCTTATCCTATGTCTGCAGCTCCTCGTACTTGTCACCCAGTACTTCCCTGAAATAATTCCGGTTATAAATCATGCTCGGATGGGAGGGATAATAGCGGATTGCCGTTTCATTATGAATATTCGCCTTCTCACGCTCGCCCAGCCGGTCATAACATAAGGCCAGCTGCAGGTGCGGCAGCCAGGTGGAATAAGCGGCATTCCTTAGTCCCATGGAATCGTCCAGACTCGGCAGACCCACCGCAGTCTCATACCAGTACACCGCAGCCTGCAGCCTGCCCCTCTCGAACAGCCAGGCACCCAGACGGCAGCAGCATTCCGGGCGGGGGCTGTCATATTGCAAGGTTCGGCACAGTGCCTGAAATGCGCCTTCCGCATCGCCAAGCCGCTCCCGGCATTCTGCAAGCTTCATGCAGGCTTGAATATTATCTTCAATCCAGCCAAGGCCGCCGGTGAGGAATGTCTCATAATAACGGCAGGCTTCTTCATTCAGCCCGTGATCCCGCAGCTCATTGGCATAATAATACTGGTCCCTTGGAGAGAACACTTCGCCCTGCTGCGCACGTTTTTGATAGATACGCAGGTTTCGGTCCGTATGCTCCTTGTCTTTTGCATGGCTGACACAGACATCACTTCTGAAAGAAGGGCCGCTTACCTCCAGATATTCATGCACCGGACCGATCCATTTGAAATTGCAGCTTCGCCGGACGAGACGGTTGCGGCGCAAGCTTGAAGTAACATTCCCTTCGGAATCAAAAGCCAGATTATACTGCATATTGACAGTGTGTATGGACTCCGGCAGCTCTTCTTTTAGTTTCATAAAAAGCTTGTAATCCTTTTCTTTCAGATAATCATCCGCATCGAGCCATAGAATATACTCCTGGGTCGCTTTACTGAAGGCAAAGTTGCGGGCGGCCGAGAAATCGTCGATCCACTCAAACTCATACAATACAGCTCCGAAGGAGCTGGCCACCTCTGGGGTCCGGTCCGTAGACCCGGTGTCCACTATGATAATCTCATCTGCAATCTCGCCCACGGAAGCCAGGCAGCGGGGCAACCCTTGTTCTTCATTGCGGACGATCATACACAAGCTGATCGTAATCATGTACACCCTCCTATAGTTATTTTGGTTATGTGATCGCGCGGGGTCCGGTTCTATATTGATATGCAAGCAACCGAGCTAAGCATCCCTGCACTTCCCCCAAAAATAACTAAGGACCGTAAATTACCCGAAAGAAGCTATCTGTCCCCTGCAAAACGGGTCTTGAGAAGGCTGTTGATCTTCTCCGAACTGAACATCATCGCCACTGCGTACAGCGTCACCAGATACGGAAAGATCCCCATCCCCAAAGGGGTGCGTGTGGCCATCAGCCCCAGCAGCGGCGGCAACAGAGTCGTCCCTGTGTAGGCCATCGCCATCTGATACCCCATAATCCGCTGGGAATGGTCCTTGCCGAAACGGGCAGGCGTCTCATGCAGCAGGCACGGGAAGATAGGCGCACAGCCCAAGCCTACGAGAATAAAGCCGGCCAGCGAGCAATAAAGCGGCAACGGAAGCAGCAGCAGCACCGCACCCGTTAAGGCTGTCAGCTGCCCGGCCCGGATGAGGATGCGGCTTTTGACCTTCAGTGTAATAAAGCCCGTGATTAGCCGGCCGGCAGTAATGCCTGAAAAATACAAAGATACCCATTGCGCCGCTACTGCAACGTCAACTCCCTTCACATTGACCAAAAAACTGCTGCCCCATAACCCCATTGTCGTCTCAACGCCGCAATAGAGCAGAAAAGTTAGCAGCGTTAGCTTGACACCTTTAATCTGCAGCGGCTTCACAACACCGGATTTCACGAAATGACGCGAGCCGTCGCCCGCCTCCTGAACCGGCTGTTCTGCAGCAGCCGGCCCGGGTGAGCCGGCCGCCTCATGCCCGGTCCTTTTCCACAACGGGAGCGTTAAGAACAGCAGCGCCACCAGAGCGAACTGAATCCAGGCCACCGCAAGGTATCCGCTTCTCCAGGAGTGCTCCGAAAGAATATAACGGGACATGATAATCGGTCCAAGGGTAGCGCCGATTCCCCAGAAACAATGCAGCCAGCTCATATGATGCGCCTTGTAATGGGACGCGACATAATTGTTAAGTCCAGCATCCACCGCTCCTGCACCCAGTCCAAGCGGCACTGCGAGTAAGGCAAGCCATAGAACCGAGGTTGAGAAAGAAAAACCCAGCAATGCGCATGCTGTCAGCATGCAGCTGACCAAAGTCACTTTTCCTGTGCCGAACCTGTGTATGACGAAGCCGCTGGCCAAGCTGGACACGATAGTTCCGCCTGCCACCGTCATGGAAAGATAACCTGCCGCCGCAAGCGGGGCTCCCAGTTCCGGCCGGATGAGCGGCCAGGCCACACCCAGCAGGGAATCCGGGAGCCCCAGACTGATAAAAGCCAAATAAATAATAATCAAGAAAAGCGTTGCCATATATCAATTACCACCTTTATCCACGGAATGCCTTGAGAGTACAATATCCGGTTCGAGTGTTGCGAGGGTCCGTTCGATCATCCCGCCGATGTAATCAACGGCAAAATCTTTGGAAAGCAGCAGTTCCGGAACAGCACCGGCCGGAAGCTGTGCACGGCATGACCCCGTTATGGCCGGAAGATGCTCCGGAGTCAGGGAGCTGCCGTACAGAACCACCGTGTCCGGATTCAAAATACTGCTGAGGGTGACGATCAGCTTAGCCAGGGCCCCGCTGAGCCGTTCAAAAGAAGCATACAGCCCCGCCTCTGTCCAATCAATTCCTAAGGGCAGCCAGGATATTTCACCCGCAAAGTTGCCCTTTCCCTTGTGAAGCTTGCCTTGAATCATAATTCCCGATCCGGGCGGGTACAGCTCGGGAAAATAAATGTATACAACCGTCCGGTTTTTCGGGAGTCCACTGTTTTTGCTGAAGCCAAGGACTGCCGCATTCACATCGTTCTCCATAATGACCGGCACGCCGTAGCGTTCCTGCAAATGCGCCGTAACTGGTTGTCCTATAAGCTCCTTGTAGTCGGAAACAACCATTGTACCCGCGAATTCCGCCCCCGGCAGCCCCAAACCGATGGCCTGAACAGCCGGGTATTCCGCCAGCAGTCCGTCAATGATCCGCTCCAAGACGGGAATGTTCACCCCTTCAACTTCACATTCCGCCTGATGTACAGCCTTGCCGTACAGGTTGACCACCGTGCTGCGGACTGTAATCCGCCCATCTTGTTCATGCGTATAAACAATAAGCGCCTGTGCATAATCCTCGTTGTACTTGAATTCCTGAGCCGGACGCCCTCCTCTGGAGGAAGCCAGTCCCCCTTCTTTAACCTCTTGGGTTTGCAGCAATTGCTGCAATACGGTTCCTACAGTTACAAGGCTTAGTCCCGTAGCTTCCGCAAGCTGCTGTTTCGTTCCGCTTCCCCGCTCCCGCAGCGCTTTGCGTACCAGGTTCATATTCACCTCTTTGATGACAATCGCGTTGCCGCTGATCCGTTCCATCTTCCCCCTCCAATATATAAATACTTTATTAAAGTATTTTAATAACTTTGAACACAATAACAACTTCCTTTATATCTGTCAACAGAAAGCTGTCTGAATATAAAAAAGGGGCTTTCCAACCCCGGACAGTTACGGGATTGAAAAACCCAAGTACAGTGGGGCTTGCGCTTAGGGTTTCCCCTTGTAACCCGCAAGCTGTACGATCATAATAACAAGAACGAGCAAAGAAATGAGTTGATCAATACTCATCGCGTCCGCCTCCAATCCCGCTTTAGGATGGCTCTTCGGACGGCATTTCCTCTCCCAAGGACTGCTTCGTTCCCCCTACCAGATTATGAGCCTGAAGTGCAGTTTATGACCCCACTTCAGTCTATTCCATGCCGGCTGACGGACAAAAAGCAACTTTTCCGCAGCTCTAAAGGTCAATAGAGTTATAGAACAAAGGAGGGGCAGCATGTCAAGCGAACCAGCGGAATTCTCCAGCATGAACGCAAGCGCATTAACCACTTTAATGGAAACCTACGGCGAAGACGTGTGGAATTATGCCTATTTTCTCGCCCGCAACAGGGCCGTTGCCGATGATATCGCGCAGGAGACATTCATCAGAGCCTACAAATACCTTCACTCCTTCCGGGGTGAAGCTTCCGTGAAGACCTGGCTGCTGCAAATTGCCCGCAACCGCTGGTATTCATACCGAAGCACCGCTTTTGTCAGGAGGGTTACGTTAAAAGAAACGGCGGGACTGGACCTCACGGCGGAATCCGCTGAGGAAGACTTTCTGCGCCAGTCGTTAAGCGGCGAGGTCTGGGGGCTTGTACTCAGCCTCCCCCGAAAATACAGGGAAGTCCTGATCCTCCAGGCACATTATGGCCTGACCATGGATGAATTGGCGCAGACCCTCGGTGTGTCTCTGTCTGCAGCCAAGTCGCGCCTGCGGCGGGCCCGCCGTCAAATGAATGATCTCTGGGAAAAGGAGCTGACACCCGAATGAACAAACCTTCTACAGATTGGGAGAAACAACTGGCCTCAAAACCGTTCAAAGGCAATCACTTCACCCCGCAAATGCAGCAGGATGTGGAGCAGCGTGTCAACTCCAGGCAGCGGCGGCGTCCCCGCACCTGGACTTTTGCCGGAGCGCTGGGGCTTGTGCTTGCAGTTGCCCTATTCATCGGATATACAGGGATCGGCCGGATCTCCGGCGGACAGAACCTTCCGGGCCTAGCCGCTCCCAGCCCGTCCGCTACGGGCAACGGAACATTGCCGGGATCGGATGCCGCGTTAACACTGGCCTTTCCGTCTACGGATGGCAGTGGTGAAGTCGAGCTTCCGCTTCAGGTCACGCGCGCAGTTCTGCATGTGGATGACGGAACCCATCCGGTGAATACACGAGTTCCTGAACTGCCGCAAATGTCCTTCCCGATCGCCGGGGAGCTTGCGGATCAGCTGGAGGCGGTTCTGGTGTACCGCCCCGATATGGAGGGCGGTTATCTGCTTCTGGCCCCAGCCGGCTGGCAGGCTTCCGCATTGGTTGGGGCAAACGGTTCTTATGGCGTAACCCTCCAGAACCCGGACGACCCGGGAGAAACTCTCCACTACACCGACAATGCGTGGGGTTGTGCAGGCTGCGCCATTGGCAGCATCGGGACTTATTTTCCGGGCAAAGCTGCCTGGGCCGAGGAGCAAGGATTTGCCGTATCGGACGCCGATTCTCCGGAATTCGTCGAACGTTATGTCCTGGGTACTGCCGGAACCGGGGCACGCACCGTAAGATATACGCTGGCTGCCGATGCTGAGGGGTACGAAGCCTCCGGCTCCGCCTATTATGAAGAAGGAGAATGGGGATATTTGCACCGGCAGCTGGAAATACGTTTAACCTCCATCCTGAAGCAGCAGCAGATGCTGGATACGATCATGAGCTTTTTTGCGGAGAATCAGGGTCCGCCTCGACTTCCGCCCGCAGAATCCAAGAGCACGGAACCAAATGCCTACACTATCGGTACACTGGTGACCGCCTTACAGGAGCAGGGCATGAAGCTGAGCGGGGTCAAGGCTGGAGAAGAGCAGCTTTTCCAAAAAAAGCTCAACGGCGTATGGCCGGACGAACTGATCATCGATCGAACGGATTCGCCTTCCCGGCCGGAACGGTTGTCCGTGTATACTTACGCTGACCAAACAGAGACCGCAGCCGGGCTGGATGCGCTCAAGCTTGAGATTAACCGCACGACCTACGACGGGGGCGCCCGCATCTACCCGCATGTCTTTCGGGGCGCCAACCTGCTGGTAGTCTACTGGACCGGAGGCGACAGTGAGGTGCCTTTCCACTATGACAAGACAATCAAACAGGTGCTGCTGGCTTTGGAGCATCCGGAAGAATAAGCGAAAGGAAAGACGCGGGTGCCGATTTTTGCTATAATCTATTCAATTCGTATTTTATGAATTGAGATATCGCAGAAGGAGACGTTCACCTTGTCAAAAATTATCACAACCCTAACCATCGCCGGAAGTGACTCCAGTGGAGGCGCAGGCATACAGGCCGATCTCAAAACCTTTGAAGAATATGGCACCTACGGCTTCAGCGCCTTGACGACCATTGTGACGATGGACCCCGACAACGGCTGGCATCATAATGTATATCCCGTGGATGCCGCTATCGTTGCCGAGCAGCTGAAGACCATCTTTGCAGGCGGTCCGGTAGATGCCATGAAGACCGGCATGCTGGGCAGTGTCGATATTGTACGTGTGGCCGAACAGGCCATTAAAGAGAATTTACAGACCAATGTCGTGATCGATCCGGTTATGGTGTGCAAAGGCGAAGATGAAGTGCTTAATCCGGACAGCGCCCAGGCCATCCGTGATTTGCTGCTGCCCCTGGCCACCGTAACGACACCCAACCTGTTTGAGGCCGGTGTATTGTCAGGTCTCGGCAAGCTTACTACGCTTGAGGATATGAAGGAAGCCGCCCGGCTGATCCATGGCCTCGGCGCCCGGAATGTTGTCGTCAAAGGCGGCAAGGCACTCGGCGGTGATCAAGCCATAGATGTATTCTATGACGGCTCCGGGTTCACCGTCTTTGAAGTGGCCAAGATCGAACCGGCACATAATCACGGCGCAGGCTGCACCTTTGCCGCCGCGATTACCGGCGGTCTGGCAAGCGGGCTTCCGGTAGACAAGGCAGTGGCCAAAGCCAAAGACTTTGTCTCGGCAGCCATCCGCAGCGGTTTCGCCCTGAACCAGTATGTTGGACCAGTCTTCCATGGCGGCTACCGTCTGGAGAAATAAAATCGCCACAAGAATCAGCCGGATTCCACTTGCGAATCAGGCTGATTTGCTGTGCCCAGTCAGGTTAACCTGCTTGAGTCCCTGCTGCCATTGTAACGATAGTGATCAGGAGGTATACGTTCTGCCAAGCCCGATCTCGGTTAACAACTGGCGGTAGGCAATGGAGGTGCGGTCGGCGGGAATATGGGCTTCGGCCAACAGGTCCAGCGGCAGATCTTCCGGTGTCTGGGATTCGACCATCTCCCGGTCCTCCTGAAACACTTGCAGATTGAATCGGATCGTATCCTCAACAGGAGCATTTTTGTCAAAATTTCTCGAGATCGGGCAGAAAAGCCGGGTGTAGCGGGCAGATACCGGTGACGCGCAGTTCAAGATCATCAGTCTGCCGTTCTCCGGAAAATGTACGGTGAGCGAGGCCGCAAACGGCGGGAATACGCGGAATTCGCGCAGCCACATGAATCCTTCCGGGGCCGGGTTCTCCTGGCCTTTTCCATAGTTGCTCACTGTACTCCAATATTCGGCCAGCAATTGATCGCCTTCGCGTTTGACTTTATATTGCGGAACCTCCGTGTTATTGCGGTCCCCAAAGGTTTCCGTGTGGACGTAAGCAAAGTGTGAGACGTCCAGAAACCCTTCCATCTGCCGGCCGGATGAACCTGCAATATCAAAGCTCGGCGGCAGGATATTGATAAAATCGGGATCCTCCCATCCGGGGAATGTTGGTATTTGTTCCACAGCCGAAGCCAGCGACGTCCAGATCAAGCCATAACGCTCAACTGCGGGATACACCGTCAATTTCAGCTTGGGTGAGATTTTGGCGCTGGGATGCGCCGGAACGGCGGTGCATTTGCCCTCGCAATTATAACGAAATCCGTGATAAGGACAAACAATCTCTCCTTCCTCCACCCAGCCAAGACTCAGAGGGGCCCCCCGGTGAAAGCACAGGTCGCGGGCAATGACCACCTTGCCATGACTGCGGTAACAGACCAGCTTCATATCCAAAAGCTTCACAGCAACCGGCTTCTCCTGAATCTCATCGGCAATCGCAACCGGGTACCAGTACTCCGATAATATGCGCCAATCCTCAGGCGAGAAGGTGCAATCACGGGGAAGTTCTGTATCTGACGGCAGTTTCTTTATTTCTTCGATCATGTTTGCTCCACCTCTCTGATTCGCTATATGTTTACACAGTCAATAGCAGTATATGTTATCTTATATTACTCGTTGCGTATATTTTACTACCATAATTCATGAATGAGCAACGAGGAAATTGTGTTTTTCGTTCAACATTCCAAAAATACACTCCAAATGTTATGCATTCTGACGCAATTGAACTTTCATTGTTCTACATCCACACAAAAAAAATCACCCTAACGGGTGAATAACAACTCGGAGCTTACGATGCCCGGATTGTTGTACAACAGGCAAGATTATCGTCATTTGGCTTGCTAAGAACTCACATTGTAGTACAACGTACACAACTCTCGCCCATATACAGTGGTTAAGACCATTGTTGTACTTTTCGATTTGGCCTGGGTCCCTCTGCGGACACGATGAGGTCCCTTTACGATCTATCCGCGGCTGATGCGGACAGGAAATCCCTTATTGGGGAGGATTCGCCTATTCAGATGGACAAACGGACAGAGATTCCGCTAATTGTCCTATCTCCCCTCATTCCAGGCTCAAACGAACGATATAACGGCTCCTGAGTCCGAATTCGCCAGGAAAACAGACTTTTTCGCAAAATAGGGACTTCTCTGTCCGCT
The DNA here is from genome assembly GCF_014644435.1 of Paenibacillus albidus. Taxonomy (GTDB): domain Bacteria; phylum Bacillota; class Bacilli; order Paenibacillales; family Paenibacillaceae; genus Paenibacillus_AQ; species Paenibacillus_AQ albidus. The sequence continues at coordinate 179,692 of NZ_BMKR01000005.1, read as the reverse complement.
TCACTCCGCTGATGGAGCCCAATCCTCCTGCACCGCCTATTTCATCTGAAGCTTAAGCCATGAAATGGCTGTATGGAACGTCCCTTTGTTTTTACAGGCGTGCGCTCCGCGAACAGCCCCTTGTTCGGGTCGCTGTTTTATGCGGGACAAGTTTTCACCATTGAAATCGAGTGATTAGTTGGAGGTTTTCCTATTACAAAAATCCACTTCCTTTGCCGGGCGCCGATTTCTTCATTAAATTCATAAACTCATTTATAAAGTTGGCAGGATCTTTTTCCACCATATAAGGGAATACCCCTTGCTTGGCGTGCAAATACAGCACCCCGTGGCCGGGGTTTTCCCCGATTCTTTTGAACGACAGATCATACACCTCACTCAAGGGAAACTCCCGGTAAGCCGAAACAATCTTGCTCTCATACAATTGCAGCGTTCGATAATGTGTAACCGTCTGCTGCTCCAGTGGGGTGACAACCCTCTCCACTTTGTAATACGGCTGAACAGAAATCATAACGTGCCTATCACTCCCTTAGATGCTGATCCATCAAGAAATTTAAGAGCAGCCGGTTAAAATCCTGGGGCTGACATAAATGACTGGGGTACATCGCATCAGGCAGAACCGCCAGCTGGGCCGCAGGAAACAGCGCCGCCGTCCTCCGGGCCTGCTTGAGGCCCCACTCATTCTGGCTCCCTGCCACGCACAGGACGGGAATCCGGAGCCGCTCCGCATAAGCAAACATGTCAATCTGACGTAAAGCGATCCGCTGTTTGATTAACTCCGTCGGCCGTTTATGCAGCAGCTCTTTGCGGAGAATATGGTAGGCCGGCAGCCACTTGTTATAGGTCATTCTTAAGGAACGGATGAAGAACTCCGCCGGCAGATAATGGGATATCCAGGTGCAGGTCTCAATAAAATCCCACAGCTTCCGGTTTTTCATAGAGATATGGTCAAACAGCCCGCTGTCCACCAGCACCAGCGCACTGACCTGTTCGGGGTGCTGCACGGCAAATTTCTGAGCCAGCACTCCACCGCTGGAGCAGGCCACCAGAATTACCTTGGGTATCCCCAGGTTTTCCAGCAGCGCTCTCAAGTCTTCACACTGTGTATCCAGGATACGGTTGACCTCCACATTCATTTTGCCCGACAATCCGCTTCCTCTCAGATCCAGGACTATGACCTGCAGCCGCTTACGGAAATATTCGACTTGCGGCTCGAACAGATGATGTGAGGTAAGGTGATCGTGGATGAACACCAGGGGGACACCGGCACCGTATTTTTCATAATAAAGGGAAGTTCCATTCAATTGTATCTGCGGCAAAATCATCTGCCTCCTCTCTCCTACGCTTACGGGGTTAGCTGACGGATTCGGACCCGAAGAGTGGCCCTACTCGAATCTATTCGAGATTCACCCCTGATGATTGCGGCCGTAGACCGGCATCCATCATTGGTTCCCCCGCTTCCTGTCTGGAATTCAGCGATTATAACCATGTCTTGAAAAGACTATCATTTCCTGTGTACAGATGCATCTTTCTGTGCCTTTTCCAATACAGGCTTTAGATCATCCTGAACGCTGTTCTCCCATAAGGGAACTCCTGAGCGGTAAGCCGATCTTCCATTAAGGTGCCCGGCTACCGGTGAAGTAATAAAGACAAACGCAATAGCAAGCAGCAGCTTAACACTGACCGTATCTAGATAGAACCAGAAGTAAAGGAAGGCCCCGAGCAGGACACAAAGTACACCAAGCGTGGCACTTTTGGTTGCGGCGTGGGAACGCAGGTACACATCCGGCAGGCGGATCAGCCCAAAAGCGCTCAAAGCGCAGAACAAGGCCCCCAGCAATACCAGCAATGCAATAAGCAGCTCACCGATCATAGTCCTCACCCCCTTGTTCGATTACGGACCCTCTTTCAATATATCTGGCCAACGCCGTTGTTCCTATAAAGGTAAGAATGCCTATCACCAGAACAATTTCAATAAAATCCTGCGTCTTCAGCTGCATACAAAGGACAGCAATCATAGCCAGAAGATTGATCCCTATCGTATCCAGGGCGGCGATGCGGTCCGAGCGCGTCGGGCCTTTAATCAAGCGGTAGGAGCAGGCCAAAGTGGCCAAGGCGAGAATGGTCAGGGCTGTTGTCAAAAGTATCGGCACCATCACCGCGTCACCTCCAGGATCGCTTGTTCAAAGGTTCCGCGAATCTGCTCTCTGAGTTGCTCCGCATCTTCGATATCCATCGCATGAATATAGAGGGTCCGGCCTTCCGGGGATACCTCAAGGGTCAGGGTTCCCGGGGTCAGACAAATCAGACAAGACAGAATCGTAACCTCCCAATCCGAGACGAGAGTGGTCTCATAGGCAAAAATACCGGGACGGATGGTCAGCTTCGGACGCAGAATATGCCTGATGACTGTCAGGCTCGACACCACAAGTTCACGTCCGAATAATAGCAGCAGCTTCAGTATGGACCATACCCGCTTCAGATAAAACGGCTCCTTGCGAAATTTACGCAATACGAGCAGAACGGCAATTCCGAGCAGGAAACCCATTGTAAACCGGGATACCGACCAGTCATTATATAGCAGCATCCACAGAATTGCAATGAACAGATTTAATAAGATTTGATAGGCCATTCTTGATCTACTCCTTCATTACAGCTTCGATGTAAAGTGCGGGAGAGACAAGCACCTCACCTGCTTGTGACACATAGCTGTACACCTGCTCGGCTCCCACGCCCATGCAGATCACGAGAGCAAGCAGTCCGGCTGCCAATACTGTCACACCTCTTATATGAACCTTCGGATATTCTCGATCCGGCTCATTTCCCCAGAACGCCAGACGGAACATTTTGATTAAGGAATAGAGCACGAGGAAGCTGGAGCCGAGACCTATCAAGGACAGGGTGAGCATGCCGGACTCAAGTCCTCCCCGGATAATCAGTACCTTTCCGGCAAAACCGCTGAATGGCGGTATGCCTACAAGGGTAAGCGCCAGGGCAAAAAACATCCAGCCGAGCAATGGATAACGTTTGATAAGCCCCCCCATGGCTTTTAACTGATCGGTTCCCGCGGCAGTGATGATGATACCTCCAAGGATAAACATCAGACCTTTGGCCAGCATATCGTGCAGCAGATAAAATACTGCACCGTCCAGTGAATCCGGGGTCGCCGAGGCTATACCAAAGGCTACAAAACCTACGCTGATAATAACGTTATAATTAAAAATGCGGGGGATGTCATGATAAGCAGCAGCACCCAGCCCGCCCAGAATCATCGTGGCCCCTGCCATCCAGGCGATCCACGTGTGCGTAAAGCCGGGATCATTCACAAAGATAAGAGTAAAAGTGCGAATGATTGCGTACAGGCCGACTTTAGTCAGCAAGGCACCGAACAACGCTCTTACAGCCGAGGGCGGAGCACTGTAAGAACCCGGCAGCCAGAAGAACAGAAATAAACCTGCCTTTAGCGCAAATACGATCAGGAACAGCATTGCTATCACATTAAGCACACCGCCCTGTCCTGCCTCAGCCACACGCTGGGACAAATGAGCCATATTTAATGTGCCAACCGCTGCATACAGATAAGCTACTGCGGCCACAAACAATGTGGAGGACACAATATTAATTAACAGATACTTGGAGGTTTCCCGCAGCTGAAGTTTCGTTCCGCCGATCGAGATCAAGGCATAGGACGCGATCAGCATGACCTCAAAGAAGACGAACAGATTAAAGATATCTCCCGTAAGGAAGGAGCCGTACACCCCAACCAGCAAAAAATGAAAAAAGGTATAGTAATAAAACCGTTCCCGTTCTTCTCCTATACTGCGGAAGGAATAGAGCAGAATCGCCAGACCCACCACAGAGGTCGTCAACACAAGCAAAGCGGCCAGCATATCCCCTACAAAAACGATGCCGTAGGGGGGCATCCAGCCTCCCATCTGCAGTGTCTGTATACCTTCCACATGAATACGCTGTACGAGAATTACAGCAACCATCACATTCAGAACCGCACTGACCACACTTATAAGACGCTGTAAAGGAAGCTTTTCCTTCAGAAAAATCAGTACAACTGCGGAGCATAAGGGAATCAGAATCGGAAGCACCAAAAGATTGCTCATTGCTCCTCCCCCTTAAGACTGTCCATTTCATCCGTGCCCAAGGTCTGGTACGCACGGTAGGCCAGAACAAAAAAGAAGGCGGTCACTCCAAAGCTGATTACGATGGAAGTCAGAATCAAAGCCTGCGGCAGGGGATCTACATAAGTTTCCCCTTGACCGCCCAGGACAGGAGCGGACCCCGTCTTGAGCCCGGCCATCGTCAGGAGAAGAAGATGGACTCCATGGGTCAGCAAGGACGTACCCAAAACAATACGCAGCAGGCTCTTGGAGAGAATCAGATACACGCCAATCGTAAATAAAATACCAACAGCTACAGCCATAATCAGTTCCATGTTACTCATCCCCCCCTATGGTAAATATAATGTTCATAGTCACACCCACTACAGCCAGATAGACCCCGAGGTCAAATAACACCGCTGTAGCAAGCTCCGTATCCCCCATAACAGGAAGCATGAAATGGCCGAAGGAATGGCTGAGAAAAGGTGCTCCAAAAATAAACGAACCTGCAGCAGTCAAAATCGCAATGAGCAGTCCCACCGCCGTAATCATACGGTAATTCAGCGGAAGGACTTTGCGGACCGTATCCATCCCAAAGGCAATGGCCATCAGAACCAAAGCTGCCGAGGTCATCAGTGCTCCAATGAAGCCCCCGCCCGGCTGATTATGTCCGGCAAAAAACAAATACATGGAAAAGGTGATAATTATGATTACGATAACTTTGGACATCGTCCGCAGGATGACATCATTACTCCGGAGCAGCAAAGCCCGATTTTCCCGCTTCTCTCCCGGAATGCGGCCTGACACTCCAGGCTCCATTCTCAGGTTAACCAAGCCATAAATCGCCAGGGAAGCAACGGCCAGAACCATAATTTCAAACAGGGTATCAAACCCCCGGAAATCCACGAGAATGACATTGACTACATTTTTGCCGCCTGCCAGGGAATAACTCTCTTTAAGGAAAAATTCCGAGATGGCTGGAAACGGACTGCTGCCCATCGCAGCCAAAGCAATAACCGTCATCGTCAGACCCACACCCACAGCGATCAGCAGATTCGGCAATCTAAAGCCTGACCGTTCCTTCACCGTCTTCAGCTTCGGAAGATACTTGAAGCACATGAGGAACAGGATAACAGACACCGTCTCCACGATCATTTGGGTTAAGGCAAGATCGGGAGCACGGAAAATGACGAACAGCAGAGTCACCATGTAACCTACGGCTCCGGTGAACAGAATCGCATTCACCCGCGACTTAGCAAAAGGAACAGCCAGGGCCGCAAGCAGCATGACCGCAACAACTACCGTTTCATATAAAGACAGCGGGGCATAATGACTCATCCCCAGCGTAATCCCTTCGGCCCCCAGCAACGCACTTCCAAGCGCAAGGATAAAGAATCCAAAGATATACAGCAGATAATGCCGGTTGGAGCCGGTCATATACAGGCTCGTCAAACGGGCCGATCCCCGTTCCATAAGAACCAGCGATCCGTCATACAAACGGTTAAGCGAATCCCTTCCTTTCCATTCCCGCTCCAGGAACTTCAAGCGGCTGTAACCTCTGTACAATATAACGCCTACAGCGACAACGCCCAGTGTCATAAAGATTTCCGGGGTCCAGCCATGCCAGAAATGAATGGAGACCGGGAATGTCTCTGCCGGCGGCAATAATCCGTAATGAACTGAGGCCACGGCCGGCTCAATCAGAGAATGGGACAGGAGATTCGGGAAAAAACCGAATATCACCGCCAGGGAAACCAAAAGCACCGGCGAAAGCAGCAGACCCAGCGGGGCTTCATGCGGTACTTTATCCAGCTTCTCTTTCTGAAGCTTGCCGGTAAACGTCTTGAAGACCAGAATCATGCTGTACACAAAAGTGAATACACTGGCCGTCCAGGCGATCACAGGGAACAGGATGAGCCACGACTTCACCTCCAGAACATTGAGGTCCCGAATATTCAGCAAGGCGGTAAAGAACATTTCTTTACTCAGGAAACCGCTGAACGGCGGCAGCCCGGCCATGGAAAAGGCTCCGATCAACGCCACGGAGAACGTAACCGGCATTAAAGAGATTAACCCGCCCAGCTTGCGCAGGTCCCGGGTGTTCGTCTCATGGTCAATGATGCCCACCACCATGAACAGAGAACCTTTGAAGACTGCGTGGTTAATGAGATGAAAAATAGCTGCCGTTGTAGCCATAGCGTACAACACTGACTCCTCCGTTCCCGGGAAAAAGGCGGCGGCGGAACCAAGTCCAAGCAAGCACATAATCAGCCCCAATTGGCTGATCGTCGAATAAGCCAGCAGGGCTTTCAGATCCGTTTGTTTAATGGCTTTGAAGGAGCCGAACAGGAGCGTAATCAGACCCACAATCGATATCAGCCAGAACCATTCGGACTGACCGGCGAACACCGGGCTAAGCCGCGCCACCAGATACAGCCCTGCTTTTACCATTGTAGCGGAATGCAGATATGCACTGACAGGCGTCGGCGCCTCCATCGCATCAGGTAGCCAGATATGAAATGGGAACTGTGCCGATTTGGTGAAAGCCCCCAGTAAAATCAGCAGCAGCGCCGGAATAAACAACGGTTCACCGGTCAATCCGTCAACTTGCGTTATAATTTCCCGGATACTGTAGCTTCCACTCATCACATAGAGCAGGTTGAACCCGGCGAACATGGCCAGACCGCCAAAAACTGTGATCAGCATGGACTTGAGTGCCCCATAACGCGATCTTTCCCGGCGGTGCCAGAAGGCGATCAGCAAAAATGACGTAATGCTGGTTAACTCCCAGAAACCATAAAGCACCATGAGATTATCGGACAAAACCACACCCAGCATCGCGCCCATAAACATAAGCAGATAGATGTAGAAGTGATGGATGGATTCTGTCCGTTTATTCAGATAATAAATGGAGTATAGAATCACAAGCGCGCCCATACCCGTAATCAGCAGAGCAAACAGCAGACCTAACCCATCCAGATACAGGGTTATATTTATCCCCAGCGAAGGCATCCAGGGTATCGTCGACAGTGTATATTCTCCAGCCCGCACACCCTGTATTTGCATCAGAAAGTACAGGAACAGAGCCACCGGTATGGCCAAAACAGTCCATCCCGCATGCAGGCGCGGAACACGCCTTGTAAGCGGCACGAGGACAGCTATCAAAAAAGGTATCCAGATTGTTGCATGCAGCATCGGTCAAGCTCTCCCCCGGTTCAAATTTTAGTTTGTTTAAGGTTCTTCATTTAGTGTCCTTTATGGGGCTTCACCCATTCACTTTGCAGAATTCTTAAATACTGCGCTTCCCCATTGTTCACAATTTTGAATAAGCCGCTGTTGAAATCCGTGTCCAGCTCACGAAAAAATATCCCTTTTAGCGTCTCCGCTCCGCCAGGCTCATCGCTAAGCCTATAACTGTCTCCAGGGTTCTGCTTGACGAGATACGCGGCCACTCCTTGTTCATGGGACTGCTCCAGCAGCTCAGGATAACGCTGTACGGCCACAATATGAAGATCAATCGGCCCCAGCCTTTCCATTAATTCATCGATAATATCTCCACGGGTAATCTCCTCCCACAAGGTTTGACTGGACCTGCCAATAATAATCTGGGTAATTCCTCTCTCCCTGGCCGTTTCCACGATAACCTCGGCTGTTTTCTTCCCATTGCAGCTGCGAACCAGAAATTCTCCACCGGAATCCTCCGTCTGTTTTTTCCATCCTGCGAGATATCGCTCTTTATCCTGGTTATATTCATTGTCCTTGGGTGCATCTACCGTCAGTACGCTTAAAGGAGCCCCTAGCAGCCCGGAGAGCTGGCTCCCCCGCTCAATCAAACGCTGCCCGTGCGGTCCATAGTGAACACATACCATAATGTTTTCATTGTTCTGCCGGATCGTCATTCCTTATACCACCTTCCACTATTTTCCATGTAAAAACACAAAAAGAGCCCGCTGTTGGCAGGCTCCTCCGGTCAAACTCATATACAATTACTGTTCATTATATCGCCCGGCCAAAAAATTGTAAAGGTCCAGTCTGAAACCGTTCACCTCTAAGTATAATCTGTCGTAACCTTCGCTATACAGTGAGCCTCTGCCCATTTTCAATGTAGGCTACAAACCGCCTCGCAGCCGGAGAAATATGGCGATCTTCTCTCCACTTCAAGCCTATTTCCCAATACCATCCCTCATCAGTAATCGGAATCCACACAAGCTCATCCAACATCAATCCCATAGTCTTAGGCAGGACAGATATACCGAGATTAGCCTTAATAAATCCGGCTACTGTGATTAAATCCTCGGCTTCATACGCCGAACCAAGTACAAAACCAGTATGTTGGAAACGCGACATAATGGTCGCTTTTAATCCACAGTTGTTTTTCAAACCAATGAATGGTTCGCCCGACAACTCCGCCAAACTCAAAGCTGAACGATTCGCTAAATGGTGCTGGGAGGATACAACAATATACAAGGGGACCTGCTGGATAATTATCCATTTATGATTGTCTAAAGTAGATTCCTTCGATGTAATCATAAGATCCGAGTGTCCTTGTTCCAAATGCGCATCTATATCTCCAAGATTCCCTTGTGTCAATTCAAAGCGGACTTTGGGATAGTCTAATTGATAGCTTCGGACTAAATTGGGGATTAAGTCAACGCCAAGGATATTGAGATAGGATAAAGTAATAACCCCCGTATCCGGGTTAGACCATTCTTCAATTTCTTTTACGCCGTTTTCAATGTTTTGCAGTGCTTTGCCGATCCATTTAGAGAACATGGCGCCATTTCGGTTCAGCTTCACATTTCTTCCATTGCGCTCAAACAAAGGAGCGCCGATTTCGTTCTCAAGTTTGGCAATCGCATGACTTAGCGCCGGCTGGGTAATGCCGAGTGCCTTAGAAGCCATCGTCATGTGTTCTAACCGTGCAACCGTCATAAAATACTCTAATTGTGTGAGCTCCATTATTTGACCCTCTTTATATTAATATTATTCATGAGTTTCATTAGTATAATAAATTGGACGTTATAAAAGAGTCAAGTGTAATATTATATTCAGCTCCTCTTGAACATCACCTAAAAGGTTAAGGGACTGAGCGCTGAACTCACGGATTCAGTTATTCATCATAAGGAGGGATAGATATGAGTAGAACATTCGAGTACTCGGCAACAGAATTCAGAGGCAAGAAAGTGCTTGTAACGGGCGGGACAAAAGGAATGGGACGAGCTGTTGTGAATAGACTTGCAGGCAGCGGAGCGACAGTCCTGACAACGGCCCGTTCCGTATCAGCTGACATGCCAAATTCGGTTGCATTTGTTCAAGCAGATCTTGCATCACCTGAAGGGGTAGAGCAAGTGATTACAGCAGTGAAAGAACAGCTTGGCGGAATCGATATTATTGTCCATTGTGTAGGCGGATCAACTACTCCACCAGGTGGCGCTCTTGTTCTTAGTGATGACGATTGGCTGCAGGCTTTAAATTGGAATCTTCTGACCGCAGTCCGGCTTGACCGCAGCCTAATTCCATTAATGTTGGACAATAAATCAGGTGTTATTCTTCATTTCACCTCAATCCAAAGAAGATTGCCTCTTTATGAAACCACATTAGCTTATGCAGCGGCTAAAGCTGCTCTCGCTAATTACAGCAAAGGGCTGTCTAATGAATTTTCTCCCCGTGGTATTCGGGTTAATTCATTGTCCCCTGGTTTTATTCAGACTGAGGCAGCAGATGCGCTAATTGACCGGATGGCAACTGCTACAGGAAGCAGAGAGAGTGCACTCCAGCAGCTTATGGATTCGCTTGGAGGTATTCCAATCGGCCGGCCGGGATTTCCTGAAGAAGTCGCTGAGCTAGTTGCATTTCTGGTTTCCGACCGTGCAGCATCCATTACAGGAAGCGAATATGTCATTGATGGCGGAACCATTCCGACAGTTTAATTATTCAAACTAACTAAGGGGGAGAAATAATGGAGATCGATCAATTACCTTCTGTGATCCGTAAATATATTGACGCCTCGAATAAACCCGATCCGGAAGCATTTGTCAATTGCTTTTCAGAAGATGCCGTTGTGGTGGATGAAGGAAAAAAGCGGATTGGTCAAAAAGCGATTAAGCAATGGAGTGATCAATACCATTTTGGAGCAAACGTAACGTTAGAACCAAAAGCAGTAAAAGAAAATCAGGATGAGGTTATTGTAACCTGCAAGCTCGATGGAACTTATGACAAAACAGGTTTACCCGATCCGTTATTGCTGGAATATCATTTCAGTATTGTAGATGATAAAATTGTGAGCTTATCGATTTTTTAAGCGCCCACGTCTATCTCGCTCCAAAAAACAAGGGATGTACCCAGAGCCATATCATGGCTCTGGGTACACCCCCTCTGTTCAAAATTACTTTGGATAATAAGAGAACCCGGGATATTTAACAACCGGCCATTTTTCCTTCCTCAAGGCATTCATGAGTTCAGGACCTACATGTAAATTGCTTGCGACCAGTTCGGCAGGAGTAAGCGCCATCCACTGATTGAGCGATACATCCTGAAATCTGTCACTTTTGAAAATTTCCAGAAACCATAACGTCTCTGTGCCGGTATTCTGAATATAATGACCGTACGCGAACGGTACATAGCCGACATCTCCAGCACGGTAATCAAAGGTTCTTGCTATACCGTTCGGTGCGAAGACAGTCATACGCCCTTGCCCGGTAAGATAATATTGCCATTCATCATTGTTGGGGTGCCAGTGCATCTCCCGCATGGCACCGGGTTCAATTTCGACGAGTGCAGCGGCCACTGTTTTTGAAATCGGAAAGTTAGAGGAGTCCACGATCCGTACACTGCCACCAGGAGTTTTTATAGGCGGCTGGGCCAATAACCGGTGTGTGAAACTCTGTGGAATTGTACCGTATGGAGAGTCAAGTTTTTGAGATTCAATCGGTCCGGGGACATTATCCTGATAAATATAAACTTGTTCGGATGGAATATGATTAAAGGCGTCTATCGGCACTCCAAAGTTTGCTGAGAGAACATCTTTGGGTGTGTGGGCAAACCAGTCCGATATGGACAATGTATCAAGGTCTGAAAAATGCCCGTCATCGAAAACAAGTAAAAATTCACATCCATCCTCCAGCCCTTGTATCGAGTGGGGGAGTCCAGCAGGGAAATACCATAAATCTCCCGGTCCGACATCGGCAATAAAGTTACGCCCATGTTGGTCTACAGATGTTATTCGTGCATGTCCAAGCAGCATGTAGGACCACTCCGCTTGTTGATGCCAGTGCAGTTCGCGCACCCCTCCGGGGGTTAAGCTCATATTGACAGCGGCTAGGGTTGTTGCGACCGGAAGTTCCCGAATGGTAACTTCTCTTGACCACCCACCATGGTTGAGCGTCATATGCGCATCGGAAAAGGAGAACCGCAGGTTCGGGAGGAGTCCGGCATCAGTCACTGGAGGAACCAGCAGATCGGGATTTTGCATATCCCTCATCACATCTCTTGGGCCTCTATCCACTCCACCGGCGCCGTCGCTGCGAATCGGTTGTGGAATAGTTTTAGACGGAAACGGTCTATGCGTCTGATTATCCAATTCATTCACCTCACAATTCGGAAAAATATCCGTTGTGAAATATTTATGTTACCCCACACGAAATATGCACATCACTCCCGCCCTGATCATCAGCGGTTGTACAAACGCCGATATTCCTGCGGGGTCTGTCCGGTATGCTTCCGAAAGCGTGCAATGAAGTAACTGCTCTGGGAAAATCCGGAACTCTCCGCCACTTGCTTAATAGTCCACCCGGTAGACATTAAGTGCTGTTTGGCTACAACTAGACGGCATTCAAACAGCCACTCCATGGGAGTCCGCCCCATCACTTCGTGGAACATCCTGCTAAAATAATAAGTACTGAAACCCGCCTGCTCCGCCATTTGCAGAAGGGTCAGCGGTTCTGTACAGCGGGTTCGGATATATTCCGCAGCCTCTCTCATCCGGGCGCGCTTGTCCAGCATGGTTGCTGTTCCAACCGTCTCCGCGCTCATCGCCAGCTCAGCAAGCAGTTCATATAGCTTGACCGCCAATTGCACCTCGTTCCTATCGCCGGGAGAAGCCAGCTCCAGCAAACTCCCGCTTAAGCGTTTTAACTTTGGCACATCACCATAGGTAAACATCCAAACAGATGAAATCCCCTTGCCGTTCAGCAGCCTGTCCAGCCCCTCGTCTGCGATGTGTACCCAAAACACTTCCCAAGGGTCCTTTGGATCCGTTCGATACCCCTGCGCCAGTCCCCGCCCATAATAAAAACCTTGTCCTGCTTCCAAAGCATATTCCTTACCGTTATCTAATACATATCCTCTTCCGCTTAACACCAGATGTAAATTTGCCTCTTGCAGCTGTCCCTTAGCCCGCCGTTCCTGGTGTTCGGGAAAATCGGAGTATTGGCCAATCATAACCGGATAACCTGTGTAGTATTTGTACATAGGTTCAGGCAGCACATAGTGAATGATCATAACGCCTCCAAAACGCAATATTCTAATATACTGAACAAAATGATGTTATTTCGCTTTATATATTAAAGGATTATAATGAATTTATAAAGGGCTTTATACAACAAAAAAACACTATACTAAAATAAGGGAATGATCATTGTGGACAAATCCATTCCGGGGGAAGCCTTCCAGCTGGGAGTATGCTACTACCCTGAACAGTGGCCGGAGCAGATGTGGGATGACGATTACAAGCGGATGCGGGATATCGGCTTTAGCATAGTTCGCATGGGGGAGTTTGCGTGGAATTTTTTTGAACCGGAGGAAGGGGTATTTGCTTTCGATCTGTTCGACCGTGCCATCAACCTTGCTTATCAACACGGACTGAAGGTTATTCTCGGCACCCCGACGGCGACGCCGCCCGCCTGGATGACCCATAAATACCCTGAAATTCTTAATGTCACATCAGATGGTGTACAGTATCAACACGGGATGAGACGGCACTACAATTACAGCAGTCCGGTGTACCGCAACTATTGCGCCAAAATCACCGAGGCGATGGCTGTTCATTATGCGGACCATCCCGGTGTAGTGGGCTGGCAGATCGACAACGAGCTTAACTGCGAGGTGAACGTATTCTACTCCGAAGCGGATCATGCGGCTTTTCGCGCTTGGCTGAAGGAGAAATACGGTTCGTTGGACGTTTTGAATCAGGCCTGGGGCACTGTCTTCTGGAACCAGAGTTACTCAGACTGGGGACAGGTCCATTTGCCGCGTACTACTCCAAGCAACTCCGCTAACCCTCACCAAACACTGGACGAAAAGCGGTTTATCTCGGATAACACGATTTCCTTTGCCCGTTTGCAGGCAGAGATCTTGCGAAAGCTTGCACCACAGCAGTGGGTCACAACCAACGGCATGTTTGGTCATCTGGATAACCATGCCATGACGGACGAGCTTCTGGATTTCTTCTCTCATGATTCGTACCCGAACTTCGCTACCCTATGGAACGATGCCGGTCGGGAGAATCCGCTCATGGACCGCATCTCATCCAACCAACTGGCCAAAGTTCGTTCAGTTTCCCCCAATTTCTGTATCATGGAGCAGCAATCGGGCCCGGGCGGCTGGGTGAACAAGATCGCCCAATCTTCACCCAAACCCGGACAGATGAGATTGTGGACTTATCAGTCTGTTGCTCACGGGGCGGATATGCTCTTATATTTCAGATGGCGGACGGCAACATTCGGCACCGAGATTTACTGGCATGGAATTAACGACTACCATAACCAGCCCAACCGGAGGGTGGCTGAGGCAGCAGACATCAGCCGTGAGTTGGCCAAAATAGGGGTTGCCATTGCCGGGTCCCGTTACGTGTCAGAAGTCGCCATTCTGCAGGATTATGACAATGAGTGGGACGGTGAATTCGACCTGTGGCACGGCCCGCTGACGAAAGAAAGCCTATACAGCTGGGCCAAATCCCTGCAATTCAATCATATCCCTTACGATTACCTGTATCTGAAAGACACGAGTGCGCTGGATGATCTCATTCAGTACAAGGTGCTGATCTACCCTCATCCAGCCATCATGTCAGAGGAAACGGCGGAACTGCTCAAGCAGTATGTGGCAGGGGGAGGCAAACTTCTTTTCGGAGCCCGCACGGGTTACAAGGACAAGCGGGGACATTGCCGGATGTCGCCATTCCCAGGTCCCGTGGCGGACTTGTGTGGGGTGACCGTGGAAGACTTTACGCTTATCGTTAACGAGAAATCCACACCAAACATCCGCTGGACCGACGGCGGGAATGAAGCCGGGACGCCAGCAGATCTGTTCAACGATATTCTCCGCCCGGCAAACGAAAAAGTAGAAACGCTCGCCGTATTCGATGGAGACTATTATGCAGGGAAACCGGCACTTACCCGGAACCCATATGGTAGCGGTGAAGCCTACTATTACGGGGCTGCATTCAGCCGCGAAGTTGCGGATGCATTGATCGTTCGCTTGGGAATAAAGCCTGCTTTACAAGATTGGGCGGAACTCCCTCCTGAAGTGGAAGTTGCCATCCGCGAAAAACAGAATCGCCGTTTTGCTTTTTTATTGAACTACTCGGACCATCCAGTCCAAGCCCGTCTCCTGCGGGGGACCGAAGACATGCTGGAAGGAGTAAGACTTGCAGCGGGAGAATTGAACCTTCCCCCTTACGGGGTTAAGGTTTTAGAGTTGGAGTAAAATATTTAAAAGAAAGGGGCTGTCTCATAAGTGGATTTTCCACGACAGAGACAGCCCTGCTTTTTTTAGAAGGATTGTAGATACGATACCCGCTTAAACAGCGGAGAGGACGGAACGACCCGCGGAAAAGCAATAGCGGCCGCCTTTGTATCCGGATTTTTACCGCTAAGGCAAATAAATAAAATCTGGATACAACAGCGGTTGGAACAACGGTCCGTTCGCGCAGCGTCCTCGCCAAACACTCACGTATATCCTACTCAAAAATAAGGACTACTCCAACTCAGTCCCAATCCCCTTTTCCCTGGCCTTCTTCACGTAATATACCGCTGTAGCGATATCGAAAACGGCCATACCCATCGGGCAGAAGAAGATCGGCTCATCCGCGGCGAATTCAGTGAGGCTGCGGCGGGAGACGACATCGGTAATCCTTTGGGTGCCGGCACGGGTCAGCCCCTGTTCCAGATGGAGCCGCTCTACGTCAGTATTCTCGCGGCAAACTTCATCCCAATCGTCGACGATGATGGCTTTTACCGAAGCTAACGCCTCAGGCTTGTAATCACGCAGCGAAACATTCAGCAGAAGACTGCCTTTGGCAGGGGGAATATCGATATACCGGTGATCGGATACGGTACACGTGATGCAGATATTGGAATGCCGGTAAACGTCCGCCCACGTCTCTGCCACTTCCACCCTCTCCCTGTAGAGAAGCGGGAT
The DNA here is from genome assembly GCF_014644435.1 of Paenibacillus albidus. Taxonomy (GTDB): domain Bacteria; phylum Bacillota; class Bacilli; order Paenibacillales; family Paenibacillaceae; genus Paenibacillus_AQ; species Paenibacillus_AQ albidus. The sequence goes on along the minus strand of NZ_BMKR01000005.1, from coordinate 164,168 downwards.
TCCTGACAAATCCGCTCTTTTTATATCGAAAATGCGGATACGTTCAATTTGATCTCCGTACAGAGCTGCCGCCATTTGCAAATGATATTGCCCAATCGGGCCCCAGCCGATAATACCGAGATGAATCCGTTCCAGCAAGCGAGCCTGCAACAAGTGATGGATCATCAGCCCGCTGATGGAAGCCGTCCTTACGATGCTGGGGAGCGGCGAATTCAGGACGGCTGAAGGCTGGCCCGTAATGGGGTCATTCAACACGATGATGCTATGCGCGCGGGGAAGACCTGCCTCTATATTATCCGGGAAGCTAGATATCCACTTGATCCCTGCTGCTTGTACGTCTCCCCCTACGTATGCGGGCATGGCAATAATCCGGTTGTGAGGTTTCTTATACCTTAGGTAAGGCTTTACCGGCTGCGCGTAATCGCCAGAATCGATAATGCGCACCGCAGATTCTACCGACTCCACAAGGGTAGGCCACTCAAGGCCTACTGCCCGAATGTCCTGGTCGCTTAAGTACAGCATACCGTTTCCTCCTTTTGCCGTTATTAGGCAAGGACATCTCCACCTTCAGCCGAAAGCTCCCCGCCGAACTGGCTCTGAATCCATGAGTCCGAGTATACGGTATCGAGGTAACGTTCCCCCTTGTCATGCAGAATGACCGCGCAGACAGACCCCGGAGTCAATTCTTGCTCCATTTGCTTGACGGCGGCAATGACCCCTCCGGAGGATGCGCCGGCCAGGATCGATTCATTCTGCGAGAGCGCCCGGCAACCTTTTACAATATCTGAGTCCGAGACATACACGATACGGTCGATCAGATCCGTTCTACAGAAGGGCGGCACGATGCCGGCACCCAGTCCCGGGAACCGCCGTCTCCCTTTATTCCCGCCAAAAATAGCACTTCCCTCCGCGTCGACGGCCACGATCTTGGTCTTAAGCCCGTGATCCCTTGCATATTCCGCCAGGCCCCGAATGGTGCCGCATGTACTGACGCTGCAGAACAAATAATCCACTTGGCCAAGCTCAGCCACGATTTCTTTCATTGTCGTATGGTAGTGGGACAGATAATTATTGGGGTTCGCATACTGATTCGGCCAGTAGCTGCCCGGTATTTCCGCCAGAAGCTGCTGCACACGCTTCAGCCTGGCAGGCAGAAATTCACCTGTCTCGGGGTCTGGATCGGCAACATAATCAATTTTTGCGTTCAATGCCTTCAGGATTTGAAGATTCGTCTCCGTTGTTCTGGGGTCGACAACGCTGATCAAACGCATCCCCAAGTATTTACAAATCATGGCCAAGCTGATCGCCATATTTCCGGAACTCGATTCAATGACTGTAGTTCCCGGCCCTATTATTCCTTCCTTCCAAGCCTCTTCTATCATCCGCAGGGCAGGACGGTCTTTCGCGCTTCCCCCCGGGTTCAGCAGCTCCATTTTTGCGTAGACCTCAAACCCGCTGTTCTGGAACAGGTTGGCAAGCTTGATTAAGGGGGTATTCCCTATGGCCGACAAAATGCCTCCATGGATATTCCTCTCTACCCTATCTTTGTCTTTCTGGTAATATAACTTTTTGTTCTTAACCTTCCCGCTGTCCAGCGGTTCGCCTTTGGCTACTATAATCACCTCAATATCGTCAAGCAGATGATTACGAATCATCATACCGATTTCCGGAATGCACTCCCTGATCTCCTCCCTGATAGCCGGAATAGTGGAGTGAACCGCAGATTTACTTTTGATATAAACGGTCAGCGCATTATTCCTTACTTTGACCCGGATGATCGCATCTTCAATATGACGGTAGACGACCTGTTCGATATCGTACAGGCTGATTTTCTCCCCGTGTTTCAGTTCCCGGCCCACCCGTTTAACAATAGACTCAAAGCTCTGCTTCTCTACGCCATTGATCATTACGGGCCTGAAGTCCCTTACGACATCATAGGTAACGAAACGAAGGGCAGGCAGCATCTTGCGGACGCTAGAGGTAAGTACCAGAACACCTTCATCTTTACCCAGCGGCCTCAGTTCCTCGCCTAATTCATGCGTCCCGATCCCTTCTGCAAAAATCCCATCGACAAAAATATACCGGCCATGATCATGGGAGTAATAAGCGATTGTACCCATTTCAATGGAGCCGTACGTATCGGTAATGTCGCGCGGATCAAGACCGAACAGGCGGGCCATATTCCGCTGCCACCCCTGTGAGGCGATTTCCCCGACCAATATGATTTTGCGTATTCCGAAAACGCGCGGATCACCGGCGGCATATACGATATGGTCAAGGATGGAAGGCATCGTGTACAGCAGGTCAGGCTTAAAAGCTTGAAGCCGTTTAATGTGCTGTTCGATCGGTAGCTCAAAAGGGATGGAACTCCCCTCCAATCCTAACCGTTCAAATATGGACAAAATAGTGTTCGCTGCATGTCCGGTGCCCATATCCGCCAAAGCTCTTGTGCATCCGCTTCCTGCAATTAGCTCACCGAACAGCTTTGTTTTGATATCAATGTAGTGCTTATCGTCTTCCTCTGAGTAAAATATGGCTTTTCTGCGGCCGGTGCTTGTGCCCGATGTCCTATATACAGCCAGAGAAGGGTCGAGGGATTGGGTATAATAATACGTTTCAAGAATTTTCGACGTCAGAAGTGGAAGGTTCTGCAGATTATAATTCGTGTTCTCTCTGCCGATCAGCTCCTTGTACCAAGGAAATATCTCAATGACTTCATGCACCTTATCCTGCAATTTGTCTAACGGCATCATGGGCCGCCTCCTGCTCCGCCGCATGCTGCAGCCTCATTAGATTAACACCTGCAATAATCATATGTAGCATTCGTATGGTGTGTTCTTTTATTGTGTGCTGCCCAATCAAAAGCTGAATTGTTCCCGTAATATAGCCTATAGGCTAATTGAGACGGAGGGATACAATGAAGGAGCAGATCCGGCGTATATCCAATAAGCTGACGAAGACAAGGGTTCTGGCAAGAAGCCAAAAGTTAAGGAGGCATATCCCGGTAACGAGAAAAATGAATCAGAGTGTACTGCATGAGATGCTGCAAAAATATCAGATGGTGTACATTAAGCCATGCTGCGGATCTTTGGGGCAGGGTGTGATCCGGGTTGAAAAAACGGCAGGCAATAGCTTGAAAAGCAAGAACGGCGGTGATCATGCCCGTAGGAAAAGGATGTCTTACCGCTATCAGACCGGTACGCAAATACACACATTCTCTGACTATGACAAGGCATATCGCGCAATCCATAGGGAAACCCAGGGAAAGTCCTATCTGGTACAGAAAGGAATCCGGCTCCTGGTTTACAAAGGCCGCCCCTTCGATATCCGGGTGATGGTACAGCGAAATCTTAAGGGCCAATGGGAAGCTACGGGTGTTGCAGGACGCGTGGCTCATCCTCATAAGGTGGTTACCAACGGGAGCCAAGGGGGGACGATTTATCCGGTTGAGGAATTATTGAACGCCTACACAAGCACAAAGACGCGCAAAGCATTGATTGCGGCAATGAAAAAAATTGGCGTGAAGTCCGCCCGGCAGCTAAGCACTGCCTACCCCGGCCTTCAGGAAATCGGCGTGGACATTGCCCTCGATCGGCGTCTTAAACCATGGATCCTGGAAGTGAATACGGCCCCCGATCCTTGTCCGTTCACTAAGCTGAAGGACAGCAGGATGATTCACCGAATCGTTAGATATGGTAAGGCATATGGGCGAACTTATAATCTGAAGTGTATGAAGGCTAGGCAGGGTGTGGTGTAAGATAACAGGTTGTCCACTCGCACGAAGTAATCGGAAGCCTCCTTCATAATAACCATAGGACTACTAATCGGATCACTTCCTCTCGAACCCCCCGGATTGCTTTAAAAGGCTCCTTGCCTCTTCCGCCAGTGCTCCGGCCTGAATCATCACAATGCGGTCTTAACATGCTGCCTGGAAGCCTCGTAGGCTTTATCATAATAGAGTTTAAGCACCCATACCCTGGGAAACATATACAAGAGGCCGCCCTCTGGTCATTTTCGACGACTTGAGAGCGGTCCGTTTTCTTCTTCATAGTTGTTCACACAATAAGGTGCGACACCGAGACGTTTCTTGAATGCTTTCGAGAAAGAGAAGATATTGGGGTAGCCTACCGAGTGGGCAATTACTGACAAGGTAGAAAAGCTTGTCGTTCTGCAGGTGGTTCCGCGTGAGTTTCTTGATCAAGACACGAAATATTTCATTAACCCGACCGGGCGGTTCTGGGCATCGACGACTTTGCCATTAAAAAAGGACACACGTACAATACGGGCATTCACAATCTTGGGGGCGAAACCATGTTGGATTTGCTGACTGGACGCAGGCTGGAAGACCTGCGTGCCTATGCTCGCCAGCACCCCGACTTTCTTACGAACGGGGCAGCTCTATGGAAAAGCATATTTGATTGTCAGAGCTTGATGCCGAAATGCGGCCATGATGCAATTCAACAACTTGTTTTGCAATCGCTAGGCCGAGTCCGGCACCTCCATACTGTGTTGATCGTGAGGAATCTAATCGATAAAATTGTTCGAAAATGCGCCCAATTTTTTCAGGCGGAATGGTATACCCGCTATTCATAAAATAAAGCTTCACCGTGGAATCCGATAAATTAGCATGAATTTGAATTTCACTATGATCAAAGCTATAGTAAACAGCATTGCGTAATAAGTTATCAAATACGCGTTGCATTTTATCTACATCACACGTCAATTCAATTTCGCTTGGTAAATCTAAACGATACGTGAGATTTTTGCCTGAAAGCAGGGGATGTAACTCAAAAAGCATTTGTTCGAGCATTCGGTTTAAGTTAACGGTGCTATAATTTAGCGAAACATGCGCCAAATTGAATCGCGTAATCTCAAAAAATTCGTTAATTAATTCATCTAATCGTTCAGCATTTTTCAATGTTACCTGGATATAGCGATCATGCATTTCATGAGAGATTTGTTTTTCATCGCGTAACAGAGTTAAGTAGCCAATGATGGAGGAAATAGGCGTCTTTAAATCATGCGCTAGATACACCACTAAATCATTTTTTCGTTGTTCAGCTTGCCGCGCAATGATATCTTTTTCTTTTATGCTTGCTTTTATTTGATTGAGTTGATCTTCTGCCTCTTTTAAAACAGAGGGTAAGACGATTTTTTCTGTATCCGGATTGTCAATCGATTCTAACCTAGCGGCAAGCGAAGATAAATAAGAGATAAGTTGCTTCCATTGAATGAACACGATGATAATGGGACTTGCAGCTAATGCAATGAGACCCAATAAATCAATGCGGTTATTTATCCATTTTATTGTATTGGACAATCCCTTGTATCCTTCCAAAGGTGGGAAGGAATTAAGCCAAAGCATGGTAAGCGCGGCAGCAAAAATTAATGTGAAACTGATTAATAACGATATAAGAAACCGCAGAAGCATTCGCTTGGTTATGCGTTTTTTCATCTGTTTTTCATTCAATTTTGTACCCGACTCCCCATACAGTTTTGATGAATCCCGGCTTTCGTACAGGCTCCTTTAGCTTCTCACGAAGTCTCGCAATATGTGCCATCACCGTGTTATTGTTGTCTAAAAATTTTTCGCCCCAAACTTCTTCGAAAAGTTGTTCAGACGATACAACTTTTCCTTGGTACTCGCATAAATGCCACAAAATCGAGAACTCTATTGGTGTTAATGACAATTCTTCACCGTATAGGGTACAAGTATGGGTTTCTTTATTGATCACAAGCCCTCGAATATCATACTCTACGTGTTCTTTTACTGAAGCATGGCTTTTCTCGTTATATCTTTTATACCTGCGTAATTGAGTTTTTACTCTCGCCATCACTTCCATGGGGTTAAACGGTTTTGTAATATAATCGTCTGCACCGATTGTAAGTCCTGTTATTTTATCCATATCTTCTACCTTAGCTGTTAGCATAATGACCGGATAAAAAAATTGTTCGCGAATTTTGCTGCATAGCTTGAATCCGTCAATATCAGGCAGCATAACATCAAGAATGGCCAAATCGAATTCCATCTGTTCAATTTTCTTCAATGCTTCTGTTCCACTATGAAATTTATAAACAACATAACCGTCATTTTTCAAATATACTTCCAATAAATCTGCGATGTCTTTTTCATCTTCTACGATTAAAATGTTTACATCCACTTGTTATTTCACATTCTTCCATCTTGTATTTGAAAACGGATATTCACTTTTGATTACCCCTTTCTTGTTTATTATATGCCAAGGGATTCGCCGATGCACGAATGATCCTATCTATCTCGTGAATTCACTCCGCTTCAGTATGACCTTATGGAAGAAAGATATTCAGAATGAAAAAATCCCCTCAAGTAAACGAAAATGAGCTATTCTCACATTGTTTATCTAAAGGGAATCATATCAAAATTGGCGCTCCTGCCTCATGTTTTTATCAACGATCGCTTTCTAGGAGTTTGGGTGAACCATCCAGACCGTAAACTTCATCATAGGCGTCGAAGATCTTTCGGGCCACTGGCGCAGCGCTTGAACCATAACCGCCTTCAGGTATGACGACAGCGACGGCTAGTTTCGGTTTTTCACGGGGGGCGAAAGCAATGAAAACACTATTCTCTAGCCTTTTTCTTTGACCGTCCACGTAGATATCTTGCTCCGATGTACCTGTTTTTCGTGCAAAATCAAATTTGAAATCGTCAAACGCTCGAAGTCCCTGCGTGTTCATACCGGCTATCACTTCCTCCCAATATTGCTCTGAAAATACTACTGTATTTAATACCTCGCGCTTGTATTCCTTAATGACTTGGCCATTTTGATCTTCGATCTTGCTGACAAGCTGCGGCTTGATGCGCTCACCTCGATTCGCTAGGGTACTTGCATATTGCGCCAATTGAAGGGTTGTATATTTCCCCGACTGACCGAATGATGCATACGCCATAGCTGCCAAATAACTTCCTGCCTGTTCAATATTATTATATTCGACGGTTCCAACGTGCTCATAGGGCAACCCGGATTGAGTCGAAACGCCTAAACCGAAATCCTTCATATATTTGTCCCAAATTTCAATGGATTGGGATCCATACTTGTCATAGAGCTTTTCCCCGATCCAATCGACCATAAAAGCGTTAGAGGAATGCTCAATTGCTTTTCTGGCATTTAACGCTCCAAACGCTCTCCCCCGGGCGTTCCGAACTTTTGAATTATCCTTTCCAAAAAAAGCAGCCCCCTGGTCGTTGTAATAATCGTTAAGACCAAACAATTTCTCATTGAGCCCAATTAATACGGTTAACGGCTTGATCGTAGATCCCAGCAATACCAGTGATTCTAATTGGTTACCGGATCGACCGGAGGAGTAAGGCGATATGGTTCCGTTCCTATAGTGATTCAATACGGTGCTCCAATCATCGGAACCATGTTCCCATACATTAGGATCATAGTCAGGTATGCTGGCCATAGCTACGACGTTGCCTGTATCCACTTCAAGGGCTACTGCATAGCCCGTCTGGGCGTTGGGATGTAATTTCTCCGAAACGGGATGGGTACGAAGCCATTGTAATTGATCGACAATTGCCTGTTGCGCAGCTACCTGAATATCCTTATGGATCGTCGTATGAACATTGTAGCCTTTCTCGGGGGATATCATCGTCGGTACGCCGTCAACCATGTTTCGCGGATTAACCGGAATCCTCCTGTAGCCGTTCTTTCCACGCAGTATTTCCTGAAACATCATCTCCAATCCGTCTACCCCAACCTTCTCCCGCTCCGTATACATAAGCCCCGGGTCCTTCAGAGTCTTGTTCTTTGCATCCAACTCTTTATATTTCTTGATTTCCTTCGTTCCTCGAAACTCCTTCAAATAGCCGATCGTCTGGACTGCAACTTTATCAGGGTTGTATTGCCGTTGGCTTTCTTCTACGACTTCAATGCCAGGGTATTCACTTTTATGCTCCATAAAATAAGCAACTTCTCTAGCTGTAAGATTTGCTTTTATTCGACGTGGTGCATAACCAGGCTGCATTTTATAATCAAGATCCATCGATTTCATCACGTCTTCGATCGTCAGTTTGTCTGCTGTAGGTTCACCATAATGATTTAATACTTTGACGATTTCCGTTGCTAGCTTTTCAACCTCCATCCGATTCTTCTTTCCTATATCAGATGAACTGTAGTCCTTGAGGAGTGTAATATACAATGCTTGCGTTGAGGTGGAATAAGCAAGCGCTGTTCCCGAAGCATCGATAATGCTGCCCCTGACCGGCTCAAGCGGGTAATTTTTGACCTGCCCGATAGTTTCCAAATCTTTAAGGCCAGGTTCCTCTACGAATTGAAGAATGGCCAGACGTATAATGATGGTACAAAATAAGAGGAATGTGCCAAAATAAAATACATTTACTCTCAAGTTCATGGTGTCCTTGTTTTTTATTTCAGTTCGTTTGTTTCCTTTCAACCTTCAAATCATATCCTTTCAAATACTGTAGCTCCTGCGACAGAAACAGATCTTCCCCGCCCATGTAAATGTCCTCTAACATTGCCCGGCCGAAGGTGGAAGTGCCTGCTGCTTGGCTCCAATTTTTGTGATAACAATCGCAACTAGGGCTGACAACAATGTAACGGAAACTAAATGCGAGACGCTGTTCGATAGAAGCAGCCAGCTTAAGTCGGTTACCTTGCTGACACCGCGCACGAGCACGATAATTAGCGGATGGACAATATACATCCAGGTGCTGATCTGACGCAAATTTCTATTGCTCTTTCCAAGTAGCGATATGAGCCATTGGAACAGGTAATAGGCGGCAGGAACCAAAAAGACATACATGCTGTCATGCCTTGGCCATCCATGGCGTTCAAGCAGCACCCCCTCCGCAAGCATCAAGCCCAGGAAGACCGCAAAGCAAACCGCGCTTACCCGCACCGAGTGAAAAGATCCTGGCCGAATCCCAAGACTTGCGCCTAATGCAAGGAATATCGGTGAGAAAAATAGACCATTTCTCGTATAATCAAATATCGTGAACAACTGCGAATAGATGGCATGTAGACGAGGGCTCATTATGGTTATTCCGAAATAGCTGTCACCGAGCAGGCCGATCATATACAGCAAGCCGGTGATGGCGAACAGAAGCGGAAACGGAACCTTCTTATATAAATAAACCGTCAAATAAATACCTAGGAACAATGCGGGGAAATACCACAAATGATATAAGGTGCCGTCGAACAGAACATCTTTCACAAGACCGAGCCAACCGAACTCTTTAAAATACCCCGCGTACAGGTTGACTGGAAGATAAATCAAAATCGACAGAAGGTAAAGCAATCCTATTCGGTACGCATAACGATGCACCATTTTCCAACTCGGTCCGCTTGGTTCAGACGACTTTCGAAAAAGGAAGAAGCCCGAAGCCATAAAAAAGAACGGTACTGCAAGCCGTGCGAGTATGCCGGTGAGAAGAAAATCACCATATACGGTGTAAGTTGCTAATGGACGTGTATGGATAGCAATAACTAGAATTGCCGCAATGATTCTGAAATGATCGATTGCACCGTAGTTGTTTCTGGATGTCATCATATCCACTATCCGTCAGCGGCGAGCTCTAACAGCTTGTCAAGTATGTTCGCATAAGTCATGCCGCTAGCTTGAAGCATGTTGGGATAACGGGAGCTCGATGTGAAACCCGGTATCGTATTGACCTCGTTGAAAACAATCCTTCCATCAGTGGCCATGAACATATCTACCCGCGCAAATCCTCTGCAACCAAGTATTTTATAAATAGACAGTGCTGTTTCTTTAACCTTACTTGCCGTAACCTCGTCAATGCGGGCTGGCAAGTGAATCTTCGAACTATTCAAGGAATACTTTTCAGAATAATCAAAAAAATGTCCGTTGAGTTCAATCTCGTCAACAACACCGATCATGGGATCAGAATTGCCCAGGACGGCACATCCCACTTCGAAACCGTCGATATTTTGTTCAATGACAACTTTGTTGTCGTGTGTAAAGGCGTGTTCTATACCTGAGGCCAACTCCTTCATGTTGTGAACCTTCGTAATACCGAGTGAAGAACCTGACCTAGCCGGCTTAACGAAGAGTGGGAACCCCAGCGATTGTGCTGCTGACAGGACCTCTTCCATTCTTTCTCTCTTATCTACCGTAAGGGAACGCGCAGTATCAATGCCTTCGGCCTTCACAAGCTTATGAGCCAGCTCTTTGTCCATGCATAACGCGGAGGACAACATATCACATCCAACAAACGGTATGCCCGAAAGTTCCAATAAACCTTGCAAGGTTCCATCCTCTCCGTATTTGCCGTGGAGCACCGGAAATACGACATCAATCGGCGTTACATGATATTCTGTATGAACAAGCTCAATGAGTCCCTTTACCTCTCTGCTTGGCGAGAAAAAGGATGGCGTACAGTCTAAATGAGTATGCCAGCAGTCATTACGAATATCCTCGATATTTCCCCTATATCTAAGCCAAGTGCCCTCCCGTGTAATTCCAATTAATACAAGATCATACTTATCGGTATTCAAGTTTTCGATTACTGAAGCTGCTGAGCTTAAAGATACGTCATACTCACTGGAACAACCGCCAAACAATACCGCAATTGTCTTCTTGTCCATTGTATAAGCCTCCTGAAGATATTAGATTTCTAGATTTTTGGAGATAACCGTAACAATGAATCCTTCACGATTTGTTCCGGATACGCTGTAAGAATCGCATTTTATGATCGGGATATTGGTAGATGTCTCCCCATTGGCCGGCACGTAATAAATCTTGGTTGTCATGTTCTCTTCTTTTATAATTAGCTGCTCCCCAGAATACCGATGTAGCTCAACAAAATCGATGTACTCCTCCAGACAAAGATTGTTTTCCTCCATAATCCTGGAATGAGGATACCCTACATATCTAAAGTGCCACGGCTCATGAGAAATGCGGGTAATCGATTCTTTTTCCCGCTTATATCGGAGAATAAATCCATATTGTGCGGCATTGCGCCGAAAGGACCTGTAAATGCCCGTATCTGGGAAGGAAGGCGCAATAAAATCAATTTTTGTTTTCAGTCTACCGACGTCGATCGCGAGTCCCGTTTGATGTTCACTGTGATCAGGCAAAGCTACATATTTGGATGTATATTCGGAGCCTCGTTCAATTAAAGAATCTTTATAGATTTGTAATTGATCTTCTTTCGTTCGATATCCGCTGACTGCAATAATTTGATCCATCCCTCCGCAAGCTTTAAGAAGAGAATGGAATTGATCAAGGCAATACTTTTCCAAAAGCATCCCTTTGCTTAATTGCTTTATTGAAGGCAAGATGTCCAAAGACGCTAATTGATTGGCATGTATTGGCCTTCTGATAGGGTTTTGGTAGTTTATTAATACTAAATTCCCTTTGAATACTTCTTCATTACTTGTACAGATTTCAAAATGCGTTTGTTCTACTTCGGATGGTTTCATGCTGACTCCCCCCGCTATTTCTGTAAATTCTGGCCACTCTGTCCGTGATGGAACTCGTTATTTCTTGCGATACGCTGCCGATATGGTTGGCCAATTCAGGAATTAGTATTTTCTCTTCTCCCGAGCAACCCATGAAAGTAACCTTTGTCCCCTCAGGAAAATACTTGGGAAGTTTCACCATCAATTGATCCATGGAAATTTTCCCTACAATTTCTGCACGGCAGCCCTCCACCAGTACTTCCGTATTTTGCATTCTTTGCGACCAGCCATCGGCATAGCCGATTGGCACGGTTCCTATCCATTGATCCGTTTTTGTTTGATAAGCATTGTTATAGCCTACATATTCCCCTTTTTTCAGTCTTTTCGTTTGTATTAACCTACTGTGCAAACTGAATGCCGGCTTTAATTTTATGTTGGTTACTTGCATTTCAGGATAAAATCCATAGATGGCAGCTCCGATACGAACCATATCCATGGACAATTCAGGGAATCGAAGTGCTGCTACACTTCCTGCACAGTGATAATGGTTGATGGGAATGGGCAACATCTTGCTCCATTCTTTCATTTCCTGAAAACGTTGAAGTTGAAGCTCAAGATAACTGCTGTCTGCCTCACCTGCCGTAGCGAAATGTGTATAAAACCCATCAACCACGATATCCGGTGCTGTCAGCCAGGGAACAATTTCTTGCCACTCTTCCAGAGTGCGTATTCCGATGCGCCCTAGTCCAGTATCCATTTTTACATGAACATATAGTTTATACAGGGCATTGACAGGCTTGTATGCTCGCATCTCCTGAAACCACGACGCCCGAGTGACGGTTAGCATCAGATCATATTCTAGAGCCAGAGATGTGAGCTCGGGACGAATCGGAGTCAAAATAAGAATCGGTTGTTTCAAACCAGCATTCCTTAATCGGATAGCTTCTTCAATAAAGGCAACTCCTAAATAATCTGCCCCTGCCTGTACGGCCTCTTTAGCCGTTTCGATATCTCCGTGGCCATAAGCATTTGCTTTAACCACTGCCATCAGTTTGGCAGAACCAGGTAGAAATTGGCGGATCTTCATTACATTCTCGCGGATTTGCGTTAGATCTATCTCGGCCCAAGCATCACGGTACATCAGAAGGATCTCCTACACCGAACGGGTTGTTTATTCTCAATTGCCTTCTTCATATAATCCGCATAAACACTTATCAAGGAAACGTCATGTTCAATCGATTTTCCGAAATATATAGTAAATAACATTCTTTTCATCGTTTACCTCCTGAGGTCGTGATTCTAGGATATTGATTCGTTTTAAGCTTTCAACGTAAAACAAAGCCACGTATCAAACGTCAAAAACGCCTATGTGCTCGGTAATTTCATCTTACCGGGGACATAGGCGTTTTATATTCGTTGCTTATCACAAGATCCTAACTTTTCTATACGGAATTTCTTACGATTTTCTTACCGACGTGGGTTAAAGAGTTTCACTTCGAAATAAGCAGCATCCTTTAAGGATTGTATCACGCCGCATCTCTCGGAATTTCCTGAACTGCATGATTGAGAAAGGCTCGCTCCAGAAACTCCGCCTTCCACTAAAAAAAACGAACCCACACTTGCGGATAAAATAGAGATCGCCCAGAAGTATATCTATGAAAAACATAGCATCAGCTTCGTGTTGCGTGTGATTGAAGTGGAGCACTCCACGTATTTATGCCCATGTGAATAGACAGCAGCAATCAAAAAATAACCAACAGAGTCGGTCGCCCTGCATCCGGTTTATGTTATACACAGGACGGTAGGCCCGTTAGTGACGAGCTGATTTGCGAATGGATCATGGAGCTTCTAGCCAGCGAAGGCGCGAATTACGGCTACCGCAAACTTACGGTGCTTCTTAAACGACGCTACAGGCTGAGAATTCCTGCCGGGTGTACGTCCACAATAATAGCGTCATTTTCGAAGCGGAGGCCTGAATCCTATCAGGAAATATTATTGCACCCTTATCTTTGGCAAGAGGGGGAGATACGGGCGCTAAACGCACCGGTATCCTTTGACATCGCAATGGCTTCAATACAACCGCATACCTTTATTGCTGGACTTTTTAATTCAAACACAGACCAGCAGAATAGGATCCCTCTCCGGGACTGGTTGTTTATCCGGAGGTCCAAACAGGCGGCATAGCCGAAAACAGAGACAATATTCTTTTAAGGCTCTCCACCTTTGCTGGAATAATAGCTTATGTAATCAGCGGCACGGGCCCTGACTTCATCAATAGTTTGACAATCCGTAAAATCCCCTTCATCTTTCATGTGACTGAAGAACGATTCCATGGGGGCATTATCCCAGCAATTGCCTCTGCGTGACATGATTACTTGAAACCAGCCATGGCTATGAACAGCCGCGTTTTAGGATGGGTGTAATGCATACCTTGGTCAGAGTCGAGGATGGCTTCAGGGTGAATGTTTCCGCCCAGTCGTTCCAACAGATGATGTAGCGTTCGTTCGACAAGGCTAAGCTCCGGCGGTGTTTCAGCCAGTGCCGGAACGCCTCAGTATCCAGCTTCGCCATGGAATGAAATAGAATCCAGGCAGAAGGCCTCCAATCGGAAGGTTCCTGTAACAGTACATGTCACAACCGTTTTCGTAACCCTGCAATCCGACCATTCGAACCCAATGATATATCACTTCGTGGCCTAATCTGATAATAAACCATAAAAATCGGAGCGTAATTTCTCCATCCCCGATTCATATCCCACATTTATATCTACTTCAGCTATAATGCTCATTACTAAAATCACAAATATATAAATGGCTCCTTCGCATCCACAAAGGTAACCGGGAGGCCGCCGACCAGCGGTTTCAGCCATTCAGCCATATACTTCATGCCCCATTCCTCGGACCGCTCATGGCCAATCACAATCATTGCTTTGTTCATGCCGAGCATAGAGGCATCATTAACGTAAGCGCATAATGTCCACTCCGTGATATCACCGCAAATCATCACGTCCAGATCCTTTTCCTGCATAAGCTCCATTGGCATTTGCTCCCTGCCCAGCCCGAGGCTGCCGCCTCCAACTAATATTCCTATACGGGCGCAAGCCGCTTCCGGATTGCCAACGATCTGAATGACCTCCATGCCAAGTCTCTGTTTCAGGAAGCCTGCCAGCGCTCCGACTGTTGTCTCTTCGATCTGATACCCCCAGGAATCTTTCCCGTCAAGCTTCTTATCCTCCCACTCCAGCTCCTTGAGAAGACCGTCATAAATCCTGTCCGTATCTGCTAAATGCATGTGGTCATGGAATCTCCAGATCGCAATCCCGTGCTCCTCGATCAGCTTTTTCTTGGCCAGATATACCGGGTCCTTCTGAAGCCAGTCCAGGGTGTCCATTCCCGTATAATAGGTGGGCTCATGAGTAATAATCAAGTTCGCTCCGATGGCAATAGCTTCCCGAATGACATCAACGGTCGCCATAAACGTAGTAACGATTCCTGTTACTTCCATGTCCTCATTGCCGCTCGCGAACACATCACAAGTCTGTTCCAGCTTGCGGCCTCCGCAGCAATCAAGCAAAATCCTGTCAATAACCCCCTGCACTTTCATAAGCATATTCTCCTTTTCATTTCTGTCGTCAGCCTTTGACTGCACCAATCACAACGCCGCGGGTCAAGTATTTCTGCATAAAGGGCAGTACGAACAGCACCGGCACAATGCCCAGAACCGCCATAGCCATCCGCACGGCTGTGCTTGGCAGCTGTACTGTCTCTGCCCCGAGTACACTGCTGGCCTGACCGGAATTGAGGAATTGAATGTTGCTCATCAGCTGCATCAGCAGATTTTGAATCCCATATAATTGCGGTTTCGACACAAAATACAGCGCGTTGATCCAGTCGTTCCAATAGGCGAGTCCCATAAACATACCGACAGTTGCCATAACCGGCATGGACAAGGGAAGCATGATCCGGAAGAAGGTCCGCAGCTCCGACGCGCCGTCGATTTGGGCAGCTTCAATAATTTCCAGCGGAACATTATTTTTGAAATAGTTCCGAACCAGCAGTACATTGAAGCCGTTAGCCAGCAGGTTGGGAAGGATCAGCGCCCACAAGGTATTTTTAATATGGAAATATTGCGTCCACATAATATATGAAGGTACGATCCCACCGCTGAACAGCATGGTGAAGAAAACAATAAACGCCAGCACATTGTGGTATTTGAAATCTGTCCGGGACATGGGATAAGCAAGCATGCTTGTTATCAGCAGCCCAATTCCGGTTCCCAGTATCGTGACCGCAAAGGAAACCCCATACGCTCTGACGAAGGTGTATGCTGCAGATTGGATGTACCGGTACGCTTCAAGACTTGTATGCTCAGGGAAAAAGCTGTATCCGTTTCGGATCAAAGTCGTTTCATCGGTGAACGATGCAATCACAATCAGAAGGAAAGGTAAAAAAGCAAAAACCGTCAGCAGGATCATCACGATCGCAGAAAAAACAGTAAACGTTCGTTCTCCTCTTGTTTGTATCATAAGCATTTCCTCCTAGAACAATGCGTTTTCTGGATTAACCTTCTTGACGATGGCATTGACCGTAAGAACAAGCGCAAATCCGACCAGCGATTGATACAAGCCGGCTGCCGCCGACATTCCAATATCATTCAGCTGCATCAATGCGCGGTAGACATACGTATCAATCGTTTGAGTAGTGCTGTACAGCGCACCGGAGTTCATAGGAACCTGATAGAACAGGCCGAAGTCGGAGTTGAAAATCCGTCCCATGGACATCAGCACCAGTACAATGATTGTCGGCTTCAGCAGCGGCAAAGTAATCATACGGATCTGCTTCAGCTTCCCGGCACCATCAATTTTGGCGGACTCATAGATGCTCTTGTCGATTCCGGCAATGGAAGCGAAATAGACTATCGAGCCGTAGCCTGCCGTTTTCCAGATCTGAATCAAAACCAGCAGATAAGGCCAATACTTCGGCTCCGAATACCAGTTGATCTCCGGAAGACCGAGCGGACGAAGAATCGAATGATTCACAAAACCGCTGTCTGCGTTCAGAAAGGCGAAGACGAGCAAAGAAAGGACAACCATCGAAATCAGATTCGGAAGAATCAGGCCAGTCATGAACAGCTTCGAGTACATTTTACTCAGCAGCTCCGACATAAGGATGGCAATGATGATCGAAACAATCGTCCCGAGCGCGATAAAGACCAGGTTGTATAGAAGGGTATTTCTGGTCATAATCCAGGCATCGCTTGTCTGGAACAGAAAGGTAAAGTTTTTTAAGCCAATCCAGTCGCTGCCAAAGATGCCTTTTGTGTAATTGACATCCTTGAAAGCGATGAACACGCCGAACATGGGAAAATAGCTGTTAATGATAAAGTATAGCAAGCCCGGAGCAGCTAAAATCAATAAAGGAAGTGTTTTTTTGAGAGGTTTGGATTTAGGTTTGGCTATCATGCCGGATTCACCTCCATTGCTGAAGATAGGCCTCTATTTGCGGCTCTACCTTCAGCAAGTTCTTTTGAATGATTATTGTTGCGCAGCAAGCCATTGATCCAGTTGTTTCTGCTTGCTGTCTATGATTGCCCCAGCGCCTGCATCTTTCAGCGCACTAATGAATTTAGGAATGATCGTCTCAGGGTCCACCGATCCGCTGACAAGTGCAGGTAAAAATTGATTCACAACGTTGTTCACTGCACTCATCTGTGTCTTCACTTGGCTTTGATCAAAGATAAATCCGAAATAAGGTGATCTTTCTGTATCCTTGTTTTCTTTCAGCTTCAGTTCAACATCTGACCAGTTGATCCCCTCGAACTGGTACTGAAGGGACTCGGAACCCACGATTCCAGAACTCAGCATTGCTGTGTAGGGTACCGTATTGGCGTCCATGCCTTCCGGGAATTTCACGTGATGCTCATCAACCTTCAGGTAATCCTCCCCTTCAACCCCAAAGAGGATGGTATTGATCAGCTCTGTGTCGGTATACAGCAGGTTCAGGAACTTGACAGAGGCTTCCGTTTCTTTAGAAGTGCTGGATACCATCCAAGTTACGGCATTAACGGCGCTTGTATCGAAATAGAACGGGGCAATTCGTTTGGTTTCAATATTTTTCCCGGCTTGCGCACTCAGGGTTTGGCCCACCTCCATACCGCTGTAGCCTCCAAGGAAGGAGAAGCCGCGTCCGGAAGATACCATCTCCATTGCTGTAATCGTCGTTGTTGCGGTATCCTTCTGCAAATACCCCGCATTGAACCAGTCTCTCATCATCTGAATCCCGTTCTTGAAAACATCGGATTCATAGAAATTAACGACCTTTCCATTGTCGCCGATTACGACACCGACTCCGGTTGTATCTGTCAGGTAATCTACCTTGCTCGCACCTTTCATCAGATTCACAAGCCCCGTATCCGTTGGATTCACATTAATCGGGCCAAACGGAACCACATCGGGTGACTTCTTCTTAACGGCAGCGAAGACGGCAGGCAGATCCTCCACCGATTGAATATTGTCAGCCGAAATACCTGCATCTGTCAGCATATCGGCGTTGTAGATAATATTAGTAGGCAAAGCCATCCCTTTATTCACCGGAATACCATAAATATGTCCATCCATCGTTGTGGTTTTGAGGATGTCCGGTCCGAAATCCTTCTCCAGAATAGCAGTCAACTCTTTACCGTATTCCGGGAGAAGCTCTTCGAGCGGAGCCACCTGACTTTTGGACACATAGTTGGAGAATTGTCCGAGAGTGGTGAAGATATCCATTTTCTCTCCGCTCTGGAGCGCCAAGTTGACTTTCTGGGCATAATCAGCCGGACCGTAAAGGCGGAAATCCACTTTCACACCGATCTTTTTTGTTGTGATTGCATTGATCGCGTTCGTCACCTTGCTCAAATCATCGGGAATCCGGTTGAAGGACGGCAGGGCAAATACGATTTCAGCAACTTTTGCATTGGCTTCCGCATTCTCAGAATCATCGGCCGATGTATTCGAATTGCTGCCGCAGGCCGAGAGCAGTGAACCGCATACTACCATGGACAACAACAGTGAACCTAACCCCTTTTTACTTTTCATGATGATGCCTCCTGTTCTGTATTTTCACTTTCATTGTACTTCTTTGGAGGATTGCAGGCTTTCAAAAAGACGGGCTGTTTTTTCGAAAAACCGTGTTGCAGCAAGAAGCTCCGCTTCTCTGTGGAAAAGCGGAGCTTCTTGCTATCTAACAGTTTTGTGCTTTGAACGATAGGCTATCGGTGTTTCTCCTGTCAGCTTTTTGAATACCGTCGAGAAATAAGAAATCGTATCAAATCCGGCGTCCATAGCGATCTCGCCAATGCTCGCCGTGCTCTCAATAAGCATTTGCTTCGCCGCTCTGATGCGGTAGTCGTTCAGATACTCCTTGACCGTCTGGCCGGTCTCGTTCTTGAAGACCTTCGCCAGGTAATCCGCTGTCAGATATACACTTGCGGCGACATCCTCACGACTGAGGTCTTGTCTGTAGTTTTCTTGGATAAATCGCTTTGCTCTCTCGACAACCCCTTCGGACTGCAGTACTTCTTTGATTGAATCCACCGTTTTGTCCGTAAGCGCCTCAGCCCACTTCATGAAGTCAAACACACTGCTGTCGGCTTTCTGGACCAATGCTTGGGTCACATCGTCGGCAAATAACCGATGCGCCTGGATATGCTGCCGCGAGAGAAGGGAATAGACCACTTGAAGGAAGTCCTCCCGGATCGAATGAAGTGTCGTTGAATCCAGCTTATTCAAGCTTGTCAGCAATTCCAGCTCTTTCTTCAGCCGATTCACAATCTGGACCTTCTCCTTCTGGACGAACAACATGGTGAACAGCTCAATGTCAAGGGTAAAGCGCTCCGTAATATCATAATGAAAGGGTTCATTCGGCAAATGCACTTTCCCTCTGAAAATGATATTGGACTCATCCAGCTGCTCCAGCTCCGTTTTGATCTGCGAGAGTCCTGAGACCGTAGTCTTCTCACTGAAGTAACAGGTAGCTGTACACTTCAAATATTGCCTGCACATCAGAATAATATTCTCTGCGCTGTCCTGCAGCCACTTCATATCGATCTTGCTCTCGATAAGGATTGCATTGTAGAACACATTATCGACTTGATAGGCGATAATCCGGCCTAAGCTCACCTGGCTGATGAGAATTTCAGAAATCAGGTTAGAGAGAGCATAATGGAAGATGCTCTCGTCCCACTCTCTCTCGATCTGGGAACGTGGAACACTTACGAGAAACAGGATATATTCCGTATGGACAGACAAGGATAACTCACGTTTCTGCACTTCACTCTGAATAAGATGGATTCGGGGAGACAGCGTGGCTGTCAGCACATCACTCCAGAATCCTCTTTCCACCAGATCTTTGTTCTTCAGCCACGCAAGCCCCATCTTGCTGTATTCACCCATCATCATCTTTTTCTTCAGCGTATCCATGGACTTCCGCAGCGCCGCTTCCAGCTCCTGCTTATCCAGCGGCTTGACCAGATAAGAGTCGGCATCGTACGAGATCGCCTTGGAAGCGAAGCTGAAGCTCTCATGGCAGGTTAAAAATATAAAACCTCCTTCATATTGGCGGTCTCTAGCCCACTTGATCATATCAATACCGGAGCCTCTTGGCATTTCGATATCGCAAATGATTAAATCGGGCTCGCCGTTATCGAATAATTGTTTCGCATCCTGTATGTTATGAGCGGTCTGCACTTCGGTTATTCCAAATTCATCCCAGTTCACAATACCGAGCAGGGCTTCAACCGTAGGTATATCATCATCAATCAACATACAACGCATATTATCCCCCCTACAACATTGGCTGGCCGGATTTGTTTACGGGTATCCACATTTCTACTCTTGCGCCTGACGTCTCTGCATTGGACAGCTTAAGCAGATCGTCACGATTGTAGAGCAGCTGGAGGGTTTTGCGGATATTGGCTATCCCGACCCTGCCCCCATCCTCCGTCACCTCTTCGGCCTCCGACTGGCTTAGCCATTCGGAAGAGAAGCCTCCTCCGTTATCCTCAATCACAATACTGACGAATGGGCTTCCGTCTCTTGTCTCTGACCGCACTCTTATGAAGATTGACAGCATTTCTTTATAGAACATTGCGTGCTTGAACGTATTCTCAACGAAGGTTTGAATCATGAATTGAGGAATGGGCACCTGTCGGGCTTCATCATTGATCTCTATCATGAAGAATACTTGGTCAGGATAACGGATTTCTTGCATCCGGATATAATTTTCGGTATGCCTGATCTCTTCCTCCATCGAGACTTCCACAAGTCCTCCCTTAAACATATACCGAAGATGTTCCGACAGGCAGTGAATCAGTCGCCGTATTTCTTCATTCTTATTTTGATACGTCAAGCTGGTGATCGTCGAGATCGCATTCAGGAAAAAATGGGGTCTGATTTGCATCTGCAGATATTTGATTTCTGCGCGGCTTATTTCGATCTGTTCTTCATAGGATTGAATCTTCAAATCCTTGATTTCGCGAACCATGGATTCGAGCGCATGGAACAGCTTCATAAACTCCAGGGAGTACGGTACCCCCTGAGGAACCTGGTACTCCAGCTGCCCCTGCTCAACCACTTTGGCCGCCTTCACCAACTCAAGGATCGGCTTCAACACATCCCTTGTTAAGAACCTCAGCACGAGCGGTACAACGATAGCCGAAAGAACCGCTAATAAGGCGATGCCCCACTGAATAAGCTTCAACCCCGAGAACAGGCCTCCCTTGGCAACCATATTTGTGATCTGACCAAACTCTCCAATCGGTTCGGAAATGATCAGGAAGTTACGCTGATACTCTTTGGTTAAGCTACCCAAGGTGGTGTCTGCCTCTTTCAGGTCGATATTATTCGCAGATAAAATAATCCCCTGCGTATTACTCAATACATACCGGTTCTGATCGTTACTCCCCCTGTCTACCATCGATAACAGGGTGTCCGCTTTGACTAACGTTCCAAAGCTGACTTGTGAATAGGTGATGTACTTGAACAAATAATAATCACCCTGGATCTGGAACACCTTCCATTCATCACTTTCATCTGCTGGACCGGAGCTGAACTTGTGCATATTGAGGAAATCGACCAGAGCGAGCTTATCCCCGGATTGAATCCGGCTGCTGAATTGTTCCAGCACGAGCTCGCCGGAAAGTCTGATAAACATGCCATCACTGGAATAATCGTTTGCCATTTTCGCCAGCAGGTTATTTTTGAGCTGCTGCACTTTGAAGTATCGGCTGCTCTCATCCATGTTGGCTAAATTCACTGCGGCATCAATGTTATTATCGAACACCTCAATTAAATCTTTGGAAAAATTGTTGAAGTTATTATGAATGTTAGCCTGATAGATGGCAAGCGTATTACGCGAGCTTGTTAGTGCATTGCTTCGTACAACCTCCAGGGAGTAAATATTACTAAGAACAAGGATAGACAGCAGGATGGCAAGAATAACTGTCATCTGCACCGAAAACTTGAACACGATACTGTTTGTTCGAATCATACCACCACTTCTTCCTCCCCGGAATTCAGTAAGCCCCTGAGCCGATTCATTCTCGATCGGACCCAGGGGCGTACAAGTATGCGATTTTCAGTTAGTTAATATTCAAGCATTTATTACATAGGCACTATCTTCCACTGCCCACTTCAGAGCAGCTTCGATATGCTTATCCCAGAAATCCCATGTGTGCGCTCCCGTGCATTCCTCATAAAGGTGTCCGGCCTTCTCACCTTCAAGAAAATCATGGAACCGGCGGTTGACATCCAGCAGGAAGTCCTCTGTCCCGCAAGCCATATACAGCTTCGGCAGTTCAAGCCCCTTCGCCTTCACATCAAGCACAAGCTTCTCCGGGTCTTTATCACTGCCAAGCAGCTGACTCAGATCACCAAAGACGCTTGTGTAGTATTTATAGCTGGCGATCCCGTCATTGTAATCCGGGGCTATGTTAGCAATTCTATAAGGAATAAGTGCCGATGACAAGGCTATAATGCGGCCGAATTGCTCTGCATATTTTAGACCGTTGCGGATCGCTCCATAGCCACCCATGGATAAACCGCCAATCCATGTATCCTCGCGCGCCGCAGACAGCGGGAACAGCTTGCGCGTGAAGTCCACCAGCTCCCTGCCGATATATTCGCCGAAGTATTCTCCCTTGTTCTCATCATCCAGGTAGAAGTGATTTTCTCCTGCGGGCATAAAGACCGCAACCTGATATCTGTCCGACAACTCCCTGATCCGCGAGAAGTTCAGCCAATCGCTGTGGCTCCCGGAGAAGCCGTGCAGCAGATAAACCGCCCTCAAAGGTTCTCCCGACCATACCGGCTGTCCGAACCCTTCAGGCAGATCAACCGGCAATAACGCATTAAACGTTACCTCTCTTTTCAGACATTTCGAATGAAGGCTTATTTGCAGTGTAGCCAAAATAATCACCCCTTAACAAAATTCGGATTATACCAGAATATCCTTTCGTCATATACCATTCTATTGCTTCTGCATACGCAATACTTCAAAAAAACCGTTCTCTTTTTTCAATTCAAAGGCACATCACGGGAACAGAGCCAGAGCTCACGGATTCAAGGCTCTTGCCATAGCGTTGATATAGCCCGTTCTGGCACGCCGGCTAATCTCGGCTGTTGGAACGACGTGCTCAAAGCCATGATAGCCCCCGGGATAGAGATGAAATTCCACATCGACGCCGGCCTGAGCCAACCGGGCGACGTATTCGATCGTTTCGTCGCGAAACGGATCTAGCTGTCCGACGCAAGTATAGGCGGGAGGCAGATCAGCCAGATTATCCGCGCGGCTGGGGGCCGCGTAAGGAGAAATATCTCCTCCGGCAGGGCCGCCAAGATACATCTCCCATGCGGCCAGGTTATTGGCCCGGTTCCAAACCGCAGGATACGTAATCTCATGGCTGGAGAGCGTAAGATTGCGATCGTCAATCATCGGATACAGCGGCAGTTGGAAACAGAGGGAAGGACCGCCCTTATCTCTGGCCATTAATGCCAAGGCGGCGGCCAGTCCTCCGCCTGCGCTCGCCCCGCCGACTGCAATCCGGGCCAAATCAACATTGAGCTCGTTGTTGATATCAGCCAGCCACACTAGCGCCGCGTAGCTGTCCTCTATCGCTGCCGGGAACGGATGCTCAGGCGCAAGACGGTAGTCGGGCGAAACGACGACGCAGTTGGCTGCCTTTACAAAGCTTTCACATAACGCATCATCCGCACTGGGATGGCCAAGCACATATCCTCCACCATGGGTCCACAGAAGAGCAGGCAGCGCATTTTCATTTCTCTGGGCCGGTTCGTAGATTCTGACCAACATTTTGTTTGAATCGCTAACGGACAGATACCGTTCTGTAATGCGAACGAACTCCGACTTTTCCGCAGGTAATTGAATATTTTGCCTGGCAGAATCCAGATCATCGGGCAAATGAAACGGTGGCAATTCTGCTGCTCCTTGTTTTAATTCCGGAGCCACTCGGTTAATAAAATCCATCTATGTTACCTCCATTATGATTCCTTTGTGAATGAGTCTGCCTTCATGACGATTAATCAAGTTGTTGCTTTTTCAGATAATCTGACCGGAAGAATGGTCTCAAGCGGTACCTGTTCGCCAGCGATCTGCAGAAGCAGATACCGGACGGCCAATTCACCCATCATCTTGATCGGCTGTACGATCGTAGTCAAATCCTCCGCATCCCCGACCGAGATTCCATCGTATCCTATAACTTTGACTTGATCGGGAACGGCTTTGCCAAGCCTTCTGCATTGCTTCAAAACTTGCAGTGCCAGCATATCACTGCTTGCAAATACACCGTCGAGATCGGGATGTTCCTGAAACAAGCCGCTTACTAACTTCTCATACTCTTTGTACTTAAAACCGTTCAGGTCCGTTTGCTTCACTATGAACTGGAACTGGGCGTCTTGTCCGCTGACTTGTTCCAAAAAGGCGTCATGCCTTTGCTTGGCTAAAAGACTGAGCCTTAAATTACCGCTGAGATAGGCTATTTTCCTGCATTTTTTCCTTAACAGCAATTGGGTAGCCAATACTCCTCCCTGATAATTATCTGAGGCGATAAAAGGAATGGATTTAGAAATTTGCCGGTCCAAAGTTACCAGCGGAAGGTTGATTGACATATAATCTTTCACGCTCATCGTATGACTGCCCATTATAATGCCATCGACCCGGCTGGCCCTCAGCAAATCAATATATTCTTTCTCTTTTTTCTTGTGGTGCAAGGAATTACACAGCATGAGCTTATACCCTTGGTCGTAGGCAAACGCCTCAATGTGCTTGGTCACTTCTCCGAAGAACGGATGGGAAATGTCGGGAAGGATTAGACCAATAATATGGGATTTCTTGCGGAGTAAAGAGCGTGCCACCTCATTCGGCTGATAATTCATCTCCTCCATGGCTTCGCTTACTTTTTTCTTCAGACTGTCACTTAAATACCCCCGATTGTTGAGAACACGGGAAATGGTCGTGACCGAGACTCCTACTTTTTCTGCAATATCTTTAATCGTTACAACCATCCATAACCTCCTAGCCAGGATCAGCCCTCTTCATCCGTTCTGAGGAACGAGAGAGGTTTTGTATCAACCGGTTGATATAAAGGGGCAGACCCGGCCTATGGCAGGAAAGCCGCTATCGCTTGGTTTTATGTCGTGCCACGTTCGACAAGAGTAACCGGGAACGTGTTAACCATAGAAACCTCTTTGCCTTCGATTTGCTTAACAACCAGTTGAATGATAGAATCGCTCATCTCCTGAATCGGCTGTCTGACTGTGCTAAGACGCGGCGAGATCAGCGATGCGATCTGAACGTCATCGTAACCCACAATTTTGATCTCTGAAGGAATATCTTTTTTCAGCAGATAACAAGCATGAATGACCTCTGCAGCAATCACGTCGCTGCTGGCGAATACACCGTCTATTTCAGGATGCTCTTGAAAGTACGCGATGATTGCAGCGTTGTTCTCGATGTGCTTGCTCCCTTCAGCATCCAATTGCAATTGCAACGGTTCCATTCCTGCGCTCTCCACCTCAGCTTCATATCCCTGCCTTCTCTGGCCAGCCAGCATAGAACGATGCTGGGGACCGTCTATTCCACGAAAAATGAAGACAGGATGAAGACAGCCCTTGTTGATTAATAATCTCGCAGCGAGTTTACCGCCTTCTAAATTATTCGAGGTGACAACAGGAATATCTTCCGATATAACGCGATCGAATGAAACAATCGGCAGATCCAAGTGAAGATAATGCTGGACATCGAGCACAGCACTGCCCATGATGATTGCATCGACTTGATTCTTTTTCAGCATCTCAATGTATTCCACTTCTTTGGAGACGTTGCGGTTGGAATTACATAACAATAGTTTATAGCCCTTATGATCCGCGTAATATTCAAGATAGTAAGTCAGTTCAGCAAAAAAAGGATGCGAGATCGTCGGTATGATCAGCCCGATCATATTGGATCTTTTTCTGAACAAGGCCCGGGCCATTTCGTTCGGCTGATAATTCATCTCCTTCATCACCCGATAGACCTTTTCCCTCGTCTTTTCACTGATATAACCTCTATTGTTAAGTACTCTAGAAACGGTATTAATAGAAAGTCCCGCTTTTTTTGCGACGTCTTTAAGATTCGGCATATAAACCACCTTGTTTTTTAATTCCAATTATAGATGAATTCTGCATGTATTTCAGCTACTTAGTTGGATCTCCCTTATTTCAAAGCCCCTTCCGTAATACCTTTGATGATTTGTTTTTGTAAAAACAGATAGATGATCAGCACGGGAATGATTGTCATAATGAGTCCAGCCATTAATGGAGCATAATCAACGGAATAGGAAGAAAAGAACGTATAGGTCGACAGCGGGAGCGTCTTCTGGTCTGGAGACAGCAGCACGAGACTGGGCAGCAGATAATCATTCCAAATCCAAAGCACGTCCAAAACAAGCAGTGTTACAAATACCGGCTTCAACAAGGGCAGCACGACACTAAAAAAAGTTCTCAGCGTTGAACTGCCTTCAATAAAGGCGGATTCTTCCAGTTCATAAGGAATCCCTTTGATAAATCCGTGAAAGGTAAAAACGCCAAAAGGAACCCCGAATCCCAAATACATAAACATCAGCGTTAATTTCGTATTCAGCAGCCCCATATTCCCGTATAGCATCACCAACGGAATCATGAGTACCTGAAAAGGAAGTGCCATGGAGGCCAGCATGAGGAAGAAGAGCATAGAATTGAGCTTCCATTTATAGCGTACGAATAAATATCCTGTCATCGCCGAAAAAATAATGATGATAAATACGGAAATAGCCGTGATAATTAACGAATTCATGAATCCCTGTAAAAAGTCCATATTGTCAAACGCACTTGAATAGTTCCGGAAATTAATCGTTGTAGGAAGCGACAAGGGGCTTTCGAAGAATTGCTGCGTTGTCTTGAAAGAGTTCATAATAATCAGCAGGAAAGGAGTTAAAAATGCAAGCAGCAATACATACAAAAACCCCGTTTTTAGCCGAGAGAGGATGCGCTGGTTAGCATTCATTAAGATTCCACCTCCAGTTTCTTGAGCAGATAAGATTGAGTCAAGGCTATGATCGCTACGACAGCAAACAAGACGACGGCTTCCGCCTGGCCGATGCCATATTGATTGGATAGAAATGCTTTTTGAACGATATGGTAAGTGGCAAGCTCCGTCGAATTAAAAGGTCCTCCTTTGGTTAAGGCAAGGTTGATGTCGTAAGTAAGGAATGAACGGGACAGTGAAATGAAAATACAAATGACGATGGCGGGAACCGTAAGCGGCAGTATGATTTTACGAATAACTGAAGAGCGGTTGGCTCCGTCTATGCTGGCTGCTTCCAGAACGTCATTGGGAACACCTGTAAAGCCGGCGATGTAAATGATCATCAGATAACCGACCAATTGCCAGGCCGTTGCAATGATGAGCGCCCAGAATGCGGTCCCTGTGTCTGTCAGCCAGGAGGTTTGAAACATTTCCCATCCGTATTTATTGCCCAGGTAAGGCAGCACCTGTGAGAACAAGGTCTGCCATAAGTATCCCAAAACGATACCGCCGACCAAATTGGGAGTGAAGAAGCCTGTACGCAGCCACTGTTCCCCTTTTCCCCCTCTGGTCAGTGCCAGCGCGATAAAAAAAGCAAAAACATTGGCAATAACCACTGTAAAGAAAACATATTTAAGGGTAAACCACAATTGGCTGAGGAAGACTTTATCCTGAAACACTTCCAAGTAGTTCGAAAAACCGATTAAGCTACTGTCTCCTGTCCGAACATCCCAATTCGTAAAAGTCAAATATAAGCCGACGATGAACGGTATAATCACAACAGCGGCGAATGCAAAAATGGAGGGACCCCCGAAAACCAGAAATGTTCCTACGTTCTTTAACGATAACTTTTTGTTCATAGTTCTGCCCCCTTTCATGAATAAAAGATGGGCTGAGGGGCCCCCTCAGTCCCATCCATTCATTTTAAAACGAATGAAATGCTCCTTTATTTCCCTGCATACGTTTTCCAGTAATCTTGAACCTCTTGTGCCAGTCCTTGGCGGTCGATTTTTCCTACCAGGTACTTTTGCATCGATGCTCCGGTCTTTGCCCAGTAATCCTGTGGTAAGTAATTAATCACACCGATGTTGATAATGTTCCCTTCTTCTATATATTTGCTGACGGCATTAGAAATGATGTTAGTACTTTGTGCCTTAAGATCCTTGTAAGGCATGGACAGCCCCATTTCGGAAATAATTGCGTTTTGTCCTTCTTCGCTTGTTACCATCCATTCGATAAAGGCTTTTGCTGCTTCCTGCTGCTCAGGCGTTGACTTCGAATCATCTATGGCGAACAGTTTTGGTTCGCTGTAAGCTACTTGAGCGTTGCCAAAATCAGCCGGGTTATTGCTGATCGGTAACGGAATGATGCCGAATTCATCGTCGCGATCTTCAAGCGTTCCAATTACAGCCCAGCTCCAGTCACCCATGAAGTAGAAGGCCGTATTCCCCTTCGCAAAATCCGCGCTGTCCCGATTGTAATCTGCGACAAGCGGGTCGCTTTTACGGGCATTGTACTCCTTCAGCAAGTCGAAGGTATCCATCAGACCGGTAAATTGCGGATTCTCTGTCAAATTGACCTTCCCGTTCTTCAGTTCTTCCACAAATTTGCGATTGTCATCTACATTCTGCGACTGCAAAGAATAGGTCAATCCTAAATAATGAGCCCCCATAGACCAATCTGCCCCGTGAACCATCACCGGTGCCTTGCCTGCCGCTTCAATCTTCTTAAAAAGCGCTTCCAAATCGTCGCGGGTTTTCACCGATGCAGGATCAAAGGTTCCGCCAATGGCTTCCTCCACCGTACGCTTGTTGTACAGCAGACCGTATCCTTGGGCCGTCCATGGAATACCGAGGAATTGGCCATCCAGCAACGCGCCTTCAATAGCACCCGGATTGGCCAGTTCTTCATATTGGGCCTTCTCTGGCTCCAAATCAAGAAAATCGTCCTTATACTGAAGTATAGTTCCTGCATCAAGGTTGACAATTGTAGCCGGATTTCCTGAGGCCAGCAGGGATTGGAACTTTTCGAGCTGCGCTCCACCGATCGGTGTAGGAATCAATTCAATAGTCACGTTCGGATGAAGTTCGTTATACTTCTTAAAAAGCTCCTCAAACACTGTATTGACTTCTGCAGAGGTATTAAAGAACGTAAGCTTGACGTCCTTGGAGGCTTGCTGTGTCTGCGCCTCTCCCTCTCCTTCTTTTGCAGAGTTGTTTGGAGAATTACTTTTGGAACATCCGGCCAACACCCCCATTACCAACGCTAAACAGATAACGAAACTTGCATACTTTCTCAATTTCAAGTGATTTCCCCCTAACTTTAGATTGTTTGAACACGCTTT
The DNA here is from genome assembly GCF_014644435.1 of Paenibacillus albidus. GTDB lineage: Bacteria > Bacillota > Bacilli > Paenibacillales > Paenibacillaceae > Paenibacillus_AQ > Paenibacillus_AQ albidus. The sequence goes on along the minus strand of NZ_BMKR01000005.1, from coordinate 134,805 downwards.
CATTGCTGATGCAATTTTATGATAACCGGTTAACATTCTTATGTCAATCGGTTATCATAAAAAAAACAAGAGGTTAACATACTGTAATTTCGTTAACAAAACGATTAGTTTTCAGCATACTGTAACTCCGGTTTATTTTGAAGGAAAAGAGCACATGATTGAAAACGACCGGACTAAAGCATTTCGAGCCACCACAGTGAGTCGTACGGGATATGTTATTTCATTTTCTGGCTATGTTTGAAAAACTAAAAAACGCCTGAACCAACAAGACTATCGCCACTTCAATGGAATTATGCCATCGGAATGGTTCATCTTGTTGCAAAAGAAGCCATCAAGCAATTGGGAATTCCTTATCCATCTCCTGATTTTGTTGATGACTTTTCCGAATTCATTTTCTATACCGCAGGTTATTTAAACCAAAGGTGGCAGCCTAGTGTCAACAAATTTAATAAATGCATATTTAACTAAGGAGTATATAGCAGTAACTAAAGACACACAATCCAAGTTATTTTTAGTGTTATAATTTTCTGTAATGAAGAATTTTCATTATTTTCAAACGTACCATTAATGATGTTAATAATGATGCCAAAATTGATGGAGGCCATTTTTATGAGCATAAAACTTTATTTGACGCGACACGGTGAAACGGAATGGAACGTTGTGCATCGCATGCAAGGTTTTGAAGATTCTCCCTTAACAGAACGCGGAGTTCGTCAGGCTGAAAGCTTAAAAACCGCCTTGGATGCTGTTCCCTTAGACATTGTCTACACGAGTCCGAGTCCCCGAGCAATGCGAACGGCAAAATTAATTTGCGGGGACAGGAATATACCATTGGAAACTTCCGAAGCACTGATGGAAATGGGGTTTGGGATTTGGGAAGGACGCGTTCACACTGACGTGGAGGCCCAGTTTCCTGAGCAATGGAATCTTTTTTGGAATGACCCTGAGAAGTTTGCAATAACTGATAGCGAAACGTATACGCAAGTGCATGACAGAGCCATTGGATTCTTAAATGAAGTTCTGCAGAAACACCCCGGGAAATCGGTGCTCATTGTTACGCATACCATTGTAGTCAAGATGCTGATGGCTCATTTTGCCGGAAGCGAAATCAAGCAGCTATGGAAATCGCCTGATATCCTTCCAACTAGCCTTTCAAGAATCGATATCACGGATGATGTTGCTGAGATTATACTGCATGGGGACGTCAACCATTATAAAAACTTGTAAAAAAACAGCGATCGCGGAATTTAAGTCGGGCATTAAGCCTATCTTTCTTGTCCTCCAAAGGGACCAAGTTCATGTCACGGGCATAAGACAAGAACTTTGTCCCTTAAAAAGGAAAACGAGCTATGCGCGGATCCTCCATGAACTATATTTTCTCTCCTGACAAGTATTCCTATTACCAAGCAAAATGCGCATTTTCCTACTTTAATAAATCTCCATCCCCTCAGAAAGCTTGAACCCAACGGCCCGTTTCTTGGGGTCATCCACTGTATACATGACATTGACTGCAAGATCGTCTTCGTAAAAGACGTAGGCAAATTGAATATTTTCCACTTGAAAACGCGACGTTTCTAAAGGCTTGGCCGAAAACTCAATATCACGTTCTTTTTTTAAAATTTGATTCACATAATCAAGGGTCTCTTGGCTTTCGTTGGCGGGTACAACCGTAAATTCATGCTTGTATTTGTTCATAGCGGGGATTGAAACAAGAAGCCATGATTAGCATCTGGAACCGTCTCGCCGCTGAAGGGTTGACAAAGGCGGCGCTCTACAGTACGATTAGAACGATCATTCGATCTAATCCGAGGAAAGGAGGCTTGCATGCCGATGTTCGAGCGCTACAACAAAGTACAGAAGGCCGTCTTGGAGACGACGCTGCACCTGATTATCGACCGCGAGCTGCAAGCGACGTCGATGTCATTGATCGCGAAGGATTCCGGCGTCTCGACCGGGAACATTTATCACTACTTCAGCAGCAAGGAAGACATCATCAACGAGCTGTACAAAGCCATAGTGCTGTTCAACGGCGAGTTCGTCATGAAGGGCATGAATGAAGCCGAGTCCGTGCTGGAACGATTCCGCCGGGCGTGGCGCAGCGTGATCGAGCTGGGCAAGCAGCACCCGAAAGGATTCCGGTTCATCGAGCAGTACTCGTTCTCGCCTTATATTTATGAGCAGTCCAAGCTGGAAGCCTACAAGGGCGGCTGGTGCGGGCCGTTGGAAGAACTGTACCGCCGGGCGGTCGAAGAAGGACTTTTCGTCTCCCTTGATTCGCACATGATGGTGCAGATGCATTACGGCTCTATCGTCTATCTCTTGAAGAGCCATCAGCAGAACATGCTGGAGCTGACGGACGACGTCGCTGAGCAAGCGATCTTGGCCTGCTGGAACGCGGTGAGCAAAGAAAAAGGTTGGAACGGCTAAGTTCGGCCTGCTTCTTTTCGCCAAGTTTAGATCGAACGTTCGATTGAATTTTTGCACCGCCAACGGGCTCCGAGTTCGATTAACCCATTGTCCGCAATACATCATTGTCAAAGTAGAATGAACGTTCAATTTGGTCGGAATTAAATTATTGAATCGGGAGGAAATCATAAAATGACTACGAAAAAGACGATTTTCATTACAGGCACCAGCACGGGGCTCGGCAAGCTGACGGCCATTCATTTTGCGAAGCTCGGCTGGAATGTCGCCGCGACGATGCGCACGCCGGAGAAGGAAACGGAACTCACCGCTTACGACAATATCAAGCTGTTCAAGCTCGACGTCACGAACCTAGCGGAAGTGAACTCCGCCGTCGACGATGCGATCGCTGCATTCGGGAAGATCGACGTCGTCGTCAACAACGCCGGCATGGGCGTCTACGGGGCGTTGGAGCTGGCGGAGGAAGATACGATCGACTGGCAGTTCGCCGTGAACGTCCGCGGGCCGATCAACGTCACCCGCAAGTTTTTGCCGCATTTCCGGTCCATGGGCGGCGGCATGTTCATCAACATCAGCTCGTTCATGGGCTTTACGACGGCCGTTCCGCTCGGTTCGCTGTACAACATGTCCAAGTTTGCGTTGGAAGGCTTGACTGAAGGACTCTATTACGAGCTTAAGCCGCTTAACATCGAGTTGCGTCTCATCGAGCAAGGCGGTTCAAGTGGAAACAATTTTCAAAACAACATCCGCTGGAGCAAGGACGAGAATATTACTGCGTACGAAGGCCTGATGGACAAGGTCACTGCCTTGATGGCCGAGGCTGCCGAGAGCGGCGCTCTGTTCGACCCGCAAACCATCGTGGACGCCATCGCTGCTCAGGCGACGGGCGCGAGTCGTCAATTCCGGACGGTCGTCGGAGAGGCTGGCAACAATTTGCTTGCGCTGCGGAGATCCGTCCCCATCGAGGAGTACCTGGAAACGATCGCGAAAGGTTTCGAATGATGCACTCGCCCAGTAAGCTTCATTGTTGAATTTATATATCACAGCCTCGGGCTGTTTATTGCGGAAAACACATCATTGTTTTGTCCATATATGGAAAACACTACAGCTTCTTGTCGTCGTTTGGAAAGGACAAGAAGTTGTATCCATATAATAAAAAACCGCGTTAAACGCGGCTTTTTGTGTAAATGGTATGTAGGTAATTTTGTGTCATTGTACATTGTTATTGTTGTCAAATTTTCAATTTTAACCGAAAAAAGCACTTAAGCAAAAGCCCGCATCATCCGAAAATGAATCCAAGCCAGCTTAAGTGCTGGGCGCCTTCCAGAAACAAAACGCTAAGTCCCGCGGCTCATCTCCTCATCCTGCCGTTTCAGCTCGCCACGCTCAACCGGTCATTCCGCGACCATAACGAAATCGGCAAGTAGGTAGCCGGCGCAGCATGTGCGAATGCCCTTCTTCCGCTGATATGCCGTCCCGTCTCCTCCATCCTCACCCCCCTAGACAAAGCCTGATCAGATCATCCACATGGGCGGTAGCCAAGCATTCCACCGTGTCGGCGGCTCCGTAATAGATTTTCACTTCTCCGTCCTCCTCCAGCACCATGCCGCCGGGGAAAATGACGTCATTGCGGAAGCCCCCGTCCGTCTCATAAGGTGCTTCAGGCGCAAGCAGCGGCGATGCGCTCATGCCGAGGATCTTCTTCGGATTGTCAAGATCAAGCAGCATAATGCCGGCCGTGTACCGCTTCTTCCAGGACGGCTCCCAGCCGTTCTTCCCTCTGGCGGGATCGATATCCACTGCATGGAACGTGGTGAGCCAACCCTTACTCGTCTTTACGGGTGGTGCCGCCGGGCCGATCTTGTCATTGGCGAACGGCACCTGCTCCACCGCCAGCAGCAGCTCGGAACGGCCCCAATAGATCAGATCCGGCGACTCCGAGATCCAGGTATCGAACCGGTCAACTCCGCCGCGGCTGTACACGGTGAACGGCCGTTCCAGCCGGACGAAGTTGCCGCCGATTCGCTCCGGGAACAACACCATATTTCGCAAGTCCGGTGTAGACAAGCTCAATATGTCGAAGGATTCAAAATCGTCCGTCACTGCGATACCTCCCCGGATGCCGTGCTGTGTATCTACGGCGAAGCACATGTAGCAACGACCGTCGATGACCGTCAGACGCGGATCGTAGGCACGTATGATCTCTTCGTCGCGCAGCTTGAAGATCGGCTTCGGCCCTGCCGTCCAGTGAATGCCATCGTTGCTGAAAGCGATACCGAGATCCGTCGTGTGAGACGGCTCGATGGTCTGCTTCTCCAGGGAGCCGTAGTCGTTGCGGAATACCATGACGTAACGGCCACCGAACTTGGCGACGCCTGCATTGAAGACAAGCGCGGTGGGATACGGCACACGGGCAGCGTCCAGCACGGGATTAGCCGGATGACGGCGAATGAGCAGGCTGGACTCCAGTGCTCCGATGATGGGCATATTGGTGGTTTTCATCTATCGACATCCTCCTAGACGCCCATGTCCTGCGAACGGATAGTCGATCGTAATACGCCCTGCTTGGCAATCGCCAATGCCGCTGTAAAGATCGGCCTTGCCGTCCGGGCGCATCACAATGCCGGAAGAAAAGACGCAGTCGACTAAATACGGTGCCTTGGCAGGTCCCGGCAGGTAGCAGGGACGACTTCCGATCAGACGAAGGTCAGATGACTCTCGGGTTGTTGGATCGAAGACGAAGGCCATGTTCAGGTACACCTTCACTTCTCCTCCAATCTCATCCTTATCCTGGTAGCAAATGTGTCCAATGATACCGATTTTACCACTATCTAGCAGATAAGCCTGATTGACGCCTCCCCATTCGCCTTTCCCGAAAATGCCGTGAATGTAAGATGCGTTCTCGATGACGTCCGCAGTCAACTCTTCCAGTCTGTCAATAACTGTGAAGCCGATCATGGATTCGCTCCCGTATTTACCTCTCATCTCGGTGCTGCGCGGACGCGAGAAGACGCCGATCTTGCCGTCCGACAACGGAACAAGGCGGATATCCTTCATTTTGTTAGGCCCGGTTGTGAAGTAGTACAAATTGTGGAGATCGGTGCCCCGGAAGAAATAGCCGAAAAACGTACTGTATCTTCCACTCTGATATTGCACATGAGTCCCGCCCATGACAAGCTCATCACCAATCTCACTGATGTAAGGATCCTCCAGAGTATAGATCATGCTATCTTTCACCACGGTCCATTCATCCTGTCCCGCTTCCTCGAACAGTCGGACCCAAGAGCGGGCCCATTCCTCGCGGTGTTCTACCCGTCCGAACAAATAGCGCTTCCCGTCCCGTTTGAATGGGATCGAAATATTGTAGACATCAAAACCGTCCACACCATGAAATTTCAAGGTTGCACTCTCATATATCTTTTTTGCCGCTTCAAATTCAATTCTTTGCTTCTGCAGGGTCAAATTTCTCCACCCCTTCCTTTTGTTTTCGACTCGTTTATTTAAGAGAAGCCTGATATTCCTGGAACTGCTTCTGGTATTCCGTAACCACCTTATCTAAACCGGCTTTCCTCATTTTTTCCAGTGCGGCCGGGAAGGCCTTATCGTATTCTAGGACGCCCATATAAATCGGAGTGATGCTTGCCGAAGCTTCCGACAAAATGTTGGTGTACTCGGCCCTTACATTCGTCGGGTCAAAAATAAAGTTCGCCGCGATACTGTTGACCGCATTCGGATTTGGCTCAAACAAGACTTTGTTGTTTTCGGGAATGCTATTCTCCAAGTCAAAACGCATGAAGTTTACGTTACCGTTTTGCGAATCAGATCCTCTATACCCCGGATTATTATTGTTATTCGGATCTTTGATCGGCTTAAAGTCCTTCTCGCCGTCCTTGGTGTAGTGCTTGCCCTCGATGCCATATTGAACCAGATCATAGTTCTCTTGACTTGCCAGCATCCAATCCAAGAATTTGACGGCCGCTTCCGGATGTTTGCTGTTCACCGGTACGGCATTCCCGTTTTTGAAGGTGAGCGGACGCAGATATTCTTTCTCCGGGTTAAACCACACAACACCGATATCGTTTACAGTGGCCTCTGGATTGTACTTCTTGAGTCCGCTCAAGCTTCCGCCGGTTCCCAGGCGGACGAACCATTCACCGCTGTCGAGTTGCGCATCTACCTGCTCCTGCTTCATGACCAAGATATCGGGATTGGTAATTCCCTTTGTGTATAGCTCGCGCATGAAGGACGCATCCTTCTTGAATTCCTCGGTCTCAATCCAAGACTTGACCTCGCCGCTTTGATTCACATAGAAGAACTTATCCTTCACCGTGAACGGGAAGGTGTCATAAGTCCGGTGCAGGATGGACGTATGCAGGTAGATTGGGTCAAAGTCCGCCCGTGTGCCCAAATAGGGCTTGTTGCTTCCCTTCCAGTTCTTCATGACAATCTCCCAAGTGCTGATCAATTCAGCCGGAGTAGTCGGCTCTTCGAGATTGTTCTCGCGGAGAATGTCGCGGCGAATATTGAACTCACCTTCACTCGCCATTTCAACCCAATAAGATGGAGCGGCATAATAGTTGCCATCGATTTTAGCCCCGTCGAAGATATCGTCCGGAATATATTTCTTCAGATTTTCTCCATACTTTCCGATCGCATCCGTGATATCCGCCAATGCACCGCGATTATAGTAGCTGGAGAACGGCGTACGGTCCTGCATGACGTGGAACAGGTCGAAATCTTCGCCAGTGGACAGCATCAGGTTCAGCTTCTGATCCCACGCATCCCACGGAATGTAGATTTTCTCTACCTCAACGCCGACACCGTCCAGAGCCAGCTTCTCATTGACCTTTTGGAACACTTCCTTGTAGTCTTTCGGCTCCGTGCCGGGAACCAAATATTTGATTTTAACCGTCTCTGCTGGCTTGCCGTTATTCTCCGGCTTCGGAACTGAAGAGTTGTTTTCCTTATCCGCGGTGTTGGTTGAATTAGAATCCTTGCTGCATCCAACCAGTGTCGAAAGGACAAGCACCACAGCTAATAGAATTACGTAATATTTTTTCATAAAAAATGGACCTCCTTCTATAGTGCTTTATTTATGTTAACCCCGAAGGGATGATATCAGCCTTTGACCGAACCAATTACCAGACCTTTGACAAAATACTTCTGCAAGAAAGGATACAGAAATATGATCGGCCCGATCGTCACGATCGCCGTCGCCATCTTGACCGATTCCGAAGGAAGCGTGATATCGCTTGTTCCGGCCAGCATCGTCATCTCGTTCAGCATGCTGATCTCCGATTGCATCTGCAGGAGCATAAATTGCAGCGGGTACAAATCCTTGCCGTCAATCAGCATGATCGCATTCCACCAATTGTTCCAGTAATCAAGTCCGTAGAAGAGCGCAATCGTCGCCAATACCGGCTTGCATAACGGAAGATAGATCCTGAAGGCAATCGTAATATCGCTGGCCCCGTCTATGGTCGCCGACTCCCGCAGTGAGTCGGGTATCCCGTTCATGAAATTGCGCACAAGGAAGAGGTTGAACGGGCTGAACAGCAGCGACGGAATGATCAGAGCGAGGATATTGTTGGTCAATCCGAGCGACCGGTTCATCAGATACCAGGGCACAATCCCAGCGGAAAAAATCATGGTGATAAAGAAATAGAGTGCCAGCAGATTGCGGTATTTCACATTTTTGTTCGCCAGGGTATAGCCGGCCATGGAAGTAATCAGAACCGCCAGCACCGTGCCGACGATCGTGACAAAGATGGAGATTCCGTAGCTCTGCATGACTTGGGAGCCGCCCGTAAAGATCAGCTTATAGGCATACAGGGAGAACTCCTCCGGGAAAAGGCTGTAGCCGTTCTTCAATATGGCATCCTCATCCGTGACTGAGATCATCAGCACCAGCAGCATCGGAAGCAAAGAAAGCGCCGAATAAATCGTAATCAGAGCATACATGACCGTCTTGCCGATTGAAAACGCCTTCATTTCTATTCCTCCTAAAATCTTTCCTCGGTAAGCTATTGCCGGAACCGGATTTTAATACAACGCGCCGTCTTTGAAAAATTTGCGGGTAATGGCATTCGTACCGAAGACAAGGATAAATCCGACGACGGACTGGAACAGTCCGACGGCCATTGCCTCGGAAGGATCACCAATCTGACGCAAAGAGCGGAATACATACGTATCAATGATGTCCGTGGTCGAATACAAGGTGCCATTGTCGCCGATCAAGGCGTAGATCATCCCAAAATCGCCGTACATGATTTTGCCGACCGAGAGCAGCGTCAGTATAACCACCGTAGGCATCATCAACGGAATCGTAATGCGCATGCACATCTGCCACCGGTTGGCCCCGTCAATCTCGGCAGCTTCATACAAAGTCTCATCGATTCCGGTAATGGTAGCCAGATAAATAATGGCGCTCATCCCGGCGCCCTTCCACACATGCATGACGGTAAGAATAGCCGGCCATGCATGCTGCTCAGTGTACCAGTTGACCGAGGCAATGCCGAACTGGTTCAGCAATTTGTTCACGATCCCCATATCCATTGAAAAAAACGCGTACAGCACATAGCTGATGACGATCCAGGATATGAAGTTCGGAAACAGCATCATCGATTGGCTGATCTTAACGAACAGCTTCTTGCGTAGCTCGTTCAGGATCAGTGAAATCGCCAGCGCCGTCAGCGTGCCGAAGACGATAAAGAGCAAATTTAGAAAGATGGTGTTAAAGGTGACCGTAAACGCCTTGTTCGACCGGAAGAAGAATTCGAAGTTCTTTAATCCTACCCACTCGCTATGGAATATTCCCTTTGCATAATTGAATCGCTGGAAAGCAATGAGCATATACGGATACGTCATATACCCAAAAATAAAGGTGTAGGCCATCGCAGGCAGAACCAGTATATAAGACGTACCGTTTCTGCGAATGTCGGACAGCATATCGAATCCCCGTCGCCGTTTCTTTTCCAATTTCTGTTCCTCCCCTTAGTTATGAATGCCGCCTACCGCTTCACACCAGCAGCCGATGTTATGTTTCCAGATTAGTCGGAGCGCCCAGCGGCTGTCTATTTTAAAATCCGGAGAACCCTTCCACAATGCGGCACAAAGCTTCCAAATAAACGAACTGGCTTTCATTTTTGCGTGATGGAGTACCTTTTTAGCCGATTATGTCCTAAAGTAAAGAGATTATATTAGCAGGATTGGGAGGAATTCTTCATGCGGACCACCATGAATCGGCTTGTTCGGTACAAGGCGTTTCAAAAACTTACAATCTCATATTTCCTGCTTGTTCTTCTAACCGTCAGCCTGCTGTCTGGTGTCCTCTTCTATCTCTTCTCCAGAAGTGCCGTCAAGGAGATAGACCGCAATTCCAAAGCTATATTGTCCCAAATCACTTACGCCTCGGATGTGGTCTATAACCAAGTCATGACAATCGGCAATGCATTGCTCATCCAGCCGGAGATCATCTCGTTCCTGAACGACACGGTAGAGGACAAGATAAACAATTATCATATTTTTCAACAGATGTATCAGATCACAAGTGTTTATCCTTATATTCACAGCATTGGGATCTACCGGCCTTCTACGGGAACAACAGTCGATACAGCCGGGCTTCCATTCGACTCCTCGCTCACCGCCCTCAGCGCGGAGCGTTACATGGAATTCTATCCGCGTAGCCTGACCATTGCCGGCCGTAACAACGATGCGCCACTGCAGCTTCTAACCTTTCTGCTGTACCCGGATTTTTCATTTCAAACCTCCGACAACCCGCTTATCTATATCAATGTGGAAGAGAAGTCAATTCTGACGACGATCCGCAAGATCAGCAAAGCGGATGCCGCGAGCAACGTTTTCGTCATCAACAACGAGGGCAAAGTCCTCTCCCATACCGATTCAAATTTGTTCCTGGAAGATTTGTCAGAGGAACAGTATGTGCAGCAAATTCTGAATCAGGACAAGGAGGAGAACAGCTTCACAGCAAATATTCATAATAAAAAGCATCTGGTCACTTATGTGAAGTCGGAGGAAATGGACTGGTATTTTGTAAGCGCTTCCCCTTACTCCGGGCTCATCTCTAACATTGACCGGCTCCGCAGTGTTACGCTGCTTGTGACGGCCGGGATCGTACTGACAGGTCTGCTGATCTCTATTTTTCTGACCAAGAGTATTTACAGGCCGTTATCGACGCTGTTTGAGAAGATCATGCCGGACACGGATTCTCCGGTCTCCGGTTCGCCGTTCATCGATGAATATAAGATGATGGCCGAGATCTTCCATTCATTGGAGGAACGGGATAAATCGATGCAGTTCGTGATCAACCGCTCTTACCGAACCATCCGTGAGCATTATCTGCATTCATTGCTCCGGGGTCATCCGCTGGAATGCTCAGTTCCGGGCGAACTAATTCGGGATATCGATGAGAAAGTGTCCGGGCCTTATTTTTGCGTGTTGGTATTCAAAATCAATGAGCTGGAGCCGGGAAAAGGGAGGATGGAGGCGGAACAGCAGCCGCTGCTGCTGTGCTTCGCCCTTGGCAATATTGCAAAAGAGATGCTGGAGCATATCGGGGCATGTGATTACTTGAATATGGGGGAGAATGAAACCGCCATGATCCTTCAGTGCGCGAAAAACCAAACGCCGGAGGAACTCAAACCCGCCTTGCGCAATATTCAGAGCTTTCTGAACCGTTACTTCAAAGTGACGGTATCTATCGGCGTAGGGGATATAAGCTATGGCAGGAGGAATATCCCTTCCTCCTATACTTCGGCGCAGCAGTATGTTAAATATCGGCTGATCTACGGGAAAGAATCGGTTCTGGATGCCATAGCGACGCGGCCCCATCTGATGACGGTCTTGAGCTATCCCAGCGCCTACGAGAAGAAGTTAATCGATACTGTGCAGTCCGGCAAGCCGGAGCCTATCCGCGATGCCATCGGACAATTCGTAGAACAAATCTCAAATGGTTCAATCAATCAGATCATTACCTACAGCATCCAGCTCATGCTGTCCTTGCTCAAACACTTTGACTATTTGCAGCATGTGCCGGATTCGAATTTCAACGAGTATCTGGATGCGGTGACCGATATTGAATCCGCCGAACATCTGACGGAAATCAGGGATACTTTCATTCGCTATTGTTTCAATATCTGCGCATTAATCGAAGAGAAGAATCTCTGGATGAATGCCCAGAAACACAATATTATCATTGAAAAGGTGCAGAATTACATCCAGGAGCATTATGCCGAGCCGAACTTATCCCTGGAGCTGGTGTCCAGCATCGCCGGCCTGTCGCCAAGCTATCTGGGAAAGCTGTTCAAAGGAGCAACCCGGCAATCATTCAGTGAATACCTGAACCACACCAGGCTGGAGAAAGCAAAGGATTTGCTTGCTTCCACCCATGAGACTGCCGCCAAAATCAGTGAATCGGTAGGCATGTACAATATCACTTACTTCTCCACGCTGTTCAAGAAAAAGTATGGCCTGACTCCCTCTGCCTACCGCGAGCAGGAGGCGATGAAAAATCCTGATAGCGCTGGAGAATAGACAACAAATTTCTTACATGTATGGTAAGATATCGACTCAAAATCCTTTAACTATGCAAGTGGATAAGGGGGGGGAGGGTTAAACTAGTTCGGAGAGATGGTTAAAAAACTAAAAAAAGCCTGAACCAACAAGGGTTCAGGCGACGACAATTCATATTCTATTATTCACCATTATATATATATATTGACTAACAGCAGATTCAGTGGTATTTTGTTCATGAAACCGGTTTCCCCACTTTATGCAAACGTTTGTCCCTTTATCTGAAGTGCTTGGACTCTTCCGCGGATGCGCAACCGCTGCAAGCCGAGCCAGCCAGTTTTGAGCAATAATTGCAGCATATCCTGAAAGGAGAAAACTGATGAAACCTTATAGTAGATTAATCACAACCGCAGTACTTTCGTTCAGCCTGATTCTTGGCACTGCGTTACCTGCTTCGGCAGCGCCGGATACCAGCGTTACTAACAAACTCAACTACAGCACTGATGTTATCTACCAGATTGTTACCGACCGGTTCGTGGACGGCAACACGGCCAATAATCCGACCGGTGCCCTCTTCAGTGCGAACAAATCCAATTTGAAGCTGTATTTTGGCGGAGATTGGCAAGGCATTATCAACAAGATTAACGACGGATATTTGACCGGCATGGGCGTTACGGCCATCTGGATCTCTCAACCGGTGGAGAATATCACTTCGGTCATTAACTATTCAGGAGTGACCAACGCCCCTTATCATGGCTATTGGGCCCGTGACTTCAAGAAGACCAATGCAGCCTTCGGCAGCTTCAGCGATTTTCAGAATCTTATAACAACGGCTCATGCCAACAATATTAAAGTTATTATCGATTTTGCCCCCAATCATACCAGTCCGGCTTCTTCAACAGACGCCAGCTTTGCCGAGAACGGTGCGCTTTACAATAACGGCTCACTGCTGGCCAAATACAGCAGTGATTCGAACGATCTGTTCCATCATAACGGAGGTACGGACTTCTCCACCATTGAGAGCGGAATCTACAAGAATCTTTACGACCTCGCGGACATCAACCATAACAACACCACCATTGACACCTACTTCAAAGAAGCGATCCAGTTGTGGCTGAACATGGGTGTTGACGGAATCCGTTTCGACGCGGTCAAGCATATGCCCGAAGGCTGGCAAAAAAGCTACGTCTCCTCGATCTATAGCAGCGCCAACCCTGTTTTCACGTTTGGTGAATGGTTCCTTGGCGTCGATGAGGTCAGCAACGAGAACATCAAATTTGCCAACAACAGCGGCATGAATCTACTTGATTTTGCCTACGCGCAAGAAGTGCGTGAAGTGTTCAAAGACAAGAGCGAGGCCATGACCGACCTTAATACCATCCTGTCCTCTACTGCATCAAGCTATAATTATATCAACAATATGGTTACCTTCATCGACAACCACGATATGGACCGGTTCCAGGAAGCCGGGGCCAGCACACGGCCAACCGAGCAAGTTCTGGCGCTTACGCTGACCTCGCGCGGTGTGCCCGCGATTTACTACGGCACTGAGCAGTAAATGACAGGTGTAGGTGATCCGAATAACCGGGCGATGATGACTGCCTTCGATACCAACACAAACGCCTACAAGTTGATTAAGGCATTGGCGCCGCTGCGCAAGTCCAATCCTGCGCTCGCTTACGGCTCGACAACTCAGCGCTGGGTCAACGACGATGTGTATATCTTTGAACGCAAATTTGGAAAAAGCGTTGCCCTTGTAGCGATTAACCGTAATACAACGCAATCCTACCCTATCACCGGCCTGCTGTCTTCGCTTCCGGCAGGAACTTACACAGATGTGCTCGGCGGCCTGTTGAGTGGCAATTCAATTACCGCAAGCTCCACCGGAGCTGTAACGAATTTCACACTCGCCGCCGGAGGAACGGCCGTCTGGCAGTATACTGCTTCTGAGACCATTCCTTCCGTCGCTAATGTAGGGCCGACTATGGGTAAACCGGGCAACACAGTTACCATCGACGGACGCGGCTTCGGCTCCAGTGCGGGCACAGTTTATTTCGGCACGACAGCGGTTACGGGTGCTAATATTGTGAGCTGGGAAGATAGCCAGATTCAGGTGAAAATCCCCGCTGTTGCAGCAGGCACTACTAGCGTTTCTGTCAAAACAGCTGGAGGCGTTACCAGCAACAGCTTCGGCAATTTCATTGTCTTGACTGCCGACCAGGTGACTGTTCGGTTCAAAGTCAACAATGCTACTACCGCTTTGGGGACTACAGTCTACCTGGCCGGCAATGTTGCCGAGCTTGGCTCCTGGACCCCTTCGGCAGCCATCGGCCCGATGTACAATGTCGTTGAAGCCTCTTATCCGACATGGTACTTCGATGTCAGTGTTCCGGCAGGAACTGCGCTGCAGTTCAAGTTCCTGAAGATTAACGGCAGCACATTCACATGGGAAGGCGGTAACAACCATACGTATACCACACCGGCCAGTGGCGTAGGCACAGTAACGGTAGACTGGCAGAACTAAGATTCAGGTCAAATAACAGAGCAGAGATGCCTTCCGTACGTGGAGGTATCTCTGCTCTGTTCAGCCTCCTCGCGCCATTGTTTCTTTGTTAAGCACTCGCTGTACATCACTTAAAGTAATTTGGCACTTAACGGGTTGCGTTGTTTAACCTCTTGTACAGATATACTCAAGGTATAATTTCCGTAATAGAGAATTTGTTCAAGAAAGAGATTTAAATTTTCCTGGGAAGTTACTTTTATTTTTAAATGGTAACATCCTCCCCCCGATATCCGATGAGCTTCTACCACTTCGTTTCGTTTATCAATATAACGTAAAAAAGAATTGTGGTTAGCTTCTTTCATATTGATAATGAGAAACCCCGTATAAGCAAGTCCTAGTTTCATCTCATCTATAATTATGGAGTAGGCTTTAATTATACCGTTATCCTCAAGTTTTCTAATACGTCTTCCTACTGCTTGTCCAGTCAAATGAATTTGTTGCCCCAAGTCTTTCCATTGAATACGTGAATTTTCGGTTAACAACTGAAGGATGAGAAAATCAATGTTATCAAATTCCATACCCTATTCCTTTCACCTTGAATTTATGCACATTGAGCGTCCCTGTAGAAGCAGCAACTAACGCGCTAAAGTTCTTCAATGGTTTAGACAGAATAATAAAGACAATATTTATCATGTCCAGCATATTGCTTCTGATGCAGTGTCGCTTCTTTCTGCCAAACTAACAGCTTTTTCAAGACCGCGTTAGAAAACAAATTAAGAGAAAATGGAGTGACCAAGTTTATCTTGTAGGTATGATGACTCAAATTGTGTATTGATGCCACAGTCAGAGCTACAGTGGAGCTAGGATTCGAAACGACACTTATTGAAGAAGCTACAGCTTGCTTTTTATTTGCAGTAACCGGATCTGTAATCGTTATTGTTCGAGATATCACCAATAGTCATTGTGAGATAACAGCTTCTAACGGCATACAAATCCTGGAATCCGCGACGCGCCAAAATTCGTGCAGCTTTCTTTCCCTGAACCCAACTGCTGGAAAATATAATCACTTCATCATTCGGTGCAAGATTTTTGCTCCACAGGAACGGTAATCTGCCAATGGATATATTTATCGAGCCCGGAATATGTCGAATCGAATATTCACTTGCATCTCTAACATCCAGAATTTTCACATTTTCCCAGCGTTTACGGAATGGATCCCACTCTTCACTTCTGATAAAAGTAAGTGCTCGCAGAGGCCACAATTGGATTAATAACCACAAACCAAACAGTCCGGTTAAAATATATACCATTGTCATATGGTATTCCTTTCTTATTTTAGTTTATTAACATATCACCATGAAACGAAGCCGGCTCCATATGAATGAGTGCCAGCTTTAGATTAGTGCTTTATTGAGTGTATGCTTCGTAAAGCTGATCTAATTTCCGTTTTAATTCCTCAAACCGGACAAAACGGTCTTCCCTCAAATACTCTTTCTGTTCGATAATCAAGAGCATCACCGGGGCGCTCAGGATCAGAAATTTCCCCGCAACCTCTTCGACTGTGCTGGCATCGATATGCCCTAAACGGATAAGTGGATAATGGGACAAAAGCTCTTTGAGTTTGGGCAGTAAAGCATGGCAGGTGCTGCAATCGGGCTTGGATATATATAAGAAGCTCAGCTCATGTTGTTGAAGAAAATCCTCGATTTCCCGAATCGCAGTCAGTTCATATACTTCTTTCATAGCGTCGCAGCTCCGGTCTGCGTATTGAAGTCATTCTTCTTTATTTTGGAATGATCCATGATCTACGCCCCCTCGATAACAGTTAACTAGTTAATTAGTCAATCATGTCTAAATAGTATCCTGTTGCATACCATTTGTCAACCTAGACGAATCGTCTCCAATCCAAAAATTGGCGACCCATCCCAGTAAAATACTCTGAGGAGCAGGTCGCCGATTAATCTCTTATTAACTAATTCTGTAGTTTAACAATTGATTTTTCTATTCAATCAGATTGTATCTCGTCAATCTTTGGATATGAACAGCAAGGTACGCCAGTTCCTCGTTCGGAATTGTTTTGCCGTACACCTGTTCAATGTACTCCTTGATCTTCAAGGCGCCGAGCATAACCTGCGGATAAAGACCTGCAATCTGCTCGAACAAGGCGTTGTCGCTGTCGTTAAGCATCTGGTCCGAGTAGAATCGTTCGACGAAAAATTTGACGTGTGTGATGAATCTTGAGTAATGAATATTGTCCGAATCCAGATCGATATGAAAATTGTAGCGCACCAAATTCACGATGCTTCCAATCATCTTGGCATACCTCATGCCGTTCCCGGAATCCGACTGGTCACTTTGCGCATTGATCAGGTGGAAAGCGATGTTGGCGGCTTCTTCGACCGGGAACTCAACTTCAAGTTTTTCATTTACCAATTTTAGAGCGTACATGCCAATTTGAAATTCATTCGGGTAATAATTCTTGATTTCCCAATACACTTTATTGGTAATATTAATCCCTTTCCGTGTTCGTTCCACGGCGAAATTCAAATGGTCCATCAGCGTGAAATATATACTCGTACTTAGTTTCGTTTTCAACTGCACCTCAGCATGCCCGACGATTTGCTGAGTCAGTTCGACAATTACAGGAGGAATGGTATCCAGTACACCAAGCAGCTCTTTGACTTTATTATGCTCAACGGGAATGAAAATCTGGTGAGCCTGGTCTTCTTCAACGAACGTTCCTGCTTTTTTCCCATAGCCAATTCCCTTACCGAACAATATAAATTCTTTTCCGTTCTGATCCTCTACCAATATCACACTCGAATTCAACGCTTTTTTAAGCTTAAGCATTGTTCCCACCTTCTTATGAAAAACTATGTCCTGGCTACTCTAAGTACTCCCCATTTGATAAGATGACCTTTTTATACCAGTAAAAAGAGTCTTTCCGTACGCGTTTATAGGTGCCTTCCCCTTGGTCATCGACGTCGACGTAGATCAACCCGTACCTTTTCTTCATTTCACCCGTACTTGCGGAAATGATATCAACCGGAGACCACATCGTATACCCTAAGACCGGCACACCGTCCACGTTGATCGCTTTCTTCATTTCTTGAATATGTTCTCTCAAGTAATTGATCCGATAGTCGTCGTGCACCGTACCATCTTCTTCCAAACGGTCAACTGCCCCCATGCCGTTCTCGACAATCATTAGCGGAATCTGGTAGCGATCATACAATAGATTTAGGGAGTAACGAAGTCCCATCGGGTTGATTGTCCACCCCCATTCGGTCGTCGGAAGATAGGGATTATTATAGCCGGTCTTCACTCCGTTCAATCCCTTCATCACGAGATCGGTTTCCTTGCCTACGACATGTGTCAGGTAGTAGCTGTAAGAGAGAAAGTCGACTTTCCCTCTCACCAACTCTTCGGTATCACCATCTTGAGTAGGGAGCACTATTCCTTCGCGCTCGAATTCCTTTAATTTGTAAGCGGGATAATAGCCCCGGCACTGAACGTCGCAGTAAAATAACATCTTGTGCATAAAGTCGTCGTTCGCCTGTACATCTTCAGGATCGCAGCTGTTCGGATAAGAGAAGTGCCCTGCGTACATCATGCCTACCTTATTTTCAGGATCGATTTGATGGGCCATCTGCACAGCCTTGGCACTGGCCAAAAACTGGTGATAGGCCGCTGTCATTCTTACCTGCTCGTCATCAGAATCAATGCCTCCAGCCATCCATGACTTAGTAGACATGACATTAATTTCATTGAAAGTAATCCAATACTTCACTTTTCCTTTATACCGTTTAAACATGACTTCACTATAATTCAGGTAAAAATCGACGACCCGACGATCCGTCCAAGACCCGTATTTCAACAGACCGAGTGGCGTTTCGAAGTGAGAAAGGGTAACCAGAGGCTCGATCCCGTGCTTCTGGCAGGCTTCGAACACCTTATCGTAGTACCGCAATCCTGCTTCGTTCGGTTCTTTCTCATCGCCTTGTGGGAAGATACGAGTCCAGTTAATCGACATCCGGTAACATTTAAATCCCATTTCCGCAAAAAGGGCGATATCTTCCTCGAACCGGTGGTAATGGTCGATTGCAAGATGACTCGGATAGTATCTGCCCTTGATAACTTCCTTGGTAATCTCCCTCTGCACATCGTGGCTGCCCGCCGTCATGATGTCTGCCGTGCTCAAACCCTTGCCGTCTTCGTTATAGCCCCCTTCGCATTGATTCGCCGCCGTCGCTCCTCCCCACAAGAAGTGTTCTGGAAATGCCTGACTCATTCTTCTTCGCCTCCGTTTAATTGATAACAGGAGTGACGAGCATCAAAGTCCCTCGCTCTATCTGCTCCGCATCCGCTTTTGTCACCACATACTGATCTTTATTCGTAACTATCGTGATGGCAACCGGATCGTATCCCGCTTCAATAATGCCTTCTACATTAAATCTCATTAGCAGGTCCCCGGCCTTGACTTCGTCTCCGGCCTTCACCAGCGTTTCGAAGTGTTGACCGCGAAGCTTGACGGTGTCGATCCCGATATGAAACAGCAGCTCTACTCCACCGCCGACTAACATTGCCAGCGCATGCTGGGTACGATATACGATCTGGATTGTGCCGTCCGCTGGCGCGTACAATTCTCCTTTTGAAGGTACAACCGCAATTCCGTCTCCCATGGCTTTTGACGAAAACACTTCGTCTTTCACTTCTGAGAGGGGAATTACCGTGCCGGGTACCGGCTGCTTCAAACCGATCCCTTCGCCCACCACAACATCTAAACCGGATGTATCCGCTGTCTGTTGTACGTTTTTACCCGGCCGTTCGCCGGACTTTTCTATCTCTTCTTTCCACAGAATGAGCGTGAGGACGAACGACAGTACATAGGAGACGAACAGACCGCTGATAGCGTACATGAAGTTTCTTCCGTTGTCCGGATTGATAAACATTGAGATACTCGCCAGACTCGGGCTGACGACCGTCGAACCGGCTACACTAAACAATCCCAGCGTCGCGCCGCCTACAAAACAGGAAATGACAATGCTGATCAATACACGCTTCTTCTGCAGAGTAATTCCGTAAAGCGCAGGTTCCGAGATTCCGAATATGGCAGAGATTCCCGAAGAAATGGCCAGCGCCCGAAGCCCCGAGTTCTTCGTTCGGATCGCGACCGCGAAACAAGCGGCACTTTCGGCCATATTGTGCGCCAGCAGAGCGGGCAGCATGAGGAATTCTTTGCCGGTCGAAGTAACCGAGTTAACAACGTAAGGAGTCATGGCTTTATGCATTCCGGTTGCTATCATAAATGGCAAGATGGCTGCCAGGAGTCCTACGGCTACCCAGCCAAATTGATTAAATATGAACAAAACGGCAGTTGTCAGATAGGTCCCCAGTGTAAAGCCTACAGGTCCCAAGATCAAGAGAGTCACAGGAACGGTGAACAGCAACGCCATCATCGGGATGAAGAATACGCGAATGGGCTTCGGCGAGATCCTGGTGAACATTTTTTCCATACAGGCGTAGAAAAGCACACCCAAAATGGAAGGAAATACTTGTGACGTATAGTTAACGTTTGTGATGGAGAATGACAGAAAGTTTGCTCCTTCGCTCATTAACTTGGTCATATCCGGGAACAGCAGAACGCTCATGGCAGCCGCGGCCACGATATGATTCACCTTCATCTTTGTTGCCACAGTAAGAGCAACCAGAATCGGAAGGAAATAGAAGACCGAACTGCTTATGAAGGTTAGGATCAGGTACGTTTGTCCAGTCTTGTCGACCAGATTCAATGTAGCCAGCAGCAACAGTAAAGATTTCAAGATTCCAGCTCCGGCCATAGCAGGAATCAGCGGCTGGAATACACTAACCAGGAAATCCAGGATGACGGGGCCGATCTTTTTTTTGCTTTTATCCCCCTTATTCCCCCCCTTTTCTGCAGCGCTTCCACTTTGACTGTCAAATCCCCCTAGCTTAAGCAGTTCGTCGTAAACTTCGATTACTTGGTTACCCACAACAACCTGGAACTGTGAGCCCTTCACAACGCTCAGTACGCCGGGCACCCCTTTAAGCGCTTCCATATTGGGCTTGTCTTCATTTGCCAGTGTGAAGCGAAGTCTGGTAGCACAATGACCCAGATGAACGACGTTCTCTGCCCCGCCTACATTCTTCAGGATTGCGGATGCCATCCCTTTATGATCCATCTTAAATCCCCCTTTGGATACTTTTTTAAAAAAAAGAACGAACAAAAAAGGCAGAACCCAAAAGATTACACAACTCCCATAGGGAAATTGTTAATCTTCATGGATCCTGCCTGCATTACCAGTGACATGTCCGCTCTATTTGATTGGATTTATATTATCATGTCCATTTACGATATGCAACAGTAATTATTTGAATGAGCTTCTCCTGACTCGGTCTTCCGGGTTCCTTGAACGCCTGATTGTAAAAAAGGAACCAGCTGAGTGGTTCCTTTTTAATATATAGTTTTTTTGTATTTAGGCGTTATTTTCCTGCAGCATTCAGAATTTTATTTTTAAGTGAATCCTTCGAATTCACACCAACCATTTGATCAATCAGTTTGCCGTCTTTAAACAGCAGTAAGGTTGGGATGCTGCGCACGCTAAATTGCGCAGCCAATTCCTGCTCCTCATCGACGTTTACTTTAGCAATGTTGGCTTTCCCCTTTAACTCATCCGCCAATTCCTCAACAATAGGAAGCTGAACCTGGCATGGACCACACCAAGGTGCCCAAAAATCAATTAAAGAAACTCCTGATTGAATATGATCTTGAAACGTATCTCTTGTCAAAGCTGTTGCACTCAAATGAATGTCCTCCCTCAAAATGTTCTTTAATATAATTCAATGATTTCTCCACTCGCCTTAATAATCTACGTTGTGCACTCTTATCCGATCTTTGACACTGAGACATCACCGCTGATGTCGATTTGAACTCCGGCTTTTTTAAGCATATTCCCAACGTCGCAGTTCCGGTCGGCCGCTGCTAGGGTCCGGTCGGCGGATTGTATCTGTTCCTCAGTTGCACCGGCAGGGAGCACAATTGCCGGGTAGTGGGTGATCTTGAATCCCTCTTCTTTGGAGACACTTGCTTCCGAATGCATCTTCAGGCTATCTACAGCGAGGCTTCTCGCCTCCAGCGTGCCTACTAGCGTCATCAGAAAGCAGGTTGCGGCGGAAGTGACCAGCAACTCCTTGGGCTCGGTACCTTCACCAGTGCCGCCGAAGGATTGAGGCATTGCAATTTCTGTTTTGAGATATCCAGCTTCGACTGTCCCGCTTCCGCTTTTATTCCCGTTCCATTCCATTTTCAAGGTTGTTTTTGACTGATCCATGTTTTACCTCTCCTTTATTGTAGTTAACTAGTTAATTAGTCATTTATAATTAAATGATATCCTGTTTTATATTATGTGTCAAGCTACCCCTGTCAGACTGTAACTGGGTATGAATGCTTGATTTTTATCCGCTACTTCATTAAGCTGTACATATCTAAATTAATAGACAACCCACCAAGAAAGCAGGTCGTTCAAGATGGAAGCTTCAGGCTTGCTCTTTAATATCGATGCCGATTTCCCCTTGCCTATTCATATACAGCTCAAAGAACAAATCAAATGGCTTATAGGGAAAGGTCTGCTAAATCCGGGTGATACACTTCCCTCCACCAATCAGTTGGCTGAACAGCTATCGATTAACCGCAATACCATTCAAAGCGTGTATACCCAATTGAAAGAAGACGGACTTCTTCTGATGCAGAAGGGTCGGGGAACGCAAGTTGCCGGAGAAGAAGAAATCACCCGTTTCAAAGCCAACCATCCTCATTTTTCTTTTGTGGAGCAAATGATTGATGAGGCTCACGAATCAAATTTTGTAATCGATGACCTGCTGCTGTCCGGATTTGCTTATGTGCAATTGTTTGGCCAGCGCCAAAAACGGAAGCAGCGTTATCTGTTCATTGAATGTAAGATGAGCTCCTGCATCTTTTATCTGGATGAGATCCGAAGATTAACCTCTGCCGAGATTCAAACGATCGATGTAACTTCGCTTCCAGACGAGGATTTGAAACAGGCTATACACAATGCGGACGTGATAGTTACGAGAAGCGATTTGGCTGAAAAATTGAGAGTATTCGTTGACGAAGCCAAAAAGACACTTATTTCGGTCGGTTCCACGGGCGACGTATCATTGCTGCTTAATATGATCAGACAGCCTTAAGCTGCCTGTCTCATGCTCCTCCACGACAATGAAAAAGCCGGTCTGCTGACCGGCTTTTTCATCTATATTTTAATTTCCTCTCCCTTATTAAATTGTGGAAGGTATTCGCGGTGGGCTTCCAGCAATTCATCCAGTACAGCCTTCGCCGCATCGCCGCTCGTCACCAGTGGATTCAGAGTAAATGCTTGCAGGGCGGTTGCATAATCCCCCGTAACAGCAGCTTCGACTGTCAGTTCCTCCATGGCTTTCATTACCTGCAGCAGCCCGCGCTGGGCTGGAGGGAACGCTCCAAAGTGAACCGGCTCTGCGCCATGGGCTGTAATAATGCTCGTTACTTCAATAGCGCTTTCGTAAGGAAGATCGCTGATCGTCCCCCGGTTCCGGGTATTCACTACCATTCTTGTCCCTTTATTGTTGTAAATCGAATTGATGATCTCACAGGCCGCATCGCTGTAATAAGCCCCTCCGCGTTTCTCTAGCTCCTTGGGCTTGTAGTCGAGATTCGGATCTTTATACAGCTCAAACAGACTCTCCTCCAGACGCTTGACGACCTGACCGCGGGTACCTTCTTCCTTAGCCTCTTCAAGCTCCTCTTTCAACATACTGTCGGTCATATAATAATATCGGTGATAAGGACAAGGCAGCATATCCAACTGGGCGATCTGTTCGGACAGAAACCGCATTTCTTTGATGTTCTCAACCAATTTCTCCGGTTTGGCATCCGGCCCGTACAATTTATCAATAATTTCGGCGGTAAGCTCCTTACCGTTCCGGTCATACACTTTATGCCAATGAAGATGGTTAATGCCTGCAAATTTGAAGAAGAGCTCCTCTTCTGCCGTATCCGCTACGGCTGCTTCGTTCTTGACCGCGATGATCGGAACGTTGCATAAACCGATCACTTTCTCCCACTGCCCGTACCGGAGCACAGCCTCCGTAACCATACCTGCCGGATTCGTGAAATTGATCAGCCAAGCCTCCGGACACAGCTCTTTCATATCCTCCACAATCTCAAGGACGACCGGAATGGTCCGAAACGCCTTCAGCATACCGCCCGCTCCGTTTGTTTCCTGTCCGATCATACCGTGACGAAGTGGTATAGTCTCATCTTTAATGCGTGCATCCAGCAGCCCTACCCGGAATTGGGTTGTCACAAAGTCCGCATCCGCAAGCGCCTGTCTGCGATCAAATGTCAAATGAATGTCACATTCAATCCCTGCTGCTTTTATCATCCGCTTCGCCATGGCACCTACGATTTCAAGCTTTTCTTTACCCACCTCTATGTCCACAAGCCACAGTTCGCGGACCGGAAGCTCAAGGTGCCGCTTGATAAAACCTTCAATTAATTCTGGTGTATAGCTGGAACCGCCGCCGATCGTCACAATCTTCAATCCTTTTTTCAAAGAGAACGCCTCCTGTATGACTCTTTTTTTCTACACCTTCACTTTATTTTATGGAATGCATTACAGGTCAAGCTCTCTTTTACTGGATTAAAAAAGGTCGCAAAATGAGGTTTGAATGGAGCTTAAATATGCTATGCTTTAGGCTAGAGGTGAGAATCCATGACCAATATTCAGGAAATCGCGCGCCTTGCCGGCGTGTCCACAACTACGGTCTCGCGTGTCATCAATCAACATCCATATGTAAATGAAGCCAAGCGTAAAGAAATACTCAAAATCATTGAACGACTCGATTATGTACCCAATTCCAACGCAAAGTCCCTTAAAGAAGGAATGACACGGATTATTGGAGTTCTAACCGGAACTTATACGACCTTGTCCACATCATTCATCCAAGCTTTTAACACCAGCGCAAATAAGCATGGATTCAATGTAATGCTGTTTATTACGAACGGGGACCGCCAGCAGGAACTTATCGCACTTGAAATGCTGCGCAGCAAGCAGCTCGATGCCTTGATTTGTCTATTTCGAACCAACGAATGGAAGGTCATCGAATCTTATACCAAATACGGTCCGATTGTAACCTGGCAGAGGCTTGTGAGTGATACCATCCCCTCAGTCTTCATGGACCATTATAAGGGCTATACGCTGGGGCTTGAATATCTGTACGCCAAAGGATACCGCAGGATCGCAAACGTATTCTCTTCAAAGGGATTAAATACGCCTGAACGGGTCAGATCTTATCACGATTTTGCAGACAAGTATCAATTGAAAGCCAACAGCTTCCCGGATTTCCACGATAAACTCACCATATATGACGGAGAAGAGGTGGCAAGGTGGTGGATCGGACAGAATGACAGACCGGACGCTATCGCTTGTTCGAATGATAATGTAGCTGCCGGACTCCTCACAGAACTTCGGCGTGCCGGATTCTCCGCTCCGGGTGACGTCGGCATACTGGGATTCGACAACACTGAGTTGGCTCATCTGCTCGATCTGACAACAATCCACTATCCCGCAAACAAACAGGCTGAGAACGCCTTTTATATCATTCTGGATATGCTGGGTCAGCCTGCTCCCGAAGTTCATACTCTGGAATTTGAACTGATCGAGCGGAAATCCACATGAAGCTGAATAGCAGAAAGAGATCCATTGATACCCCATTGAATTCGTGTACTTTCGGCAAGTATCGAAGGATCTGAAAATCAATATTATCAAATTTCATATTTATTTTTTCATCATGAAAAGGTTTTACGCAATATTGTTTCTTCAAATTATCGATTGTGATCCAGAAATGATTTATCATTGTATTTGTAATCAAAAAAATATAAATGAGGTGGAGAAATGGGTACAGCTTTAATCTTGGTTGATATTCAAAATGAATATTTTCCAAATGGGAAGATGGAATTAAGCAATCCTGAAAAAGCAGCCGTAAATGCTGCTAAAATTCTTGAATGGTTTAGAGAGAATAACAAGGACAATATCTTCCATGTCCAGCATATCGCAAGTAATCCAGCGTTAGGATTCTTTCTTCCGGATACGGAGGGAGTTAAAATAAATGATTCTGTTCTGCCATTAGATCACGAAGACATTATCTTGAAAAATTTTCCCAACAGTTTTTTGAAGACTGAATTAGAAAACAAATTAAAAGAAAACGGAGTAACCAAGGTAGTGATTGTAGGTATGATGACGCATATGTGCATCGATGCCACAGTTAGAGCTGCAGTGGATCTTGGTTATGATACTACACTTATTGAAGATGCATGTGCGACAAGAGACTTGGCATATCAAGATAAGGTCGTGCCAGCCGAACAGGTTCATAATGCGTTTGTCAGTGCACTTCAAAGCATGTACTGCACTGTTACTTCGACTGAGGATTTCCTGCAACAATAAACTGAATACAATCTTCAAAACAAATAATATAGTAAAAAGGGGAGTTTGTTCAAAACAAACTCCCCTTTTTACTTATAAATGACATATGACATGCTAATTTTGTACCGCATCAACCTATTGGTAGCGTAGCATACAAGTTTACAAGCATTTTGCATAGTTCAATACTAAATTCCAAGAAAAAAGCCGAATGGATCATTCTCATCCACTCAGCTCATAGGATTATTTTACAATAATTTGTATAATATCACTTTCCGTTGTTCCACTTCCATTCATAAACTCACCGCGATATTGATAAATGCCAGGAGATTTCCCTGAAATTTGTGTAATGGCCGATTGAGCACTTGGTGTTTGTGAAGATAAAGATTGCGTTTCAATAAGTTCGCCATTTTCATATAATCGATACTGTGCTGCGTTCGTGCCCCACCACATATTAGCAGTAATGTTATAGTTCCCATCTTGATCCCAGTTGTCACTGGACAACACAGGTTTGCCGGGATTCGCCTCAGCCACGGTGACGGTGTGTGGATCGCATGAAGTCTTTCCATACAAATTCGATAACTCACATGTATACACATAGGTTCCATTCGGCTTTCCTTGAATAGGAATAATAGAAGTCTGGGCAGCTGGCGAAACATCGGCCAGTGACTTCGTTTGGATCAATTGGCCATTCTCGTACAACTTATACAGTGAGCCATTGTTTCCCCACCACATATTCATCGTAACCTCATAATTGCCATCATTTAAGCCTGTCGCAACACCGCTATTATTCGAAAGTGTCGGTTTACCTGGCACCCCATTTGCAAGCAACGCCGGACTAACGGAATGCCGTTCGAACTTGACTGCATCAGCCCTCGTATAGATCATATCGGCAGGTAGAGTTGGCGGATCTACCGTTGTCGGAGTAACCCTGGTTAAACGAACATACTCGCTGCCGTCTCCAGTAAAGTCGAACGTCCCTAGATTAACCCAACCCGACGAGCCGACGGTTGCATCGATATACGTGACCTCGGTAACCGACTGATGCTTCACTTCCACTTTGACATAATTATCGTTTGCCGTCGTATGGACGAGCTTGTAGATGGAGACCGTATATTTCCCCTCTGGAAACTGGCCTTTCCACGTCGCTGATGATCCTTGAACGGTAGAGTAACGGGACTTAACCCCAATTTTGTATCCGGCTAAATTGCTTTGGCTCCAAGATCCTTCTGTCGTGTATAACCCGGTCGTATTCGTGCTGTCGACAATAACCGTTAAGTCCCTGATCGTTATTGTCAAAGGCGGTGTAGTTAAGGTCACCCCGTCAATCGTTACAGTGGCCCATACCTCAATGTGATCCGTTTCCCCGTCCAGACTTAGAAGAGTCAACAAACCGCTACTGTCCACTTCTGCCAGATCGGTTCGATCAACGAAATACTGCACATTTGCCTGTGATAGATCACCAATCAGACCGTTATCCAAATAGCCGGTTACGCTTAGTTGTGCGGTTTGAGTCATTTGCAGTTCGTCCCGATCCGACAGGATCACCGCAGACTCCAATTGCGGCATCTTGTTCGGGTCCACCCACATCATCGCATCGGCAACTATTCGTGACTTATTGGCCTTATTGGTTAATTCCACGTACCCGCTATCGCCTGCTGCAAAAGGATAATCACCCAGGTGCACCCAAGCCCCATTAGCCGTTGTCTCATCAACGGTAACCGTCTCGGAGCCACCGCTATAATAAACAGTAAATGAGGCATTCGTTGCCCAATTTTCACTGGTAGCGGTTATTTGCGGAAGCTTGTAATACACACTGTAAGTAACACTTACCGGCAGCTCAGGCCGCCATACAATTCTGCTTGTCGCTGTGCCTGCAGTCGATTTGGCATACACATAGTTATCATAGTAATAGTCGTTAGCCGTTGTATCCCGTATCCAGACGCCTTCTGTCTCCGCCTCCGTATTATCCACAATGATAGATGAACCATCCTGCCAATCCGGTTGAACTGGAGTTACCGTTACCTGATCAGGCAGATAGAGTGTCCGCTTGCGGGTCTGTTTCCCGTCCGATTCCACATAATAAGTGAAGGTTTGGGATAAATCGTTTACCCGTATCGACCATTCCATCGGATATATCGTATCTGGAATGGTCGTATACGTAGCCCCGCCATCCAAGGAATAATGGATCGTCGCTGGTTTCGTCGTTTTTGCCTGCACATAAGCATCGTAGGCCGTTTCGTCGGGCTTGACGATCAGCATGCCTTTAACCGCATCTATTGGACTGTGGATATCGAAGAAATAACTTGCATCCGATGTATCAGCAGTTCTGACCTGGTGCAGCGGCACATCAATGTTGAGTCCTTCTACAATGATAGCGGTTATTCCCTTGCTTGAAACCTTGGCTTGAATGATTCCGCCACTCATAACCGCTTGCTCTGGTGTGCCATTGTCGCGGATGATGGTTACGGTATAATCTTGTGCCGGGTTGAACCCAATGATTTGCGCATTCAATTCGATCGGAGTCTGAACTTCAGCTGACGATTCGTTGCTTAACCCGATGTAGAATTTATTCCCGCTCTCTCCCGTTATCCAGTTCAATTGAGGATGGTTGGTCTGAATAATCCCCTTGGGCATCCAGAGCCAAACGTTGGAATTACCGTAAAAATGACCTGGTTTGTTTCCATAGAGGTGATATTTGAACCATAAAAAATTAGTTTCAAATACAGAAGGAAATGTAATACTCCCATTCGATTTCAAAGATTGTTCGCTGATCAGATAATCCATCGTTTGCCCAAGTTGCGCCGGCATATGGTGATAATAGATAGATGTAGCCCCGCTTGGGCCTTCCAGAGGAAACTCTGGTTCAAGTTGACTAACGGCGAAGCCCTTATAGTAATAACCTGGATAGTTGGAATATCGTCCGATGACCGCATTATGAGCGATATCCTGCAGCAGTTTATCGCCTGTATAGAGCGACAATCTCAGCATGAAAGGAGCCTCCTGCGCATTCATCCGATAATAGCCAGTTGTACTTCCCGCCTCAAATGTCAACCCATTGGGTGAAATAAGCCAACTTTCCGCTTGTACGCCCCCGGCTACGTCTTCAGGGAGCTTACTCCTGGGATAATCGTATTTACCACTTTCCGGCCAATGGAACGACTCCGCGTAATTATACGTCTCCGGCTGCGGAATCGTAACCGTGCCTTCAGGAACCGGACGAGCAACGAACATGGTGGCGTACCGTTTGGCTTCCTTGTACGCGGCATTCAAGTATTTGGGATCCTTCGTTTCCTCGTAAAGCTCCAAGATCTCCATCCACAGCTTGCTATAATAATAAATAAACTCATTTTTACTCACATTCACGGATTCAGGAGTATCGATATGTTGAATGATATAACTGTCGGCCGCTGCCTTGGCAGCCTGTAAATACTGTGCATCCCCCGTCATACGGTACATCATAAGGGGCTGAATGACAGGCCCCCGATCTTTCTGGTCAGGATCACGCACAAGGTACTCTTCCTGCGCCAGCGCCCCAATTCCTGCCGAAGTACCCATCATCTGATTGACAGCGGATACGCTTGAAAAATCGAACGGCAAGGTTGCCATTTTCCATAACGACGGCACGCCGTATACTGGCTTCTGCGTCGGTGACCAACCGATTCCATTTCGCGATACACCGTACTGGATGGACGGCAGCGCCCTCGTATCGTAAAGCTGGTCGTCTCCGGTCAAATAGTAGGCCCCCAGAAGAACTGCATTCGATGTTGTTCGAACGCTATCCTCGTTCTCAATATCAATGAAGCCCTTGGCTCGGTTCCACCAGCCGCTGGGCGATGGGACATAATTAACAGAGTCGTCCCCCTGCGGCTCTATCTTGAGCAGATCGATCATATTGAACATCGCGTCAGTAAGTGACTGATCAGCGACATTTTCCCGATATGCCGAATAACCGTATTCACTGCGAAGAATATCCCCGTAGACCTCATATAGACTGCTGTTTTCAGCGATTAGCCCCATATGAAATTGATATGTGCTTTCTGCGGTCATTTGCGAATAAGTTCCTAGCTGAGGAGCATAAAGGATCGGCTGCACGCTGCCTTCGTTGTTGACAAGACTCATGCCAAGCCGTTGTTTGGAAACGCCGCCCGTCGGTTCAAATTCGACAGGAAGCTCTTCGGACGGTACAAATACGCCATACGAAAAAGCGTTCCCCAAGCCATCGTTCTTTTCAACCAGACTCATCGGAGCGCTCAGCTCCCTTAAGCTTGTTGATTCCACCGAACCTACCATTTTTGCATGCGACCTGAATCCATTTAACACTTCATTGACGCCAGAGATCTGCTCTGTTGTGAAAGACTGATAGCCGATCACATAATTGCCATCCCGGCGAGGTGTAAAGGCGAAGGAAACATCTGGTTTGTCGCCTGCCATGGACCAGTTCACTTGTAAATCATAATCGCTTCCATGTGAAGAATCGGTTAATATCGCCGTGTGGCTGTCGGGGAAATCGATCTCGTCGAATGTAATCCAGCGTTTGTTCATCGTATCGTAGTAATTGGTTCGACTCCCCGCATTCCCATCCAATAGAACCCATTGTTCTTCAAGTCTTTCCGCCACATTATTGACAGGCACCCAGTTCCCCGTATCCGTGTCCTTGTAGAACATATCACGAACGATGGATTTGCCTCCATCCCAAACTGCTTCAAAGAAGGTCGCCTTATAGTTTGCGTTTTCAATGCTGCCTTTTTCCGTGTAACTGAGATTCGCCAATGTACGGCTACGCAGCGGAGGCAACGGAGGAGCTTGCTGCCGGATATTCCCTTCAAACTTGACCGCATCGGCCCGCGTAATGATCGTTCCGGTCGTAGGCTGCGTTCGAGTCAGTCTGACAAATTCGCTATCATCACCACTGAAATAATAGGACCCCAAGTCAACCCATCCGACCGATGGGCCCGACGAGGGCCTCAGATCCATAAACATGACATCCGTAATCCCATTGTGAACAATTTCGATTTTAACATTACTATCTGCTTTATCCGCCCAATCAAGCTTGTTGAACGAAATTCTCGCCGTCCCTGCTTCCAATCGCGGATTCCATGTGATACTTCTTCCTACAGCATCGGTAAATTTGGAACTGGAATTATTGTATCCCTTCACTCCCGTACTTGTAGTCCAATAAGGAGCGGAATACCCGTTATTCGCGTTATCTACATCAGTGGTGACGACATCATCAATCGTGATGCTTCCATCATCAATGATGATTGTCTTATGAGGCTCTTTTTGCTGAATATTCCCTTCGAACTTGACCGCATCAGCTCGCGTAAGTATCGTGCTCGTGGTGCTGGTAGACCGAGTCAATTTGACGAATTCTTCACCAACCCCGGAAAAATAGTACTCTCCCAAATCAACCCATCCCGCAGAAGCGCCAAATGAAGGTCTCAAATCCGTAAAGAGAACATCTGTCGTTCCATTGTGGACGATTTCAATTTTTACATTGCTATCCGCTTTATCTTCCCAGTTAAGCTTGTATAACGAAATTCTCGCCGTTCCCGCTTCCAATCGTGGATTCCATGATATCGTTCTGCCTGCTGTACTCGTATATTTGGAACTGGAGTTATCATACCCTTTCACCCCTGTACTTGTGGTCCAATTCGGAGCCGAATATCCGTTGTTCTCGTTACCCGCATCAGGTGTCACAACATCATTGATCGTGATGCTCCCGTCATCGATGATAATCGTCTTATACGGTAAGGTCTCCGCATAAGCGGTCCTTATTCCGTCTAGGCTGAAAGGGACTAATATCGTCACGATGAAAACGATTAAGAAAAACAGCTTCCTTTTTATCATACAACTCACAGCCTCCCTTAAGTTGATAACGCTTTCAAAATAATAATGCCCTCCTTTGTTCGAAGATCGTAAAGAAGCAATTAGCCTTATCCTTCTGGCTATCCCGCTCCGCCGTTTTTATCATAGCATCTCACATAACCGTGAAATTTCTTTAATTTCAAGAATTTCTTATAAAATTTTAAGTAAAAAAATAAACCTACATCATAACTAACCGTTCAACTGCAGTCAGTTATGATGTAGGTCTTCCAATTGGACAAAGCCTAATGATCAATTATAATGGCGGCTGCACCAATAACAACTTCCCAAGCTGGATCACCGTTTGATCATACCATTCTGGATGCTGCCGGACATGCTCACTGCTTCGTTCATTGCCGCATGCCTCAAACACAGCCGCTTTGTCTGTCTTTTCGGTATCGACTTCGAAGCGAACCGTATGTTTCCCATTTGGGAGCTCCGGCAAGAATACATACTGATTTCGATTATGATCGTTGTATAGTGTAAATCGATCGACAATAAAGGGTTCTCCGCCATCCACCGACACTTTCAATCTGCCAGAATCAGGCCCCCCGATATCGAATAACCCGATACGGGTTCCCTCGAACTGTACCGTGATAGCTTCTCCAGGATCGACTGCTCGCCATAGGCCGGGGAACAACCAATTGTACTCTCGAACTAAAGCAAAATCATCGGGAGTCTTGTAAGACCATCCTGCGGAAAAGTTAGTGATATTATCCAGTGATAGCATGGTCGCATACTCCCAAGGATTAGCCGGGACCAACGGATTCTGAGGCAAGTGATGTTCCAACCTTCCCAGATGATCTCGAAGTTCGCTAATTTTCTCAAATGACCGGGTGATCGTATCCGTGTAAATCTGGTGTCCTTCGGGAATGGTCGGATGGATCGAATCATGCGTAAAAATAACGGCTCCGGGAATGGACACGTCTTCCCTTGAGGTAAAAACGAGTTTTCCCTCGGACACCAAGTGACTGACCGCTACGCCCAGATGAATCGAAGGAATACCATAATAGTCGGCCACTTCCTCTTGCATTAGAGCCCCCTTCTGGTATTCCCCAGACTGAAATCCGGCCAGATCCCGCTCCTTCAGCGTATAAACGAACAGGATATCGGTAAACCGGCTCCGCTTGCGGATCTGACGGACAATTCCTTCGATCCGCGCCTTGGATTCGGGATCTCCGCCATCGTTACCGACAAATTCAACAAATACTAGATCAGGCTGATGACGCAGTACATCTGTCTCCAAACGGGCACAGCCCAAATCCGATCCTGTCCCATTAATGCCTGCATTCACAGAGCGGATATCCGCTTTGGGATATTGCCCTCGAAGCCAATCCGCCGTCATGACCCTGTATCCTTCAGAACGCGTATTACTGCCGCCAAAATAGACGATTGTTACTGTATCCCCATTTTCCAACTTCTGAATTACATTAGGCAGCCCTCTTCGAGGGAAAAATTCCTTCATCGTGACTTCACCTGACCTCATTTATCAATTTTAGGAGCAAACAATTTTACAGCAAACACTTCAAAATAAGGCGAACCATACGTTGCACAGAAATCGAAGCGGATTCGGGTTACATCTTTCGCATCCACCTTATGTTTATTCAAGGTGAGATAATTCCCACGAGTTATGATTTCCCTCTCGGTTCCGTCTTCTAAGGTTAAGGTCATAGCATAATCTTGGATAAGGGAATCGATCGGATCATCGAAATGCTCCAGATCCAACTGTGAATTGAAAACAAGATGGATTTCGTCTACATTTTTGGGGCTTGCAAAACAGAATTCCAACCATTCCTGTCCTTCCGTACGTTCAGAAATCCAGCCGTTCGGCAGACCATAAGGTCTGGAGAAGCCGTTGACGACATTCTCGGGATTATACATATTCTGGGATGGTAACAGATCCATGAAGCAAATGCTCTTATTGAATTTCTTCAGCCTGGACGGCTCTTCCGGCCTATAATGGAAGCTGACCGCTCCTGTCATTTTCTCATCATTGCCGTATACGGCAAGGCTCGCCGTACCTTCCAATACGATGTAGATTTTGTCGTCAGCCGGTTTCTTGCAGCCCAAGTCTAGCGTAATCCAGTCGTCATGACCGGCTGCAATAACCAAGCGGTAGTCTTTCAACTCACTGGTGGGAATGTAGTTTTCCTTCCGTTCCCCGCCAAACAGCTTCACATGCAGAGTTTCCGAATGCTCGGACTTATTTTTAATTTTGATCCGTACGCTTTCAGCCACGGATGTCTGAATCGGCAAGACCAAACATAACCCTTTCTCCATGGAAATCTCTTCGGTTGGATGAAGATTGTCATAGCTGCGCTGAGACGAGGCACGAATAGTTAATCCTTCAGCGAAGTAAGGATCCAATTCCTCTTGAAGTCCTACAATCGTTTGCCCGTCTCGAAGCAGCAGCGCCTGCAGCTCCCCCATATGAGCTTCGACTATGGCCGCGGGGTCTACCTCATATTTCAAGCATAACGAAGCAGCCGTTCCAACCGCCTGCCCCATACAACCGCAAGTTGCCATTACCCTTGTAGATCCAAAAGCCACATGGGTAGCACTTATATTGCGACCAGCGAACATGAGATTAGGAATATTTCGTGAATATAAACTGCGGAAAGGGATATTGTACAATCCAGGCACGAAATTCCATGCTGTAGCCGGCCCCTCATCGTAGATGCCCTTATTAGCATGTAAATCCATATACCATCCTCCGACGGATACAGCATCTTCGAAATGCGGCTTTGCTGTAAGATCGTTCTGAGACAACATGTGTTCCCCTATGAACCGCCTCGACTCCCGCTTTCCCGGAATCGGGCATACATAATCCAAGATGAGATTGTCTACATCATCAAATTCGCCGCTATTTTTGATATAATCCCAAATCCCGTACACCAATTTCCGCAGCTCCAATGCGATGTCTTCATTATTCTTGATAATATCCATATGTCCGCCGTATTCCAGCCACCACAATCCGCCAAGCCCGTTGATTTTTCTCGGAAAAGCCCTATGGTTTAGGCCTTTTCTGATACTATCGAAAAAGGCCAACTTCGTAATATCATACGCAAAGCCAGGCCTTTTGTATGGAACGGAATATTCTACGTCACGGGCTTGAAACAGGATCGTATCGCCCATGGTGTAATGGTCCGCCACTTCAGGAGCCAATTCTTCCTTGTATTCATGCTTCGCTTCTCTCCCCCATCGGAAGAGCGCACCTGCTTGATATCCGACAACTCCATCTCCGGAGCAATCGATGTAGGTTCGGCTTTCAAAACGAAATTTTCTTTCGGAAGCCAATTGAAGGCCCTCCACCCATTTAATTCTGCCGTTCTCCATGCCCGTTTCATGCACGCATGTATTCAGAAATAGAGAAATGTTAGGCTCACCATAGACCATATCCAACAAGACCGTATCCGAAAGCGAAAGCATAAGCTTCTTGTTGTATAACGGATTATAGTGAAAAATCTTCAACTTGAGTTCTTCCACCAATCCGCCCTCGCGTGCATAATAAGATGGACTGTTTCCGAGATATGCCGAGCCGTTGATATGAACCCTGACCTCGCTGCTCGCATTTCCCCCAAGAACCGGCCGATCATTAATAAGTGAAACCTGCAGCCCTTGGCGTGCGGCAGCAATGGCAGCGCATATCCCAGCAATACCTCCGCCTACGACGGTTACATCTGCTTTAATAAGCTCCATTTTGATAACCTCCATGATTAGATCCTTCTATCATGGTAATCCTTTTGATGCCCTTTTTTTTATATGATTCCGCGAAAAATTTATACATTTTTTTGCAACCTTATTTGGATTCATACCGTGTCATTTTTATCCGATATTGCTTAGGAGTATCACCCGTATATTCTTTAAATAATTTGCAAAAATAACCTTCATTCACAATTCCTACTTCCTCGCACAATTCCAATAAAGAATAATCCTGAACATTTAACAGTTCGAGAGCTAATTGAATTTTTTTACGGTTGATGTAGCTGATAACGCCTTCGTTCATTGTTTTTTTGAATAAGCTGCTAAAATACGATGGAGCTAAATTCACTTCCTCGGCAATCGCCTCAAGCGTTAATCGCTGTTTCAGGTTTTTCTCTATAAACCGCATAGCACTCATGATTTCTACACGATGTAAAAGTTGGCCAGTGTGTACATATTCGAATGTGAAGTCGCCAATAAAGGCAAGCTGCTCCCGGAATGTCATAAATTTCATGGGAAACTCTGATGCATCCGTGGCCAACGAGTTCCCCGTTTTAAATTTCGCAGTAATATCTCTGTACAAGTCTTGAAGCATAGGTGCCATGATGGACTTATGAATTTTATAATTCGTCACAAAATGGTTCAGATCAGCAAATGCTTTCTCCAGCTCTTCCTTGGAAACCTTTCTTTTCACCCCAGCAAGAAAATCAGCCAGCTTCTGCTGAAATTCTTCTTTTTTGTCATTATGGTAATGGAAGCGATGCATAGGTGTTTTTACTACTTTCTCAGTATGATAATAGAAATCATCACTCACATTGTGTGCTTCCGTGTAAGCTTGTTTGATAGATTCCCAGCCTCGGTGCGGACCTCCAAAAGCGACGGATACCCTTTGATTCAAATATTGGTGCAAATGGGAGACGATCTGCCCCCCTAATGCCTGGCAATCATATTCCGTTTCCAGATCACTGCGATTATTTTCCCAGGAAAGAAAGCCAATAAAACGATTATCGGATAGATCTGCAGCTACACCACTGCCACCATTCATCACCGTTTCTTCGATTATATTCGTAATCGCATATCTCAAGATGTTTTGATCAGACGCTGAATAATCGTTCCGGAAACTTTCATACATATTCATTTCGACAATGAAGCAGCGATAGTTGGCTTGAAAGAAATGAAACTGCATGCGGTTGGCAAAATCCGATGCCCGGTGAGAAGGAATTTCGCCTCTGATAAGCTCGTTAAAAAATTGCTTGCGGACTCTATATTTATTTTCAAGCACGGATACGTTTAACGATTGAAATTCCGCTTCTTTTTTCTTAACCTCATTTAAAATCCCGGCTGCCTTATCCAAAGCCCGGTTCAAATCCGCTTCCCTGAGCGGAACCTTAACAATGTATTCCAATACGTTGGCTTGAATGGCTCTCTGGGCGTATTCAAAGGATGAATAAGCGGTCAAAAGAATGAACTGGGTACGGGGAAGCGTTGGCTTTAGCTGCTCAATCATGGAAATCCCATCCATTCGCGGCATAACGATATCAGATATCACGATATCCGGCTTAAGCTTTACGATCTCCTCTATCCCCTCCAGCCCATTATTCGCTTTTCCCACCAAATGAAATCGCCTATCCCTAAGGGAGAGCTCGTGAAAAAACAATTCCAGTCTCTGAATGATTAGATCCTCATCGTCAACAATGAAGCAGGTGTAGTCTCTCACTATCATGCATCTCCTTTAAACAAGCCTGCTGGGAATAAGGCCTGAACACGGGTTATTTCCTTAGGTATGCTTATGATTTGGAGTCCGAACTGTTCTCCGTAGTGAAGTCTGATCCGGTCATGAATATTGTTTAATCCGATTCTTTTCCTTTTCACTTCCACATCACTTGGTTCTGAGATTAAAATATGCTTTATTTTATCAGCTGGAATACCCTCGCCTTGATCAACGACTTCTATGATGACCATGCTGCCCTCCCTGTAAGCATGAATAGTAATAGGGCCTTCGATCCCCCCTCCGTTATAACCATGGAAGATACTATTCTCTACAAGGGGCTGAAGCAGCATTCTAAAAACCGGAAAGTCTATTAACCCTGCTTCGATATTTTCAATCAAGTGGAAGTTTCGGTTATAGCGGATGTTCTGGATCGCGATATAGTCCGATACATTTTGCAATTCCTGACGCAGTGAGACCTTCTCTGAAGCGTCGGCTATCCCATATTCCAAGATTGAAATAAGAGACTCGATCACCACATCTACTTTCTCTATTTGTCCGAGCCGTATGACATTGCTGATAGAACCAAGCGTGTTATACAGAAAATGAGGGTTTATTTGAGACTGCAGCACTTGAATTTCCAGCTTGCG
The DNA here is from genome assembly GCF_014644435.1 of Paenibacillus albidus. Lineage (GTDB taxonomy): Bacteria > Bacillota > Bacilli > Paenibacillales > Paenibacillaceae > Paenibacillus_AQ > Paenibacillus_AQ albidus. The sequence goes on along the minus strand of NZ_BMKR01000005.1, from coordinate 96,924 downwards.
TTCAAGTTCATTATGAAGCTCTGCTCCCCGGATCAGTTCCACAATTTGCTGCAGCATACGATCGAATGCCCGGGAGAGATCTCCAAACTCATCGTTTCGGTTAATGGATATAGTAGTTGTCAGGAGGCCTTGCTCCACTCGCTTCATTTTTGTTTTGAGTGCATAGAGCGGAGTCCTTATATATTTGGCAATAAAAAAGGAAACGAACAGGCTTAAGAGAAAACCTGCAGCTAGAAGCTCGATATAATAGGTTTCCAATCTGGACAAAGCCGCTTTCAAGCGTGATTCATCGTTGATCGAGATGATGGTCCAGTTGAATTTTTCCGTCGGTTTTTTCAGAAGGGAGACCTGAGTCCCCTCCTTGGTATGCAATTGAAGGCTTGTTTCGGTAGTATCCAGAATTTGTTCCGCTGACGTTTCACCGATTGAAAAAGTATGATCTTGAATATTCAGGGGGCCCTTATTTTCCGAAAATCCGGCAATGATTTTTCCCGATGCGGTGATTAGAGCCAAATTCATTTGTTCTTTTCTATTAATCTTGAACAAGGTTTCTTCAATGGCATTGAGATCCAGATCTACCGCAATGGCTATAGGAAACGGAGCGCCGTTCAGATATCGAACCATTGTAACGGTCCAGCCGGAATATTTAGATTTGTAAGGGTCACTGACAAAGGTAGTCCTTCTGTTCTTGTCAGCCGCATCAAACAATGGTTCTCTTTCAGCTAAAGGTTCATCGAATATCCGGGTAGGTGTACTTCCGCCTAGAATGGATAAATCGCTTTTGATCAAATAAATATTACTGACGTAATTACTGTTAAGTTCATACAGCTCCCTTAATTGCTTTTTAATCACTTCCGTATTGTCAATGTTGGCTTTCACCGATGATTCGACCGAGAACAGGATCGTCTGGAAGGAGGAGAAATTAACTGTGAAATACTGGTCTATCTTGTCAAGGATTTGGTTGGTGTAATACACGTCCGTGGTTCTTATTTCCTTTTGAACATAGCGATAAGACAACTGGCTGATCAAGATTATGCAGCTTAATACAAAAGCAAACACGATAAAAAATAATTTTAAAGGCAAGCTGATTCTTCTTCGCATCGATCATCTTCCTTCTAAATCTGTATTGAACAAATAATAGCATATGACAATAAAGAGAGGGGCTAATTATAGCCGCTCTCTTCGTTTAATTTACTTGATTAAGCCTGCTTCTTTAAATTGTTTGATTACGGACTCCTTATATCTCTGCATGTCAAACTTGGTCTCCAATGTATCGAGGAAATTGTCCCAGTTCGAAAGAGGTTCTTTGCCAGTCATAAATTTGACCAAGCTTTCATTGATGTAACGCTGGCGGTCAGCTGCTAATGAATCGTTCGGGTCTTCAGTCAATAAATTCCCGGGCAAAGTAGCCGCCACGTATTTCTGATTGTTCTCAAAAGCTTCTGCCGTCTTAGGATTCTGGAAGCTGAAGTACTCAGCATCATCACCACGACGCGGCATTCTATAATGATCGACCCATAGGTACTTTTCTTTCATGTCCTTCGATAATTCGGAGGTTTTATTTTTGATCTTGCCGTCCACCAAATCCCAATGAATCCCTTTAATGCCGTATGCAAAATTCGGATAGGCTTCTTTGTCCGTAAAGAAATAATTCAGCATGGACAAGATCCGAATGATTTTGTCCTTATCCGCTTTTTTGGATATGGCCCATGAATTGCCTTGGAACGATTTTCTCTCTACAATCTGATCACCATAAGGACCTGTCATTGGAGGAATAACAATCCATTCCGGCACCTCTCCACTGATTTCTTTCATTTTCTGCTGATAATCGGGTTCCAGCCTGCGGGCGTCTCTTATCATGAAGCCGACTTTACCCTTAAATAACTTTTGGTCCAACAAATCGGGCGTATTCATCGTTACCCAGTCCGGATCTACAACCTTGGCTTCCATCATTTTATTGATATAAGCGAGCGCTTCTTTCATTTTGGGGTCGGTAAACAGGAACACCGGTTCATTGTCCTTCACATCAATGGCTGAGGGAGGATTGACACCAAACATCCACATCAGACTATCGAAGCCGTAGGTTTGCAGATTGCCTTCTTTATTCATACCGCCTATGAATCCGTACGTATCGTTTTTGCCGTTACCGTCCGGGTCTTTCTCTGTAAAGGCTTTCATAACTTCAAAGAGCTCGTCAGGTGTCGTTGGCACTTCCATATTCAGCTTTTTCAGCCAATCGTTACGGATGAAGAAGCTTCGACTGATACCGTTTACATTATCATAACCTGGAACCCCAATGGTTTGTCCCTGATAGGACACCGCCTCCCAGGAGTCGCTGCTGAAACGTTTCTGCAATTCAGGAAATTGATCAAGATACGGTGTCAAATCCGCAAGAACGCCTTGGTCATAATATTGCGCGAGATCAGCCCGGCTCTTCAAGAAGATCAAATCTGGAATATCTCCGCCAGCAATGAGCGTATTTAATTTAGTCGTTGCTTGCCCTGATTGAGGAATCATCATTTCCAAGTCGATATTTACTGCTTTCTCCAACATTTGGCGTTGGATATCTTCTTCACGGGGAGGAATCGGAGCAGCAGCATTGAAAGTGCCTTGGTTAAACATCGAAATTTTCAATTTGGTTTCAAAGGGACTAGACTGGCCTTGTGAATTACTCGAAGCTGTCGATGTAACTTCTTTTTGTTCCCCACATCCTGACAATACCGTTCCCACACCGACCATTGCTGTCAGAATAGCAAATGGAATCGCTTTACGTTGCATAATGACCTCTCCTTTGCTTCTATATTATCACGGTTTCCCCGTAACAACTCAGGTTGGAATATCTTTTAACCTTTAACCGATCCCAAGAGCACACCTTTGGTAAAATGTTTTTGCATAAATGGGTAAACGATTAAAATCGGAACCGTAGTCACGACAACTGCAGCCATTTGTACAGCGAACGTACTAACAGCTCCGGAATTGGCAAGCGAATCAGCACTTTGTGTTGCGACGTTAAGCAGGATGTTGCGCAAGATAACTTGAAGCGGCATTAAGTTGGAATCATTGATATAAACAATAGCATCGAAGTAACTGTTCCAATGCCCAACTGCGTAAAATAAGGAAATTGTGGAAAGGACGGGCAAGGACAAAGGTAAAATGATCCGCCATAACGACTGAAGCTCACTTGCACCGTCTACCCTCGCTGATTCCTCGATTTCAGCAGGCAATTGCTCGAAAAAACCTTTAATGATTACCAGATTAAATGCACTAATGAGAGTTGGAATAATCAATACCCATGGACTGTTTAGCAATCCCAGAGAGCGGATTAATAAATAAGTCGGAATTAATCCTCCCCCAAACATCATGGTAAAGACAATGAATAGTAAAAATGAGCTTCGCCCCGGCAAATATTTTTTGGATAACGGATAAGCCGCTATTACCGTAAAAAACACATTAAGCAAAGTGCCTACAATCGTTCGAAACAATGTAATTTTATACGCCTGCCCGATACCATGAGAAATGAATACTTCTTTATAGGCTAGAAAGGTAAAGGTTTCTGGTATAATAACAATTCCTCTTCTTAACACTTCCGATTCTGGCGTCACTGAAACAGCAACCACATATAGAAAGGGTAGTAAGCAAATTAGGGATAGTAAAATAAGAATAAAATAAACGACTGCTTGCCAGACTTTTTCCCCGATTGTCAAATTGATCATTTTGATAACCACCTCACCAAATTTGCCCATCGAATTTTTTGGCGAGCTTATTCGCTGCCAAAACTAAAACAAATCCGATGACCGCTTTAAACAATCCCACAGCAGTAGCTAAGCCAATCTTAAGTCGCTCGAGCCCTTCACGGTATACCCATGTGTCGATAATGTCGATCTTCTCCTGATTAAAGCTGTTGGCAAACATGAATATTTGGTCAAAACCTGCATCCAGAATATGGCTTAATTTAAGGATCAGCATCAGAATCATGACTCCTCGAATGCCGGGAAGTGTTACATGCCATAGCTGTCTCCACTTGGAAGCGCCATCAATCCGAGCCGCTTCATATAAACTCGGATCAATTCCTGCTAATGCTGCAAGGTACAATATAGCTCCCCATCCAATATCCTTCCATATTTCTGATAAGATGATCAGCAGTCTGCCCCAGGCAGGTTCCGTTAGAAAGGAGATGGGTTCAACACCAAATTCCTTCAAAATCATATTAAAAAGACCATCTCCTGGGGCTAATAATGCCACCATCATTCCATAAACAATGACCCATGACAGAAAATGGGGCAAATAAGTGATCGTTTGTACGATTTTCTTAAACCATTGGGTATAAACTTCATTGAGCAGCAAAGCAAGTACGATAGGAGCTGAGAAACCGAACAATAGCTTATACAGCGATATGATAATCGTATTTCTCATGATGTCCCAGAAATAAACGCCGTTCATAAAATCTGTAAAATTTTTAAATCCTACCCATGGGCTATCCCATAGTCCCAAAGCCAGGTTATAGTTTTTAAAAGCAATAATGATTCCCGCCATAGGAATGTATTTGAATACGGCAAAATAAACTAATGCCGGGAACAAGAGAGCATACATCACTTTATACTTTTTTATCGTTCTTATCCATGAATTCCGCTTTTTGGAGAGGGGAATGGCGTCCGCTGCCAATTTCGCTTGCATATCATCACCTCGTCTTTATTTATATTTGTATAATAGCATCCCCCTACCCGGATAAATTTCTGTAATTTCAAGAATTTCTTATAAGATATTAAGTAAGTACAGCCTTGGATAATTCCAATACAATTTAATTTTACTTTGCACTATCTAAAAAAATAGGTCTATGACCGTTTAGATCACAGACCAATCATTTTCGTTAATAATTCAATTTTACCTCTCCCTCTAGGAACACCTACAGAAGAAAAAATTAAATGTATTTTTAAATCCACAGCGACTTGTTCTAAATAATTAGATGTAAAATCACTACCATGGTCTGTATAAAATTTTTCAGGTATACCGCAGACTTGCCAATCTGACCTATTTTTATTCCAAATTGCTTGATGGAGAGATAATGAGGTTTGTATCGCTGACGGTGCATGAGAGGAAAGGTAATAACCAGCAATAGCACGACTATAATCATCTAGAATGATCGTTAGCCATGGACGAATCACTTCATTGTTTTCATTCAGAACTTCTATATCTAATAATGTATGATCGGCTTGCCAGATTTCATTAGATTTACTTGCTTCTGTTCTATATACCAGATCATACTTATTTTGAAATGAATGTTCTCCTTCATGAGCTAGTGTGGTTAGAGAGGAAGGTATAGCTTTTATAATAGAAGAAACTTGATAATAGCTAGGAACTTTTAAATTCTTCTTTAAACAGAAAGAGATGGTTTTTCTGTGTATGGAAGTAATTGTAAGTCGTTTATTAATATTTCAATACTACTTGACATGTGAATGAATTATCGATATAGTGTGAATCAGTTCACACTTCACATTAAGGAGTAATCTATGCCAAAAAATACTTTCTTTCGTTTAGATGAAGCAAGGCGCGAGGAAATATCTAATAGCGCTATGCATCTTTTTGTTGATAATCTTTACGAGGATATAACTATGAAGATGGTTTTGGATAGTTTGTCCATGCACCCCGGAACATTTTATCGGTATTTTGAAGACAAAGATGACCTTTATTGTCTCTTAATACGTAATGTGACCCAGAAAAGAGCTGCGTATTTTAATAACAGTAATGAAGATTCCCTTTTCCAGTTTTTCCTTACTGGCTTATTTGGTAACGTTAATGGCATTGTGACCGAGCCACTGAATGAGTTGGAAATCAAACTCACTGAAACACTTTTATACATTCCTGAGAACATTCTGCTTAAAATATATCTGAATGTGCTAAAGGGCGAGTCATTCCCCTTGATCAAGGACATTTTACGCCGAATGAGGGTTGATGGATATCTCCGACCAGATATTGACGACGACCTGATTTCTTTTATGTTTGAGTCAATGCAGTTTAATTTAGTCCTGTTTTTTAGGGAATTCGATATTAAGGACTCTAAGCTGCAACATAAGATTAGCAAGTACTTTGCTGACTTTATGGGTCATGGGCTGCTTGAAGATCATAAATATTCTGAAATTGTTAGCGATCTCAAGAAAGCCAAGGAGTAGATATGATTCACTGAAGATAGGATGTAATAGTTTCACAGTTTTGAAAAGCGCTCATAGCACAATGTATGTATTTCACATTCGCCACTTTTATTAATTAAGGGGGAACAAGAAAATGAAAACTTATGACGCATTTCCAGAACCAATTGGCGGCTATACTGTCGGTCGAACCCAGATGGATTTTGAGTACACGGCATCAGATCACTCAAAAAGAGAACTGACAGCGTTTGTGTACTATCCGTCCGACAGTAGCGAAGGTAAGACTACATCAACGTACATGTTTCCTGAAGTCTACGAAATGTTTAATGAGCAGCCACTTGTCACTGAGTATCTTAAAGGGAAGGATTTTTTCTCTATAGATATCAAGACCCAGTGTTACGACGACCTTGCTCTCTCCGGGAAGGAAAAGCGCTACCCGGTGTTATTCTATGTTTGCGGCGGGGGCGGTTCTCCAGAATGGGGTACAGTGATCTGTACAGACTTGGCAAGCATGGGATATGTTGTGGTAAGCATCGGCCATCAGAATAGCACGATGTATAAGCGTAAAGATGGGCGCCTGTTTAATGTATCAAAGGATTTTTCGGATGTCATTATAGCGTTTTCTGAAGATCCGGAGATGCGGGCGTTGGCTGGTAAGATGGAGATGCGGCCTGACGATGAAACTGCCATTGAGATGTGCCATAACGTGCTTACACTGCCGATACTTGCCAAGTTAACAGAGTATAGTGAATTACAGGCAGAAGATGTAAGGTATGTAGCCGATTATCTTTACAAACTGGACTCTGGAGAGCTGAATTCCATCTTTAAGGGCAGATTGTTGCTTGACATCGGCATGGGCATAGTCGGACATTCTTATGGAGGGCCTACGGCGGCGAGTGTTTGCCGGGACGACGACCGGTTCGCCTGCGGGATTGGCTTGGATAGCGGTGCGTTCGGCCTTCTCGACAGCGACCTTAAGAAACCCTTCTTGCTACTGTTTTGTGAACCTAACTATAACATGAATGCGATAATTGGCGCTAACAATAGCATGGAAACCTATTATTTCTCTGTTGATCGTGTTGCGCATTTAGATTACTGCGACATCGTGTTTACCAGTGTTAATGAGGAACTCAGAGGCGAACGGGATGCTATGGAGATGCGAAATCTTGTTACAGACTATACGAAGAACTTTTTTGATCATTACATACTGCAGAAGGCTGCAAGTGTGGAAAGTCTGGCATACGATGGCGTGGACTTGATCAAGAAGACCAGCAACAAATGACATCTTTTCGCAGGCATAGTACAGATTTTGCCTCAGGCATTTTTTAAATTTGACGAAATGTGGAATATGAAACGGCCGTTATATGTTACGGATAATTACTCAACAAACCCCGAGGAAATGCTATCTAATTCCTTAATTCACTAGAAGTATTCTTTAACAATAAGAACAGAAAATTTATTTTTATTCACCGAAGAACAAATATAATATTGATTTTCATAGTAGTCTATACTCACAAATTTGATCGCTGTTGAAGCTGGTATGGATTGCCTAAATCAATATGGTATCCATGTATTCTGCGATTCGGAAGGGACGCTTACAGTGGTTAATTTGCCTATAGGTAATTAGATGAAGTTGATGATCAGCTTTTTAAAATAAGGCTGATTTAAACATTTATATGATTTAGATAAACATCAAAGCGGCCGCCCAGGGATCATTCCCCTGAGCAGCTGCTTTTGTTTATGGGCTATGAGGACTTATCAAGTTCTAGGGATAAATCCCTGTGATGCCGATTACCAGTTGTTCCCCGACACTCTGATTACATTAAACCCAGGACTCTTGTCTTCTCCATAGATGGCCTTAATGCCGGAATTGTTTAGCTTTACGTTCGTAAAGCTGGCTGCTCCAAGCACCGGCCCTTGTCCCTGCTCTGCACTTGCGACCAGCTTGATGCCGTAGCGCGGTGCATTGTTAACGTTGATGTTCTCCAGCCGGACGTTTTGCATCGGATTTTGGTTAGGGTACATAGTCTGGAACATCAGTCCAAAGTAAACCGGATTGTTGATATCTACATTACGTACAACGATATTCTTGAACGCCCGGTCGCCTGCGTAGAACCAGATAGCTCCAAAGTTTTGATAGTCGTTAATCTTATCGTCGGCTCCAACGCTGGTCCAGAAATCTCCACCGGTTCGATCCAGCGTAATTCCATCAAAGACGGTATCCTGGTCGCCGAATCCCAGCGTGTTATAGCCAAAGCTGTAGCTGTTGATCGTGATGCCCGGATACGTCAGGGTGTCTGCCGCATACAGATTGGAGAACAGGTTGTTCGAACCGCCGTAGATCGCGAAGGCAGCGGCCCGTCTGACGTTAACTGCGGTAAGATTGGTGTACTTGTTGCCTGTGTTGTACGATCCTCCTGCATCGGCTGCACTGAACAGGGCAAAGGCGTCGTCCCCGGTAGCGCGCGCGTAATTGTTGTCAATGACATTGTTGGAGGAACCGTTGGTCATATTGATTCCGTCCGCGAATGTATTTTTGATACGGTTGTTCTTAAATGTGTTGTTGGAGGAGTTTACTCCCCAATAAAGGCAGACAAAATGCTCTACCCATGTATTTTGCACAGTAACATTCTGTATCCCGTTGCCGTCGATGAACTTGCCCGGTCCGTCTACACGGTACTGATAGTTGCCCCAGGCAGACAGATCACGAATCACAGAGCCGTTAGCGGCAGAACTGATATTAAACCCGACGTCCGTATTAGATTGGGTTTGCGGCGCGACTAATTTGGTATGCCACGGACCGGCACCGATAATTTCCGTTGCGCGTCCATAAAGGAAGATTTTGCTGCTGAGCTGCCACTCCCCTGCCGGAATAAAAATCCCCTTCTTCGCAGGGTCCTGTCTGAACTCGTTGAGCGCCTGCTCGATTGATTTCGATGCCGACACCTGCACATACTTGTCCGGGTCAGGATTCGACGCCGGAGGAGCGACATTTTCAATTTCTATCATGTCCAGATAAATCCATGATACGTCTCCGGCATCCTTTTGAATGCGGATTTTGGTTCCTGCCGGATAGACCTGATCCAGCAGGAGCTGGGAGTCCTCATACAGCCAGTACGCTTTAGTTCCAGAGTTATCATAACCGAGCCGTCCCAGCGTTTGCGGAGTAGCATACAGGTAAGAATACTTGGTGTTTACCGTGAATTTACCTTTGTTTGTGCCATTGGCATAAATGGTAACCGTTCCGCTCGTGTTTTCGGCAACCGCGTTCCGAAGCACAAATGCATTTGCCGGGGACGTCAGCGTAAATTCTACGTATTCACCCATTGCATCCAGATGCACAGCCGAACGGCCTGAGGCTTCACCTGCAAAATCCCCCAATGTGTAGTTCGGCGTCAGCCTTGTGCCGTTAGTCGTATTCGAGGCTGACTCCGCTTCGATTACGGTAAACGGCATGTTTGCGCCTCTGCCGATATAAAGAATCGACGAGGTAGAGTTGTTGCTGCGTTTGGCCGTAACTTCATTCGCATCCGCAGCAACCGTTGCAGTTACTGTGTAGCTTCCATTGGTAGCCGTCCAGGTTCCCGGAAGGCTCACATTGACGGAAGCACCTGTTTCAATCGTTCCGCTGTAAGAGCCGTTCAGCGTCTGCAGTGTCGCCCCGGCCGCATTCTTAAGTACAACCGTAACAGCATGCTCGCTGCTGGTGCTCGCCATATTGCCCTGGTTTTTTACACTGACCGTAAATGATACCGCACTGCCCGCAGCCGGGCTGCCCGGGTTCCATGAAACCGACGGAATCAGGTCAGCACTCGATACCGGAGCAACAGTGAGCTGGGACGGGCTTGTAAAGCTGTTGTTCCCTTCATTTTGCTCCGTTACCGCGTTATTCTCGTCCACCTTTGCGCTGACCGTGTATGTGCCTGCGTTTTGCGGTGCAGCATTGACGGTAACCTCCGCTGAGGCCCCGGCCGCGAGCGCCGCAACCGGTGCGCTGCCTGCCAGCGTGTTATTCAGATAGAAATTGACAGACGTGGCCGCCGATTCGGCTGTCCCATTGTTCTTCACCGTGGCACTCAGTGTGAGGGCATTGGATTCCACCGGGGAAGCCGGTGTCCAGCTGGCGCCGGTTACTGTCAGATCCGGATTCGTTCCCGCTGTGCCGAATACCTGGAATTCAGCAATCTGTCCGGCAGGCGCGCCGGAGTTCGAGGTGATGTTCAGCTGCACCCGCTTGACCTTTGCACTGACTGGAATGGTCACCGTATTGCCGGCAGCCGGATCGAACGTATACGACTTTGCCGCCGACAGGCTGCTGAACGTGGTGGTGTTCTGGTCGTGGCCCAGCACCTGAATCGTCTGCGTACGCGTACTCCAGTCCGGTGACGGGTTCAGCTTCAGCACAACTGAGGAGATGTTGTAGTCTGCACCGAGGTCCAGCGTCAGCGTGCTCGGGTTGCTTCCGCCTTCCCAGTACGTATTGACATCATTGTCGTTCGCATTGGCTGCTGCGTACGTATGTGTAACCGAAGAGGCTGAGATCGCTTTGCCCATTGCGACATTTGTACCTGCCGGAGGCGTGGTCGGCACCGGAGTTGCCGTCGTGGTCGGCACCGGAGTTGCCGTCGCGGTCGGCACCGGTGTTGCCGTCGCGGTCGGCACCGGTGTTGTCGTCGCGGTCGGCGTTGGCGTCGGCGTCGGGGTGGTGCCCGGGCCGTAAATCTCAAACTCGGATAGCTGTCCGGCCGGCCAGCCGGTGTTCGCCGTGAAGCTCAGGCGCACATACCGGGTGCTGGTTTCCGCAAAATTGATCGTCACCGTGTTGCCGGACGAAGGATCGAAGGTATACCCGTTCGAGCCGACGATGTTCGTAAATGTCGAGCCGTTCGTGCTGCCTTGCACGGCCAGCGTCTGCGTACGCGTCTCCCAGCCGGCCGGCAGCTTCAGCACGACTTTATTAATCTCAGTGCTTATACCCAGATCGACCTGGATCCATTGCGGAAATGCGTTGTTCGGGCTTTCCCAGTAGGTTCCCGCATTGCCGTCTTTTACGTTATTCGGACTGTAAACATCTGCCTGTCCACTGGCCGTTACCGTATTTCCAAGTGCAAGGTTCGGTCCGTCCGCTGCCGATGTACTGGCCGGAAACAGTGTCAGCTGCGATAAAATGATGATCATTACCAATAACCAAATGAAGACAGGGTTTTTCCTTTGATAACCAAACTGACTGTTCATAGTGTCGCCTCCTTCTGATTCTTGTACGTCCTTGACTTATTGCAAACATCGTGATGGGAGCCTGGGGAGTCTGTTATCGCCTACCCTCTTTTAAGAAAGCCCTTTCATTAATACAAATTTCCTGACTGCCCTCCTCTCTATCAGGATCATTCACACCCCGTAATTGGGAGATACCTTCATTATATTTCCCCTGTTGTAGCCAGCTAAGATGTAATACTATTCAAATCATGTCAATTAGTACAAAAATGCAAAAAGGGAGTTATCTTCAAACTCCCGAACTCCCTTTTTGCAAACTATCTATTGAATGCTGACAGCAACAAAGGGCATTATGGCGTGAAATATAACCTTTCTGTCAACCTTATCAATAATACTGGCGCTCAGAAGGTAGTGAAGATTTATCTTGCTGCACGAGGAGCCGCATATTATGCAGGCGCTGTTCAGTGGAGTGGTGAGGGGATTACTTATAGAGTCCCTAACCTAACCGCAGGTGCGGACACTCCCGGAGATAAACAACCGGCAGTTGAAGTCACTACAGTGACACTGGCCGCGGGAGCCAACATTACCCGGACGATTACAGTCTCAACTGCGGGTGCAGCCTCCACTCCTGCCCTGATCGACTTTCAAACTATCTAAGCAAATACAAGTAAAGAAGCCCTAAAGAAGGGCTTCTTTACTTGTGAATACACATTTGGCTTCAACCTGGTGGGTTTAGTGGGAAAACAATCTTATTTACCAAAACCAGTCGGAATTACTCGTATGGTGTGACTGACACGATCTACCTTCCACACTCCACCGGTATATACCAAATAAGCCGTCCGATCTTCAACATATTGATCTTCCGCCGTCAACCCGTTTGCTACAATGACCGATTCTGATAACGTCGCGGTCGTTTTGCTCGTATATTCTACAGAGGTAATAGGGGTTTCGTACTTAGCCGATTGTTCTTTATTTCGATTAATTGATTTAATGAACTTATCTGTAAAATAAGGCTTAAAGTGAGTGGAAACGTTCTTAATGGAAGAGACATCCATCGCTTCATTTAATTTTTTGGACAACAGGTTCAGACGTGCGTCCGTGATTCGCTGTTTGGAAGAGAGTGATACGGTCGGCTGCTCCATATTTACAACAATCTTCTTTGTTCCGACTGTAATCGTCGCTTGTTTTGTTTGTTGGTTCCATCCGACATTAGCACCTAACGATTGACTTACAAACCGCAGGGGAACGTAGGTGGTCCCTTGGATAACTTGGGCTGGGGCATCCAGATCTATTTTCTTAACATTACTTGGATCAACGGGTAAAGCATACACCAGCGCTCGTTTGAAATTCGCAGCAAGCAATATTTTGGAATCTCCTTTGTTAATCGACACTATTTTTTCCTGTTGGCTCCATTCCACGCCAGCCCCCAAATGCTGAGAAACGGTACGTAATGGAATCAGTACCCGATTGTTCAGCAATTGGCCGCTAGCCACTGTTTCCCCTTGACTGGCTGCAGAACTCGGAACCGAAAGAGCAGGCAAAACGAGCATGGCGGCAGCCACCAGCGTTAAACTCAACTTTTTAAACATAACAACCTCCTGTTAAAATAATGAATTTTATTTTTCTCTAAAAAATTGGTTCGTTACTACGACTGATTCTCACGTTCAATATTATGAAATTTATTAATTAAAATATCTAATTCTGTAGACGCTTTTAGCAATGCTATGGAGTCTAGATTTTGCTCCTCACCAAGCTTATTCAGCTTGCATCTCTTTTCTTCAATTTCTATGGACAATTTTTTAGCGAATCCATAAACATTCCTCCCAAAATATATATCCAATTTCAGGTTAGAATGAATGAACAGGTTAAATTTCCAGTTCATTAAAAAGATTCCCCCACAATGCCGGGGAATCATCATTCTTCCCCGGCATTGTTTATCCAGTTTTAGCTTTATTTAAATTTTGAATTACTCGTAGATCCTCATCGGTTATTTGATCCACACCAGTTCCATATGGATCAAATACCGAATGACAAAGTATTCGATTGAACAGCCTCAACTAGATCTTTGGGTACCTCATGAAGAATGTCTAAATTCTCTCCATCAATACTTTTAGCTTTCTTTTTTATAGCATTCTTTTCAAAACTGAATTCTAATTCTAATTGGCACATATCTTCTGGGTAACTAATCGATTCTTGAAAAGCTCCATAAGGAGCAATATCCATCATTAGGTAGATCTCAATTAGTAAGTTACACTTCTTTCCAAAACAAAATATTTGAAATTTATGTTTCGGGCTGTGAAGTGAAACATCCTCATCATTTCTGACCGCATCAATTGCAGCTTGTTGCGGTAGAAAAAGACTGAAGCCCTTGTCTTCAAGATATGAAAACAATTGCCCCATACTTGATTCGGACAATATGACATCATTCCAGCATAAGCTGCTTGATGGAAGAATACAGTTCATCTTTGGTTGGTCAGAGTCTAAAAAGTGATGAAGAACAATAAATGTTTCATTCTTGAACACTGCCGACCAATTCCTAACTACTCCGTGAAATGAAAAATGGTTATACTCTAAATAACGCCAAACTTCAGCTGCAGTTTGGTTAAATCTCTTTAACTCACGTTGGGTGCTTTCTTTAGTTTGTATTAAATACTGGCATCCTGTTTAGAAGCAATCCATAACTTATGTTCATAAGGGTCAACTGCCCTTACGTCCTGTTATCTTTTGTATATTTGTTCGCCTTCGCGAGTTTCGTTCCGCGAACCGATGCTGCGGCGTATACGACGAGCGCAGTCCAAATGAGCGCGAAGCCGACGAGCAGAACCGGCGAGACCGTTTCCTTAAACACGAATACGCTCAATAACAGCATGATCGTCGGCCCGATGTATTGTACGAAGCCGAGTGTGGATAGCGACATCCGGGCGGCCGCACGCGCAAAAAATAGCAGCGGCAGCGCCGTTACCACACCGGAAAGAAGCAGTTCGGCGAGCATAGACGAAGGCAGCGTCCATGCCGTCGACTCTCCCACGGCCGCCAAATAGATCCAGTAGCCGAGCGCGATGGGCAGGACTACAGCCGTCTCCGACAGCAAGCCTACAGAAGCGTCTTGCACGGTCTTCTTCTTCGCAAGGCCGTACAAGCCAAACGACGCGGCCAGCGAGATCGCGACCCACGGGAAACGCCCGTAGTCGATGGCGATGATGAGCACCGCGGCGCCAGCGATGGTAATCGCGAGCCATTGGCCGCGGTTTGGCTTCTCATGAAGGAAGACGACCGCTAGCAGCACGTTCAGCAACGGGTTCAAATAATAGCCGAGACTTGTCTCGACGACATGCCCGTTGTTGACCGCCCAGATGAAGATGAGCCAATTAACAGCGATCAGCAGTCCGCTGGCGGCGAGCGACAGCAGGTGTGAGCGGCTAGCCGCAATCCGCTTCATGTCACCCCAGCGGCGCTGGACGGCGACGAGAATACCCATGAAGACGAACGACCAGACAACCCGATGCGACAGAATTTCGCCTGCCGGCACATCGTTAAACAACTTCCAATACAGCGGGAGAACTCCCCACATGATATACGCAATAATAGCGTTGACCAACCCGTTGTTCATTATCAATCTCCTCTTCTTACTCCGATGTCTGAACGGATTATACGCCTCGATCCTGGTTAAGTAAAGGAATTAATCGGACAAGCAGGAAGCCACGCTCTTGTTCAGCTGCCGTTGTATTTTGAGATATCGTTTCCCGTTAGATTTATGGATCTTGTAGCCTTAATGCCACCTACCCCTTATTCCATTAATCTCCCTTTACTTCATTATCGTTCGGAATTAATTCATACAAGGCACGAACATCACAACCGATGGAATCGGCAATCGATATGGCGATTTTGAGTGGCATCACTCTTTTGTTTTCAATAAAGTCGTAAACTCGTTCCGATTTAAAAAGCAAGTCTTTTGCCAGCCATTCCGCTGACTTTCCGGATTCCATCAATCGTTCATTCAGTAAGCAGCGTCCTAGTTCAAATTTCAAGAAGCGATGACCTCCCGCGTAACATAATATTTAACCTTAAGCGTTGTCCATTACCAGCATGAATATACCTTATAAAGGGGGTTAAAGATCAACGGCAATAACGAAACAACCCTGAGCATTTCTGCCCAGGGTTGTTTTCGACCGATGCTTTCGGATTGGTGATTATTAGATACGAGTGGACTATATAAGGAGCGTAACAATGCTAAATTTAATGGCGCAGGCGACGACCGGTTATATCGTACTACGCTATCGTTCCACGTTTGCTTAATACCTCCTCCTGCGGAGCCCTAAATCAATCCCGATCACCATATAAGCTGCTTTATTTCTCGGCGTCATCCGTGAGATTGATTAATACGTCGTTTACGTGAGCCGTGTCGTGATGCTCGTGGTAGACGGCGATTTTATCGCCCCGGAGCTCAAAGAGAAAATGATAATGGTTCTGATAGCGACGTCCACTCTTCAACTTCATTGTTGAGTAGGCTTCCACTGCCACACGGTCCCCTTGGATGGTCCAACCGGTAGGGACGATCTGAAGTGGCCCGTCAGTAATGTCGTCTAGCGGGGCCAGCATCGATCGGAATTCATCCTTGGAGACGAACCCGGGGTGTGGAAGCCCGCTCATCCACCACTCGACATCATCGGTGAGCATGTCGAGAAGTTCGTTCAACGGCTCCGTGTTCTGAGGGTCACCCCATCGACCTTGCCCATAAAGGCTAAGGAAGTGTTCAATTATCTTCTTCTTGGCTGTGTCGTTCATTTCTTAATTCACGCTCCATTGTAGAGTTGAACAAATATTTTTCGCACCTGTCAAATTTCCGTGGGAAAGGCTGATTTCAAAAACACAGACCGATTCGGCTACGGGCGACCTACAACCAACCTCATGGCGTAAAGCATTTGCTTGCTGCGCTGGATTTAAAATCAGATCAGTTGTATGGCCATGCTTCAAAAACGAAGAAGCATCAGGATATTCTTAGTTTCTTCCACTTGCTTCGGCACCGGTTTCATCGGTCTGAACGCTTGTACATCATTCTAGACAATCCCTCTCCGCATTTGCATCACAAAGTGAAAGAATGGGCCGATTATGATAGTATTCTAGCCGATCAAGTGGAACTGAACGTCCTATATCCGTGGCGCCTTATTATTTTTCTATTAATATCCATAATTGCCACAATTGAGGCGTAGTTATTATAAGATCAGAATGAAAAAGTCTTAGATGTACGATACCGGGGAAATTATTCTCATATAACTGATGCTTCAAACTTAGTGATGCTGCACTGCTTACTATGGTCTCTTTGGTAACTTCACTGTTTAATTGCAATATAATAACTATATAGGCATTGAAATGATAAAGCAGTTGCGCACCTGCCATCCTTCGCAGAGCAGCCGGAAATCCTGTGAGCTCAAGCCGGGGGGGGCTGCCTTTAAGTGATTATCCAGCTTCATACACACACCGAAAGGCCCGCGCTTGTGCGGGCTTTTCGGCATACAAATCAAACCTTACGGTGCCACAAAGAAGAATAGCTGATTGTCCGCTCCGGTTTTCTATCCGTTCCCGCGTTAGTGCGCTGGAAGGAAGCGAACCTATCTGCAGCCGCACCGCTAAACCTTGTCACGAAAGCAAAAGCTGACGCGGTGGCGTATGAGCATCCGCCGACTCGAACAAAAAAAAGGAAGATATTTATAATATTACACTCCTGCAATAATAAATTAGAAAATATACTTTACAAAATCGTTTAATTACTTAAGGAGGGCTTAGTGTACAATTTTGAAATTACATTTAAATTTAAACAAAAGAAAGATACAAGGAGGTTTATACATGAATCAAAATTCCAGTAACAATGAAAATGAAATCATGGTTGCTCAGCCAAGGTCCCCCCTTGCGCAGGGAGAACAGAGTCTCTCTGTTCGTCAACAGGAAGCAGTTTCAGACGCCGCACTCCAAACTACATCAGAAGTTACCCAAACCCTTATAAATGCCGGGAATACCGCCAGCACTTTGGGATTATCATCATGGAAGATAGCAGGCGGGATTCTTGCATCTATCGCCAAAATACTATGGAGGACTAATTCAAATCAAAAACAATGGGAAGAGATGATCGGTGCAGTAGAAATTCTCCAATTCGCAACAAAAAGCCTACAGAATATTAGTTTCTGTAGGCAGGGGAGTTAATTTTTATTCACTTTAATGTACAAATTTCATTTTCTGCGAATACTTTTCGCATGAGTCGTGGAGTTTTTTGCAGCTTTCATGATCCATCACACACACAAACACTAAAATGCACGCGCCGTTTACTACCCGCACCGACTATACCCGCAATTCCCGCAGGTCTTACAGCCCTCGACATTAATCAGGGAAGCGCCGCCGCAGGAGGGGCACAGGTCACGCGAAGCAGTGGCATGGCTGTGTGCAGCATGTCCGCCGTGGCTGTCTTCCGTAGCCGTGGCTGCCGGAACGCCGGATTTCAGCTCAGCGTTCAGCGCCTCGGTGAAATCCTCCAGCTCCAGCGTGGCGGCGATCGGTGCCGGAACATGGTCGTCATCCCTGTTGTGCTGCACATGGGATTCCAGTGCCTTGGCTACCGCATCGGCAATAGACTCTACGCGGTTCGCGCCGAACCCGATGGCCCCGGAGCCGCCGATGCCCTTGAGGTGTTTGATCAGCAGTTCGACCTTCTCCCCGTGATCGCCATACCGCAGGAACAGTGAGCAGACACGGCCCAGCGCTTCGGCCATGGCAAAGACGTCGGAACCAGCCTTGCCTACGTTCAGGAAAATCTCAGCCGGTATTCCGTCCAGATCGTTAATGGTGATATACGCCATGCCGAACGGCGTATTGATCTTATAGGTCGCCCCGCGCAGCACTTGCGGACGTTTCTTGTATTGTTTGTCCAGCACGCCAGGAGCCGCAGATGCAAGGGTACTTTCCACAGCAGGTGCAGGTTCTGCTGCCGGAGTCTCCTGCTTCTCTTCTTTTCTGGTAGTCTCCAGAACCTGTACGTCACGGCTGCCGTCACGATAGATCGTTACGCCTTTGCAGCCGAGATCGAAGGCCATTTCGTACAGCTCTGCCGTTTCCTCAACGGTGAAGTCGGATGGGCAGTTCGCCGTCTTGGAAATCGAGCTGTCCACCCAGCGCTGGATTGCCGCCTGTGCGCGGATATGATCCTTGGCGGACAGATCCATCGACGTTACGAAGTAATCAGGAAGCTCCTCACCCGGATGGGTATCCAGCCATTCCTTGGCAATCGGCACAAACTGCTCGTCATACCCAAGCCGGCTCTGACGGAAATATTTAAAGGCAAAATACGGCTCAATACCGGTTGAGGTGCCGACCATCGTTCCCGTGCTGCCGGTAGGCGCTTGGGTGATGACTGTAACGTTGCGCATACCGTGCTCCCGGATTGCTTCGCCCACTTCGGGATAGGTTCCGGTAATATTCCGCATAAATCCGCTTTGCAGATATTTCTCCGTATCAAAGGCCTGGAATGATCCCTTCTCTGCGGCGATCTCCGCCGAGGCCAAATAAGCCTCCCGGGCCATGAAGCCATACAGCTTGTCCAGGAACTCAAGGGATTCTGCGCTGCCATAACGGATGCCCAGCTTGATCATCAGCTCCGCCAGCCCCATAGTGCCAAGGCCTACCCGGCGTTCCAGCTTCTGATTCGCTTCGTTCTCGGGGAAATGGTACGGTGTTGTGTCGATAACATTATCCAGGAAACGAACTGAATAACGGGTGGTTGTCGCCAAATCCGCCCAATCTACATCATGGTTCTCCTCGTTGTAGAACTTGGACAAGTTCACGGCTGACAGGTTGCAGACCCCCCAGCCGGGCAGTCCTTGTTCACCGCAATTGTGGGCCACTATACCATCAGCCAACAGGGAATGCGTCACCGGCTCGGTAATGTCATACACCGTGACGGTTTCTCCCGGATCTACCGAAACAACTTTGGATAGGAACTTCTCGGATTTACGCGAAGATCTGGCGATCCGTTCAAGCGCCTGCTGTTTTCTGGGAACACAGCCGAAGCCGATTTTTTCTTTGAATTCAAGAATGTTATTGCCTGTCAACACCAGCTCATAGAAACCTTTGGATGCATACGTCCGATGTTCACCAGCTAGGGTTGTGTACTCAAACTGTGATTGTGATTGTTTAGGGCGGGCATAGATATGTCCATGAATCCCGTAATTAAGCAGCAGGAGCTGAACCCCCTGCAAAAGCTTTTTGGAAGATGAAGTAAGCCGGACTCCACGCCGCATATCATCCCGTTCATAGACGGTTCCGTCTGCACTGAACAGCCCTTGCAGAAACGCGGTCACCGTCGTCTCGGATGAAGTAAATATGGCCTCGGGCACTTCTTTCTCCGGTGCCTTGACTGCTTTTACTCCAAGCTCGGTCAGCTTCTCAAGCAGCTCTTTACGCCACCAATAGACCTGTTTAGTCCCGTTCGTCCGCTCATACACTTTTGCTGTCACACCAGTGATCTTCTCACCTGCTGCAACCAGCCGCTCCACTGCATCCTGGTCACCGCCGCCAAACACCATGCCGATATCGCCGCGTCTGGATACCCAGCCGTCTCCTGTTAACCAACCCAAGAACAGCCCCCAATCTTCTCCCAGGTTATCCTCAGCTGCAAAACGGCCTTGGCCCGATTGAATATAGACATAATCCTCGGCGGTTATATGCTGTGCCTCTTTCCAGCCGCTGCTGGTATACAGACGGTGATCCTTCGTCACACTGAGCTCCATCCCGTTCCGCAGTGACACGACTACGGTCTCTTTCTTGCCTGTCGGAAATACAGTGGCACGCCGCATCACTACACCTGGAATTTCATAAGAACGCCCATTTACCACCTTAGCCTGCTCCAGCAAACGAGAATCTGTCCCCACCAGGAACGTTTCGCCGGCGGTCTTCTTGTACAAATCTTCTATGGTAATCAAACCAAATTCGGTTGTAATTCTTGTGCCGGGATGAAAGCAAGGATTAGTACAAATAATCGGGTTGAAATACCAGCTGTTGGACATCTGGTTGTAGTATTCCATGAATACAACACCCGGCTCCGCTGATTTCCAGGCCGATTCAATAATGGTATGCCACACCTCGCGCGCCTTCACCGTACGGTATGGAATGACCCGGCGGTTGTCCGCTTTCCATTTATCCAGATCCCCGTCCCACAGGGTGTCATAATCCGGATCGGTTGTATCCGGGAAGACCAGCTCCCAATCCAGATCCTCCTTCACAGCCTTCATAAAAGCATTGCTGACGCATACGGACAGGTTAGCATTGGTGACCTGACCCATCGTCTGCTTCACGGTAATGAAATCGAGCACATCCGGATGCCAGTCATTGATCATCAGCATCAGCGCACCGCGGCGGCTGCCGCCTTGCTCAATCAGTCCGGTGGTGTAGCTAAACAATCCGCCCCAGGAGACAGAACCGCTGGAGGAGCCGTTCACCCCTCTGACAATAGCCCTCCGCGGGCGCAGTGAGGACAGATTAATGCCCACGCCGCCTCCGCGGGCCATAATCTCGGTCATTTCCGACAACGTCTGCATGATGCCGCCGCGGCTGTCTTTGGGAGAAGGAATAACATAACAGTTAAAAAGGGTCAGTTCCTCGCTTGCACCTGCACCTGCGGCAATCCGCCCGCCCGGCACCAGCTTCCAATCATCCAGAATCGCCCGGAATTTGCCTGTCCATTCTGCCTGCAGCTCAGGCGTTTGTTCTACAGAAGCCATCGCCGAAGCCAGACGATCCCACATTTCTTCCGGCGTCTTCTCTATATTAAGCGTCAGCTTCTCCACATCCGACTGCACCAGTTGGCCGCTGCGGGTCTTGACCGTAACGCTCCGTCCGCTGCGTTCTACAATCTCTCCGACTTCCTTGGTCGGAAATTTGGGATCATCTTTAGTCAGCACCAGCACCACGTCACCTACCTTGGCATTGTTGCTGTCCGCATCCTTCCAGGCATAGCGATCCAGAAATATCTTCTCGCTCAGTCCCTCAAGCCGCTGCTTTCGTTCTGCTGTACCCAATACAAAAACCTCCCGCATGTGTAATTGACCTGTCGTTACTGCGGCCTTGTTTCAGGAAATTATCTTGTCAATGACAAATGACCGCAGGGTCTGGCTTCCTGAATACTTATTTCAAAGAATCGTCACAATATATGGTGTTAACCAACCTCTAAACTATACCACATATTGTATCAGATGTTCTTTCGGAGAAAAGCGGATTGTTGGGGAAATATCCCTGGTAAATCCCGTTTTTTCTCGTTCTTGCTCTTTTTTTGAATACGGCCCTTTAAAAATAGCAGGTTATGAATCCTCTTGATTACGAGCATACTACTTCTACGTACTACTATCTATCTCAAGTATCTGAGGAGGCCCTATGACGCAATTATTCCGCAATTCCCCGCTGCCCGAAGGCAAGAAGAATGCACCTTTGCTGCCCGTCCCCCTTTCTTTTGACCGGGGCTGGCTGCAGGAGCTGGAGCAAAAGCTTGACAAAGGCGGACCATGGGGCGACTGGAGATTGACCCGACTGGGGATACAGGGTGTCCAATCCGGCCTGGTAACCAGCTTCGACGAGCTGCAGTGCCTCCAGCACCTAACCGGGTTATCCCCGCTGCCCCACCAGCTGGATACGGCTCATAAAGTGCTTTTTGAGATGTCGGGACGGGCGATCCTCGCAGACGAGGTGGGACTCGGCAAGACCATTGAAGCAGGGCTTGTGCTAAAAGAATATCTGGTGCGCGGGCTGGTCTCCAAAGTGCTGATTCTGGTGCCGGCCTCGCTTGTCCTGCAATGGGTGCGTGAGCTGAATGCCAAGTTCGGCATCTCTGCGGTTGCCCAGAAAAAGGCATATTCCTGGGGCAATGATATCGTCGTAGCCTCCATGGACACGGCGAAACGGGATCCCCACAAGGAATTCCTGCTGGCCAATGAATACGACATGCTGATTATCGACGAAGCCCATAAATTGAAAAACAAGAAATCGACCAACTACCTGTTTGTCCAGCAGCTGCGCAAAAAATATTGCCTCCTGCTTACCGCAACCCCTGTTCAGAATGATCTCGGCGAGCTGTTTAATTTGATTACCCTGCTGAAGCCGGGGCAGCTCGGAAACCAGGGGGATTTTGCCGCCAACTTTGTCGTGGATAAACGTCAGCCGAAGAATGAAGGGCAGCTCCGGGAAGAGCTTTCCAAGGTTATGATCCGCAACCGGCGTGGTGAAGGGCCTGTCAATTTCACGAAACGGAAAGTCCGCAATATCCCGCTGACGCTCTCGGCTGAGGAGAAAGATTTATATGACAGCGTGACTTCTTTTGTCAGAGATCAATATCAGGAGGCCGGCGGCAATCTGAGCAGCATGCTCTCCCTCGTTACCCTTCAGCGCGAGGTGTGCAGCAGCCGGGATGCTGTGTTTATTACCTTGGTCAATCTGATCAAAAAACTGCCTGCCGACTCCCCCAAACGCGACCGGATGATGACGCTGCTGCAGACGCTGCGGACGGTCAAAAAAAACACAAAAGCCGATACGGCACTGTCGCTTATCCAGGAGATGAACGAAAAAGTTATCGTATTCACGGAATACCGTGCGACCCAGGAATATCTGTTACAGTATTTCCGTGAACATGGGCTGCAATGCGTCACCTATTCAGGCGGGATGAACCGCGGGAAAAAAGACTGGATGATGGACCTCTTCCGGGGCCGCGCCCAGGTCATGATCGCTACCGAGGCGGGCGGCGAAGGTATTAATCTGCAGTTCTGCCACCACATGATTAACTTTGACCTGCCGTGGAATCCCATGCGGGTTGAACAGCGGATCGGGCGGGTGCACCGGCTGGGCCAGCAGAATGACGTGATCATTTATAACCTGTCCACACAGGGAACCATTGAAGAGCATATCCTTCATCTCCTGCATGAGAAAATCAATATGTTCGAGATGGTCATCGGAGGCCTGGATGTTATCCTTGAACGCCTGGAGAAGAAGGAATCTCTGGAGAAAAGCTTGTACAAAATCATGCTTGAATCCCGCAGTGAAGAAGAGCTTCGCCAAGAACTGGACCATATAGGAGAATCGTTCAGTGAACTGACCCAAGATGTTCAGCAAGAAAGCGGGGCGGTGAAATGACACTCACCCCAGCACAGATCCGCAAGCAGGTTATGGATTATCTGGAAGCGACGGAATGCCATATTATTGAAGCCTCACCGCATCATGTTACAGTCAAGCTGTCGCCGCGGGCGGATCAGATGCTCACAGACCGCCCTTATTATTGGGGGTTTGTCGAGCGTACCGGGGCTCCGCCCGAGACATTGTCCTTTACGTTCGTGTTTGATCCGGAGCAGTATGACAACCAGGCGTCCGCGCCGGCACCTCCGGTAATGCCGTTTGGGCTCAACTCCCCTGTAACGAGCAGCGGCGGTCCCGGGCTGGGCAGACCTGCCGAAATCGAAGCCGCCGCAGAGCCTGCCGCTGTTCCGGGCGGTCCCACAGGGGACCCCAAGGAAGGCATTCTGGCCCGTTATTTCGGGATCGTTCCGGCGCTGCCGCGGATCGGTCCCGGCATGATCCGGCGCGAGGATGTGATCTACGGCAGCCGGCGGCTGCGGCAGATCTGGACGGCAGCCCGGGATGAAGGCAAATATCTGTATCTGTTCGAGGACCCGGGCAGCCGGCAGCGGAACACGGTGTTCTCGGCAGCGTACGAGCCATGGCTTGGCGTCTGCTATAAAGTGGAGATGACCTGCGATCTGAAACGCGAGGAGCTCCATTTTATAGGAATATCACTCACATCAGGGGCCATTGAAGACGATTTCGCAGTCAAGCTTGCAGCCAGGGCACTAATTCCGCGACTGCCTGAGAATGTGCATATTCAGCCTCATGAGCTGTCACCGTCGGCGGCAGCAGAGCGGATCGAAACCCATTTGACCGCTTATCTGGCAACGCTGGATTACAACTGGGCCGCAGAAGCCCGTGAGCGTCTGCGGATGGAACTGGCCATCGTCGATGTCTATTACAAGGAACTGCTTAAAGATCCGGATGAGGAGAAACGGCAGGCCACGGAAGAACAGTACAATCGCCGCCGCACCGAAACCACCTGGCAATATGAGCCGGAAATCGCAGTTTCTGCGATAACCTGCGGACTGTTTCATCTGCGGAGTACGTAGAATGCGACCCTGTCCGCTAAAACCAGGCAAAAAAACAAAGGAATCCCCGTACTGTCCTCTGACAGCAAGCAACAGGCTTTTTGCGGCTTGTCCGCTACAATAACAGTATGAAAAGATAAGGAAAGGTGAATGGGTGCATGAAAAATAGATTGCTGCGCAGGCCAGGACTCAGGTGGACCCGCTGGCTGCTTCTGCTGCTCTGCCTCACTTTGGGTACCGCTGCGGCAGCCTTCCCCTCAGCTCTCTCCGCTACCGGCAGCCGTGTCAGCGTGATGCAGACTGTATTGCAGAACGACCTCCCGGTGCTCGAAATCAAGGCTTCGCCTGCTGCAGGAACCCTTCAGGATTTTGTGCGGGATACCCTCAGCAGGCTTGCCGCCGACCCGTCTTTCGGGGCCTGGAAGGAAGCGGAACCCGTGTATTATCCGCTGGGACCCGGTACACATAGCTGGCTTGTCAATGTGATGCAGGACAAGCAGCGGATCGGCTATTTGATCATCTCCGCTACGGATACCGGCGGTTATATGCTTAGTGAATACGGAGCCGGAACCTCCGGGCTTCCCTACAGTCTGACCGATCTGCGCCAGTATCTGGTGCAGGAGGGCATCATTCATTCTTCTTATTCAGGTAAGGTTACACTCACGGCACTGTATGCACCGCTACTGCCGCTCTGGAAAATATCGCTGGACGGGAAGACTGTTTATCTCAATGCTGCGGTTCCTGAAGTTCTGCCTTGGAACGCCGGCAAGGCCGAACGTATACTTCAAGGCGCACCTGCCGGGATTCACCATACCGTAACCAGCAGCGGCCCGGCCTTTTCTCCCGTTCCGGCCTACCGGAGCGGAGGCACAGATGACCCGGGCGCAGATTTGCTCTGGTTGACCTCTCCGCAGCTGGCAGCAGTCAGCCTGGACAATCCAGCCAACCTGCTCCCCCCTCTTAGCAGCCTGGCCTTCCAGGCAGCCGGTCAGAATGATACGGTGGGAGGACCTTTTATGATTACAGGCTACCAGCTCTGGCAGCCTGATCCCGGTAAGGGCCAAATACAAGGAAGCCCTGCCGTCTACGCCGCTTCCGGACCGGATGGCCGAAGATTCCTCCCTTTTCAAATGCTTATAGAAAAAGGCTCTTTGCACCAGCTGCCGGATACGCATTAGCGCTCTTCTTGACGGACACACGAAAAAACCTTCCACTGCCGTGTATGGCGCTGGAAGGTTTTTTTGAAACACCATTACTTCTTTCACCTACTTGCGTTTCCACTTGCTCCACCAGATAGACCAGGACAATGGAAGCATCCCGAACCATTTTTGCGACCAGGGCTGCTTCGCCGCCGCCCTTCGTTCCTTGATACTGCGCGGGTCCTCAATATATACAACCACTTTTTCGGTAATGTATTTTACAAGTTCTTCCCCACTGGAAGCCATAGACGCCACCTCCCGAATGTTAGTCCATCATCAGACGTATCCTGTACCCTTAGTATGCCCATCCGGGGGTGGTTTAAACTCTAGCCCCTGTTCCCGAATAGGTTCTGCTGCTGGAGCACAATCTAACAAAGTATCCAGCCAGTTTATCCTTTTCAGACAAGGAGGTTTATATTGTGGATATAGTGCTTACACCTAAAAGTATTGCGCTGCGCCGCCGGTTCATTGCTGCTCTGGCACCTCTTCTGCTATCCCTGCCCTTGTTGCTGCTGTCACAGCCCGGCCAGGTATCCGCTGCGTTTGCCATAGAAGCTGCTCCGGAAGAGCGCCAGCCCTTGCTGGGCCATGGCCACCGGATGATTCTGATTGATGCCGGCCACGGGGGGATTGACGGGGGCACATCATATGGCGATATCCTGGAAAAAAACATTACCCTGGACATCTCACGGCGTTTGTTCCTGCTGCTGCGCAGTGACGGGTTCGATGCCATCCTGAACCGCAATGGCGATTATGCGCCAAGCGACGAGAACCGCTGGCTCCGCAGCTCTTCCCGCCATCTGCGGGATCTGGCCCAGCGGAAAGAGCTGGCCGAGACGCTCCCGGCCAATGTGGTTGTCAGCATCCACGTCAACTGGGCACCTTCTCCTGCCAAGCACGGACCGCTTGTATTGTACCGCCAGGAAGGACGCAGCTACATGCTGGCCAAGTCAATCCAGAACCAATTGAACCGGCTGTACCAGGTCGAAGGCGATCCGAGACCCGGGAAACCGTTCTATCTGCTTAACAAAATAACCGCCACAACGGTCATCGTCGAGGCGGGTTTTATCAGCAGTCCGGTTGACCGCGCCAAGCTGTGCAGCGGGAAGGGCCAAGAGGAAATAGCGGAAGCTATCGCGGGCGGAATTGCGGCTTATCTTATGGAAATGTAAGCGAAGGCCGTGGACTCCAGTGCCACTCTTCCCTGACCAAATCGGAAATTCCGACAAAATCAACCTGCCCTTTCATAGCCTCTATGCCGCTGCGGATGCCTGCAGCGGTTTTTTTACCTTGAATACCGACATGGCCAATCGTCACACAATACCGCTGATCCTCAGCCTTCTCCCCCACAAGGCGTAGTTGTTTAATGACATGATTCACCGAATGGGTGTCATCCAGAAAGATGTGATTTTCTACAGGGGGCAGCCCCATCTCACGGGCGATTTTGCCGACAACTGAACGGGAATTAGTCTTGCTGTCGAGATAAAAAAGCCCCCGTTCCTTGCAAACCGCCAGTACAATGCGCATTACCCGCTCATTCCCTGTCACCTTGGAGCCCATATGATTGTTTATTCCGATCGCAAAGGGAACATTATCAAGAGCGGCTTCTACACGGCTGTGCACCTCTGCATCACTCATATCTGCAAGGATAGCCCCCGGCCCCAGCCAGGAGGGCTTGCCCTGACGCGGCTCCATCGGCAGATGGAGCAGAACGTCATAGCCGCGTTCGTGCGCCCGCCGTGCATCACTTTCTGTCGTGGACAGAAAAGGCATAACGGCTACGGTAAGCTTGATGGGCAGCGAGAGGATTTCGTCCGTTCCCCGCAAGCCGTTGCCCAGGTCGTCGATAATGATCGCAACCCTGCTGCGGGTTGCGGCAGAATCCTTCTTCTGGGATGAGGTTGCGGCTTGCAAGGGGGCAGAAGCGCTTACGGCCCCCTCGGCTGCGGGGCCGCAGACCCCTATAATGAGTGCGGGAAGCAGCAGATACAGCAGATAGTGTTTATACTTTCCCTTCGAATCATGCAATGAGATCGCCTCCTTGGTATTGGGCCAGTGCTCTCATTGTTTGGATTCAGCAGGTTAAATATGTGTCAGGGGGATACGCAATAATTAGCAATCTGCGGCTTAGGCCATTTGTCCAAGTCTATCCGCTGTCTGTATGGCTTCCAGCACATCACCTATGCAGACCTCAATCGGCATATTCCGCATTGGCCCGTCTTCTGTACAACTGGCCTCCGCCACAATTAACAGTTTTTCATGTTCCGGGTTATTAACCCCCAAATCCTCCAGTGTTACGGGCAGGCCTACTTCTCTGCAGAAATGGATCATCTGCCGGATCTCATCAATCGGCGCCTGTTCCAGAACAAGCTGCTCAATCGTTCCGAAGGCTACCTTTTCTCCGTGATACATTTGCCGGCACTCCTCAAGAAATGTCAGCCCGTTATGTATGGCGTGGGCTGCAGCCAAGCCGCCGCTCTCAAAGCCGATCCCGCTTAAATAAATATTGGCTTCGACAATATGCTCAAGTGCCGGGGTTATCTTCCCTTCTCTGGCCGCATGCAGGGCATCAGCTCCATCCGCAAACAGCGTATCCCGGCAAGCCCGCGCCAGTGCAAGAGCGGCAATGGAAGAACCCCCTCCGGCCAGCGTGACCGCGCCTGATTGATGGCAGGCTCTGGCTTCATAGAACGTTGACAATGCATCGCCCATTCCTGCCGAAAGCAGCCTTGGGGGTGCTTTGGCAATGATGCCTACATCCGCGATAACGAGGTCAGGGTTTCTGGTTAGCGGAAGATAGCGGTCAAGCCGACCTTCGTCCGTATACAAGACGGACAATGCACTGCAGGGTGCATCTGTTGAAGCAACGGTAGGAACAATCACAACCGGAAGCGAGGCGAAATGGCTGACGGCTTTGGCTGTATCCATTGTTTTGCCGCCGCCAATGCCAAGAATCACTCCGATATCCGAGCCTTCCATGTCCCGCAGAATAGCCTCCACCTGGCTTTGACTGCACTCTCCCCGAAACACTTGAAGCTGTACGGCCATAGCCACCTCGCTGAAACTCTGCTCTATCTCCTCCTTGTAATGGGCATATATAAATGGATCAACGATGGCATAGCCATTCCGTACACCGAGATTGGCAACATGCACACCCAGTTTGGCTATCTCGCCTTGCCCTTGTATATATCGGGATGGAGCTGTTATGATCTGCGTCATTTCCCTTCGTCCCCCTCTTTAAGAAATCCTCACAGATTCATCATACGCGTGGCCGCTCTTCATCTGCTATGAGAAAAAGCTCCTTGGTTCCAAGGAGCTTTCAGGTCAACTTATATTCCATTATTTCTGCGCGGCCGCTAACGTTGCCACCCCTGCTGCCGATGCCGCACCACTCACACTTGGCACTTATGAGTACTGGATTATAGAACTTTCCGCAGACTAGAGATGCGCGGGTGAGATGCTCATAGCCTTCCCTCTCAGAGTGGCAAACGTACGCACACCCGCCATCGCTCGACCCTCATGGTTACGTTCCGATACCCCCCATCCCCCAAACCTCATGGTTACGTACGCACACCCCCATCCCTCGAACCTCATGGTTACGTACACACCCCCGCCATCCCCGTTGCTTGATGACAGCCTGGTGTGAGATAAGTCTTTGGTTGAACTACATTTCGTACATTAGAACGTTTGCCAACCGCGCTTTTTTGCCATTTGGCTGCATTTTGTGCATCAGAACTTGGATAAACCGGGCTTTTTTTCGGTTTAGCTGCATTTTGTACATCAGGAAAGGCGGAACATGCCTGGATTTCGATGTTTGCGAAGTTTGCGATGTACAAAATACATCAGAATAGCCTTTCAGCTACTCCCGGTGCGATTTGACTGTACTAAATACACTGGAGCGGCAGCCGGCCATACTGCCCACGCCGTTATGTACACCCGAAGAGAGCCTGGTGAGTCTTTTGCTATTTTACAATTGGATGCTGCAACCCTGCTGCTCGATCATTTCGATCAGGTGTAGCTGTCTAAATACGACTCGGAAAGTTCCCCGCATTACCCGCACCGGATGTCTTACCGCAAAAGCTCCGGAATGTTCCTGCCGCTGGCCTCGTACAAGTAATAACAGATCCGCTCTTCCCGCACTTTAGTCAAACCTTGGCTCTTTATTTAATCACTTTCTCGATTTGCTTCACCGCAGCACCGGGAAATAATTCGGCAACGCGGTTGACAATCAGCTCCCTGGATTCCTTGGGTTTGACAGAATAACGTGAAGTCACCCATTCCGCGCCAAAGACATTCTCGCTGAGCGCGTAGCAGCCGATGCCCCAGCCATACGGCCGGCCGTGTTTATCCTGCTTATATTGAAAATTTTTGGCCGTAATATACGTCTGCATCTGTAAATTCGTCATTGCGGTATCGAATCCGGAGGCCCCGTCTTTGCCGAATCCGGCCAGCCGTTTGAGATCGGTGGAGAGCAGCCCCTCCCCGTGTTCGTCAAGTATATCGATAATCCGTTTGCTCTGCATGGTCGCCAGACCGTCATCATACCGGGCATCAAAATCATATCCGTCCCTGCGGTAATTGGCGAAGTCGGGATACCATTCCCGGCTGATAAACCCCGCTTTTTTGTGAAAAAGCTTGGCGTACGCAATTTCCCCATCTGCCGCAAGAACCTCCCGCCACTCCCATGGACCTTCCATATCCTTTGCAAACCAGCGGTTGGCAGGCGTGCACTCTTGCAGGGAGAACCCTTCGATCTCACAGCGGAACAGCGGCAGGAAGCCAATCTCCCGGACCAAATCAGCCAGCTGCTCTGCATCCGTAATCTTAGGCAGCTTCATGGCTGTCCTCCCGGCGCATACGTCCAGCCGCCATCCTCATGATAAATCATCAGCTTGCTCATCCCGCCATCGATGGTGATATTCTCCCCGGTTATGAATCCGGATGCATCGCTGCACAGAAACAGAACCATTGATGCAATATCGGGTGGCGTTCCCACGCGCCCTGCCGGATGCTGCAACCGGTCCGGCCCGGAATGCACAGCTTCAACTTCCCCGTTGCCATGGTAAGCAGCGGTATCTATCCAGCCCGGGCTGATGGAATTAACACGCGCTTTCCCGGCCAAGCTGACGCTGAGACCGTGGGTAAGCGCGCTGATGCCTCCTTTGGCAGCGGTGTAGCTCTCCGTGTCGGCTTGCGACATCGACGCCCGGCTGGAAGCAATATTCACGATTGAGGCACCGGGTGCCAGAAAGTCCTTGAGCAGCAGGGTCAGATAATATGGCGCCGTGACCCCGATCCGCTGGACATATTCAAAATCCTCATAGCTGCACTCTGAAAGCAGCCCTTTTTTGCTGATACAGGCATTATTAATCAAGTAGTCCACTCGTCCAAATCTGCGGATAACCTCTGCGGTAAACTCCGAAATAACGGATTTCCTGGCAATGCCCCCTTCATAGAAGAACAACCGCTCCTCCCCGTAACGTTCCACCAGCATCCTGCCGGCATCCGGGTCCATATCAATACAGGCTACTGCCGCACCTGCTTTCAGGAACTCTTCGGTAATGCAGCGGCCGATTCCATTGGCACCGCCGGTGACGATACTCACTTTCCCCTGATAGTTCATGTTCCGTCCTCCTGTGGTTCATATCGGGCTGTGTCTTTTACTATATAAAATCATCCCGTGAAAAACAAATCGTCCGATCTTGTTCAGTCTTGCCTAGTCCTTTGACGATAACCCCAGGATAACGCTCCGTAAACCTTTCACAGGAGGTTCTCTGGATTTCCCTTGAGATTTTGCAAACATAGTTTTTGGAAATTGGTACAATAAAAAGACCCGTAAATCGCTCCAGGAGCAATTCACGGGTCTTTCGGGTGAAACAGGATGCGGTCGAGAGGACTCGAACCTCCACGGTATTGCTACCACACGGACCTGAACCGTGCGCGTCTGCCAATTCCGCCACGACCGCATATTGTAGTGATCACATCTAAGCGAACACAAGATAGATCATACCATGCTGAGAATCGAACGTCAATAATTATTTATTATTCATTTCTATCCATAAATTTCTGTATAATTATTGCTTTTATTAGCCGATAAGAGGTATAATGAGAACAAATGTTCGCATACTATAAATGAGGTGATTTATAATGGCGACTACTAAGCTAAAGTCACATACTGAAGGCGTTACCCCAGATGAACTGTCCCTTGTCAGAAGCTACCTGCTGCTCACATATATCCATAAAGTATTCGAACGCGATTGCCGCGTAATTGGCAAGAGCGGCCTCTTCAAGACCCCCCAGCTCTACATGGAGCTTGTATCCAGCGGTGCCAAGAAGACCTCCATAATGCTGCAGGAGGTGAAGCGGGAGCTTGCTTCCCATGATTTGAAGATTACTACCGTACGCCAGGATCAGCGCGGCGTTGAAGCACAATATATGTGCAGAGGATATAACGGTGAGATGAGCATCTTGTGGCCCGTGTTCCGCAGAGAAATGATGGTACGGATGCGTGCCTACCTTGGATTGGCTACAGAGTTGTCCATCCTGAACCGGGAAGAACATGCGGAGCAGCTGGCCTTGTCCATTTAAGACAGCTTTCCAGCACCACCTTGATAGAATAACAGCGCCCTCCCAATTTCTTGGGAGGGCGCTGTTATTCATGCGTGTATTATCTATTCAACAGGAGCTTGTCTAGGTTCACTGAAAGGCTGATAGATATAATTGCGGTCCAGCTTAACGACTCTCTTATTGGGGCGGCGTACCATAACCTGCTTATCGTCCCAAGCCAGCACAATTCCTTTTACATCATTGCTTTCCAGATTATCACGCACTACGCGTATTCTCTCCCCGGAGATCCGGTAAGCATCCAGCTGTTCGTCGCTAATCATGTTTCTTCCCCCTCACGACAAAGACCCAAATGATAATCATCTGGGCCTTATCCTTTATCTATGCTGCCTGCAAGCTTGTTGCTTCCGCGGCTCCTATATTAGCGCTTCATTCTTCTCAAACCAGAAATCGAGAACTTTAGCGGACATCACACGTTCTTCCAGATACTCCACTTGATTCGTGGTGAATTTCTCCCTCCAAGGGAAGGACAATTCTTCACACAAGCCCTTGATTGTCAGAAGCTCCGACCAGGCTACATAGCGTTTGTACCAAAAAAACTGAGGATGTTCAATCATATAGGGATACAGATCGTCGAACTCCGTATGTTTGCAATCCAGCGCACGCTCGAAGTGATCCTTGGCCTCGGTTAGTTTATCAATAAGAAATTGCTCTGTCACCGGTTCTTTCCCCATTGTGACGCCTCCTCTCCTATGTCTAACTTTTATTATAAAGGAAAACTCAGAGGGTGAAAAGCCGTTGTTTTAAAAATAGGCTTGTGATCTTCGGAACAGCCTCTTCTATTCGTCAAACACTATAGTTCCTTCACTAAGAGACCTAATCCGCACCAGCGACTCCAGACGAATGCCCTGCTCCCGGATCGTACGTGCCCCTGCCTGAAAGCTCTTCTCCACCACTACACCCAGACCCACCAGTTCCGCACCGGAACGCTGAATAATTTTGATGAGACCCCGGGCGGCATCCCCGTTGGCAATAATATCGTCAATAAAGAGGATTTTATCATCCGGGGAGATGAACTGGCGGGACAGCATAATGTCGGTAACAATCCCTTTGGTAAAAGATGGCACCCGCTCACATAACGCATCAGGATCAGCAAGCAGCGTTTTTTTGCGGCGGGCAAAGACCAGAGGCACATTCATGACCAGGGCGGTGGCAAATGCCACGGCAATGCCCGAGGATTCCACAGTCACGACCCGCGTAATTCCAGCCTCCACGAATCTCCCGGCAAATTCCCGTCCCATTTCCATCGTCAGTTCCGGATCTACCTGATGATTGAGAAGAGCATCCAGCTTCAGAACTTGATCCGAAACGACGACCCCTTCCTGCAAAATCCGTTGTTTCAACACTTCCATATTTTGAACCTCCAGTACCTTTATAATTGCAGACCTTCCACTGTATTAAATATCCAGCGCTTCCCCGCGGAAGTCATGTCCTTCTGCTCATCATCATAACCTGTACTATACAGAGTGCACAAGGCAATCCTGCTTAACCCTGCCAAAGAGCGCTCGTCTGCATTAGCAAAACCTGAAGGAGGAGCGCCATGAAGACCCATATCCGCACATTGCAAATTGCATTTACTTATATCGGCACCATTGTAGGAGCCGGATTCGCCACCGGACAAGAAATCCTGCAATTTTTCACTCAATACGGCAGCTGGGCGGTGTTGACCATCCTGCTCTCCACCATCCTGTTCATTTGGCTGGGGACCAAAATGATGATTATCGCCCGGAGGATCGAGGCGGAATCATATGAGGATTTTAACCGTCACCTGTTCGGAGCAAAAACAGGAGGCCTGATCAGCTTGTTCACCATGTTCATCCTGATCGGCGTCAACAGCATCATGCTGGCCGGGGCAGGCGCCATCTTCCAGGAGCATCTTGGACTTCATTATCAAACTGGACTGCTGCTCACCATGGTAGGCTCCTACTTCCTTTTGAAACGAGGAATCTCCGGCATCCTGCAAATGAACAGCATCGTGGTCCCTTTGATGCTAAGCCTCTCGCTGATCATCATCTTCAATACCCTGCAGGTTCCGGGTGCAGAACGTTTCCTGTTCCTTTCCACCGATCATAGCCCTTTCAGGGCCTGGCTGTCCCCTCTGCTGTACACTGCTTTTAATCTGGGGATGGCCCAGGCTGTCCTGGTGCCAATGGCCCGGCATACCCGGGAAGAAAAGGCTCTGCTGCGGGGAGGCATTCTCGGCGGACTCGGTATTGGCTTCATGCTGCTGGCTGCCCATTTTTCCATGAGCTCACAGATGCCGGGAATCCTCCAATTTGAAATTCCAATGGGCAGCATCGCCTTCCGGCTCGGAACCGTGGTGCAGACCATTTACTTGTTGCTGATCTTTCTGGAGATCTTCAGCACATTTGTCGCCGATATTTACGGCGTTGCCATGCAGCTGCAGCAGCGGTTGCCGCTGGCCCCTTCCCTGATTACACCCCTTCTGATGCTCGTCTGCTATCTGTTAAGCCAGTTCGGCTTCAGTTCCCTGCTCTCCTTGTTCTATCCGATCTTCGGAGGGTTGGCACTGGTCTGGGTCGTCAAGCTGCTCCGTGCCCCTATTAAACCTCCAGCCGGCACTCCGCCCCCTGCCGATCCGCCCTCCAAAGAAGGTTCCTGGCTGCATATAAAACCGGCAACCCGAAAGTGACGGGATTGCCGGTTTATGAGGAATTAGGGGAAAGGAACCCGGTCAGCTTTTGGCTTCTTGTTGAACCTGCAGATACGTTTTTTTCAGCTCATTGGCGACGCGGGTGAGCGAATACAGGCTTTTCGCTTTGTCCCATGCCGAACGTGAGAGCTCATAGCGGTAAGCGGGATCAGAGATAACCTTCTCCAACGCGTCGGCCAGCGCCACCTCGTCATCCGGCTTCACCAGCAGGCCGTTCACACCGTCTTCGATCTGTTCCGGTATACCGCCCACATTCGTGCCAACCAGGGCCAGACAGCTTAACGCAGCCTCTGCAAAAACCGATCCGAATGCTTCTGCCCGTGAAGGAAGTACGAAGATATCAAAAAAGGGCATAAATTCTTCCGGATGCAAAGTGTAGCCGTAAAAGATCGTTTCATTGTATATTCCCAGAGCTTGGGCCAAATTCTCAAGTTCCGCCCTTGAAGGACCATCCCCGATAATATGCAGCACATATTCGTACCCGCGGGACTTCAGCTCGGCGCAGGCTTTAAACAACGTATCCAGCCCTTTGGCCGGAACCAGGCGGGTTACGGTAACAAGCTGCGGAACGCCGTTGTCATGCGGGACCGGCTTAAATCTTTTCTCATCGAAACCGTTCGGAATCACTCCAATTCGCTCAGGATTTGCTGTATAGGCGGACATATATTCGGCAAAAGAGCGCGACACCGTCATCAGCCGGTCACTGACCTGCTCCAGCTCGCGGTAGAGGGAGACCAGGAAACGGTGCTCCAGACCGCCTTCGGCAATAACTCCATTCAGAATCAATTCACGTTCATAGCTTGAATGCAGCGATTGAATCAATGGAACATCCGGAAACACTTTTTTCATCGCCAAACCGGCAATCGGATGATGCGCATGGATCAGATCATAACTTTTACTCATCCGCAGCTTCGTCCACCACAAATAATCACGGTAAGTCTGGATATATTTTTGCACGACCGGACTTTCCCCGTACACGGTCCAATCAAAGGTCTCAAATTCTATTTCTTCACGCCCTTTGTTGCGGATCCGCTTGGGCAGCCAGAATAAATCCATCTCCCAGCGGCTGGAGCGAAACCGCTCCTGGAGATACGGAATCATGGAAGAGACCCCACCGGGCTGTTCCGGCGGGAAGAAGAGCGCTTGCAGCAAATTCATATGGTACATCCCCTTTTCGTTTGCCCAGACTACGGTGAGAACCGGCAATTATGATATAGTGGTCTATATGTACATTTGAATACGATAAGTCACCTACTCTGATTTTATCGGTATCCCCCTCAAACAGCAACCAACAAAAAGGAGAATGAATTATGAAGGAAGAACGGCTGCCTGCCGCTTACACCACGAGCATGAGAGAAATGCTGGGGCAAGAGGCGGACGCTTTTCTGGAAAGCTATAATGACAAGCGAACCCAGGGCTTGCGTTTTAATCGTCTAAAAAGCTTTGCCGGTGCAGGCCGCAGAGCCGCTGAACACTCAGAGGTTCTGTTTAACCTGAAGCCCGTTCCGTGGTGTTCCGACGGGTTCTATTATGAAGAGCCGGCACGTCCGGGACGACATCCTTATCACGCCGCCGGATTATATTATATTCAGGAGCCGTCGGCAATGTCCGCAGCCGGGCTGCTGGCCCCCCTTCCGGGTGAGACGGTGCTCGATCTCGCCGCTGCTCCAGGCGGCAAGACAACGCATATCGCCGCTTTGATGCAGGGACAGGGATTGCTGGTTACAAATGAAATCCACCCCGAACGGGCAAAAATACTGGCCGAGAATGTCGAACGTCTCGGGATTACCAATGCTCTTGTAACCTGTGCAACCCCTCAAGAGTTGTCCAAGCGGTTCCCGCAGAGCTTCGACCGGATTATGGTGGACGCTCCCTGCTCGGGGGAAGGTATGTTCCGCAAGGACCCGGATGCCACCCGCGAATGGTCTCCGGATCATGTGGAGATGTGCGCGGCCAGGCAATGGGACATTCTGCAGGATGCTTATCTCATGCTGAAGCCCGGGGGACATCTGGCCTATTCGACATGCACCTTTAACCGTATGGAGAATGAAGATACCATCGCCCGCTTGACCGCAAGTTATCCCGATCTGGAGCTTGTGGCGCAGAAGCGGCTGTGGCCGCATTTGGAGAAAGGCGAGGGGCATTTTGTCGCGCTTCTGCATAAACAGCCGGCAAGCGGGACAGAATCGGGCGGGAAGCGGCGTGCCGGCAAAAGCCGGGACAACAACAGCGCCAGAACATATGCCGCTGCACGCGGAGCCTTTCAGCAATTTGAAGCCTGGGCAGTAGACGAGTTGCCGGGATTCCAAGGCCATGGTGTGCCGATTCTGTTCGGCGAATCCCTGTATCTGCTGCCGGAGGCTTTTGACGGCAAGCTGCATACGGGTCTGCTGGAGGGTCTGCGTGTGCCGCGTGCGGGCCTGCATATCGCCCATATGAAGAAGAACCGGATCGAACCGGCCCATGCTCTGGCCATGGCGCTTCAATCCGGACAAGCGGTGCGCAGCTATGATATGACGGGAGAAGGCCCTGAAATCGAGGCCTGGCTGCGCGGAGAGAGTCTGCCTGTGCCTGCGGATCTGCACGGCTGGACACTGGTAACCGTAGACGGCTTGCCGGTCAGTTGGGGCAAAGCCAGCTCCGGCCAGCTGAAGAACCATCTTCCGAAGGGACTACGGATGATGAAAGCCCGTATTGATACTCCTTAGGCAGCTGTCCGTTTCCAGAATCCTCCCCGGGCATATGATGTCATTATCCCAAAGTGCTGCGGCTGAAAAGTCGCGGCAGTGGGAACCAGACATGAGCCAAGGGAGGAATCAGACATGGGTGCAGTTCACGGAGGTTTCACATCGACCAGTGCGATCCTGGTACTTTTCATTTTGCTCGTTATCATTTCCCGTTCGTTGTTCGTCTAATTCCAATCATTATAACAAGTCATGTTTGTGCACAAAGCGGCTGTGGCGCTTTTTAAAGGGCGCCACGGCCGCTTTTTCCTGTTATTTAACGCCTATGTAACACCGCCATTTGGTATTCTCGTGTATCTGGACGGATTGAAACCCTGCCTGGCGGTACAGCAGCTCCATCTCTTCGTTTGTTGTATGAGTTGTCATATGATAGTTTATTTTATAAATTTCCGAGACCACAATCAGTGTTCCGCCATGATCCAGCACCCTGTATATTTCCTTGATGTCGTTTGGAAGGTTCATTCTGCCTGCCGCGACCACCTCTTTGTTCTTGTGTATAGATGTATCTACCGCCTGCTGCGAATAATCCAGTCCATAGATATCAGTATCCGGCATTCGCGAGGCGAGCAGCTGCAGAGTTTGTCCCCCACCACAGCCGATATCCAGAACGGGAGCCAGCTTCATCATCTGGATGTGGGAAAAAGCCCAATTCACTATTGCAGTGTGCGCTTTATTCATGATACCGATCATCATTTTACCCACCCAGCCCCGTGGATTCTTTGCTTGAGCGATCAATGCTTCCATAAGCCCCATTCCAATTCCCCCTGAAAATAATTGATACCTTCATTCGATCTCCCCATGACAAACAGCAAAAAAGCATAAAGCAACCTTGCCGGTGCGTTTTATGCTTTATACTTTTAAAAATGAGGGATGCCTGAAGGCTGTTTGATATGGATTAGCGTTCGTCACCAGCCTTCGATCTGTTCTAATGTATATCGTACATCAGAATGGTTTAAACGAGGCTCAAACTCTACAATGATGTATTTTGTACATTCAAAGGACAGCCATAAGGCACTTTTCGGCTAATGCTGCGGTTCCTGCTGCACCAAATACACTGAAATCCTAAAACAAGCCTACTTTTGCCCATCCTGATGTATAAAGTGCACTCTAGCGATCTCCGCCCTAGGCTTACAGCGTGCCTCCCGGGAGGTAGCTTTCGAATGCGCCATCTATTCCCGCCTTTTAAAGGCTGATCCTGTAACAAGTGGTTATAATGCTGTTATTAAGTTAAGCAATACTTCACCAGCGCATCCCTGACCCCGAACTGATTGTTTGTTCCGGTGATGGCATCGGCTGCCGCCTTTACATCCAGCGGAGAGTTATCCATCGCAATGCCCAGACCTGCGTATGTAAGCATCGAAATATCATTGTAATAATTGCCTATGGCCATCACTTGTTTCTGATCAATCTGCAGGCGGGCTGCCAAATTCTTCAGCGCATTGCCTTTGGAAGCATCCTGATGCATAAAGTCGGCGAAAAACTCTCCACTTCGCACAATGTTATACTGCTGGGTCCATGTACTCCACTCCCGCAATGCCTCACTCAGAATCTCCGCTTGCGTAAATACCGTGAACTTCACAATCGGTTCGCGGAAATCCTCCCATGCAGGCAGTGAAGCCGGAATAATACGAAAATACTCATACATGTGATGGGCTTCCTTGGTCAGATTCTCCACATTGTCTACATACATTCCAAAAGCAGTATTGACGTCAAAGTGGATATTGTGCTCCCGGCAATATTCGATATAAGGATCGAGTCCGCGCCCGTCCATGCTGAACTGATGCAGTACCTCCCGGTCCTCCACCCGGACTGTCGAAGCTCCGTTATGGCCGATCAAATATCCCTTCAAGCCCATCTCTTCCATAAAAGGCAGCGAGTTCTGCGGACTGCGGCCCGTGCAGAGCACAATCAGTCCTCCCTGGCGCGTAACTTCGGCGACCGCTTCTTTATTCTCGGTGCTTAAATGATGATCATCACTGAGCAGCGTCCCGTCCACATCGATTGCAATCAACTTATAGTTCATGCTCCACCATCCTGACTTTCTTTTTTTATCTCTGCAGCAAACCCAGTTCTTGTGCGGTCAATTCCCGGTACGCTCCAGGAGTCAGACTTTCATCCAGCTTCAGTTCTCCCATGGATACACGTTTCAGAAAAGTCACCTTTTTGCCGACCGCCTGGAACATACGCTTCACCTGATGGAACTTCCCTTCGGTGATGGTCAGCGAAATAAACGAAATAACTTTGCTGCCACGCTCTCTGCCAAGGATCGTTAACCGTGCCGGTTGTGTGAGATATCCGTCATCCAGCTCTACTCCAGCGGCAAAAGCAGCCACATCGTCAGCATCGACCTCTCCCTCAACTGTAGCCTCATAGGTCTTCGGCACATGCTTGCGCGGGGACAACAGCTCATGCGCCAGCTTGCCATCATTGGTGAGCAGCAGCAACCCTACCGTATCCTTATCCAGCCTGCCCACAGGAAATGGCTCAAAAACAGCATATTCATGCTTCAGCAGGTCCACCACCGTCCGGTCCCGCTTGTCTTCTGTGGCGGAGAGAACACCTGGCGGCTTATTCATCATAAGGTAAATATATTCACGGTATATAAAAACCTCGCCACCGACCTCAATTTGGTCCTGATAAGGATCTACATGCATACCGCTGTCCTTCACTGGAACCCCGTTCACCGTAATAAGTCCCTGTTTCGCCTGCTTGCGGATATCACTGCGCGAACCCGCCCCCATATGGGACAACACTTTATCCAGTCTTTGTTTCTTGGCTCCCTTATCTGCTGCGCTCATGCCTCAGGTCCACCTCCAGCCTGCAGGGTATTCATTCTTCAGCATACCGTCCTGCCACTTGCCCCAGCCTGCGCTATAGCCGTCTATACAGACAAGCACATAACCTTTTAGACCGCTGCCATCCTTCACGGACAACCGTTCCCGGGGAATGGCCAGCGTCTCTCCTTTGAGATAGGATACCGCTTCACCGTTCAGGCTGGATAACGAGAGGCTTCGTACACTCTCCGCCGGGTTAAGCGCAGTGGCAAGCGGATGCCCGGGGATAAACCTTCCGTTACGGACCTGTCCCACATACCAGCCGGGCCGAACCGTCTTCAGACCATTCAGCTTTTCCTTCGGAAGCGGGGAGATATACAGGTGATCACCGAACAGCACTGGATGCCCTGGCGGCTGCATGCCCAGCTGCTCAGTAATAAAGTCGGCATATACGGCCAGCACTGTTTCTTCCCCGAGGGGGCTGTGGCCTGCCACTGCGGAGCGCCCGGATTTACCTGAAGCCCGTCCACCTTTGCCTTTTGCTTCCTCACCTCTGCCGGCTGCTCTGGCAGCTTTGCCCTTTGGAGCCTTCTCCCGCCGGGCCGCAGCGAGCAGCGGCGATTCCGCTTCCACTTCCGGGCGTCCGCTTCCATCGTGACGCAGCACAGCCATGAAGTGGCCTTCGCCCTTCACCCGATGCGGCCAGAGGCGGGCCGCTCCTGCCATTTCACCGAATCCGGGGGAGAACGAACCTCTCCCGCCTACCGGAATCAGCTCAAACTGGGGATGGGCCGAGAGAAATTCGCCAATACTGCCCTCATTTTCTTCTATCGCAAAGGTGCAGGTCGAATAGACAATCGTTCCTCCGGGGGCCAGAGCTGCAGCTGCCGATTGCAGGATTTCATGCTGCATGGCGGCATATTTGGCCGGGGTGCCGGGGTCCCACTGCTTCACCATATCCTCATCCTTGCGGAACATTCCTTCGCCCGAACAAGGTGCGTCAATCAGGATTTTATCAAAAAATCCGGGGAATGCCGCCGCAATCCGGTCTGGATTCTCATTCAGCACAATCCCGTTGCGCACACCGTAGAGTTCCAGATTTTTGGCCAGCGCCTTTGTCCGTTCAGGGTGGAGGTCATTGCTGACGAGCAGCCCTTGTCCTTGCAGCTTGGCGGCAATCTGAGTGGATTTGCCGCCGGGGGCGGCGCAGAGATCCAGTACCCGTTCTCCCGGCAACACATCCAGCAGTTCAACCGGCGCCATCGCACTGGGCTCCTGAATATAATACAGGCCGGCGTGGTAATAAGGATGTTTGCCGGGTTTTACCCCTTCTTGTGTATAAAAGCCTGTAGGGCACCAGGGAATGGGCTCAAGCTTAAAAGGAGACAACGCAAGCAAAGAGTCTACCGGTATTTTCAAGGTATTAATCCGAAGCCCGCCATAAGGTGCATCCAGATATGAATCTGCAAACTTTTGATATTCTTCTTC
The DNA here is from genome assembly GCF_014644435.1 of Paenibacillus albidus. Classification (GTDB taxonomy): domain Bacteria; phylum Bacillota; class Bacilli; order Paenibacillales; family Paenibacillaceae; genus Paenibacillus_AQ; species Paenibacillus_AQ albidus. The sequence goes on along the minus strand of NZ_BMKR01000005.1, from coordinate 54,892 downwards.
CGACCCCAGCAGCTCTTTCATCCGTTGCATAAAAGTGCCGGGCAGTTGTACCGCCATGTTGCCTTCCTCCTGCTTGTTATGCCCATAGGATCGATTCAGAACGTTCACCTATGCATACAGCCTTATATTTAACTAAGGGAACACCCGGCGGGTGTCCCTTTAGTGTAGTGCTCTATAGGATATCCTCTAATGCCTGGATGACGGTCTCTGCGGACCGCGGCGCTGAGGATGATTGGGTACAATAACGGAAGCCTGACTTTCTACTTCACCGGCCAATTGGGGATCGATAATTTCAATGGTCAGATCGTAATATGGAAAAGGCCGCTCCCGGTAAGTAGTCAGCTGCTCCACATACGCCTTGACTTCATGGATCAGCTTGCCAAGATCAATGCCGAGCGCATCCTCAGGATAATCCTGCAATTTGGCAGCCGCTCCGCTCAGCATCAACAGCCCGCCCCGAACATTCCGGTTGCGGAAATGGTATAAGCCGACGGCTACCTGAAGCAGCCCCTTGTACAGCGGGTCACGCCCTTTAGCCAGCCACAGCTCCTCTAGCACTTCATGGCATTCAAAATAGTCCCTGTCCCGGTTGAAATACACCAGGTAGGCCAGGTACAGAGGTTCATAGGCCATCCGGCAGGCTGCCCTTCTTCGCAACGGACAGGAGTCCTCTTACATGATCGAGCAATTCCTTCATGGCTTCCATGTCCTGGCTCTGCCAGATCTCATTGAAACGTTCCTGGCTTTCTATCGCCTCGTTGACCAAATGATAGAAATACAATTGGTGGATGGCCTTCAGCAATTGGGTCGTCATGTTGGAATTTTCCTCAAACGTCTTTTGCGCCTCCAGAATCTCCTCGCGGATACTGGACATCTCGCTGTCCAGGATAGAGGCCGCTTCCGCTGCCGTTTTGAGCCGCACACGCATCTCATCCGGCAGGCTCTCGCGGTATTTGTAGTTCAGGGAATGCTCAATCGTCGCCCAGAAATTCATGGCGAGCGTACGGATCTGAATCTCCGCCAGAACAATCTTTTGCCCAAGCGCCGTCTGTACCGGGTATTTGATAATCATATGAAAGCTGCGGTAGCCGCTCTCTTTATAATTGGTAATATAATCTTTTTCGTACAGCACCTCCAGGTCCTTGCGGGCCCGGATATATTCAGCCACGCGGCGGATATCCTCCACGAATTGGCACATAATGCGAATCCCGGCGATATCCTCAATCCCTGTCTCCAGGTCCTTCATATCCACATTAAGCCGCTGGGCCTTTTCCAGAATGCTGGAGAGCCGTTTCACACGCCCGGTCACGAATTCGATCGGCGTGTATTCTTCCCGTTTCTTGAGCTCCGAGCGCATTGTTTTGAATTTAACCTTCAATTCCTCCACAGTTTGTTCATATGGAAGCAAAAAAGTACCCCAGTCCCTGCCGTCCATCGCCTTCATCCTCCTGTCCTCTCGCCTCTTCAGTGATCTGCTCCTACCGCTTCAGAGATATGCCGGAACCCGTCCTTCCGCAGCAGCTGACGAAGACCGCTATGCACTCTGCGGTTAACTTCCGGTCCTTCGTAGATAAGAGCCGTATAAATTTCGACCAGGCTTGCACCTGCCCGGATTTTGTCATAAGCATCCTGTGCGGTAAAAATTCCGCCCGAGCCGATAATCGGCAGCTTCCCGCCCGTCTGGCGGTAAATCATACGGATAATTTCCGTAGAGCGGTCACGCAGCGGCTTTCCGCTAAGCCCTCCGGTTTCTCCCGCCTTTTCGCTTTTAAGCCCTTCGCGGCTTACCGTAGTATTGGTAGCAATAATACCATCCATCCCGGTGTCTGTCAGCGTATGTACCATATATTCAAGCTCGGTGTCGCTGACATCGGGGGCAATCTTGACCAGCAGGCTTTTGGTTACACCGCTTAATTTACGTTGGATTTCCATCTCTTCCTTCACCTCTGCAAGCAGAAAAGACAATTCACTGCCATGCTGCAGGCTGCGCAGATCCGGTGTATTCGGCGAGCTGATATTTACCACAAAAAAATCACCGTACGGATAAAGCGTACGGATACACTCGCGGTAGTCCTCATGCGCTGCTTCATTGGGGGTAACCTTGTTCCGTCCAATGTTCACTGCAATGGGAATCCGGCGTTTCTTCAGGGCCTTGAGGCGCTCTGCCATTGCCGCCGCTCCCTCATTATTGAAGCCCATCCGGTTAATCAGCGCCTCATCCGGCAGAAGACGGAATAACCTCGGGCTGTCGTTGCCGGGTTGCCCTTTGGGCGTAACCGTGCCAACCTCCATGAATCCGAAGCCGATCGACGAGAAGCCGGTCACCGCCGCCGCATTTTTATCCAGGCCGGCCGCCAGTCCCACCGGGGTCGGAAAATGCTGGCCGAACAGGTCCACCGCCAGATCTGCCGTTTCCGGCACACCGTACATCAACCGCAGCGCCGCGCTGCCTCCGGGAACCGATGAAGATTTATCCAAACCGCCTATCACGAGATGATGTGCCTTCTCGGGGTCGATTTTAAAAAAAATAGGTTTGCCAAAATTACGATACAGCACCATTCTCGCTCCTTCAAGGGGGTTGTCTGCTGGAACTTATGTCTCCCCGTGTCTATGGGTTTCTTCTTGATTTTAGCCTTTTCCGGGAGAAAAGAAAAGTTTTTTGCCCCGATTGTCCCTCTCCCCCGGAACGCATGGTATAGTAATTTTGCGCTAAACCCATTACAATGTAAGGGTAATCAACGATTAAGGAAAGAAGGTAGGACTGATATGTCAACGAAACGGAAGCCCCCTACACTGCAGCAGAAGAAAGAAGAAGTCAACCGCAAAGCGATTATGTGGATTGGCGTCAGTCTCGTTCTGCTGATCCTTCTTATTGTCGTTCTTTTTATAGTTGCAGGGAATTAATTAATTCAGCCAGTTGTATACTTTGCGGGGGTTGGTCTGATTATGGGATGCGCCAGCAGTATAACGTTCCTCTGGCAGCAGCAGCTGTTCAGGCAGAACCCCTTTACCGATTTGCACTTTAGTTCCCATTGGGATCAGCGCAAACAATTCCTCCACATCCTCCCGGTTCATCCGGATACACCCCAGCGATTCATCCTTACCGATACTGCCAGGCTCATTCGTGCCGTGAATAGCATAATTGCTCTCTGAAAGCTGCATCCCCCGGCTGCCGAATTCCCCGTTGTCGTGGCCGTTTGGATTAACAACCTTATCCGAGATCTCAAATTGGCCTTCCGGGGTCTTGTCACCACCTAAACCCACCTCATAATTCCGCAGCATTACAGAACCGCTGACTACGGCCAGGCGGTGTTTTTGTTTGTCTACAATCACTTTAAGCGGTCCCTCAAAAAAAGGCACGTCCTGCAAGCCGCTCCCGTCCGCTGCCGCAGATGGAACATTGCCGCCCGCTTCGCTGCCCGGCGTAACGGCAGGTCTGCCCGCAGCAGGAGATGGAGAGACAGATGCAGACTGTCCGGCTCCGGAAGCGACTTTGACGAGAGGTGCGAACTTCCGTTCCATCACCGGGGTAGTCCCTCCAAGCCAGTTACCCGGAAAAGGGGCGGCCAGCTCCTTCAGCGAGGCCGGAAGTTTGCCTTTAGCCTGCCTGTAGCTTCCAATAGCGCTCAAGAGCGCCGCCAGGTCCTCCTGCTCCGCTTGCCACTGCGCAGCCTGCCGGATAAGCTCACCGGGGTCCGGGGGCGTACAGGCACAGACAGCAGCTTCATAGGACTGATATTCTACCCGCCCGTCCCCCGTCTTCTCCACTGTGGCGACCAGCGGCAGCTTCTCTTTCCACAGCAGCCATTTACCGGAACGCTTCATCCCAAGTACAGCTGTCAGGGAAGCCGCCTCATTATTCCGAAGCAGGGAAGACATGACTTTGCCCGATGTTGCCGCATTCCCGCTCTCTCCGGCGGTAAATCCGGTCCTTGCCGCCTGCGGTACTTGAGTCGCCTGCGGCAGCAGTACCTGATCCGCAGGCTGATCCTTGGCCGGCTCGGGTGCGGCGGCCTCCTCGATTCCGCTCTGAGGTTCTCCTGCCGGACTTAAGCCCGGAGCCACCGCTGATGGCAGCAGCAACAGCAGCAGCAGGGCCAGCACCATCAGAACACGGCGGGTTCTCTGCCTGCGCCGGTCACGCTCGCGGCCTGCCTGCAGTAGACCCTGCTCGTACTCACGCAGCATGTCTGCAGGCACCTTGCTGTGCTCAAAGGCCTCGTAAACTTCGCCTGCCTGATTGAAGCAATAGTTGGCTTTGCCATGCTGGCCGTTCTTATAGTATTCCTTACCAAGCAAGTACCATGCCATCTTATTATCCGGATGCATCTGTACATATGCTTTGAGATGCTGCGAATTTTTCATCGGGACCTCCGCCTGTTAAGAATATCCTTCATTATTACTATCGGCCGGAACTGCAAAAAAAGACATCCTTGGCCGAATATTGCTACCGGCGGAGGATGTCTCTATTGTGTGTAAAACGGTACCCGTTAAAGGCAATTAGCCTTCTTTATTAAAAGGCTCGTCCGCAATCTTAATGGAGTCTGTCGGACATCCGTCGCAGGAATCCTGCAAATCGTCGAACAAATCGTCAGGAATGGCGGTCACACCGTGGTTGCCGTCATTCTCATAAATGACCTCGGCCAGACCTTCGTCATCGTAATCAAAAATATCAGGGGCCGTCGCGCCGCATGCACCGCATGCAATGCAAGTATCTTTCTCGACCCAAGTGTACTTAGCCATAGTTTTCTCTTCCTCCCGTTAAACAAATACGAGCGCTGTAATTACAGCGTCTTATTTTTCTCATATTAATATAAAAAGAATACAATTTCAATCGATTTTCAAGACGTTTGCATTTCTGCCTCAACTTGCGGGGCCCAACAACTGCGTGCGGATAACATCATTTCACGCCTCATCCGGCCCCATGTGCGTGAGATTATCCTTTTGCAAAGAAGTCCCCCGCTCCTTGTGATTGCGAATCCGCGCCGAATGCGTATCGCTGAGCATCCCAGCCGTCAGCACCGCGTTCTCTCCGAATTTGTTGCGCAGCATATCCATCGTTTTGTTCAGCGACTCCTTTTTAGGCTGGCGCTCATAATCGAACAGGTCAAGCTGGATCGCAGACTCCTCTTTGGCCGTCAATCCCTGCAGTGTAACACCAAGCAGCCGCACCGGCTTACTAGCGTTCCAATGCCGCTGGTACAAGCCGCAGACGGCCTTATAGATATCCTCTGCGCTTTCGGTAGGCGCCTCCAGCTGGCGCGAGCGGGTAATAGTCTTCATATCGGGCGTGCGGATGGTAAGCTGGACACCCGAAGCCACCAGTTCTTGCCGACGCAGCCGTCTGGCGACCTGATCGCTCAGATTCAGCAGAATCGGCTTTGCTTCTGCCAGCCCGACTACGTCCCTCGGCAAAGTGGTAGTATGGCCAATGGACTTGCTCTGTTCCCGCTCTGGATTCACAATCCCGTGATCAATGCCGTTGCCGGCGCGCTTCAGCCAGGAGCCCATAACTCCGAAATGCTCCACCAGCATCGCTTCATCCGCGGCGGCCAGCTGGCCAATGCTGTAAATCCCCAATCTTCGCAGCTTCTCTGCAGTCTTGCCGCCAATGCCAAACATCTCGTTGCACGGCTTGCTCCAGAGGATCTCCGGAACATCGCGCAGACGCAGCACCGAGATGCCGCGGGGTTTCTTCAGATCCGAAGCCATCTTCGCCAGCAGCTTGTTGGGGGCGATGCCAATGGAGCAGGGCAGCCCCAATTCCTCCATAATACGCCGCTGGATAGCTTCGGCAATTTCCAGAGGGGAACCGAACTGGCGCGAGCCGGTAATGTCCAGATAACATTCATCTATCGACACGGCTTCCAGCAGCGGGGTATAACTATAGGCAATCTGCATAAATGCATTCGAATATTTACGGTATAGATGAAAGTTCGGCTTAATAACCATTAAAGAGGGACAAATCCTCAGCGCTTTCTGCACCTGCATACCTGTAGAGATTCCCAGCCTGCGTGCCGCATAGGAACAGGTTACAATAATCCCTTTCCGCAGCTCTACACTTCCGGCAACCGCTGTAGCCTTGCCTTTGTATTGCTCAGGGTCCTCCGCCTCATGAACGGAGCAATAAAAAGCATTCATATCCACATGCAGAATAACCCTTCCGCTTGCCGGATAATATTGATCGACGTTCTGCACAATATCTACCTTCTTATCTTCAGGGTTGCTATTGTCAGGTATAGAATACCCCTTCCGCCCACCGGAGGTCAACCGGGTGACGCCGCCCTGTAAAGTTCTTTGTTACATTCCCGCGTAAAAATGCTATAATATAAAAATTAATTTCTTGTCTACGCTTCCGAGGCGAGTTTAGCACGAAACGATTCCGGAAGACGAAGCTCACAAAACTTTTAGGAGGACTCTCATGTCTAAGTCCATCTCCATCTTCGATACAACACTGCGCGACGGCACCCAAGGCGAAGGTATCAGTCTGTCGGCGGACGACAAGCTGAAGATTGCCAAGAAACTCGATGATCTGGGTGTGCACTATATTGAAGGTGGCATCCCGGGAAGCAACAACAAGGACATTGAATTTTTCAAAAGAGTGAAAGAGCTGCATCTGAATGCGACCATCACTGCGTTCGGCAGCACCAGACGCAAAAATTCCCTGGCTGAACATGACGACAACCTGAAACGTATGATTGACGCGGGTGTTCCGGCAGCCACACTGGTCGGTAAATCCTGGGATTTCCACGTGCACACCGCACTCCAGACCACTCTGGAGGAGAATCTTGCCATGATTGGCGACTCCATCTCTTTTTTGAAACAGAAAGGACTGGAGGTTATCTTTGATGCTGAGCATTTCTTTGACGGCTACAAGCACAACCCCGAATATGCAGTAGCAGTAATGGCAAAAGCCAAAGAGGCCGGAGCGGACTGGCTGGTAATGTGTGATACGAACGGAGGCACCCTGCCGCATGAAATCCAGGAGATTGTCGGTGCATTGTCTCTGAAGCTTCCCGAGGCTTCACTCGGCATTCATACCCACAATGACTGTGAACTGGCTGTCGCCAATGCGCTCAGTGCCGTCCGGGCAGGAGCCCGTCAGGTGCAGGGTACGATTAACGGATACGGAGAGCGGTGCGGCAATGCCAACCTGTGTTCCATCATCCCCACCCTGCAGCTGAAGATGGGAATGCCTTGCATCCCGGGGGATTCTTTGCCGCAGCTTACGAATACGGCCCGTTTCATCAGCGAAGTTGCCAATGTCAATATGCCGGTCAACCAGCCTTATGTCGGGGCGGCTGCTTTTGCCCATAAAGGCGGCATTCACGTCTCGGCCATCCTGCGCGACTCACGCACGTATGAGCATATTGCCCCGGAGCTTGTCGGAAACAAACAGCGTGTGCTTGTCTCCGAGCTGGCAGGTCAGAGCAACGTGTTGTCCAAAGCCCAGGATATGGGCCTGAGTCTGGACCCGAGCAGCGAACAGGCGAAGAAAGTTATCGACCGCATCAAGGACCTTGAGCATCAGGGGTATCAGTTCGAAGGGGCCGACGCCTCACTCGAGCTCTTGCTTCGTGAAGCCACCGGTGAGATGAATAATTTGTTTACCTTCGAATCGTTCAAGATGCTGGTGGAGAAAAACGCCGGACAGCCCGTAGTTTCCGAGGCTTTTGTAAAATTGAAGATCGGCGGCGAGAGTCTGTATACGGCAGCTGAGGGCAACGGACCGGTCAACGCCCTCGACAATGCGCTGCGGAAGGCTCTGCTGACGCGTTTCCCGAAACTCAAGGAAATGCACCTCTCCGACTACAAGGTTCGTGTGCTTGACGAGCAGGATCAGACGGCCGCCAAGGTCAGAGTGCTGATTGAATCCAAGGATTATAAAGACACCTGGAATACGGTAGGCGTCTCCAGCAACGTTATTGAGGCCAGCTGGGAAGCGCTCGTCGACAGTATGCGGTATGCATTGCTCGGGCAGATCTCGCTTGCGAACGAAACCGTCGACCATAATGGGCCCAAAGGTCTCGTGAATCATTGATTCCCCAGAATCTGCAGGCACAGCAGCACAGCTTAAAGCCCTCATTCAGACAGCTCATTGTTCTGAATTGAGGGCTTTGCTGTGTTATGCCGGACATCCGGGTTGACCTAGGAGCCGGTAAGCGAGATAATTTTCTTTTCCAGGTCTTCCGGACTTAGAACACCCAGAATGATCTCGGTAATCACACCGTTTTTGTCAATAAATACGTTAGTCGGGAACACCGCGCCGTTATATTTGGCGAACACCTCTCCTTTGAGGTCGAACATCACGGGAAAAGTCAGCTTATATTTCTTAATAAAACGTTCGGCATTCGGTTTATAGTCCTCGCTCGTCACGTTAATGCCGTATACATCGAGCACATCCTTGTATTTGTCTGCCATCCGGTTCAGCTCAGGCGCTTCCTGCCGGCAGGGGTCGCACCAGGATGCCCAGAAGTTAAGAATAACCGCCTTATCCCGGGGACCGTCAACTGTATAGTTATTGTTGTCATTTCCGGCTAGCGTAAAGGCAGGCGCAGGTTTGCCTGCTCCAGGTCCAGCCGAGACAGGCGTGGCCTGCTGCCCCCATACTGCCGTTCCCTCCGGCTTCAGCTGCTGCCAGAGCACAACGCCAGCCAGCAGGACAATCAGGAACAGGACGGCTAAATTGCGTATTTTTACAGAACTCATGGCAATCGGTTCCTTTGCGAATGGAGTAGTTTTCCCTATTGTACCCCCATTCGCTTCAGTTTCAAACCATCCTTGTTTCTTTACCAAAAAAAAGAGGATTTCGTCAGAGACGAAACCCAAGAAGAGAGGGGGTGAACAAATGACAGCAACCCCGGAAAATCTCCAGCCTATCGGGCTGAAGCTTTCCGCTCAGCAGGCACTGGGGAGGCACCTGCTGGCCTGCCTTCCGCATGAAGCATGCGGCGTTCTGGTGGGTACTGCCGCAGCGGGCGGCATGCGCATCGATGCATACATTCCGATGCGCAACGTAGCGCCAGACCCGCTGCATTCCTTTGTGCCCCATCCGGAAGATTGGGTCAGAGCCCTATATGCCGATCCGGCGCCGATCGGCCTGTTCCATTCGCATCCACATGCCCAGCCCCTTCCCTCGGCTGCGGATCTGCAGGGGCTCGCTGCCCTTGGCAATACTTTCCGGATCTATCTGATCGGCTCCCCTGGAACGAAAGAAACGTCCTCTCCGGTCTTGAAAGGGTATTATATTGAACGTTCGCCGGACAAGAACAATAAATGTGCTCCGCGGCTCATAGAAGCAACGGTCTACGCTCTGCTTAAATAAGCATACAGATCCCCCAGAGTCTGGACCTGGCGTTTGTGTGCAATCTCGCGCAGATAGGAGACCCAAAGCTTTGCAGTCATTTTGGCATCCTCCAGCGCATGATGGCGGCCGTGGATGGGAATATCATGAACGGCCAGCAGTTCATCCAGGGTGTAGTTGCTGCGCTGCGGCTCCAGCCAGCGGGCCAGCATCATCGTATCCAGAACCCGGTGGGTCAGCTGAACTTTGGAGGTCTTCCACAGCGCCGCGTTCAGAAATGCTTTATCATGGGAGCTGGCATGGGCTACCAGCACACGATGGCCTACAAAAGACATGAAATCATGAAGTCCATCCATCAAGGAAGGCGCCGATCTTGTCATGTCCCCGGTTATTCCGGTCAGCTCGGTAATATTCTCGGGGATCGCTGTCTGGCAGTTGACCAGCGTATAGAAACACTCCTCTTCCTTGATGTCTTCGCCTACAACCCGGATGGCACCAAACGACATGATTTCATCCCCGTGCTGGTGAGAGAATCCTGTCGTCTCCAGATCAAAGATCACCGTCTCCAGTTCCGAAAGCGGGGTGTGCAGCACCTCGGGACGCCGTTTTTCACGCATCAGGGAACGAATAAAAGCCATTTGCTGCGCGGTTTGCTGAGCCGATTCCCCGCCTCTGATGGAAGCGATGGCTGACGGCATTCCGCCTTGTCTCAGATTGTTCCAGAAGCCGCCGCCTTTATTCGGTTCCTTCATGACTGCCTCCTTTCCGCTGACCGGAGCTGGCGCTGCAGCGCTTTATGAATACGTCTGACAAGAAGCAGACTTTCCCTCAGCTCAGCCATAACCTGCTTATTCTTGAGCTCACTCTCCGCGATATAATCGCTGCTGGACAATAGACCATCCTGCATATGGTAGGGAGTATTGACCCGCATTCGCAAAGCGGTCAGGAACGACCGGCCAATCTCTCCCAAATACGGGTACTCCCCCAGCCTCTGCAGTTCTTTCACCCTGCCCAAAGTCGAGTTCATCCTCACGCCGTACAGCAGGGACAAATGCCTCACACTGTTCACCAGCGGAATATATACCCCGTACTTAATGTCAAAGCCGCCGGCATGGTCTCCAAAGCGTTCTGTAAGAACCTGCCCCAGGAGATTCAGGGTCGCCTTGTGACGAACCGTATTCCTCAGAATGGCATTTTGCAGTTTAACGTTTCCGGAAAGTCCGGCATAAAAAGCTTCCTTCCACTCGCCGGACAACTGCGCATTCCCGGCTACATGGCGCATGTCCGAAGAAATGATAAGATAACGGATGGGCTCCCACTCCAGCTGGCTCTTCCAGCTCTCCAGCTGCGCCTTCCATTCCGGCAGCGTCATATTCCACATCGGTTCAGAGCACATAACCCTGCCTTCGCATTTCTCATATCCTGTTGTTTCCAGCAAGTCGGACAGCATGGAGCCAAATGCCGCAAAATACCGCTTCTTCTCCCCATCCGGTTCCCCTTCCACAATCAGACCATTATCCTGATCGCTCCAGAGAGTCGCTTCCTGCCTGCCCGCACTGCCGAATACGATAAAGGAATAGGCACAGGGAGGCGGGCCGTAGCCCGCCTCCTTCATCTGCGCCTCAACTATTCCTACCGCCGCCCGGGCAATCAGGTCGTGCATGGCATTGACCCGGAGCATCCATTCCTCAATGGGAATCACATTTAACTGTTCCAAAAGCACATTCTGGCAGTCGCTGCGCTTTGCCCTCAGCTCCTGCGGCGAACCGGCCGTTGCGATGGATGTATAGCTTTTCTCATGATTCCATTCGTTTGACTCCATCCGATCCACACGGCCCGCCTCCCTGCAAGTGAATGATATAAATGATTAATGCTTAAGGGTCTTGGATTTGCTTTCAGATTCAGAGATCAGCTTCATTTGTTCAGGGTATCCATAAGTTCCATGCTCACTGATATCCAGACCCATTAACTCTTCCTCTTCCGTCACACGAAGACCGGTAACCATTTTCATAATATACAGAATGATGAAAGACATTACCGCTACGAAAATGAATGTGCCAACCACACCGAGAATCTGCACTCCCAGCTGATGGAAGCCGCCCCCGTAGAACAAACCCGCTCCACCTACCAATGCACCTTCTTCAATAAGTCTAGGTGCTGCGAACAATCCTGTAGAAACCGCACCCCAGATTCCGGCAATACCGTGAACAGAGAAGGCATAGATCGGATCGTCCAGACCGGCGCGTTCAAGCCATTGGGAAGTCATGAACGTAAAGGCTCCGGCCACAAAACCGATAATGAGCGCTGCCCATGGTTCTACGAATGCACAGGCACCTGTGATCGCAACCAACGCAGCCAGCACACCATTCAGCATTGCAGGAATATCCGATTTGCCAAAATACAGCCAGGAGGCAATCAATGCAGCCAGACCGCCCGCTGCCGCAGCAACATTAGTCGTAAGCGCTACATAGCCGAAGAATCCGCCCATCGGGGACAAGGCACTGCCCGGGTTGAAGCCGAACCAGCCGAACCAGAGAATGAGAACACCAAGTACGGTAAAAACTTGATTGTGGCCCGGAATAATAACCGGCTTGCCTTCTTTATTGAATTTCCCCAAACGAGGTTTGAGCAAAATCGTTGCAACCACCGCTGCAGTAGCACCTGTAAGATGGACCACCGTGGAACCGGCATAATCCTGCATGCCCAGCTCAGCCAGCCAGCCGCCGCCCCACACCCAGTGTGCAACCACCGGATAGATCACAATGGAGAACAAAATTCCGAAGATAATGTATACACTCAGCTTTGCACGTTCCGCCATGCCGCCGGATACGATGGCCAGGGAAACTGCTGCAAACGCCATTTGGAACAGAAATTTAACATTTAGCGTAACGTCCGAGAAAGCGAGTGATTCAAACAGCGAAGCCGTGCTGTCACCGCCGTAGAAGAAGCCCGTAGTTCCGAAGAATCCATTGCCGTTACCGAACCCTAAGCCAAACCCGAAGGCCCAGAAGCACAGGCTGGCAATCGCAAGAGTCAAAACGGTCTTGCCGGCTACGTGACCGGCATTCTTCATCCGTACAGAGCCCGCTTCCAGCAGGGCAAATCCCGCTTGCATAAAGAATACCAGAATAAAGGCCAGAAAGGTAAACGCCGTGTCCATACCGATTTGCAGCCCCACAGTTGTTGGACCGTCAGCAGCAAAAGCGCTAACCGGGTAAACCATCAGTGTAATCATGGCCAGCAACATCATCAACCATTTTTTTCTCATTGAAACCCCACTCCCCAGTGTTATATTTTCTAACAAAGCGTGAAACTCTTAATGTCATTATAATCAGAAGTCAGGTAAATTGACAAGAGTAATTTTCGCTTTGCTTTAATTTATTTAGGCATCCTGTCTATATTTGCCGGGATCATTCTCAAAAAGCCTATATATACTGGGGTTTCCGGCCACTTCAGCACATGGCATTTCTTATTTATGGAGCTGATTATGTAATATAATGATCTTCCAATATTCAGCATATAACCAGGATATAAATCAGAAACTAAAAAGAATTCGCTATAACCTAACACAATATGTTATATATAATATACCAGAACATATCCTTGAATCCTTTCGTTCCTTTCATCATATACTTTAGGTAAGTGTGACGTTTGACTGTACGGTTTTAGGTTTGATATCATTATAACTACACAATAAAGAAGCAGGGCTGCCACCCTGACAAACGGTTTGGCAGCCAAAAGAAACGAGGTGAATGGACTTGGGGATATGATCTTATACCGCATTGGCGAGCTGGCCAAAGCCTCCAATATCAGTGAGCGTACCATTGATTATTACACTAAGCTGGGACTCATTGTTCCGGAATCCAGAAGCAAAAAGAATTACCGGTTGTACAGCCATGAAACCTTGGTGTCTCTGGAACGTATAAATCAATTAAAGCAAGACAAGTATACATTGGAAGAAATCAAAACCATGATGAGCAAATGGAATGAGGAGCTTACCGAAACGGATGTATCTGATAAGCTGGTCGAGCTGGAGATTCATATGCAGCGCCTCGAACGTGAGGTCAAAGCACTCGAGCCAATGATTAGCGGACTCAAGCCGGGACAGGCAAGACGCGCACTCTCCACCCTGCTTCCCCAGGGTGCTGCCTGTATGGAAGCGATCCGCCTTCTGCTCACACAAGGGCCGCCAATGTAAACATAGTTACAACTACTATGGAGGAATGCACATATGATGTACTTATTGGTAATAATAGCTTTTCTTTTCTCTTTGTGGGCTCAATTCAGGGTCAAAGGAACCTTCAACAAATGGTCCAAGGTCGCCAATGCCAACGGCATTACCGGCTATGAAGCCGCCCGTCACATGCTGGACGCCAACGGACTCAGTGACGTCCCTATCGAGCCTGTACGTGGCGCTCTCTCCGACCATTACGATCCGATCCAACGGGTTGTGCGCCTGTCGGAACCCGTATATTACGAAAGTTCCATTTCAGCTATCTCCGTTGCCTGTCACGAGGTCGGCCATGCCATACAGCATAAAGTACATTATCCGATGCTGACCTTGCGCCACCGGATGTTCCCTGTAGTGAATATCGCTTCCGGTGTCGCCCCGTTCATGCTGATTGCCGGCTTTCTGTTCAGCTCCATGAATCTGGTCGGTCTGGGGATTATCTTTTTCTCCGCCGCAGTCGCTTTTCAACTGGTGACCCTGCCGGTAGAATTCAATGCCAGCAACCGGGCCCGCCAAGTCATGGTGGAGCAAGGCTACATCCGCAATGAGGAAGAACGCGGAGTCGCCAAGGTCCTTAACGCCGCTGCATTAACCTATGTTGCCGCCGCTTTGGTCTCCCTGCTTGAATTGCTGCGCCTGATCACCATTTTCCTCGGCAACCGCGATTAAAGCCTTTGCAAATTTAACGCCAAACACCCCGGAAGGCCAAAAGCCAACCGGGGTGTTTGTTATATGCATATTCAAATATACGTCTTTTATTTAACTCTGCCTCAAAATAAGCTGTTGACAGACTAACGGACCGGAGAAATGTTATTTCGCGAAATCAGCTCATTTTTCTGGCCAAACGGACTCAGGTGCCGCGAAATGATCCATTGACCCTCATTTTGGGCTAGAGAACATACAATAAGAGCACCTCTGTCCGTATAAAAGGACAACACCCTTCGTTGCCTCAAATAAGATCCCCTGAGTCCGCTTCCTTGCACAGCCGATCCCGGTGACGAGTGGTTGCCGGGACCAAGTCAACCGCTGAATACGGATTTGACCCTTTACTTCACTCTAAAATAAGTAAGCAGGAAGGTCCGGAAAGATCGTGCAACCAGGGGAAGCTTGCCGTCGGTCCGGTGAATTAACCCAACCGTACGTGTCACAGCCGGCTCCACGATCCTCACCTGGGCTGGCTGCAGCGGGTTGGTCTGAAAGAGCGCCATCTCGGGAAGCAGACTGACCCCCATCCCTGCCGCCACCAGACCGCGAATGGTATCGGTCTCTCCGCCTTCAAAAGCAATCTGCGGCTGAAACCCGGCCTGCATACAAGCTTGCCAGACAATCGGCCGCAGCGAATATCCCTGGCTGAACAGCACAAACTTCTCATCCTTCAGCTGCTCCAGCCGGATGACCGTCTCCCCTGCCAGCGGGTGATTCTGCGGCAGGATGGCAAAAAGCTCCTCCGTCATCACAACATCACCCGTTACCTGTTCGTCACTCCCCGGAAAAGGCGAGATAAAAGCCAAATCTACTTCACCCGAAAGCACATCCTTGATAAGCGAGGGGTAGGTCCCCTGTTTAAAGCGAAACTTGACATGCGGATAATGCTGGCGGAATTCGGCTACTATCGTTGGAATCAGATGCGTACCCAGACTATGCGGAAACCCGATGCGAATTTCCCCGCGTTCCGGGTCCAGAAATTCATGCACCTCCGCTACGGATCGGTCCAGTTCCTTAAGCAGGCTGTCTACCCTTTTGCAAAAGAGCTGACCCACCGGAGTTAACTGCAGGTTGCGTCCTTTTTGCATAAACAAGTCCACCCCGAGCTCCTGCTCCAGCTGATGAATCTGGCGGCTTACCGCAGACTGGGCCACATGCAGCTCCTCCGCCGCTCTTGTGACGTGTTCCTTCTGGGCAACCTTCAAGAAATATTGCAGCTGTCTAAGCTCCACGCTTGTCACCGCTCCTGTCTTCGGCTTTTTTTGAATATACGAATAATAAGGCCATAGATGAAAAAGCCTGCTACCAGGCCGCCGATATGGGCCACCCAATTGACATAAGGAATTGCAAAAGACATAATAACCCCCATCACCAGCAACCCGTACAGCGTTTTACGGGAACCTTCATCCATAATGGCACGCTGCAGTAAAGCAATGTACAAAAACGCGCCATATACGGCGTAGATTGCCCCTGAAGCGCCTACAGAAACCGTACCTCCCCCGGTAGGCGAGGGTGTGCTTAAGAGCATGCTCAATACATTGGCGAGCACTCCTCCTGCCAGATATAGCAGCGTATAACGCCACCAGCCCAGCAGGCGCTCAAGCGGCGGCGCAAAGACCACGAGGGCAAAAGCGTTAAAGAACAGATGTGAGAACCCGTTATGCAAAAACATCGCTGCCACATAACGCCAACTCTCCTCCTTGAAGGGACTCAGATCCACCATCGCACCGTAATCGACAAGCGTCTGCAGATCCGTTGATCCTCCGTTAAAGGTAAGAACAATAAACATGATTACATTCGCCAGAACAAGCAAGCAGGTTACAGGATAATACCTTATATAACTTCTCCAGTTCTCGTACCGTATGAAAATCATAACACCCATCCTTTTATGTATTTGTATAGCCGTTGGACATCATCTATCTAAAAAGATTATAATTTATTGTGGCAGTAACAATCCAATATAGCAATTCGAGGAGGAAACAAGGATATGACCCAAGAAAGAACTGGCGCAGCCACCTTCAAAAGCAACCCCATCACGCTTGTAGGACCCGAACTCAAAGCGGGCGACACTGCACCGGATTTTGTCCTGAGCAAGAACCTTCTGGAAGAAGTGTCCCTCAGTGATTATGCCGGCAAAATCAAGCTGATCAGCGTTGTCCCTTCTCTGGATACCGGTGTATGCGATGCGCAGACCCGCCGCTTCAACAGTGAGGCCGCCGAACTCGGCGACGATGTAGTAATCCTCACGGTCAGCATGGATCTGCCCTTTGCCCAAGCCCGCTGGTGCGGAGCCGCCGGAATTGACCGGGTCATCACTTTATCCGATCACAAGGCTGCTTCATTTGGACAGGCCTATGGTGTCCTGATTCAGGAGTTCCGGTTAGACATGCGTTCCATCTTTGTAATCGACAAGAATGACAAGCTGGCTTATGTCGAATATCTTGGCGAGATGGCAGAGCATCCGAATTATGAAGCAGCGATTAACGCAGTCAAAGGCCTGCTGTAGACTTCCTATCTTCCCCGAAGAATTAATATTCTTATATTTTGAAAAAAGCGGCAGAAGGGCATCCTTCTTCCGCTTTTTATAATGTTTCAGATATTCCGGCAGCAGACTGTTTCTCGCAAAGGAAACCGTCCGAAACCGCATACAATCCCTTCTCTTTAAGAGGCAGGGCTGATCCTTATTTATCCGTAGCATTAATCCACTTTGTATTTCCCAAGCTTCTTGTCAAGCGAATCATACAACCGCTGAATCACACGGTAATTGGCCCCCAAATCGCCTAGCGATCCTCTGGAGGCGGAGTACAAATCGACAGCACATCGCACAGGTGTGGTACTGAGGACCGAAACCGTGATGTCGAGCGTACGGCCGAAGGCTGTCTTTTTCTCAAGAATGATCTCTCCGACAGACTGCACTTCATGCAGCACCTTGAAGCCAGGTATCTTCTTCAGCGTTGCCGTCACTTCATCCCATGCCTTGTCTCTGGAAAGATTGTAGTAACGAGTTTTGAGTGCTGGATCTTTGGCACGGTCGCTTGTTCCATCATGACTGCGAAATAAGCCAACCAAGGTTCTTTTCAACGACAAAATTCTTCCCCCTCTTCAAATCCCAAGTTCATTAGTCTAAGTGTAACACTCTTATGCCCGGAACAAAAGAGCATAGCTCACTTTCTCCAGGCTCCCGAAGGACAGAAAGGCGCCCTGTTTCCTATGTATTGCGGAAACAGGGCGCCTGGCAAGAACATTGTAAAACCCGCCTATGCCGTCCGGCTACAGTGTCTTCTGAACCTGCTATAGCAGGTGGGTGACCGCAGTCAACGTTTTTGAATTCCCCAGGTCATGTAGACAGGGCCTTTCAGCTGCGTTCCATGTAGATCTCCCAAGACATTATCATTGGTTCAAAACAACGAGCAACCGTAACGTGCATCGCAGGAATTACAATTATTATATTGCGTTTTGACGAAAATGTAAACCTGTATGCGCTTTAAATTTACACTTGGATTATATTCCCGCCGTCTTCCGCAATCCCAGGCCACTTTATGTTATATCCGCTTAAGATCCTTATCCTCGTTCTCCCGCGTTTCTTCCTCTTCCTCGGACTCGCCGTTTGCGAGCGCAGCCGCTTCTTCGTCTGCCAGCTTCTTTTTCTCAACCTGCAGTTGCAGCTTGTTGTAAGTAGCATAGAAGTTAAAGAATGCCAGCATAGCGATCAGAGTCGGAATACAAATGAAATAAAGCGCCGGATACCGCAGACCTATATAGACCAGAACCCCTGACCCGATCAGCGTGGAGAATACACGGAACGGACGGGCGATCGTCAGCAGAAAGGAATTTGTAACCACTTCTTTGAAGGTCATTTGGTAATGAACTACGATGGAGAAAAAGTTAAACATGGATACAAACAGAATAATCATCAATACCAGCATCAGAATGCCAACAATCTTGAAATTGGCCATCTGCGTCATATAGACCGTCACATCGACGTACATAATGACGAACAGCAAAGTATAAATGACGCCTCCCAGCATGCTCTTTACATAATTCTCTTTATACCCTTGAAAAAAAGTGCGGAAAGTCCCGATATCCGTATTGCCCATAACCCACTTGCGTACTACTGTAAATAACGCTGCTGTTGCCGGGAACACTGTGAAAGGCGCCAATATCCCTAATGCCCAGTTCAATGTGATCTGTTCATTGGGCCCTCCCTGATTTGTTCCCAACATCAAAATCTTCATAAATGCCACAAACAGAAATGGAATTGAACATAACGCCCATAAAATATTACTGAAAGCGATACGTGATATCCATTCCGTGATGCGATATAAACCGCCCATTGCTCCTTTAAACTCCAATGCCCTTCCTCCTGTCTGTCTCGCGCATACTGCGTATCTTTACTATACCTTATTTGACCCGTTCTTTTCCAGCGCCCAAGTTGAGGATTTATAGGTGATCATCTATTCATTTCTTTCATTTCGTCCATATATTAGAAACGTAACCCAGACAATTACCAATTTCAAAGGAGGTAATCCCATGTCCGGACCAGTTGGCTACGGAGGTTGGACTTCTACTGCCACCATTCTTGTTTTGTTCATCCTGCTTGTGATCATCACTCGCACTTTCGTATAACTTAACAAAAAAAGACGAGACCGCAAAGCGGATCTCGTCTTCTTAGGTTGCTCAGCTTAGATATCGAAGGAATCTTCGCGTTTAGCCGGACGTGTGCTGGTGCTGCTGCTTGGGCGGGAAGCCGGTTTGCGTTCACCGCTGCGGCTCGCATCACGGGAGGCACCAGAATCACGGTTACCTTTGTAGCCGCCGCCATAACCACCACTGCCGCTGCCGTAATTGCTGCCGCCACTGCTATATCCGCCACGGCTTCCGGTGCTGTTGTCGCGATTGCCACGGTATCCGCCGCCACCGCTGCCGCCGCTGCCGCTGTATCCGCCACGGTTGCCGCCGTAACCGCCGCTAGGCTTGCGCCCGCTGCGGATATCATTCTTGCCGCCACGGCGTTTCGCACGGATCGGATCTTCAGGAGTCAGCTCGATCTGAGCATCCTTCGTGTCACCGGTAAGAAGCTTCATGGCTGCAGACAGCAATTGAACGGAATCATATTGCTCCAGCAATTGAATGGCAATTCCCTTGTATTCATTAAGCTCACCATTCTCTACCATACCCAGCAGGCGTTCTGCTGTAATGCGTTGCTTGCCTTCAATGGCTTCAGCCATAGTTGGCAAAGGCTTGCGTGTAATGCGGTGGCGAGTCACACGTTCGATCAGGTGCAGATGGTCCATTTCGCGTGGAGTCACAAAAGACCATGCAGTACCTTCCTTGCCTGCGCGGCCTGTACGGCCAATACGGTGTACATAGCTTTCCGGATCTTGCGGAAGGTCAAAGTTGATAACGTGAGTAACACCGGACACATCCAGACCACGAGCCGCTACATCCGTTGCTACCAGCACGTCAATGCTGCCATCACGGAATTTGCGCATTACCGCATCACGCTGGTTCTGGGAAAGGTCGCCATGCAATCCGTCTGCGGAATATCCGCGTTTTTGCAGGGCTTCGGCCAGTTCATCAACCCGGCGCTTTGTACGTCCGAAAACAATTGCCAGGTCAGGAGATTCCATATCAATCAAACGGCTGAGTGCTTCAAACTTTTGGCGTTCAGGAACTTCTACATAAGCCTGGTCAATCAGAGGTGCACTGATTTGCTTCGGAATAACCGAGACGTGCTGAGGATTCTTCAGAAATTGTTGCGCAAGACGTTGAATGTTGGGAGGCATTGTAGCAGAGAACAGCATCGTTTGGCGTTCTTCCGGCACGAGCTTCAGGATAGACTGGATGTCTTCCATGAAACCCATATCCAGCATTTCATCCGCTTCATCCAATACAACGGTTTGAACATCGTCCAAACGGATGGTTTTACGGTTGATATGGTCAAGGAGACGGCCTGGGGTACCGATGATGATTTGTGGTTTTTTCTTCAATCCGCGGATTTGACGGCCAATATCCTGTCCGCCATAAATTGCCAGGGAACGCAGGCCTTTGAAACGGGCCAATTTACCGATTTCTTCCGCTACCTGGATGGCAAGCTCACGGGTTGGCGTCATAATGAGTGCGCGGATTTTTTCATCTTCACGATCGATTTTGGAAATCAGGGGAATACCGAAGGCTGCTGTCTTGCCTGTACCTGTCTGTGCTTGGCCAATTAAGTCCGAACCGGCCAGTGCAAGCGGCAAAGACTGCTCTTGGATCGGTGTAGCTTCTTCAAATCCCAGTTCCAAAATTGCTTGTAATACTTTAGGCTGCAAATCAAATTCAGCAAATGTTTTCAAATTATTCGTGCTCCTTTTATATAGTGGACATTCCACATGCTTGTCTGTATTCTTAAGTAGCGGTAAACACATATATAGGCTGTCCAATTATTCAGGATTCTCTGCATGGTTTAGCGCGTATTTGGGACCAAAAAATGTCCTACTTCCCAGGCACTTCTATGTACCTGACCAATTGTAATCTTACATTCCAGTGCAATGCAAAAATACCATTGTAACGTTCTACTCAAGAATATCCTATACATTATATCACAAACTACAAGAGGAATACCAGTGTATTCCTTTCTTTCATGATTTACATTTCGCAACAGGGGTGAATTTGCTTGTTAAAACGAATTGGGACATACGTAAGTGTTATATTAGGTTCAGCCTTGATTGCCTCCGGCTTCAACCTCTTTTTGATTCCGCAGCGCCTGCTTAGCGGCGGGGTATCGGGGCTGTCCATGCTGGTGGGGTACTTTACCCCTTTTGACATCAGCCTGTTGTATCTTCTCTTCAATATACCGCTGCTCGCCGCAGGATGGTTCCAGCTTGGGCGGCGGTTTATCGTGCTTAGCATGTTGTCCGTAGGAGCCACTACCTGGTTCATGACGTTGATTCCGGCAAAAGCGGTCGCTTCCGATATGCTGCTTGCCTCCGTGTTCGGCGGCGTCCTTGTAGGTATTGGCTGCGGCATTTCATTCCGTGCCGGTGGTTCCTCCGGCGGTTTCGATATTCTGGGCTCCATCATAACCCGTTACCGGGATTTCCCTGTGGGCACTGTAATGGTGGCACTCAATGCGCTCGTCATTCTCGCGGCTGCCTATTTCGACGGAAACTGGAACCTTGCATTGGCTTCCATGGTCTCCATTTATGTGACAGGCAAAGTCGTGGATATGATCCACATCAGCCATATCAAGGTCACCGTATACATTGTTACCAACCGGACCGACCAGCTGCTCCAGCAGCTGCTGGGACTGCAGCGCGGAGTTACAAAAATTAAGACTGAAGGCGCTTATTCCCATGTGGAAAAGGACATGCTAATGACAGTAACAACACGTTATGAGCTGGCTGAGCTCAAACGGATCATCAAAACAACGGATCCGCAGGCTTTTGTGAATATAGTGGAAACTGTCGGCGTGATGGGATCATTCCGCAAACGGTAACGAGAATCCATGCACATACTTTGGAAATGTGATATATTATACTCACGCAGGCCCCCTACAATTTCATGAAGATTCTGCCTTACCCTTTTTTCCGGCACTTCGTTTTTCTGAGTGATCCCTGAATTTATTTTCAGTACCATTCGAAAAAGGAAAGGGTGATTTTTGTGGAAATGGAAACGGTAAAACTGTCAGCAATCGTCATGAGGTGGTATCCTGATATGATGCCGTTTCTCAAACAGGACGAACTGAATTCTGTGATCGTTCTGCGTGACGGGCTGAGTATTCTGGAACCGGCTGATGCCATGGATATTATCCATTACAGCATCTGTGAACATCAGAATTCTGCGTATCTTCATTAAGCAAGCTGCAAGAGGATTTCTTGATTCATTGCCGTCCGGGTTCGGCCATACTGCCGAATCCGGGCGGCATTTACTTTGTAAATAGCGTTTAGAAACGGTGCAGCCCGTTTATAAACATCAAGAGCGGTTTTTACAACATTTCTATTCAGGAAGATTTGTTACAAGTCTGTTCTTTTTAAAGAGCAACCGTTCCTATATACTTAAAAGCAACGTACATACAAGGGAGAGAGAAAACAAAATGAACATCACCTGGGCTTTATTGATGATGGCCCTGGGAAGTGTAGGCGTGCAGCCAGGCCATCATGACGCCGATGTGGCAACGGTCTTGCAATCTGCCAAGAATCCCCCCATCGTCGCACAAAACAACAGCAACCCGGCAGCATCTGCTTCACCAAACCCCGCAGGGGTTAAACCATCTGCCACTCCCGCAACGGAAACGGACGGTCCTGATTCTGCACTGCATGCCGATCCGCAGCCGGACGCGCCAAAGGTTAAAGGCATTTATGTAACAGCCTACAGCGCAGGCGGTGCACGGATGGAGAAGCTGCTTGCCTTGCTAGACAATACGGAGCTTAATTCCATGGTCATCGATATCAAGGATGACGCCGGCTATATCACCTATAAGACGGATAACCCGGAGCTTTTGGCCATGGGCGAATCGCAGAAGTTCATCGGTGATATCAACAAGCTGATGGAACGCCTTAAGAAGCATGAGGTGTATCCAATTGCCCGCATTGTCGTATTCAAAGACTCCGTGCTCGCCAAAAAGAACCCTGAATTATCCTTCGTCAATAAAGATGGCAGTGTTTGGGCCAATAAGGGCGGCGACAGCTTCGTCAACCCGTATAGTGAAGACGTCTGGAAATATAATGTGGATATTGCGAAAGAAGCAGCCAAGCTGGGCTTCAAGGAAATTCAGTTTGATTATGTCCGGTTTCCGGAAGGATTCGAAAAACGCGCCGATACACTTAAGTACACCAAAAACGCTAAGCCGCGCGTTGAAATCGTTTCTGACTTTGTCAAATATGCCAAATCGGAGCTTGGTCCCCTCGGTGTCCGGGTATCCGTTGATATTTTCGGATATGCAGCCTCTGTCCCTGCAGCCGAAGGCATCGGCCAGGATTTTGTGAAGATTTCCAAAAATGTGGATGTCATCAGTCCAATGGTCTATCCCAGTCATTACTCGACCGGCTGGTTTGATGTAAAAGATCCCGATAAGGACCCTTACGCTACTATCAAGGGTTCCATGGTGGATACCCACAAGAAACTGAATCCGCTGGGCAGCTACAAGCCGATCATCCGGCCATGGATTCAGGATTTCACAGCCAGCTGGCTTGGAAGCGGACATTATATCAAATACGGCAAACAGCAGGTTGAAGACCAGGTTCGCGCACTTAAGGACCAGAATATTGATGAGTTCCTGCTCTGGAATGCCAACAACCGTTACACCGAAAATGTTAATTACGAGAAATAACCTATTTTGCTCTAATCTTCCTATATTCTAATAGCACTACTTATTACTCCTTCAGTGAATACGGACCCGGCAGCTGCCGGGTCTTTTACTGAGTTCATGAACTTTATTAATCCATTCAGACAAAGAGGCGCAAGTCATGAAACCAACTACTTCCTTACAACAAAAAACAGGACAGTTCCTGCATATTTTACTTCCGATACTGATTACGCAAATTGCTTTGTCTGCCATTACTTTCTTTGATACCAACATGTCGGGCAAATTCGGCACAGCCGACCTGGCCGGCGTTGCCATTGGCACGAGCCTGTGGATTCCCGTCCAGACCGGACTGAGCGGAATCCTGATGGGGATTACCCCCATTGTCTCTCATCTTATGGGCAGCCGGAATGACAAGGATGTTGCTTACCAGGTCACCCAGGGAATGTGGCTGTCGCTGCTCATATCACTGCTTGTTCTACTGGCCGGCTTCTTGTCACTGGCTCCTATTCTCGACTTTATGAATCTGGAGCCTGCTGTAAGAGATATCGCCTTCCGCTTTCTAAGTGCGATCTCCTTTGGTGTTATTCCGCTGTTCGGATACACCGTGCTGCGCAGCTGCATTGACGCTCTTGGGCAGACCCGTGTCTCCATGTTCGTCACGTTGATCGCCTTGCCCGTCAATGTGGGTCTGAATTACCTGTTGATCTACGGAAATTTCGGCTTTCCCCGCATGGGTGGGGTGGGAGCCGGCGTAGCCTCGGCGATTACGTATTGGGTGATCTTTCTGGTTGCCTTGCTGATCATCTACCGTTCGGAGCCATTTGTAAGCCTCCGGCTGTTCCGGAGTCTCCACTCCATGTCGCTGCGCAGTTTCAAAGAGCTGCTGAGGATCGGCGTACCTATCGGCTTCTCAATCTTTTTTGAGACGGCAGTCTTCTCGGCCGTAACCTTGCTGATGAGCCGGTTCGACACTGTTACAATAGCGGCGCATCAGGCAGCCATTAATTTTGCTTCGACTCTGTATATGATTCCACTGAGTATTTGCATGAGCCTGACCATTCTTGTCGGGTTTGAGACTGGCTCCGGCCGACTGAAGGATGCACGGCAGTATAGCATCATCGGGATTGGCCTCGCTGCCGCCCTCTCACTCGTTACGGCACTTGTGCTCCTGTTCGCGGGTGATCATGTTGCCGGTTTGTATTCCGATGAGCCGCAGGTGATCTCGCTGATTCAGCACTTCCTGATTTATGCGATTTTCTTCCAGATCTCTGATGCGATTGCTACTCCTACCCAAGGGGTGCTTCGCGGCTACAAAGATGTGAGCCCCGCCTTTGTGATATGCTTTATCGCTTATTGGGTCATAGGCCTGCCGGTCGGCTACATTCTTGCAACCTATACGGACTTAGGGGCCTATGGGTACTGGATAGGACTGATTACCGGCCTCGCTATCGGAGCTCTGCTGCTCCTGGCCCGTCTCGTCAAGGTTCAAAGGAGTTATGCTGTCAGAGCCGCTACAAAATAAATGCAGGACCTGCAAAAGTTACAAAAGAAAAGGAACAGTGCGGATATCCCGCTACTGTTCCTTTTCTTCTTTTGTAGTACAGCTATCCTCTTGGTTCGGTTCAGCGGCTTTTGACGAGCAGTTCCACCGCTTCCTTAATGACCTCATTGGGAGCGTTCCCCTTATCCAGCTCTTCCTGGATACATTGCTCCAGATTGGCACCGATGACCGCACCCACCGTGCGGTCCACGGCGGTCCGGATCGCCGTTAACTGGGTTACAATTTCGCGGCAGTCCTGCCCTTCTTCCAGCATGCCCAGTACACCCCGCACCTGTCCTTCGATCCGTTTAAGCCGATTCCTGATCGCTTTATCGTATTCCATCGCTGATCACATCCCTTAAATAAATAAATTCACACCAGCGTCTTCAGCCGCACCCAGATAGCTGGCAACTCCGCCAAAATCGACACCGTCCATTAATTCCTCCGGTTTGATGCCCATAATATCCATACTCATCGTACAGGCAATCATACGGACGCCCGCTTTAACCGCACCCGCCATCAGCTTTTCCAGTGAATCAACATTCTTCTGCTCCATGGCATGGCGGATCATTTTGGGACCCAGCCCGCCCATGTTCATTCTGGATAAAGGCAGATGTTTCGTTCCCTGGGGCATCATCATCCCGAACATTTTTTCCATGCCTGTTTTGTCAATGCGGGGGGCTTGTTGCTTACGTAAAACATTCAGACCCCAGAACGTGAAGAACATGGTGACTTTCTTCCCCATCGCCGCTGCACCCGACGCAATAATAAAGGAAGCAATCGTCTTGTCGAGATCCCCGCTGAATACAATCATCGTTGTTCCTTCCCGGTTGTGTGCATCTGGAGCAACAGGGAGTCCGGCTTGCCCGCCAAGACCCTTGCGGACCACGGCTTTTATTTGACCGCCTGCCGTGTCCAGGGATTCCAGCGAATTCCCCGTCTTCAGGCTCCACTGCTCAATATCTGCTGCGAAGCCAAAATCCGTGGCGGTGATCTCCAGCTTTTGGCCAGCTTCCATACTTTGGACCGTCTCATATACTTTGAGTATAGGCCCCGGGCATTGCAAACCGCAAGCATCCAGCAGGATTAACGTCTCATCTGCGGGATTTACATTAGTTGTTGTCTTCATAGAACTCTCCCTAGCTGCTTCCCCGCTGCCATCCGAAGGTTTGCCGGCATAGCCTTGGCTCCCTCTTGCCATTACAGCATAGGTTTTGAAACCTCCGTCGACATTCCGCACCTTATATCCATGCTGGGTAAGCAGTCTGGCGGCAATATATCCCCGCAGGCCAACCTGGCAGGCGACAGCTATTTGTGTTTCGCGGGGAATTTCGGCCAGCCGTTCTCTAAGTTGGGCCAGCGGGATATTGATCGAGCCTGGAATGAATCCTGCCAAACGCTCCACTTCGTCTCTGACGTCAATCACCCATCCGCCCCGCTCGACAAAATCATCCACTTCATGCCACTGTATATTATACACCAGCCCGTCTATCACATTGGAAGCCACATATCCCGCCATATTCACGGGATCTTTTGCCGAGGAATAGGGCGGAGCATAGGCAAGCTCAAGCTCGGCCAGCTCTTGGACTTTCAATTGACCGCGAATCGCTGTGGCGATTACATCAATCCGTTTGTCTGCACCATCGGCACCCACAACCTGTGCTCCATATAATGTTCCGTCGACCGGATGAAAAAGAAGCTTCATGGCGAGGGGAGCGCTGCCGGGATAATACCCTGCATGGGAATTGGGATGAATATGAATGGCTTCAAAAGGTTTCCCAAGCCGGATCAAGGTCTTCTCATTGCTGCCCGTCGATGCCGCTGTCAGGTCGAATATCTTGATGATAGCCGTACCCAGCGCCCCATTGTGCGTTATAGCTCTGCCGTTAATATGATCGGCTGCAAGCCGGCCTTGACGGTTCGCTCCCCAGGCCAGGGAGACCATTGTCTCGAAACCATGAAGATAGTCGCGTACTTCAATCGCATCGCCTACCGCATAAATGCTGGGGTCACTTGTCTGAAGCGTTTCACTAACCTTTACCGCTCCGCGAAAACCAAGCTCAAGTCCGCTGTGACGCGCCAAATCGTTCTCGGGCACAACCCCGATCGCCATAATGACCATATCGGTCCTGAGATTGTTCCCCGAAGCCAATCGCAGCAGTTTTCCTTCGTTTTCAAAAGCTTCAACAGCTTCATTCAACATCAGTTCCACCCCATGCAGCTTCATCTGTTGTTCCACGAGCCGGGCCATTTCCGGGTCCAGTGGGCCCAGCAGTTGGGAACCCCGGTCAATAAGCGTGACCGCAAGTCCGCGTTCCCGCAAATTTTCGGCCATTTCGAGGCCGATGAAACCAGCCCCAATGATTGTGGCATGCTGCGGGTGCTTGTTGTCCACATAGCTTTTAATAACATCGGTATCCGGAACATTTCTCAGCGTAAATACATTCTTCGCTTCCGCAATTCCCGGAATGTTCGGCATAACCGGCTTGGCACCGGGTGATAAAATCAAAAGATCATAAGAACGTTCCCCAACTTCCCCGGTGATTCTGTTTCTGAACCGCAACAGCTTCTGTTCCCGGACAATCTCAGTAACTTCCGTCTGAACATTGACCTCTATATTAAAGCGGTCCTTGATGCCTTGCGGAGTCTGCAGGAACAGCTTGTCCCGGGAATCAATAGCCCCGCCAATATAATAAGGAAGACCGCAGTTGGCAAAAGATACAAACTCCCCCCGCTCAAAAATAGTAATCTCGTCCTGCTCATTTAATCTGCGCAATCTGGCTGCAGCGGAGGCTCCACCCGCTACTCCTCCAACAATAAGAATACGTCTCTTCATCTGTTTTCCTCCTCGTTAATATACCCTATGGGGTATAATATATACGGGTGGGGGTATATTGTCAACTCTGAGGTTCTCCACTCCCAGCAGCCAAATAGAGCTTGAGCCTTATTTATTTGGAGTTATCCACATAAAAAAGCCCAGCGGGATTCCGCAGGGCTTGGTAGAACAAGGGATGATTATTGGGACAGGCGTGAAGCCAATTCGTAGAGCTCCAGGTTGAAGTCCTTTTTGGTGTTAACAACGACATCGATATCCGTAAGGGTAAGCTCCCCTTTGATAATACCGCAAGCTTTATCCGACTCGCCTTCAATCAGCTTGCGGACAGCAAAGTCACCGAGACGACTGGCCAGGTTGCGGTCAGCCGGAGTTGGAGTTCCACCCCGCTGAATATGTCCAAGCACGGTAACTCGAGCATCAAGAGAGGCATGGCGGTCTTTAAGGGCCAGGGCTACATCTTCACCTTTGCCTACCCCTTCGGCCACGATCACAATACTGTGACGTTTGCCTTTGGCGAAATTGTCGCGCATCCGGTCCGCAACCTCATTCAGGTCATACGGCATTTCCGGCACCAGAATCGTTTCCGCGCCTGAAGCCAGACCTGCATAAAGAGCAATATCCCCGCAGTGGCGTCCCATAACTTCAACGATGGAAGAACGCTCGTGGGAAGACATGGTATCACGAAGCTTGTTGATAGCATCTACAACTACTCCAACCGCAGTATCGAAACCAATCGTGCAGTCTGTAAAGGAGATATCGTTATCAATGGTACCCGGCAGAGCCATGGTCTTGACCCCCAGCTTGCTAAGCTTGTTGGCCCCTTGATAAGAACCGTCTCCTCCAATAACCACCAGACCGTCGATACCCATTTCATTCAGAATATCCGCACCTTTTTGTTGGCCTTCAGGCTTCAGAAATTCCAGACAGCGCGCAGATTGCAGGATAGTGCCCCCACGCTGGATAATATCGCCGACACTGCGCAGATCCATTGGGAAAATATCACGGTTCAGCAGGCCCTGATACCCGCGCTGAATTCCGTACACTTCAATTCCGAAGAAAAGTGCACTCCGGACTACCGCACGGACGGCGGCGTTCATCCCTTGCGAGTCTCCACCACTGGTTAATACTGCGATCTTTTTGATTGTTGCCATTCTGTTGTTCCTCCTTAGAATTGTGCGGAGCCCCGTCCTGTAAAATGGATACGGCCCGGCAGCATTGCTAGTACATATGCTTGCGTATCCAGCGGCTGTGGACGAAAAAGAATAGCCTTGTGAGCGGACTTCCCTTCATCAGACGTTTGGATACAGAGCGAACTTCCCGCTGTTCGCTGACTTTTGGATCGGATAAATAGAGTGCCAGCAATCCCTCGATGACCATACGATGCATTGAGGTCTCGGGAAGATTCCGGACATCCTTGCGGGCCCATTCCACAATGGAAGCGATCCGGTTCAGCATGATATCAGGGTTGTCATAATAATTGCAGAAGTTAAGGTCACCGCCGGCACGGTCCTCATCCTGATCGATCAGGTAATCCAGCATAATGTGCAGACCGCACACATGCGGAAAATAGGCCGCACGTATGGAAGACGCAGCGGAGCTGCTTAATCCGGGATCACAGGATGCCAGAAACAGCATAAATACACCAAGCGTAGATCCCGTAGCTGCCGCAAACTCATTCCAGTGTAAATGAGGAGCTCTTTCCCCCTCTTCCTTCCACCAATCCTTCAGGGCATCCTCCCTTAAATCCGGATTGATGTGCTTATAGACCTGCAGATCTGTATACAGCACAGCCAAATCATGGATCTCCTGTACCGCAGCAGAATAACCCGGCAGCAACGCGACCATCTCCTGGCATTTGCGGACCAGTCGGTGCAGATAACCGCCATCATTCTGCTCACTGCGCAGCGCATAATAGTTCACAGGACTTGCTTCCGGATGAATCGCATCCAGCATGGATTGATGCAGCAGCCGGAAATCGTCAGGATCCTGAGAAGTACTGCGGTCACAGAGGTTGTCCAGATAATCGCTGATCGTTTGATAAGCAACAATAAGCGGAATAAGTATATGTCTCATCGATAAATTGCCGGCGGCATAAATACCGCCGCCTTCACAATGAAACTGTTTGGTTTCAATGCTTGCGAGCGCTTGCTTCCGCAGCTCGGGATCGGGAATCCCTTCCGCATCCTGACGCCAGAACTGAAGACATTCTCTCACTTCCGGCAGCACGTACTTGTAGACCCTCTTCATCAGCCCGATCGGGCCGCGGGGGCTAAGGTAACGGCCTTGCTCAATTTCACTCAATGACAGTGCCTCCACATTGTTGTCTCCTTATCCAAATCATCATTATTATAATATGATCAGCGTATTTGTACAAACAACAAAATCACTTTCGCAAAACGTTTGAAAGATTCAGAAATACCACAATATTAAGAAACAATGCCGGAATCCTTTATGCTATACTAGCCTTATTTGATATCCGGAGGAGTGCAACTTCATGTTTTCAACCCGGTCCGGCAACCCGTTCAGCGATCAGAACTGGCTGCGTTCCTTTATGTTTGTGCTTTACGGCACCAGTGTGCTTGTCGTTTCCTATTTCCCGTTATTTTATACACATTTGGGCTTCAGCAGCTCCCAAGTTGGGTTTCTGTACGCCCTGGGACCGCTCATTTCCATCTTGTCCAATCTGTTCTGGAGCATGATGAGCGACCGGCTTGGAACCATCAAAAAGATTATTGTCCTGTTGCTGGCCGGGCAGTTAATCACGGCCCTGCTACTCGCCAGAGCTTCCGATTTCTCATCCGTAATGTTTATATTATCCTTATTCTATTTCTTCTATTACCCTATTTTCCCGCTTGCCGATACTATGGCCATCAAAATGGCCCAGCGGTATGGGCGCAATTTTATTTCTATCCGCGTATTTGGTTCAGTAGGTTATGCCTTTTTTGCGCTGACGGTGGGATATGCGCTGAGGGCCTTGGGTTCCTCCTGGAGCATGGCGGTCTGTATTATTATCGTTATCGGGGCACTTCTGATTACAATCGGACTTAAAGACGTCAAGCCTACTCCCGGGCTTCAAGAGCAAGAAGAGGATATCCTTAATAAACCCCGCAGTGCAGACGGCCTCAAACAAATACTGCTGCGAAAAGAGGTGCTGTGGTTCTTCAGCTGTGTCTTCGTGCTTGCCTTGGGACACCGTATGAACGAAGCCTTCCTCACCCTCAGTCTAAAACAGCTGGGTGCCGGCGAGGAAGTTATCGGATGGGCGCTGCTTGCCTCTGCGGTAAGCGAGATTCCGATTTTCTTTCTGTTAAGCAAATATGGAGAACGCTTCAAAGAGCTTCCGCTGCTCGCCCTGGCCAGCCTCATGTATGCGATGCGTTTTCTCTTTATGTCACTGGCACAGCACCCGGGCTCCATTATTGCGATTCAGGCCCTGCACAGTGTCTCCTTCGGTATTTTTTATGTAACGGGGGTGCGGTACATCACAAGGATCATTCCCGATCATTTACGGGCTACAGGACTCGCTATTTTCACGGTGATCTGGTCCAGTGTTGCCGGACTCCTGAGCGGTACTTTTGGCGGCATTCTTTACGAAAACGCCGGTCCCACCGTATTTTATTTACTGGCCACGGCCTTTTCCCTGCTGGCTTTTGCCGGATTTTTGGGGAGGCATCTTTCCGACTCCCTTTTGCGGCCGTCTGACAAGTGAAATTCCTGACCATAAAGAGACCGGCAAGCCTTCTGGCTGCCGGTCTTTTTATGCAAAAAAACACAGCCTTGTGAGGCTGTGTATTGTGTAAGTGCTGGTTGCCACTCTTGCAAGTGCTTGCCATACGAACCCTATATTTATAGCAGCAAGATAAGCTGCTATTTCTTATAATTTGACTACGTTAGCTGCTTGGGGACCACGGTTACCGTCAGTGACTTCGAATTCAACCGCTTGACCTTCATCCAAAGTTTTGAAACCGTCGCCTTGAATTGCCGAGAAGTGCACGAATACATCTTCGCCGCCTTCTACTTGAAGAAAACCATAACCTTTTTCTGCGTTAAACCATTTTACTGTACCTTTCAAATGAACAACCTCCTAAAAATACCGCCATATATGGCGTATACTTACATTATACTCCTGTAAAATGCGAAGTGCAATCCATCTTTTGCTTCAATAATTGAATTAATTTGCTTTTCTCTTCTCCGTTGCGTTATCATGGAGCCAAAAGCCAAAAATCGCCAGGGTGGTAATCATAATGATCAAAAAACATGAAATATACAAAACAGACAAATGGAATATGATGACTGTGGAGGTCCAAGGCCGGTATATTATTCTCCGGGAAATTTCCGACCAGTGGGGCGAAGAAACCCATACCTTCCTCAGCCGTCCGGCCATGATGCAATGGGTACACAA
Organism: Paenibacillus albidus; assembly: GCF_014644435.1. GTDB lineage: Bacteria > Bacillota > Bacilli > Paenibacillales > Paenibacillaceae > Paenibacillus_AQ > Paenibacillus_AQ albidus. The sequence continues at coordinate 22,585 of NZ_BMKR01000005.1, read as the reverse complement.
CCGGTTCAATAAAGAATCCTATAAGGATAATGAGGAAGAGTACAACAATATTATCGCCGCGTTCAAGCAGGTATAGCCGATTATGGATAATGAGAATCTCACTATTTATATCATTGTCGTGCTATGCCTCGGCGTTGTGCTGATCATGGGCAAGGACAGGGTACCTCCCCGCCTGAAGCGGGGCATGGCCTTGACCGCTGTGATTCTGATCGCCAGCGCCTTTGTTTTTGTCATTTACAGTTTGCTGGCATAACTTCAGATTGGCAAGCGGCAGAAGGATTAATAATCAGGATTTGGCAGGGCATACTAAACCCACCTAACATTGTCAGGAGGCGGGTATTATGCCCTTTGTGTCCAAATCCCTCCCTCTTCTGCTGGCGCTTAGTCTGCTCCCCGGGGATTTATTATCAGCAAACCCCCTGCCGGAGAATATGCCGGCTTCATCTCATCATTCGAGGAGGATTTCTATGGAACAATTACCAAAAAGAAGCGAAGTGCCTGCTGAGAACCGCTGGAAGCTTGAGGATATGTTCGGTTCCCAGAAGGACTGGGATGCTGCATATGCAGAAGCCAAGACGCTTATCAAGCAAGCAGCCGATTTCCAGGGAACGCTGGATTCCGCTCCTGCCCTGAAGGCCTGCTTCGAGCTTGATGACAAGCTGGGGCTGCAAACGGAAAGACTTTATGTCTATGCCCATATGCGCCAGGATGAAGATACAGCGGCTCCCACTTACCAGGCCTTGTCGCAAAAAGCGAAGCAGCTTGGTGTAGAAGCCGGCGAGGCGACCTCGTTTATCACACCGGAAATCCTCTCCCTGCCGGTTGAGAAGCTGGATGAGTTCATCGCAGACCCGGAGCTGTCCGATTACACGTTCACCTTAACCGAAATGAAACGCGAAAAAGCACATATCCTTTCCAAAACTGAAGAAGCTCTGCTGGCCCAAGTCGGCAACATCTCACAGGCACCGCAGAATATTTTTGGCATGCTGAACAACGCCGACCTCAAGTTTCCGAAGATCAAGGGTGAGAACGGCAAAGAGGTGGAGCTGACCCACGGAAATTACATTCAGTTTCTGGAAAGTGCAGACCGTGAAGTGCGCCGCGGCGCTTTCAAGGCGGTCTATGAAACTTACAGCAAGCAAAAAAACACCATTGCAGCTACCCTCAGCGCAAATGTGAACAAGAACGTTTTTTACTCACGTGTACGCAAATACCCTTCTGTCCTGGAGATGTCGCTCTACGGTGACAATATTCCCAAGGAAGTCTACACTAACCTGATTGATACGGTTCACCAGAGCCTGCCGCTTATGCACCGCTACATGAAGCTTCGCCAGAAGCTGCTCGGCGTCGATGAGCTGCACATGTATGATCTGTTCGCTCCTCTGGTCGATGAATACAAGATGGATATTACTTTTGATGAGGCGAAAAAGATCACTAAAGAAGGTCTGAAGCCGCTAGGCGAGGATTATTTGAAAGTGCTGCAGGAAGGTTATGACAATGGCTGGATTGATGTGTATGAGAATGAGAACAAACGCACCGGCGCATACAGCTGGGGGGCTTACGGCACCCACCCTTATGTCCTGCTGAACCATAACGACAACCTGAACAGCATGTTCACCCTGGCGCATGAGATGGGGCACGCCCTGCATTCCTATTATTCGGACACTACGCTGAAATACCGGGATGCACAGTATACGATTTTCCTGGCAGAAGTGGCTTCCACTACAAACGAAGCCCTGCTGATGGATTATCTGCTCAAAAAGTCGACCGATCCAAAGGAAAAAATGTACCTGCTCACCTACTATGCCGACCAGTTCCGCGGCACCGTATTCCGGCAAACGATGTTTGCTGAGTTCGAGAAGATCATCCACCAGCGTGCCGAAGAGGGTGAATCCCTGACACCGCAAGATCTATCCAGCATCTACTACGATCTTAACGTGAAGTATTACGGCAAAGATATGGTTGTGGATAAGGATATCGAGATGGAATGGGCTAGGATTCCGCATTTCTACAACAGCTTCTATGTATACAAATATGCGACCGGCTTCTCGGCGGCAACCAGCTTTGCAAAGCAGATCCTGGAAGAAGGCAAACCGGCGGTGGACCGTTATCTTGGCTTCCTCAAAAGCGGGGGCAGCGACTACTCCATTAATATTTTGTCCAAAGCCGGTGTCGATATGTCTTCCCCTGAACCGATCCGCGAAGCGATGAGCGTCTTCGAAAGTGTGATCGAACAGATGGAACAGTTGACCAAATAAGGCATAAAGTTTAGTATTGCATTAATCCCTTGCCCTTTCCGGGCAGGGGATTTGTACTGTCACCTTGCACGAAGGAGGAAGTTTCCCCATGAGAATTCAATGGTCGCTTATTGCCGGTCTTATCTTTGCACTTCTTACAGCTGTATTTGCTGTGATTAACGTAGATCCGGTTCAGGTTAATTTCGGTTTTAATGTTGTGAGTATCCCCTTGATTCTGGTTATTCTCGGCTGCGCACTTATCGGCGGGATTATTGTCGGTTCTTACGGCATTTTTCGCCAATACAAGCTGCAAAAGCAAATCAAGCTCCTGTCCGCCGAGCTAGCCAAGCTCCGGGATGCCCATACATCTCTGGACGGCCTGCCGTTTGACAACGACAACCCATCCGCAAGCCCTTCAGCCGAGCTGCAGGAAAAGCTCTAGAAAGGCTCCAATGAACAGGAGGAATATCCATTGTTGACGATCAAACCCAATGAAGATTACATTCTTGCGCTGCTTAAAAAGTTGCTTGATACGCCCAGTCCCAGCGGCTTCACCGCTCAGGTTATGAAGCTTGTTGCTGAGGAAGCCGCAGCCCTCGACATTCCGCTCAGCTGGAATGAAAAAGGCGGCGTGATTCTATCCGTCCCCGGCTTAGATCCTTCGCGGACCATCGGTCTAAGTGCTCACGTAGATACACTCGGTGCGATGGTCCGCTCCATCAAATCCAATGGAACCCTGCGGCTGACCTCTGTGGGCGGCTTCACCATGAACAGTATTGAAAATGAATACTGCAGCATTCACACCCGCAGCGGGAAGACTTACACCGGCACCATTCTTACCAGTCACCCTTCGGTGCATGTATACACAGATGCCCGTGATTTCAAGCGTTCTGAGGAGAATATGGAAGTTCGCATCGACGAGCTTGTCTCAACCAAAGAAGAGGTCATGAAACTTGGCATCGCGGTCGGGGACTTCATTTCCTTCGACGCCCGGGCGGTAATTACCCCAAGCGGCTATATCAAATCGCGTCATATTGATGACAAAGCAAGCGTTGCTGCCCTGATGGGCCTGCTGGAGAGCATCAAACGGGAAGGCTGGAAACCGCTGCACAACCTGTCACTGCTGATCTCCAACTATGAAGAAGTCGGACATGGCGCTTCCTGGATCCCCGGCGGTATTAGCGAAATGATCGCTGTGGATATGGGCTGCATGGGCGATGATCTAAGCTGCAAGGAAACCGATGTCTCCATCTGCGCGAAGGATTCCTCCGGGCCTTATGATTATGCCATGACAGGACGTTTGACTCAGCTGGCTGAAGAGCTGACCATTCCTTATGCTGTAGATATTTATCCCCAGTATGGCTCTGATGCTTCCGCCGCGCTGAAAGGCGGCAACAACATCCGCGCGGCGCTCATCGGACCAGGCGTACATGCCTCCCACTCTATGGAGCGCACTCACAAGCAAGCCGTCTTTAATACGGTCAAATTGCTGGCTGCCTATGTCGGTGCGAACTGAGCTTCGCAGCAACAAGCTCAAAGAGCTATGGAAACGGAGACCGGTGCTGGCCCTGGGCGTCCTGGTCGTGGTGATTATTTTGCTCGCCGGGCTGCTGCGGTCAGACATGCTTTTTATGGACAAGTCTAATCCTGAAGCCTTTGATGGTCTCCCCCAGCGCTATACCTATCTTGAAGCCGGCAAGGATCAAGTAAAGCTGCACATGATGTCCGTTAAGCCGGAGGATGTCAGATTAAGAGCGGATAAGACCCCTCTTCGGCAAATAGCCGCTTTTGGTATAAATGGCGGGTTTTTTTACGGGGAAGATCTGCTGTCCATTGCCATCATGAATGATCAGCCTGTGAACGGCGCGCAGCGGGCGTATGGTTCCGGATGGTTCAATGCCAAATACGCGCGTGGAACACTAGTCTGGGATGGAGTTACAGGCGCTTTTTCAGTGCAGGTGGTCTCCTCGGCGGAAGAACTCACTGTCACGGACCGCTCCCGCTACTTCGCTCAAGGCGGCATCAGCATGAACCTGCAGCACGAAGCACTATGGGAGGCGGCAGTAAAGGCCGAGCAGTTGCCCTACGCCGATGAGCAGCGGATGCGCTCTGGCCTCGTCTACGACAAGACAGGCAAGGTGTGGCTGATTGTCACGCCATCCCTCTGTACAGCGGCTGAGTTCCGCACAGCCGTTCTGGAGGCCGTTCCCGGTGAAGGCCGCGAAGGCATCTTCCTCGACGGAGACGGCTCCTCGCAGATGAATGCCGCCGAGCGTGTATTGGAAGGCGATTCCCGGCCCGTGGTGCAGATGATTGCGGTGGCGGGGAAATAAGGGGGGATACTGTGCTTAGTTATTCTCGTGGTGGATTCAAGTCTCCGAGCGGAAGGATTTCCCCTGTTCTTCGCCCAAGCCGAAGTAATGCCGGAAATTATAAATAAGCGGATTCCAGCTTGCCGGATTGATGTGATGATCGCCGAGCACCAGCTCACTTTTGACATGAACCTGCGCGCTCAACGTCTCAACTATGGCAAAATGCGGGGCATCTCCGGGAATGCGAATATGCTTGACCCTTGCCTCAATCTGGATTGGACATTCTGTAATCCGAGACGGCTGTACCTGGACTGAGGCGGTTCTCGTAAAGCCGGCATAGGCAAATTTATCCTTAACATACTTAAATCCTGCATCTTGCTTGCTGGTTGGAACGGGATTTTTTCCTGTCAGTGAAGCTAACCTTTCGACCTGCTTCCACTGTGCCGCTTCAGGCAGATTAATTACACATTCAGGATGACGCTGCAAATTCTCCAGTGCTTTGCCTCCGGCTCCAAGTCCGAGAACGATATGATCTCCAAGCGCCCAGGACGATGAAATCGGACTGATATTCACCGTTTCATCCTCATTTAATGTAGTCAGCAGCACTACAGTTGTGCCGTAGTAGAGTATTTTGGGGGTTATGGCTACGGTTCTATTCTCTCTCTCACTTCTATCCTGCATGCTCCATTCTCCTCTGCACATTAATTCCTCTATAGTGTAATATATAGATATTACAATTCGTATCGAAATATGGATTACATAGAGGAGAGATGTATATGCAGGCCCAGACTGCAGTAGCCAAGGTTGCCTCCCTGGTCAGTGAACCCTCCAGAGCAAGCATGCTGACTGCGCTTATGGATGGAAGACACCACCCCGCCGGTGATCTGGCTTATATGGCCGGAGTCAAACCCCAGACTGCCAGCTTTCATTTACAAAAAATGGCCGAGGCCGGAGTGGTCTCCATGCATAAACAAGGCAGACACCGTTATTACAGCATCGCCAGTCCCGAGATTGCTCAGGTGCTTGAGCTTTTGCTGACGATATCTCCTCCAATGGAGATTAAATCGTTCCGGCAGTCTGTTCAGGATCAGGCCATGCGCTCAGCCCGCACCTGTTACGATCATCTGGCCGGAGCTTTTGGCGTACAGCTGACCGCTGCCTTGCTTCAGCAGGGCTGGATTGCTGAAAATGACAGCACCTACACGGTAACAGAGCAAGGCACCGGTGCGCTGGAGGATTTCGGCATTGACCTTAGTCAGGCACGCCGAAAACGCCGGGCATTCGCGCCGAGGTGCCTCGACTGGAGCGAACGACGCTACCATCTGGCCGGTGCGCTCGGAGCCGCTGTGCTGGACAACCTGCTGGAACGCGGCTGGGTAACCCGTCAGCCACAGACACGGGCAGTGAAGGTCACGCCTGCGGGAGTTACGGGACTCGCCGCCGTGTTCCCTATGTCGTTTCAGGAGAAGGAGTAAGCTCCTCTAATCTCCTCTGAAACGGTGCCTTACATTCGGGCGTGGCACGCGCTGCCGGCGAATCCTAAGGCATTTTTGCCTTTCGTTCGCACCAATCCGGCTCACTTTGGCATATTCTAAGGCATTTTTGCCTTACATTCACACCAATCCGGCCCACTTTGGCACATTCTAAGGCATTTTTGCCTTTCGTTCCGTAGTACCACTAAACCCCTGGGGATCACAGCTCCCCCTCCGTTGTTGCACCTACAGAACATAAGCAGCACAAACAAGCGGACACCTCATTTCCGGTGTCCGCTTGTTTGATCCTTGTCGCCTCCGGCTTGGCAGCGTTATTGGCCCGCCGCATTCGCCTCATTTATCCCTTGCCTGATGCCGCAATCTTCTCAGCCAGCTCGTTCAGATAGGTCCAGCGCTCCATCAGGCGTTCCAGCTCAGCTTCGCCCTGACGCTGCTGCTCCACCAGCTCCTGCAGTTTGCCGGAATCGGCAAATGCCGCTTCCATTCCCGCACTGATGTCTACCAGATACTGTTCAGCCTGCTCGATTTGCTCATCGATACTCTCATATTCCTTCTGCTCCTTGAAAGTAAACTTGAGCTTCTCCTTAACAGCGGCCGGCCGGCCGGTCTCTGCGGCAGGGCTCTGCTTCACGCTCTCCTTGCCCGCGGTGCTGCCGGCTGGCACATTTTTGGCCAGCCATTCCTCATATTCACTGTAATCACCGACATGAAGACGAATCTTGCCGTTCTCAAAGGCAATGATTTTATCCATAGTACGGTCGAGAAAATAGCGGTCATGGGATACGGTAAAGACAACACCAGGGAACTCATCCAGATAGTCCTCCAGCACCGCAAGCGTGCCGATATCCAGGTCATTGGTCGGCTCATCCAGCAGCAGCACATTGGGCGCTCCCATCAGCACACGCAGCAGATAGAGACGTCTTTTCTCCCCCCCGGACAGCTTGGAGATCGGCGTCCACTGCATTGCAGGCGGAAAGAGAAAACGCTCCAGCATTTGGCCTGCCGTAATCACGCTGCCATCGGCGGTCTTGATAACCTCCGCCTCTTCCTTCACGTACTCAATGGCCCGCATGCTGTCATCCATATCCTGATGCTCCTGCGTGAAGTAGCCCAGCTTAACGGTGGCACCCAGCTGTACTTCTCCGCCGTCAGGCTGGAGCCTGCCGGCTATGAGGTTAAGCAACGTTGACTTCCCGCTGCCGTTAGGTCCGACAATGCCTACCCGATCCTGCGGGACAGCGATATAGGTTAAATCTTTAATCAGCTCACGTCCGTCAAGTACTTTGTACAGGTCCTGGATCTCGATGATTTTTCGTCCCAGCCGGGTTGAAGCAACGGAGATATCCAGGGAACCACCGGAAGTGCTGCCCTGGCTTTCCTTCAGTTTCTCGAAGCGGTCAATTCGGGCTTTTTGCTTGGTGGTCCGCGCTTTGGCACCCCGGCGGATCCAGGCCAGCTCGGTGCGCAGCAGATTTTTGCGCTTCTGCTCCGCAGAAGCTTCGCGTTCTTCCCGGTCGGCCTTTAGCTCCAGGAAACGGGAATAGTTTGCCTCATAACGGAACAGACGCCCGCCATCCAGCTCCAGCATCACGCTCGCCACCCGTTCCAGAAAGTAGCGATCATGCGTAACCATCAGCAGCGCTCCGCGCCGTTTTTGCAAATATTGCTCCAGCCAGGCCACTGAATCCGTATCGATATGGTTAGTAGGCTCATCCAGGATAAGCAGCTCCGACGGGGTAATCAATGCGGCCGCCAAAGCTACACGTTTGCGTTGTCCACCCGAGAGCGTGTCCATCAAAGCGTCGAACTGGGTAATGCCAAGTTTGGTCAGTACGGTTTTGGCTTCACTTTCCAGCTGCCACGTGCCCTGAGCGTCGATTACCTGCCCAATCCGTACCAGTCTGGCTTCCAGCTCCACATTGCCCGGCGTGCTCTCCAGCAAGGCCAGCGTTTCCATATATTCACGCATGGTGGCAAGCTCCGGATCATCTCCGGCAAAAACCTGCTGCAGCACCGTATAGGTTGGGTCATATGGCGGATTCTGCGCCAGATATTGCACCCTTACATCATTGCCAATGGCAATATTTCCTTCATCGGGCGTATCCAGACCCGCTATAATCTTCAGGAAAGTTGACTTTCCTGTACCATTCACGCCAATAACGCCAATCTTGTCCCGGTCATCCATCCCGAAGGAAGCCTCACGGAACAGTGTTTTCTCCCCGTAACTTTTGGACAGATGTTCCACGGTCATAATATTCATGCGGGTATCCTCACTTGCCTTGTATTTTTCCAATAAAAAAATCTATTCTGCGGGATTTATATTCCCTATAGCCCCGCCTATAAACAGGTCGGCAACAAATTGAGCCCGCTTGTGTGCATCGGCCTCGGCAAATTGCGGATCGAATAAAATGTCCATTTTGAGCCGGTCCAGCATCCCAATATAGGATTTCGCCATCAGTTCCGGTTCTACCGCACCGCCTTCCACCAGCACTTTCACTACTGCCTGCATATATTGCTCCATAAAAAGCGCCATATACGCAACCAGCTCCGGGTTGTTGTTCGGTGCCCTGAAAAAAAGCTTGGTATGCTGCTTCCGCTCATAATAATAAAACAGGTGATGCTTCGCAATAACCGACAGCTTGCCGGGCAGACTGTTCTCTGCTCCCAGCTTGACTTCAAGCTGCTGCAGGAACCCTTCACAGTCCCGGCGCGTCACCGCCATGAACAGGTCTTCCTTGCTCTTGAAATATAAATAGACGGTCCCCTTGGCAATACCCGCCTTTTCTGCAACTTCCGACATCTTCGTTTCGTAAAAACCACCTGAACCGAAGAGCGCATACGCGGCATCCAGGATAGCTGTATGTTTTGGATTGGATACACTGCTCATCGGTTCACCCCCTTACTGTGCCACCATATGGCTTAATATGAAACCTGAATCCCAAGTCTATTTGCATTGTATTACCCCAGTATGTTCACCAGCAAGGCAACACCGCCACCGAGAATCGAGCTGACCGCATTCACCGCGTCATTGCTCATCCAGTGCCAGCCCCGCCCATACACGGCTGGTTTGCCGCAGTGCTGTTCACCCTCCACTTCACGCCCGCAGACGGCACAGCGATTCATCCGCTGCACCGTAGCTCCGAGGATGGAGTCGGCAAAAGCACCCGCCAGACCGCCCAGCAGTCCCGCCAGCGACAGCAGCCATAAGGCATGTCCGGACATGCCGGACAATGCCATAAGCAGCCAGGAGGAGGCCCCGATCAGGAGGCCTCCGGCTGCAGCGGCAAGCGTACCCGGCAGGGACACGCCTCCCGAAGCTCCCGCTTGAAGCACTTTGCCGGTCAGCACGGAACGCGGCGGTTTCCGGCTGAGTGTGCCAATCTCCGTAGCCCAAGTATCCGAGGTGACGGTAGCCATTACCCCGATGAACCCAAAAATCCATAGCTCCAGCGGATAAATGGCATACAGCAGCACCAGCAGCATGCCGAGTCCGCCGTTGGCAAACACCTGCCCGGCGTCACGGCGGCCTGTCTTGGCATACGTCTTCTCCAGCTCTGCCTTGTTATCATGACGGAGCTTCGAAAGCAGGCTGGAGGTGATAAAAAACATTAGCAATATACCGAACCAAAATGCATTGCCGGCACCAAAATAAATCGTACCCATGGCGATTGCCGCCAGCATGCCGGAGAGACTTAACGACCGTTTCCAATAAGCCGCTCCAGAGACAAGTATGGCGCCGCTGGCGCCGATAATCCATTGCAGCATTCCTTCAACTCCCGGTTAGCGTTCTGTGCGCTCTTTTTAACCAATCAGGCAGGTGCCCATCAGCTTGTCGCCCCAGTACAGCTCGAACGAGTCACCTGGAACGGTGGGGCCGACGCCTGCCGGAGTTCCTGTAAATATAACATCATCTTTACCCAGCCCATAACGCGCAGCGATAAAGTCTATGATCTTTTGCAGTGAAAATATCATATTCTGCACATTTCCGCGCTGCACTTCAACCCCATTTTTGACTACTGTAAAATCGGTGCTCTCCAGCTCTTCCTGGTCAGGGAACGCCATATAGGGCGTTAATGGGGCGGAATTCTTAAAGCCTTTGGCGGCGGTCCAGGGCAGGCCTTTTTTCTGCAGATCATTGTGCACATCCCGCAGTGTAAAATCCAGACCCAGCGCCATCACGTCAACCAGCTCCTCCACACTCATTCCGGGCACATAATCACGCGCGATCCGCAGCACCAGCTCACCTTCATAGTGGATCAGGCCGGCATCTTTGGGAAGATGGATGATGGCTTTATCAAGGGACACCGCCGCATGTGAAGGCTTCAGAAAGATCAGTGGCTCCACGGGGACCTTGTTCCCCAGCTCCTCCGCATGTTGTTTGTAGTTACGTCCAACGCAGTACAGGTTATTAACAGCAGCGCACATCAGACATTCAGCTCTCTTTCCCGTCGATTTGGAGTAGAATCAGATCATATCTTCAAAAACGTATCGCCCCACACATCGGGACGGTTGGTACAGATCATTATATCAGAATGCATGTCCGCGAGACGGCGCATTTCCTTGGCTTTGTTCACGGTCCAGGCCATTATTTGAATGCCCCGTTCGGCCAGCAGCCCAGCCAGCTTGGGATTAAGCCGCGCGGAACTGATCGACAAGAAGGAACAATTCAGTTCATGCACCTTCTGTGCCGGATCACCCTGCCGGGAATCATAGATCAGTCCGGTGCGGAACCTGGGGTCCAGCTCCTTGATCCTTTGCAGGACTGCGGCATCGAATGAAGTCAGCACCACTTCGCCTTGCATACCTTTTGCGGAGATCAAGTCCATGACGGCCCGCTCCAGGCCGGGATACATATCGCCCGTGGTCTTCAGTTCAATGTTCAGGCGCAGCTTGCCGGAAGCAAGGGTGAGCACTTCATCCAGCGAAGGCACCTTTTCTCCCCGAAAAGCACGCCCCTTCCAGCTTCCCGCATCCAGTCGCCTGATATGCTCCCAGTCCATATGTTTGACTTTTCCGTGGCCATTGGTTGTGCGGTCCAGGCTGAAGTCATGAATAACGACAGGAACCCCGTCTTTGCTAAGCTGCACATCAATTTCCATCCAGCGTACAAATGGCAGGGCAAGCGCCATCCGCACTGCGGCAAGTGTATTCTCGGGAGCCTTGCCGGAATAACCCCGATGGGCTACGCACAAGTTCTTCATCATAAGGAACCTCCCAGCACATGTAATGTCTCCTCCAATGAAGCGGGGAATAACGCTATCGCCCGCCGCCCCTATTGTTCCAAAGTTTCCGCTTGACCGGGAGATTAACGTCTGGACTGCTTAACCTTACCATCATTGCCGATCTTCACAAGACCGCCCGATATGGATTCTATCCGCTTGAACAGCAGCTGCCCGGCAACATCATTCATGGGCACAGGCTGGGCCAGCTCCGCATCCATCGGTAAAAGCTTCATCGAGCACTGGCCTTTACTACTACATTCGGCCTGGAAAACCGCAGTTTCCCACGTCTTCGCCGTTGCCGATCTTGTGAATATAAAATTACCGGTACTATAGGCTATCCATTTGTCTTTATAAGGCTCGATGCCCTGCAGTACATGGGGATGACCGCCGATCACAAGATCCGCCCCGGCATCAATGAAGCTGTGCCCCAGCGTCTGCTGTGTAGTGTCATATTGCTCCACCCGCTCCCGGCCCCAGTGAACCATGACGACCACCAGATCTGCTTTGTTCTTGGCGTCGGCAATCGCCTTTAGCCCTTCCGCACTGTCATACACGGAGGCCAGTCCCGGACTGTCCGCACCGGCCTGCCATTTCATCTCAGGCATGACCCGGGTGAAGCCAAGCAAGGCGATCTTGATCCCGTTCCGTTCAAAATATTGCGCGGAATAAGCTTCCTTGCTGTTCAGACCCGCACCCACATAGGAGATCCCTTTGTCTTCCAGGTGCTTCAGCGTATCTCTCAGCCCTTCCTCGCCTTGGTCCAGCGTATGGTTATTAGCAAGGTTGACTGCATCCACACCTGCATTCTTCAGCGCGGCAAGTGCCTCCGGCGGGCCTTTGAACACAAACTGCTTATTGGCCGCACCGGTTCCGCCGGTCGTGATCGGTGTTTCCAGATTCAGTACAGTCAGGTCATCCTGCTTAAACAATCCATCCAGACCCGCATATGAATAGGCATATCCTTCCTTCTTCAGCAATTCACCTGCTTTGCCGGAAAAAATGGTATCCCCGCCGAAATTCAGCTTCACCGTCTGCCCGCTCCCTGCTTCAGGAAGTCCGGCAATCTCGTCGGGCTCAGTAGTTTGTTCGCTGTTTCCCTTCGTCTCCGGTTCGGCCGTCGCTTCGGGAGTTGGCTCGGGAGTCGGCTCCGGCGTCGGCACTTCTTCCGGCTCAACATCCGCGGATGGAGCCAGAGTGGCTTCAGGGATTACCGTAGGAACCGGCTCTGCCGCAGGAGTCGGTGTTGCCGGTTCAGACGTGGGAACAGGTGCAGGCACGGCTTCCTGTCCGCCGCCCGGTTCAGGCGTAGGCGAGAGCTGCGTTGCCGGAGGAGGGGCTGCACTTTGGCCGCCATTCTCACTTACAAAATAATAGGTTAATAGGCCGGTTATCAGCAAAAGCAGGCAGGCATTGGTCCAGGCCCAGACCGTTCGGCGACGGCGCTTGCGGGATTTGCTGTTCTTCTGTCTGGAACTAGATCGCGGCGGATACATAAGCGCTGTGTTCTCCTTTGTCCTAAAATTGTCTCTATTATAGCATATCTGACACTTGTCTCTACAAATAGGAGAGACGGCTGAGACGGGTTCAGATTCATTACGTGCTGGCTGAAAGCCTAGTCTGATGTATTTTGTGCAGTAGAATCGCTCATGAATGTCCCAAAACGGCATTCTGATGTATTTCGTGCAGTAGAAACTCAGAAATCGGCCGTTTATCACTCTTTACCGCTGTTCCCAATGCATAAAATGCATCCAAATCAAAAATCGGCCCGGCTTACTCGCAGTCTGATGCACAAAATGCAGCCAAACGGCGCACAGTCCCAGCTTGTAGTGTGGTGTACTGGTGCTTGAAGCATCTTGTAGAGTGGTGTACTGGTGCTTGGAGCAGCTTATAGTTGTGATGTACCGGTGCTTGGAGCAGCTTATAGTGTGATGTACTGGTGCTTAGAGCAGCTTGTAGTGTGGTGTACCGGTGCTTGGAGCAGCTTGCCATAAAAAAAGGCGAGGCGACTACTCCGCCTCACCGTTGATCTCCCCAAAGCCGACTTAAGTCTCAGCTATGGATGGATGGTTGATGGTTGCTGAACTATCCACTATCCCAGGCTATTCCGCCAGATTCCCGGCAGCCTTTTCCGCGATCAGCTTCGCCTGTTTGATGCAGTCGGGCATGCCGATGCCATCGTAGCCTGCTCCGAAGGCATAGACCCCCGGCAGCACTTGCTCAAGCGCGCCGCGCAGCCGGGCGATAGCCGCCGGATGGCCGACAGGATACTGCGGCATGGAGTGGGTCAGACGCGTAATCTCTGTGAACAGAGGTTTGGCGGTAATGCCCATGATCTCCCGCAGATCCTTGCGTACAAGCTCCTCCAAAGCGTCGTCCGGGAGCTGTACGTTCTGTTCATCTCCGGCACGGCCAACATAACAGCGCAAAAGCACCTTGTCGTCCGGGCTGGTATGCAGCCATTTGGTCGAGGTCCAGGTGCAGGCCGTAATATTCCGGCCCTCTTTGCGCGGCACCAGGAACCCGGAGCCGTCATATTCGGTGTTGATCTCCCGCTTCGGGAAGGCCAGCACAACATTTGCCACAGAAACATAATTCACAGCATCCAGCGCCGCAACATCCACATGGGGCCGAAGCAGCTCGGCTGCGGCAAAGTTCGGCGTAGTAACATAGATATCATCCGCCGCCAGCCGCTCCCTATTGTCCAGCTCCACCTCGTAACGGGAAGTCCCCCGCTCCAGCGCATTTCCGCCAGATGACCCCGGCTTCAGTGCGGCAATGGATACCGCTGCCGCCTCCGTCCGCTGCTCCACATCATGCAGCTCATGAATCAGACCATGCACAAGGCTCTGCAATCCTTTGCGGAAGGTCAGAAATGCACTTTTCTTGGTCCCCGTATGCGTCTCCACCGGCTTCCGGCCCGTGGTCATGCCGCGGATCAGGCTGCCATACTGCCGCTCCACTTCGCCAAACTGCGGGAACGTGGCCTGGAGGCTGATTTTGCGCATATCACCGGCATAAATCCCGGCCAGCAGCGGCTCGGTCATATTCTCCAGCACTTCCGGCCCCAGCCGCCGTTCAATCAGGTCGCCCAGGGATTCGTCCTCGGTGCTGCGTCGCGGCGGAAGCACAAAATCCATCATTGCCCGCATTTTGCCCCCAAAAGAGACCAGTCCGCTCTTCAGGAACGGCTTCAGCTCCGTCGGAATGCCAAGCACGAGTCCGGCAGGCATCGGATGAAGTTTGTCCCGCTGCAATATGTATGTCTTCTTGGCATTCGGATTGGTCGTCACCAGTTCATGATCCAGCTCAAGCTCCTTGGCCAGATCACTCATTGCCGTCTTGCGGGCCAGAAAGGAGTCGGGCCCCTTCTCGATCACAAAACCGTCACGATGCAGGGTCTCTATCTTGCCGCCAAGCGCCTTGTCCTTTTCTACAATCACTATATCTGCAGTCACACCCGCCAGCTTATAATACTTGCGCACATAAAAAGCGGCGCTGAGACCGCTAAGGCCTCCGCCGATAATGACAACCCTGCGGGAAGTCCGGGTCATGACTGGCTCACCTTCATTTGTTCCACCTTCGTACGCACGACATCGCTTAAAACTGCCATATATGCAGGATCACTATTCAGCGATTCGATCCGCATCAGACGCAGATCCAGCTCACCGGCGACAGCCTGGGCCTCGATATCAAGATCATACAATACCTCCAAATGATCGGAGACAAAACCGACAGGGGCCACCAGGACATATTTCACCTGTTCATGGCTTAGCTCCCGCAGCGTGTCCAGCACATCGGGACCGAGCCATGGCTCGGCTGTGCGGCCTGCGCTTTGCCAGGTGAACTGCCAAGAGGCCACACCCGCTGCTTGTGCAACTGCTTCGGAGGTCTGCAGCAGTTGGTCACGGTAAGGATCCCCCATGGACAGGATTCGTACCGGCAGACTGTGTGCGCTGAATAATACACGCACTTCGTCCCGGACAGCTCCAGCCTCCTCGAACTGATCCAGTCTCGCGGATACTCTGCGGCTCAGCACATCAATCAGCTGCGGATGCAGGTGGTAGCTTTCTACAAAGCCCATTCCCACCTGGCATTCCTCGGCTTTGGCCTGTGCGCGTTTGATGTAGGTTCCCACACTCATCACCGAGTAATGAGGCGCAAGTACAATGCCTACCGCTTGGGTAATTCCGTCTCTGGCCATAGCTTCCACACCATCTTCAATAAAGGGATGGGCATGCTTCAGCCCCTGGTAGCAGACAAATTCCACATCCTTCTGCGCAGAACCGCTGTTCAGTGCAGCCTGCAGAGCTGCCACCTGACGGTCCGTATTCTCGCGCAGCGGAAACACCCCGCCAACAATTGCTTCATAACGGTCCTTCAGCTGTTGCAGCTGTTCTGCAGTCGGCGCGTTGCCGTGCCGAATATGGGTATAATAAGCCTCTACTCCATCCAGGCTTTCAGGAGTGCCGTACGACATGACCAATACACCAATTTTTGTTGCCACGGATTCCATCCCCTTTACGATTTCTGTAATGCGGCTCGCGAATATTCGTGAATATACTCCGTGAGTTCCCTTAGCTTGTCCAGCGAAGCCTCCGGAAATAATCCATGCCCCAAATTGAACACGTATCCGGGCTCCTGAATCCCTTCATCAATCAGCTGCTTGGCCCGTTCCTTCAGCAGATCCATCGGTGCAGTCAGCAAATACGGGTCCAGATTGCCTTGGACGGCGAAGCCGCCCCCCAGTCTGCGCCGGCCTTCCGCCAGGCTGACACGCCAGTCCAGTCCGATTACATCGGCCTGAAGTTTCGTGAGGCTTGGCAGCAATTCCCCCGAGCTGACACCCGGGAAATAAATTTTGGGCACATCGAGATCGGACAACTCGGCAAAAATACGCGTAACCGTAGGCAGCACATACCGCTCAAAATCCTGCGGCGCAAGTGCGCCCACCCAGCTGTCGAACAGCTGGAAGGCCTTGCCTCCACTCTTCACATGGCTGCGCAGGTAGGCGATCACCATATCGCCCAGCTTGTCCATCAGCATCTCCCACACACGGGGTTCGCTGTACATCATTTCTTTGGTGCGGATATACCCTTTGGACGGCCTGCCCTCAATCAAATAACTGGCGATGGTAAAAGGCGCTCCCGCAAAAGTAATCAGCGGCACCTCCAGCTCCTTGTCAAGAATGGCGATGGTCTCCAGAATGTGGCTGAGATCGCCTTCAATATCAATCGGCTTCAGCCGTTCCACATCGGCTGCCGAGCGGATCGGATTCTCAATCACCGGTCCGATGTTCTTCACAATGTCAAACTTAACGCCGATGGACGCCACGGGATTCATAATATCCGAATACAGGATGGCCGCATCCACACCCAGCTTGCGTACCGGCATCAAAGTGACTTCGGCAGCCAGCTCAGGCTGCTTGCAAATTTCGAGCAGGGAATACTTTTCTTTGATTTTACGATACTCGGGATCATAACGGCCGGCCTGCCGCATGTACCATACGGGAACGTGCTCCGTGTCCTGCTTGCGGCAGGCGCGGATAAAAGTGTCATTGTAGGTCATCATAAGGTCTCCATTAGATTTTATATTGGATTTGAACACACATACTACTTATTATGCCCTTTTTAAAACGCGGTAACAACCGCTTACAAGGTTAGGGAATGACAATCCTATGACATTACTATGACAAGTGTTGCACCGCCGCTTCCACAATTTATGATATACTGATAGAATGTCGTTTTTTAGCGAACTCTGGATTTATTGAATTCTCTGAAAGGAAGTGAAAGCACTTTGAAGAAATGGGAGACTTGGAAAGTCAACCTCATGGTGCTTTGGTTCGGCCAATTTCTGGTCAATGCCGGAATGACAATGATTACTCCGTTCCTCTCGCTTTACCTGGCCAAGGATCTTGGTGTTCAGGGCGAGCATGCGATCGGAATCTGGGCCGGTCTTATTTTTGCCGCAAATTTCATGACTTCATTTCTGTTTCAGCCGCTCTGGGGCAAGCTCTCCGACAAATACGGACGCAAAATCATGCTGCTGCGCTCAAGTTTCGGCATGGCCATTGTTATTCTGCTGATGGGCTTTGCCCAGACGCCTTGGCAGCTGCTGCTGCTCCGCCTGCTGAACGGGACCATCTCCGGCTTCAACCCGGCTTCCATCGCCTTGATATCCGGCACGACCCCCAAACCGCGCATGGGATTCGCCATGGGACTGATGCAGTCGGGTTCGGTGGCCGGCACTATCCTGGGCCCGCTGATCGGAGGCCTGCTCGCCGACTGGATCGGCTTCCGTCCCATTTTTTACGTCGTAGGTGCACTGCTGTTCATCGCTTCGCTGCTCGCTTTGTTTCTCGTCAAGGAGAAATTCGACCGCGAAGAAGCCGCGCATGTGCCGCAGGCCTCCGTGCTGGCAGGCCTGCGGGAATTGATCAAGGTGCCCCAGCTGCCCGCCCTGTTCGGCGTAACGTTTTTGCTGCAGTTTGCCATGATCAGTCCGATGACGCTGCTGCCGATTTATGTGGAGAAGCTGCACGGTTCGGCCGTGAACATCGCTTTTTGGGCCGGGATGGTGAGCGCCGTCACCGGCATTTCCAACATGATCGCCTCCCCGGTCCTCGGCAAGCTAAGTGACAAAATCGGAGCCCATCGCATTTTGACCTTCGCCCTGATTGGGGCCGCCGTCTTTCTCATCCCGCAGGCTTTCGTCACCAGCGTCTGGCAGCTGATTGTCGTGCGGTTCCTGATGGGAGTCTTCATGGGCGGCCTGCTGCCCAGTGTGAATGCACTGATCCGTTCTTATACCCCGGACGGCAAGGAGAGCCGCGCGTTCGGCTTCAACAGCAGCACGCTGGCTCTCGGGAATATGCTTGGCGCCATTATCGGCGGTGTTCTGTCCGGTTATATCGGGATTGAAGGTTTGTTTATTCTCTCCGGCGGTTTCCTGCTCATCAATACCGTCTGGGTGCGGCTCAAGCTGTATAAACGCACGGAGCCGCGCTGGTTCCGCTAAACAGGGTTACTTGACAACCGCCAGGGCCAAGCCGTCATAGGCAGGCAGCAGGGTACTGGTCAGGCGCTCATCCGTGGCAATCATTTCATTAAAACGGCGCATTGCCTGAACGGCTGGTCCGTTCTTCTCCCGGTTCAGGGTCCGGCCGCGCAGAAAGATATTATCACCGGCAATCACTGCGCCCGGACTGGCCAGCTTAATCGCGTATTCAAGGTAATTCGGATAATTCTCTTTGTCTGCATCAATAAAGAAGAAATCAAAGCTTCTGCCCTCTGCTTCCAGTGCCCGGAGGCTGTCAAGCGCAGGCCCAATCTTGTATTCAACGGCATCGCCATAGCCGGCCAGCTCCAAATGGCGGCCCGCCAGCCCGGCATATTCCGCCTTCAGCTCAAGCGACATCAGCTTGCCGCCCGGAGCCATGCCGCGGCACAGACAGATGCCGCTGTAGCCGCCCAGCGCACCGATCTCCAGAATGCGCGAGGAGCGGGACAAGCTGACTAGCAGGGTAAGCAGTCTGCCGTAGCCCGGAGCGATGGAGACTTCGGGCATGCCGCTTTCGGCGATCTTTCGGGTTACCTTAAGCAACAGCTCATCTTCTGTATAAAGTTGTTCACTGTATTGTTCCTGGTTCTGGTTCTGGTCAAGCATAGATATTCTCCTTTAATCCTTGGCATAAGGGGCATATTAAGGAGGGCGGTCATTGTGTAGTCCTCCGCATTCCCCTATACTTAATTGTACTGGCTTTTTGTGTTTATCTACAAGTTAAATGGAGTTGAGAGCATTTTGGGAAAATTACAATTAATCGCTACTGCCCCCATGGGCCTGGAAGCTGTTGTAGCTCGTGAATTAAATGAACTGGGTTATGAGACCACAACCGAAAATGGACGGGTATTGTTCAGCGGGGATTATATCGATATCTGCCGCTGCAATCTGTGGCTGCGCACGTCGGACCGCGTGCTGGTCAAGATGGGCCAGTTCCCGGCCAAAACCTTTGATGAATTATTCGAAGGTGTCAAAGCCATCGCCTGGGAGGACTGGATTCCGGAGCACGGGGAATTCCCTGTTGAAGGACGTTCGCACAAATCTCAGCTGACCAGCGTACCGGCCTGTCAGGGCATTGTCAAAAAAGCCGTCGTAGAGAAGCTCAAGCAATCTTATCATACGGACTGGTTCCGGGAAGACGGCCCGCGGTATGTGATCGAAATGATCCTGTTGAACGATATCGCCTTGATCACACTCGATACTACAGGACCCGCGCTGCACAAACGCGGCTACCGCAGACAGGCTACCGAAGCGCCGATCAAAGAGACGATGGCGGCCGCGCTGCTGCAGCTCAGCCGCTGGAACGGCCACCGGCCGCTTTATGATCCGTGTTGCGGTTCGGGCACCATTCTGATCGAAGCTGCCATGATCGCCTGGAACATCGCACCCGGGCTGCGCCGTTCGTTCCCGTCCGAGCATTGGCCGGTTATTCCCCAGCGCCTATGGGAAGAGGCACGCGAAGAAGCCTTTGACGCGGTGCGCGACGATTACCCGCTGCAGCTGACCGGGAGCGATATTGATCCGGCCGCCATTGAAATTGCCGAAGCCGCCGCCAAAAGTGCCGGGCTGTCCGGCGAGATCACCTTCAACGTCATTGCGGCGGCCAAAGCCAGACCGCAAGGCGAATACGGCTGTATCATCACCAATCCCCCATACGGCGAACGGATCAGCAGCGACAAGGAAGTCGAGAAGCTGACCCGGCAATTCGGAGAGATGATGCTGTATCTGCCGACATGGTCCTTTTTTGCCATCAGTCCCTACAAGGAATTCGAGCAATTCTATGGCCGCAAAGCAGACAAGCGCCGCAAGCTCTATAACGGGCGGATTGAGTGCCAGTATTATCAATACCTGGGCCCTTTGCCGCCGCGAAATCCGCAATAAGCAAGCTTCTCAGTCTAAAGAGTGAACTTCTATATCCAGCGGACATCCGCTCTCTATCAGGGAGGGTGTCCGTTTTTTTACCGTTACCTTATCCATGCAGCAAGGAGGTTCTAAAGTGTCTAGTGACTCTGTTTCCACAAGCGGCTCTGCAGCCACCCGTAGGCTCGCTGCCGTTCTGCGCTCCCGCTATTGCGGTTATCTCCTGTTCCTTGGCGTGATATTCGCCAAACTGGTTTTTCTGCACAACGGGCTGCATGCCCCCAATATTGATATGAACGGCATGGACCAGCTGATTGCCCTAGGCTCCGTCATGCTGCTGTCCTTTTGGACGTTTTGGCTGCCCCGCCGGGGCCAGACCTTGGCTTTGATCTGCCTGAACATTCTGCTTACCCTGTTGATCTATGCGGATATCGTCTATTACCGCTACTTCACAGATTTCCTCACCATTCCTGTGCTGCTGCAGGCGGGACAAATGGATGCGTTGGGGGACAGTGTATTTGCGCTGCTGAAGCTTACCGATCTGTATTTGGCCAGCGACTGGCTGCTGCTGATCGTATACGCAATTCTGCGCTCCATGTATCGGCGCAGCCTTCCGGTCCAAACGCTGCATCCCGTTCAACCTTCGCCCCCAAGCTCCCGTGCGGCAGGAATCCTCCGGCGGACCGCGAGCGGGATTACAGCGCTGATGCTGGGAGGCCTCCTGACCTTCGGCCCGATTCATTCTTACGCCACTACGTGGGCACGGGAACTGTTCACCGGCAACTGGTGGAGTCTGGCGATGTACAATGTGACCGGGTTAATTGGGTTTCACGGCTACGACCTCTATCAATACGCCAAGGATCACCTGGGTCCGCAGCCAAAGCTGACCATGCAGGAAGCTGCGGAGATGCAGAGCTGGTTCAGCCGCCAGAGTGCGGCACAAAGCGCGGAGAACGAGAGCTTCGGGCGCTACAGCGGCAGCAATGTCATCGTTATTCAGGCGGAAGCATTTATGAATTTTGTCGTGGGCCGTTCGGTGGGCGGACAGGAGATTACGCCGAATCTGAATGCACTCCTGAAAGACAGCTATTATTTCAGCAGCTTTTATCATCAGACCTCGCAGGGACGGACCTCCGATGCAGACATGGCCTCCAATGGGTCACTTTATCCGCTGGTTTCAGGTTCTGTCTTTGTGCGTTATCCGGGCAATCAATTTGACATGCTCCCGGCGATCCTGAAGGAGCGCGGCTACAGCGCTAATGCCTTCCATGCATACGAGGGCAGCTTCTGGAACCGGCAGATTATGTATACGGAGATGGGCTACGATCATTTTTACAGTAAAAAAGATTTCGACCTCGACGAACCGCTTGGCTGGTCGCTGGGCGATAAATCCTTTCTCCGCCAGTCCCTGGACATCATGGATGAGGAGGATAACATTCCAAAGCCCTTCTATGCCTTCCTGACCACACTGTCGAGCCATCACCCGTATTTGCTGCCTTCCGAGGCGCAGGAGCTGGACACCGGAGATTTCGACGGAACGATATTCGGTAATTACCTCCAAGCGGTCCATTATACGGATGCGGCGCTTGGGGAACTGGTAGAAGAGATGAAGCGGCACGGGTTATGGGACAATACCATTCTCGCATTTTATGGTGATCATGATAATTCGATTGCGGAGACAACCTATTACGAGCAGTTTCTCGACAAAAAACTCTCCCCGCTCGATATGCAGCAAATCATGCATCAGGTCCCGCTGCTTATCCATCTGCCCGGAGGTTCCGCCCCGGTAACCGATGCCAATCCGGCAGGTCAATTGGACCTTACGCCTTCCCTGCTCCATCTGCTCGGAATTCCCCGCTCTCCCTATTATCTGATGGGCAATGACCTGTTCAGCGGGGCGGAGCGGCTTGTAACCTTGCGGAGCGGCGCATTTGCGGACCCCAACCTCACCTATCTGCCGGGGGAAGACGGTCAATTCGCCAGCGGCACCTGCTATAGTCTGAGCTCGCGGGAAAGTGTGGACACAACATTATGCCGTACCGGGTTCGAGGAGAGCCAGACGCGGCTGCAAATTTCGGATAATATTATGAAATATGACGCGATCCGGGTGCTCAGAAGCAATAGGGCAGCCGGTAAATAGCGGACGTTCTGTATAGTTATAGTTCTCTACTACTCAAACTCTTTAACCCAGCGGTTGGCTCGACCCTCGGAAACAAGTCGTAACCCATCGGCCTTGGCAAGCCTGCGGACTCAGCGGTCCTTATTTGACGAAACGAAAGGTTTTGTCTGTTTCTACGGACTCAGGAGCCCCTATTTCATAATTTCTAGCACACATCGGGGGTGATTGGATCATTTAGCGGCTTCTGTGATTTAGACTAAGAGGTGGACACGGAAAGTACAACTCA
>NZ_BMKR01000004.1 GCF_014644435.1 Paenibacillus albidus | reverse complement strand
ATTTCTTCGACAAGAATCTTGTGTCGGTACTTTACGCACCATGCGATGTGATACTGAATAGCATAGGCGTAACCGCTTTATTTCTGACATATAATCACCTATGCCTACAGAATAAAATATGTCAGTGTTATTTTCCTATATAAAGCTTAAAACTAAAGGGATTGTTGCAATAGTCACCTAAACATGTGTCGGATAGTTAGTGTAGCATAAGACACACCCTATCCGAAGTGTTCTAACTCACGACTGAAGTCACGAGTTTGCGAAAACTGTCTATCAAATCGACTTTGAGCTGGATAAGATGGAGTTTGATTTTATGCACCTCACTTATAATTCACATGCATACCCGGTGAGTGATCCCTCCCTGTATTTTTATGTAGGTCAAGATATTGAAACCAATGAGTTCCATGATCTTTATAAATATGTTGTGGAGAAACGTAATTCCGGGAGAAAGTAGCTTCACTCCTGTTATAATAAATAATCAAATCCGAATAAAATATACTTGCATATTACAATTAAATATTATATAACTATTTACATGAGGTGAGCACAATGGAAAATCCACGCGAGTTATTTCAAATCATGACCCGGCGGCTTGGCTTGCTGAACAAAACCTGTTGCAGTGTAGATGGATGTGACCTCTCGGTTAACCAAAGCCATCTGCTGTATGAGATCGATCGGAGCCACAATCCTTCCATGCAACAGGTTGCTGAAACGCTCGGCACCGATATTACTACCTTTAGCCGGCAAGTCCAAAGTTTGATGAAAATGAATTTGGTACAAAAGACTCCTGATCCCACGGACCGGCGAATCTATACGCTGTCACTAACTCCCGAAGGTAGCAGGGTCACTGCAACGATTGATCAACAAATGAATGAATTTCTGAATGAGGTTTTCTCGAATATGAGTGAGTTCGAAACAGAAACTCTACTTCGATCCATTAAGCTTTTTAATGAAGCTATGGGGAAATCCAGCAAATGCTGCAAACCCGTTACCGGGTGATTTCTCTTAACTTATAATTGCATTTTGCAAGTTTTTAGAAAGGCTTTTTACTCTAAAAAAATCTGAAGGAGTGTTGTAAAATGAGTCAGCCTACAAACGATCAAATCCGCCAAAATGTTCGAGGCCGGTATCAGAAAATTGCAGTAGAAAACATCAGTCCTGCCTCTTCCTGCTGTTCTCCTGCTACTGAAAGCTGCTGTGACTCCCCCGCCGATTTCGATGCCATCTCTGCCAAACTCGGCTATTCCAGCATAGATTTGGCTGCTGCTCCGCAAGGCGCTAATTTGGGGCTTGGCTGCGGAAATCCGCAGGCCATAGCTGAACTGCAGATGCGTGAGCATGTTGTAGATCTCGGGAGCGGCGGCGGATTTGATTGCTTTCTGGCCTCTCGCCAGGTAGGCCCTCAAGGCCATGTCATCGGTGTGGATATGACACCTGAAATGATTACCCGCGCAAGGAATAATGCCGCCAAAGGACAATTTGCCAATACGGAATTCCGGTTAGGTGAAATTGAGCACCTTCCTATCGCCGACGATTCAGTGAATGTCATTATTTCCAACTGTGTCATTAACCTTTCTCCAGATAAACAACAGGTATTCCGTGAAGCCTACCGGGTTCTTCAGCCGGGAGGACGTCTTGCCATCTCGGACATCGTGACCACGGCTGAGCTTCCTCCTGAGATCAAAAATAACTTTGATGAACTTTACTCGGGATGTATTTCTGGCGCTTCTTCCATTGCAGACCTGGAATCCATGCTCCAAGAAAGCGGGTTTACCCATATTTCTATCGAGCCCAAAGATGAATCCAAATCATTCATCAAAGATTGGATTCCCGGCGCCAATGTTGACCAGTATATCGTTTCTGCTGTAATCAAAGCGAAGAAGTAACCGTGTAGGGTTGACCCTGGTTTAACCGCTAAGCTTAACGGCGTCTCGCCGCCTGTGCCAGCTCGGAGAACCATTCTCTCCGGGCCCCTTCGGCTTTGGCGGCTGTTTTCTTCAGCTTGTCCGTTCCGCCCCAGATCAAATAAACGATATGCTCGACCTCATAGCTCTGAAGCCCCCGAACCTGATCCAGCAGCAGCCCAAGGTGCCTCTCGTCTTCCAGATCGTCTTTAATCTTCAGCTTCATCGAGTCCGTGCTGTGCAGCATACACTTCACCAGTGTTGGAATCGTCTCCATACTAACCCCATGCCGCTCGGCCAAAGCGACCGTAAAGTTGTTCTGAACAGACTGGTGTTCTTCGTCAACCTTCCCCATATATTCTTCTACTAAAGGAAAGTAAGCCCCATCTGCCAATCCGAGGCCAAAGACGGCATAACTGCCCGGCATGCAACTTTTTTCTCCTTCAGTATCTGCATACCATTCAAACGGTTCCATCGCTGAGCGGGCATACTCCTCCAGCAAGGGATGCAAATTCGGATACTCCAGGGCGTTGGCGAAAAAGCGATGTGTACCCGACTTGGCCAGTCCTTTGACCGGCAACCATTGCTTGACACCCGACTTCAGCTTGATTTGGTAGCTTTTGGGAAAGCCCAGGCTTAATAAACGAGTCAGAAACCGAAGCGCACGCGCATAGCTCTCCTCCGTTTCCAGCTTAATGGCTATTGTCACCTCGGCAAACACATCGTTCGCTGTGCATTCCGTCCGTTCGTCGCGAAAGCTGACCTCTTCCTTGGCAAACGTTCCGCTGCCTTCCTTAGTCAGGCGTTTTGCCCGGACGCTTCCCAGTTCGGTGGCGCAATTCAAAATAGACAGTCCTGTGCTTCTACTGTAAGAGGGCTCGTATTTCAGAATCAATATTGCGGCATAGATGGCCAGTTCAACCGGCCCTTGCTCGGTATTCTCCAGTTTGGCATCGCTTTTAATCTTATATTCTCTCTGCCACTGTGTCCCCAGATTATCGAAATATTGAGGCAACCATAAATTCTCCACCCAATTCCGCAAAGCGTTAATCAGAGAAGACCGGTGCTCTGCCAGATGTTTGTTCCCTTTGTTGATTTGTTGAATAGTCTCGAAGACGGAAAGGATCCAGCCGGGTTCCGCATCCGGAAACAGCCGCATGTCCAACAGGTGCCTGGATAGGAAAAACGTCTCCAAGGGTTTGGTCGGATATTGTCCCGTCTCCAGCTTTTTCGCGATATAGGAGGAGATTCGTTCCAGCAACTGTGTCTTCTTCGTCTCATTGACATATGCGAGAATGCAAACGTTGACTCTGCCTTCTTGCACCCGGAACTTGCCGTTAAACGTAAATTGATAATCGATTAACGCAGGCGGAAGCCCATCCAATTTAAGCTGCATATAAGCAGCAAGTTCAGGGACAATCCACATTCGCACTTGCTCTTCCGTCAGCGGCTCACCGGGTCTGGCCCCGCCTACTAACATCGGGGAGTCAGGCTCCGTATCGGTAACATCAACCTTGCCCTTGGAATATTCGAGCAGAGCGTTATCGTGAATCCCCACCTGCAGTGTAGTACGCTTCACAATTTTTTCCGCATCTTTATCGCTTATGTAGGCTATCCATTTGTCGATCTCCTGTTTCATTGTGTCCAAAATCGGTTCCAGAGCGAGTTCCATGTCCAAGCTGCTCCTTTCTGTTCCCTTAATAGAATTGGTTTCTATCTTAACCCGTCCTTGGAGGTATAACAATTGGGCTCGAGACCCAGTTAAATTCTGGACAAAATCCGCCAAAGCGGCAAAAAGAAAAAAGCCGCGTAAATCGCGGCTTCTTAAGCTTTTCGGGACATGAACCTCCTAGGTCACTTGTATCCACTTGGCCACGATGTCCACCAGATCTGCCTTTTTCGCCTCAATATCAAGCTTGTCCGTAAATTTCATGATAGCTCTGTCAGACCCAGCCCACTCCAGCAGCCCTGACTTGTCTTCAATAAGAGGACCCTGTTCTGTCCGTTCTTTGACTTTGGCCCCGGTATGGAAGATCAGCCGAAAGAATCCTGTGCCCTGCAAATTAAAGGTCACCCGGTCCTCGCCATCATAACAAAAGCTGGGGGCTTTCCAGAATTGTTCTGTTGAGCTGGCATCCCTTCCCATCCTTTCACTCTGCGCAGTGTATTCTGGAACAAGGAGCTCCTCAATCTTTGGCCAGGCTGAGGGCGACCTTCTCATTCATGCCGAACGACAGGGGAGAAATAACCTCCCAATTCCTGCTGCCACAGCGGATATTATAATGAAACTCCTTACCTTGAAACTGTACATTGATCACCTCGCCTGAAAGTCCAGCCCCGCCTTCCTTTGCCAGAATGAACTGGTCGGGACGGACTGGGTACAGCCCATGATTCTTAAAATGGGTAGCGATCTGCAGCCCCGGCCAGTCGACACCGTCACTTTCTTGCGGAACAAAACGGTTATTGACCCATCTGCCCTCGACAAGATTGGCTTTGGAGACAAACTTAGCCACAAATTCGGTCTGAGGGTGCAGATAAATATCCTGCGGCGTACCGGCTTGCTCAATTCGGCCATCCTTCATGACCACAATACGATCGGCCATCGCCAAAGCCTCCCCCTGGTCATGGGTTACATAGACAATCGCTGAGCGGGTCCGGCGGTGTACATCCTGAATCTCACGGCGCATATCCATGCGGAGCATGGCGTCCAGGCTGCTAAGCGGCTCATCCATTAATAAGAGCGAAGGTTCGGGAGCGATTGCCCGTGCGATCGCCACCCGCTGCTTCTGCCCGCCCGACAACTCATGCGGCATACGCAAGGCCAGCTTCGAAAGTCCTGTAAGCTCCAGCACCTGAGACACACGTTCCTGTTCATTCTGCTTGATCTTTGCCGGTGTTTCTTTATGTGTGCGAATCGGAAAACGGATATGCTCCGTAACATTCATATGCGGCCAAAGCGCAAAGGATTGGAACACCATCCCGATTCTGCGTTTTTCGGGCGGCAGAAGAATTCCGTCGCCGGCAACTACTTTGCCGTTTAAACTGATGTGTCCCGTAGTGGGCTGCTCGAATCCGGCAAGGATGCGCAGCAGCGTTGTTTTTCCGCAGCCGGAAGGCCCCAGAATCGCTACAAACTCCCCTTCCTCTATGGTCAGGTCGATAAAATGCAAAGCCTGGCTACTTCCAAAGGTTTTGCTGATTTGCTTCATTTCAATACTCATGATCGCACTCCCTTACGCGCCGCCCATTTCTGTACAAGCAGCACAAGTGCTCCTCCCGCCGCTATCAGCACGACGATCAGACTGGACAGTGCAGTTGAATACAGGGTTTCCCCTGCCTGCTCAAAGCTGAATATGGTAACGCCTATCGTCTGGGAACCGGATGAGTACAGGAGCGCCGATACCGTCAGCTCCGTCAGTGCCGTCAGAAAAACCAGCAATCCCCCGGTCAATATTCCCGGAAGCGTAAGCGGCAGCAGCACGGCTGTCCAGCTCCGCCAAAGACCGGCGCCCGAGATACGCGCCGCCTCCTCCATGGAGGAATCGACCTGCATGAAGGCCGTAACGCCGGAACGGACCTGAAGAATCATAAACCGGCAGATATATGCAATGAACAGAATGGCCATCGTTCCATAAATACCGGGGTTCCAGCCGGGTACAGGCTCCATCCATACCAGAATCATGGACAAAGCGAATACGATGCCAGGCAAGGTGTATGGCACAGAGGCAGCCAGTTCAGCCAGTCTGTTCAGCCGTGACGGCTTGCGGACCCGCATATACGCAAAGCAGGAACCGATGAGCAGGCAGACCAGCATTGTTACTCCTGACAATACAAGGCTGTTCTGAATCGCCTGCCACACCCGTGGATTTTCAAATAAAATGTAACGGTAATTATGCAACGTCAGATTGGACACGGTCAGCCCAAGTCCATAGGCTTTTTTCAGGGACATGGACAACATCGAGGATAAGGGAACTACCGTAACCAGCAGCAGAAAAGACCACAACAGTGCGGACACCCACTTCCCGGCTTTGCCCAATACGTACCGCGGTGAAACATCCGGCTGAATCGTATCCGAGGCGTGGCTTTTGCGCAGCAGCAGCCATTGCAGCAGACTTCCCATAATGGCGGCCAGACCGAGCAGGACTGACAGTGAGGCGCCACGGGCAAAAGCCGATGGGCCAAACCCGATAATCTCTTCATAAATCAGTGTACTGAGCACAGAAATGTTTACGGGTGTACCCAAAAATGCCGGTATCCCAAAGTTATCAAGCGATGCCAGAAAAACGAGCAGCCCTCCGGCAGTCAGGCCCGGCAGAGCAACCGGCAGCGTAATCCGCCGGAAGGTTTCGATTCTGCCCGCCCCTCCTGCCCGGGCGGCCCATTCCAGATCACGGGGGATTTTGCGGAAAACATCCAGTGTCAGCAGATAGACCAGCGGGAAATGATGAATTCCCATTACGAACACGATCCCCCCCATGCTATACATGCTCCAAGGCATAAGTCCGGGACTTAACCCCTCCAGAAGCTTGGCTACAATCCCCTGGGTTCCCATAAACGAAGACCAAGACAAAGTGAGTATATAGGACGGCAATATGAAACAGAGCAAAATAGCCATATGCAGCATCCGTTTGCGGGGAACATCCGTATATGCGATGAGCCAGGCGGTTGCTATTCCAAGTACCAATGAAAGCACAGTTGAACCGGCTACAATAATTGCCGTGCTGCGCAGCGTGCTCCAGAAGCGTTTTTGCTGTAATAATTCATTGTAATGTGCCAGGGTTAAACCCTCATCCCCCTGAAAGCTGAGCAGGATCAGCTTCAGAATGGGAAGAACAAAGAACAGCAAAACGGCTGCGCCACCGAGCCAGGCAGCAGCTCCTTTTTTTCCAAAGATGCGGGAAAGAACAGAAAAGGGCTTGCGCCCTTTCCCTTGATCCAACTGAGAGTGTGGGGTTGTGTAGGACTGTACTTCTGACATGTCGGAACGCTCCATCCTCTATTCACCAAATACTTTAATGAACTGCTGCTTGTCCGCTTCACGCTCCGCAGTCAGCTGTACGAGATCTGCTGAAAGTACCTTCATTTCTGTGAAGCTCTTCAAGCCTTCCGGGGCAGCTATACCTTCACGGATAGGCGTATAACCAATCTCAGCGGACAACTTCTGTCCATCCTCCGACAGGACAAAATCCACAAAAGCTTCGGCAGCCTCCAGATTCTGTGACTCTTTCATAATCGCGATAGGTTCGGTAATAATAGGGACGCCTTCTTCCGGATAATACAGCTCAACCGGTGAACCTTTGGCTTTTTCGCGCGCCACCAGATAATCTACGACTACTCCATAGGATTTCTCCCCGCTCGCTACCGCCTTCATCACTGCTCCGTTGCCTTTAATAACAGCCATTCCGTTATCCTTTATGCCCTGCAGGAATTCCCAGCCATACCCTTCAGTCCGGCTGAATACCCCAATATTATAGGCAGCCGCCCCCGAATATAGCGGGCTTGGCATCATACTGGCATCCTTGCTCTCGTCAGAAATAAGCACCTTCCAGGAGGTCGGAGGTGTGGTTACTTTCTGAGTATTGACAGCCAGGACGGTAGCCATCACCTTCGTACCTGCATACATTCCATCCGCATCCGCCAGCTCTGCAGGGATCTTGCCAAGTTCAGGAGATTTGTAAGACTGCAGCAATTCCTGCTCCTTGAGACTCTCAAAAGTTACGGAATCGGCGAGCAGCAGTACGTCTGCCTGAGTCTGGCCGGCTTTTTGCTCCGCCTGAAGTTTGGCGGTCACTTCCTCGGTGCCGGAGCGGAAAATCTTCACTTCGACATCCGGGTATTTCTTGGTAAAGGCTGCAGCCAGTTTGGTAGCGTCCTCTTCCGGCTGGGAAGTATAGAATGAAAGCTGACCTGAAATCCCCGCCGCTTCCGCTGCTCCATTTCCGTTGCCCTCATTGGCACTCTGCTCTGTCGGTGCTGCGCAGCCGCTGAATACCAGCATTGCCGCCAACACTGGCAGCATCAAGCTTTTTTTAACGTTTCTCATTCTTATCCCTCTCCCTTGGTCGAGCATAATAGTAGAATAAACCTTTAAAGTATGTAGCGCTTAATAGCCTGAGCCACGCCATCTTCGGTATTGCTGCCAGTAACCACCTGTGCAATGGTCTGGATATGCGGCTTCGCATTCCCCATAGCTATACCAAGCCCGGCCCAGCGCAGCATCTCAATATCGTTGTCATAATCGCCGGCTGCAGCCACTTCGGAGGAGGCAATGCCTCGTTCACTGCACAGTTGTTCCAGTGCATAATGTTTGCTGACTCCGGCCGCATTCACATCGAACCTGCGGCTGCCGGTACGGGTCAACTGGAACCTCCCCGATTCCTGCAAAGTATACAGGAGCCTGTTAAGGACCGTTTGATCGTCGCTGATCACAGCCGCTTTATACATAGGTTCTGCCGTTGTTTGCACAAAGACCTCTATATTCCCATTCATCGGCTCTACCTGGATCAGCCCCGTTTGCTCACTATAATTCTCTTCCGTCAGTTCCCTGTCCGGCTGGACTACTACATTGGCCAACGGCCAGCGAATGTTGAACTCATTAAGCTCCGGTACAAAAAGTGTATTGTAGCCATAAAATTGTACATAGGCTCCCGCTTCTTGTACCGTTCGCGCCAGTCCCAGCGCATCTGCGGCAGCCAGGGGCAGACCGGCAAGAAGACTCCCGGTTGCTGTATCCAGCGTAACCGCTCCGTTCAGTGCCACGAGCGGGAAATTCATACCTGCCGCTCTGGCATGCAGCCATACGGAAGCCGGAAACCGCCCCGAAGCGATGGTTACTGCTGTACCCGCCTGCATCAGTGCTTGAATGGAGCGTTTGGTCTCTTCCGTCAGGATCTTGTCCGGGTTCAGCAATGTCCCATCCATATCCAGGGCCAGCAACTTATACATATAGCTGTCTCTACTCCTTCCTGCTCACACTACATACACCCGTGACGGTTCCGGCAAATCTACCGGCCCGCCGAAGGTCTGGCTGGCCTCATAGCGCATCTGCTCCAAATTGCCGTCACCGGGCAGATGCACCAATACAAGCTTTTTAACCTTGGCTTTGCTGGCAATCGTCCCGGCTTCCCCTGCATCCATATGCCCCCTTCCGGTGGTATGTACGCTTCCTCTGCATATCGTAGCCTCGCACAAGAAAATATCTGCATCCCGGGCCAGTTCAATTAAAGAGTCACAATAGGAGGTGTCTCCGGAGTAAACCAGCACTTTGCCGTGATAGGTGATCTTGATCGCATAGCAGGGAATAGTGTGCTGCACCGGTACAAACTCAATTTCCGCTCCGGCCATCCATACCTTTTGTGCAGGATTAATAATGTGGATATCGGTATGGGCTTCAACCAGCGGCTTCAGCTTGTCCGCAGGTTCGGCCGGCGCATAAAGCGCCAGTCTGTGCGGCATCCGCCCATTGCGAATCGCTCCTGCGGCGGCATATTGGAGAATCCCCAGATCCGCCGTGTGATCATGATGCAGGTGTGACAGAATCACCCCTGACAATGACTCCACCCGGCTCTCAAAGGGAAAACGGCTCATCACCCCACTGCCGCAATCGAGCAGTATCTGCCCCTCTGCAGTGGTTACCAGATATCCGGCGGTAGCTCCCCCTGCTGCTGGATATCCCCCCCAGTAACCCAGTATTTTCACCTTCATATGTGCACCTCGGCCCCGTTGTTGATTCTGAATTCTGCAGCATTCGTTTACATATGTTCCGGACAGTTACAATTGTAAGCAGGCTTTGTATTGTCCGTGTCAACAAAGTGTCAAATCTGAACCAAGGTAAAATTATCCTGTTTTATACGTGCTTGACTCTCTGGCAAAATGCAATCTATAGTGGGTATATGCGGCATTATTTCGGGTAAAGGCGGACGATATGTGAACATAGAGGAACGCAAAATCATGGTGAAGGTCTGTAAAATGTATTACTACGAATCATGGACCCAGGAAAAAATAGCGGCGCAAATCGGGGTGTCACGGCCGATCATTTCCAAAATGCTGCAGCGTGCACGCGATGAAGGCATTCTCGAAATTGTCATACATGATGATGACCAGGAAATCTCCACCCTGGAGAAAGAGATGGAACAGGTCTTTCAGCTGAGGCGGGTGCTGGTGGTGCCTACCAAGGATTTGAATAAAGAGCTGTTGTCCCGTGTTGTCGGAAAAGCCGCGGCTCAATTTGTGCTTAAGTTAATCAACAACGGGGACCGCATCGGTGTCTCCTGGGGGAATACCCTGTATCATATGGTGCGGGAGTTTCCGCTGGAAAAAAAAGAAAATATCAAAATCGTCCCGCTCGTCGGGGGAACCGGCAATCACAGAAATGAGATGCATTCCAATCAGATTGCCTATGAATTGTCCAAAAAGCTGGGGGGTTCCTGCAACACCTTATACGCTCCGGCCATAGTCGAAACTGAAGAGTTGAAACAGCAAATCAGCCAGCTCCCGAATATAGCCGAGGTCCTGCGCGAAGGTGAACAGATCGATCTGGCACTGGTTGGCATCGGGAATCCATTCTCCATGTCAACCATGGAGAGATCAGGTTATCTCAAAGAGCAGGTTATAGCCGAACTCAAAGCTATGAATATCGCAGGCGACATAAATTCCCGCTTCATCAACCAGGATGGAACCGTGAACTCCCACCCCATCAACAATAAAGTGATTGGACTGGGGCTGGAGCAATTACAAAAAATCAAGACGGTAGTGGGCATGGCCTTCGGACTGCACAAAATTGATTGTATTCTGGCAGCGCTGAGCGGACGTTTCATCCATATGCTCATCACGGACGAAGCTACTGCCAGAAGTATCCTTGAACAAAAAAAGGCCCATTAAGCCTGCTCCATGGGGATATCCTCTTTTACATAGTGTCGCAGGTGTTTTGCTGTAATATGGGGGACCGTCAACATTTTAACGAAAATATACGCTAAGGTTTTAAACATGACCGGATTGTCATTATTTATTCCTTTAAGCTGAAAAAGTGTAAACTTATCGCCACTTAGTATTACTGGAGTTAGAGTCTAGCCATATACGTTTCGGATGATAAATTCTAATTTTGAACAGATGCGCCCCGTTTACACCCAGGCGCATCCTTGGATACGCCACACTGATTTTGTCGATTATTATATTGAATTGTTGAGTAGTGGAATCAAGCATCAACATGAGAAATTTAGTCCAGTGGAAAATAATGAAGCGATTCAAAGAGTTAGAAGGCACATTGATCTTCTCCTTCCAAGTGTATTTCTATGCAGAAGTATTTTCTAGTAAATCATCGTTGCTCCCTGTTTTGCAACCATTTAACCGTCCCAATGAAGCCTGCCAGTCCTATTAAAAATACCAGAAAATAACTGATACCTGCCAAGGGAAATGATGCGACGCCGTTTTCCTTCAAATGCAAAGCAGGTACAGACCAGGGCAGATACGTGCCAATAGCAGTAGGCCCGAATACCAATGCCAGCATCAAAGTTGTAAAAGCAAAGCCGATCGGCACCAGATAACCGCGTGATATACAGGCCAATAGGGCAAGAGGGGCACTTAATAATAGGTGGAGAGCGCCAATGATAAGTATTAGGAACAAATAATGTTGTGCAATCGCAAACGAAAATCCAGGAAGTCCAATAGCAAAACCAAGTACTAAGGCATAAGCAAAGCTGATCAACATCATTACAAAACACCAGAATATAATTGCGACATATTTGGCAATCGCTATTTTACCGCGCGATATAGGCAAAACGAGCAAATCCTTGAGCGTCCGATCAGCATACTCACGGCCAAATGTCCAGCTTGTCACCAATCCAAACCCCAGCAGCCCAAACACGGATGCATACAAAAACGCAGTCCGTTCAAAAAAAGAAGGCCAATCGGGCTGTCCCAAGTACAACGTGATGACAAATAATATAAACAGAAGCGTGCCCCATAAAACAAAGGATCGACGCAATTTGTAAACTTCAACGCTACAGGCTGTCAACAATGGTCTCATTCAGTTTCCCCTCCTCAACTCCGATTACTTTAAGAAAATAATGTTCCAAATTCTCTTCTTCAATTTTAAGCATGGTGAGCGGCACTTCATGTTGAGCAAGCAATCTCGCAATAAGTTCGGGATGCTTCACGGCATGATCATCCGGTAGTGCAAGGCAATTATTCGAAGTCGAATGTACCGCATACCCGGAGTCTGAAAGAATAGCTTGAGCCTTCCGATCATCTTTCGTTCCGATCATCAGCTGCTTTCGGCGGATGGTTTCAAAGTCTTTTGTTGTCAGTTCTTCAAGCAATACGCCTTTGTGAATAATGCCGATTCGAGAAGCCAATTTGGACATCTCCTCAAGGATATGGCTCGATATAAACACGGTAACCCCATGTTGAGAAGCTAGAGCTTTCAGCATTTCCCTTATCTCGACAATTCCGGCTGGATCAAGTGCATTAGTTGGCTCATCAAGAATCAGAACGTCCGGATTATGAATTAACGCTTTGGCCAGTCCAAGTTTCTGCGCGTTACCAAGTGACAAATCTCTTGCCTTACTATCCGCATATTGGGTCAAATTCAATTGCTCCATAATTTCGTCAACTGCCCTCGGAACCGGTAATCCTCGCAACCTGGCCATCAAACTCAAGTTTTCCCTAACCGTAAAGTTAGGGTAGGCATAAGGTACTTCCACCATATAACCTACTCGTCTCGACAAATTTGGATTCCCATTCGTCCAGCGCTGACCAAACAAATACACTTCTCCGGAAGAAGGCTTACTCATTCCGAGAAGAGCTCGAATGGTTGTCGTTTTCCCTGCGCCATTCAACCCCAGGAATCCATAGATTTCTCCTTTTTTAACGGAAATCGAAACGCGATCTACAATGACTTTATTTCCGTATTGCTTTGTCAGGTTAACGGTTCGAATAATTTCTTCCATAGAAACAGTCCTTCCCATATCATCAATTTAAACTCGGTTCATTAAAAGTGGCGGCTTTTCCAAATCAGTTTTCGCGATAAATGAAATTCAAGTAATTCAAGATCGATGCGGTATCCTCAATGGAGGTACGCAGTGCGATGTAACCGTCGGGACGAATCAATACGAGTTCTTTACTTGCTACATCGTAAATTCGATAGGCATTCCCTGCTGTGTCTATTATGCCTTCCGCCCCCTCCGGCTTTGATGGCAGGATATAATGCACATGGAGTTCGTCGTTGGTGAAGTTCTTCAGAGAAGGATCGATGCAGTTTGCAAAAACCAAAAGCGTCCAGTGCGGGCCGCGCAATAGGTCAAAGACACTTCCTGCAAACCCGGTGCCTTGCAGGCCCGTAGCATTAGGAGCACGATCTCCAGGAAATGAACGGATAACATTTGTTCGAGCAGACGGACAGGTAAGAGAACTTGACCGATAGGAAATGAGAAGCCCACTCGTCAGATCGTCGGATATGGTGCTCAAGGATTGGGACAACCCTCCGCCTTCAGTCGCCGTTCCTACGACCCCTCCCATCTTCTTCGTGCTGTCCTCGAGCACGGCTTGAGCCACAGGGCGGCGCTCCTCATCGTACGTGTCGAGTAAGGCAGTGTCCGCTCCGCGTATGATAGCCGCCAGCTTCCAGCCGAGGTTGTACGCGTCCTGCATCCCCGTATTCATGCCTTGACCGCCGGCCGGCGAATGAACATGAGCAGCATCACCGGCAAGGAAAACCCGGCCGTTGCGGTAACATTCAACCATACGGACGTTGACCCGGTAGATGGACAGCCAGGAAGCATCCGTGAGCCGAACACGTCCGGCCCCGGCGCGACGGTCAAACATGGCTTGATACGCCTCTAGCGACGGCTGATCTGGTTCTTCGATGTCTGCCGGAATTGTAGCCTGCAGTTGCCAAATATCGGATTTCGGCAGCGGTGTCACCCCG
Source organism: Paenibacillus albidus (assembly GCF_014644435.1). GTDB lineage: Bacteria > Bacillota > Bacilli > Paenibacillales > Paenibacillaceae > Paenibacillus_AQ > Paenibacillus_AQ albidus. Next base: position 341,201 of record NZ_BMKR01000004.1, on the reverse strand, counting down.
ACCATCCCCTCCGAAGATGTCCAGATATGGATATGGTCACGATCTAACCCTTCCAATCGTACATCGCCAAGATACCATCGCTCATGATCGTGTGTTTCCCCAACCAGCGGCAAGTGAATAAACTTGCGGATATTGCTTTTGCCCCCGTCAGCGCCGACTACATAACGAGCGCGAATTTGCTCTTCTCCTTGTGGTGTATTCACGGTTACCGTTACACCATCCAAATCCTGAACAAGCCCTACAGCTTCCATGCCCAACTCAACTTGACCGCCAAGCACTGCATATCGGTCGCGCAATGCTTTTTCCACATCAAATTGAGCAATCCAGACCGGATCACGATAGGGTGTCTCAAGTTCGGCGCTGGCTGCAACGGTAATAGCCGGCTTGTCCACACTCCTGCCATCTGCGGTATAATAACGAACAGGCAAATCCACAACACCTGTGTCAATAATGTAGTGAACGGCCTCCAAATCATCGACGACTTCAAGCGAGCGAGGCTGGATTCCTTTGGCGCGAGATGCAACGTTATATAAGGTGCTTCGTTCAATAATACGATGGTCGACGTTTCGACGGGCAAGGTCGCAGGCAAGTGTAAGCCCTGTGGGTCCGGCCCCGACAATGAGAACATCAACAAAAGACGGCAGGGTATTCATGGATAGAATCCTCCTTTATCATTGATTTGATATGCTACATTTGTTATACTACACCGTACAGTGTAGTTTGTAAAGCAGGACTCTAATCGATTTCTGATAGTATACCTATAAGGGGGAAACGTAAGAATGGATAATACGGAAAATAAGAAAATCCGCAAAGGCTCTTCAGACAAACGAGCTAAAATTATTGCGGCGGCACGAGACCTGTTTCTTTCAGATGGGTTTGATCGTTCCAGCGTCGATGCGGTCGCAGCTAAAGCGGGAGTTTCCAAACGGACAGTTTATGATTATTATGGCGACAAACAGAACCTACTGCTTGCCGTTGTGGAAGTATCCAGTTCGGCGGTTCTGGACATGATTGAGCAAGGGATTTCAGACCACCTCTGGGAATTCGAGGATCTGGAGCAGGCGCTCATCTTATTTTGCAAACAAATCGTAGCTTCTGCGAACGGTTCGTCCGATTACATTGCTTTGATCCGTCTGGTTATGGTGGAAGCCGCCAACCTGCCAGACTCGTTTTTTGAAAGGCTGGATAACGCAACTGAAGAGGGGATTATCAGGAGGTTTACAGAGTTTGGACAAAACGGATTGCTCGATGTGCTTGATCCTAAAATGGCTGCAAAGCACTTCGCAGCATTAACGTTTTTATTGGTATTTAATCAACCGAGAAAAACCGGGACATTAGAGGAGGAACAAACCAAACGTATCATCACTGAAGGCGTACGCGTCTTTCTTTGCGCTTATGCACCACGTACCGTTCAAAACGAAAATCAACCATCATACTGATCGCGATTTTGCTTAACGATAAAAGACTGGTGGAGCCGCCAATTTAACGTAAATATACGCTGAGGACGTGTAGGCATTTCAAAATTGATATTCTATTTCCAAATATTATATTAGCGTGGGTTTTACGTCATTTCGTTGACTGGCCCCCTGTAATATCTAGGTCCATAAAAAAAACTATCCTTTCGTGGTTGATTCTACCAAAAAAGAATAGTTTATTTCGGTATGGATGGTCGCATTGGTTATGTCCGAGTAAGTAGCTTTGATCAGAATCCAGAAAGGCAATTAGAACAAGTTCAGTTAGATCGGCTGTTTACGGGATAAAGCATCCGGTAAAGATACCAACAGACCGCAACTAGAAGCATTATTCGCGTTTGTACGCGAAGGAGATATAGTGGTGATTCCATAGTATGGATGGTGAAGAATCACCTATGTCCAACCTTATGCTGTCGGTGATGGGGGCTTTTTCAGAGTTTGAGCGTGCCTTGATTCGAGAACGCCAGCGTGAAGGAATTGCACTGGCCAAACAACGAGGTGTTTACCGAGGTCGCAAAAAGTCATTACTTCCCGAACCAGGTGTCACAGCTATGCAAACGTGCGCTTGAGGGCGAGATAAAATCAGAATATCTGTGGGACGAACCGGAATATGAACGGCTGAAGACGGAGCTGTTGCTAAAATATGTATGGGCCGAGCTAGGAAAGGAACCGCTGCCCATGCCGAGAATACATCACGCATAATTGAGCGCGGCATGACGCGTCTCGAGTTAGATCAGTATCGATTCCGCTGTTCGATTTGTTCAAAATAAAGGTAATACCCCGGTCCTATGGATTATAAGACCGGGGTATTACCTGCTGCTTTTTATCAATAAAAATCAAAATTCTTAACCGTTTCACCGCCCCGCGCAGAGCGGAAAATCGCCTCGATCAGGTTCAGCACCCGAAGGACTTCATCGTTTTTGACAATCGGATTCCCTGTCCCCTCTAGAACCGATACATAATTGTCATAAAAACTGCTCGGCTGGCGGAACGGTTCCGGCAGCGCCCCCGTCAGGGTTGCCGATTCCGATGGCGGAGCCATCGTTTTGGTCAAACCGACGCCCGCCTGGATCGGTTTGGGTTCCACATGCTCCACCTCACGGTTCCGGGTTACGATCCGGCCGACCATGGACCAGTCCTCGATCATGCCGGTGCCTTCCGTTCCCTTCACGTACCAGCGGGGCAGCGTTATGAAATTTGTCGTCCCGACCTCGACCCGCGCGGAAAGACCATTCTCAAACTGCAGCAGCGCTTCAAATCCGTCATCCACATCATCGCCCAAAATAAAGCTGAGCCTGCTGCTCACGCTGGTGATTTTGCTGTCCACCATAAATACTAGCTGATCCAGCAAATGAACGCCCCAATCCAGCAGCATGCCACCGCCATGGACTTCGAGATGTCTCCAGTCTCCCGGAATGCCGTTGGCCCCGTGAACTCTCGATTCGATTTGGAACAGCTCGCCGATCGTCTTTTGCTCATACATCTGCTTGATAATGAGAAAATCCTCATCCCAGCGCCGGTTCTGGTGTACCATCAAGACCCGATTTGCACGCTCCGCCGCCGCAGTCATTTCCTTGAAATCCTCCACGGACATCGTCACCGGTTTCTCGCAAATGACATGCTTCCCCGCCGCAAAAGCCCGCACAGCCAGTTCCTTGTGTACATCGTTCGGCGTAGCGATAAGAATCGTCTCTACCGCCGGGTCATTCAATACAGCATCGTAGCTTGGGTAAGCCGGGTAACCCTCCTTTTCGGAAGCCTCTCCACGCCGGGCGTCGGTATCATAGGTTCCGACCACCGCCAGCCGTCCATTGTCCTTGATTAATTTGGCATGGTAGCTGCCCATGCCTCCGTAGCCCACGATCACGACAGAATGTTTGACAAACTCATTCATAAAGTGTCTCCTCCACGTCCCCCGCTTTTTCCGCGAGGGATCAGTTCATATATACGGCCTTGCCGGTCCGCGCCGATTCGTAGATCGCCTCCAGAATTTCGGATACCACACAAGCCTGCTCCGGCGTGACCACGGGCTCCAGGTCCTGATCAACCGCTTCAATCCAGCTTCTCATCTCGACGTCAGCCGCATTTTCGGCCTTGCCGTCATAGAAGGCAACACCGCCTGAACCCAGGTCAATTTCCTTGGTGTACAGACGCCCATGCTCCTCTCCATTGATGCGCAGCCCGTTCTTCATGTCCGCCCCTGCTGCCGAACCGCTTAAGCTGCATTTGGCTTCATCCACCTCAAGAGAATTGATGGCCCAACTGGACTCCAGCATGACAGTGGCGCCGTTTTCCATGACAATCATCCCAAACGCGGAGTCTTCTACCGTGAACTTTTTAGGATCCCAAGGTCCCCAGGCATTTGCGGCATTTTCTTTTTGGGACAACTCATGGTATTTCGTCCCCAGTACAACTTTAGGCTTGTAGTTATCCATCATCCAAAGTGTCAGATCCAGCGCATGGGTGCCGATGTCGATCAATGGACCTCCACCCTGCTTCTCTTCATCCAAAAACACACCCCAGGTCGGTACGGCCCTTCTCCGGATCGCATGAGCTTTGGCTAAATAAATATGTCCGAGGTCGCCATCCTCGCATAACTTCTTCAAATACATGCTGTCCGCGCGGAAACGGTTGTTGTATCCGATCGTAAGCTTTTTTCCCGTTCGTTTCGCCGCTTCGACCATCCTTCTGGCATCCTCCGCCGTCTTCGCCATCGGCTTCTCGCACATCACATGATTGCCGGCCTCAAGCGCAGCGATGGCAATTTCGGCATGGGAGTCGTTCGGAGTCAGCACGTGTACGATATCCAGCGCTTCCTTCTCGAGCATTTCCCGGTAATCGCTATATACCCTGGCGGTTTCACTTCCGTATTTGGCAGCGGCTTCCTCCGCCCGCTCCACAACAATATCGCAAAAAGCAGTCAACTCTACGTTGTTCAATTTGATTAAGCTGGGCAGATGTTTACCGTTAGCGATCCCGCCGCACCCTACAATCCCTACTTGATATACTTTACTCATTTTATTTCCTCCTCTAATTCGATATCATTTGGCTTGCTTGGTCTTCCGGTAGGCCGCTGGCGTCATTCCAAGCCGCTTGCGGAACACGGAATGCAGATAGGTTGCGTTTGAGAATCCCTCCGACTGGGCGATCTGTTCAATGGACTGGGCGCTCTCCACGAGCCGCTGGCAGACGGATGTCAACCGGATGTCCTCCAGCACTTTGCTGAAAGGCTTGTCAGCATTCATCTGGCGAAATATACGCTGCAGCTGCCGCGGGCTGATGTTCAGCTTTTCAGCGACATTTTCCAGCGTCAGACTCGCCGGAGAATTGGCCTCCATATACTGGACGGCATATTGATACCGGTAGGCGACCATATTCCGGAAGGGGGCTTCGGTGCCGATTTCGCCCGAATCATAAGCTCTCACCGCTTTTAACAAAATGCTGATCACCAGCTGTTTAATCGAGGTATAATATCCTCTATGTTTCCCGTCGCACACCTCATACGCTTCCAAAAAACAATTCATCGCCCCGTGGCGGTCCAGCTCGGGCTTGAGCGGCAGCGTGCTTAGTTTCTCCATGCATTCCTTCGCTTCCGCCGTCTCCCAAGGATCGGCATTCGCTGAATCATGGCGGATAATGTCGACATGCAGGCACAATTCGTCCATTGCCTCCTCGTTTGAGGCTGCCTGGTAATGCATGACGCCGGGGCCTGTCAGGTACAACATCCCTTCGGACAACGAAAAGGTCTGATCTTCGAGGATGACCGTACCTTTCCCCCGCGGAATGAAATGGAATTCAAATTCGGCATGATTATGAAAATCAACGATTCTTCCCGGCTCAAACGAAGTTAAATGAAACCGCAGTACCTTGATCTCATATTGACCCCAGGTAATCTTAATATCGAGCCTCTCCAAGAGATCCTGTTTCTCGAACATGACCTCAAACGGGAAGGGAGTCAACTTCAGGCTGTTCATGGCTGCAGGCTTACCGCTTCCGGCCGGATGACGTTCCCCTCTTTGGCCGAACGGTTGGCCGCTTCCATCAGACTCGTCAACTCCACCGCCATTTGAAGGTTGCTTTCCGCAATCGTGTTGTTCTGAATATGCCCGACCCACTGTTCAAAAGCGCTTTCACGCCGGCTGTACGGTGGCACCTCAATCCAGGCTTCTCCCTGATTCTCCGCTTGATTGGATCTAAGCAGCAGCTTGTCTTCCGGAGTTCCAAATAAGACGGTTCCTTCCGTGCCGTGCACCTCGACTGTAAACGGGGAATGGCTGTTCACGAAGCCCGCTTCCACCACTCCGATAGCCCCCGAACCGGAAAAGAGAGTCACCACGGCGTTGTCTTCAACTTCTTTCCCTGTGACATAGCCGAAATTCGCACTGACTCCCGTCACCTCCTGCCCCAGGAACAACCGGGTCAAATACATCGGATGACAGCCGAGGTCGATTAACGCTCCGCCTCCGCATTGCTCCAGACTGTAAAAATGCTCCGGAAGCCACCCGGCCAGCGCACCATTGTGGGACAGCCGTACTCTTACATAGGTGATGTCGCCAAGTTGACCACGGGCCAGAATGTCTTGAATAGCGAGCGTATAGCCATCGTTTAGACGGGGCAGGGAGACCGTAAGCTTCACACCGCTCCGCTCAATCTCCTCCATGATTTCCCGGACTTCCTGCAGGGAAGGGGCAATCACTTTTTCCGTGAAAATATGTTTGCCCGCTCTGGCTGCGGCGATAATGACTTCCCTATGACGGTTCGTCGGAGCATCCACGATGATGGCGTCCAGGTCTGGTTGTGCCAGCATGTCTTGTAATGATTCGTAATAAGGAACCCCCAGCTTGGCGGCGGCTTCCCTGCCACGGACCGGATCTTCATCCCATACAGCCGTTATGACCGTATCCGGATGCTCTTGCGCCTGCTTGGTGTAATCCCAGGCATGAACATGCCAATAACTGGCCATACCCATTCGAATACTCAATTTTATTACCTCCCATTCATATATAATATCCTGACATCTATTGAATAAGGTAACACACTGGAATGTATTTTTTAAGTAGGAGTATGCGACATCACTATATAATATTACGACATATACCTTTGTACCCTCTAGTACCTTCAAGAACAAGAAAGGTTATCGTTGCAACAAAAAAAGCCGCCAGTTATAGGCGGCTTCTTATGACACAAATGTCCTTAAACGGATTCCTTGATGGCTATGATGCGCAATCGGCTGGTGTCGACCATCCATTGGCCTCCCCGCTCAAGATGTGGCTTAACCTTTGCCTCAATGGCGCGGTAGATCGTCGCTCGATCTTCACAGGTGACGTCGCTGAAGAAATAACCGGCGAACCCGTCAAGCCAGCCCCGGACTCCAGTATTCCCCTTTAGCGGAGTTGGCCTGTCGAAGTGCTGAGCCAAAGTGACACGGAAGCCGGTCTGCTCCAGCAGGCTGGCGTATTCACCAATGGTGGGATGATACCAGGGGTTCCGTCCCGCCCACGCATAACCATGCTCCTCCAGCACCTGCTGCATAGCGGAGGTCAGCACGGCAACATTGCCACTGCCGGCAAATTCGGCTACGAATCGGCCGCCCTCCCGGAGTGCCAGCCAGATGGACTGAGCAACTGCGGGAGCATCCTTGATCCAGTGGAAAGCTGCATTGGAGAATACAGCGTCAAAGCGGACATCTGTCCGGTAATGACAAATATCTTCCGCCTGAAAATTCAATTCAGGGTACTTCTGTCTGGCCCGCCTCACCATTTCCTCCGAAAGATCGATACCTGCGGGTAACGCTCCGGCTGCTACAACCTCAGCCATTAAGTCCCCATTCCCGCAGCCCACGTCCAGAATTCGCTCATTGGGCCCAGGCTGCAGCATGGATAAGATCTCGGTTCCCGGTTTAACATAATCCGCCTTATTGACATACGCCTGAGTACTCCAGTAATTGGTAGCGGGTTCGCTAGTCATAGTTACAGTCTCCTTTTTGTCTGAATGATTTATAAACTTTGAAGATACATGATATCTATAATTAATCAAAGCTTAGTATTGCCCTAACAGCAAAGCTGTCCCGCTACCGGTGCCCGCGCACCGGCAATCAAACAAAACATCGTGTGAAGGGAATAATAGTGAAGGGCATAATCTGGGTTATTGAATATCCCTTGATTTTAAAGACTATATGTATCCATAATATCAACAAATCTTTCAACCTGTCAAATATGATGAACAGTCTTCTTTTCATTTAATTTTAATTTCGTGCATAACGTCCTTATATTTCTCAAGATTGTATCGGAATTCCAATTCATGGGATATCATCGTACTTTTGAGCTCTTCTAATCTTTGCATTAATTCTTCTGAAAATTCGATGATATTGCTCCATGAAAAAACAAATTTATTAGAACTCTTTATTGCTTTATCCTCAAACAGTGACTGATGAGTAGTCCAAATCACCGTTTCATTGTTAAGTAGAACGTCTACATAATACCCTCCACAACCGAAAATCCCGCATGTACAAGTAAACATTGGATATTTCCCCGAATAAAGTAACGATTTTAAAAAAACATCTTCTACAAACACTTCATCTTTATCTAATTCATAACCGTTGATATATAAGGAAATCCCCCAATCAATAACAGGCATTAGTACCCTCTTGTGCTTAGAGATATTCTTATATTCTTGTCTGATCTTAATCTCCATCTTCATGGATAATAAATCTTGTTTGTTTTTCTTTGAAAAAATCGTCATGATACACCCCAGAAATGTATTTTAGCTCTACCGCAAAATAAGATATTGACAGATTTACGGACTGGAGAAGCGTTATTTCGCGAAATCAGCTCATTTTGCTGGCCAAACGGACTCAGGAGCCGTTAATTGATCCATTGGCCCTCATTTTGGGCTAGAGATCATGAAATAAGCGCTCCTGTGTCCGCATAACAGGACAACATCCTTCGATTCCTCAAATAAGGTCCAAGGAGTCCGCTTCCTGGCACAGCTGGTCCGGTACCAGTTATTGCCCGGCCCCAGTCAACCGCTAATTATGGATCTGAGCCTGCCTATATTATAACGTCTATTATAACGTCTTTTTACGAATAGCCCGGCGGAATTTGGAATCCGCCCGTTAGTGACTCGCATATTTCGGCAAAATCAATGCTGATGTGGTCTTTGAAATGCCCGCTGACAATCTGTATTCCGCAAGGCAATTCATCGCTTGCGCGGTTCAGCGGCAAAATCGTGGCCGGCAGCCCAAACACAGTCGCGGGGATGTTCCAGATTAAATGCTCGTTATATCCGGTTGCCTGTCCATTCACATCCAGAGCCCTTCTATGTACCGCTTGCTGCATATGGGGAATAGCCAGCACCGGACTGATGGGCAGCAGCAGAACGTCATATTCCTGAAGCAAGGATGAGATCATGCCGTTATAGTGTTGGCGCAGACGGTCCGTCTCCGCTTGTTCCCCCTCACTTTGATTCATCGCCCGGTAATACTCGTCAAGCCCTTCGGGAAAAGCCTTCGTTACCAAACGGGAGGCCCGCAGTCCAAGAGAGGCCAGACTGGCAGTAAGCCGCTGCCTTGAGTTGAAGGAGGTGCCGACAAGCCGTCCGGACAGCTTCATAGCCAGCTCGAACAAATCGTCCATCCGGATCTCCGGAGGCATCCCGTGGTGAACCTCCACCCCCTCCATCCCCGATAAGGCTTCTGTAAAATCGGCATATCTCCGTTTAATCCGTTCATCGAGTTGATGCCCCGGCGCTTCAAACCAGGTCAGCACTCTAATCTTCGCTTGTTCCTTTAAGGTGTTTTTGCGGAAATCAGGGGCAACAGACACATCCACCCACGGATCATACAGGACATCCATCATCAGCCGCAGATCCCTGGCGCTGCGGGCCAAGGGCCCAGCCGCCGACAAGTCGGGTTCGCTTGGATCACCGGGAGGATTGCCGGGGACATGCCCTCTAAGCGACAGCATTCCAAGACTGCAACGGTGGGCGTATACGCCAGTATAATGCGCAGGAATCCGCAGGCAGCCGATCAGATCGCTGCCGAATTCCACAGGCGTGCAATCCGCTGCCAAGGCGGCCGCGCTGCCGCCGGATGAACCGCCCGGGGTTAAGCTTATGTCCCAAGGGTTGTTGGTCGTGCCGTACAGGTCGTTATAGGTCTGCCAGTCTGAGGTCATCGTCGGCACGTTGGTTTTTCCCAGGATGATGGCGCCAGCTTGGATCAAGCGTTGCACCGTGACTGCATGTCCTGCGGCGATATTATGTTTAAGATGCGGGGCTCCGGATGTAGTAAGCATTCCGCTGACATCAAAAGACTCCTTCACCGTAAGGGGCAAACCATGCAGCGGCCCATGCTTCCGGCCTTCTTTTCTGTCACGGTCCGCCTGATCCGCCTGGGCATAGGCAGTTTCCCGCTGCTGCTGCACTACGGCATTGAGTTGTTCATTCACAAGGTCCATCCGGCCGTAATAGTAATCCAGCAGTTGCCTGGAAGTAACGTCGCCCTGTTCAAGCAGCCGGATCACGTCGGAAGCGGCAAGATAAGCTACATTCAAGTTGTTTCCTCCCTGTATCTGTTCTATTTGGCACTGTCCAGCAGTTTCGCAAACTTGCCCGGACTCATAATCTCATGGGTGATAAACTTGCCGTTAAGAAATAGACTGAAGGTGGTCCATACCGAGGGGGCGGCCTGAGCTTCTTCCCTGGTAGTCAGGAGATGAGCCGTAAACGGAAGGCCCCTTTCCTTCGCCACAGCCCGCAAATCCTCCAGAATGCCCACGGCAAATGGACATTGTGCCGTGTAATAGATACAAATTCCATTGTCTGTGGCCGGTGTTGACTTCACGGAATGTGCAAAAGACGGTTGTTCCCCTTCATCGTTCCATTTGAGCACAGCCAACTCGAAATAAGGAGCCGATTCATCGGCGATTTGAAATCCCATATGCTCAAAATAACGTTTGTCGCTTAAATAAGGCATCTTCTTCTTGCTTACAATATGCACAATGCCATCCATCCCCAGGGCCTGGGCATCTGTTATACATTTATCCAGCAACTGTTTGGAATGACCGCTATCCTTGTGTCTGCCCGATACCCACAGACAGTTAATATACATATAGTTAGGGGCATTTAGCGGTATCCATGCCTTCTCGGCAGGCAAATATTCAATAAAAACCTTCGCCCGGTCATTCAGCCGGTAAAATACCAGCCCTTCCTCCATCCGTTCGCTCAGCCATTGCTTTTTGTCCCGGACCGCCTGTTCATATTGCTTAGCGCCGAGTGCGCAGCAGATATGTTCTTGTCCGATATTTTCTTTGGTAATTTGCAAATAGGTCATTGTGTCACTACCTCACTATTCATTATAGGAATACCCGGGACAACCTTAGGTTAATTAAGAGCTATCCCGGATGATTGTTACCCTAGAACCCCTGCTGAATGGAAAAGAAAGCTCCCTGCGGGTCCTGCAAAGTGGCAAATGTCCCGCCACCCGGCACAGGCGTTGGGGGGATCACCACAGTACCTCCCAAGGCAACGGCTTGACGGATGATCTCCCCGCAACCGGGAACCTTGAAATATAGTCCCCAGCCACTGCTCATGTTCACCATGTCCTGGGGGATGGCCTTTATGCCGGCTGCGTAGTCTGCTCCTGCTTTGAACTGGAGATAACGGCCCGACGGAGTTGGCACTTCTTCCATTGACCACCCCAGCAGTTCCGTATAAAAATGAGCGGCGGTGTCTAAATCCGTTGTGTACAGCTCATGCCAGTCTATACTGTACAGTTCGTGCTGAACACCCGAGCCACGATGCTCTGCCGCTTCCCATAAAGCAACCATCGCTCCGGTAGGATCACGGAATGCGCACATGATGCCTTTATCGCCTATGCGTCTTGGAGCAATGATGATCTCTGCTCCCAGTGACACAGCCCGCTCAGCCGCGATACCCACGTCCTGAACGGCAATGTAACACCCCCAGAAGGAGGGCAGCTGGGTATCGCCCAAGGAATACATGGCAGCCACATCCTGTTCGTCCGACTGGAATACTGTATAGCTGCGCCCGTCTTCCATGGTTGTGCTTTGCGTTGTCCAGGGAAATAATGCGGTATAGAATCCAGTGGATGCTGCCGGATTGCCGCTGCCCAGCTCGGCCCAGCAAAATGTACCTTCGTTATAATGCTTCATAGATCTTTGAACCGGAGCTGAATTTCGGTAACCTGCTTACGGTAATCCTTCAGATCCTCCTGCACATAGACTTCCCGTGACGGCGATGTAAGCTCGACCCGTGTATTTTTGGCATATAAGTCCATTTGCGCCCAGACGTCACCCAGAGTATCCGGCGTTCCCTGGTGAACCACCGACAGGAAATAACCGCCCTCCAGCGTTTTGGTGACAATCGGAATCGTCTGGCCGTTGTATTCAATGGATTTGCCTTCCACCGCTTTGCTGACGGGGATGCAAATCTCGGTGTCGTGCCCTTGCTCATAATTCTGCTCATAATACAGACTCATGCCCTTGCCATTGATGACGTCTTTCACTTCGTTGTCCAGCAGGGTAAAGACCTTCGTGATTTCCTCGTATTGGCCGCGGTAACGGACGCTTGCGACCTGAATGGGAAAAACATACTTTTTGACAACGGTGAATTCCGGCTTCAGATCCACTGCGGTCTTCGCCGGATTCCAGGCCGCTTCAAGCCCGATAGCTTCCAATGCCTCCACAGGGACAAGGATAGCGGACTTATGTTGCTTCGGAGCGGTTGGAAGAGCAACAGTCTGTTCGTTGACCTTCATCTGCTTGCTGCCGATGACCAGTATTGCCGTCCGGGCAAACGTTGACAGGGTAAGCTCTTTTCCTTTGGCATTCCACTTAAGCTCTGCACCCAGTTCTTCAGCGACGGGCCGAATCGGCACCAGCCATGTCTTTCCCTCTTGAACCGGTGAAGCTCCTGTGAAGGTAATGGGTGTACCGTTCCAAGAGAACTTGACCGCTTGAGCGGGAGCCGATAAGGCGGAGCCGCCCGGACAGGCCAGCACCGCAATAAATAGCAGCAACAAAAATTTCTTCATCCTTCATTCCTCCTGTAACTCGGATTCTTTTATCGGCCTTGCCGTTGTTTGCCGGCCAGCTGGGCCAGAGCGCTGCGCCGGGAATCGGCCCGCTCCCGCTCCAGAGGCAGTCCGTCCTGAGGCCGGGAAGTAGCTTCATCTTCCAGCAAGAATTCACACAACTCTGTAATCGTTGGATATCTGAACAGTTCTACCATGGTCAGCCTGCTCCCATAATCCTCCTGCAATTCACGGAACAGCGCCACCATGGTGATCGAATCACCGCCCAGATCGAAAAAGTTGTCATGCAGGCCAATATCCTGACGGTTCAGAACCTGACGCCAGGCGTCCGTAATCCGCTGCAAGAGCTGAGCTGATCCCGAGGACAGTTCACCGGTCATGAGAGCGGCCGCTTCATTGGTTTCCGGGAGCTGCGGTTCCTGATGTGCAAGCGCTTTGCGGTCCACTTTGCCATTGGCCGTCAGCGGAAAATTCTCCAGTTCCTGTATTGCGGACGGCACCATGTACGAAGGCAGCTTCTCTTTCAAATAGGCTGTCAGGGCTTTGCCGATGTCCGGTTTGCTCTCTTTGGTGGCAGTTTTATCGGAAGAATAGAGATTCATTTCGTCAACCTGGCCGGCCAGGGTCATTTGCTCTGGCGTAATTCCGCCTCCAAGCAGGCAATGCAGATAGACATCGTTTGCGTGCAGCCGGAACATCGGCCGAATGTGGTCAAAGCCCAGAGTCCCCATCTGAATCAAACCAATCCCGTGCTCAGGACCTTTATCTTCCAGCAGCTGCGAGATAATCCCGGCTTCCATCATCGAATAACCCAGTCCATCCTTCTGCCCGTACATAGGGGCGATTGCGTCCATGCTGCCGATCAGGAAAATCTGGAAGGCCGAAGCCTCATAAACAGCGCGGTTCCCCGGCGCATGAACGGCAGCATCTATCCGCGGGTCTTCTTCAAGCAGTACTAGCTGATGCTCCTTGCGGTTGTAATAATAAAGCCCGGCCGGAAGATCCTCTACCGCCCCCGGCTTCAGGTGAAAGTAGACCTGAACCGGATACAGCCCGCCTGCTGAACCATATTGGAACTTGGGAAAAGGCAGGCCGTCGAAGGTTCTTTGCGACAAAGCGGACGTAAATGCCCCGAATTGCCGCCGGGAAATCGGCTCCTTCACGAAGCTGCGGTAGCTGCGCCGCCGCAAGAAGGGGACGGCACCTTCTGCTGCATCGTCCAGACTGTAGCTTTGGCCGGATAGATTCTTTCGCAGTGCAGGTTCATTCAGTTTGAACAACATCCGGTCCACCGCGCCCGTAATCAGCTCCTGCCCGGCCATACCCGAGACCCCGTAAGCCTGTTCACGGTCCACGGTCACATAAGCGGACAATCGCTTGCGTTCGCCTTCCCCCTGAGCAAGTACCGCGGCCTCCTTGATATAAGGATGAGATTTCAGGGCAGCCTCGATCTCGCCTAACTCAATGCGATGACCGCGTACCTTAATCTGCAAATCCTCCCGTCCCAGGAATTCAATATTCCCGTCTGCCGCATACCGCCCTAGATCACCGGTGCGGTAGAGCCGCTGGCCGTTCAGAGGATGGCGGATGAACCTTTCCAGGGTACGTGGTTCATCCTGCCAGTAGCCCATTGCGAGTCCTTCTCCCCCAATGTACAGTTCCCCGCTTACGCCAACAGGGCATTCTTCCATCCGCTCATTCAGCACGTATACCCGTTGACCGGCAAGGGAACGTCCGTAAGGAATGCTGGTCCAGCCTGGCAAGACCTGCCGGACCGGATAAGCGATCGACCAAATGGCCGCTTCGGTGGCTCCGCCCAATGAGACTACCTCTAGCCCCGGATTCAACCGGCTGGCTGCTTGGGGCAGACCCAGCGGTATCCAGTCGCCGCTAAGCAGAGCCAGACGCAGCGAACCGCAGACCGGTGATTTCATGTCCTTGACCAGTTCGGTAAGCATGCTCAAAAGTGCCGGCACTGTATTCCAGAGGGTCACACCTGTCCGGTTCATCAGCTCCAGCCAATGTGCAGGGTCCCGGAGATGATCTTTGTCCGGCAGTACGAGTGTGCCTCCTGCAGAAAGCATGCCGAAGATATCAAATACCGACAGGTCAAAGTTCAGCGCGGACAAGCCGAACATAACATCATGCGGACCCACATGATAAGTGTGCAAAATATCTTCAGTGGTATTAAGAACAGCGCGGTGATTGACCATGACCCCTTTGGGAACCCCCGTGCTCCCTGAAGTGAACATAATATACGCCAGGCGGTCCGCCGCTTCCGGGTCTTCTGCTCCGTAGGTGCCGTCCGGTGTGCACTGCTCGGTAAGCACAATCGGCACAAGCTGCGGCCAATCTGTGTGATCCAAATGAGGCTCTACGACGGCATTTGCAACTTGTCCAAGCCGCAGGAGCTCTGCAATCCGGGCTTTCGGAAGCGAGGCATCCACAGGAAGATAAGCCCCGCGGGCCTTGAGAATTCCAAGAACGGCGGCAATCTGCTCCCAGCCCTTATGCATCACAACGGCCACCGGTTCACCCGGCCTGATCCCATTTCTAAGAAGTTGACCGGCCACATAATCAGCGTAGTGATTCAATTCGGAATAACTCAACTGCCGCGTTGAGGCGATAAGCGCTACAGCGGACGGTCGATTCCGGACATGGTTATGGTAACGCTCCAACAGGGAACCAGGTGACGAATTTGGCGGCAGCGGCGCAGAATGGAACGATGCAACCTCGTGCAGACGTTCACGATGCGGCATTCTGCGCGCAAGCTCCATGCTTAGGGGCAGGGGTTCATCCCAGACCTGCGACTCCCCAGCCAGCAACGCCAGCAGCTGGCAATAGGCCGTAAACATCTCGTCCAGCATGCCGTCCGGGAACAGTTCATCTACCGAATCCCAGTTAAAATGCAGTTCCCCATCCCGTTCCAGCACCTGATGATCCAGCCACACCTGAGGGGTCTGCGAGACACTGTAGCGGTCCTCCTGCAAGGCCTGAGCGGACTGGCCTTCGCCCCCGGCTTGCTCCGTCTGGTTCAGAATGCTCGTAAAGATCACGGGTACGATTGCCTTTGACGGTTCTTTATATTTGGCCAGCAGCTCCCGTGTTACCCGCACACCGCTGAAATAACGGTGATCCATATCCTCAAGCAGCCTGCGCTGGTGGCGCAACGCCCGGCGGATGAACGCGCCAGGTTCACGGTTGTCGATTTCCAGCAAGGTCAGAGAAGTGAAGTCCCCAATGACTTCGCCCACTTCGGGATGGATCGGCAGACGGTTGAATAAGGTCAGATTAAGTGCGAAATGCGCCTTGCGGCTCCATAACGTCAACACTTCGGCAAAAGCGGACATTAGCGCCACCGTAGAAGTAATGCCGTAACCCTCCGCCCTCTTTTTGAGCTGCTTCCAGTCGGGGGCGGATAACACATGCTGCCGCCGTCTGAACTCCGGCTTGAGTACTTGCGACGGTTCCTTCACAAGCTCAAACTGCGGTCCCATCGGCAGAGTATCCAGCCGGCTCTGCCAATACGCCTCGGAGCGGCGGAATAATTCGCTTTTCTCAATCTCTGCCGTGGCCAGCACATAATCACGGAACGACAACGTCAGCGGCTCGAAGAGATGGGCTGGATTCAAATACAGCACAGAGAGCTCGCGCAGCAGCAGCTCCAGGCTCCAGGCATCGGCGATCAGCAGATCAACGCTGATATGCAGCCGGACCCGGTCTTCCGGCAGCCGTGTCGCGCGGACATCAAACAACGGCCACTGGCTGCAATCCAGAACCTGGTGCGACATCTCTTCACGAATGGACCGCACATGCGCGTTCCGCTCCTGTTCCCCAAAAGAGGCCATGTCATAGGAACGGATCACATATTCGGGAACCTGAGGCAGAATTTGCTGCCGCCCATCCGGAAGGATCACCGCACGAAGCATGTCATGACGGTCAATCAGGGCTTGGAACGCCTGCTGAAATACCTGCAGATTGAGCTCCTCGACATCATTTTCAAAATACATATGGGTCGATACATTCCCAAGCTCCAGGCCCTCCGAACGGCCGATCCAGTAGGCTTTTTGCACATCGGTCATCGGAAAGGGATCATAACGCTCCGCCAGGGCAATCTGCACTTCGGGAAGATCTGTATAAGCGCTGACGCCTTGCCCCGCTTGTTCCGCCGCCAATGCGGCAAGATCGTCCACTGTGGGATGATCGAAAAACTGCTGGAGTGTAATCTCCGTCCGGAAGGTTTTGTTCAGCACAAACAAAATTTGGGTCGCCAGCAGGGAATGTCCGCCCAGCTCGAAAAAGGTCTCTTGTCCATCCGCGATCTCCACACCAAGGCTTTGCTCCCAGATTTCTTTGACTTTCTGCCGGTAATAATCGCCTACAGGCTTGTTCTCTTGGCTAATTTCCCTCGCATCAGCTGCTCCGGTGCGCCCGCTGGATGGGCCAATCCAGAATACCCCCCGTTCAAAAGGATAAGTTGGGAGCTCCAGCTTGCGTCTGCGTTCCCCTTCGTAATACCGCGGCCAATCCGGTCCGGCGCCAGCCAGCCACAACCGGGCGATTTCATTTTGCAGCCAATATAGTCCGCTTGGTTGTCCTGCTGCAGCCACCTGGCCGCCCGCTTGTCCGGGCTCGCCCAGGTTAAGAATATAGGCCTGCTCTGCCTGACCGGGAGCATGGCCGGAACTATTGTCTGTGCCTTCGCTGCAGACCTGAGTTAACGCCTCCTCCAAGGCGCATTCACCCTTCAGTACCTGTGCGACCCAACTTCCTGTACCTGTACCGATGATGGAGGATACCTCAATGCCCCAGCCGAGAAACAGGCGCCCAAGCGCCAATTGCAGCGCAAACGACAGTATTCTCCCGGTCACGGAAGCTTCCGGTGCAAGCCCGGATCGGACAGAATGCCTCAGGTCCAGTGGGTACGACCGGCGGATTTGGTCGGACAACTCGCCAATCCAATGCCGGAAGGACGGATTTGATTCATATAAATCGCGAGCCGCTTCGGCAGAGAGCACACAGTTCCGGGAGAAGCTGAAACAAACCGCAGGTTTGCCCTCCGCCATAGCTCCCGGACGGGTAACCCCTGTGACCCCGGCAGCCCTCAGCTGCTCCAGCAGATCGGTGCGCCCGCGGAATACAATTGCGGTGGAGACGGCAAATACCGCCCGGCCTGTCTTAAGGGTATAGGCCACATCGCTTAGATTCAGCTGCGGGTGTTCTTCTATATAGGCGGCCATATTGGCGCACATCCGCTCCAAGGCACTTGCTGTCTTGGCCGACAGGACCAGAAGGTCGCAACTGTTCTCTGCATCCCCTTCCGGCTGAACGGGTGCTTCTGCCAGCACCAGATGGGCATTGATTCCGCCTAGTCCAAAGGAGCTGACTCCGGCATAACGCCCCTGTTCACCGGCTTCCCAGTCCGACAACATATCATTCACATAGAAAGGGCTATTGTGTGCCTCCAGCTTGGGATTCGGAGTCTCGAAATGAAGGCTTGCCGGAATTTGCCGGTGCTTGAGCGAAAGTGCCGTTTTGATCAGGCCGGCTGCCCCGGAAGCCATCTCGACATGTCCGATATTGGTTTTGGCCGAACCAATCGCACAGAAACGATTGGAACGTGCCGGGGCAAATGCCCTGGTGAGCGCTTCAAGTTCAATATCATCTCCAAGCGGTGTGCCGCTGCCGTGCGCTTCAACGTAGGTGATCGCGTCCGGAGCGACTTGGGCGATACTCATGGCTTCAGCAATAACCGCAGCTTGCCCATCCACACCCGGAGCGGCGTAGCCGATCCGGTTCGCGCCGTCGCTGTTAATCGCCGACCCTTTGATCACGGCCTGGATTGTATCTCCGTCCCGCAGCGCATCTTCAAGCCTTTTCAATACGACAATTCCCAGGCCATTGCTGTATACAGTCCCGGTTGCCTCTGCGTCAAAAGCGCGAATCAGGCCATCCGTAGCAGTCAGACCCCCTTGGTGGTGTACATAGCCCGGAACTTGCGGGAATTTAAGGGTCACCCCACCCGCCAGCGCGAGATCGCATTGTCCGCTGAGCAGACTCTCACAGGCCAGATGCGTCGCCACGAGAGAAGTCGAACAAGAAGTCTGCACGGCAACCACAGGGCCGCAAATATTAAGACGATAGGCGATTTGTGCCGTCATATGGTCTTTATCATTGGCGATCATCAGCTGCAAATCACTGACGGATTCATTCCCGTCCCTGTCCGCAAGCAAGTGGTTAATCAGGTAAGTGCTGGTGCTGACCCCCGCGAACAAACCGATCAGACCGGGATAATTCAGCGGATTATACCCCGCCTTCTCCAGCACTTCCCAGGCACTCTCCATAAAAAGCCGATGCTGCGGGTCCGTGATTTCGGCTTCCCTACCGGTCAGCTTGAAGAAGGAAGCATCAAATTTCTCCGTATCCTTCAGTGAGGTATTCACCGGGATCAGGCCTTCGCTCCCTAAGCGGGTCAGGGGTTCGATGCCTGGTCCTGGCGGTGCGGGGCTTAACCGAAGCGCATCCGTCCCACTGGCGAGAAGCTCCCAATATTGCTCTACGGAATCCACCCCCGGGAACCGGCACACCATGCTGACGATGGCGATATCATTGCTTATATCCTGCTCCGACTGTTCATTGCTCACTGTGTTTCCTCCTCTTGTAATAATCATCTGCGGCGCGTCTGTCTGGCTTGAAACCGTCTGTCTGCCCGTTCCGCCGCTTTTTGCTCCTTGCCTGGCTGATCTTTGTCCGCCGGAGCACTCCCGAAAAATTCAACCAGCGCCGCAACTGAGGTGTGCCTGAACAGCTCGACAATAGGGATCTCGCGGTCCAGCATCTCCTGCAGCTTCAACTGCATCTGAACCAGCTTCAGCGAATTGCCGCCCAGGTCGAAAAAATGCTCATCCCGGCCGATGATCTGGCGATTCAGCAGTTCCCTCCAAATGGAGAGAATAGCTTCTTCCAGTTCGGACTTCGGCGGCCCAGCTGCGTTCAGAGCCGTTTCAGGCGGAGTGGCCAGGAGTGCTTTGCGGTCAATTTTCCCGTTGGTCGTCAAAGGAAATTCTTCGAGAAGGCTTATACTGTATGGGACCATATAGCCTGGAAGCCGGGATCTCAGATGGGCTCGCAGGGCAGCAGCGTCCGGCAGCGGTTGCCGGTCAGGCCTGAGGATCACAAAAGCGCGCAGACGCCTCGCGTCCTCCTCTCCTTCCGCAAGCACAGCAGCCTCTTGAACGCCGGGCCATGTCTTCAGGGCGCTTTCGATTTCACTTAACTCAATGCGGTAACCGCTGATTTTGACCTGAAGGTCGTCACGTCCAAGGAATTCAATGACCCCGTCTGCTCCATAGCGGCCCCAATCCCCCGTCCGGTAGAGTCGTTCTCCGGTAATGGGAGACATCACAAAGTGTTCAGCAGTGCGGACCTCATCCCGCCAATAGCCGACGGCAACGCCAACCCCGCCAATATACAGCTCTCCGGGCACCGCTACCGGACATTCTTCCATCCGTGCATTCAGCACATAGACACGCTGGCCGGACATGGACAGTCCATAGGGAATGTTAGCCCAGGCCGGATCGACAGTGTGAACCGGGAACTGGATCGACCAGACCGCTGCTTCCGTCGCTCCGCCAAGTGCAATCACCTCGGCCCCAGGGTTCAGGCGGCGGATGGCTCCCGGAAGATTGGAAGGAATCCAATCTCCGCTCAGCAGGCACAGTCTAAGGGAATCCAGCCGAACTTCAGATGCAGCATACAACAAAAGCATGTTCATGAAGGCGGGAACGCTGTTCCAGACCGTGACTCGTTGCTTCTGCATCAGCTCCAGCCAGTGTCCCGGATCACGCAGCCGCTGCGGGTCCGGCAGCACTAGCGTGCCTCCGGCCGCCAAGCAGCCGAAGATATCAAATACGGACAGATCGAAGCTTAGCGAAGAAAGGCCAAGCACGACATCTTGCGGGTTCAGCCTGTAGCTGCGGTTAATGTCGGCCAGCGTGTTGACCGCAGCTTGATGGCTTATCATCACCCCTTTGGGCGTTCCGGTGCTGCCGGAAGTGAATAGAACATAGGCCAGCTGATCGCCTGTCCCGTCGACGTCACTGCCATATTCCGGCGTATCTTCGTCTCCGGTATTCTCATTGACCTCTATGCTCCGAATGCCGGTGGCGGCAAAGTCACCCGGAAGGGCTGAGGACTGTACCAGTGCGACTTGCACCTGTCCAAGCTCCAGCAGCTCGCTGATGCGGTATGCGGGCAGACTCGCATCTACCGGCAGGTAGGCGGCTCCGGCCTTCATAATTCCGAGGACCGCTGCCACCTGCTCCCAGCCCTTGTCCATCACCACAGCGACCAAGGTCCCCGGCTGAACGCTATATGCCACCAGCTGATGTGCAACAGCGTTGGATTTGCGGTTCAGCTCCCCGTAGGAGAATAAATTGCCGCCCGCGATCAGAGCCGGTGCATTAGGCTGGCTGTGGGCCATTCGTTGAAACCCCTGATGCAGGGCAATGTCCTGCATCTCCGGTTCACGCCGGTGCCTAGTATCAAGTTCCGCCAGTCTAAGGCGGTGTGCGAATCCGGCTGCACCCGGACCAGCCAGTGGCAGCAGCTGCTCCCAGGTATCCTCTTCTTCCGTCAAACGGCGCAGCAGGCTTCCATATACGGAGAACATCTCTTCCAGCACTCCTGCGGGGAACCTGCCCTCTACCGCGTCCCAATTGTAGTGAAGCTCGCCGTCCCGTTCAGCTACCTGGTGATCCAGCCATACCTGAGGGGTCTCCGACAGGCTGCGCGCTTCCGTCTCGGGTTCATTCCTCCGCTGAAAAATCTGATCGAACCCGTCTTTTGCCCCATCTGTTCCAGACAAATCCAGCAGGCTGGTGAACACCACCGGGACCGGTTCACTCAGTATGCTATTGGCCAGAAGTTGTTCCGTCACCCGGATGCCGCTATAAAGCCGGTGGTCGAGGTCGGTCCACAGGCGCTCCTGCAGCTGTTCAGCCCTTCTGCTGAAGGGGCCCGGCTCACGATAATCGACCTCCAGCAGACTGATGGTAGTGAAGTCGCCAACCAGCTGATCCATTTGCGGATGCAGAGGAAGCCGGTTGAACAGCGTAAGATTCAATAAGAAATGCGGCTGCTTGGCATACAATGCAAGCACCTCTGCATAACAAGTGAGCAGCAAGGCGGAAGAGGTCAAGCCCCGTCTGCGTGCCGCCGCCGACAGTTTCGACCAGAGCCTGGCCGGAAGAACGGCCTTCCAGCGCTTGAATTCCTGCCGCTTCGGTCCCTGAGAGACTGCTGCTGGCAGCTGCGGACCGGCCGGGAGACAGGGAATGCGCTCTTGCCAATAGGACTGTGCCATTCTGTAACGGTCTGCGGAGGTTATGGACAGCAAGGACAAGACATAATCACGGAAAGTTGCTTCCAGTGGTGGCCATATGGCCGCTCCGGCATACAGCTCAGCCAGTTCTTCCAGAATAATCTGAAAACTCCGTGCATCGGCGATCATAAGGTCAAAGCTGATATGCAGCCTGGTAAGGCCTTCGGGCAGCCGGGTCGCCTCAATGGCGAACATCGGCCAACTGCCGCTATGAATCGTGTGCGACATCAGTTGTCGAATGCCATCCAGCCGTGAGACGCGCTCCGGTTCGGAACAGCCGCTGGCGTCGACTATTCTTATTTGGTAAGGCGGGACTTCTTCCAGAATCTGCTGCACGCCGTCCGGCAATACCCTTGCCCTCAGCATGGGATGGCGCTTCACGAGCACCTGGAAACACTGCTCGAAACGTCCAATATCAAGACCGGCAAACTCCATCTCCTGGTAGACGTGGGTAGCAGCACTGCCTGTCCCTCTCCCGCTCCAATAGGCCATCTGTACTTCGGTCAACGGAAAGGCTTCAAAGGCTTCATGCGGCGACACCTTAAATTCGGGCAAATCGGCTTTAGCCGTGTTTCCATCCTCTTCTGACAAAGGTGTCACCCCAGCCGCGTCCAATTCCGCTGCCACATTGGCAATAGTGGAAGCGATAAGCAACTGGCGCAGCGTCAACTCCACCTTCATCCTGGAGCGGATTTCTGTCAGCAGCTTGACAGCCAACAAAGAATTACCGCCCAGATCAAAAAAATGATCGTGGATGCCGACGCTGGTCCGGTTCAGCACCTCGCCCCATACCTCGGCGAGCCGGATTTCAGACGAACTCCGCGGTGCTGTGTAGCTGCGGGTCAACACCGCCTTGTCCAGCGGCAGCCCTGCAAGGAATTTCCGGTCTACCTTGCGGTTTGGTGTCAACGGCAGCTCAGCAAGCTTAATGAAACGCGCCGGGATCATATAGCCGGGCAGCACTCCGCGCAATGTCTGCTTCCACTCTGCTTCGTCAGGAACGGCCGCCTTGTTAGTCGCTGAAGGGGACGGTACCCAATAAGCGGCCAGCAGCTGTTCTCCCTGTCCGTCATCGCAAGCCACCACGGCGCTGGCCGCAACGCCAGGCTGAAGGTTCAACTGCTGCTCAATCTCCGAGGGTTCGATACGGAAACCCCGCAGCTTGAGCTGCTGGTCTTTGCGGCCGAGATAGACCATTTCGCCCCCAGGTTGGAGCCGGACCCGGTCCCCCGTATTGAACAGCAGCCCGCCAGCTTGATCCAGCGGGTTCAAAATGAACTTCTGCGCCGTCAGCTCCGGCTGACGGTGATAACCATCCGTTACGCCGTCACCTCCGATATACAGCGTGCCTTCGGCCCCCATCGGCAAAAGAGCCAGCTCATCATCCAGCACCAGACAGCTCGTACGGCCGATCGGTCTGCCGATCGGTACTTGGTGCTGAAGATCATCCGGTGTAAGCTTATGGGCCAGTGACCATACCGCCGTTTCGGTGGGGCCGTACAAATTCCATACCGTTTTACCCCGGCGGAACAATTGTGCGGCCAGCTCGGGCTTCAGCTCCTCGCCACCGCTGAGCAGATTAATGTACTCCGAACCCTTCCAGCCCTCCCCCAGCAGCAAACGCCACAATACCGGAGTTGCCTGCATAAAGGTTGGCTTATAACGATCGATTTCTCCCATAAGCAGCCCTGGATCAGCGCTGCTTCCCTCCTGCGGGAAGATCACCGATGCCCCTGTGAATAATGGCAAAAACAGTTCCAGCAAGAATATATCAAACGAACAGGTTGTGACGGACAACAGTGAATCCTCAGGCGTCATATGCAGCAGCTCCTGCATGGAATACAGGAAATGGACCGCGTTCCTGTGAGTGACGGCAACCCCTTTGGGCTGGCCTGTACTTCCTGAGGTATAAATCATATAAGCTTGATGCGGCTGATCAGATAACCTGGAGTCCGATAGAGCACCATGGGTCTGCCAACATTCGCTGCCGGGGCTGATGTCGCAGCAGCGATGTTCGCCGAACCGGTCGGCTTCCGCCGGATGATCTATCAGAATGCAGTCCAGTTCAGCATGTCCCGCGATGAATTGCAGCCGTTGTTCCGGAAAAGCCGGATCGAGCGGAACATAAGCGCTGCCGCTGATCAAAATGCCGAGGATACCTGCCGCAAGCTCGAACGAAGGACTGGCGCAGATGCCAACACGGTGCCCCGGTCCAGCGCAGCCTGAGAGCTGCAAATATGCGGCTAACTTCTCTGCCGCCCCATATAACTCGGCATACGTATAGGATCGTGAGCCGCAGACCACAGCCACGGCGGGCGGCGTGGCCGCGGCTTGACGCTCCACAAGCGAATGCAGTGTGGAGCGCTCCGGGTAAGCGGCACCCGGACCGGTACCGGCGGTACGCAGCTTCGTCTCTTCAAGCGGAGAGATCAATGGAAGCTGCGGTAGCGGCAAGTGGGCTTGCGCCGGCAAATGACCAAGCATCCAGACATAGTTTGCGAGCAGTCCTTCTGCCAGCCTTTTGTCATAAAGATCGGTGTTGTATTCCAGCATTACATCCAGATGATCAAGATGTTCGATAACCTCCAGCGTCATATCAAATTTGGCGGACGGCTGTGTCCACTTCTGCGGCGTACAGACAGCGCCGTCCAGTTGATCAGGCGGCATGCCGCCCTGCTGGAAGATAAAAAAGAGCTGAAATAAAGGCGAGTAGGCCATATCCCGGAGCGGATTTAGGGCATCCAGTACATGCTCAAACGGGACCTCCTGAGCTTTCAGGGCTCCAAGCACCGTCTGAGTGGTCAGTTGCAAGACTTCGGTGAAGCTGCCTGCTTCGCGGATATCCGTTCTTAATACCAGATTGTTCACGAAGCAGCCGAGCATCTCTTCGGTTTCTTCCCGGCATCTTCCCGCTGTGGGGGTGCCGACCACAACATCTCCTCTGCCCGTATACCGGTACAGCAGCACGTTGAAAGCAGCCATTACCGTCATAAAAAGCGATGCGCCGGCGGACCGTGCTAGAGCTCGCAGGGCTTCAAGCTCCGGCGCTTCGATCCGCAGCATGCAGCTGTCTCCACCCGAGGTCAGCAGGCGCGGACGCGGGCGATGGGAAGGGATGGTATAGAAAGGATCAACGCCCCGCAGCTGTTCCTTCCAGTAATTCAGGCCTTCCGCCAGCATGTCTGCCTGCATCCACTCTCTCTGCCAGCAGGCATAATCTGCATAATCGTACATACGTTGCTTAGGTATAGGGCTCTGGCCCTTGCATAATGCGTTATAGAACTGCATCCATTCACTAGTAAGCAATCTAAGCGACCAGCCATCCGCAACAATATGATGAATGACGAACACAAGGATGTGATCATCCTCTTCCAGCTCGTACAATCCGGTTCGCAGCAGGGGCGCCTTGCCGAGATCAAACGGCTGCGTAAGCAGGGGCTGGGCGGCCTGCTCGGCCAACACCAGCCGCTCCGCTTCCGATGCTCCGGTGACCTTGACCCGCTGCAGAGGGATGCTGCTGCCGGCGGCGATGTGCTGCTGCGGCTTTCCTTCCTTGGCAGTGAAGGAGGTCCGGAAGCTCTCGTGCGACGATGCCAGCAGACGCAAGCTGGCTTCCAGGTGCTCGGTCTGAAGGCGGCCGGTAATCCGGATTGCCTGATGCAGATGATAACTGGAGGCGGTGCCTCCCAGCTGTTCCATCAGCCACAAACGTTCCTGGCTGTAAGACAACGGCAATCCATTGTCATCGCGGGACCTTACCTCCAGAGGAATTTGCAGCACGGGGATTCCCCGTTCACGCATTTGCAGCCGGAACCATTGTTTCTGCTCAGGCGACAATGAGGATAGGGCTGCTTGTTCGGCCATTACCCCTTCCCTCCACTCGGCTTGAGTTTGTCTTCTGCCAGCGCGCTGGCAATCTCGCCGCTGCTCATGGCAGCCATTTCCTGAAACAGACGTTCAATGGACTGCTCCTTGACGGCTTCTCCGGAAGTGTTCTCCAGCAGTTGGGCCATTCCACTTACGGTTGGATTTAAAAAGATACTCTCAATGGACAGCTGTACGCCCAACACCTGCCGAATCCGGTCCAACACCTGGGTTGCCAGCAGCGAATGACCTCCCAGCTCGAAAAAGTCATCATCCGCACCCACCGGTTGAAGATGGAGTTCCCGCTCCATAATCTCCACGAGTTGCTGCTCGATCCTTCCCTCCGGCGCGCGGTACGTTGCCGATACCTTAGGGCGGGCATGGTGTCCGGTATACCGGTGTTCGGGACCGGTACTGACCGGTGTCGTTATCCCGGATACTTCAGTTCCGGGGGCAAGACCGGCATTAGCAACGGACGGGGCTGCTTCGGGATATACCCAGTAGCTCTGGCGTGAGAAAGCATACGTTGGCAGCGGCACCCGTCTCCGCGGTTCATTCCCGTAATATAGTGCAAAGTCCAGTTCAGCACCGCAGACCCACAGGTTGGCTATGGCCTGTGCCAGCACACGCGCGTCCTCGTCCAGCCTGTGGGCAGGACGCATGACGGGCACCCATACACTGTCTTCAGCTGCCGCCGGGTTCTGCCGCCCCAGACTGCACAACGCGGAGCCTGGCCCTAATTCTACAAACAGCTTGTTCCCTTCACGAAGAAGGGCCTCAAGCCCGTCCAAAAATACAACCGGTTCGAGAATATGCCGGGTCCAGTATTCCGGATCGACAGCCTCCTCAGCCCGCAGCCAGGCTCCGGTAAGACAGGACATCACTGGAATGGAAGGCTCTTTTAATTCCACCTGCATCAGCAGCTCGCGGTACGGAGCAAGCACTGGCAACATCAGCGGGGAGTGAAAGGCGTGGGAGGTGGACAGGCGCTTATTATAGATTCCTTCCTCCGCCAGCAGCCGTTCAAGTCCGGCAATGGCTCCCTCTTCACCCGACAGCACGCATAGACCCGGGCTGTTGACCGCAGCCAGCGTAATGCTCTCCTGGAGATAACCGGCTACTGCCTCACGGCTGTGGCCAACGGCCAGCATCACTCCTCTATCGGTCCGGGACATCCACTCCGCCCTGCGGCAGACCAGCAGAACCGCATCTTCAAGACTGAACACACCGGCGATTGCCGCTGCGGCGTATTCCCCCAGACTGTGGCCGATCATGGCCTGCGGCCGGAATCCCCGGCTGATCAGCAGCTGGGCCATCGCATATTCAACAGCAAATAACAACGGTTGGGTAAGCGCAGTCTCGTTTACATCCAGTGTCTGCGGGTGCTTCTCCATGGACAACATCAAGGGCTGGATGTCCATCCCCGTCAGGGTTTTGATCTGTACTGCGCATTGATCGTAATATTTCCGGAATACCGGTTCAGCAGCATATATCCCTGCCGCCATCCCCGCATATTGCGAACCTTGTCCCGTGAACATAAAGACCAGAGGTCGGTTCCTGGAAGGACTTTCTCCCTGGAATACCGCTTGCGGATCGGCCGTTTCCAGCGCCAGGACAGCCTCTTCCCGTGTGGAGCAGACCACAGCCGCCCTGTTCCCAAAAGCCTGCCGGCCCACCGACAGCGTATAGGCTACATCCGGCAGTTCCGTCTGCGTGTCTTCGCGTAAATGCTGCTGCAACCGGGCCAGATTGCCGGCCAGGGAAGCCTCGCATTTCGCCGATACCGGCAGGATATGCCACCCCGGCGCTGCGGGTTCGCTGTACTCACGCGGACCTTCTTCAAGAATCACGTGGGCATTGGTGCCGCCCATTCCGAGCGAGTTCACTCCGGCACGGCGCGGGTAAGCTTGTTCAGTCCAATCCGCAAGCTCCGTATTTACGTAAAAAGGACTGCCGGCAAAGTCAATTGCCGGATTGGGGCGCTTATAATTCAGTGTCGGCGGAATTTGCTTGTGGTGCAGCATGAGCGTCGCTTTGATGAATCCGGCAATACCGGCCGCAGAATCCAGATGTCCTATATTTGTCTTAACCGAACCGATCGGGCAATACCCTCGCTGATTCGTGCCATGGCGGAACGCCTGGGTCAACGCCTCGATTTCAATGGGATCTCCCATTCGGGTGCCGGTGCCATGCGCTTCAACGTAACCGATCGTCTGCGGGTCAACCTCTGCAAGAGCCTGGGCTGCTGCGATAACTTCGGATTGAGCGCCTACGCTTGGCGCGGTGTAGCTGATTTTGTCCGCCCCGTCATTGTTGACGGCGAACCCCTTGATGACAGACCAGATATGATCCTTGTCCCGGATCGCTTCATCCAGCCGTTTCAGTACGACAAGACCGTAGCCGTTGCCCGGAACAAATCCGCTGCTGTTCTCGTCAAAAGCGCGGCAGTGCCCATCCGCCGACATAATTCCTCCAGGTTCATAGAGGTAGCCTGCACGTTCAGGAGGGCCAACCGTAATGCCTCCGGCCAGCGCCATGTCGCATTGGTAGGTCAGCAGGCTCTGCGCCGCCATGCAGACGGAGACCAGAGAGGTCGACGACGAAGACTGCACCGCCATGGACGGACCTTTGAGATTCAAACGGTAGGAGATCGTTGTCGCCATGCTGTCCTTGTCATTGCCGATGGCTGCCTGCAAATTGCCGGTGGCCAGCATTTTTTGAATATGGGGATAGAGGTTCAGGAACAGATATGAACTCATGCTTTTTCCGGCAAAAACACCCACAGAACCTCCGCATTGCCCCGGCTCATAGCCCGCATGCTCCAGCGCTTCCCAGGCACACTCAAGCATCATCCGGTGTTGGGGGTCCATCAGCTCCGCATCCTTGGGATTGATCCCAAAAAAAGCGGCATCGAACGCATCCAGCTGGCCGATTTCCCCTTTGGCCCTGACATAATTCGGCTGGCTCAGGATCCCGGGATCAATGCCGGCCTCCTCCAGCTCCCGGCTGGAGTAATGGGAAATACACTCCTTCCCCTCCGTCAGATTTCGCCAGAAGGCTTCCAGATTCTCGGACTGGGGGAACCTTCCCGCCATGCCGATGACCGCAATTTCATTTCCGTTATAAGGATATTCAGGATGACTCATAGCATCTATTCCTCCCTCTCTGTAGTGCTGCGAACCGCTACGGAAGAAGCTGTTTTCCGGTAACGGAGAAATGCGTTTTTTTGCTTCGCGGCTGTCTCATAAATGTCAGTCCCCGGAGTATCGCGAACGCCTTCGCTGAGATAGCCGGCAAGTGAACGGACGGTCGGGTATCTGAACAAATCCACCAGCGTCAGCGGAACGGGGAATTCCCGGCTAAGCCGGTCATGAACTTTGGCGAGCAGCAGCGAATGTCCCCCCAGATCAAAAAAGTTGTCTTCCACGCCAAAGTGCGGAAGCTGAAGAATCTCCTGCCAGACCTGTGCGATATTTGTCTCCATAGCCGTCTGTGGCTGCTCATAGGCTGACCCGCCGGAAGCAAGGCTCTCTCCGGGCTGCGGAAGGGCCGAAACCTCCAGCTTGCCATTGGCATTATAGGGAATATGGTCCAGCTGAATATAAGCGGCGGGCTTCATATAAGAAGGAATCCGCGGCTCCAGCCAATGAGCCAATTGCCGGCCGATAATACTCGTTTGGCTGCGGACCGTATAGTAGGCGATCAGGCGCAGGTTGCCTTCAAAATCGGGCTGCGGATGCACGGCCGCCTCCTCGACCTCCGGGCAGGCACACAGGTGCCGCTCCACTTCACTCAGTTCAATCCGGTATCCGCGGATTTGGACTTGACGGTCGCTGCGGCCGATGAAAGCAAGCTCACCGCCGGGGAGCAAATATCCGGTATCTCCGGTAAGAAGCAGCCGCTCACCCTCGCGGAACGGATGGGGAACGAAGGCCGCTTCAGTCAAATCCCCCCGGTTCAGATATCCGCGGGCCAGGCCGTGGCCAGAGATGCAGATTTGTCCCTTCACCCCAATCGGAACCGGCTGCAGATGAGCATTCAGTACATAGACCTGCTGATTGGCTACAGGCCTGCCAAGTGAAGCGGAAACCGTCTGTGCCCCGTCCGTTCCCGGCTTCAGCAGCGTATATGTACTGCACACGCCCGATTCTGACAATCCATACCCGTTGGCAATTTCGACGCCGCGCAGCCTGTCCACATGGTTTGGCAGCAAGGTCTCCCCGCCGCTAAGAATCAGGCGCAGTCCCGGATTGGTTCCTCCGTCGCTGTTTAAGCGCCTTATCATGGATGGCACCGTGCTGAGGATCGTAATTTGGTGCCGTTCCATATACGCCCGCAGCTTGCCCGGGTGCAGCACGGTTTCGGTCTCCGGCAACACAAGCGTCCCTCCTGCTGCCAGAATCGGCAGCGATTCCCCGATGAAACTGGCCGAAGCAACCGATGTAATGGGCAGAAGGCGATCCCCGTCCGTTACCTGGTACGAAGATAGAAAAGACTGGACCAGATTGTCGATGCTGCGCCGCTCCAAAAGGACACCTTTTGGGACCCCTGTCGAACCGGAAGTGAAGATGATAAAAGCCAGCCCCTGCGGCGACAATTCAGCTTCCGGTCTTCGTTCGTCTTGCCCGCTGAACACTGGAGGCTGCTCCCCCAGCAAGATCAAGCGCTCGTCCGGAAGGGGCAGTAACGCGGCATGTGCAGCATCGCTCAGTGCAAATCCATGGCCGCCAAGCTCCTCCACCATCTGCCGGATGCGTTCCCTGGGCATAGCCGGATCAACAGGCACCACGGCTCCTCCCGCTTTGGATACAGCCAGCGCGGCCGCCACAAAACGTCCCGAGGAAGGCAGGCAGACAAGCACCGGTGTCTCTGCGGTCAGACCCTTAGCCACAAGCAGCGCCGCAAGACGGTTCGCCCACAGGTTGAGATCACGGTAACTAAGCCGCTGTTCCCCTTCAAGCACCGCACAGCTTGCCGGAGCTTGGACGGCTCTGCGCTCGATCCAGGATATAAAACCATGTTCCGGCACCGGCATCGCTGTCTCGTTCCACGTCCGCAAAATCATCTGCTCCTCTTTTGCATCCAGCAGTTCAAGCCGGCCAAGCACCTGCTGAGGACAGGCCAGAGCTGCTGACACCAGACGGACAAAATGTAAGGCCATTCGCCTCACCGTTGCTCTGGTGAACAGATCGGAACTGAATTCAAAAGTCCCCCGCAGCCCTCCGTCTTCCTCCCAGCAGGATACGGACAGATCATTCTGGGCAATCCCGATATCGAGCGGAACCGGTGACAAGCGGAGCCCTTGCGCTTCCATAACAGGCATCTCCAGATTATCGAGCTGGAACATGGTCTGGAAGACCGGCTGTACACTTCGCTCACGGTCAGGGTTCAGCTTCTCGACAAGCAGATCGAACGGCAGCTCCTGATGGTCAAAAGCGAGCAAGGCCTCTTCCTGAACCTTCCTTGCATAATCTATAAAAGGCAGGTCGTCCCGCGGCTGTGTGCGGACCACCACTGTATTCACGAACATGCCGATCAGCGGCTCCAGTTCGGTTCTTGTACGTCCGGCTACCGGCGTGCCGACAAGCAAATCTTCTGCTGCACAGTACCGGAAGAGCAGAGTCTTAAAAACGGTCAGCAGGAAATGAAACACCGATAAGCGTTCCTTCCGGCAAAAGCTGCTGATGCACTCATATACATCAGGCTCTATCTCAAAGGTCTCCATCCCCCCCAAGCCCGACATGGTGCTCGGCCGTTTAAAGTCGGCCGGTATATCCAACATAGGGGGCGCGCCTTCCAGCTTATCAAGCCAGAAGGCCAGATCCCGTGCATACGCCGGCTCTTCGCTCCGGCTGCCAAGCCACCGAACATAGTCCCGGTACTGGATCGCAAGCGGCTGCAGTTCCGGAGTTACCTTGTTCAAGGCTGCTTCATACAGGCGTGTAAAGTCACGCAGGAGAATCCCCTTGGACCAGCCGTCTGCTACTATATGGTGCATGCGGATGATCCAGATATGCTCCTGCTCACCTACGCGCAGCAGTGTAAAAGCAATCAGCGGATCATGCTCAAGGTCCATCGTGCTGCCTGCAATATTTGAGATTTGCGTATGCAGCCTTTCCGACGATGCATCCCCGTCGGCAGCCTCCGCTGAAACCTCTTCAAAAGCTAAGTCTACTGCGTGAGGACTGGCACACGGCTCGCCCTGGTGCAGCCTGTAATTTACATTAAGCAGTTCATGCCGTTCCAGCAGAGATCGCAGCGCTGCCCGCATACAGTCCGTGTTAAGGTTTCCTTCGATCTTTAGAGCCGCACTGTTATTGAAGGCGGCGCTGGCCGGATGTAGCTGCTGGAGGAACCAAATCCCGCGCTGCGCAGGGGACAAACCGAAGGGACCGGTCTCTCCCGTACGGGGAATCGCGGAGTGTCCCGGAACTGAAATCCCTTTTTTGTGCAATAATTTGTCATATAGTTCATTGTTTATCATCATCCATTCCGCCCCCTTAGCTTCGTGCGGCCTTACCTCCGTGAATGGCAAGCAGGAGGCTCCGGTCTGCCTTGCCGGTCCGTTTCAGTGGAATCTCGTCGATCCAGATCATTTCTGTCGGAATCGCATATGCAGGCAAATACAAAGCCAGCTCGGCCCGTAGTGCCCGCAACTTATCCTGTTCCGGAAGGGGTTCCGCGTCCGTAGCCGCAACCACAAAGGCGGTTAGGAATTGTTCCCCGGTATCCCCTGTACGGACGCCTGCAACGGCAGCTTTGACATGGACGCTGCGGAGCAAGTTGCTCTCCACTTCACCCAGCTCAATACGCAATCCGCGCAGTTTGATCTGATCGTCCTCCCGCCCGGCGTACATGACTTCTCCCTCCCTGTTCCATGAGGCAAGATCACCTGTACGGTACATGCGCTGCCCGGGTTCATAAGGATTGGGCACGAACCTCTCCATCGTCAACTGCGGCTGGTTCAGATACCCGCGGGCCAATCCTGCCCCTGAGATATAGAGCTGGCCTGTCTCTCCAATGGGTGCCAGCGAGAAATCATCGCGCAGTATATACAAACGGATGTTGTCAATAGGCCGTCCGATCGGAACCGGCTCGTCCAGGGAATCCCGCTCGCAGACATGATAGGTGACATCGATCGCCGCTTCCGTAGGACCGTAGAGATTAATCAACTTCACGCCTTGTTCCTCCGGGAACGTATGATAGAACTGCCGGGCCAGGGGGGCGGTCAACGCTTCTCCGCTGCAGAATACATACCGCAGGCTATTCAGGCGTTCCAGTGCAAAACCGCTGCCGATATATTCAAGGAACAATCGCAATACGGAGGGAACAAAATGAATCACACTGACTCCTGTTTTCTCAATCAGTCTCACGAACACACGCGGATCATTTTCCTTGCGCGGCGGCAGCAGGCAGACCGCAGCGCCTGCTGTTGACCACCAGACCAGCTCCCAGACTGAGACATCGAACGTATACACTGTTTTTTGAAACAGGATATCCTTGTCTGTAATCGGGAATTTTTTCTGCATCCATTCGATCCGGTTAACCAGAGCACCATGTTCTACAAGCACACCCTTGGGATCGCCGGTGGTGCCGGATGTATAGATGACATAAGCCAGATCACCCGGCTGCGGTCCTTCCGGCAGATTCGTCCCGGGCAGGTCAAGGTCCGCCAGATGGTCCAACGTCACCCATTCGGCGGTTGAAGGCAGCACAGACGGTCGGGACTCTCCACCCTCTGTGATGACCCAGCCCGGCGAGCTGTCAGACAGCATTGCCTCAAGCCTCTTGGGCGGACACTCCGCATCCAGCGGCAAATATGCGGCTCCGGCTTTGAGCACGCCGTATACGGCAACCAGCATGTCAAAAGAACGCTCCAGCATCAGGGCTACAATCGACCCGCTTCCGGCACCGCTTAACCGCAGCGCATGAGCAAGCCGGTTCGCTGCACGGTTCAGTTCCCCGTAAGTGTAGACAACATCCTTCACATATACGGCCGGTGCAAGCGGCTGCTCCGCCGCGCGTGCTTCAAATTGCTGCACCAGCGTGGTGTCCTGTGAATAAGAAGCAGCGGTATCGTTAAAGCCGCGCAGCAGCTGCAGCCATTCGTTCTCCACAGTAGGCAGATTCATTCCGTTTCCCTCCTTGCCACGGCTTTAACCTCCACTTGCCGCTCCACTCCGGTCTTTTCCTTGATTTGCTGCCAGCGGAGCTGCCGCTCATTGTCCGGGGTCCGCTTATCTTCAAACACGGCCTGCAACATGGACAACGCCTGGGCAACATGCTCTTCTCCAAGCGGGACTCCCCCTTGATCCAGCTCTTGCTTCAACTGTTTGACTTGCGTATACAGCTGCAAGGACGGCATATCCGAGGCGTCAGCCTGATTGTAATTGCGGGTAGTCATGGCATGGGTTAGACACATGCCTATCGCTTTAAGACGCGAATCTGCGGCTGACGGTCCTGGCTCAGCCTTGGGCCTGAGCACAGATGAGACGGAAGCTGCGATGAAGAGATCACGGATGGTCATCCGGTCCAACTTTTCATCATGGGCATACACACGGGTTTCATCTGAAATTTCGGGCATCAGTGTCTTGAGGATATTTTGCGGGCCCATTTCAATGAATGTCCGCGCACCGTTCTCCAGCAGATGTAAGATGGATTCCTGCCACAGCACCGGCTTGTGTAATTGCTGCGGCAGCAGTGCCTGCATCTCCTGGATGGACGTATAAGGTCGTCCTGTTACATTGGACAGGAGCTGGCATCCGGGGAGGCTCCAGCTATATTTGCTTAGCTCCTCCGCCATTTCCGCCGCTCTCGGCTGCATCAGGGAACAGTGGTAAGGGGCACTCCCGATCAGGTAGCTGATCTGTGCATGGGCTGATGCTTCTGCAACCCGCTGCTCCAGCTCCGCCAGCGCCGCATCTTGACCGGAAACTGCAATCTGGCTGCGCGAGTTCAGGCAGGCTATACTGACCTTCCGCCCTTCAGCTTGCAGTTCCAGGCACAGCGAAGCGACCCGTGCAGGATCAACCGATTTCATGATGCTCATTGCGCCGCCCGTAGCTTCCATAACTTCTTCCGCCAGACGGGCACGGTAGCTGACCAGCAGCAGCCCGTCTTTAAAAGACAAGGCACCGCTGCAAATCAGTGCGGAGTATTCCCCCAGACTGTGCCCGGCCATATAGGCCGGCAGCGGTCCGCCTTGCTCCCGGTACAGGCGGTAATGGGCCACACTCGCCGCACAGATGGCCGGCAGCATATGCCCGATCCGGTTCAGTTTGACCGTGCTGCCGAGCATCATCAGCCGGGATAACTCAAAGCCGAGAATTTCATCCGCCTCGTGCAGCGTATCCTGCACAATCCGTGAGGATTCATAGAGGCTCCGCATCATTCCTTTATATTGGGACCCCGATCCGGGGAATATTAAAGCCAGGTCTGCCTGGTTGTTCATCCGATCCTCACCCTTCTGTCGCAGTTGCGGCGCAGTGTTACAAACGGAAGGTGCGTGCAATTTGCAGCTCATGCATCTGGGAAGTCCCTTCAATGATCTCCATAATCTTGGCATCCCGGTACAACCGTTCCACCGGATTGCCATTCATGCAGCCCGAAGCGCCGTGCAGCTGCAAAGCATGGTCTGCTGCATGGACAGCCGTTTTGGAAGCATGGTACTTGGCGACCAGGGTCTCCGTGATGGCTGCAGGATCACCTTGCTCCCGCAGCCGCCCGGCGGCGGCACACAGCTCGCGCGCGGCTTTGGTCTCGGTGATCATCTCGCTGAGCATCTTCTGCACGAGCTGATGCTTTCGCAGCGGTTCACCGAACTGGAACCGCTCCCCGGTATAATGAAAGCTGTGCTCGAGGCAAGCCTGAGCCAGGCCTACACTGCCGCAAGCGGTGGTGTAACGGCCTTCATCCAGCGCATAGTTCGCCACATGGGTGAAGCCGAAGCCGATTTTGCCGACCAGATTCTCCACAGGTACAGAGCAATTCTCGAAGGTCAGCTCAGCCAGCATATTGGCCCGCAGCCCCATCAGCCCACGCAGCGGATTAATCCTTAAGCCGGGGGTTCCCCGTTCCACCAGCACGGCGACCCCGCGCCCGTTCAGGCGGGCGAACACCAGGAACAAGTCGGCGATTTGACCAAGTGTGATGTATTTTTTGCTGCCATTCAGGATGATTTGGCCATCCTCTTGCACAGCTTCCGTCTCCAGCTTGGAGATATCGCTCCCGACCCCCGGTTCGGTGATTGCAATCGCCGGGATCACTTCGCCGGCTGCAATGGCGGGCAGCCATTTGTCCTTCTGGGCTTCCGACCCAAAACGCGAAAGCGGTTTACAGACCATGCCGAACACTGTACAGGCATTCTGTACCGAAGCTAAGCCCCGGCCCAGCTCTTCATGGATGGCCCCCAGTGTGGCGTAGTCCACGGCAGTTCCCCCATATTTGACTGGTACCGCCAGGCCTGTCAGTCCTTCGGCCGCCATTTCGGTGAACAAAATACGCGGAATCTCCTGCTCCTGATCCATCTGGACGGCCAGGGGCATGACGCGCGACTCCACAAAGCGGCGAACCGCTTCGGCGGCTGGGGCGGAGGTCGCTTTTAACGGTGTATTCATTGAAATGCAGCTCCCGTCTGTTGATGGCGTTCAATCAGCACTACCAGATCATTGACTGTCTTGATATTGTCCATATCCAGATCCTCTTCTTCCAGCTCCAGGTGAAACGTCTTCTCGATGAACATAATCAGCTGGATCATGAACAGGGAATGCACCAGGCCCAGCTCCAGGATATTGTCATCGTCCTTAAGTTCCTTGGTGCGCAAGGAGCGGGTCAGAAATTCAGTTACCTGTTGTTTGATTTCCTCATGATTCATAGGGATCAGCCTCCTGTAATCAATTGTAAGAATAAAAACCCTCACCGGATTTCATACCATGCAGTCCGGCATCTACCATTTTTTTGAGCAGGGGACAAGGGCGGTATTTACTGTCGTTATAGCCTTCATACAGTACATCAAGTGACTTGAGTATGGTGTCCAGCCCAATCAGGTCGGCCGTCTGCAAGGGGCCCATCTTATGTCCGAAACACTGTTTGAATAAAATATCAATGTCCTCGGGTGTAGCTACTTGCTCCTGCACCATGAAGATGGCCTCATTGACAAAAATCATCATCGCCCGGTTGGTCACAAACCCGACCGAGTCGTCAACGACTACACTTTGTTTGCCGAGGGTTCCCAGCAATTCCTGAGTCACTTGCAGTGTCTCCGGGGTGGTATGATATCCCCTGATGACTTCAACCATGGGTTTAAGCGGCACCGGATTCATGAAATGGATCCCAACCACCCGCTCGGGGCGTTCCACCAACGCAGCCACACGGGTGATCGATATCGCCGATGTGTTAACCCCCAGAATGCAATCCTTCGTGCAGACTTTGTTGAGCTGATCGTAAACTGCCCGTTTGATATCCCAGCTCTCGGTCACATTCTCCACCACGAATGAACACGCGGCGAGTGCCTCAATGTCTTGGGTGAAGTGGATGCGGTCCAGCACAACCTCAGCACGCTCCCGCGGCGCCACACCGGTCATCATTTTCTGAAAACGAAGGCTCTCCCGAATCTTTTCCCGGGTTCTGCGCATCTGCGCTTCGGATACCTCTACAACCACGGTGTCGTAACCGCCTTGGGCGAAGACCTGGGCCACGCCGCTCCCCATCACACCTGAACCTACAACACCAATCCTTTGTTCCATCGTTCATCCTCCGTCCTGAAATCTGCCTACTACACACCTTCATAGGTCAGCCGCTGATATTCGCGGTAAGCCTCCGCAATGTCCGCTACGGTCCCGGCATCCCCCCACTCGCTCATCAGGCTGTCGATAATTCCCGCCACCGTTGGCTTCTCCATGACAGTCCGGAGCGGCAGTTCGGCGCGGAACACATCCTTGATCCTTGACAAGAGACGTGTCAGCAGCAGTGAATGTCCACCCAAATCGTAAAAATGGTCCTGTACACCCACTGGATGTACGCCCAGCAGCTCTGTGATGATTTCACAGATAATGGTCTCCGGCTCGGTCGCCGGAGGTTCGTAAGCCCCCAGATAGGCCGGGCGCTCACGAGTTCCTACAGCATCGAAAGGACGGGCGGATGGATCGGGTTCCGCCGGGAGCAGCGGTGTCTCCGAGGCCGTCATCAGCCGGGATACGGGATGCTGCGCAGAGATGACAGCCCGGCTGATCCGGCTCCGGATCGGCCACAGCCGTTCATACAAGGTATATTCCTGTTCCCGGGTAATGCCCGGACCCGCCGGGCTATCCGGGCTGCGGATGAAATCCCGGCTCAGCGACAGCCAGGGGATATCCCTGCTGGCCGCCGCTTCCGCAGCCGCATCAAGCACGCCAGCAGCGGCGGCCAGTTCAGTGAGGCCCAGGCCGCCAACTACGGAGGACAAGGAGGATAATATCCAGCCAAA
This sequence comes from Paenibacillus albidus, assembly GCF_014644435.1. Taxonomy (GTDB): domain Bacteria; phylum Bacillota; class Bacilli; order Paenibacillales; family Paenibacillaceae; genus Paenibacillus_AQ; species Paenibacillus_AQ albidus. The sequence continues at coordinate 302,967 of NZ_BMKR01000004.1, read as the reverse complement.
TCCGATCTCGGCACCGCAGCCCAGCAGCAGCGTGTTCAGTTCCGGGAAGGTGTGAGACGCCGGAACCTGCAGGTCCTCCGCTGCGGACAACGCCGCCAGCGTCCGCCATTCCAAGACTTGCAGCTCCGGTTCGTACACCACCCCGTCAATCCGGCCGCAGATTCCAGCCGCCGCAGCGATAGCCTTCTTAAGCTGTGCCGAGCCGAGACCTTCGGAGGTTATCACCTCCGCACCAGGCCGGGCGGCCAAGAAGCTGCGAATCAACTCCGCACCACCGGCGGGGGAGACGACGAGATAGATCTCTTTGGCTGTTGTTTCCGCTGCTTCGGAATAATGAGCTGGAGCCGTAAACGGGTCAAAGGCCTGTATCAGCCTCGTCCCGCTACGGTAAGCAGCTACCCCCGCCGGGCCGGGCGGGGACGTGAGCTCCTGCCAGAGCTTGTCTGTCAGGCGTCTCTCCGGTTCTTCCGGTTGAAAGTCCACCAACTGGCCCTGCCAGCCGGGCCGCTCCTGGCTCAGGGTTAGAATCGGCCCAAGGATGGCGCGCCGCTCCGGCGCTGTTGTTCCTCCTGATCCGAAGATAGTAAAGATCCGGCTGGCCGCCACCGTCAACCGGACCTCTGCTCCGCAGAGATCTTCATCCAGTGCAGCGGCTAAATGAACAATCGACAGGTACCCGCGCTCTGCTGCGGCTGCATCCGTAATCTCTGTAGCGGCCGTAATTCCTGAAAGCGGCTGCTCCTCCAGCATCCAGGCATGGAGAATGCGGTCGATGCGAATGCCGTCTTTTCGCAGGTTATCTGCAAGCTGCAGATAATCCCCGGCCTGGACCGGATTAAGCTCGAAGAGATCCGGTGTGAGCCGCCGGTACTGCCCGGCGGGCAGCACCTCAATGCAGCGGTCTCCCCGTTCCATAAGCCGCTCCCTGCACCGTCCGGCAACCCGGCCCTCTTCCCGCAGAATGAGCCAGGTCAGAGGCTGCGAACCGGCCATACCCGGTGTGTCCGTGAGCGGCTCCTGCTTCCACGCAGGCAGATAGAGCAAGGAAGGGTCCGGCTCCGCCGCTGCCGCCCGGAGTGGCCCCGGAAGCGTTGGTCCCGGCAGATAGGTCTGCCGGTCGAAGCTGTACATAGGCAGTGGCAGCCTCTGCCGGGATTGCGGCGGATAGAGCTGCTCCCACTGAACGGGTACCCCGGCCAGCCATAGCCGGGATAAGGTCTCCAGGAAAACAGCTGTTTCACCAGTTGTGCCTGTGGCCCCCAGGCTGTGCAGCACCAGGCGCTCCTCTCCGGCCTGGGCTTTCGCCAGACGGCATAAGGTCTGACCGGGGCCTACCTCAAGGAAGACAGAGTCCGCACTCTCCAGGCAGCCGCTGATTATCGCCGAGAAGTTCACTGTCCCGCGAAGCTGCGCAGTCCAATATTCGGGGTCCACTGCCATCTCGCCCGTGATCAGTTCCCCTGTCAGACAGGAACAGAACGGCAGCCCGGGTGTATTCAAGCGTTTGGAACGCAGCACTTCGCGGAACGGCTCCAGAATGCCATCCATCCGTGCGGAGTGGAATGCGTGTGAGGTGTTCAGTCTTGCAGTGAATATCCCCGCTTGGTTCCACTCCTCCTGACGTTGCAGCAGTTCTCCTTCTTCGCCTGAGAATACGCATAATCCCGGCTGGTTGATAGCTGCCAGCGATACGTCCTCACTGACATACCGGTCTGCCTCGGCTGCGGGAATGGCTGCAGCCAGCATCATTCCACCCGGGGCGGACTGCATCAGCCGCCCGCGGGCCACAACAATATCGAGCGCATCGTCAAGGGTAAACACGCCGGCCAGTGTCGCCGCTACGTATTCTCCGATACTGTGTCCCGCCATGAGTGCAGGACGGACGCCAAGCTTCATCCAAGCCTGGGCAAGTGCATACTCCAGCACGAATAATGCGGGTTGAGCAAGCCAGGTCTGGTGCAGCTCCGATTCAACGGCAGTACCTTCATGGGGCAGAGCTTCTGTCTCCGCAGCTCCGATATAGCGGCGGATATCACGGCCTAGCTTCGGCAGCAGCAGCTCCGCCAGCCGGTCCACTTCCTGGCGGTAGGACAGATGGCGCCGATACAGCTCCGCCCCCATCCCCATGGTTTGTGCGCCTTGACCCGTGAACATGAACACGACCGGGCGGTTGATACGCTCCTCGGCAGAATAGTTAACCCGGGCTCCGCTGCCAGCCCCTCCTAGAAGGCGGACAGCCTCTTCTGCCCCCCAAGCTACACAAGCTAAGCGGTATTTGAATTGCCCCCGCCCCATTTGCAGAGTGTAGGCCACATCGGCCAGCGGAGTACTGTTCCGCCTGTTCTCCAAATGGTATGAAAGTTCCGCCTGCATCCGCTCCAGGGCAGCGGGGCTTTTGGCCGAAAGGAGCAGGACGGCCGGAAGCCCGGAAGGCTCACTTTCTGCCCGGATTGGTGGTTCCTCCAGGATCAGATGGACGTTGGTGCCGCCAACGCCAAACGAACTGATGCCTGCGCGGCGCGGCACCTTCCCTCTGGGCCACGCCACCGGCTCCCCGGTGAGGTAAAAGGCCGACTTCTCCATCTCCAGCAGCGGATTGGGTGCAGCGTAATTGGCTGTCGGGGGAATCATTTCCCGTTCCAGAGACAAAGCGGTTTTGATTAAGCCGGCAATCCCGGCAGCGGCATGAAGATGTCCGATGTTGCCCTTGACCGAACCAATGGGCCGGCGCTTGTCCTCTTGTCCGAAGACCTGCTGCAAGGCAGTGAATTCAATCGGATCACCAACTTTGGTGCCGGTGCCGTGGGTTTCAATGTAACCGATGGTATCCGGTTCAATATCTGCCAGGTTCCAGGCGGAGCGGATAACCTCCTTTTGTCCCTCCAGGCTGGGGGCAGCAAAGCCGACTTTTCTGCGCCCGTCATTATTGCTCGAAGAGCCCTTGATCACGGCGTAGATGTGATCGCCGTCGTCTATGGCTTCCGAGAGGCGCTTGAGCACCACTGCACCCGCGCCTTCTCCGAAGATTGTGCCATCGGCCCGGCTGTCGAACGGGCGGCAAACCCCGCTTTTGGAATAAATCGTGCCTTCCTGGTAGAGATAACCCGATTTGCCCGGCTGCTCCAGCGTAACGCCTCCGGCAACGGCCAGATTGCAGTCTCCGAGCAGCAGTCCCTGGCAAGCCAGATGGACTGCCGCCAAGGAGGTGGAACAAGCGGTGTACAAGGTATAGCTGGGTCCCGTCAGATTCAGCTTGTAGGAGATCAGCTGGCTCAGGAAATCCTTGCTCGACACAATCCCGGACTCCAGAACATCTTCTCCGTCTCCATGACGGGAGAGATGGTCGCTTGTCCATTTCAAGTCGAGCGGTGCACCGGCATACATGCCGATTTGACCGTCATAGCGGTCGGGGTGGTAACCCGAATTCTCCAGCGCATGATAGACAATTTCGTGGAACAGACGGATCTGAGGGTCCATGTTCCCGGCTTCCCAGGGGGCATACCCGAACAATGAAGCATCAAAATCGTACACATTGCCCAGATACGGCTTCGCTTTGACGTAATCGGGATGGTTCAGCCTTTCCGGAGCAATCCCTTCGGCCCGAAGCTCTTCGTAGCTGAATTGGGTTACCGAAGAGGCTCCCAACATCAGCAGTTCCCAATACTGCTCCAGATTGTCCGCGCCCGGAAATTTGCCGCTCATGCCGATGACGGCAATCTCAAGGCCGGTCTGTGTGGTCTCTTCACTCATAACATCACCTTCTTCCCTTGATGGACTCCAGTGTTTTCAGGCGGCTTGCTTTTCTTTTGCGGTCTTCGGAATCTTTTAGAACCTCGCTGTTGCCTGGCTGGTCTTCCCTGTCCGTGAACAAATAGGCATCCAGCAGATGAATCGTCGGGTACGAATACATTTTGACGATCGACGTATCTTTGGCGGACAACGCATTGATTCGGGCATTAATCTGAATCAGGTCAAGCGAACTGGCTCCCGCTTCAAAAAAGTTGTCATGCAGCCCGATGGCTGTAAGCTCCAGATAGTCCATAAACAGTTCTGCCAGCTGCTTCTGCGTCTCTGTAACCGGCGGTGCGTATTCGGTGCTGCCGGCTTGCCGCTTCCGCTTGCGTCCCGAATGAAGCGGTGTATTCGCCGGGCTGATTCCCTCCGGTACATTAGCCTCAAGCAAGGAATGCCGCGCGTTCAAATCGGTGGTGGACAGCAGCCACTGGACCGTGGACTCTCCCGTGCGCATGACTTTGGCCAAAATATGCTCCAGCACTTCCATTCCTTCGGCATTGGTCATGCCATCCCGGAGCTGTACCTTCTCAGTTTTCCGAGCTGCCGCAGGTTCCTGGGTAATGACGATTTTGCCGATATGTTTGGCCGAAGCCATATACCGGAAAGCCTCTTCCGCAGCGGAGAGCCGGTATGGGATCACAGGCAGTGGTGTAAACGTGCCTTCTTCCACATGCCGGGCAATCTCGCGGAACAGCTTCGTATAGCCCGGCAGGCCGCTGTCCATGCTGATGGCCGACAAAGAAATTCCCTTCTCGAACATCCGCATCTCCAGATTGCTGTTCTCCATAATGTCCTTTACGCCCATCTCCAGAAATCTTCCGTGCGGGGCCAGCAAAGACAATCCTTTCTCTACAGCCGCTCCCGTCAGGGAATTCAGAACCACATCCACCGTTCCTGCGGATTCGCGGATTTGGTCGGCAAAACCAAGATCCCGGGAGGAGTATACGCGGGAGATGCCCAGCGAACGCAGGTAAGCGCGTTTCTCCTCAGTGCCGGCCGTAGCATAAATCTCCGCGCCGATCCACTTGGCGATTTGCACGGCTGCCAGACCCACGCCGCCCGTTGCTGTATGAATCAGCACTTTCTCGCCCAAGGAGAGTTGTCCACGAACAACCAGTGCGTAATAAGCCGTCATAAAAGCAATCGGCACGGTGGCCGCTTCAGCAAAAGATATCCGGGAGGGCTTGCGGACCACCGAGCCCGCCGCTACCCGTGCGTATTTGCCCAAGCTTGCTCCGGCTATCGCCATCACTTCGTCTCCGGGCAACCAATCGGTTACCCCTGCCCCTACCCGGGTCACCGTTCCGGCGCATTCCAGGCCGAAGCTGAAGCCATAGGTATCCGGCAGCTTGAGGACACCGAGTGCATACAGCACTTCCTTAAAGTTCAGGCCGTTCGCCGCCACTCGGATCTCCACCTCACCCGGTCCCGGAGGCAGCCGGTATTCGGGCAGGAGGTGCAGGCTGTTCAGTTCACCCGGCACGGCTAACCCGAGCCGGAAATTTCCGACCGCAAGTTGCTTCCCTTCTTGCTCCACCGGTAACTTGTCCTCAAGTGACTGGTCACGGACTTTACGCATGACATATTCTCCGACTTCCATGAGAACACGGCCTTCCGGATCGGTAATGCGGCAGACATACGTCCGGGCTTCCTCATTGGGTTCGCCTTCTTGCAGAATGGCGCAGATACTGGGCGGAAACGGCCGGTGAATCCGGATATGCTTATAAGCAAAAGGCAGGTAAGCCCCGCTGTCCTCCGCTTGTCCGTTCAGCAGGCTGGTTGCCCGGTCCATCAGCGCGGGATGGACTCCGTAATCCGCCGAGTCCGTGGCCTGGTCGTCCGGCAGTGACAATTCAGCAACAGCCTCACTCCCCTTCCGAAGGACCCGGCGCACGTTGTTCCAGTGAGGGCCATACTCCATGCGTACCTTCAGACCTTCTCCGGACAGCTCTGCTGCTGCCGGAACCGTTGCGGCCATCAGGTTCTGATGAAGCTCCTCCAGCTCCGCGTGACTGAGTGTCCAGCCGGTCTGTGTTTCCATACGCTCTGCGTGGCCTTTGGCATGTTGGGTCCATTCTCCCGCCGTGCCTATGGAGGACATAGAGAATTCCCAGCCGCCGCCGCTTTTGGACCATACGGTTCTTAGCTCACACACCTCTTCCACCACAAGCGGCTGAACAAAAAACAGCTCTATAATGTTCAGGCCCGTTTCACCGGTCATATCTTCAAAAGAAGCCCTGAGAATCTCTACATATCCTGTACCGGGCAAAATGGAGGTGCCAAGCATCCGGTGACCGTCCAGAATCCAATGTTGCTCTGACGACAATTTGGACACATAGACAGTCTGCTTCTTTCCAGCCCCTTCGCTTCTCGAGGTCAGCAGCGGGTGGGAGGTGCGCAGCGGAAGGTCCGTCTGCCCCGATTTGAAACCTGCCGTATCATGTCCGGCTTGGGTTCCGTTATAACGGTTCACTGCCTCAACTGCCATACCCGTCTCGCTCCAGGTGTCCCAATCCATGCTGACTACGCGCATCGCAGACGGTTCCCCGGCATGTGCGCGGGCGAAGCCGTCCATAAAGGCATTGGCGGCTGCGTACCCGCTCTGGCCGAAGGCACCAAACGTGCCGCTGATCGAAGAGAACAGCAGAAGAAATGCCGGCGGCTGTTTCAGATCTGCCAGTACTTCATACAGGACCATGGTACCTGCGATTTTGGGCCGCAGCACCGCTGCGATCTGTTCTCTTGTTGCGCTATGGATCATGCTGCTATCCGGTACACCTGCTGCATGAAAGACTCCATCCAGCGGACCGAAACGCTCCACCGCTGCGAGAATGACGTGTTCCATTGCTGTCTTGTCGGCAACATCGGCATATTCTACATGCACCTGTGCTCCGGCAGCGTATAGCTGCTCCAGCCGATCCTGTACCGGACGCCGCTGGCGGCCTACCAGTACAAGCTTGGCCTGATATTGAGCGGCCAGATAACCGGCAAGTGCCAGCCCAATTCCGCCCAGGCCGCCAGTGATCAGGTACACCGCACCCTTGCGCAAAGCGCTGGACGGAAGGGTCCGTCGGGGCAGGATCACCCGGGTGAAGCCATGTTCATAGCGGCGGGAGCGCCGCAACGCTTGCCGGATGGGAAGTGGACTGGCCTTCCGGTCCGACACTTCGTAAGGTAGTGCTAGCAGTTGTCCGGGATTCGCGGCGGCGGACTCGGGATCTAGATCCAGCGTATGTACCCGGATCTGCGGATACTCTAGCGGGATGACGCTGGCTGCTCCTAGCAGGGTAGCTTTCAGCGGATCTGCACTGTCACCCGGCTGGACCCGCTCCATTTGGTTTGTGACCAGCGTAAGGTCCAGCAGTTTGCCTTGCGCGGCTACCCCGGCCGCACGAACCAGTTCCAGCACGCTGTACAGGCAGCGGTTCAGCACCTCCTGGCCGGCAAGGTTCCCCCCGTTACGGCTGGCCGCAATTTGCGCCTGAGCCAGGGTTTCGGCCTGGTCAAGCCCCAGGCTCCACAAATAAATAATCCGTCCGGGCTGCTGTGTCCCGGCTTCGGCAAACCCTTTGAACAATTGGCTATAATGGGCCGGATTACCGGGATCAAGCGTGTAAATGTCGGCAGGCTCACTCCGGAAGGTCCCTTCGGGGTAGACCCTGATACAGCGGTCTCCCTGCTCTTCCAGCCGTGTTGCCAGCTGCTCGGCGAGATCACTTCGTTCAGTGAACAACAGAACCGTCTCACCGCTGCGGGCAGACCCGCTTGCTTCCGTACTGTTTGTCGTACTGTATGCTACTTCACGCCAGTTCGGGACATAAGCCCATTCGGAAACCGGACGTTTTGGGGAAAGCGAGGTTTCCGGTTGAGCATTCTCTGCGCTCCCCTCCTGATATTTCCAGTAATATTGCTTCTCGAACGGATACACCGGCAGGGAAACCCGCCGTCCCTTGCGGTTCTCATATACTCTTTCCCAGTGGATTGCCACTCCGATCATCCATAGTTCGCCCAGAGCCTGAAGCAGATGAATATCTGCAGAATGGGCCTCGGAGGCTTTGGGTATGATGCCAAGAACAGGACAGTTCCTGCCAATACCCGGATTGCGGCGGATCAGCTGACCCAGCGTACGGCCCGGGCCGACTTCCAGAAATACAGGCTCCAGCTGTTCCGCCAGCGTTGCCGCACCTTCCATGAATCTGACGGTCTGCCGGACATGATTCACATAGTACTCAGGGTCCACCGCTTGTTCGGCTGTGATAAATTCACCCGTAACATTGGAGATATACGGAATGGCCGGAGCCGCCAGAGCGATCTCCTGAAGTGTTTTGCGGTAGGGGCTCAGCATCGGCTCCATCATCGCGGAATGAAATGCATGCGATACCTGTAACCGGACCGGCTCGTGACCGGTTCGTTGCAGCTGCGCCGTCAGAGCCCGAATCGATGCCGCCGGACCCGAGACCACCGTAAGTTCCGGGCTATTGGTCGCAGCCACGGACAGATCAGGCCATTCGTCCAGCAGCGGCAGCACAAGCTCATGCCGCAGGCTAACGCTAATCATCTCGCCTTGCTCCATCTGCTGCATCAGGGAGGATCGGCGGATAACCAGCGGGACTGCCTCCTCCAGCGTCATCACACCTGCAATGCAGGCAGCCGTGTATTCACCGAGACTATGCCCGATCATAGCCGCCTGAGAGATGCCCCAATGCTGCAAAAGCCGGGCCAGTGCATACTCCACCATGAACAGCAGCGGCTGGGCGATTTCAGTCTGGTCGATTGCATTTAGTGTAGTTCCCGGCGGGGTTGGTCCCCCGCGCTTTGACCCTTGCAGAGACAGCCAGATGGATCGCATATCGGCCTCCATAAGCGGCGAGGCAAGCTCCAGGCAACGATCCATTTCACGCCGGAACAGCGGCTGCGTATCATACAGATAACGCGCCATTCCAGCATGCTGGGCTCCTTGGCCCGGAAATGCGAACACGACATGGACGGTCTCCCGGATTCGGGCAGTATTGCCCGTTCCGCTCTGGCAAGCACGCAGACCGGCAGCAAGCTCGGCTGGATCTGCGGCAACCAGGGCCACCCGGAAGCCCAATTCTTGACGGCCTGTATTGAGCGTGTAGGCGATATCTCCAAGCTGTTGTTTTTGGCCTTTTTCCGAATCGAGATAACAGAGCAAGTCTTCTGTTTTTTGCAGCAGTGCTTCTTCTGTAGCAGCGGATAAAAGGAATAATGCCGGTGTTCCATCACTCCTGTTCTGCCCGTTTCCGTGATCTGCGGTAACGGATAGCGGAGCCTCCTCCAGAATCACATGCGCATTGGTTCCACCGATCCCGAAGGAACTTACGCCTGCGCGGCGCGGAGAACCTTCCGGCGGCAGCCACTCCTGAAGAGTGGCATTGACTACCAATGAACTTTTGTCGAAGCCGATTGCTTGATTAGGCCGCTTGTAATGTAAGCTGGGGGGCAGCTGCTTGTGATGCAGTGCCAGCACCGTCTTGATGAATCCGGCAATTCCCGCAGCAGCATCGAGATGTCCGATATTGGTCTTGACGGACCCGATCGCTGTCCTTGTTCCTCCGGAGGCAGGGAACAACCCGGTCAAGGCTTCAATCTCGATGGGATCACCGAGCGGTGTGCCTGTTCCATGCGTCTCAATGTAACTGATGGAGGCCGCAGGGACGGCTGCGGCTTCCAGGGCAGCCGCTACCACATCTTGTTGTCCCTGTACACTGGGAGCTGTGAATCCCGCTTTACGCGTTCCGTCGTTGTTAATTGCAGATCCTTTAACTACAGCGTAGATATGGTCGCCATCCCGAACGGCCAGATCCAGCCGTTTCAACACCACAAGACCCGCACCGTCACCACTGACCGTCCCTTGGGCATCTGTATCGAACGCCTTGCAGTGACCATCAGGCGATTTAATCATGCCCTCCTGGTAGGTGTAGCCCGATTTCTTGGGTACCGAAATCGACACCCCGCCCGCCAGCGCCAGATCGGATTCTCCACGCAGCAGGGAGCTGCAGGCCAGATGTACCGCTACAAGCGATGAAGAACAGGCGGTTTCCACTGTTAAGGACGGGCCTTTCAGATTGAGCTTGTAAGAGATGGGCATGCTCAAAGAATGTACATTTAAGTTAGCCGCCCGCCAGCGTTCCGTGTCGTCCGCAAGCGAATCGAACAGGCGGTTTACCCAGTTCAAATGGACCGTTGCGCCCACAAACAGGCCAATTGCGCCCTGATGCCGCATGGGGTCGTATCCGGCATCCTCCAGGGATGCCCAGGCGAGTTCATGCAGAATACGCAGCTGGGGGTCCATAAGTTCGGCCTCTTGCGGACTGTAGTGGAACAACTCCGCATCGAAATATTCAATATCCTCAAGCATCCCCTTGGCCTTCACATACCTGGAGTCACGCAGGAGCGTCTCGGCAATTCCGGCAGCGCGCAATTCTTCCTCGGAAAAGAACGAAATGCTCTCCTTCCCCTCCCGCAGATTGTGCCAGAAACCCGCAGGATCTGAAGCCCCCGGAAACCTGGCAGCGAGTCCAATGACTGCAATATCGCCGGTTGCCTCACAAGTTTCTTCCATTGGCTGCTGCTCCGCTTGAGGGAGTATATCCGCATGGCTTGTGCCGTTCGGAGAGGCTTCGGTTTGTTTTGCCGACAAGTATGCAGCAAGCTCTCTGACCGTTGGATAACGGAATAAATCGGTTACCGACAGCTCAATACCGGTGGAGGCTCGCAGCTTATCGCTGATACGGATCGTCAGGAGCGAATTACCGCCGATATCAAAAAAAGGATCATCCAATCCGATCCGATCCACCCCGAGCGCTTCCTTCCAGGCTTCCAGCACCGTAATTTCCATGAAGGCCAGTGATTGTGCAGGTGTGCCTCCGATGACAGAGGATGGGAACGGCAAGTTCCGCAACGCTTGTTTGTCCACCTTCCCATTGATCGTCAGCGGCAGCGCAGCAAGCTGCATATAACGCGTAGGAACCGCGTAGGCAGGCAGCCTTTCCAGCAAGGCTTTTCTGAGAGAACCTGCCTGCAGCGTGTCATTGGCTACAAAATAGGCGGCCAGCTCCTTTTCCCGATCAGACACCTGGCTAACGATAACTGTACAGGCTTGAATCCCAGTCAGTTGGTTAAGTTCAAGTTCGATCTCTTGCAGCTCGATCCGGTATCCCCGAACCTTCACCTGATTATCGGCCCTGCCGAGAAAATCAATATTTCCATCTGGAAGCCAACGGGCCAAATCCCCAGTTCTGTACATCTTGTATTCCGGATACACCGGATCGGGAATGAATTTGGCTTCTGTCAGCTCAGGATTGTTCAGATATCCCCTGGCGACGCCTTCCAGCCCGACGCATAATTCGCCAATCGCTCCTACAGGCAAAAACTGCTGATCCCGGTCCAGGATATAAGCGGTGGAGCTTGTAACCGGCTTGCCGATAGGGATTCTGGTCTCATATTCCCGTTCAATCGCAAATGTGGTGGACAGCACCGAATTCTCGGAAGGACCGTAGCCGTTAACAAGTCTCAAGGCCGGGTTGGCCAGTCTAACCTTGTTGATCTGTGTTGGCGATAACGTATCTCCGCCAATAATCAGATAACGCAGTGACCGGAAGAGCGCCTCATCCACACTGGCCAATTGATTGAACAGCGGTGTAGTCATCCACATCAAACTTACTTTATGCTGGAGCAGCGTTTCTTTTAGTACCTGTGGCATCAGCAGCTTGTCCTGGGCCAGCAGGTACAAGGCCGCTCCATTGAGCAACGCCCCCCAGATCTCGAAGTTTGCGACATCGAATTCAAACGGACATGTCGGCAAAATCACATCGCGGGTGCCGATATCGACAAATTCTGTATGTTTGACCAGCCGCACAATCCCTCTATGCTCAATCATTACGCCTTTGGGCCGTCCCGTGGAGCCGGAAGTATAGACTATACAGGCCAGACGGTGTCCGTCGGAATGCTGATAATCGGTACCGTCCAGCGGTGCCGGGTCTTCATTTTCAAGGATATTTTGGTAACATAGTGTATCTACACCCATAGATTTCATAAAAAGAAGTTGGCTGTCCGTATCCGACAGCATAAGGCGCATTCCTGAATCTTCAATCATAAAGCGGATGCGTTCCTCGGGATAATCCGGGTGCAGCGGCACATAAGCCGCTCCGGATTTCAGAATGGCAAGCAGACCCATGATCGTCTCCGGACTCCGCCGGGACCGGATTCCGATGCATTGCTCCGGCCCTGCTCCATGGCGAATCAACGCGGCCGCCACCCGGTCGGACATCTGATCCAGCTCAGCATAGGTCCATCTGACTTCCTCATGAATGATAGCAATGTGCTTAGGATAGCTGCGCACCATCATGGAGAACCACTGCGGAATGGATTGTTCCCGGAATGGCTTCACTGGTTCCGTCGGGGACAGCAGTCCGTTCATTTTGAGTGCTTCAGGTTCCGCCATCCTGATATCTGACAGTTTCCCGTCTGGCCGCGCGGCCAGATTGTGCAGCAGCTGCACAAAACATTGCGACATTTGATTTACCACAAAATACTCATAGATTTCCTGGTCATAGATAAAGTCCAGTTCAAATCCGCCGCTCTCATGGATGAGCAAAGTAAGCGGATAGTGGGTGTGCTCTTCCATGTCAAAGGAACTGAACGACAACGGAGCCTGGGTGGATGTACCATCCGGTGAGGACCCTGCAGGCGGCTGCTCTAGCAGCACCTTATCCAGCGGGTAGTTCTCCATCACCAGCAAGGTATCAAATAATTCCTCCGCACCTTGTATCCCTGCGTAACCTCGGATCTCGGCAAGACCGGCCATTTCATGCGGACGCCTGGCTGAGATTGCCGCCTGGACCCTGGAGAAATACGCCCGTACACTCTCCCCCTTGCGGCTGGAAAGACGCAGCGGCACCGTGTTGATCAGTAGCCCGGCTATACGTTCAATTCCGGGAAGACTGACGCCTCTGCCGGATACCGTGGTCCCAAACACAATATCATCGACGTGTTTGAACCGCTGGAGCAATAGACCCCAGGCCCCGTTCATCAAGGTGGCAAGGGACATGCCATTGTTTTGGCAAAACAGCCGCAGCCCAGCCGCTGCCGTCTCCGGGATGTTCAGGGATACCCGTTTGAATCCCGGGCGCCGTGGTTTGTAGAACGGTTGTATCGTTTGTTTGATCTCATAATCGCGCAAGTTATCGCTCCAATACTGCACTTCCCGCTCCGGTTCGCGTGAGCTTTTGACAGCGGCCAGGTAAGCTTTCATTCCCGGCTTGGCCGGATGGGACACTTCCTGTTGTTCAGCGAGCGCCCGGTAGGCATGAAGCCATTCTTCCAGCATAATGCCCAGACTCCAGCCATCCAGCAAAATATGATGGTACGTAAGAAACAATCTGCATTCTCCGTCGAACTTACATAATACAATTCTCAAGGTTTCCTGAGTCAGATCGAAATGTTTCGCCCGGTCCCGCCTGCCCATGAGCTCCACCGTTAGCTGCATCCGTTCTTCCACGCTTTTCGCCTGCAGCAGAACCTCCAAATCTTCACTGGAAAAGGAGGCATGGAATCCATCAGGGATCACACCACCCGTGAAATCCAAGATTTCCGGCAGCGGTTCGCAGCTCCGCAGCACCAGCTGCACAGGTGTCCGCAGACCTTCCCATTTGAAGACGGAACGCAGTGCATCATTTGCACGATAAACAGACAACCAGGCCTGATTGAACAGCCTGTTATCCACCTGTCCCTGCAGGGTAAGGACAAGACGCTCTAGATATTCACCTTTGTATTCCCCTTGCAAATAATGAAACAGCATCCCTTGCTGCAGCGGCCGCAGCGGCCAAATATCTTGGACGTTGTTTTTCTCAACCTTCATCTCGGGCCCCCTCACTTATGAACTGCAAGTGTATCCTGGATAGTGGCGATCACATCATCCTGCCGGTCATGGATAAAAAAGTGGCCGCCGGGCAGCTTTTTGATCTGTATACTCCCGCTGATATACCGCTCCCATTGTGCCCCGTTCTCCGCAGGCATTAATGGATCATCCATGCCGAGCATAACCGTGCTGTCCACCGGCAGTTTCACACACTTGCCATTGCCGGCATATAACTCGTAAATTCTGTAATCCGATTTGATGATCGGCAGAAAAACCCTCATTAGCTCCGCGTTATTAACCAATTCCTGGGCGGTGCCTCCCAGCTTGATAATTTCCTCCAGAAACAGCGCATCCGGCAGTTTATGCAGCTGCTCCTCCCCATAACGCAAATGGGGGGGATTACAGCCGGAAAGGAAGAGATGTACAGGAAGGGCCTGTCCGTTCTCCAGCAGCCGCACACTCAGCTCATAAGCGGCCAGCCCTCCCAGGCTGTGCCCGTACAATGCATAAGGACTGCCCTGAAGCTGGCTGCCGATATGCAGAACAAGATCGTCGATCAATTCTTCCATACTGCCGCATAGCTTGGAGCCGAATCGTTTCCCCCTGCCCGGAAATTCAAGTGGAACTACTTCAATCTGCTCCGGCAGGAGCGTTCTCCATTTCAGGTAAATGGCTGCCGAGCTGCCGGAATAAGGAATTGTAAACAGCTTAATCGTCATAAGGTAACCTCCTCCTCTATCACACGAAGATGCGCACGGCGATCCGTTTGTACCTCTGGGCGTTGCGGAAACCACATTTTGAGCAGCCTTAAGGCCGGGAACAGTATGCCCGTGATTGCAATTGAAATCATAGCCGGGGCAATCGTAAACGGTGCCCAGACAACAATAAATCGCCATGGATAACCCCAAAAAAGCAGTTTGGGCAAATACCACGCTACACCCACGGCAACAGCGGCCAGAATAACAAAACCGGCTGTCTTGATGTATAGAGCGGAAGACGGTCTTCTGCGTATCCGTACGCCCTTGCGGATCAAGCGCAGATCCCGGCCACACAGGTAGATCATCCAGAGACACAGAACCACACAGATCATGAGAATGATCCGTCCCGCGACATTCGCAGCGTCAATAGTATCCATAGGTGCAGCGGCAGGTTTCAGACCTTGCTGCAAGGCATACAGACCCTGGCAAATGGCGTAGGTTGCTGTCGTATTCCGGTTGCCCAGTACGGCAACTCCAGTCTGCTGAGCAGGATCAAACAAGATGTAAGAAGAAAAGTTCGGATTGTTGCCTCCGTGCGTAAAAAGGGAATGATCTCCGTTGTCAAATACGAGCCACCCCCCGCCATAGTGAAAAGGCATCGTGTACGGAGGAGTTTCTGTTGCTTTGACCGTTTCATCGGAAATTTGTGCACGGGTAATGGCCTCTCTAAGCTCCGGAGGCGCTTCCGCCGGAGTCAGCTGATAACTCAACCAGAGTGATAGATCAGCAGCGCTCGACAAAATATAACCTGCGGGTGTATTCCCGCGGTAGACGGGGGCCTCATACGCTCTGTTGCCGACAAGCCCAGGCTTGTAGCCTTGGGAAACTTCCTTGCCGGCGGTTAAGTCCACCCTTCCTGCTGAAGTCTGTCTCAAACCCAGTGGCCCCAGAACTTCAGCAGACATATAGGACTCATAAGACATCCCGCTGACAGTTTCAATAATCGCACCAAGCACATCATAATTTCCGGTGGAGTAAAGAAATTGTGCCCCCGGATGATACCAGAGCGGCTTCTCGCTTAGTCCGCGCACCGTGTCCTGGAGTGCCGTATCTCCGGTGGACGGATCAATCAGTGCTACGGAATTACTGCCCAGTCCACTGGTCTGATACAGGAAATGGGCGACCGTTGGTTCGGCAGCTCCCTCCTCTGTCCGCAGCTCTAACCATGGAAGATAGCGGGTAACCGGTGCTTCCAGGTCAACAAGCCCTCTTTCCACAAGTAGCAGCAGACCGACACCGGTGAAGGCTTTACTGTTCGAGCCAACTTCGAACAAGGTGTCCGGGGTTACCGGGATATTCCGGCTGGTGTCGGCCTCGCCATACCCCTTAACGTAAGTCTCGCCGTCCTTAAGCACAGCTATGGAGACACCGGGAAGATCCGCCGAATCCATCATTTGAAGCACATATTCGTCGACGGACTCCACCGGGATTCCGCTGCCGGCGGCATTTGCCGAATCTGTCGGCAGCAAGGTCGTACCAAGCAGCATACAAGCACAGAGCAATGTAATTAGCAAACGGTTCATTCCATCCCCCCCTGTTATTTGAATAACGAATCCAGTTCCTCCTGTGTTATGTCTACCGCATCAAAATCGGCGGGTGTCCAGTCCGGTTCACTCTGAATAAGCGGTTGACGGAGAAGTTCCACAAGCAGAGCCTCATAGCGTCGCATCCACTGCTCCATGCGCTCGTCCGGCATACTGGAGGGATGCCGCAATTCCAGATACAGCCTGCGGTTCAGAATATAAGCGTTGATCTCCAATGCGAATGGCGTTGTATTGGTTCCGGCTATATCTGGCCCTGTGGGTTCATTCAGAACACGCAGCAGCCCGTTCCCATATTCCTCCTGAAATTCCCCGAGATAATTGAATATAATCCGGGGAACAGCCGGGGTAATCTGTCCCAATCCATAAGCCAAAATGCCATATCCCAGACCTTTGCGGGGCACCGCTCTGAACTGCCCGAGAATATTATCCCGTTTCTCGTTCACACCTGTACCCGGGTCTACCGAAATTCTGACCGGATACAGACTGGTGAACCAGCCGGTGGTGCGCGAGAGATCGATCTCCGGGAACAGGGGCTCCCGGCCATGCCCTTCCAGCCAAATGACCAACGTCTGCCAGCCCCAGGTATCATGAAGTGCCAGGGCAAGCGCTGTCTGCAACAGCTCATGGGGCAGCAGACCCTTGCTCTGCTCACACTGTTCAAGCAATAGCTCCGATTCAGCCAGCCCTAACGTTAGAGTACGAAGCGTTAAGCTGTCACGGCTACCCTGCTGCCTTAACCAAAACCCATGATCCTCTGGGAGATTGTAATTTCCGCTCCAATATTCCCGCTCCGGCTGGATTAACGGTTCAGCACGTTCACCCAGTGCCAGTGACCAGCGCTGGAACGATGAGGTTTTGGGCGGCAACTGGCTGTTCCCCCGAAGCAATCGTCCCAAATCCTCCAGTACAATTCGCCATGAGACACCGTCGATGCAGACATGGTGTGCTGCCAGCAGCAGACGATGAACCCGCCCCGGCTCCATAATCAGGCAGGCGCGGAAGGGGAATTGATCCAATGCAGTAAGGCGCATGCCTGCTTTAAGCGCAACTGTATACGATTGGAATTCCTGCTCCCGCCGCTCAGCCTCAACACTGCTCAAATCGAGTATATTTAGCTGAAACTCACTTACAGGAAGAGTGTTGTTATAAGTTAACTGCTGCTGTACCGGGTCGAAATGCAGGCGCAGGGAATCATGCTGACGGATCACTTCTCTTAAACTGTCTGTAAGGGAAGGCACCGCAACATCTTCTCTCAACTCCAGCAGCATCGACTGCAGGTAATAATCTTGATTCTCCAGCCTTTGGGAGAGAAACCACGACAATATGGGTGTCAACGGCACAAGCCCCTCTGCCGGACCCTGCGGCTGAACATCTTTATCTTCCGTGAGATGCAGCTGCATTTCACTAATGAGGGGGTGATCCAGAATGTCTGCTGCACTGAGATGAAGCCCTTGATTCTTGAGCAGGCTAGAGATCTGAATCGCCTTGATGGAATCCCCGCCCAGATTGAAAAAACGGTCCGAAAGGCTAATTTCCTTACGCTCCAGAACGGTCTGCAGTGCGGATAAAAGGTGTTCCGTATGAGTCACTGCTTCGTACTCCCGGACCTGTGGCAGAGCGGCATTTATTTCTTGCGCCAGCTGCCTCCGGTTGATCTTCCCGTTGGCAGTGAGCGGAATCTCTGTCCTAAAGAGGAGACGTCCCGGAACCATGTAGGCAGGCAGGATACCAGCCAGATGACTGCGGATCTCCCCGGCCGAAAGGGAGTCTCCAACAATACAGGCGACCAGCTCCATGCCGGGACCTTCGCCCGTAGTCATAACAACTGCATTACGAATGCCCTCCATCTCAAGCAGGTAATGTTCAATCTCCTCTGTCTCGATTCGGTAACCCCTAACCTTAACCTGGGTATCGCAGCGGCCGATATACTCCATCACTCCGTCTTCGCCCAACCGGACGAGATCACCCGTGCGATACATCCGGTTGCCCTCGTTCAATGGATCAGGCAAAAACCGTTCCGCCGTCAACTCCGGTTGACGGATATAGCCAGCCGCAACACCGGGTCCGGAGATGTAGAGTTCTCCCCTCGCACCCGGAGGCAGTGGACGCAAATGCCTGTCCAATATGTAGAGCTTCGCGTTTGCAGCAGGCACCCCAATCGGTACCGCAGCCCCCTGGTCGGCTATGGGTTCATAACGGTGAATCATACAGCCTACGGTTGCTTCCGTTGGCCCGTATTCGTTATAAATAGCCAGCTTGGGCCCGTAGGTTCGCTGAATGGCCGCCGCAACGCCAGTCCTCAGACTCTCCCCGCCGACAATCAGTGTCCGCAAAACAGCATCCGGTCTGTGTTCTTCTCCCATAAGTGCAAGATGGGAAGGGGTAAGCTTGATTACGGTAGCTCTGTTCTCGTTGAGAATCCGGCTCAAGGTGTAGTCCTCGCAGCTGGAAGGGTATATTCGCAGCTGCGTACCGCTAACGAGCGGTACGAACAGGGAGGTCAACGTCAGATCAAAGGCGATTGAGGAATAAAAGGCGAACACCTCATGCTCCGTTGTCAAATATGCCGCCGCCGCCCATGTAATATAGTTGGCCAGGTTAGAATGAAGAACTTTAACCCCTTTGGGTGTTCCGGTTGATCCCGAGGTATACAAGATGTAAGCCAGTCCTTCGGGCCTCGACTTCTGCTGTCCCCCCGCCGACAATGGTCTATTCCGGAGCAGATGCCGGGGGTTGCGCGTGGGTACAGGCCAGCTGAAGCCCGGTTCCTCTTGTTGATCGGTCAGCAGGCAGACCGCCTCCGAGTCCTGGAGCATAAACTCCGCTCGGGCTGCCGGAATTCCGGGGTCCAGCGGCAGAAAAGTCGCACCGCACTGAAGAACCGCCAGAATAGCAATGACCAGTTCGGAAGAATGCAACATTCGCACGCCTATCACGCCGGACACTTGCGGAAATTCAGCAGTCAGGGCTGCGGCCAGGCCATTGACCCGCTGCGCCAATTCCCCGAAGGTCAGCTTCTCCTCGCCACAGCTTACGGCAATCCGATCGGGATGAAGCCGAACCTGCTCTGCGTATAGATTCATAACCGTCTGTTCAACCGGATAGTTATGGACAGAACACAGGTTGTACTGGATCAAAGTTTGTTCCTGTTGCCTTTCAGTGCACAGTGTTAATTCCTTTAATGGCAGGTCGGGTGTCTGTACCATCTGGTTCAACACATGCAGAAGGCATTCCACGAGCATTTCTGCCTCTTCCTTGCCAATGATCTGAGTCTGGTAGTCCAGAGTGAACAACAACGTTCCATTCTCGGACCAGTCTTTGACCATCAATTGCAAGGGATAAGCCTGCTCGCCCGGGTAGAACTCCTCATTGCTGATCTTCATACCGTCCACGGTGTTCAGCAGATGGGTATTATAGTAGTTGACCGCAGCCTGGTATAAGCTGTCATGGCCTTTCTTCCGGAGCTGAAGATGCTGGGCAAGTAAATCATACGGATACTTGTGATTGGCGAGATTACGTGAATATTCACGGCGTACCCGCTGCAAAAAAGTCCGGATGGACAGGCCTTCTTTAAGATGCAGCGACAGCGGGAGATTGCCGGTGAACATGCCAACCGTCGCTTTGGTGTCTGCAGAGCGGCCCGATACAGGGATGGAGAGAATCAGATCTTCCCTCTGGTAATACCTGCCAAGTACCCATCCAAAAGCGGCAGAGAGTAATAGCGGCAATGACACATTAAGCTCCGGCAGGATACGGGAGATCCGCTCCGAGACCTGCTTGTCGAGCAGGCGGGTATAACGCCTGCCAGCCGGAACAGCAGCCGTCTTGTCAAACAGCGGCTCGGGAAGAACGTCAAATTTATTCTCCCAGAATTGCTTGTTGTTCTGACAGCGCCGGGAGTGCAGATATTGTGATTCGAGATCAAGATAAGTCAAATAGGAGGGTTCGGACGCGGCACAGGCAGAGTTGTCTCCTCTGACCAGCGATTGATAACGTCCAAGAATTTGTCTGGTCAGCAGATCCATGGACCAGCCGTCGCAGATAATATGATGGGCTTTCAGCAGGAAACCGTTATCCTGCTCCCCCACCTTAAAGATGGCGATGTGGTATAAAGGGGAATCGAAAAGTTCAAATCGTTTGGCCGCCTCCATGTTCACCCATTCCTCATATGTTGCCTGTGGATTGGCAGATGAGCTGAAGTCGTAACGGGGCAACGGCGGCAGCGGAGTATTCGCTACATATTGTTGCGGTTCACCTTCCTGCGCCCGCAGACGCAAGCGCAAGCCTTCATGAGACTGGATCACACTGTGGATCGAGGTTTCCAAAAGGGTGAAATCAAGCGTTCCGTGAACACGGACACAGCCGCCAATATGATGTACGGCTGCCCGGGGATGCAGGCATTCGGTATACCAAACTCTCTTTTGGGGATGGCTTAAACGATGCAAGGCCTTATTCACAAGATCCATTTCAGTGTCCGCCTTTCGTAGAGGTAGGATCAAATTTCCAGGATTCAATGGATTTGGCTAATCGGGCTATCGTCTGCTGTTCCAAAAAAACTTCAAGTCCAAGCGTTACACAAAACCTTTCACAAATATGTGCATGCAAGGAGGCCGCCAGCAGTGAGTTGCCTCCAAGTTCATAATAATTGTCGTTAATTCCGATCGGGGCCACTCCCAGATACAACTCCCAAGCTTCAACCAGGTCCTGTTCAACCTTTGTGCGTGGTGCGGTATATCCGATCAGCTGCTCCGGCCGTAAGCTGACAGGTTCCGGGGCGGGCGTAAGCGGCTCGCCAGAATCAAGTGCAGAAGCTTCACGCTCCACCCAGCAGCGTGTTCTTTCAAATGGATAAGCAGGCAATTCAACGCGGCGGCGGCGTTCCCCTTGGTAATATCCCTTCCAATTGACGGGGCAGCCCTCCAGCCAGACTTTGCCGAGAAGGCGGTAGACGTTCCTCCAGACTGTGGCTCCCTGACCTTCAGCCGGGCGCACCAAATCTTCATCAAGCCTCATCTCAAGCACCAGCCGGTCCTTAACGTTGTTAACGACACCCTGTAATGAAGCTCCCTCTTCTAAGGCATCCATCAGATACGTTGTCCACAAGTGGCTGTCGCTCCACTCTGTTTGATTCATCGGCTTCTTCCCCAGCGGCGCTGTAAGGGGGATCTTCATCGGCCCCGTCTTCAGACTGACGGCTCGCTGCCGGTAGTTGCGGACATACACACTCCGCTCCTGACCTGAAGTTGTGAGTGCGGATAAGTAAGAGCTGCCAAGATACAGGGCATCCTCCAATGTCAGCAGGCCGCAGGCACAAGCGGCGGCGAATAATCCGCTGCCCGAACCTTGGCACCCTGAAGGTTGGATTCCCCAGCTGTCCCAGAGTTTGAACAAGGAGATCTGTACGGCTATAGGGTATGTGGCACGATCAGGAAATGCCGGGTCTCCCCTGCCGAACATTTGCCCGGCAAGTTCCATACTCTGCACGTAGCTTCTATAGAATACCGGTTCCTCAGTGATCCAGTCCCCGGGCTCGGCTGCGTCGAAATTAACCGGATGCGGGAAATAGAACAAGGGCAGACTCGTTAGTCCTTGATTACCCTTCGTGTCATTCTCGCGCTCCATCCATTCCGGCTCGTCCCCGCTGCCGTACAGCCAAACTGCGCGGTGTTCAAACAGCTTCCTTCCGGTCTGCAGGGTATAGGCCGCATCCGCCAGCAGTTCTTCTGATGCAGAGCTTAGAAACTGCTGTAAGGATTCTTTTTGCCTCTTGAGCCCCTCCTTGCTTTTGGCGGAGAGGACAAACAGGTTGCTGCGCCGTAAGGACGGAGACTCTCTTAGCACGGGCGCTTCTTGTAGGATGACATGAACATTTGTGCCTCCAAGCCCAAAGGAGCTGACTCCTGCCAGACGCCGCTGATTCGGGGAACTCCACTCCAGTGGAACAGGATTCAGATAAAACGGGCTGTGGCCCGTCATTAACCTGTCGTGTGGTGAATCTGCGTGAATTGCGGGGGGCAGCGTCCTCTCCCGCAAAGCCATCACTGTCTTGATTAACCCCACGATGCCTGCCGCCGGCCCCGTATGGCCAACGTTCGCTTTGACCGAACCCAACGCGCAAAACGCGCTTCTTCCTGTATGTCTGGCAAACACCTCATGCAGTGCCTCTAACTCGATCGCATCGCCCAGAGGGGTACCGGTGCCATGGGCTTCTATGTAACTGATGTCCTCGGCGTTTACACCAGCAATCATCTGTGCACGTTCAATCACTTGAATCTGCCCTTGGACAGCGGGAGCTGTATATCCGGCTTTGAGCGCACCATCATTATTGACGGCCGAACCCTTGATTACGGCATGAATCGTGTCTCCGTCCTCCAGGGCATCACTAAAGCGTTTCAGTACAACGCAACCTGCACCATCACTGTACAAGGTGCCGGTAGCCTGAGCATCGAACGCTCTCAGATGCCCGTCAGCCGACAACAACCCGTTGTCCTGATAGTAGTAGCCGTGGGATTGTGGAATGCCGAGCGTTGCACCTCCACATACCATCATGTCGCTGGAGTAGGTAAGCAGACTCTCACAAGCCAAATGGACAGCCGCCAGCGAGCTGGAACAGGCGGACTGAACATTCAGCACCGGACCGGTAAGGCCCAGCTTGTAGGCGGCCATCGTTGCCGCATGGTCTTTTTCGCTGGCGATCTGCATTTGAAGTTCGGAGGCTGTTCCGTTGCCATATATAAGCGGCAGCAGGTTGAACATTTGATAATAATTCGCGTACACGCCAGCGTACATCCCGATAAGACCGTCATATCTCCCGGGATCATATCCCGCTGACTCCAGCGCTTCCCATGCTGTCTCCAGGAGCAGACGGTGTTGAGGGTCCATCAAGGATGCCTCTCTTATGTTGAAATTAAAGAATGCGGCATCGAAGTTCTCAATGTTCCGAATGTTGGTGTTGGCGTGAATAAAATTCGGCTTTTCCGCCGCTCCACCTTCTGCTGCATCCTGTGGGGATACGTTAGCAACTACCTCTTCTCCGCTCAGGACCGCTTCCCAGAACCGTGAAACGGTATCTATGCCAGGCAGACGGATGGAGAGGCCAATAATGGCAATATCCGCCTTATGATCTTCATATTCATTCTCCAATGACATGATACCACTCCCGTAATATTGCTTTTATTGAATATTATTGTAGTATTAAAACTGATTTTGCCGAAAGCTTTATACCACCAACTATACTATGGAAATTTTTAAAAAAATACCATTCTTTAGGACTATATCTCAATTTCAATATTAAATTAAAATTTAAGACAATTAAGAGATTCTTGTATATAACTACAGCATTCGACGTCCTATTCTGTTGTAAAATGCCGGCAGTCCTGCGGTGTGCAAATTCCGGGATGAGCTATTAGTACTAATTGATAGAGGGAGTGAGTCCAAATAAGTATGCCAGAAGTGCAGAGCTGTCCTTATTTAGATAACAAACTTAACGTTTCACTACATTCACAAAGACGAAACCATTAAATTTCTCCAAGACAGGTGGCCCTACTATGTCCAAAATTATTGCCTTCAAGCTTCCGGAGCAGCTAAGCCCGGAGAGTTATGCCTATTTTACAGCCCGGGTGTCGAAAGCCCGGCGCGAACGCCTTACCCGGTTTATTCATATCAAAGATGCGCACCGTTCTTTATTTGGCGAGATACTGGTGCGGTACATCCTCTGCGGCCAGTTCGGCCAACGCAATGGCCATATTCAGTTCGAGCAGAATCCCTTCGGCAAACCGGGAGTGTCCGGGTATCCCGATTTTGAATATAATGTCTCTCATTCAGGAGATTGGGTACTGATGATCTGGGGCACTAATGAAGGGGCTCTCGGAGTGGATGTTGAGCAGATAAAACCTATAGATCTGGAAGTTGCAGAGCGTTTTTTTTCTGTGGAGGAGAAAGCGGCGTTAAAAAGCAAACCCGCCGGGGAGCAGCTGGATTTTTTTTATAATCTGTGGACGTTAAAAGAAAGCTATATCAAAGCGATTGGCACCGGACTGTCCCGGCCGCTTGATTCCTTTACGGTTCAGCAGCGCAAGGATGGCGGCTTCAGTCTGATAACAGAAGGGGAATTAATGTACTTTCAGACTTATACGATTGCCCCCACCTACAAAGCCGCCGCTTGCTCAAGCTGCCCCACATTGCCGGGTTCAGCCAGCTTTATTGAGCTCAACGAGCTCTATTTCTGGTAATTAGAATTTTGAATGTTCGGCTTCCGCAAGCCACTGCTCTAGCAAGGCAAAGTCCGTGATTTCACCCAATTGCGCGTTTCTGATGTAGCCAGCCTTATCCAGGATAAATGTAGCCGGCAATGCAGTGACTTCGTATGCTGTCGAAATTTTGCCGGTAACATCGATGGAAACGGGGAACGAAAACTTCTGAGCTTTCATAAATTCCGATACGGTCCCTTTCGACTCCCCTACATTGATGAATAAAGTTTCTACTCCAGAGTCCGAAGCAGTGTGAACTTCGTTAAGCAGCGGCATTTCCCGTACACAAGGCTTGCACCAGGAGGCCCAGAAATTGATTAATACAGTTTGGCCCTGATAATCCTTCAGGCGTACCTTCTGTCCATCTAAGGTGGTGGCTTCAAATTCAGGAGCGGGCATACCGGCGGCTATTCTTCCGGCAGTCCCCTTTTCCCTGTTGTTTCCGGATTGATAGAATACCCATAACGCGGCAGCAACAGCAGCAGCAAGAATCAGCAGGGTTACAGTACGGCGCAGAGAGATACTCATTTCAGACCTAGGCTGTGATTAAAGGCAGAGTACAGAGAGCCATATTCCGTGCGAAAGTCCCCGGTGGAACCCGCTCCTACATTTCGGCCATCGCTGAGAAAAACAAGTTGATCCGCAACCTTATCCGCTATTTCCAGTTGATGCGTGGAAAAAACTACGGTATGCCCCTCTTCCCTGATGTTTTGCAGCAGCTTCACAAATTCATTCATCCAGAAGGGATCGAGACCATTGGTTGGCTCGTCCATGATCAGCAGCGGGGGTTTGGCGAGCAAGGCCTGAGCGAACAAGATCCGCTGGCGCATTCCCTTGGAAAAGGTGTTGACCAGACGTTTTCTTTTGTCCTCCAAACCCACCAATGCCAGAACCTCGTTCACTCTCACCTTCCGTTTGGGAACTTTACGCAGTGCGGCCCAAAAAGACAAGGCTTCTTCTGCCGTCAGCCCTTGGTTAAACTGATAATCATCCGGCATATATCCAATTTGCTGCGAGAATCGCTTGCGCGATTTGTCCCAGCGCAGACCGCCGACCGTGATCTCTCCCCGAGTGGGTTGAAGAATACCCGCAAGCATCCGCAGAACCGTGCTTTTACCGGCCCCATTGCCCCCGCATAACGCAAGTACGCTTCCCTTGGGAATCCGAAAGCTGATCCCTTCAACGAGAGTCTGCTTTCTTATAACCTTGGAGACTCCTTCTACATTCACTAACGGATTATCCACGCTTACGTCCCCTCTCCCATATCCAATATACAGCCAGGATGGAGACCAGAATCCAGACCAGACAGACCCCCATAAACAACAGGCTGCCATCAGGTCTCCCGATCCACTCTACCCATTGATAATATTCCGGCCCGAGCACAGAACCCCCGCCCAGCTTGATCACAACAAAAAGCCGGACCAGCTCAGCAGGATTCAGCAGCGTTAAGGTAACCAGCAAGGGCTTGATCCACAGATAAGGCAATAGCCCCAAAATAGCGATTAAAAAGGTAGGCCAGCCAATCACGGTAAAAAACCAGACCGAAACGGAGACCGTCAGCGCCTGCCAGCGATTCCGGGACAATGATCCGATGACCAGAGCCAAAGTCAGGAACAGCAGGACCAGTCCAGCAGAAAAAGCCAAAAAGAGAAAATAAGTCCCTGTGTCAAAAGCTACACCGATTAACCCGCTGATCATCCCCATCAGGCCATAGCCGAAGGCAACAATCGCCAGCAGCACGACGAACAGGCCTGTATATTTCCCCAGAATAAAAGATAAGGTTCCTATCGGGTACGTAGACAACAGCTGCCAGCTGCCCTCTTCCTTCTCGGAAGTCAATGAAAAAGAACCCAGGAATAAGGTCATCAGAGGCAGCAGATACAGGATCAGACTTAACATAGAGCCTGTAACAGCAGTATAACCCTGCACCACATTTTGTGAATTAATCAGTAGTAAGCCCAAGCTAAATGTACAGAACAACCCCAAAAAAGAATAGGCCCAGGGGTTACGGAAGCCCATCTTGATCTCTCTGCGGGCGACTTGCAGCATATCGCTCATGATCACATATCCATTTCCTGGTCAGAGTGCGTGCCTTCCTGATCTTCAGACATATGCCCGTCCATATGGCTGTCTTCGCCATGCATATCCATGTTCATCATATCGGTATTTTGTTTCCATTCATGGGAGGCCAGCTCTTCTGCAGTCAGGACGGTGCCAACCCCTTGTTCTTTTACAAAAGCTTCTGCAGCAGCCGTGTCTTTAAAGCTGACTACTCCATAGGCCATAGGGGTACGTAAAGATTTATCATAGACATAGCTGGCTTTGCTGAATTCAATCCACTCTTTGTCGTTATAGTCGCGGACATAGTCCATTCCAATCTCTTCGGTTCCGTTCTGTTTCTTCCATTCGTTCATACAGCCGATATCATCAAATTTATAGTTTTTCCCGTCTTTAGTCGTCAGTTGTGTGGCAAAAGCATCATCTTTAACCTGCATGTTGCAAATTACGCAAATATCCACGGCTTCATCAATCGCCAAAGGTTCATACTTCTTTGCTCCGCAAGCCGTCACAATAACCAAACCCATTAACAGGATAAACAGTGCACTCCATTTTTTCATAATCGTAAAACCCCCATATATAGTATTGTAATCACGGACACAAACATGAGGAGCCATCCCACCACCATTACCGGTCCTTGGCCCCCGCCTTCATCTGCCCCTGTCCCAGCTCCTGTTTCCAACTCAAACTGCAACAACGGAGCGGAATCGGCAGACCACTGCTCTTTACCGCTATTGAACATATCACTCAAAAAGGTCATCCCTGGAGATTGAAAAAATAATTGATATGCAGCCTCCCGCTCAATCAGCTGCTGATAGAACGGATTGATGGCATAGGGAAGATCACTGAAGCCGTCCCCTGAAATATCAAGTCCCTGAAATGAATCCCAGAAGTTCCCGTTCAGCTCATTATTCTGGCTGCCCGATGCCTGGGCCTCAATCACATTTGCAATAAACCCATTGCGCTGGAACCGGTTGTCCTCCGCACCCTCAAACTGAATTCCGACAAAATTCCGCAGTACCAGGTTGTTCCGAAGGGTGTTGCCGGAGGATTGCTGCATGAAAATCCCAACCCGGTTACCTTCCACCAAGTTGTTGAAGATACGGGAAGTGCGCACATCATAGAGCAGAATCCCCTGGGAATGGACATTCTGACTCTGCTTGCGGAAAGAATTGCCGGACACAACTACATCCTTCACTCCCATTACCATTGCTCCAGTGACATTATATTCTCCAATGTTGTCCGTAACGGACGATCCGTTGATATACATGCAGTGGACCCCATAGCGCAAATAAGAAAGCCTGTTCTGGTCTACCTTTGTATTCCGGCTGTTCTCCAGATAGATGCCATCACGTAAATAAGAGATTTCATTCTTGCTGATTGATGCGCCATGAGAATTGTAGAGATCAATGCCATTTCCACGGGTACCTGCCGCAGAGCCTTTGGGGATAAACCAGCGGATCTTATTATTCGTAATAACAGCCCCACTGGCTTCTCGAAGGACAATGCCAAAGCCTGCGGTATGAATAGACAGGTTCTTCAATGTCACCTGATCGGCTTCGACCCGAACCGCTGCCGCTTCGCCGTCGTTATCTTGCTGAATGTTCAGATTCTGGAGCTGCACACCGTCCGAACGGATCAGCACAGCTACCTCTGCCTTGGGAGAAGGGTTTAAGAGTGTTGATCGCCCGCCCCCGCTTATCGTCAGTCTTTTGTCAATGTGGATTGGCCCAAGGTACGTTCCGGGTTCGAGCGTGAGCGTATCTCCAGAGTTCGCCGCATCTATAATCGGCTGCAGTGGAATCGCTTCCGGTTTGGTATTGGCCCTGACCGTGCCATAGGAAACAGGCATTATCAGAAAAAACAGGATAAGCGGTATCAGGGCCCGCCTTACTCTAGATGCAGTCTGCCAGGTTGTTCTGGTTGTAACCATTGTTCACCCCCTTGAGTAAATTCAACCCTAATTTTTCCAAACATTCAGATAAGTATACCTGTTATTGTTGATTGGAGCATGACTCAAACGAGCTATACAAAAAAACGAGGACTGTCCTTGCCCACGTTCAGAACCAGTGTGCCCTTGCCGGATTGCTTGAAATTGCCCTTGACAGCCAGCTTGCCGGACACAGCCTTAGCCAAAATGCTGTAGTTTAATCGTTTTACGACATAAACAAGAAAGGTCAGCCTAAAGGCTGACCTTTCTTGTTTAAAAAATTATATTCACAGGCATTTTCAGAATCGCATTCATTTAATCAGTAATTTTTTTAAGCTCAAAAATAGTTGCCTCTGATAACAAGATAAGCCTATCGTTATTAACAACAAAAAAACTTAAACCTACAGGTATGAGCATTTTTGTAGAAGGGTCACTTATATCTATTGCTTTTACTACATCATTTATATTTAAGTCTGGGATATCTATTTTATATAATCTATAAAAAGAGTCAGAGTTATTGCATGTCGCTGTAATCTGATATAATGGATTTTTTAGTTCATATTGATATTTCTTATACTTTTTAAGTCCTTTTGATGAAAAAAAGTCTTTTTTGATTATAATTTCATCTCCAATAAATTTTTGCCCTGTTGGATATTCAGAAGCATCATTATATGAATTTGCAAATCCTAAAAGCTTCTCAACTTTCCAATTTCCATAGAAATATTTTTCAGTTTCACTATCCAAACTTATACGTTCTACAGTACAATCATCGGATGTGTTTTTTTGAATAATAGCCTCCTGAGTTTCAGGTTTAGGCTCACTAGAAGTATTTGGATTTGATGTCTTTTCAACATTTCCACAAGCCGATGCTAGCATCAACATTATCATAATACAAGCCAATAATGTTTTTTTCATATCTCACACTCCTACTATAAAGTTATGTTTTCGCATGTTTACTCGCTTGCTAACTGAATTAATCCCCGTATGGATTAAAATCTCCTGTTCCATCGTTTTTATATCACCATGTGCTAAAAGCTACTTCCATACAGCGAGTAATCCTTCACTGCTGTATAACAAATGGGGCGATACTTTTTCTTTATTTTCCGATGCTTTTATCAGTTTTGCCTCAGTATTTTGTTCCGGTTGAGTTGTTACTTGTTAACTGGGAGCTCGCTCGCACCTCGCGTAACCGTTGTAGGCTTATCTGATCCACATCCTGAAAGCAAAAAACGGCACTCAACAACATTACTATACCAAGCTCATTTTTCAACACTATATTCCCCTTTCATCTACCTAGCAGAAATTATATCAGAGCAATTAAAGCGATGAATGACATAAAATTAACATTATTTATGAACAAGGTTAACTTTATGTTATCTAAATCACAAACAACAATACGCCCAAATTGAACCTACCCATGTCATTTTTTGTTGAAAAATTTTGAGAAACCAGCCTGTCGTTATACCTCCGGACACTATAATCAGTAAATGTATGTACACATCCATGTCAGAGCCTTATCCCAAAGAAGGATTACGCGTTTGTTTGTGCAACTAATTCCAAAATTATGCGGACTCAGGGTTACATTACTTCCCCTCCTTCGAGAATAGCCCGATTGACGGCGTCAATCGCGTGAACCGAGATATCGTAGTCGAGAAGGACGATAATGGACAGGAACGCATTAATCGGATAAATTATGAAATCAGCGCCCTTCAAGCGCTGCGTGACAAACTACGCTGCAAAGAAGTATGGGTCGTGGGCGCAAATCGATACCGTGATCCGGACAAAGACCTGCCCGCTGATTTTGAAGAGCGCCGGGAAGAGAACTACAAAGCATTGAAACATCCGCTCGATGCGGAAGCCTTTATTACGACGCTGAAACAAGCGATGAGCGAGGGGCTGGAGAAGCTAAATGCCGGGATGCCAAAGAATCCAAAGGTCGCATTACAGAAAAAGCGGGCGGTTGGATCGGAGTTTCACCTCTGGAGCCCCAAGCGGAGCCGATGAACCTACCCCGATTAAAAGGCGAGTTGCTTCGACGCTGGCCAATGACGAGCCTGCTCGACATCATGAAAGAAACGGACCTGCGAATTGGATTCACTGAACAATTTAAGACAGTTGCCAATCGAGAAATTTTGGATCGGGAGACACTGCAAAAAAGACTCATTCTCTCGCTCTACGGCCTTGGAACCAACACGGGCTTAAAACGTGTGAGTGCTGGGGATCATGGCGAGTCCTATAAGGACTTGCTGTATGTAAGACACAAGTTCATTCATAAAGACAATTTGCGAAATGCCATAGCCGATGTCGTCAACCACATTTTCAAGGTGAGGATGCAAGAGGTTTGGGGTGAGGGTACAACGTCCTGAGCGTCAGACTCTAAGAAATTCGGCGCATGGGATCAGAACCTCATGACGGAATGGCACATCCGGTACCGAGGCCGCGGTGTGATGATTTACTGGCATGTTGAGAAAAATTCAACGTGCATTTACTCGCAACTCAAATCATGTTGCTCGTCGGAAGTCGCTGCCATGATGGAGGGACTGCTTCGCCACTGTACCGATATGGAAGTCGAGAAGAACTACGTCGATTCCCACGGGCAGAGCGAAGTCGCCTTTGCCTTCTGTTATTTGCTGGGATACCAGCTCATGCTGCGTCTCAAGGCGATTCATTCACAGAAACTGTACCGACCCGAACCCGGCATGGCCGATGCTTATTCTAACCTCCAGCCGGTTCTCACCAGGCCGATCAACTGGGAACTGATCCGTCAGCAATACGACCAAATGATGAAGTACGCTACTGCACTGCGGCTTGGTACCGCCGAGACGGAAGCTATCTTGAAACGGTTCACGCGAAACAACTTGAAGCATCCAACTTCCAAGCCTTAGGAGAGCTGGGTAAAGCCGTCAAGACAGTCTTTTTATGCGACTATTTGTACGCCGAAGAGTTGCGCCGCGGGATTAACGAAGGGCTGAACGTTAAATGAAAGCAATATTGTTGTAAAACACACGTAAATGTCCTCGCTTTTGAGCAGGATAGACGCGGGCACTTGGTGTGGAATCTTTTTAAAATCACAAAAAAATCGCCCTTTGGGAAATGGAAGTGTTAAGCAACCATTTTAGAAGGAGCGACCCCTTTGTATATCCAATATATTCCTTCCTGCTCCAAACAACAAGAGCTGGCCCAATCAGCCATTACATGGCTTTTGAGTCAGCTCCTGTGAGACAGGTTATTCTTCTGAATCGAGGTTGTGGTAGACCTGCTGCACATCCTCTAAATCTTCCAGTGCGTCAATCAACTTCTCGAATTGCACCTGGGCATCTTCAGGAAGAGTGACATAGTTCTGAGCCAGCATGGTCAGCTCGGCCACCGTAAATTCAGTCACACCCGCACCTTTGAATGCTTCCTGAACGGCATGGAATTGATCCGGCTCGGCATAGACGATAACAGCTTCCTCTTCCTCCAGCACATCACGGACATCAACATCCGCTTCGATCAAGAGCTCCATGACCTCATCGGCTGTTTTGCCTTCGACGCCAAAGACCGCTGTTGGTTCGAACATATAGGCCACAGATCCGCTTACGCCCATATTCCCGCCATTCTTGCTGAAAGCGGAACGTACAGCAGAAGCGGTACGGTTCACGTTGTTGGTCAATGCATCTACGATAATCATAGAACCGCTTGGTCCAAAGCCCTCATAGCGAAGCTCTTCATAGCTTTCTTCCCCGTTGCCTTTTGCTTTTTCCAATGCCCGGTCGATGATAGCTTTAGGGACGTTGTAGGTCTTGGCCCGTTCCAGCACGACTTTGAGTGCCCGGTTGGCTTCAGGATCGGGTTCGCCCTTCTTGGCGGTTACATAAATTTCAACGCCGAATTTTGCATAGACACGGCTTGTGTTAGCATCCTTCGAGGCTTTCTTTTCTTTGATATTATTCCACTTGCGTCCCATATGATCTCGCTCGCTTTCACCGTTGATTAAAAACAATCGTTATTTATTATACTCTTGTTAGTTAACTCTCGTAAAGGGCAGCAGAGGCTATGCACTGGAATTAGTATACTAGCAGAAGCAAAGCCGTCACATTTTCGTTTTACGGCTTTGCTTCTCTTAGGATTGGCTATATCCATATCTCTTGTGAGGTTTCCATCACCAGGCGTATTTTGTCCCATTGTTCTTCTTCGGTCAGTATATTGCCTTCTTCGGTAGAAGCGAACCCGCATTGGGTGCTGAGACAGAGCTTATTGATGTCCACAACCTGTGCCGCCTCTTCAATGCGGGCCTTGAGCATTTCTTTGCTCTCGAGTCCGCCATGTTTAGTGGTGACCAGTCCAAGGACGACGAATTGATCCTTGATGAATCTGAGCGGCTCAAAGCCTCCGGCGCGTTCATTATCATACTCCAGAAAAAAAGCATCCACCTCTGCCTGACCGAATAAAGTCTCCGCCACCGGTTCATATCCCCCAGCCGCGAACCAGGTAGAGCGGAAGTTGCCCCGGCAGACATGCAAGGCAATCGTCATATCCTGCGGACGGTTCTTAATACTCTCGTTGATGAGTCTGACATAATCCAGCGCGAGCTCCTCGGGATCAATTCCCCGGCTGCGCAGATGTGCCCGGTGCCTGCCGCTGCACAGGGTACCCCAGGTGGTATCATCGAACTGAAGATAACGGCAGCCCGCATCATAAAATGCCTGAACCGCATCCTGATACACACGGATAATATCTGTGAACAGGGTCTCTCGGTCCGGGTAGACGTTGTTGCCATTATAATCCTCCACGAAGTGGAACAATGCCGGGGAAGGAATCGTCATCTTGGCGGCAGTGCCGCCGGCCAGCTTATGGAAGTCAGTAAATTGCCGGATCATGGGATGGTCTGCGAACGTTATTTTGTCCACAATCCGAAAGCTCTCTGCACGGCTCGCCTCCGGCTTAACAGAACCTTGATTCAAGCTGATCTTCTCCGTGCCCTGAATGCCCAGGAAAAAGTCCAGATGCCACCACGAACGGCGGAATTCGCCATCCGTCACGACTTGCAGACCCAGCGCTTTCTCTTGCTCCACAAGCTTACCAATCTCAACATTCTCCGTTTCATATAACTGTTGCGCCGTGATCTCCCCGCTGCCATGCTTCAAGCGGGCTTCTTTTATCTCTTCTGTACGCAGGAAGCTGCCGACGATATCGCAGCGAAAGGGTGGAGCATTCCTGTGAGTTCCGGTAACTGGGCTTATCATACGTTCCTCCTGCCGTTATAGTAAGAAGTGGTTTAGGTCAAAATAGTTCCGGGCAACGATATCGTTCAGGATTTCTATATAGCCGGAGGCGATTTCGCTGGGTCTGCGGTCTTTATGGGCAATCCAGCCCACGGTGAATACTTCACTGCTCTCAAAAGGGATCGTGATCAGCGCTTCCCCATTCAACTCCGATGCCAGAATTCCCGTCCCCACGGTGTAGCAATCGGTCCCCATCAGCAGATTTGTCAGCGTGGCCCGGTCATTTACTTTAATATTTTTTTCGATTTGGGTGAAGCTTAGCATTTCTTCCGAGAAATGCAGGGAATGGTTGTCCCCCTGTTCAAAAGTAATATAGGGATAAGGCAGGATATCCTCCAGCCTGATCAATTCAAACGTGGCGAGCGGATGTCCGGCTCTTATGTAGACATGAGGATTGGTATTGAACAATGGAGTGAACTTCAGATTCCCGTCGCTGAACAATTTGTTCATCACCTTATAGTTGCTTTCATTGATATAGAGAATCCCCAGATCACTGCGCAGCGTCCGCACGTCCTCAATAATCTCATAGGTCTGGGTTTCCCGCAGACTTAGATTGTATTCGGAAATCTCTCTAAGCTTCATCAGCTTCACAAAAGCATCCACAACAAAGGCATAATGCTGCGTGGATACGGAAAAATAAACCGGGCTGCGCTTCTTCCCGGTGTACCGGTTCTCCATAATCTCGGCTTGCTCGATGATTTGGCGGGCATAACCCAGGAACTCAATTCCTTCCACAGACACGCTGATCCCGCGGTTCGTTCGTTCAAAGATCGTTATGCCAAGCTCGCTCTCCAGCTCTTTAATGGCATTGGACAGGCTCGGCTGGGAGACAAACAGCCGCTTGGCGGCTTCATTCATAGATCCGCTGTTGGCGATTTCTATCGCGTAGCGGAGTTGTTGCAGTGTCAACCTGATTCCTCCTCTAACCCAACCTGCTGCCTTTTCCGATGATGCTCTTTTTCATACTAGAAAACATCGTAGCATACATAGAAGTCTGACGCTACGGCAATGGCCGGTATCCGGGTATACAATTAAGTTATGACGGGCCAACAAAAGACGACAGGTCTCTCCTGCCGCCTCAGCTTCTTAACGAATATTGCAAGATTATGAAGAGACAGGCGGGTCGGTATGCAAGTCAACATCCGCCAAGGTGTGCCTCCAACCAGTGAAGGTAACGTGAAAGCCTGCACGGGTGGGCGCACACAGGAAGGGGCCCGCCTGCTTGCCGGAGGTATGCGGAAAGCGCGCTACCCGGATCGTCCGCCATGGCTTCTCCTCAGTACGAGCACGGATGATGACGGCATCACCCATGCGTGAAGCCCGGATCGTAACAGTTGCTCCTGCCCATTCAGCTACAGGAGAGAGGGACCAGTCGGAATATTCGTCGGTGACTACTGCGCCTATGTGTGGGATACCATCATTCAACTCAATCCCTGCTTTGATCCATTGCAGAGGGCTCACCCAGAGCATTAATCCGGCTTGATCATATAATTCCGTAAAGCTGTCCAGCCGGAACGTGACTTCAACTCCTTGGTCGTCCTCCCAGGGGGCAAGGAGCGCATGACCATTGGTATGCTGGAATTCATACAATGTCTTCTCCCAGTAGTCGCTGCCTTCCGCGCCTTGAACAATAAGCGCCCCATCCTCTTCTAATACTGACACGGGTGGTGTCGTCCAGGTTCCTGTTGCCCAAGGGATATTCTTCACTTCCATTCTTCATCCATCCTCTCCGTTATTTAATGGCGGCCTACGCCGCCACCGCTGCTTGCACTGCCCCCGTCACCCGAAGAGCTGTAGTCGTCATTGTCGTTGTCATCCGAGGAATACCGCCCCGCACCGCCACCGCTGCTTGAGCCGCCTCCGCCATGATTACTGTCTCCACCGTAGTAACGCCCAGCGCCACCTTCACTCGAAGCACCGCCTCCGCCGGTATTTCCAACGTAAGTCATCTGCTGCGGGTAATAGTTCCACTGTTCACCATACCAGTACCCGTGACCCCGCGTCCAGGCTCCGTAGCGCCGGACATTCCTCCGACTGTAGGGATTGTAGGCAAGGCCATACTCGGACAGGTTTCGGTTGCGCTTAACGGTACGTATTGCGCCTAACACGACTAGGATGACAAAGATCACAAAACCAAAAATTAAAACACCGCTGTAATCGGCTACCTCATGCGGATTGGGCACAGCGCTAACAGCTACGCCATTATCGGCTCTGGAAAGAAAGAACTCATAAAAAACATTTGTGACTGCGACAGCCCCGCCGGAATAGTCTTTTGCAGCAAACAAAGGCTCCAGCGCCGTGTCCAGAATACCTTTAATTTTATTATTGGTCAGAACCTTATCGATATTCTTCCCTTGCAGCACATGGTAGTTGCTGCCTCCAATATCAAGCACCAGCATCACATCTTGGGCACGTGCTCCTGCCGAAGCGAATTTCTTATACGTATACTCCTGCAAGGTCTGATCTCCGATATTCTTAACGGTAACTATATAGACCCTGCTTCCGGCTGTGGCGTGATATCTGCTGGCGGATTGATTCAGATAGTCGATGGTCACTTTTTTGAAAACCCCGGCATTGTCGGCGACCACACTGCTTGCATTCAGCGATTCGTTCCATGTTCCGCCAAAGAATTGAATAAAAGCCCCATAGGTTTTGCGTGCCCCATTGCTGTAGCCCTTGGCTGCAAAGTCCGGTTCCAGGTATGTGGACAAAATCTGCCCCATCTTAGCGTCCGTTAACGTGTTCTCAATTCCTTTACCCTGCACAGCCCAATAATCATCATCTTGAATGGATAGCAGCACAAGCACCCCGTTATTCTTCTCGGCAGACCCCACGCCCCATTTATTGAACAATGAGGTGGCGTATTCCTTTAACGAAGTTCCGTGAGTGGAATCTACCGTGACTACCACTACCTGTGCTCCAGTCTTCTTATGTAATTGCACCCCATAGTTCACCATGAAATTCTCACTCTTCAGATCAATGACATCCGCGAAGTCGTTCACGTAGAAGGAACTATTATGCTTCGGCAGAGAGCTTGAAGCAAGGCCGAAAGTGGGAATCCATACACTCAGCAGGAGCGCTGCGAGCATCGTTTTTAAGGTTTTATGGATCATGTCTCCTCTATACCTCCCTTATATTACCTTATTCTATTATCGGATACGTACTATCACTAGAATAGTTGCATTTCCACAAAAGGAGGTTCTTCTAAATTTAATACTGCAGAATAGGCAGGTGAATGCAGCTACCCTTCAAGCAAAAGGGGCGTCCAACAGCCATTGCGGCTTGCGGACCCCCCCCATTCAAAAGCCATCATTTGTTTATCTAGAACAGCGAGACCGGAATCAATTTCCGCCCGCCTTTAACCAAGGTGGATTCCAGCATATCCCCTTTATTCCCTCCAAAATAGAGCTGCCAATAAACCCCGAAACGAACACTGACATCGTTCTTGACCAGCTCAGGCGGTGTGACGATCAGCCACTGGAATTTGAGCGCCTTCGAGATTTCAAACACGGGGTCAAGCACATTATTCGAGACCATTTCGCCAAACGGATTATCATATAAAAAGACCGTCCAGCCTTTGTTCTCGCGGTTGACCCGTTTGTGGGTCATAATCATCATGGCTACCAGCAGTTGGACCGATTGGCGTTGCCCGCCGCTGCCGACAGCTTCATCCAGCGCTCCGCGGTTAATGACCTCCCAATCCGAATAATGATATTCTTCCGGTGCGGCATAGAGAAAATAATTCTCTGTCACCGGCTTGTAGACCTGTAGAACCGGGAAACGGTTCTGGAGCGCCGCGTAGACTACCCGGCCATCGTTGATGATTTCCTTGACCGCCAGTGCAGGCACCTGCTCGATCTTGGGGTATTTCTGCAGCAGCTCCTGGATACAGCGGTTAAAGTAGTCGCTCACCATGGATTCCACATCATCGCTTGTTTTGGGCACAGTAATGTTCTTGTAATTCAGCCGTACAAGCGGAAAGGCATGGTTTCCTTCATTATGGATAATCATCCGCCGCTCCATGCGCTTCAGGATATCAATGATCTGAACAACCCGCTTTGAAGCCCGCCCCACCCACATTTTGCGGGACAGCTCCATGTTTTCTTTATCGCTGACGATACTCTCAATCTGGTCTTGTGAACTGCGCAGCATGGAATCAAGAACCTGCCCTGCAATGGCGAAGTCCTCCCAATGGACGAGGTTCAAACGATCCTGAATCTTGGTCTCCAGTTCGGCGCTCCAGCCGCTCTTGGCCAATCTCGCACTGAGTGAATGTTTCTCTTCCTTCACTTTTCGGACAATTTCGTCCCGGGCCGCCCGGCTTTCCTTGCTCTGCACCAGCCAGTCGGAGACCAGCGGCTCGCAGCCTTCCCGTACACGGAGCCGCAGCTCCTCTGGCACATCCCGCGCCTGAACCCGGTCCAGGGTATGCGTCTGCATAATCTTAACCTGATTGGATATGGTTTGGAGCAGTGCGTCCATCCGTTCCAGACCTCTCTTACACAGAGCCAGCAATCTTTCGTTCTCCTGCGTACGTGACTGAATGTCCTGTTCTTTAGGGTCCAGGGACTCTTTCCAGATCTCTACGCTACGCTCATGTTTTTCTTTGATTGTTTTTTCCGCTTTGCGCAGTTCCTTCTGCAGATTCTCCATTTCGGTCTGGCAGCGGATATAAGCATCATGGATGTTCTGGTAATCCTCATCCAGCATAGCGGTATCCGATTTCTGGCGGGTCCTCGCGGTCATGATGGCATCGGCTGAATCCACAGGCTCGGGGGCATTCCGCCACAAGACATCAACCTGATTCAGGCTTGCCTCCAGCTCAGCCAGATTCTCACTGGCGCCTTTGATCTGGGCCGCCCGGGTCTTGATCTCTACCTGATTCTCGCTAAGCGACTGCTGTAGACTCTCTACATGGCTGAGCTGCTGAAGCAGAAGATCCTGTTCGCCTGGATCTATTGCCTCATTATTCTCCACATCAGCGGTAAGAACGTCAGACGGGAATACAACTTCGGGAAAACATTGCTGCACTCTGGGAAGCAAAGAATATTTGGCATCGCCCATCCAGCGTTCACGCTCCGCGCCGAGACTTTCGATGGCAACACTTAGATGCTCGAGCTGCTGGTCTTTTGCAGCAATCTCTTTGCCCAGCTGGCTCTTGAGCTGGGTGTTTTTTTGCTTCTCTTTATAATCCAGCTCCTGCCGCTTGCTCCGTTCTATCCACTCCTGCAGGGCAGCCGTTTTTTGTTCATGCTCCTTGTGCATAACCTCATTTTCGCTGAGCTCCCGGCCAATTTGGATAAGCAAGTCTTCGTTTGCTTCAAGCTCGACATTCAGCGCATGTGTACTCCGCTGTATTTCTTCGTGCTGCACGGTCAACTGCTGCTGCCTGCCGGCAAGTGTCACGGAGTTGTCACTTTGGAAGATACGTTCAAACTCCAGGCGGGATGACTTCAATTTGGCCAAGTAAGCTTCTGAATCCTGAAGCTCCTGTTCCTGCTCCTTGAGCTTAGCCTGGATTCCATTTTTCCAGTTCAGGAACCGGTCAGGCTGCAGAACCATTTGCGGACCTTGATTGGAGAGGAACAGGAAAGAACTCGCGGCAGCTTCCCCCATATCCTCGCGGATAAAAAGCGGAACCGCTGACTTCAGCAGCGTATCCTTCAGCAGATCCGGCGGAATCCGGTCAGCTTCCCGCCGGGTCAGGATCAGTCCATACGGAAGCATGGGATGACGTTCCAGCTCTTCTTCCCGTTCAAGATATGGACGGTCATTCAGATAGGAACTGCCCGGCAGTGACTGGATCTTCAGCGCGTCCAGCATGTCCTTGATGGCCATAATATCGGAATTTGGGAGCCAGTAGCTTTCAGTCTGCAGCTCTACATCCAGCAGCTGGTGATAATAATGCCGTCTGAGCCGTTTCGTCTGCTGCTCGACTTCATCGATTTTGCGGATAAACCTGCCCGGTATGGAATCTTTCTCTTCAAAAAGACCCGTGGCCCCAAAGCGGTTATGCTCTTCATACATTTCAATCAGCACTACTAGCTGTGACCAGATCTGCGATTCTTTGCCGAGCTGCATCTCCAGCAGGCGTTCGAGCTGTTCCAGCTCCCGCTCCGAGACACGGCGTTTCTCCTGAAGTTCGGCATGTTGCTTATGCAGGGCCAATTTGCCGGCTTCGGCTTCCTTGCGCTGTTCTTCCAGACTGGCTATCCGGTCCGCAATGCTGCGGGCGGAACTCCATGTCCGCTGAAGCGCCGCTGCCGGTGCGTTGGCTGCTTCCGTGCCGTAACGGGCGGAGAATTCCCCCATCTCTTCGGTATATCGCCGGATGGCAACGGTGAGTTCACCCAGCCGGTTGTCGAGGCCTGCGAGCTCCAGCAGGAAACGTTCGCGTTCCTTGCGGAGCAAACTTTCTTCAGCAGCCAGGGAGCGCCGGGAAACCCCAAATCCCGCAAGCGTCTGCTGCCAGAGGCGATAGACCTTGTCCCACTGCTGCCGCAGCTCCTCTTTCACAGTGTGGATAACTTCCTGGCGTTCCTTGATCTCCAGAGAGCCTTCAATGGCTTGAATTTCTTTTTGCCACTGCTCGATTTGCCGGGTGTGAAGCTGACGTTTGGCGAGATAATAATCTACTTCAAGCTTTTTCTCCTGCGTTTTGGAATCGTCGAGCCGGGAACGTGCCCTTGCCTGATCGTCGCCAAGCCGTTTGGCTTCCTGCTGTTTCTGCTCTGTTTCTTCCTTGCTGCGCAGATACTTAAGATTGTCCGCCTCAAAACGCAGCTGTTTGGCCTCCAGATAATGTCCTGCCAGCTCCTCCGCAGTCCTGCTTCGTTCGTTCTCGGCATACCGCAGCTCGTCCAGCAGTACGGTATAGATCTGCCGGCCAAGCCGCTCAGCCTCCTGTACGCGTTGCTCCACTTCCGCACCCTGGTTCACCAGACAATAGAGCGGGGCCGCCAATTCCAGAAATTCACGGTAAGCCTGCTCCCGCTGTTCCAGCATGGGCAGCCGCTGGGCTACGGTGGCCGCATCGATGAACATGCGCTGCAGGGTATTGTCATCTTCCCGCAGTCCTTCGTTCAGGCTTGAGCCGATTTCGGGAATGATCAGCTTTTCGAACAGATTATGGTTGGTGAAGGCATCATTTTTTTTGAAATATCCCTTAATGCCGCCCTCTTCGCCATTGATCCGCCGCATATTGCGCCACTCGGCAATGTGGATATCCCGGGTCGCCAGGAAATCGTAATATCTCCGCATGTCAGCGCTGTGGCTGCCGAAAGGGATGATTTCGCCCCGCCGGTCACGCACAAACTGCTGGATCGTTTCAAAGCTGGCTGGTTCTGCCGTTTCTTCGTCAAACAAGGGCAGGCTGGACAACGTGATGTCTGCTGCTTCCCCATAATCATTGATGGCATACAGCAAATAGTCCACCTTGATGTCCTGCTGGTCAAGTGAGTTATGGGCAGTCATGGCTATGCCTGTGGTCATATAGACACTTTGTTCGCTGTTATCGAGACGCCATTCGATCGCTACATGAAAGGTATAGGGTCTGAGCTGTTTTTTGTGATTATGGAAAAAGGCCTCCACCTGGTTCTCACTGTCTTTCCCCCAAGGGGTCTTGGGAATGAGCAGCTGAAAAATGGACTGTAGAAGCACGCCTTTCCCGCCGCCGTTCATCAGCGTAATCAGCGTATTGGCAGGCCCGTCCTCGTTGCAGAGATCCAGGACCATATCGTCGTATTTCTTGAGCATTTTTTCGTATTTAAGTCCGGTTATGCGGATGCGTTCAATGCGCGGCATGGGGTTCACCGTCCTTCCCGGCTAAAGTTCGTCCGATCAGCGCCTTTAATTCCTGGTACCGGTCCACATCGTGGTACAGGTAACGCATGCGCTCGTACAGCTCTTCCCGGGGGAAAATCCGTTTCTCTGTCTCCGAGATAAAGACCAGCTTCTCTTCTTCCAGCAGCTTCATTCCTTCATGAATCAGCCCGATCCGTGAATTGGACCCCCGTGTCAGCAGATCGCTTTCCTCCTGGCTTTTGGTCTGCATATACAGGCTACTCCATATCTTGTGCATGGCCTGAATATCCAGCCGCCACTGCTGGCTGAACCGTCCGTCCTGATCCAGCTGCAGCCAGGTTTGGAACAGCGAGGACACCTGATCGGCAATTTGAAGGTAGGACATACTGTCCTGTCCCGCTTTGAAGTGAGTCTCATCCTGATCCATTTCGGCCAGAAATACGAGAATAATGATGTTGATGGTATGTAAATGCGCTTTGCGTTCAATCCGGGAGTATTTGTTCTTCAGCTGAGTAAAGTTGGTGGCAAACACCGATCCCAGCGGGTTGACCAGCAGATGAAGACGGTGGCCTGAATTCATTACGCGGCATCCGCCTTCTTTGGCGATATATTGCAGCGCATCATAAGCCCCGGCATCCTGGAGGCATTCCGTTGCTGCTGGATCATCCAGAGGAATGACCTTTTTGCGGAGCAACTCAAAATATAGCCGTGAAGCCTGCTGCATTTGTTCAAGCGAATAACTCATGCTGTATGTTCTCACCTTTCTACAATCGTAAGGGTATAAGGGCTCAGTTCCAGACCGGGCAAGCGTACCAGTTCCGTCTGTCCGGAGGCAATGAACGCGCGGAGCCGCTTCCCGCGCAGGCTCTCAAACTGCGGATGCTCCGCAAGCAGCTGACGAACCAGCTGCTGACATTCGTCTGCGGCTCCTCCGCCTTCCTCCGCCTGTTCCTGAACCGTAATTTCCGTATGAAAAAACTGCACC
Organism: Paenibacillus albidus; assembly: GCF_014644435.1. GTDB lineage: Bacteria > Bacillota > Bacilli > Paenibacillales > Paenibacillaceae > Paenibacillus_AQ > Paenibacillus_AQ albidus. The sequence goes on along the minus strand of NZ_BMKR01000004.1, from coordinate 260,698 downwards.
CATAAATCGACCGCGTCCGGTGTACGTGCCCATCTCTGCTGTTCTTGAGGGGGCAAAGCCGCGGCGCTGAATGTATAGCTTCCCTCTTCCAGCAATGTCGTAAAAACGGGCTGCCACAAATCCACTACTTCTGCCCAGGGAATACCTCTCGGAATATATACAGCAGGCTCCGCCTCTCCCGCTTCGTCCGGATCATCGGCCAATAATTCGGGGATGAAGCCGATCTCCTGTTCCTCCCAGGCCCAGGGCAGCGGGTAGATAAAGTCCTGGACCGGCGCGAACAGTCCGCCTATCAACAGCTCAAGGCCGTCTCCGTCAGGCAAACCTTCCTCCTTGACCCATTCTTCCCACACATGGGTACGGAAGTTAAAGCCGGAGGCTCCCCAGAACAATTCCGGGTAATTCAGCCTCAGATTGGTCTCCATCTCAAAAATATTCAGAACCACCTCAGCCAGCTCATCATGCACCCGTCTGGAGAGCTCGACCCGCTCGGAGAGCAAGCGGATTTCATTGAAATCAATAACGTCCTTCTCATCATTCGCGAGTCTGGCCAGCGAACGATGGATATTGTCAAAATGCTTGCGTTCCTCGTCGAATTGCTGATTGATTTCCTCCAGCCGCCGATGCCGGGCCACTCCAAGCTCGCTGAATATATGCTTGGGATTACGGCGCAGAGCGTTCCGGTATTCCTGCTGCTGCTGCGTCATTTTGCGGACCCGGGAGACCAGTTCATTCACGTCCTGCAGGGCCCGCGTTACCCGTCCGTGTTTGATATGCATCTGAATCTCCAGCAGCTTGATGCTGATCTGGAATTCATCAATAATCTCATGGCTCATGAAGATAAGCTCCATCGCATACTCGGAGAGCCTGTAGATCGTCCGCCCGTTCTCTTCCCAGCTGCTGCGAGTAGCATCCTCATCTACGGCAAAATATTTATATTTCTGCACAGACATCTGCCCGGTCAAATCATCATAATAGAAGGACTCAAAGTCTCCGCCGTTCCCGCTCCACAGCAGTCCGTCCACCAGCCGCTCCACCGATTCAGCCGTTCCGAGATGGGCGATGCCAAACCGTTCCAGCGCAGTCCAGGCCAAAGTGGTAAAATCCTCCCGGGATCTTCGCTCATTGGATTCCAGCTCCAGATAATAGACTTGCAGCAGCACACTTAAAGCAATCATTTCTTTATAGGGCTGAATATCGCCAAGGTTCATGCCTGCTCCCAGATTCCATAGGGGATTGAGCCGTTTGTTCCGTTCACCAAAATCAGACCAGTTCATTCTTGTGCCAACCTCGCCATCACTTCATAATTTAAGACTTCCTGTGGAACCCGCAGGTTCACCGCAAGCAGCCACTCTGCATATCGGAGCAGCTCCGGGTATGCGGAAAGCTCCTGCCGCACCAACTCCAGGTGAGCCGGATTGCATAACTGTTCCTTGTCATTGTCATAGGGATAGCCAAACTCGCCATAATACATCATCTGTTCATAAATCGGAGCTGCGAGCTGCAGATTCAACTCTGGATAGCTGAACTTCAGCTTTCCATAAATATTCCAGCCCGCCTTGTCCATATCCCCGGCATAATACAAGCTGACTTGCCCGGGATCAATCTCGATCTCTTCCAGAAAAAGCAGACTGCGGTCAATTTTCCAGCCCTCACCATAAATCAGCAGGTCTACAGACAGACCGCAAATCGAAAGTCCGCTGCATATCAGCCGTTTGGAGGAGTGGAAAAAGGATTTGTTCTCCGCAATCAGAATGTTCCGGACAGTCTGCGAATGACGGATGTAATAGATAAAAGGCTCATGGGCATTTACTGCCTTCAGGCTGTCCAGAGACAGACCAAGCCTGGTTAGCAGCTGTCTGCCTTCCGGTTCGGAAAGCCATTTCTCCTGCCCGAACAGCTCCAGCGACCGTTCTTCCCTAGTGATGTATTCGCGGCTTTCCGCCAAAAGCATAAATGTATAGAGCCGTTCCAGCCTACTCCAGGTCTCCGGAGTTTGTCCTTCCGGATGCTTCTCAAAGTAGTCCAGATCGAGCTTCTTCCTTAGGCTTAACATGGCAGAATGATCCCAACCCGCCTGTAGCGGGAGGCTTTCGGCTAACCAGTATCGGGTATGTATAAATGGAGACTTGAAGCTTTTGGAGCTGGACTTAACCGGCGTTAAACATCCTTCTGCCGCAAGCTCCTCCAGACAGGAAGCCATGCTCTGAAATCCGCCGGCCCGTTCATAATCCACAGGAGCTCCGAATGAACGAATCAAGTCCTTTTCCAGAGAGGTTAGCTCCACTTTCCGCCTGGACCTGCGAACAGCACCAAATCTTTGCTCCAATACTTGCAGCAGCATGGATTTCACAGAATCACCCTCACAAAAAAACATAAACCCATATCTGCTCCCTGACGGGATGAATATGGGCTAGTGCAGCATCAGATTAAAATAAGGAAAGCCTGACTGAAGGCTGTTTGATATGGATTAGCGTTCGTCACCAGCCTTCGATCCGTTCTGATGTATATCGTACATCAGAATAGTTTAAACGAGGCTCTAACATCCATCATGATGTATTTTGTACATTCAAAGGATAGCCATAAGGCACTTTTCGGCTAATGCTGCGGTTTCTGCTGCACCCAATACACTGAAATCCTAAAACGAGCCAACTTTTGCCCATCCTGATGTATAAAGTGCACTCTAGCAATCTCCGCCCTAGGCTTACAGCGTGCCTCCCATGAGGTGGCTTTCGAATGCGCCATCTATTCCCACCTTTTAAAGGCTGATGCTGGGCTAGGCTTCGCAGCCTGTGCAAACAATCCAGGCACGAATATATGTTTCTATTATAGCAATAATATATGAATCTGGCTATTTCGATTCGTGTTATGGAACCTTATTTATTCATAAAGATGACTTTATATTCGGGAAAGCTTTGTCTCCACGTATCAATGGTTTTGGGAAGTTTGGTGGTTCCCGGGACATTGGTGTAGAACTGGACCTGCGGGAGTTCTACTTCCTCACTGTCGGTATTTTGACTGCCTATCACCGCAGCCCAATAATGGCCTTTGGCATCATACATTACAATAGCTTCCATAACAGTGAACAATCCGCGTACCCCGCCTTTGACCACTGTAGCCTTTAATCCGTCCTGATCCTTCTCCCGCGTCAATAATTGCATACTGGACAAAAAGAGTTCATAATCATCGCCCACCACCTTACGGAAAGCCTTATCCTCCGCATTCGTCTTAAAGACACCCAGATCCTTTAAGGTGAAAATGCTGTCTTTAGCCGGGCCTTTATAATACGCTCCGGTATAGGTAACATTAGCTCCTGCAGAGTATACCGGGGATGGACTTACAACATATAGTTGGTTATTCAGCAAATAGAAAAAGACCACAGAGCCGTCATTCTCTTTGTAGATGGCAATCCGGTTGCGCAGATAGGCGGAGCCTTCATCGATGATGCCGGAATGGCCGCCGTCCTGGGCACCAATCGTGAAGGTGAGCTTATCTTTTTGGATGCCGCTGATTTGTACCCTGGCATTCCTGAAAGGGATCTCTGCGGTCATATTCCATTCACCGGTCCAGTCTGCCGCGGAAGGATTCTTGAGATTGGCAGCAGCCGCTGCCGTCAAAGCCTCGACGGGGAGCTGACGACTGCCGTCCGGACTGATCCATACCCCGACAAAGCCGGTAGACGGGAACCACCAGCCCTGGAACCGGCCGGTTTCTGTACCTTTGGCATCATATTCATTGAGGGTTACCTGATTTTTGTAGACATTTCCAGTCAGGCGAATGGTCTTCTTGTGTTTGTCATAGTAGTAGCTGCCAGTCGCTTTGCCTCCCGGCTCCACCTTAATTGTCATGTGAATCGGCAGATTGCCGTTTACGGCCCCTTTCAAATCTGTTGTTGGGCCTTGGGCTGCCGGAGCAGCTGTTTCTATAAGCCTGGCATGGGAACCAGCCGCCGAGACCTTATCCATTCCGGTTGGTCCAGCACTCCACAAACCCGGAAGCAGCAATGCCGCCATTAGTATAATTGCTTTCTTTTTCTTTTTCATTGATACGCCCCCTCGGAAATCCCACTGTACGACTTTTGTGGTCTTGATACTATATACCACAATTTAGGGGAGATGATTAAGAATATTTCACATTCAGCAAATAATTTAAATTCTCCTTCACCGCCGGCCATTCTGCATCCAGGATGCTGAAGATGACATTATCATGAATGGTCCCGTCAGTTTTGATGCGGTTTTTGCGCAGTACCCCTTCTTTGACAGCCCCCAAACGTGCAACGGCCTGTTGAGACCGCAGATTATACCCGCTGACGGAGAATTGCACCCGCAGATAAGCCAGTTGTTCAAAAACATAATGCAGCAGCAGCGACTTGGCCTCGGTGTTCACCTTTGTTCTCCAGTAATCCGGGGAGATCCAGGTGCAGCCAATTTCGGCATTCCGGTGCTGGGCTTCCTTGAGAAAAAGGCGGGTGGTCCCGATAATGCGTCCGGTAGATTTCTCTATCATCGTAAAAGGAAGCTCTGTCCCGTTCTCTTTATTCATTAAAGCAGTATCGATCAACTGATCTACTTGCTCGGCTGTGGTGATCTTTCTCCATGTAAATTCCCAGATTTGCGGGTTTTGCAGCACGTCCATCAGCCCGGAACGATGACTCTCTGTCATGGGAGCCAGCAATACCTTTTCGCCTTGCAGGACTTCAAGCAATTGGTTGGATGTTGACATTGACATTGACATTGCCTAGAACACTCCCTTATTCATGGTGGTTTGCTGAAATTCCACTTCCGGATAATCTTTGCGGGGTCCGCTCAGCAGTTCACCGCCCGTTCCCTTCAAATAGTGGTTGAAGAAATCAAGCACATAACGGTTTACAATATCGGCTCCACGGTGTCCTTCGATGTCCCCGGTCATTCCGGTGTATTTTATCAAGGGAGAATAGAGCTGCAGATCTGTAAAATTGTAATGTGCGCTGCCCTTGATGCGCAGGTGAAATCCGCCCCGCTCTACTACCCGATTGATAATATCCATTTCTTTGAGCAGGTGCTCCCGCACGTTATCCGGAAGGGTATCCTTATCGTAGGCTTCTTTTATTTGGACAGCATTATCGGATTGTAAGAACATAAACGGTTTGTTGATTTGACTGCGGTTATCGACAGTGAACAGGGTCCCATCCATGTTAATTCCCGCTTTGATGGACTCTATAGAATAGACAGCTTCAAAGGCGGTTGCTCCACCGAAGGAATGTCCCATAGTGCCGATATTATTCATATCCATGCAGCCTGCAAACGGACTTTGCACCTGCCCTGAATTCATGGCCTCCAGCTGACGGATTACGAAGGCAACATCCTGTGTCCATAGCTCACCGATTGCGCCTGCACTGCCGAAGAAGTCATCCGAGGACGTCTCTGAACGGAAATTGGTTACTGTGCCATCCGGGAATGCTGTTGCCGCGGTGCTGTATGTATGATCAATAGCCACTACAATGTAGCCATGACTGGCAAGGTGCTCCGCTTGTGAAGTTTGCAATAATCCGGAGGTGCCCATACCATGGTTGATGATAATCAGCGGGTAGGGACGTTCTGCAGCTTGTACCGGAGCCTCTTCAAAAGAGTTGCTGCGGGCATATTTCCAATAATCGAGCGCAAAGCCGGGTAAATGCATCGACTCAGCGAACACGTTCATATATTCCCGAAAAAGCGCCGGCTCTTCCGGAAACACAGTCATTGGCGTTCCGTTCACCGTCTTGGCGGGATACCACATTTGGACCATTAGCTTACGTACATCCTTCGGCTCAGGCGTGTAGGACTCCAGCCGTTCTTGATCTGTCCACTGATAGCTCACTGTTCCAACGGCCTCTTCCCCATCCGGCTTGGGCAGCTTAAATACCGGCATGGCAGCAGCCAGAAACACGGATAACGCAAGCAGCAAGCCGGCGAAGCCCAACAAAGGATATCGGATGATACGCCGCGTCTTTTTAACCCCGTCTTGTCTGAATAGTGTAGTTATAATCAAGACCAGTGTAACGATATACACCGGGTACAACTGCCACCGGTAACCTTCCACGAGCAAGTGCAGAACCGAGGCAATCCCGGCTGCGGCACTTACCGCCCATCTGATCTTGCGGTATTTCCCATTGCCCGCAGTACACACGATCAGCAGCAGCAAACCGAATCCCAATACAACCATTTCCAATATACGCATGTTTTGATCTCCCCCGCTTCTTATTATGCTCTCAATACTACTGGAGCAAGATTAAATTGGGGTGGAGGTCTAGTTTAAGATTCGTTTAAATTTATCTGCAGGACAAGCTCACGTATTTCACTAACCTGATAGGCTATATAATCCGCACCGGCTGCCAGCAGCTCTTCTTCCGGACCATAACCGAAGGTGACACCCAGCGAGGTTACGCCGCAAGCCTGGGCTCCGATAATATCATGCTTGCGGTCACCGATCATCAGTGACTGTTCCGGGTGAAGCGAGTTCTCGTCAAGCACATACTGAATAACGTCTTTCTTCAGCGCCCGCGTCCCGTCCAGATTGCTGCCGCCGACATGCTTAAAGAAATGATCCAGCCCGTAATGCTTCAGAATCTCTTCTGCGAATACCGTTGGCTTGGAAGTGGCGACGTATAGATCGAAGCCCATCGTCTGCAGCTCTTCGAGCAGCTGCGGAATCCCGGCGATGACTTTATTCTCATAAATACCTACACTGCGGTAACGTTCCCGGTAGAACTCCACCGCCCGAAGTGAATGTTCAGCGGTGAAAGCGTTCAGCTCCATGAAGGAATTGTATAAAGGCGGGCCAATATACGGGATCAGCAGATCCAGATGCTCCACTTGAATATCAAATTTGTTCAGCGCGTACTCCACGCTTTTGGTAATACCTTCTTTGGGATCGGTCAAGGTGCCATCCAGATCAAATAACAGGTTCTTTAAATGTCGTTCATCCACTTAAGTAATTGCTCCCTCCGGTAGAATCGTCTCTCTTTTAAACTACTGAATAGTGATATCATACCGGGGCAAGTCGCACTGTGCAACACTATTTATAGAGCGTTGACCCTCTCTTGAAGAACGTGCATTGGACAATCTCCGCAACATACTTTCCACACATTTATTTTATAGAATAGTCCTGCAGTGAAAATGGATACTGGAGGACTTCAGAATGAATATGACACATTACATGTCCCTGCTTGCGGACAACCAGCCTTGGAATCTGATTCTGTTTATGGCGATTCCCGTTATTTTTGCAGAAACGATCACCGTGACCGAGTTTATGATCCTTTTCAGCAAGAATTGGAACGGGCCGTTGAGAGCCTTTAACCGGGTATGCAGTATTCTCGCGGGTCTATATTTCACAGGGATTTTCCTTTACCTGTTTCCAACAGCTTTTGTACCCCTGACCCTCAACGGCGAGTGGCATACCTGGGTGGATGTGGTCGCTGTGGGCTTTTATTTAAGTGGTGTACTTTTCCTGCTGCCGTTAGCGCTGTTAGATCTGAGGCTTATCGCCCGCAAACGGACGGAAGAGGGGCAGATGAAGCTTCATTTCCTCTTGATCAGCGGTTTTCTGGTGGTGGCGCATATTGCGATGATATTTGGAATGGTCAATCCGGAAATTATGGGCAGCATGGCAGGAATGGGCCACTGATCGGTTTAGAACACAAAGAGACTCCGCTATAGCAGCGTAGTCTCTTGTTCTATTTATCCTCGGTTTCCGGAAGAGCTTCATCCCATTTCTTGGGGAACTGGACTGTACAACAGGTCCCTACACCGACTTGGCTGGTAAAGACAATGTTTCCCCCATGCAGCTGCACCAGTTTGTTCACGATAGCCAGCCCAAGGCCGGTACCTCCATACTGCCTGGAACGAGATTTCTCCACACGGTAGAAACGCTCAAAAATAAAGGGGAGCTCCTCCTCCGGAATGCCAATTCCGGTATCCTCTACACTGAATAACAGGGAATCGGCAGTGAAGCTCAGCTGAACATGGATCTGGCCCTGCTCGGTGTAACGCACAGCATTCTCCAGGATATTTAGTATCACCTGCTCCAACCTCTTTTCCTCACCCTGGATCTGAAAGGGCTCTCCCCTGAGAGTGACAAAGAGTTTTATTCCCTTCTCATTGACCTTCAACTCCATTTTGCGGACAGCTTGTTGTACCAACGCGGAGAAATCGACCCACACCGGAGTAAGTGAAATTTTGCCTTCTTCCATCTTGGCCAGCTCGAACAGATCATCAACCAGATGCTCCATCCGGTGTGCCTCCTGGTAAATGATATCCAGATACAGCTGTTTTTCCTCTTCGGTCTCATACAAGCCGTCGCGCACCACTTTGGCATAACCTTCTAAATACGTAATCGGCGTACGCAGCTCATGCGAGATGTTGGCGAAGAACTCCTGCCTGGTATCCCGGTACCGCTGCAGATCTATAGCCAGGTCGTTGATTGCTTCGGCAAGAAACCCGAGCTCATCTTTGCTTGTAATGCTTAGCCGATGCTCCAGATCACCGATGGCAATTCTGCGGGTAGCTTGCTGCATTTGTACCAGTGGCCTTGACAGTATCCGCGCTATAACCCATGTAATACCGAATGCCAGGATAAATGCGCCCACCCCCGTTAGCAGCAGAATATTACGCACACCTTTGAGTGATTGTTCCATGCTGGCTGCGGAAGACATCACATAAAGAGCGGACCGAACCTTTCCTCTGTCCTTGATAGGTTGTCCGTTGACAAAATATCGGTGCCCTTCAGGATCTTTATACAAAAAGCTTACCTGTTCACCGGAGAAAATATGCTGCACCTCTCCCATGCGGATAAAAGAGCGGTCAGCAGAATCATGTCCCCCTGAATGAAGCTTGATCTCCAGGTCCTGTGCGATCATGAATATACTGACTTTAGAGAATTCTGCGAAGGTTCTGATCATCTCTTCAGAAGAAGAGTTCATCCCTCGTAAACACACGTTGTCCGCTATTGGCCAATGTAGACAATAAGTCAAATTCTTTCTGCGTAAAATCTACAGCCCTTCCCAAAATATGCACTTCCCGGGCTTCCGGAGAAATAGTGAGCCCGGAGAATTTCAGCGAATGATCCTGTGGCCTGGCCAGAGGAGTCAGTGAGGACCGCCGCAAAAGCGAATATATCCGGGCCAGCAACTCTTGCGGTTCAAACGGTTTGGTGAGATAGTCATCTGCACCGATTCCCAGCCCCTTGACCTTGTCTTTCGTCTCCGAGCGGGCCGTGAGCATCAAGATGGGGACCAAAGCGGTCTCCCGGATGGCCTTGCAAACCTGCCAGCCGTCCATGTCCGGCATCATCACGTCCAGCAATATAACATCAAAGAATTGCTTGTTCACCCAGGCCAGCGCTTCCTGTCCAGTTGCAGCTTCAGATGTCTCAAAACCTTCCTTCCGTAAGTATATCCGCAGTAAATTTCTCATATTCCATTCATCGTCTACGATCAGTGCCTGGATCTTTGACATAGGGTCACCTTCTACAGTGTAGTTGTTGTTTATATTGAACACAGGTCTGTCTCGGCCTATTAATTGTAGCATCAGCGTCCGTAGTATATGGGGCAAATGTGTAGAAAGTATGAAGCAAAGCCGGGGTTCCGCAAAAAAACGTACAATTCATGGCTGATTAACAAAAGGTGCCTCAGCAGCCATTCGCATGGCTAATGAGACACCTCTCTACAATTACATCAACACTCTACCAGTGTTTGGTAATAAATGAATCCCGGCCGGATTGTTCCCGGTCTTCTTTGTAGTGTTTGGGATTTTTTTTGTGATAATCCTGGTGGAATTCTTCCGCCCGGTAAAAGGTGGGGGCTGGCAGGATTCCCGTTACGACCGGACCCTGAAACCGTTTACTGAGCACTACCTTGCTTTTGGAGACAAGGGCAGACATCCGTTGATCATCCGAATAGTAAAAAATTGCCGTCCGGTACTGGCTCCCTCTATCCTGGAATTGCCCGCCGTCATCGGTCGGATCGATTTGCGGCCAATACAGCTCAAGCAGCTGCTCATAAGAAAACAGCTCCGGATCGTACGTAATTTGTACAACTTCATAATGACCTGTAGTCCCAGTCTTCACCTGTTCATAAGTTGGATTCACGACCGAACCCCCAGCATACCCCGAGACGATTCCGTGAATTCCCGGAAGCTCTTCAAAAGGTGTAACCATACACCAAAAGCAGCCTCCTGCAAACATTGCCCGTTCCATTGTCTATTCCCTCTCTCGCGTTCCATCATGTGTCTACTCTATTTAACACGGATTGGGGCAGAGGGGTCAAGTCTAATTAGTCATCGAAGAACTGTAAATGCCCGCAATCAACTCCAGCGACTTGATGCCTTCGGCACCATTCAGCCAGAATTCACGGCCTGACGCGAGATGGTCGTAGAAATCCTGAATCAGACGGTTATGTCCGGTTCCCCAATAAGATTTCCCTTCGGTTACTGCGAAGCTGGGTTCGCATAACAGTGTTTCCTTTCCCTCTTGCCATAGATATAGGTGATCTCTGCGTAAATGAAGGGACCCTTGTTCAAATACCAGCTCCAGCTCAACCGGAGAGTTGACGCGATACGCGTTCGTTCCGTAGAACAAGGCGGTGGCCTTATTCCTGAAGATAATGTAGGCATGGGCCGTATCTTCCACTTCAATGATTCCATCCAGCGCATCTGTGGTTACAGAACCCCGGACCGAGGCGATTTCCCCGCCGAACCATTGCAGCAGATCGAGCGTATGGATGGTCTGGTTCATCAGCACGCCGCCGCCTTCGGTTTCAGTACGGCCCCGCCATGGACTACCTGTGTAATACTCTTTGCTCCTGTGCCAAGTAACAATGCCTTTCATACACACCAGCTGGCCCAATTGTCCGGATTCTATGATCTTTTTGATGCTAAGCGAAGCCTCGTTATAACGGTTCTGGAATACGATGCCGAGCTGTGCATTACTGCGCTTCTCCGCTTCAAGCATACGCTGCGCCGCAGCCAGGTTGACGGCCATCGGTTTCTCGGTGAGCACATGTTTGCCCGCAGCCAGGAATTCAATGGCCATTTCTGCATGCAAGTGATGGGGAGTGCATAAATGCACAACGTCTATATCCGGATTGCTCAGCAGCTCGCGGTAATCACTTACAGCCAGGCAACCGAATTCGTGTCCTGCCTGCTCTGCTAAGGAAACCTCCCGGTCTACAGCCGCTAGCAGTGTCACTCCCTTTGTGGCCTGAATCGCCTTGGCATGCAAGGGGAATATGGCTCCGCAGCCGATAATGGCTGCTCCAAGTTCTTTCATCTATAGCACCATCCGATCTTCATTATGTCGGCGCGTTGTTATCTTAAGGTCTCGGGTGTCAGATTGACAGCCTGAGCCTGAGCGATAAGACATAATTCTGCCGCTTTGAAGGCATGGGCTTGCGTCATGGCATGCTCCGTCCGATGCAGGCAGTCCAGGATCAGCTCCCCGAAGAAAGGAAAACCGATCTTCCCCCTTACCTGCTCATAATGCTCCCCTTGCGAATCCACCCAATACACATGATCCCCCGTATTTGAACGGGCAATGTCACTGTATTTTCGCAGCTCGATATAACCTTTGGTCCCCATGATGATGGTACGGCCATCCCCCCAGGTTCCCAGACCGTCCGGCGTAAACCAGTCTACACGAAAATATTGCGTAGCCCCGTTGTCTCCCACCAGGGTTGCATCTCCAAAGTCCTCCAGTTCCGGGTAGGCACTGTTATTATAGTTGGCGACTTTGCTGTGAAGTACCGTAGCCTCCCGGCAGCCGCTATAAAAGAGAAACTGCTCTATCTGATGGCTCCCGATATCGCACAAAATTCCGCCATATTTCTCGCGCTGGAAGAACCAGTCCGGACGGCTGGGGGCATTTAAGCGGTGCGGCCCCATCCCGATGACCTGGAGAACGCGGCCAATCGCACCTTGCCGGATCAGCTCTCCTGCATATACAGCACTCTCTACATGAAGCCGCTCGCTGTAATACACCATATATTTCTGCTTGGTGGACTCGGCCTGAATGCGGGCAGCTCCCAGCTGTTCCAGCGATGTAAAAGGAGCTTTGTCCGTAAAATAATCTTTGCCGGCCCCCATAACCTTCACACCCAGCGGACCACGTTCGGAAGGAACAGCGGCAGCGGCCACGAGATGCACCTCGGGGTCCTCCAGGATTTCAGCGGCAGAGCGGGCGGGCAGAGCGCCCGGATAACGTTCCAGGAATGCCTTTACTTTGGCGGGATCAGGATCATATACCCACTTCAACTGTGCTCCCGCTTCGACCAGCCCATTGCACATACCATAAATATGACCGTGATCCAGGGCCATGGCGGCGATAACAAATTCGCCGGGTTTTACAACAGGTTTGCTTTCATGGGAAGGGGCATACATCATTCCGTCTTTCCTGCTCACAAGGAATCCTCCTTTGCATAAGGCAGCAGGTAATCCAGGCTGATCTTCACACTTTCAAACGGGTCGCGGCGGCAGACATCCTGCTCAACCACATACCACTCTACTCCCGTATCGCGGCAGGCCTCAATAATTGCTGGATAGTCCATGTTTCCCTCGCCGATCTCGGCAAATACCTGCTTTCCATCGGCAATAACCATATCCTTGAGGTGAACTACCTTCATCCTGCCGCCCACCTTGTGTATCCATTCCACCGGACTTCCGCCCCCGGCCTGTACCCAATACAAGTCCAGTTCAAAGCCGACGTCTTCAGGTAACGTCTCCTTTACCATCAGCTCCAGCGCCGTAGTCCCTTCAAAACGTTCAAACTCAAAATCATGATTATGGTAAATGAAATGCAAATCATATTTATCTTTCAGCGTGCGGGCAATGCCGGAAGCGATTCGGGCAAAAGAGCGGTAACCTTCGAGGCTGCTCCGGTATTCAGCAGGGAGTGCGCCGAGGCCAATATATTTGCAGTTCCACAGCAAATGCTCCTTTGCAAGCGCATCCAGATCATTCTGCAGACGATTCCAGGGTACATGGGTCGCACAGATGGTCAGGCCCGATTCGTCGGCGTACTCCTTGACCAGCTTCGGATCTATCGGACCGATTCCCGACACCTGAACGGCTTGATAGCCAATGTCGGCAAGCTTTTGAAATGTGCTTCTGAGGCCCTCGGGGGTCTGGGTATATTCACGAAGAGTATATAATTGAACAGCAATCGTTGAGCGTTTCATCATATCAATCCTCTCTGCATCATTTGTATGGGAAAGTTAGTGGGTTCCCGAAACATCCAGAGTTGCGCCCTGGGTACCATCCTTTTGAAAGTTGGATCTTTGAATCTTCTCCGCGAGCTTCTCATAGAACAAATCCGCATCAATCGGCAGCTCTACCCAGTTGTCGGTCCAGGCGGAGAGATATATGGCATTGGAAAGGGTCAGACCCAGGATCCCCTCTTCACCCGGAGCCAAAAGCGGCGTCCCTTTCAGAATGGCATTCGTGAAATTGCGCAGAATGCCCTTATGCTGGCCTCCATCGCCAGATTCGACCGGAATTTCACATTTCCAGCATTCCGGCGAGCCAAATCCCCCCTTGTATTCAGCGTTAAACTGCGGCTCAGGCGTACGGAGGCGCCAGAAGGTCAGCTTCCCGTCTTCCAGTACAATTTTACCGTTGTCGCCCGTCACTTCGAACCGGTTGGTCCCCGGCGCTTCACCGGTAGTCGTCACGAACAGGCCGGTTGCCCCGTTCTCATATTCCACATAAGCGGTCACATCATCTTCGACTTCAATCTTGCGGTATTTGCCAAATTGGCAAAAGGCTCTAACCCGTGTAGGCATCATTCCTGTGGTCCACTGCCACAAATCCAGCTGATGCGGGTCCTGATTCAGCAGTACTCCGCCGCCTTCACCTGCCCAGGTTGCACGCCAGCCGCCCGAATCATAGTAGCTCTGAGAGCGGTACCAATTGGTAATAATCCAGTTCGTCCGGCGGATCTCCCCGAGCTCCCCCGAACCTATCAAGTCGCGAAGTTTCTGATAAAGCGGATTGGTGCGCTGATTGTACATAATGCCAAAGATCCGGTCCGACTCAGCGGCGGCATCATTCATTTCCTGTACGGCTTTGGTATATACACCCGCCGGCTTCTCCACCAGGACGTGAAGCCCATGCTTAAAAGCTTCAACAGCAAGAGTCGGGTGATCATAATGCGGGGTGGAGATTAAGACGGCATCAATAGCCCCCGATGTGAATAAATCGCCCGTATGACTGAATTTCAGCACATGATCCGGCAAATGCTCCCCGGCCCATTCCAGACTTTCTGGACGCAGGTCACAAACGGCGGCCAGCTCGGCACCCTGGATTTCTTCCAGCAGACTAAGCGCATGCGCCCGGCCCATATTGCCGATTCCTATAATTCCAAAGCGGACTGTTGTCTCCAAACCTAGTCACTTCCCCATATGAGTTTATGTTATGAGAATAACCCTTTTCTGAGGGAAAGAACATGAAGGGAACTAAGTTGTTTTTGTATAAAACTAAGATGTAATTGATAAATAAGATCAGGTATACTATAAATAAAACGTTTGCAAAGGAGTTCAGGATGAATACGCCCAATGCGATTCCCGGCCGCCTGCTTGAGAACCTGACTGTAACCGTTACGCATGCCCATTACCGCAACACTTATTACGGGTGGAACCGGACAGAACAGTCGCCTTCGTTCAATCGGCTATATTTCCTGGACAGCGGTGAAGGCAGCGTAACTCTAAACGGGGTAACCCATTATCCCAAGCCCCATCAGCTTATGATTATGCCTGCCGGGACTACCCAATCAACAGTTACGGTTATGAACAATCCCTATGCGCGGTACTTCTGCCACTTTGATGCCAGAATTGGGGAGTGGCCTTTGTTCCATGCGGCGAATAAGCTCTATATCAGCGATGCGCCAGATCCGGATGAAGTGCGGCGAATTTTTGCCGAGATGATCCGGCTATATCAGAATAACGATTTTCTCTCCACACTGCGCATCCATGCCTCACTTCTTCAACTGCTGGCAATATGTCTGGAATCCGGCGGCTATACCGATTTCATGAACGAGTTCTTCCAGACCAGTGAACAAGGCAAATTGGCTCATGTGCTTAATTATATCGACGAACGTCTGCCCTATCCCATGGAAGTTGAAGAATTGGCCGAGCTTGTCCATTTGCATCCGAATTATTTCATTCCTTATTTCAAAAAATTCACCGGCGTTCCACCCATGCATTATGTACAGCTCAAACGGATGGAATTCGCCAAAAGACTGCTGACCTATTCCGATTCCGGTATCTCGGACATTGCGGAGCAGGTCGGCATGGAACTGGCCCATTTCTCCAAATATTTCAAAAAAAGCACCGGAGTCACCCCCTCCGCCTACCGCAAGAGTACGAAGTAGTGGAGGGGTTCTGCTTGCGCCAAGCTCGCGGGCAGCTGATTAATCCGAGTCGCAGATCACTCTAAGCTAGCTGTGTGATCACCAAATGTGCTGAGACTGGACGTGTTCCTCCAGCCAATGGCGTAATAGTAAGCGCCGTGGAGTTCCCGGCAGGATTTCGCACAGTAAGAATCGAATTGATTACACTTGTTTGTACAATGGCCATCTCTACGATTTGAGATGTGCCTGTAGCCCGCCCAACGACCGTGTAAGCCAGATCTGCACCGTTAAGTGTTAGAATCAACTGCCCAGCTTCGGTTACGCTGACTTGAAACAAGATTTGATAAGTGCCTATGGCTGCCAAATTAAAGGAACTGGCACTAATTCTGAAGATGGATGTTCCGCTGGTAGGCCCATCTTGCGGGAAACTTACGTCTGTGCCGACTCCCACAGTTGCTGCATTGTCAGGCGGCATCAGTGCAAAGAAATCCGCGAAGCCTAACACACCTCCAGTAGCACCGGTTGCACCTGTAGCTCCAACTGCTCCTGCCGGTCCCACTTCGCCGGTAGCTCCCGTCGGTCCAACTGCGCCTGCCGCACCTGCTGGTCCTGCTGGTCCTGCCGGTCCTACTGCACCTGCTGGTCCTGCTGGTCCAACCGCGCCTGCCGGTCCTACTGGTCCTGCTGGTCCGACCGCCCCTGCCGGTCCTATTGGTCCTGCTGGACCAACCGCACCAGCTGGTCCAGTTGGTCCAGTCGCGCCGGTTGCACCGCCCTCAGGACCCTGCGGCCCGGTATTTCCCGTTGCTCCCGTGATGCCTGGAGCGCCTGTTAGACCCGTTGCTCCGGTGATTCCAGGTGCACCTGTTAGACCCGTCGCTCCGGTTAGCCCTACCGGTCCCGTTAAGCCGCCAGGCGGACCCGTTACCCCTGTTGCACCCACCGCACCTGTCGCACCGGTCGCTCCTGCCGGGCCTGGAGCTCCCGGTGCTCCTGCTATACCGGCTGGACCAGCAGGGCCCATCAACCCTTCCGATCCCCGGGGTCCCCGTTCTCCCGCTGGTCCAGCAGGACCGGTCGCCCCAGCCGGCCCCGGAATACCTTGCAGTCCTTGCAGTCCTTGCAGTCCTTGTGGTCCTTGTTGTCCTCGCGGTCCTTGTGGTCCTTCCGGTCCTTCCGGTCCAGGAGGGCCAGGTGGACACTTACATTTCCCCAATTGGCTCAACTCCTTCTAGTCAAATGCCATACATTATATTAAAAGCTGCTGGCGATACACACGGCAAAAGCCCATTCCGGTCTAAAAATAGGCTAATCAAGTCCTGCATTCGCTCAATCATTATTGAGTTATGTTATTGTCCCATGCCGTTATGTCCATGCTGGCATTTAATATTCCAGCATGTTGAAGACGGGGGAGTGGTAACGTTGAAAGATCGTCCATTAGTAGGGATTCTTGTAGCCCGGAGGAGCAGCAGAAAAAACATTTTGGCGCTTCATCAACAGCACCGCCATCTGAATCTCAAGCTTTTCGCCTTTACTCCTGAAGATATCATGTGGAAGGAACGCAGAATTAAAGGACAATATTTAAGTAAGCGGGCTTTTAAAGAACGCCGCTTTCCGCTCCCGGATGTAGTGTATAACCGTGCATTTAATAAGAAATCAACTACAGTTAGACGTCTTGGGGCGCTAATTGGGGAGAAAAAGTGCTTCAACAGCATTAACTTTTTTAACAAGTGGGAGCTCCATAACAGTCTGCTTCAGACAGAACTCCTATACCTTATACCTGAGACATTTAGTTACAATACCTTAGATCTGGACCAACTTTTGAAGGAACACCAACTGCTCTATATTAAGCCGACTTACGGGGTGAGAGGAAATTCCGTCTACCGTATTGAACGCAAGGAGCAGGGGGACACTCATATTTCTTTGCACACCCTTGCTCCGCTGGCCATTTGCCGGAAATATGAGGGTCTCCGGGAGAAGCTTACAGCCATTCTGAAACCAGGGGATTATATAGTTCAGCAAGGTATCCGCACGCTGCAGCTGAATCAATGCTATTTTGACATCCGTGTGCTGGTACAAAAGGATATTTCAGGCAGTTGGACTATTTCAGCGATCACCTCAAGGGTGGCCTATGAGCAATATTTCAATACTAGTATGTGTGAAAGTGTCCATGACTCGATCGAACTTTTCGAACGGCTGTTAACACCCAAAAAACTGAGTAAGACCCTGCAGACCTTGCATAAGGCAAGCCTCATGGCGGCCCAAGTTGCAGATTCACATATGGGCTCCTTGGGTGAACTCAGTGTAGATTTTGTACTCGACGAACAGCTGAGACTCTGGATTATAGAATTAAACGGTAAACCGCAAAAAGATATCTACTACGATATCGAAACGTTTATTAACCGGGAAATTATCCATACCCGTCCCTTGGAATATGCTTATTATTTGGCCCAAATGGAAAAAAAGTAAATTCTCACTACCATACTACCATACAAGTGTAGTAGGATTAATTTACAGAAAGAATTTATTCAACCAACAGGAGGTTAACTATTGGATTTGAGCCAGACCTTACAGTCCGTCTCCACCCGCGATGCCGTCTACCGAGTACTGAAGAGTCAGATTCTTCAATTGGAGCTTCCACCCGGCACAGGGATCTCGGAGAAAGAAATCTCGATTAAATTTAATGTGAGCCGCACTCCTGTCCGTGAGAGTTTTGTCCGCCTGGCCCAGGAAGGCTTGCTGGAAGTATATCCGCAGCGCGGTACAGTGGTCTCCTTGATCGACTCCGTACTGGTGGAAGAAGCCCGTTTCATGCGTGAGCATCTGGAACGGGCTGTCATTCGGCTCGCGTGTGCGGCATTTCCCGCCAACAGCTTATCTTCTATGAAGCGGAACCTGGCGATGCAAAGGGTCTGTATCGAGGAGCAGGATTACAAATCTATGTTTCAGCTCGATGAGGAGTTTCACCACATGATCTTTGAAGGCTGCTCCAAAAAGAACACGTGGGACGTAGTGCAGCAGATTAAAGTTCATCTCAACCGGAGTCGTATGCTTAGGCTAGCCGCAGACTATGACTGGGAATACTTGTATCAGCAGCATCTGCTTCTTTATGAAGCTATAGAACAGCAGGATGTGCAGCATGGCGACAGCCTGATGCGAGAACATATGGAGTTAACGATTGCCGATCAGACGATGCTCAAACAGAAATACCCCCACTATTACAAATAAGAAGAGGTGAATGAAGATACGTATGGGATTGCGCTGTTTTGGAGAAGACAATGATCCCGCCATCCTGGCACAAATCGTGCAAATTCCCGGTGTGGAGGATAATGTAAGGTCCCAGGTTATTGAGAACGTTAACAATCATGAGACCTCGCATCGTACCGAAGACGACTCAGTCGATTTTCCCGGAATTGTTAAGGCTTATCATAAAGGCTGGAATGCAGCTGTTGAAGGAGGCGTTACCCATGGCTGAGCTTGCATTACAACCCGCGCTGGCGGGCAAGGTGGCTGTTGTTACCGGAGGTGCCGGCATTTTATGCCGGGCAATGGCCGTGGAACTCGGGCGTCAGGGAGCAAAGGTTGTCATCTTGAACCGCACTTTGGACAAGGGGCAGGAGGTTGCAGCTGAAATAAAGGCAGCCGGAGGCCAAGCGCTAGCCCTTGCCTGTGATGTGACAGACAAGGACAGCGTGACCCGGGCTGCCGAGGAAGTCAGCGGACATTTTGGCGCCTGCGATTTGTTAATTAACGGAGCGGGCGGGAATAATCCGTCTGCCAATACAACAAACGAAATTTTCAGCGAGGCTGACCTGGAGAATCCGGAGGTCCAATCTTTTTTTGATCTGAGCATTCCCGGATTCCGCCAGGTAATGGATCTGAATATGATCGGTACGCTGATTCCTACGCAGATCTTTGCCAGACAGATGCTGGGCCGTCCGGGAACCGGAGTCATCAACATCTCTTCCATGAGCGCAGTGTCGCCAATGACCAAGGTGCCGGCCTACAGCGCAGCCAAAGCTGGAATCAACAACTTCACGCAGTGGCTGGCTGTGCACCTTGCAGAATCGGGGATTCGCGTTAATGCGATTGCCCCTGGGTTTTTCCTGACGAAGCAGAATGAGAAGCTGTTAATGCATGAGGATGGACAACTAACTGAACGATCGCACAAAATCATCACCCATACACCAATGCGGCGCTTCGGCAAACCGGAGGATCTCTTGGGCACTCTGCTGTGGCTGGCCGATGAGCAAATGTCAGGTTTTGTCACGGGGATTACAGTGCCAGTAGATGGTGGCTTTATGGCCTATTCGGGCGTTTAGCCGGCGTTCACGGAGAGTGTAACCCCAAAACAAAGGGGAGGTCTCAAAAGCCAAAAAATGGCTGATTGGGACCTCCCCTTTCGTCTGTTCAGTGTTTTTTGAAGACTATTCCTGTGTGGAAATGCCTACTTCATCAACCTCTGCTTGATCAAGCTAGCCAGCTCCTCCAGATCGTCCCATGCCAGCGGACGAATCTGATCAGGCTGAACGGACAGCTTGCAGCTGCTGCTGACGTGCTCCGTCCAGATAACCGGAATCTGTTGGCCGAGCGCATATCCCGCAGCAAATAAAACGCCCGGTGCTGAACCGGTCAGATCGGCGATAATCAGCTTGTTTCCGGAGAGCTGCTCCAAAGTATACCTGTCACCGGCTTCAAGGCCGCTATGGTTGTACAAGCGGAGCTGATAGCCGCACTGTTCCAATTGGGGGACAACGATATCAGCCCACTCCCTGTAGGTGGCTTCATCCGCTGCGATCAGCAGACAGCCGGGCTTCAGCTTGCGGCCCCCGGCATGGGCCGATGCTTCGCCCCACCCTTTTGGCGTCAGCTTAAAAGACATGCCCTCTCTAATAATCAGGCCTTCATTCCCCAGCTTATCTATAATATACACAAGCTCCTGCAGGTTCGGAGAATAAGTCAGGTTATAGCTGTGCGCAAGGGGCTGAATCACCACGGGTTCTTCCGGCCCATCGGAATGTCTATATAGATAAGCCAGGAAACGTCCCCCTTTATCCTCCAGAGTTACCGGAATTTCCGGAGAAACAGCCAGCCGCTCAACCTCCGGCAAGGATAATATAACCGGGTTACCACGGTCGGTCTGTTCCCGGATATAAGCGGATATTATGGGAAAGACTTCGCGTTTGATGTGATGAGACAAGGCGTTGATGGGCTCATAGCTGTCAGCCGCAAGGCTGTAGAACCCGCCCGGGGAGCAATAACATCCTATATATTTGTCAGAAGCTGCTCCAGGCTCAATGGGGACGATCGCATCACAGAATAAACAGTGTTTTTTGACCATAATTTCAATTCACCTCTGTAATTTATCAGTTTTGGCCCGCAGATTCTTAATACCATAACAAGTTTTCCCCAAAAAGTAGACACACAATGATTTCCAGCAGTACGAAAATGTGATGCCAAGGGTTCGCGGAAAGCTGGGTAGTGTTTCATCCAAAGGCCTGAGCAAGACTTATCCAAAGGCATTTTTGCCTTCCGTTCGGCCTAATAGGCATCAGTAAGCCGGAAAGTGTATTAGATCAACTGAAGAACAACCGGAAATTCCGGCGCTTGCTGCATCGAGGGAAGGAAACAGTGACGCTCGGAGTCTGGCGGCTTTCACTTGTCCATAATTTCCTGAAACAAGCCGCAATGAACCCAAAAAACAAGCAGCAAGTCTCCAATAACCGGAGACTCACTGCTTGTTTACGATTTTTATAAGATTAGCTGTCTACATTTTGCATAAAACGCTTTTGAGACAGCTCCAAAGGTGAAGCCGTTATTTCTCCACCAGCTTGCCATTTTCCAGATGCAGCACGCGGTCGCACCATTCCAGCATCCGTTCGTCATGTGTAACCATCACGGCTGCTTTGCGTTCTTTTTTGACTTCGTCGGCAATCATACGTACCACTTCCCTGCCGCGTCTGTAATCCAGACTTGCGGTCGGTTCATCTGCGAACAGAATCGCCGGGTTGTTCATCCAGGCTCTTGCAATCGCGACGCGCTGCTTCTCCCCACCGGAGAGCTGCTCGGGATATTGGTTTCTTTTCCCGCTGATCTCCAGCCTCTTTAGCAGATCTGCGGCGCGTTGCCGGGCTTCTTTCGCGTTCAGTTTGGCCAGCCGGGCCACGTAGAGCAGCTGTTCTTCAACTTTCAGATATGGCAACAGCTGCGCGCTCTGAAACATAAAGCCGATTTTGTGCAGGCGCAGCTCGGTGAGCTGGGTTTTATCTTTCTGTATAATAGACTCCCCGTCGATGTAAATTTCACCGCTGGTGGGCGTGAGCAGTGCTCCGGCTGCGGACAGGAATGTGCTTTTTCCCGATCCGGATGGACCCAGTACTGCGACAAACTCCCCCTCCTGCACCTCAAAATCCAGGTTGTTCAGCACTGACAGGGTGGAATCCCCGTCCCCGTAGGTCTGGGTCACTTGCTTCATCATCAGCTTCGTACTCATGCGTAAGCCCTCCCTATCGCTTCGAGCGCATCAATTTTGGCCACTCTGCCCACCGAGATCAAGGAGCCAACCAGCGAGGTTCCGATGAATAAACAACCGGTGAGTATCAGTGTGGAAGGCTCCAGCTGAAACGGCATCGAGTCCGGGAGTGCAGCATTCATCGCGAAGGTCAGCAGCAGACTAATCGACAGACTGACTACAGATAGAAGCAGTACCTGACCCACTACACTCCAGGCCAAATAGGACATCCGGGTCCCCATTGCTTTGAGGATACCGAACTGGCTGGTCTTTTGGATCGTGATCACATAAAAGAATACGGCGAGTACAAACGCGGAAATCACAAAAAGGAACACAATCATCATCATCAGCGAGCTCTGTTCAGCGGAATAACCCGGGATACTTGAAACGGCCTCTTTTTGGGTAATAACCTCTACCTGATCCAGAGTTTCGGTGATCGTGTGTGCCTGCTCTGAACTGCCATGAAGAGCAATCACATTATAGGGGACTGACTCTGCTGACGTTTTACCTTGGCCTCCACCTGTCCGCATAGCCTGCCAGTCTGTATTGTTCATATACACAACCGGAGTATGGCTGTACGAGCTGTCTTCGGTATATCCGGCAACGGTCCAAGCCAGGCCAGTGGCCTGGTCATACAGCTTGCTGCCGACGACAATGCCCGATTCGGCAAGCTTCCGGTCGACAATGACATTGCCCCGTTGATCATTCGTAACGGCCTTGCCCTCAGTAATGCGAGGAGCCAGCATTCCTTCCATGTCCACTGCAAAATAAGTGACATCCACTTTTAGCTTGTTCTCCGCAGCGGTAACGGTGCTTGTCTGAACGGCCAGTGACGCGGCATTGGCGTCTCCGGCGACCGACTTCGCAGTCTGAAGGTCTTGGACTGTCATCTGTGAGCGTCTGAACGTGTGGTCGGCATCTTCCTGGACCACAAAATAATTAGCGGGCATATTCTCCACTGCCGAAATATTCGCATAGGCGAGTCCCTTGGCCAGTCCGGTGACGAACAGGACCAGAAATGAGACCAGCAGCATAATGACCATAATCAGCAGGTATCTGGCTTTGGCATGCCGCATCTCCCGTAAAGCTAGAAACATAATACCACTCCTCTTAATCTGTATAAGCCCAGTTTAGAAGGAGAAGATGAACGGAGTATGAATAATGAATTACAAAAGCGGCAGCCGCACTGTAAATGTAGTCCCTTCCCCCGGAATGCTGCTAACCTCAACGCTGCCGCCGTGTGCAGCCACGATTTGGTGGACTATGGCCAGCCCCAATCCGCTGCTGTGCGTGTGCCGTGTGCGGGCACGGTCCACTTTGTAGAACCGGTCAAAGATCATTGGGAGCTCTTCGGGAGGAATACCTTCACCCGTATCCGAGACGGTAACCCTGCATTCACGATCAGCAAGCTCAGCGGAGATCGCAATTGAACCGCCATCCGCGGTATATTTTATCGCATTGGACAGCAGATTCATCCACACCTGATATAACAGATTGGCGTCCCCATGGAGTGAAATATCGGGAACGTTCAGACGGACGGCCAGTTCTTTCTCCGTTAGCCGCCACTCCATAATCTGTAAGACCTGCCGCAGCTGTGCCTTCAGATCAAAAGTGTGCCGCTGCAGCGAATGGGCCTCATAATCCAGCGAAGACAAAGTGAGCAGCTGCTTGCTGAGCATCGACAGACGGCGGCTCTCCCCGTCAATAATAGCCAGATACTCCAGGCGCTGGGCATCGGGCAGCAACGGATCTTTTAACGCGTGGGCAAAACCCTGAATGGACGTCAGCGGAGATTCGATCTCATGCGATACATTGGCGACAAAATCCTGACGTGCCCGGTTTGTCCGTTCCAATTCACGGCTCATCAGCATAAAATGCGAAGCCAACTGGCCGATTTCATCGCGCCGCCAGGTATTCAGCTTGATATCGTATCTTCCTTTGGATATCCGTTTGGTTGCTGCGGTAAGACGCGTAATCGGACGCACGACATGAAAGACGGTAATCATAACAAAACCGAGACTGAAGAGAAGGGTCAACCCGATAATGGCGGCAAAAAAGATCCGCAGCTCACCGAATTGCACTTCGGCATCCGGACGGAGGAACAACGCATATCGGCCGGTCTCCGTCTGCAGCGGAACGCCAATCGAATTCTTCATTTGGTTGTCAAAAAAACCGGTGATGAACATTTTGCCAGGAAATTCGGCAATTCCATGGTAGATCTGCCCGTCAAGCACCAGCTCCACATACTGTTTCTCCAGGTCCTTTTCCCGGAAAGGCTTGCCGTAATAACGCTCGTCACCGGCGGCGTTGGTTAAATAAAGCTTATAGCCCAGCCCGGCGGCAGTTGAAAGGAAATCATCCAGCTGGCCGGGATGGCGTTCGGCAAATTGCTGGATTTGTGTGGCCATACTAGTCAGTTTGGCATCGTTTTTGGGTTTGACCTGGGCTTGATAATAGAGGTTGGAGACCAGAAACCCGAGCAGACTGCTGATGATAATTACGGAGCAAAAGACCAGGCACATTCGTACATATAGTGATTTCATACGCTTCCCAGCTCTACTTTATAACCGATGCCCCGAACAGTACGGATGACAAAGTCCTCCTGATAGTCCTGAAACCGCCCGCGCAGTCGTTTGATATGCACATCCACTGTCCGCTCATCTCCTTCGTAATCCGCTCCCCACACCAGCTCTATCAGCTCGCTGCGCGTGAATAACCGCCCCGGGTATTGCGCCAGCTGTGCCAGCAGCTCGAACTCTTTTACCGGAAGCAGCAAGACCTCATTTTCAACGTTAATCTCGTAATTCTTGCGGTCAATCACCAGGCGGTTCAAACGGATCTTGTCGGCGGAGACTATGGAATACCTGCGGAATAACGCCTTGATCCGGAACAGCAGTTCCTCCGGTTCAAATGGCTTGGTCACATAGTCATCCGTCCCCCGCAAATAACCCTGCTCTTTGTCACTGAGTTGCTGGCGCGCGGTTAGTAAGATAATCGGGATATCGTAGGTTTCGCGGATATATTGGCATAACTCCAATCCATTCACATGCGGCATCATCACATCCACGACCGCCAAATCTACCGTATTCACCTTCAGCATACGTATGGCTTCTTGCCCGTCTTCGGCTTCCACTGCGTGATAGCCCTCCCGGGTTAACACATGCTTTAATAAAGTGCGGATATTGGCGTCATCGTCGGTCACTAGAATCCTCTTCATGTCTTCACACTCCCAAATCTGTTTAGAACTCGCCCATTTTTTTGCCGCTTTGGACCTTGGCATTGATGAAATCTAAGATGGTCTGCAAATGCGCCATTTGCTCCTCGATTTTCTGCTTATGCCCATTAAGAATCCGATCCCGTTCAGCGATGGTTTGCTCGTCATCCTCCGCGGATTGCTGCACATACAGCCTCATTTCTTCCAGTGGCATCCCGGATTTTTTCAGGCATTTGATAAGCACCATCTTTTCCAGATCCTTACCGTCATACACACGGTGTCCATTCGTTTTGCGTTTCACTTGCTCCAGCAAGCCAAACTTCTCATAATAACGGATCGCGTCTTCGGTAAACCCTGTTTTTTCCACAAATTGTTTCATTGAGTAGCTCTCCATGGTCTTGTTCATACCGTCACTTAGCCCCCTATCGATAAAATGTTGGGATTATTGCTCTCATTCATATAGGGTTATCCTACAACCTGGTGTTGACACCAAGTCAAGTGATTATTTCTTGCCTGCAGCGGATTGAACAAAAGGCCTGATGCTGTCCTTCAGTCCGGTTACTGGACGGCCCAGCAAATGCTCCAGATCTGCCGAAGTCGAAGCAGTGTCGATCCTGCCGAGAAAATCATAGATAAAGTGCTTGCACTCAGCGCTTGTTCTGTGCACAACTTGCTTGCCGGTCAGCTCGGCTAACGCTTCAGCCAAGGCTGTGAAATTCCAGGGACGAGATGCAGTGAGCTCATAAATCCGCTTGTGTTGCCCGCCGCCTGAGGCCAGAACAGCTGCGGTCCCGCATGCTAGGTCCTGCCTCGTAACCGCATTAAATGACCATTCACCCGGAGGCGTGATAAGTTCACCACCGGCAACGGCTTCATTCAGGCCGAACACAGCTACCACATCCATATACAACGCATTGCGCAAAAAAGTATACTCCAATCCGGATTCCATAATGGCCTGCTCACTGAGCAGATGGACATGGTTCGGAGGAATTGGACCTTGCGGCGGAAAAGCAAAGCTGGTGTACAGAAGATGCTGCACACCGGCCTGTTTGGACGCCTGGATAACAAATTTGTGCTGCAATAGGCGGACCTGATCGTCCTTGTGCGAGCTTGAGATCAGCAGCAGATGGGTAATCCCGTTAAAAGCTGCGGCAAGCGACTCCGGCTGGTCGTAATCCACGAACCGAACCTCAAGACCCTGATCCGTATATCGTTTTGCCCGTTCCTGATTGCGGACGCCGGCGATGACTTGGCCAGCGGGCCGCTTTTGCAAAAGCTGTTCAATAATCAAACTCCCCAGTTGACCTGTGGCTCCTGTGATTAGAATCTTCATATGGGTTCATCCTCCATTCAGCTTTTGCAATAAAGAAATCAACATTAACATTTCCTGCTCATCCAACCCCTGCATCCGCGTGGCCACCGCCCGGCGGTTCTCCGGAAGATGTCCGGTCAAGAGCTGCTGCCCTTGCCCGGTTATGGAAATTACGGTTTTTCGGCCATCCTGTGAATGACTGGAGCGGGTAATATAGCCGTCTTTCTCCAGCGGAACAAGCAGCAGGCTGATATTGGCTTTGGTAACGCCAATCCGCTCCGCCAGAACTGAAGGGAGTATGCTGCCGCCCTGCTTTGTAATCTCAACCAGAATGCGGATGCGAGCACCATTGAGGCCGGTAGACTGCCAATATTTCTCGGATACGGCTACAAGATTCGCGGTTGTCTCCACCAAAGTGAAAAAAACGCGGGTAGTCAAGGGCGGGTCCAGTACATATTCCTGCAAATCCTCCATCAGTTAGGTTCACCCTCCATTAGTTTAGCGCTTAACTATATTTAAAGTATAACATTCCCTGGGTTTTGTCAAAGCCCCTTCTGTTGAAGCCTGCAAAAAAACCGGCACCCTAACAGGTACCGGAATTCAGAATAAGTCCATGCTATCCTTGCAGATTCTTCAGATTAACACAGCTTTGGCCGATATGGGCTCTTCGCTGTAATGTCTGCTGCCTTCGAGCATGACTTCCAGCTTAATGAGCTCCGAACGGCTGGCCAGACGGATCGGCGGCCCCCAGGTTCCATATCCCGAAGAGACTACCACGTGCAGGTTCTCTTTGCGCAGATATCCCCAATCCAGCTCAAACAGACGTTTGGTAATCCAGTGATTGGGGGCAATTTGACCACGATGGGTATGACCTGACAGCAGGACATCCACCCCTGCCTGGGCAGCAGCACCGAATCCGGTCGGTTGATGATCCATCATCAGCACAGGACGTGAGAGATCGAGTCCTTCCAGTAAGGCAGCGACGCTTAATCGGCCTCCTTCCATGGCTTCGGCAGTTTTGTCTTTTCGGCCAACAATATAAGTGCCAGCGGCTTCAACCACTTCATCCTGCAGCACCTTAATGCCGATGCCGGCCATCAGCTCGGTATATTCTTTGATCGAACCGCCGTAGTATTCATGGTTCCCGAGGACGGCATACACCCCATAGCGCGCTTTTAACAGTTTGAGCTGCTCGCTCATCCGGTTGCGGACAAACGGTTCAATGCTGTCATCAAGCACATCACCGGCCAGCAGAATAACGTCGGGCTCCATGCTGTTGATTTCAGCAACCATTTTGCGGAGATGCCGGTTGCCGACGATATTGCCCAGATGCAGGTCTGAGGCCACGGCAACAGTCAGAGCTGCACTAGTGCTTGATTTCTTCTCAACAGGAAGGCGATGAGTGCGAACGATCGTGCTCCAGGCATTTCTTGAACCCCACACCAGGAAAGCCACCAGCAGGAACGTAAGTGCTGCGCCAGCTTCGGCAGTAAACAAAGTACGGTCAACCCCTGTCAGTCCCAGCACCCAATACAGCAAATCCGTCAACGGCAGCACGATCACTGCGAACTCCATACAGGCCAAGTAGTAGGAGCCGAGCACCTTAAAAAACCGGCCAACGGGCTTCACCGCTTGCGGCCAAGGGAGCATTCCGATCATATAGGCAAAAGCAATCAGCAGGAATACCGGCCAAAACACCGCGGAAAGCAACTCTGGCAGCAAGTAGCCAATAAGAATCCGGACATGCATTCCAATATACAAATTGACAAGGACCAACACCAGCACCATAACCGATGCTGAAGCTAACATTCGCATTTTTTTCAATAGTCACACCCCTTTGTTCTTGATCTGTATACTCTACCTCAAAGCATAACATAAAAGATTAACGTAGAATAAAAAGTGATCGGTGAGCATGACAAATTGCAGAGGGATATCCAGCAGCAGCCGCCGCGGAAAAGCCCGAAAAAGAGCATCTCTGCGGTCAGAGATGCCAGTGGCTTATAACCAATGCTCCGGAATGCTAAGATGAGCCGGTAATCGCGTAGTCCTATCGCCGTTCGCGGAATTCACCTGCGCCTGGGTCAGAAAAATACTCCCGGTCAAATCGGCACCGCCCAGATGGGCATCTCTTAAATCGGCGCCGATCAGATCAGCTTTGCGGATATCGGCTTTTCTTAGGTCGGAGGCAATAAGCAGAGCCCCTCTCAGATTGGCCCCCCGAAGGTTGGCTGCTTGCAGATTTGCACCGATAAAATCGCTTCCCTTGCTGATTTTGTGCTGTATTTTGGCATTCGGCAACGGAGGGACAGCTCCTGCACGGACACGTTCACTGGTCTTGAGCAGCAGAACATTCACAACCGCCCTGTGGGCGGGAACATCCAGCGCCAGAATGGAAGCGGGGCTCAGATCAGTGAGCCGCTCCGTTGCTGTAAGTGCTGCCTGCAGCTCCTCATGCATAGAGGCAGTCTCTGGCAGCCCCATTGCCTCATTCAGAAAATACAGCATTTCATACAACTGCTGCATGACAGGCAGAACATCATACATTTCTTTAGCGTTACCGGGGTGTTCACGCCAATCCTTACCGGCATAAGTAACCTGTGAGATCTTTTGTCCTGCACCAAAACACTCATAGACCGTACAGCCACGGAATCCTTTGCTTCTTAGCGCGGTATGAATCCCGCAGCGATAATCGGCTTGCAGATTGAGACAGGGCGTGTCCCCATTTTTATCAAAAGCAAAATCAGCGGACTTGGCATAAGGCAGAGCTACGCAGCACAGGCCAAAACATTGCTCGCAGTCTGCTTTATATTTGTTGTTCTCCGTAAAAGTAGAAATGATTGCACTTCCTTTTGATATTGTGGATGGGATGATATTTTGAAATCAGCATCTTTTCAGTTTATAAGAATGAACTGGACAGTTCAAGGTATTAAATGATTAAAAGCGTCCATGATTGTTATGTACAGGTCAATTTCCATGGATCAGATTCTCACGAAGCTGCGTCAGAATCTCACCCAGTAAGTTATGTCCTTGCCAGGACGACCTGTTATGTATGCGCGGATCATCCTCTGCAAGACCTACGCCCCATATAAGGTCCGACCTGCCGGCTTTGACGAGTGTGGTGCCTTTTGTATCCAGCAGGACTTGCAGCAGTTCCTCATTCTGAATGAATTTCTCATAATTGCCTGCATAGGCAATAGCTTTGCAGTGCTGATCCCAGACCTTAGGGTCGAAGCTGCGCACCATGCAGCCAAGAGCTTTCTGCCCACTCGGCAGCCGGGCACGGAGGATCTGTTCAGCCAGCTCAATGTCACCGAACAGCATGGCTTTGGAGTAAAACATGTATTGCTCCGCACTGATAAACTGGACATCATGCACTTCAAATAATGCCGGGTACAGCTGGGAAAAAGGGGATTCACTTTTGTGGAAATAAGTGAATTTCTCCATCATACACCCTCACTTTCTATGGCATAAAATTCCTGAGCTGATTATAACGGTATAGCTTGGACGGCCGATGGCCGGCATCTTTGGTGAATTCCTCCGTCTCGGTTACCGCATCAGCGATTTTCCGGCGGAAGGCGGCCGCCAGCAGCTCTTTTCCAAGAATAATCTCGTAAACTCTCTGCAGCTCGGACAAAGTGAACAGCGGCGGCATCAGGTTGAAAATAATATCGGTATACTCGACCTTGCCTCTTAGACGCTCTATCGCATATTGAATCATCAGGACGTGATCGAAAGCAATCCCGTTACTCTCCACGATTTCGCGTTTCAGCTGCCTGACATGGCCTTGCACAGATTCCAGAATGCGTACGGTGCCTGACAAGCTGTCGGTCTCGCTGCTGAGCGAGATGCGCAGCAGCCTTTCCAGCTCACTGCCATCCGCAGTCTCCCGGCGGAATTCCTCGATAACCTCATAACCCACTTCAAACCAAGCCGCCTCATCGGCATCGTCGCCGGCCTGGACATTCAGCGTTGAACGGTCAACGAGGGCCATGTAGGAACAACTGATAACGCGTGTGCGGGGATCACGGTTAACGTCCCCCCAGGTATACAGCTGCTCCATATAGATATTGTCTATGTTTGTCTCACTGTATAATTCCCGGCGGGCAGCCGCTTCAATGCTCTCAGAGACAGCAACGAACCCGCCGGGCAACGCCCATTGCCCCAAGAAAGGATGCTCTCCCCTTTTAATTAACAGCAATTGCAGGGATTTATCCGGCAGCTTCCGGTAATTATCCTGGGCTCTGTTCAAAACGGTAAAGATCAGCATATCCACAGTAACGGACGGGTGTTCAAAAGTGCCGGCATCGTATACTTCCAGAAATTTCTGTTCGGTCAAACCGTTGCGGTCGACTGCATTTTTGGGGGACATAGTTTAGGCTCCTTGAGTGTTTTATTAGATAATATCTTATTGTTAATAACATAGTGTTATTATATACATGGTTGATAGGTAAAAGTCAACCTCTGACGGTGAAGATCCATGTTCAGCACAAGAACAAAATCACCCTAACGGGTGAATAACAACTCGGAGCTTAACTAGGCCCGGATGGTTATTGAACAATAGGCAAGATTATCGTCATTTGGCTTGCATAGAACTCACATTGTTGTACAATGCGCACAACTCTCGCCCATAAGCTAAGGTTAGGACATGCATTGTTGACCGTGCGATTTTGCGTGGGTCCCTCTGCGGACATGATGCGGTCCCTTCACGATCTATCCGCGGCTGATGTGGACAGGAAATCTATTGGGGAGGATTCGGCTATTTAGCAGGACAAACGGACAGAGATTCCGCTATTGGGGAGGATTCGGCTATTCAGCAGGATAATCGGACAGAGATTCCGCTAATTGTCCTATCTCCCTTCATTCTAGGCTCAATCGAACGATATAACGGCTCCTGAGTCCGAATCCCCCAGGAAAGCAGACTTTTTCTCAAAATAAGGTCTTCTCTGTCCGCTTCACTCCGCGGATGGAGCCCAATCCCACTGCACCGCTATATCATCTGAAGGTTCCAAGATATCCACATTTTGGGC
Organism: Paenibacillus albidus; assembly: GCF_014644435.1. GTDB lineage: Bacteria > Bacillota > Bacilli > Paenibacillales > Paenibacillaceae > Paenibacillus_AQ > Paenibacillus_AQ albidus. Next base: position 229,280 of record NZ_BMKR01000004.1, on the reverse strand, counting down.
ATTGCATCATTTCCTATACAACAAAAAAGCCGCCAGGTCATCCTGGCAGCTCCTCGTGATCCTCTTTAAATGGGTTCAATATGCACATGAACGTTGGAGACCCGATGGCGATGCTTGAGCTGGTCTTCAATCGCTTCGGTAATATCATGGCTCTGCACCACATTCAGCTCCGGATTGACAAGCACCGTCGTATCCACCAGAACATTATTGCCATGGATTCGGGCTTTGATCTCCTTAATAGACCTTACCCCATCTATTTCGGCCACAGTCAGCTTCATTTGCTCCAGCTCATCGGCGTCAAAACCATCCGTCAGATCATGTGTTGCCTTGCGGAAAATATCCCAGGCCGTTTTGCAGATCATCAGACCTACGAGCGACGCGGTCAGCGGGTCAAGCCAGGGCAAGCCGAACTGGGAACCCAGAATGCCGATAAAAGCACCTGCACTGACCAGCGCATCCGAGCGGTTATCCTGAGCCACCGCCTGTATTGCATTGCTGTTGATTCTGCGCGCAAGCCGGATGTTGTACATATATACCCCCATCATAACAACCGCGCAGCCGGCTGCCGTCCAGGCTGCGAGCAAATCCGGCTGCTCCATCACGGGTTGGATGAACTTGTTTACCCCCTGATACAGTACCTGAAAACCTACAGCGAACATAATAAAGGAAGCAATTAAAGAAGCGACGGTCTCTGCTCTGAAATGCCCATAGCTGTGGTTGGAATCCGGAGGCCGGCGGGAAATCTTGAGCCCAACCAGAACCGCTATGGAAGCTACAATATCCGTACTGTTATTCAGACCATCCGCATGCAATGCCTGCGAGCCTGAAGCGGCCCCAATCATCAGCTTGATGGCAGCCAGCAGGATGTACGCAGCTATACTAAGCCAAGCGCCCCTTTCGCCTTGTTTAATGTCACTGTAATTTTCCAACAAAAGAACCCCCAAAGAATAGTATTGTTCTATACTACACTCCGGGAATCGGGTGGGTCTAGAGAAACAGTGTTGCCGACCCGCGCAATAGTTCACTCTGCCAAAGAGAGTTGAGCGGCAGGAATTGTGTTGTATGATGTAATATTGTTTGCCCTAGGTAAACTTTTAGCATATTTTTCTCATAAGCAGCTCCATAGGGCCTCTAGTGAATTTTCTTTTCCATAACACAGAGAATAAGATACTTGCAGCAAAAAACAAACAGGAGAACAGGAGTGAAAAAGCCAGTGACTGGTTCTGCAGTCGATTTAAGAAGGATAGGAGCCCAATCCCGATCAGGACATGGCTGACATAATGGGTTAAGGTCATTTGGCCGGTGTTCACAATAGCGTTGGTAAACCAATGTCCGGCAAACCTCTCAGCAAAATAGACAGATAGGATAATCACAACAAGTGCAGTAGAGGAGTTGGATAAGATATAGAAAAGATTGGGCGGAACCGGGCCGGTCTGAAACAAGTATTCAGCACTTTCCACATCCAGCACCGAAAGCGACGTTTGCAATAGAATCCGGGATAAAGATTCTACTATAATTGCTGATAGCAATGAAGTCACAAGGAGCTTTTTTCTTACTAAGGGGTTAGATAAATCCAGCCTGCCAATGACCATACCGATCAAAAAGAAACAAATCCACGGAAATACCGGATGGTAACCGTTAAACAGCAGATTTCTTAAAAATCCTTCCACCGTCCAGAAGTCGAGATATTCCATAAAAGGCTGTTCCGGGTGCCATCCGTTCATATAGTTGAATGTCACTTGCATGGTTTGAGCCATGATCACAACACCGCTTGCTGCCACAATAACAACCTTCCGGGGAACCGTGATTAAAAAAGCTGCAATGAACATGTACACGCCATAATAGTGAAGAATGTCTCCCGTCCAGCCTACAGCATATAAAAGCAGACCTGACACCAATAAAAAAGCTGAACGTTTCCATAAATCCAGGCGGGTGCTGCGAATACTTGCGGGTGAAGCATTGTTTCTGACTTTTCTTGTCATCAATGCAACTCCGATACCCGCCAGCATAACAAATGCCGCCGCAGCCCTGCCCTGAAAAATACCTGTAAACCGGATAAGCCAGTCTGAGCCCTTTCCTTCAACTCCCGTGATCACAGCAAAGTTGACAATTAGCATTCCGAACAAAGCCAGGGCTCTGGCAAAATCCAGTCCTTCAACACGTTTGGTTGGAGATGAAACCGTCATGATTTATCCTCCTTTAGAACACTTGTGACAGCTTCTTTCCAAATCCCCCTGTAATCCAGTTGAAATCCCGTTAACATGAAGTTGCCAATATTATCGATAAGCATCCCGAGCAGATTGGCTTTCGATTCTATATTTCCAGCAGATACTGCCCCAATCTCCACACCGAATTTCAATAGGTCATAATAGGTTGTTAAATAACCTTTTTGTATCTCATACAGCCGATTCCGATATTTCTCATTCCGGGATGCCAATAGGATATATTCGTTAAAAATTTTATTAAAATATTCATCATGCTCATGCTCTTCTATCATCCGATAGCCAATCGAGATCAGTTCTGCTTCAAAGTTATCGATCGAAATACGGTCCAATGAAAAATCGTTTTGATGTTCGATTTCCTTGCAGATTTCGTCGAATATATAATCGATTAATTGCTCCTTTGACTCAAAATAATAATAAATGGCCGGTTTGGATATCCCAACCTCTTTGGCAATCATCGACAAGCTTGTTTTATCAAAACCGTTGTCAGAAAACATTTTGAATGCAGTTTCCACAATATTTTTATGCGTGTTTTCTTTGTTCCCCATTCCCAAGACCTCCTATAATTTACTTACCGGTAGGTAAATTATATTCCATTCTTCCTGGTAAAGCAAGATACCCAATACCTGGAATTACTACGGGTGTTATTGGAGCAACACAAAAAAGCCCAATTTCTCAGCTGTTTCATTGAGAAATTGGGCTTGTAGCGAACCTGGACCCTGTTATTCGGCCGGCGGTGTAAAAGAGCGGCCGGCGAACTCGGCATCCAGCATATAGAAGGCATTGCTGTCTGTTTCGATGCGTTTGAGCTTGGCAATAATGTTGCTGAACAGCGCTTCTTCTTCCACTTGCTCATCAATGAACCATTTCAGAAAGTAGATGGTCGCATGTTCGCGTTCGTCCAGAGCAAGGTCAGCCAGGTGATAGAATTTCTTGGTGTTCTGTTGTTCATGGGCAAAGGCATGCTCAAAGGCATCCAGCATAGAGGTATATTCATTCTTTGGCTGCGGCAACGCGGCGAGTGTGGCCCGGTGATCGCGGTCATTGAGGAATTTATAGATCTTCATGGCATGGAACCGTTCTTCTTCAGCCTGTACCAAAAAGAAATTAGCGAAACCGTCCAGGCTTTCACCGGAACAATAAGCCGCCATAGCAAGATATACGTGAGCCGAATAAAATTCAAAATTCATTTGTTCATTTAGGGCGTTTACTAATAATCCATCCTTCATTGGACAGTCACCTCGTTCTTCAAAGTTTGGTATGTAAGTGGTCTCCTCCATCTTATCATCGTGCCAGAATGTCAGCAAGTGCCCTGGCATCCCAGCTGGCCGATAAAGGTATTTTCCTTGTCAAACTCACAGCAGGCGTTATAGTTATATTATATGCCTGAGGAAAGGATACATCTGCCCTATGTTATCGCCAAGCTTACGTATTAAGCAGTACATCAAACAGCAACCGAGACAAGCCCGCTTGCTGGCTACAGCCTTTCTGGCTCTGACCTTGAGTATACTCGCCGGCTGCAACAGCGCGGGCAGCCTTGAGGGAAGTGCTTCACACGTGCCTCTTCCTTCTGCTTCGGCGGCAACACCGCTTCCTTCGGTTATCCCTTCGCCAACGGACAAGACTACCACGCCGCCGCGTAATGAAGAGGCTCCAGCCCAGACCGCCGGCAATAATGATCCTGTAGCGCTGACAATAGCTGCCATGACCCTGGAGGATAAGATCGGCCAAATGCTCCTGGTCGGGATTGACGGTACTCAACCTGACCCGGAAACCCAAAGGATGATTGCTGAAGACAAGGTTGGCGGCATCATTTTGTATGCTGACAATATTAAAGGACTGGATGGCATGGTCAGTCTGGTGAATGCGCTGAAACAAAGCAATAAAAGCAACCCTGTCCCGTTGTTCATGAGTGTGGACCAGGAAGGCGGCAAAGTCAGCCGGATGCCGGCGGAGTATGCCTCTATTCCTGCAAACGGCAAGGTCGGCAGAACCAATGACCCTCAATCAGCCCGGATGATGGGGAGCCTGCTCGCCCGGCAGGTACTTGCCGCAGGGTTCAACATGAACTTTGCGCCGGTGCTGGATATTAACAGCAACCCGGATAATCCGGTCATTGGAGACCGTTCGTTCGGCAGCAATGCCCCCCTGGTAACCAAGCTTGGTATCGCTGAGATGAAAGGCATCGAGAGCGAAGGGGTTGTGCCGGTCGTTAAGCATTTCCCCGGACATGGCGATACTTCGGTAGACTCGCATCTGGAGCTCCCTGTGGTGAACAAAACCGCAGCCGAGCTCTCCAAGCTGGAATGGCTGCCTTTTCAGGCGGCCATCAAGGAGAATGCGGCTGCGGTAATGGTTGCACATATTTTGTTCCCCCAACTGGACAAGGACAAACCCGCATCGCTGTCCCCGATTATTATCGGAGAGCAGCTGCGCGGGGTTATGGGTTACCAAGGGGTTGTGATTACTGACGACCTGACCATGGGTGCCATTCTGAAGAATTATGATCTGGCAGAAGCTGCTGTGGACACGGTCCAGGCAGGCAGCGATATCCTCCTGATCGCCCATGAATACAGCAATGAACGGAAAGTGCGTGAGGCGCTGCTGCTCAGTGTCAGGAACGGGACCATTGCCGAGTCGCGCATTGACGAAAGTGTCAACCGGATATTAAGCCTGAAAGCCAGATACGCTCTAAGCGATGAACCGGTAGCTGTTCCTGACCTGAACAAACTTAACAAAGATGTTGTGAACTGGTCCCACACGATTCCTGAATAAATCAATAAGCAGTGATAATTTACTGCAGCACTACCTTGTCCCCAACCTTCAGTCCTGACAGCACTTCGGTGTTGTCACTAGTCTCCAGCCCGGTTTTGATCTCGGTACGTTCGTATTGGCCATTGCCCTTGTCCAGCATAACATAGGAGAGATCCCCTTCATGCTGGATGGCTATGCTCGATACGACAACGGCATTCTCTTTGCGGGTGGTTTCAATCTCTCCGTTGAGACTAAGTCCGCCTATGAGGTGTTCGTCAGGCTGCAGGGAGATGACGACTTCAAACTGCGGTGTTGAGCTAGTGCTGGCATTGTTCTCCCCGGAGGTGGCCGTGGCAAATTTCGCTACCTTGGTCACCTCACCGGTCAATGTAAGCTCCTTCATGGCTGTCAATTTGACCTTGACTTTCATGCCCTTCTTAATTCGGAAAACATCCTGCTCCCCCACCTGAGCTATAAATTCCAGCTTGCTGAGGTCTACAATCTTGCCAATATACTGGTTGTCCGTTACGGCTTGCGGACGTTCGCTTGAATTATCGAAGAGAAAGATCCCTGAAGCAGGCGCACGATAAATCGCTGTCTGGAGCCTGGCCTTTTTCTCTTCCAGTTCCCGCGCTTGAATATTGGCGTTAACCTCATTCAGCTCATTGCCCAGGCGTGCCGTTTCCTGTGCGGCAAGCACTTTTAACCGCTCGGCCTCTGTCGCTCCAAGCACGGCGTTCTCCTCTTCCTGCTGGCTTACAAAGGTATTCAGCTCCGCCTCCAGCTTTGCCTTTTTGATGGCAGCTTCAGCAGTGGCAATTTCATTCTCCAGAGCTTCCTGGTCCAGGCTGTACAGCACATCGCCTTTCTTCACCTGTCCACCGTTTTCCACTTTCCAATTCTTGACCTTGGATGCAAATGGCGCATATACACGCGTCTCGTTCTGATACTTCGATTTCCCCTTGACCTGGACGGAGCTGGTCACTGTCTCTTGGGTCACTTCAAAGCTAATGACTTGCGGCGGTTCAATATTCTCCATCTCTGCTGTAGGCTTATTCATTTGGGTGTACAGGAAATACCCTGCTCCCAAGATGATCAACGCAAATATGATCCACTTGATAATCCTTTTCATCACGCCCAGCTTCCTTTCAACTTATAAATGTCTAATCCCGTTTGATCGCGGTGAGCGCATTGGTTCTGGATGCGCTGATTGCCGGATAAATGCCTGATATAATTCCCGTCATGATGGCAAAAGCTATACCGACCGGAAGCGTGGAGAGCGGAATGTAAATGACCAGAGCTTCTCCGCCGCCGAATCCGCCGCCTGTTCCGACAAGCTTGTTGATGCCTGATACGATCAGATAGGAAAATCCAATGCCGAGCAATCCGCCCAGTAGTCCCAGCAATGCAGCTTCTGTAATGAACATGTTCCGGATCTGCCCCATATTGGCACCCAGTACCTTCATTATGCCAATCTGGCGCCGCCGCTGATGGGTAGACATGGTCATTGCTACAATAATTGAGATGGAAGCGATGATCAGAATGAACACACCGATTCCGAGCGCCACTTTTTTGAACATGCTAAAGGTTTCGGCAAGCTGTTCTTTCTGGAACAGATTTGTACTGGTCTGAAGAGTCAGCTTTTGGACCAGCTTCTCTACCTGGACGATGTTATCCACACTGTCCACTTTGACAATGGCCGAGTTGAAAACTCCGGTTTTCGAGCTGCTGCTGCTATCCGCGCCGTTGTTCGCATTTAATTTAAGCTCCTCTGAGAGCTGCTCTGCGGTCTCCAGGGAAACATAAATTTTCTTGTCATACATGGCCATATTCTCGTCCATGCCACTCGGAAGCGCCAGTGTACCAATAACCCGCATCTGAGAGCTTGTCAGCATTTTTCCTGTTTGTGAGGCCATATCCGGCGCTTGCAGCTGAATCTGCTGCTGATACATGTCGGATGGAAGCCTGCTTAAGCTGTCATATTGCTCCATCACCTTCGGATCGTAGGTGCCATTCATCTTCTCGTAGAGATTTTTCCGCGTTTCCGAATCGATCAGGCCCAGAGTAGCCCCATAGTTGAGAATAACGCCACCCAAGGTATCGGAGGGCCCACCCTGTTTGAATTTATTCCCATATTTGGTTAACAAACTCAGATCTGTACCGATGATCTGCGCATCCGAAATCTTGTTATCCACCGTAAGCATTTGGACATAGCCCACTTCCTGAAAGGGAGCCGCAGCGGTCACATGATTTAACTTCTGGATAATCTCCACTTTTTGGCGGGTCAGCCGGCCCGGGTCAAACTTATTGGCGGAATTTCCGGCTCCCGAACCTCCGCCCTGCCCCGGAATGCCTTCATTCGGCCTGACCGTAATTTCATCCATTTTGAAATTGCGGTTCACTTCCCGGTCGGCGTAACTCTGGGCGGAGTCCCCGATGCTAAGTGCCACAATAATGGCGGCACAGCCAATGGAGAGACCTGCCATACACAAACCTGTGACGACCTTCCGCCGCTTGATCTGATCCCAGGCCAGCCGGGTGATATCACTAATCCGCATGGACTTCACCCCCTTCGGACTCCGGTTCGGCAGGGGTTTGCTTCTTAGTAATCATATAACCGTCTCGAAGCGTAAAGATCCGCTGCATCTGCTCCGCAACCTCCTGGTCATGGGTAACGACAATGAAGGTCGTCTTCATTTTTTTGTTCAAATTCAGCAAAATACCGATAATTTCCTTTTCGGTCTTCGAATCCAAATTTCCCGTAGGCTCATCGGCAAAGATAACGGAGGGCTCCGTAATCAGGGAACGCGCTATACTGACACGCTGCTGCTGGCCCCCGGACAGCTGGGATGGGAATAAATCCGCCTTGTCGGGAATCCCCACATTCTCCAGCAAAGCCATTGCTTTCTGCTTGCGTATCGAGGGTGCTACCGACTGGAATACCAGCGGCAGCTCCACATTCTCACGCACGGTCAAGCTGGTGATGAGCTCATAAGCCTGAAAAATAAATCCGATATGCTTACGCCGGAACACGGACAATTTGTTCTCGCTCATCTTCACCAAGTCATGGTCAGCGATAAAAATATGGCCTTCAGTCGGCTTCATCAGCCCGGCCATCAGGTTCAGCATCGTAGATTTACCCGAACCCGAACTGCCCAGCAGGGCCACCATCTCTCCCTGCTTTACGGCAAAGTTGATGTCATGAAGCACCGAGGTGGTCTCACTGCCGTTTTTGAAAGTATGACTTACCTTTTCCACTCGCAACATAGGAGCTGCTCCTTCGCGTACTTGTAATAGAGATGATCAGTTCTTGTCGTTCGTCTGAACCCGTTCAATGGTCAAATTGTAGGCTTGGCTGGCCAATTCGATCCGCTCACCTTGGAACTCATCATAAAGTGTTATGCGGTAGGTCCCGCCGGCCAGGTTCTTATACATGTTGCTGCTGAAGGAAACCGCGTACGAGTTGTTATTTCCTTCTGTCAGCTCTGTACCCAGCGCCAGGCTTTTTTCCTGGGACTGGCCATAAGGATCCGTCATTTTGAGCACCAGCTTATGATTAAAAGCACCCATTTCGTAGCTGCTGTCACGCAGCAGATTATAGTTCATCGAAATGCTGATAGTGTCGCTGCCCTTTAAGTTCCGGCCCTCCGATTGCTGCACGGATAAGGTGTAAGGGTTCAGCTTGACTGCGCTCAAATCCTTCTGCGGCGGTGTTACAACCGGGTTAAGCGCCAGGGAAGCGATATTAATAAATCCGCTTGGCTCCTGGCCTGTTTCAGTCAGCTTGTTGCCGGTAACCCCCGGGCCCAGATACAGCGACGCATCGGAAGTCCCAACGGATTTGGGGAGCTTGGCCCAAAAGGAAATTAGCTGCTGGCCGCCAGGTGTGGCGGCAGTTTCCGGCTGATTGGAGGTAGCCTCATAGATTTGCCCATCGGCCATTTTGTAATAACCCTGCAGACGGGCCATCTTGCTTTGTCTCTTTTCCTCACTGCTCAGAAGCATTTCCGTGTAGACGATATTAGCGTTTTGCCCTTCATAAATCGTGGTTTTGCTTTCCTTCACCTTGGCATTTTTGCCAGTGCTGCTAATGCTGTAGCTGCCCCCTTGTTCAATCTGCTCCACCGCATTCATCATGCTGGTGGTGCTAAGCGTTAGAATCGGCACATTTTCTTCTTTGATGACAGAGAAAAGATTGAGTTTAAGAGTGCTGAAATCCTGGGTGTACGGAATTTTGGTCATCAGAAAGACATCAGCCGTCTTGCCCGGTGCCAGAGTCGCCGTCTCCTTGTCCATAAACAGCTCGGTCGAAGCGGTAAAATCACTGTTGTCTGCCTTGATGCCTCCCTTAATCTCAGGTAAAGAGAGCGCCGCTGACTGTGTATTAGTAAGCTTGACTTTGGCTACAACAATATCCTCGGCTTTCCAGGGGAAACGCTGTATGGATTCAAGGCTGTAAGTGAAAGTTCCGTACGGGGTAGTTGCTGTGTAATCCAAGCCTTTTTGCGTATCGGCACGCAAGGTATATGGAATTGAGAAATAAGCGACCGGGATTGACAATTTGGCGGTAGCCCCGGGAATTACTGGTGTTTCACCCGTGCCGCCCCCAGCATTGCCCCCGGCATTGGCCTCCGGCGTGGCCGCGCCAGGGTCAGGTTGGGATTGAGGCTGGGACTGGGACTGGCCGGCACTGAAGGCTTCAATCATCAGCAGCTGCAGGGTGTTCTGCTCCACCTCCAGCGGCAGCTGTGCACTAAGCGGGATGACTTTCTCTTCCAGCGGCTTTATGGTAATGCCGTTCAGTGATTTGGCGTCAATCGGAAAGGTTTTGCCTTTAGCCGACTTCACGGACAATTCATAGGTGGGTAAAGTAACGGCCTTGTTGCCGGTGTTTTTTACACGAAGCTGAAAGGTCCACATCCCCTTATCGTTCTCCGCATATACATTGGCATTGCTCAGAAGCGTCTCAATAGTGTTGTTGTTAATCATAATTTTCTTCACAACTCCGCGGCCTACGACCAAATTGGGCGTTGTTGCGGCAGGAAGCTTGAATGCAGACTTGGGAAGCTCCACCTTCAGTGTTGCGTCCTTTTGCGTAAATTGCAGCTTCATATTATCCGTCTTTAGATACGGCGGAATCTCCGTCAGATAATAGATCAGCTTCTTCTCCTGGGGCTGAATTTTGTAACCGGCTTGGGCGCTGTCCAGTGCCAGTTCAAACGCTGTACCGCTGGCTGTAACCAGATAAGCTGAATAGCCGGGATCGCTGAGAACTTTATTGCCTTTGTTGGTCAGATTCAGGCCGATCTTGGCATAAACTTTTCCTTCATATTTGTACAGCTGCAGCGATTCTGCACCTGCGGCAACCGGGATGTCTCCCATGGCAGTGGTCTGGCTTTTGCCGATGGGGGTGACCGGAGAATAGTTGGCCGGCAGATTGAAGCTGCCCGCATGCTTAAGATAACCTTTGGTCTTGGTGTCCCAGACGTACATCGGGAATTTTACACCTTTGAGTGAGTTTAATTTGCCGACGTTGACATAATAGGTCACCCGCAGGTTGCCCTTTGGAGCCACTTTTTTCTTCAGGGCATCGCTGGTTATAGGATTAGCGGCAATCACAGTGCCCCCCGGCGTAGCCACTCTGGGGAAATACTGGATCAGATTGGCGTTGCTGCCGCTTCCGTTCGAATAGTTAAGTGTATACGTTAGAATATTTCCGCCCGATTGTGGCCACAGGTTCACATCTTCAAGGGTTGCTTTGATATTCGGACCGAGCACGACAGAACCCAGGTTGCTGGCAGTTGAGGTTGTTGAAGCGGGTACAGCTGCAGCTATCCTCAACAACCCGGATGTGGGCACAGAAGAAGCGGCCGAGGCTGCTGGGCCGCTCAGCTGACTGATGATAAAGGTGCTCAGTAACAATGCGATGTATGTATTTCCAGACTTTCTCATTAATTTCCCCCCATAATTATTTACTAAAATAATTATAGAGCCAGGGGCAAAGGGAATTGTATCCAAGTTGTAACCCTTCTGAGCTGATTGTAACCATTTTGTTCCTTTTTATACGAATTTACACGAAAAAACAGCGCAAAATGCGCTGTTTCGACACTCAAATGTTGTTACCAATCTTCTATTTTCCGAATGCTGTCTGCTCAACAACCAGTTTTCCACCGGCTTCAAGTTCAAGCACATAGCCGCCGTCCGCAGCGGACCAAACCAAGCTGCTGTCTTTCCTGCTATGCAATTTACAAGCAGTGATCCATTCCGGAAGCTGAAGTTTCGTGGTGATCCGGCGGCTGGCGGTCAGCTCTGCCTGAAAAGTTCCTGTTGTCCGATCCCATGCAAGAGACAAGCTGCCTCCCGGTATGCACCAGCCGTGAATAGAACCCCTCGTCCACCGCGCAGGCAGTGCCGGCAGCAGCTTGATCCATTGCGGCGATACATAAAGCAGCATCTCCTGCACCGCATTGACCCAGCCCAGGTTGGCATCCAGCTGCACGGGTGCTGCGGGCATAGACATGCACACTCCCATATTGCGCCAATCGTTATGCAGGGTAAAGCCATTATTAAGCATACAGGACCTTGCGAGGATATCCAGACATTCCAGGGCCCGTTCCCCGTCGCCAAGCCGTGCGTATATGGATGACATGTGTGCGAGGGACCAGCCGCTCTGGGCGCCAAGCTGCCGCTGATGCACGGCCGTCTCGAAGGCCCGGAACAGCTCCGGCTGCTCCTCCCGGGTGACTTCCTGTCCCGGAAAAACAGGATACACATGGGAAAGATGACGATGATTACGCCGGTCTTCAAAAGCGGGATGCAGCCATTCTTTCACAGCCCCCTCCTGATTCAGGATATAGGAGGGCAAACGTTCCAGCATGGCTTCCCAGCGCGGAATCTCGCCGGAGTGGATTCCGGCGGTACGGCTGGCTTCAATGACATGCTGCAGTAATTCCTTGATAATGGCAATGTCCATTGTGGCATTGATTGCTGTAGGCATAGGGTGAGCCAGCTGCTGCCCGTCCCTTGGCATGAAATTCTCCGGCGTGTTCTCCGGGGAGACAGACGGGTATATAGTATATTGCCCGTCTGCGTCCAGCACCAGAAAATCCTCATAGAAGCGCAGCGCTTCCCTCATAAAAGGCAAAGCCTCCTCCAGCAGAAACTGCCTATCGCCCGTATACTGGTAATGCTCATAATAATGTCTGGCCAGCCAGCCGGCCGCCCCGGTCCAGTTCATGATGACCGGGACAATCTGATTCGGGACACCATTACCGGGCGTTGTTCCAGCCGGGATATTGATACCGCCGCAGCCAAAGAGCTTGCGTGCATTGTCCCGGAAGTCCTCCATCAATCCGTTGTAATAACGGAATAACGGCTGGTTCAGGCGGGACAATCCCCCGACGGGGGCATGCCAATACATCATCTGCACATTCTCATTGGCCATGTTATGACCCCAGATCAGCCGGTAGTCTCCCCCCCACAAGCCGTATAGTCCAAAAGGCAAGCTACCGTCCTCAGAGGTTCCGCTGATGAACAGATACCGGCCATAAGCCCACATCTTGCGGACTAGCCCGGTGGGAGCTTCACCTTCATAGGCTTCCAGCAGCAGCTCTTCATTACTACGTCCGTCATCCGCCGCATCATCCAGATCAAGCTCGGCTGAGCGGAAAAGCGGCTGATGCAGCGCAGTATGCCCCGCCAGCAGCGTACCGTAATCGCTGCCAAGCGCAGCCAGCTCCTGCTTCAGCCGCGCCCATTCCTGCTCCCGCTCGCCTGCGGCAAACATTTTGACAAGAATAAGCAGCTTGCCTGACGTTTGGAAATGGAGCTTTTCGCTTAAGGCTCCGTCAGCCGAACTCCCTACCTGAATGGGCTCTTCTGTCACCCGTATCAGGCGCAGCACCGCACCAAAGTCCTGGCCGTCGTCATTTCGGCCGCTATATAACAGGTAATCGCCTTCTGCTCTGACTGTTACTGACAACTTCAGCGCGCTGAACTCCTCGTCTTCCCGCACGCGGTCGCCCGGGTGAAACCGGAGTCCTACTGTCCCCGCTAGCAATGGCTTGTCTGCTGCCCCTGTTGCCTGAGCCGTGCCAGCCTCCTCCAGTTCCCGGCCTTCCAGCTCATAGACGATACAATCATCGGCACGGGAGACGAATAAGCTTCTCGAATAGCTCCGGCTCCCCTCCTGCCAGCGGACCTGCACCTCGCCCGTGTCCATATCCAGTTCCCGGCGGTATTTGCGGAAAGCGCGCTCACAGTTCATCGACACCGTCAATGCCGCCAGCGGAAAACGGGAGGAAAGCCTAGAAGCATATCCCTCTGCCTGCAAGGTCCGGCTCAGATGCCAGCTTGCCTCGAGGTATCGTTCCTCGTCCATCAGCCGCCGGGTCTCCGGCAATGTATGACTGACATCGGGCAGCTCATCCTTCCGGCCCCAGTGCCACAATTCACTGTGCAGGAGCAGTACCGTTTCCTCCTGGATGCCCCCTTGCACAGAGGCGCCAAGCTTTCCGTTGCCGGAAGGAAGCGCCTCGCGCCACATCCCTTGCCACCAGGCAGCGGGATACCTAAGCCGCAGCCTATTCCTTTCTGGCCTTGTGTCCATTTGCCCGCTTCGCTTTTTCACTCTCCCCCTGCTCCCCGTTGCTCCATTTCAATGCTGGCCAGCAGGAATGGGGCTACTCCCATCTGGACATCGCTGACGATCTGTTCGCTGATATAATAGGCATAAGAACCGTCGCGGTATTTCTTTCCGCCAAGTCCGGCACCGTGACAAATCCGGTGCAGGTGCACTCCCTTTTCATCCTCGGTGACCAGTTGCTTCAAGATACCCGCATACGCATTTTCAACGACTTTGCGGTCCAGCTCGGCCAAATAATGCAGGCGTTGACCTTTGGCAAGCGCGTAGGTTAGCATACAGGAAGCGGAGGCCTCCAGATAGTTGCCTTCCCTGCCGTTCTGGTCCATCACCTGATACCACAGCCCGCTGTCCTGGTCCTGGGCATGGGCGATTGCATAGGACATCCGCTCAAAGATCCCCATGATCTGCCCCCGCTGCGGATGATCGACCGGAAAATGCTCCAGCGCATCCACCACCGCCATCGCATACCAGCCCATGGCCCGGCCCCAGACATGAAAGGATTGGCCGGTGTCCTTGTCGCACCAGCGCTGTTCCCTGCTCTCATCCCAGGCGTGATGCAACAGGCCGGTCCGGGGATTGCGGGTCTTTTGCTCGATCAGCAGAATCTGCCGCGCCGCTTCATCGAAGCTGTCCGGATGATCTAAGATGCTGGCGTATTCGGCCAGAAACGGCGAGGACATATAAATACCGTCCAGCCACATCTGGAACGGGTATATTTTCTTATGCCAGAACCCGCCTTCACTTGTGCGCGGCGGTCCTTTCAATTGGGCAGCCAACTGCAGGATCGCTTGATAATATTTGTCTTCACCGGTGCGTTTCCACAAGGTGAAAAGATTTTTGCCTTCATTGATCATATCCAGATTGTAATCCTCCAGCCGATACGTCAGGATAGTCCCGTCTTGTTCTATCAGTTCATCCATGTGATGGTCAACAAGCTCAGCGTATTTCCGCTCCCGGTTCCATACGGCTGCCCGTTCCAGGGCCATCAGCGTCATCCCGCCCACGTACCCCCATTTGCCCGCAAGCTTCGGGTGATTGCCATCCGTGCATTCGGAGAGCAGGGTATCTGCAATTTTGACGGACATTCTGCGCTCCTGTACAATAACCTTTGCCGAAGTTTCGGCCATATCGAAATCCCTCCTTTTGATGATCCGCCCACCTATATAGTTTTGGTCAGCTTTCAAGCACAGGCAGCGTGGATGTATCCTGCGGAAGATCAATGAGATAGACATTGGCGTACCCCGTTCGGTCGCTTGTAAACACGATCCGCTCCCCTTGTCCGGTGAACCGGGGATGGGCATGCACTTTCTGCGAATGAAAGCTGCAGCGCAGCTCGCACAGAACCCGGGGCACATCAAAGTGACCCTCCGCCGTCCTGCGCCAGAGGTTCAGGGTCTTCACCTTCCCCTTGCCGTCGGCCACTGCCTGGGATAATCCGTCTGCGTGGGCGTGCCAGGTATCAAAATGAAACTCTGTCTCTTCCAGATCAGAATTGTCGTAATGGATGGCTCCGAAGAAATTGGTGCCGTCAGGGCGAAAGCCATGATAGCCAATCCGCTCCCCATCCGGGAAAAAAAATTCATGCCCCACCTTTTCACCGGGAGCAAGCCGTTCACGGATTCTCCAGACCTTACCCGTCTCAAGGTTGAGGCCCCAGATCCGGTGATCCACGAGATGCCAGGGACCTTCATGACAAAAGGTCATTAACCATGGCCTGGTGGGCGATGCATTCACATGGGTGATGAAGCAATCGGACGGGTATACCGCTTTGGTCTGGCCTGAGGCAAGGTTGATGGATAAAATGATGCTGGAAGGCGCAGCCTCCATTAGCTCCCGGTGGCCGACATATCCGTTGCCAAGATCCAGATCCAGCCTGCCGGACAGGTCTTCCTGGATGCAGGTCAGAACGGACAAGCCGTCGGCGGTGCAGCTGAGATTGCCGATGTTGTATCCGGCAGGGCATTCATACAGCAGCCGCTCCTGGAGTGAGTTCAGGTCAAGCGATATAACGGCCTCCCCACGTCTAAGATAGGCATAAGTGCCCTCTGGATGGAGACAGGCCTCCAACTGGTCATTGTTCTTGTAATCTGTAAGCTGCGTGATTTCACCGTTGTCCATATCAATCGAGAACAGATTGGCCGAATTGCCCCGGTCCGAGACGAACAGCAGCCGTCGCCATTTGTCGTACCACCCGTTTTCGGTAAAATACAAATGATGGCTGTGCGCCATGTAGTCCGTCAATTGCCGGACCGGAAGACCGGTTATCCGGTCATGATACATTTTCCATTCTGCAGGGGTTACTGTTCCTTTCGTCATGTGGCTTGCCCCTTCCTCTCTAAAGTGAGTGGCTGGCTGATCAGAGCAGGGGTTTCAGCCCTTCCCACTCCACAGACCAGCTTCCATCCTGCGGAAATCCCGGATTCTCCCGTTCCTCTCCGCCGGCCCAGCCCGCAGCCATCATGGCGACAGCCGTCAGCAGACCGCCATTCCCCGGCAAATACGCCCACAGGCCCGGTCTTTGATAATTGTGTCCATTTGGCAAATACGTGTTCTTCGTAGCATCCGTCAGCAGAAAATCCACCGCCAGCTCCGGTTCCCCCAGTCTGGCCGCTGTCATGGCGCACATGGGAAAATCCCAGCCCCAGGCGGATTCCCAGTCCCAGCATTCTTTGACTTTAAGCAGTGTATTCCTCATAATCTCTTTATCGATCAGCGATCCGGGCAGCAGTCCAAGCGCTCCAAGCATCGAGGGATGGTCATGGTTCTTGTCGGTAAAGGTGCCGGGACAATTCTCATGAGCAAGATAAACCCCGTTCTCCTGCCGGGGCCTCACCATATGCGAAGCCACCTTCGTCCAGGCCGGATTGGCCGGCTGATCCAGCCGCTCCGCCCACTGCACGGCAATCTCCAGCCCAAATTTCCAGTATTCCAGCTCATACGGCGGATTCAAGCTCTCGTTCATGGCATGATTCTCCTGCGCGGGGATCAGCGGCGGACCCAGCACATAAGCTTCTCTTTCCCCGTCCCAATAGGTATAGGACACCATAAAGTCAGCCGCTGCAAATACAATGTCCTTGTAGTGTTCCAGTACGGACCGCTCAGGCCGGGCCAAATAACACATCTCGGCCAGTGCCATCGGATGCGGCTGCTGCCAGATCAAGCCAGGCGCTACCGGTGACGGGGTCTGCCGCCCGTTATAGCCGACCATTTTGGGCCAGCGCGCCCCGGCATAACCTTGGGATCGGGCCAGTTCACATGCTTCCGGCAGGATGGTCAGGTACCAGTCCATACTTCTGCGCAGCAAGTCGGCACGGTCCCACAGCGGGAAATGGGCAGCATGCCACCAGTGCATCTCCAGATGCATTTTGCCGAACCAGCTGTTGTACATATAGCCGGTCTCCTGCGGCGGCATGGACCCTCCGCTGTGCACGGCGCACAGGAACTGGGACAACACCACTCTGCGCTCCAGCTCGGCAGCACGGGGATCTGTACTGCCGGACAGGTCCATCGCTGCTCCGTTGTTCCAAAATTCCTCCCAGTGATGCGAGCTTGTGCGCAGTACAACTTCCGCCGGCTGCGGCTCCGGCTCCCGGGCAGCAAAAGCTATACTGCAGGACCAGCAGCCGGTGTCCTGGACAACCTCGGGAAGCAGCGTAAATTCATGGGGTCCGGTCTGCTCCAGACGGCCCGCATCCCAGATCCATTTCACGGCATATTCATCTTCATCAAGCTTGCGTTTCAGCGAAGCGGAAGCCATGCTGGCCTCCGTCAGCTCGGTATGGTGTCTGCTGTCCTGCTTCCAGTCGGGGAATACAGATTTGGACCAGCTCCGGTGGGTCATATCGGGTGACGGGAAAACAAGGAACAGCTGCAGGCGGCCTTCACGGATTAACCCGGAGTGCACACGAATGGCTATGCAGTCCCGCTGTGGGTCACAGGCTGTCTCCACCCTCACCTCAGCTCCCTGCACTGTGAACTCACTGTGCAGGACACCAGTCCAGAGGTTCATTTCCTGGCGCACCGGAACCGCATCGGCAACGCCTGCTGCCTCCCCGTCTTCCCGCAGCAGCCGAAACGCAATCCGCCCAAGCTGAAGACGATGAGGATTCTGGCGCAGCCAGTGGTAAGCTTCTTCCTTGTCTTCCGGTTTCATGGGGTACAGCACCTTGCGCCCGTAGGTTTCAAATGCCTGATAGGTAATATCCTGATCTCCGAAGACTTGATGGCCGCCGGTATAATGCCACCCCCAATTGGACTGTGTGCCGAGGGGGATTTCGTAGGCATCCGGAAAGGTCTGAAGGCCTGTAAAATCAGCGCTGAACGCAAATTCTCCATTGCCTACGGATAAAGGCGACCTGGGCTCAAGCTGTGTCAATACCGGATGGTTCCTGGTGACGACCGATTTACGATCCATAAATGGCGCTGCCTCCTTCTCATTAAGCGGGCAGGGGATCTTAGGAACCCAGCAGAGAATCTCTGCGGCTGCGCATCATCTCCCTGTATTTGCCCGGCGTAATATCCTTGTATTTGCGGTACACGCGAATAAAGCTGTTCTCATGCTGGTAGCCCACCATGGAGGCGATTTCGGAAATCCTGTAATCCGTATCGAGCAGCAGCTCGCAGGCCCGTTCCATCCGCAGCTTCGTGAAATATCCGTGAAGGGTATCGTTCATTTCCTGCCTGAACAGCTGGCTGGCCAGACTGGTGCCGATGCCGGCATGTTCGGCAATCTCCTGAATGCCTACATTGTCCTCCAGATGGCCGTTCATAAATGCAATCATCTGCTGGCACAGAATGAAATCCTTACTGAGCAGCAGACTGCCGAACCATTCGGCCAATGCTTCTGCCTGCCGCCGCAGCAGAGTCCAGGCCGCCTCCAGATGCATTGTCCGCAAACCGGACACCTCGATTCCGCAGCCTTCTGTCTCACGGTTCAGACGGATGCGTTCCAGCGTTTCTGCAACAGACGTAAGAAACGCCAGCGCCGAGGAAGGGTGCCACTGCTCGCCCTTAATGCGACTGATCATTTTATCCAGCACTTTCAGGGCCTCTTCTCCCCTGCCGGCTTCGATGGTTTCAGTTAGCTTGGCAATGATTTCATGTTCTCCAGCAGCGCTCTCCGGCAGCTGATTGCCGGAAATATCTTCAAACGGAATCACGCGTTCATATCCGCGGTACAATCTGTAGTCAAGTGCGCTCTCCGCTTCATGCATCGCCTGCTGAAGACGCGTGAACCCGTCATGATATCCACTGAGGCCGGCCGAGACCTGGAACTTGAGCAGCCGGGGGATCATCGTAAGCGCTTCTCCGATGGCCCCCGCTGCCCTGATGTCCCTGCCCGCCGCAAGCGGCTGCAGCATGACCAGCATCCGGTCTCTGCCCAGATCAGAAGACAGCATCCGCCACTGTCCGGACAGCAGCTCAGCAATGATATTAGCGATGGCAAATTTCAGCAGTGATTGATCCGACTTCTTGAAGCGTTCGCACCAGGCGTGATAATCGTCGATGGATAACATGGCGACCGCCAGCGGCTCATCATTCCAATCTTTGAAGTAACGGCTCCACTTCTCGCCGATTTCCCGGTTACCTGTCATATTGCCGGTATAAATATCCGTCAGAAATTTGGAGGAGGCTTCCGGAAGGGTCTGCCGCAGATTAATGGCTTGCTGGGCATGATCCGTAAGCAGCTGGCCCGTTATTTTCTCCAGATCAATCAGTTCGGGGCTGATCCGCTCCCGGTCATAACCGCTGAGCAGCTGCCTCATCCGTCTTACGGGTCTGAAGGCGGCGGCATTATAGAAAGTGATTGTGGCCGCCCCGGCCACAAGAGCCATCAAAGATACCACGAAGACGATATCGCGGATCTTCTGGGCATTGGCCAGCAGACTGTCCTGCGATATCACTGACAGGTAACGCCAGCCGGTGTACGGCGAAATGATCTGTGAAGCCAGCAGAAGTTTGCCTTCGTGCTTGAATTCACCAAGCTTTTCACCTTCCAGCCGGGTCAGCACCTGACCAACCGCCTCCTCTCCGACGGCATAATTGCCGAGATCATACAACGGCTGGTTGTCGGTATCGAGAATGAAACGGTGGCTGTCGAGGTGGGAGACGGAGGAGAGCAGCATATGCTCAAACATTTGCTCCGTCTTGAAATTCACCGCGATCATCCCCTTCAGCTGCCCGGCTAGCATAATCTTCCGGTAAAGTGTAATTTGCGACACGGATTTCCCTGAACCTGCGGGGATCTCCCGCTGCTTGACCAGCATGGGCCGGTCCTGAAGTTCAGCAGCCACCCCCACCCAATCCGAATCGGGAAAATTGGCCTTGCTGGAGCTGTACCCTTGAGGAAAAGCAACCATGCTCTCCCGCTCCATATCATAGATGTAAGCGCTCTTAATAAAAGGTGTACTGCTGATTAAAGTTTCCAGAAACTGCAGCAGCTCCGTGATGTTGCGGTAAGAGCCCTGGACTTCATTCGTCAGAAATTTATACACGTTGCTGTTCAGTGCGATTTTTACCGCGATCTGGTCGCTTTCCCGGATAACCTCATCAATGTCATTCATGCTGATGCGCAGCATCTGGTGCTGCGGTTCACTAAGCTCCTGCTGCAATACCGATTTGGAGGAGTAATACGTGGTCATACCGACCGCGATAATAATCATAAAGACGGCAATGGTCAGGATCAGCAGCAGCCGGGTCTGGGTATTGGTGAAATTGAATTTCAGCCACTTTAAAAAGGAAAGGGTCACAGTTATCTCCCACCTTATGTGCAATATACCGCCATTATACAGTGCCCGCTTGCCCAATACGACCCGGCCCTGCAGCCTATTTTGTCTCCTTAAGGGGTCCGGCTCCCCGGTTTGGCCGCAGTCCCGACTCTTTCCGCTGCCGGAGCGTGCACCTGCCAATCCTGCATGGACATGGCTTCAAGTCCGGCCAAAAGCACAATACCGATCCCATGTGTATCGTTCAGATTCCAGCTCAGCTCATGTTTGTAATATTGATTGGAGAAAGCGTAGCTGGAGCCCCGGCATACCCCGTATACATTTCCCTGTTTGTCGATCGACCGCCGGGTAAGTCCCTTCCAGCCCCGCAGAACAGCTTGGGAATAGGGCTCCGGGTCCAAAAGCCAGCCCAGACGTACCCCCCGGGCGAACGAATAGATGAACATTGAGGTACAGGAAGTTTCTTCATACGACTCGGGATCTGTCAGCACCTGATGCCATAATCCGTTCCTGCCCTGCAGTCCCAAATATCCTGCGCACAATTCCCAGTAGAACTGAAGGAGAGCTGTGAAGGAAGGATGCTCATGAGGCAAGACCGTCAGCAGCTCGGACAAGGAGAACAGCACCCAGCCGTTGCCTCTGCCCCATGGGGTAAGTGTGGGCTGGCCCCGTTCCACATCAAACACGTGAGACATGATTTGCCGCTCAGGAATATAGAGGTATTTTTTATACAAAAGCACCTGTCTTGCCGCTTCATCCAGCGCCTTTCCGTCACCCGACCAATGCGCATATCTGCACAGAAAAGGGATGCTCATGTACAGATCATCACACCACATGGTATTATCCATGGTTCTTGAGACACCAACCTTGCGGTATAAAGTGCCATCTTCCAGACGGTCCTGCCGATGCAAAATATAGTCCGCGATATGAGCTGCAGTCAACGCGGCACCTTCCAGCTTGCGCTCCTGCCCGGCCAGCAGCATGGTGGCTCCAAAAGATCCGCAGTCATCCAGGCTGTCGATATGCGAGAGCTGATTATTGAGGCCCGCAGCGCCGTAACGGGCTCTGTCCCATAAGGAATAGCTGAAACGTGAAGAGGCAAATTCGATATGGTCCAGCACGTAGTCGCGGATATCCGGCCGGTGCCCCGCTTTTCCGAGCTGAAGCAGGCCATATAAGGTGACTCCAAGCGGATAGTTCCATCTGCCGAACCATTCATTCTCCAGGAACGGACGCACCTCTCCGTCCTGCAGCTCCGTCCGCCAGTACACTTCTTCATCCGTTCCGCTGCGGACCGTTTGCTTCATGGTCTGGCAGGCAGCCAGGTCAATTTCCTGCCCGGCCTGAAAGGGACCCAGGTACAGCCATTTTCCGCTGTAGCCTTTTACATCCTGGGCTGGAGTCAATAGCGCAAGCGAAGCCGGGTCCAGCCGGAAACCCCAAGCCTGCTCACCGCAGAGACAATTTGCAGTCAGGTTATGGCTGGCAGGGGATAGCTGCAGCTCGAAGCGGAAGGTTCCCGCCCGTTCCTGCCGGAAGACCAGTTGCCCGTCAACCGAGAATTCCACCGGACTGAAGGCTTCACCGGAGATCATCACAGGCTCCCGGCCGCAGTACGTGCCGTTGATCTTCGTCCACGCATAGGCAGACATTCCGCTTGACAGGCCATACATCCTTGCCAGCTGTCCCTTTGGCGGTGCAGCTCCAGACTCTTCCTGCCGGGGCAGCCATCTCACCCCGGTAACCTCCTCCCTTAGGGGACCTGCCGGAATCTTTAACAGCGGGGCATCAAGCGGCTCCGTATAGAGCCAGCCTTCCTCCCCCTCCCGCTCCAGAGAAGGCACAATGAAGTGCAGGGGTTTGTTCTTCCTGGAGCCGGTGCCGAACAGGCCGCCGCTTCCATGCTGTCCACAGCTGAATTCCAGCACGAAATCATTCCAGCCTTTAAGCAGCCGGAGTTTCAGCTTCAGCAGAGGGAGCGCTGGATATTCTTCATCAATTGCGGAGCCATAGGCAGCAATTCCATTATGGTAAATCCTGAGCGGGCCGAAGCAGGTCACATGAAAAATGAAGTCATGCTCGCTGTCGCTCCAGAGCTTTGCCCAGGCATACACCTTTTGTTCCTGCCGCATGCCGGGGAACAGTTCTCCCACCGGAAAGCAGTAGCGGTGGTCATCCGTCTTGCGCACAGGTCCTGGCCTGGTTACCCTGTAGACCGGAGGGTGCGGCGGATTGGCCCCGATGTATCTTGCCGCAATGGTCATCAGGGTGTGCATTACGTCCTCACCGCTCTGGTAGGCGATGCTCTCTTCCGGCTCGAAATATCCGTGTCTGCTCATGTTCACTGCTCCCTCACTTTCTGGGCCGGCACTGTACTTCCCCAGCCGTCAAGCACTTCGTCTATGGCAATGGGCCGGTGTTCTTCCACGGAACGCCATACCGCCTCCCCGGCGGCAACGGAATAAGCGCCGTCTGCGGCCCCCGATAGAATCCGGTAGGGCCGGTTCCGGTCCTCGCCCAGAAAAATATCCTCAAGCAGCAGCGGGTCTCCCCCGCCATGCCCCCCTTCACGGTGTACGACATGGATGGTCTCCTTCGATCCGAACAGCGGAAAGAAGTCAATGGTCTGGACCGGTGTGGGAAAAGGCGTGCGGGCGGGCATATGGTATTCCAGTGTCTCCAGCCTGCCCCGTGTGCCGTTTACCGCCAGCCGGTAACCTTCATAAGGAAGAGAGAAATTGACCGAATAACTCATCAGCGCTCCCCCGTTATATTTCACAGCTGCCGTATACGTATCTTCAATCTCGATAGTGGAATCAAAAATGCATTGGTCCGGACGGTATGACGTGTACGGGAAATCCTTAGGGTCTGCGCCGAGCAGGTTCAGGTGGTCATCCGGCACCCGGACCTGGCGGCTGCGCGGCGTCCAGCGGGAATAATAGGCGCAGTCTTCCGAGACTCTGCACGTACGGCAGTGTCTTCCATCTTCCCGTGCCGGGTTCCATTCACCTTCAGCACCGTAATAGTTCAGGGCTCCGTAGGCAAAGACCTCCACCGGCTTCTGATTGATCCACCACTGGACCAGATCAAAATGATGGGTGCTTTTATGGACAGACAGCCCGCCCGAGAAGGCCCGTTCCCGGTTCCAGCGTTTAAAGTAGCTGGAGCCGTGATGGGTGTCGATATACCAGTTAAGGTCTATGGAGGTGATGCGGCCTAACCTGCCCTCCTGAATCATCTCCTTGATCCGCATGTGAATCGGCATATAGCGGTAGTTGAAGGTTACGGTCACCTTGCCCCGGCTCACTGCTTCCGCTTCCAGAATACGTCTGGCATCAGCCCCCGTAGTGGCCATAGGTTTCTCGGTGATCACGTCCAGATCACGCTCCAGCGCTGCTGTAATATAGCGCACATGGGTATCATCCCTGCCGGCGACGATGATGCAGTCCGGCTTCATCTCATCGACCATGACCCCGAAATCAGAAGCTCCATATACAGCAACCTCCGTATGCTGCGGGAACCGGGAGCGATAGGCCTCAAAACGTGCAGGGTCCGTATCCAGCAGGGCTACGACCTCCGAATTATGGGAGAACAGCTCATGGATCGGTTTGGCGAATTGGCCCAAAGCTCTGCCGCTGACACCGCAGATGGCATATCTTTTTCTCATTTTTTCACCTTCTCATACCATTCCTGCACCCGCCGGGTTACCGCTTCGCCCCCGGAAGCATTCCATTTCTTCACGTATTCATCATAAGCCTCCAGCGGCAGCTCGCCGATGACAATCTTGGTCAATACCTCCTGGAACAGCTTGTGGGACTGGATATCGGGATAACCTTCATATACGGAAGCCGGAAGACCGTCACCGGCAATTTGCCGGGCATCGGCGGTGCTCACTTTGAACATGTCTTTGACCATTTGCTGCTGGTCCGCTGGATACGTCTCTTCAATCCGCTTGTTCATGTCGTCTGCGGTGGTCAAATTCTTCATCCCAAGTGCAAGCGGTTTGTTGTCGGCAGGCGGGATAATTACTTTGCGCCCGTCCTTGACTTCATGCTGCTCCCCTTCAAGCCCGAAGCGGACAAATTCATCATTCTCGGAATTATAGAAGAAATCCAGCAGTTTCAGGGCATTCGGAGCATTCTCCTGCTTGGCGGCCGGAATCATCCATTCCGGTTCGCCCATGCTCTTCTGGGTTACGAAGGCTTCAAAACCCTCGGCTTTGGGCAGCGGCATCGCCGCAATATAAGCATCCGGAGCCTGGGTCAGCATCGCATTGTACCGGTCACGCACATTCGCCGGCAAATGGTACCAGCTGCCCACAAGGTTATTGTTGATTTTGGCCTGCCAGACTTCCCCTTTGTTCAGGAACGTTTCGTTGTCCAGCAGCTTTTCTTCATAAAGCATGCGGATGAACTTGATGGCTTCCCGCATATTATCGGTAGTCCCTGCATATTGGATTTTCCCATCGTATTCATCCCATTCGGGATACCCTTCCCACATCGCCACCCCGTAAATAGCGAACAGATGGTCCATCCATCGGCCGAATTCCCTTCCGCTTGTCGGCAGCTCATCCGCTTTGCCGTTGCCGTTCGGGTCCTTGTCGCGGAAGGCTTTGAGCAGTTCGACATATTCAGCTTCGGTCTTTGGCATCTCCAGGCCAACCTTATCCAGCCAATCCTTGCGGATCAAGGGGGCGCGTTCCGGCACCAGGAACACCTTGGGCACATAATAGATTTTGCCGTCAGGGGAAGCGGAGCGGACGATGTCCCAAGCTTCCTGGGGAATGCTCTCCCAGACATGCGGGGCATATTCAGGCAGCAGTTCATCCAGCGGCAGCGCTCCCCCCTGCTGGATCAGCGTCTGCTCGACGCCTCCGATCGGACGCAGGATATCCGGCAGCTCATCCGAGGCGATCATCAGGTTCAAATATTCGGAAGGCTCCGAGCCGGGAGGTGTGGTAATCAGCTCATACTGAACCCCTGTTTGTTCCGCGATGTATTTCACATGCGGATCATCGGCAGCCGGCAAGCTGCCGATGCCCATATGGCTTTTGAATACTTTGACTTTGACAGCTCCAGAGTTCCCTTTACCGGCTGTACCTTCATTGCTTCCGGCGTTCGGGGTGCTTGCGCCGCAGCCGGCCACCAGCAGCACGGCAAGACTGAGGAGTAGCGGTACAATCTTTTGGGTCAATTGTCTTCTCATGGAATCATCCCCTTGGTAATGTATTATTCTTTCAGCGACCCCAGCAGGGAACCCTTCACAAAATATTTCTGTAAATAAGGATACACCAAAATGATGGGAACGCTTGCAAAAAGAATCGTCGCCGCCTTTAACGTGGTTGTGTTGAAGTTATAATCGCCGAGGAACATGTTCACCTGAGCCAGTTCCTCCGGGCTGGTTAGATAGGCCCGCAGCTTCATCTGCAGCGGCCACAGCCCGGGATCACGGAGGAAAAGTACCGCCCGCTGGAACGTGTTCCAGTACCCTACGGCATAGAACAGGCTGACCGTGGCCAGCACCGGCTTGGAGAGCGGCAGATAGATCTGGAACAGAATCCGGAAATCATGGCAGCCGTCAATCCGGGCGGTATCATCCAGCTCCTTCGGCAAGCTCATAAAGAAGGTGCGCAGGATAACCATATTGAATGTGCCGATGACGCCGGGAATGAGCAAGGACCATAGCGAATTCATCAGCCCCAGCTCCCTTACCGTCAGGAAGAACGGGATCATCGGCGCATTGAATATCATCGTGATGACGATGCCCAGCATCACTTGCTTACGGAGGAGGAACTCCCGGCGCGACAGCGGAAAAGCGGTCAGCACTGAAAACAGCATACTCAGCGCTGTACCCGCTACCGTTATGAACACGGTTACACCAAAAGATTGCCATAACCCCGAGCTTTGCAAAATATGTTTCCAGGAAGCGAATGTAAAGCCGACCGGCCACAGGAAAACTTCCTTGGAGTCTGCCGCAACCGGAGAGCTTAGGGAAACCGCCAGCAGATGCAGCAGCGGCAGGATCATGGTAAAGGCAGCAGCCGTCAGGAAGACATAGTTGGCTATTTGAAAACACTTTTCCCCAAAGGTCTGCTTCATTACCACAACCCCTCTCCGGTTTTTTTGGCCAGCCGGTTGAAGATCCAGAGCAGAATGAAGCCGATGATGGACTGAAACAGTCCGATGGCCGTCGTTACACTGTATTGCCCCTGCAGTACACCCGAGCGGTATACATAAGTCTCGATAATATCCCCTACCGAATAGGTCATCGGTGTCAGCAGGTTATAGACCTGATCGAAGCCCAGCTCCAGGAAATTTCCGATATTCAGCAGGAACAGGATAAGGATGGTCGGGAACAACGCGGGTAGAGTAATATAAATCGTCTGTTTCCACCGGTTGGCTCCGTCCATCACGGCCGCTTCATATTGGGTCGGATCAATGCCGCTGATCGCAGCGAGGTAGATAATGGTTCCCCATCCTACCTCTTTCCATATGGAGGACAGAACGACAATGGGCCGGAAATACTGCTCCTGCTGCATATACAGAATCGGCTCGAAGCCGAACCAGCCACGGACAGCGTTTACAAATCCACCCGAGGCCAGCACTTCAAAGACGATCCCCCCGACGACCACCCAGGAGAGGAAATGAGGCAGATAGAACAAACTCTGCAAAAAGCGTTTCGCCAGCATTTTCCTCACTTCATTGAACATCAGCGCCAGCAGGATTGGAGCAGGGAAACCGATCACCAGCTTGTAAAAGGCAATCAGCGCCGTATTCCGGAGAACATGATAGAAATCCTGGTACGTAAAAATAAACTTGAAATTGTCCAGGCCCACCCATGGGCTATTCCAAATTCCTTTCATAATTTGAAAGTTCTGAAAAGCGATCACGCTTCCTCCCAGCGGAATGTACTTGAAAATAATATAGAACAAAATACCGGGCAGGATCATGACATAAAGCATCCAGTGTTTCCTGATGTTCCGCAAATAGCTTGGTTTGACGGGTTTATTGACTGTAACTCCGGGATGCAGCATTGATGTTTCCGACAGCTCAGCCATACGATCTTGGGCCCCCTTTAGCAAATGATGGTGTGAATGACGAGCAGGCTCCTCTCTTCACATGTTAAGGGGACCTTGGCGCGGACAACAATCATGCAATCAGCCATGGGATGAACCAATCGCTTCAGAAACAGTGCCCCGCAGGATCGGTTCATTCGCTGGAGAATTGGTTGGTACTAAATACAAGAGGGGCCTGAAGCAAGCTGGGGAATTGACAGTGTTGAAAATTGCTCTTATAGTATTTGTTTTATGCTTAAAAGGAGGGAGTTTTTAATGAAACTGGAGACGGCCGGGCTGGAACCGCATGCGGCCCCGCAGAATGAGGACAGCTTCCTAAAGGGAGTGAAAGATTGCCTGCCCACGCTATTGGGATATTTAAGCATTGGCTTTGCTGCCGGGGTCGTCGAAAAAACCGCCGGGCTTACAATAGCCGAAATTGCCATGATGTCGATTATTCTATATGCCGGCTCTGCCCAGTTCATCGCTTCGGGGATGATTGCAGCCGGTAGCAGTGCTGCAAGCATTGTAATTACCATATTGTTCGTGAATCTGCGTCATTTGCTGCTTAGCGCTGCCTTATCGCCTTATTTCCGGCATCTCACGCCCTTGCGCAATATGCTGGTCGGTTCTCTGCTCACGGACGAGACCTTTGGTGTGGCGATTCACAAAAGTGCCAGTCGCAGGAACATCAGTGAGAAATGGATGCATGGCTTGAACATAGCTGCTTACCTGAATTGGATCATCGCCAATTTAGCGGGGGCGTTTCTGGGCCAATGGATTACGAGCCCGGAGCGCTTCGGTCTGGATTTTGCCCTGCCTGCAATGTTCATTGGCCTATTGGTAATGGCCGTACAGAGCCGCAAAAAATATGCCATTGATATTGCCGTAGGTCTAATTGCTGTGCTGATTGCGGTGGGGGTCTCGTTATTATGGTCGCCCAGCATGGGTGTAATCACGGCTACACTTGTGGCAGCGACCTGCGGAATGGGGATTGAAAAATGGAAATAAGAATGGATATTTTTTTGATTATTGCGGGGGCTGCCCTGGTTACGTTCGTTCCAAGGGTTCTTCCGCTCATGCTGCTCAGCCGGATCAATCTTCCCGACTGGGGCATGCGCTGGTTAAATTATGTCCCCATCGCCGTCATGTCCGCTCTGATTGCAGAGGAGCTGTTCATCCAGGATGGGGAGTTATCACTGCTGGCCAGCAATATGGAGTGGATTGCCGCCTTGCCTACCTTCTGGGTGGCTATCCGGACACGTAGTCTGCTTGGATCTGTAATAGCCGGAATACTCTCATTAATGCTTCTGCGGTTTTTCTTCTGAGCTATTATGGATCCTATATTCCTGATAACCTGTTGCCCCTCAAGTAGCAGAGCTGCCAGGAACTGAAATATGCTCCACCAGTTGTCCCCTATTTCCACGGTTTCTTCAACACCCGACACTCGGGTACGTTCGGGCAAATCTGATCACATCGCTCAATAAGGCTTCATGGTCGCCTGGCCTGGATGAACTGGTCCGGTAATCCTTTCAGGTTCGAATGCAGTAGTGTCAGCAATGCAGGCATTTGCCTTCCATTCCGGCTGAATCCCCGGAATGGTTGAATTCAAAGGCATTTATGCCTTCCATTCCGGCTAATTCACCCGAATGGCTGAATTCAAAGGCATTTATGCCTTCCGTTCCGGCTAATTCACCCGAATGGCTGAATTCAAAGGCATTTATGCCTTCCGTTCCGGCTAATTCACCGGAATGGCTGAATTCAAAGGCATACCCCCTCAGCCGTACTTCGCCATTTCCGACCGGATCTCCACGGGTTTACCTTTGTGGCATGCCGATATCTGTCCTCATAACCAATACCTCCTACAGATTTTATAGACTTATCTTACAATCTGTAGTTAAGTACAGAGTCATGGACGGTGAACCTTTCCTCCATTTATAACTTTAGTTCTGCTTTGAGCGCAGCCACTTCAGCATCCGTAGGCTCCTGATCCCCGTATCTGGCTTGTTCATACAGTTCAATCAGCTTTTGGGAGCTTGGGTCATTGATTCCCCGCTTTTGCGCCTGCTTGTCATTCCGGGCAGTCCAGTCCAAGACATCTTTTGCTGTCTCTTGAGGCGTCAGGAACCTCTTAATTTCATAGCCCTTGCCCCGCTTGGCTGCGAGCCACTCACGGTACATCCACCGGGCTCGTTCCCGGTTGCTTCCTGTCTGATCCCAGCGGTCCCGGCGGGAGCCTATCGTCAGGCTTCTGTTCAGAAAGTCTTTCATTCCCCGAACGGCCTGCTCCCAGGTAAAAACGTTTCTCTCCTCATCCCGATAAGCGGCAGGTTCTGTCTGCGGCTGTTCTCTGCGCAGCATAGCCAGCAGTGCAGCTATCACCCTGTGCCAGATCCCGCCTGTGTTTCTATAGAGCCAGCGAAGCCCGTAATAGACCAAGAATCCAATGACCAATGAAGCCAACAGGTAAAAGGAAAGATCCAGCAGCTTGGCCAAAAGCCCCGGTGGAGTTGCTTCCGCCGCCGGTAACACCGGGGCCGCCGGAGGTGGGGCTTGACTCTGGACCGGTGTTTCTTCGCTGCCCGAGAACAATTGGAGGAACCAGCCAATCAATGCTCTTGCCGCATTCCACGCGAGAGCCCCCAGCCATTTCCCGGCACCTGCAGCCAATACCGCAGCAGCCAGAATGAACCCGGCTACGAACCACCGGTTATGCCTGCGCAGTCCTGTAGGCAAAGGAGCTTCATCTCCTGCAAATGAGCTGTAACGCAGATGCTGGCTGTTAGTTGACAGAAGAATCACGATCAGGCAGATGCTGCCGCTCCAGGTCAGTACAGGGACGCTGGACTGCAAGTCCGGCAGTTGTCCAAAGGTGAGGACCGCAACAAAATAAAGGGCAATTCCTGACCAATAGGTTGTTGTATTGCTGCTGCGCGATGGCGCGGTCATCCCGAGAAACGCACATAACCCTCCTGACGCAATACAAATAAAGCTGTCCCTGGACTCAAAACCGCCGGCCAGGAATCCAAAAGCAAAACCGATTCCCAGGGCGCAAACCAGCTGCTTCCACCGCACATTGCAGAGTGTACTGAGCAGGACGCCTGCCAGGGAGAGGAGCGGCAGGAGATAGATCCACAACGTGCCCGGCTGCCCGGTTAACGCGTAGACTTGAACCAGAATCCATAACGGCAAGGACAATAGAAGCTCCAGGAAACATCGCCCCCACAGCCTTAGAGTCCCGCGGATTCTGGAAGGAGGAAACAAAGTCATGCGCCTTCCCTCCCTTGCTCCGGAATAACCAGCCATTCGACGCCGTGACCAAGTGCCTGAAGCTGCTGCGCAGCAGCTTCAAGACCAGCTCCCTGATGGCAGGAAATAATCAGGAAATCGCTACTTGCCGCAGTACTTTCAGCCTGCAGCTCCAGCAGCCGGTTCATCGGCACTGTCCGGTCCAGGGTCAGCCTGGCCAACAGCTCCAGAAAGTCCTCCAGCTGTGCCATGGACTCAGTGGTTACAGGCGTTTTGGCACCGTCCCCGCCCAGGCTTCCATTACAAATGAACCCTGTTTCGATCCCATGAAGGAGGGCATACTCCGCTACGGTGGCTGCGTAGCGGATGCCCTGTTCAATCCGCTGTACATCGGTCACATTTCTCCACATGGACTCGCTGATTTCCACATTCAGACAGATCACAAGCCGGGTGTCTGCGCTGTAGTCTTTTTTATGAACCTGCATTACCCCGGTGCGGGCTGTTGCCTTCCAATTGATGAGTCCCATCGAATCGCCTGCACTGTATTCCCGGATTCCCGCCGTCAGGAACGGGTCTTCCACCATCCAGCGCTTCACCGGCAACTCTCCCAGCCAGCTGTGAACCGGCAGTGGCAGGTTGCCGATATCCAGCAGCCCCGGATACACGAGCAGCTCCAGCTGCAGCGGGAAAGTCTTCACTTTACGGGCCAGACCGAACAGATCCCCGGTTGTCATCGTTACCGACTCCAGGCGGTAGAATCCCCGCTTGTTGCAGCTTACAGAATGGCGCCGCTTGATGTGCCTGTACGGTTTCAGAAAAAACATGCTGACATGATTCTGATAAATCTCGCCCGTACTGATCCCGAGATTCTCCTGGATGCCGAACTCCAGCCCCCGGGCAATGCTCGATTCGAGCCGCAGCCAGGGCAGCGGCAGCAGCTTGGCATTCACGATCTCCTCAACCATCTCAAGGCGATCCCCTTCAAACACAGCCTGCTCGGAGAAATACCGCTTGTAGCTCACATGGCGCAACGCGCTGCGCTGATAAATGACGGTCAGCACCATAAGAAGAGCCAAGGTGCTGAGGATGAATCCAGGGAGAGTCATCACCTACTCCACCCTTCCGCCTCTTAAGGGCACAGCAGGTTCTGCAGGAACGTCCACTTCACGAAGCACTTGCTGCACAAGTTCGGCAGCCTGGCCTTCCCGGGATTTCAAGCCATGCTGCAGCAGCAGGCGGTGTGCCAGAACCGGAACAGCAACCGCTTTGATATCATCCGGAGTGACATAGGGGCGGCCCTGAATCAGCGCATAACCCTGGGCAGAGCGGAGCAGCGCCCCGCTGGCGCGGGGACTTGCGCCTAACTTCACGGTGGAAGAGTTGCGTGTAGCTTCGGTGATTCGGACAATGTAGCCCAGGAGCTCTTCGCTGACCCGTACGGCTGCCGCGAATCGCTGGGCTTCCACAATATGCCGGCCTGAAGCTACAGGACGGGCCTCCTCCAGCGGATTGCTCTCGCGAAAACGCTGAAGAATATGTACACCTTCCTCGAAGGTGGGGTAACCGGTGGTAATCCGCATCAGAAAGCGGTCCAACTGGGCTTCCGGGAGCGGGAAAGTGCCCTGATTATCAATCGGATTCTGGGTTGCAATGACCAGGAAGGGTGCTTCCAGACTGTGAGTCACTCCGTCAATGGTTATTTGCCGTTCCTCCATACACTCCAGGAGACTCGACTGGGTACGGGGCGTTGCACGGTTAATCTCGTCTGCGAGCAGAATACCCGTAAACAAAGGCCCTGGACGGAACTCAAATTCACCCAGCTTCTGATTATAAAAGTTGATTCCGCTTAAATCCGACGGCAGCAGATCCGGAGTGAACTGAATGCGTTTAAATGAACAGTCCAGCGAGCGGGCGAGCACTTTGGCCAGCAGGGTTTTGCCGGTACCCGGCACATCCTCCAGCAGGACATGCCCATTGGCCAGCAGGGCAGTCAGCAGCAGATCTACACCCTCTTCTTTACCTACAATGACGGTAGCCAGATTGGTTTTTAATGATTGGATAAGTTCTGTAACCTCTTGAAGATTCATGAAAATGAACACCTTCCTATCCTTGGAAAAGGAATATACTAGGATCATCATAACAGAAAGCGCCTCCATGGAGAAGAAATAGACTATTTTGGCTGGGCGACTTTCCTGAATCATGCGTCAAAAAACAGAGTGCCACAGCAGCCGTTTCTACGGCTTTCGAGGCACTCCCTGAAAATCATTATTTGAAATTATTCAAGCCGCCTGTGACCGGATGCGGAACATACAGCTCTTCCAGCCGGATAATTTCACTGTCGCTGAGCTTAAGATTAACGGCTGCCGCTGCGTCATCCAGATGATGCATTTGGGTCGCCCCGATGATCGGTGCGGTGACCGGCTTCTTTTGCAGAACCCAGGCCAAGGCAATCTGTGCCCGCGGCACTCCGCGTTCTTCAGCAATTTCTTTGACCCTAAGGGCAACCAGACGGTCTGCCTCATCTGTCCTGGAGTAGAGCTGTTTGGCAAATTCATCGGTGTCGGAACGGACACTCGAGACCTCCCAATCCCGTGTCAGACGTCCGCGGGCCAGCGGGCTCCACGGGATAACGCCAATCCCATTAACTTCACAGAGCGGCAGCATCTCACGTTCTTCTTCACGGTACAGCAGGTTAACGTAGTTCTGCATAGAGACGAATTTGGTCCAGTTATTGCGTTCAGCTACATGCAAGGCAGTCATGAACTGCCAGGCATACATGGAAGAAGCGCCGATATAGCGGGCTTTCCCTGCTTTTACCACATCATGAAGCGCCTCCAGCGTCTCTTCAATGGGAGTCTCGTGATCCCAGCGGTGAATCTGATAGAGATCCACATAATCCGTACCCAGCCGCTTCAGACTATGATCAATTTCGCTCATAATCACCTTGCGCGACAGCCCGCCGCCATTGGGTCCCGGACGCATCCGGCCATGAACCTTGGTGGCGATCACGACTTCATCGCGTGTGGTGAAATCCCTTAACGCCCGGCCGACGATTTCCTCGCTCGTTCCGTCCGAATAAATGTTGGCTGTATCAAAGAAGTTAATGCCCAGCTCCAGTGCTCTTTGAATAAAAGGGCGGCTCTCTTCTTCTCCCAGCGTCCACGCGTGAGCGCCGCGTTCGGGTATGCCGTAGCTCATGCAGCCCAGGCAAAGCCGTGACACCTCAAGGCCGGTTGATCCCAATTTTATGTACTCCATAAGACAATCTCCTCTCTTCCTGCAAAAATAAAGGGTATCCCTCAGCCATATTATAGCTTGCAGGACACCCTTCTACCAAATCTTTTCCATTGTAGAGGGTAAAGCTAGAATTCACTTAAATCCTACCGGATGAGTTCAGTATGTTGTTCTCAGCCAGTTCTCTTTGGCCCAGCTAAGCTTGCCGGCTCCCGCGCCTTCTGCTGCTGTCAAGCGGGTTAGCAGGGTGGACGGGTCATCCGGGGTATAGCTGTAAGGCAATGAAGAAATTCCCGTCCAGGAGAACGGAAGGATCGCCGCGGGCACAGGTGCAAGCGGACTGCCTGAGCTTTCGCTGTTTCCACGGAAGGCAGTTCCATCCAGCGAGTACATCGTGTCAACGGCTTTGATTTTACCGGTATAGCTTCCATCCGAAGGATCGGTCTGGTTGTTGCGGAGTGGATAGAACACATCAATAAGATGCGAGTTCTCCAGCATGACGGCCCCTCCTTCCGTGGCAATAGCCCCATTACTCGTTACACCAAAGTGATACCCTTTAGAGGCGATTGCCGTTTCCATGGCGGAGGTTAAGCGTTTTTTGGCTGCCCAGGAAGCCGAGTTATCCACCAGAATGTTGTATACATGTGCATTTCCCCCTCTTAACCGGGGCAAGCGGTCCTGAATATCAAGATAATAATTGTGGTGCAGGGTGATGGACAGCTTGGCATTGCTGGAATCAAAGGCATTCGAGCCTACCAGGTGACCTTTCTTTTGTGAGGCCGCTACCGCAATAATATCGTCTTTGCTGAGTCCTACAGCACTGCTGCGCAGATAAGCATACATGGGATAAGCGGATTTGTTGGCTTCCAGCGCGTTGATCTGCTGGGTTACCCAGCTGCCCGGACTCCCGTCATCCCCCTTGAAAGCCGACCAGGAGATGGTTACACCTGACGTTCCCTTTTTGGAATCCACCAATCCGTCATAGGCTTTGTTGAACGTACAGTGATCGATCCAGACATTGGCATCCTGCTCCAGGGTGACATAGTCCCAGTCATTTTTGTCATAGTCGCCTTTGCTCGCCTCGTCCCACTCCCATAATTCGTCAAATTCCAGATTGCGGATGATGACGTTGGAGCTGCGTTTGATGGTGAAGCCTGCATGTCTGAGCGTGGCACCATTCGCCGAAAAGATCGTGAGGCCGTCAAACCCGTCAATGTTGATCTTGCTCACTCCGGTCTGGAGAAGTACCGGATGGGTGAGCGGTGAATTGTTTTTGGCAAAGGGTGAAGTTTGGGCCGCTGCCGGAAGCTCATTCCAGCCGAGATCTAGATCGTTCATAATCTCAATGACCTTGTAGCCGGAATTTTTTTTGAGCGCAACCGCCAAATCCGCTGCTGTGTAGACTTTTTTGTATAGTGCCGTATTGGATTCTTCTATTATTCCCCCACCAGTATTGCCTGCCGAAAAGCCGCTTAGATTATAAACTTCCGATGAACCGGCTGCCCCCGCATTCCCCGGCAGAACTAGCATAAAGGCCAGCAGGATCGACAGACCCATTCCGGAAAGGCTCCTTAGCTGCCCACTTTTACGCAACATAATCATTCCTCCTTACACGATTGGTTGCTGCGGCCGCATTCACTGAAAGGTTGCTCCAATATTGGTACCATTCGGCGTGCCGCTGCCGATAAGATCACTGCCGCCGGCCAGCTTCAGGAAGTTGCCCAAGCTGATCGTTCCATTCGCGTTCCGGACTACGGAAGGGGTAAGACTGACGAAATCGCTGCTGCTGGCCACCAGGCCTTTGGCGTTGACGCTTTTGCCGCTTTTCCACCAGACGTTAGAGCTCTGGACATCCGTACCGCTGGTCTTATCGCTGGCTCCGCCCGCAAAGGATAAATTGCCCGTGAACAGGTGTGTACCCGTATCAAAAGCAAAATTGCTTTGTCCGTTGCTCCAGGAGGTATTGTTGCTTAATTGGATACTGCCCGGATTGCTGTTGTAGGTAAAACCGTGTTTTTTATTCTGGAAGGCGACACTGTTCTGCACAATGTGGTTGACGGCAATTTTTTCGCCGCCGAGCTTGAAGCCGTTCCCGTCACTGTTGCTTGTGGTATTGCCGTCCGATGTCTGTCCGTTTTTGTAAGCGATGCTGTTCTTGATCGTGACAACACCAATAGGCCCGGTCTCCGATTTGGTATAAAGATCCCAGCCGTCATCGGTGTTCCAGGCAGCAATACATTTGTCGAAAACATTGCCCGGTCCAATGGTCAGCTTGGCGGCAAACCCGTCGGCATCCTCCCCGTTGTCCGGGTCAAAATTGTCGTGGGAATAGACATTGATGATCTCGTTATAGCTCGGCCAATCACTCATATTGGACAGTGAGGAGGAATAACGGCTGATTTGCAGCCCGGAATCCCGGTTGTGGTGAACTTCTACATTCTCCACAATATTATAGTTGCCGCCAATGAAGATGCCGTTGTCGCCGGCTCCCTTCACTTCCAGCCCTTTTACATGCCAGTAGTGGCTAAAAATCTGCAAGCCCCGCTCGGTTGAACCAAAAGACTCGGCGCTGAAATCCAGAACCGGCTTTTCATTTCCATAGGCGGCTATACTTTTACGCTGGCCCGGGCTGCCGCTGTTATCACGTTCAACGGTTACCGGCGAAGAGAAACTATAATTCCCTCCGCGCATATAGATCGTGCCGCCGGGTGTTACTCTGGTGATGGCCGAGGATAAGGTTGTTGGACTGCCAAGGGTTCCTGCATTGCCGGCCGAACCCTCCGGTGAGACATAAAGTGCATTGCTCACTGGAGGTGAAGTAGGGACTGGAGTTGCAGTCGGCCCTGTTGTAGGTACAACTGTTGGACTTGGAGTTACGGTTGGGGCAGGGGTTGCTGTTGGTGCCGTTGTAGGGGTTGGAGCAGTTGTAGGCGCTACTGTTGGTGTTGGTGTTGGTGTGGTACCATCAGCGCCGTCTACAATCACATTATCGAATTTAGCCGCTGTTTTATAGGCAATGAGGCCAATACCGCCTGAAGTCAAAATGTTATCGTGTGCATTTAGTTGCAGCACACCATTCAAGTACATGTTAATACTGCTCCCGTTCATTTCAAGCTTTACCGTGTAGACCGTACCGGCAGTAATCGGAATATCTGTTTTGGAAGCCAGTGTAGTGCTGGAACCGCTTACCTTTTTGCGGATTTCAAGTGTTCCTCCATTGCTGTTGGAGATTGAAGCCGCATAATAATTGTTGCCGTCCACATATCTCCCGCTTACATAAGTGCGGTTGTTCCCATTGAAATCATCTATTTTGACATCAGCCTGCACACTGTAATCACTCCATGAACTGCTGCCCGCAGAGGTTCGCCCTTCCGTATTTCCAGATTGAGAATACACATACGAACCCCCGTCCTGCACCACATTCCATGTACCTGTTGTACTGCTCCAATTCCCGGCATTTCCACTCTCAAAATTATCGCTAAAAACATTGGCAGCCTGAGCTGTTGGCGTGTTCCACGCAGAGCCGGTCACTACAAGGGCAGTTGAAAGCGCAATCATAAATACATACGAAAATCTCGATTTAATTTTCACGTGAACATTTACCTCCGTGTTTTTTATTTTTAACCACTCTTCCGTACTGGGCATTCATTTGCGGGCTTTCGCGTTTCCTCCTCCCCTCCTGAGCAGATACAGGCCTACCAGGCAAGCGGTCACTTAGTTGAAGGAGCCTATCTATACTATAAGTAAATTTTTGTAATTGTACAGCTTTTTTATTCCATATGATTACAAATTAGTGAAATTGTATTCGACCATCGTTTGGATTCCCATACGACGACAACAATCCGGATTAGCTGCTATCTAATCCAGATTATATTGTGAGAATAACGTCCAGTTCAGCTCTCTGCGGCTGGTAACCCCCGTTTTGGCAAAAATCGATTTCAAATGATCCTGTACGGTGTAACGGGAAATGTGCAGGACTTCAGCAAGCTCCTTGGTGGATAAGCCCTTGGCAATATGCTCCACAA
Organism: Paenibacillus albidus; assembly: GCF_014644435.1. Taxonomy (GTDB): domain Bacteria; phylum Bacillota; class Bacilli; order Paenibacillales; family Paenibacillaceae; genus Paenibacillus_AQ; species Paenibacillus_AQ albidus. Next base: position 191,373 of record NZ_BMKR01000004.1, on the reverse strand, counting down.
TTTGCAGCTCCCTCACCGACAGTGCATAGGCTTCGGCAATAATCGGCAAAATATCGGAAGATTTGGCAGGCACAAATAACACTGCCAGCTGTGTAAGTCCAGCAGGTCCCTCCAGCAGACTGGCCATAATAGTCAAAAAGTTCCCCTGAGCGAGGCGCAGACTTATTTTGGCTCTGGAAGTTGCTGCGTTGCCGCTCTGTCTATCTGCAAGTGCCCGCGAGCAAACCGCTCTCACCGGGTTTGGAAGGGTATCATCGCCCAGTTGTTCCATTTCCCGGAGCCTTGACAGCCATTTACGGGCAACGGCATTAAAGGTTAAGGGAATTAATTGTTCAGACAGAACCATAATTCCATGCTCCTCTTCCTGCGCAGACCGTTTCACTGCCGCCAGCTGCAAGGTGTAACTGCGCAGCATTGCCCCAATCTCCGGTGTGACGGAAGCGACAAGCGCCCGTTCCTCTTCCTGAAACATAGCGGAATCCTGCGAACGGAACAAGGTGAGATATCCCCAGCAAGCCCCTTCGCTCTGCAGGGCCGCCCGCAGCTCATCTCCGAATCCGGCAGGCTGCAGTGCTTCACGGTAACGGCTGCTGCGTTCCAACTGTCCACCTGTTGCCGCGCTCAGCGTTGCCACCGGCACTCTGGCCTGTGCGAGTTCATCATATTTATTATAATCGTCCTGCAAATATTCATGCTCAAACAGCTTGCTGTGTATATTCTCGACTCCCTGCTCGGTAACCGCCCCCGTTGAGAGCAAGGTATACGGATCCACAACCGTACAGCAGGCCGCTGCAAAAGGAACGGCCTCGCGCAGCCTGGCAATTACCGTTTCTCTATATTTTTGGGAAGACATTTGCTCTGTGTTGTGCTTCTCTGACAGCCGTTTAATGGCTTTTATCCCTTCGTGCATCGCCGTTCCCCTTCTATAATCCCAGATATCTGGGATGGTGTATTTCATTCCTCTTCCCGATAATTGAGAATAGTTATTAGTTATAAAAAGATATTATATCATCCCGTCAGGAGAGGCTACAATGAATGAATCCCGCAAGGATATCCCGAGAAGCTGGGAGCATCCCGATGTACAACAATATGAGCGCACAATCGCCTTAAAAATACCCGGTTACCCCCTGCTGTACAACATGCTGGACCGTCTATTATCGGTACACTTGGAAGCACACCACACCGCGAATATTCTTATCGTTGGAGCCGGAGGCGGACAAGAGCTGGTAACCCTGGGGGCACATGAGAGCTGGTCCTTCACGGGGATAGATCCCTCCAAAGCGATGCTGGAAATCGCCAGAAACCGTATGGCCGCTGCCGGTCTTGGCGCCAGGGTCACGCTGCACCAATGTGATCTTCATAATCTGGCTTATGGCAACCCCTATGATGCGGCTACCTGTATGCTGGTGCTGCATTTCCTCAAAGGAAAAGAGCAAAAGCTGCAGCTGCTCCGTGAAATCGCTAGTCGGATGCAGGCTGGTGCTCCATTTTTTGCAGCTGCTATCCAGGGTGACATCCGCACAGAGGCCTGGTCCTTGCAAATGAAGGCCTGGAAAACACATATGCTGGACAATGGCATTACCCTGGAGGGCTGGGATCAGTTCGATTCGTCCATAGGTGTAACTTCCCATCCGATCCCGGCTGACGAGATAGAAGCTCTGCTGCTTGAAGCAGGTTTTACCGGGGTCAACCGTTATTTCACTTCTTATCTGATTGAGGGTTGGTTTGCCATTAAGAAAGCAGGTGCTGGTCAATGAAAAAGGACATCATAGTAATAGGAGGGTATGGTCATGTCGGAGGGCAAATATGTAAGCTGCTGGCTGCCCGTTACCCGGGCAATGTCTTTGCGGCAGGCCGCAGCCTGGAACGGGCAGAGCAGTTTTGTGCCTCCACCGGCGGGAAGGTCCGGCCACTTCAGCTTAATCTGGGTGATCCTTTCCCTGCAGAGCGGCTTGAGCGGGTGAAGCTTGTGGTGATGTGTCTGGATCAGGAGAACCCTTCTTTCGTCATCACCTGTTTAAACAGCGGGACACATTATGTCGATGTCTCGGCAAATGGAGCGTTTTTGACGCAGCTTGAAGCGCTGAATACCACGGAGTCCGGGCTTAAGGGGAGCGCTGTAATTAGCGTAGGCCTGGCACCTGGTCTTACCAATCTCCTGGCCCGGGAAGCCAAACTTGCGATGGATCAGACGCAGCGCATTGAAATTTCAATTATGCTCGGTCTCGGTGACAGCCATGGACAGGCAGCCATTGAATGGACCGTGGATAATCTGAGTGCCACTTATGACATCACGCAAAAGGGAAGCCGGATTCCCGTGAACAGCTTCACTGCCGGCCGAAAAACGGACTTTGGCGGCCGTTTAGGACAGCGAAAAGCGTTCCGGTTCCCTTTTTCCGATCAGCAGACCCTGCCCGGCTCGCTTGATGTTTCATCCGTTGCTACCCGATTATGCTTTGATTCCAGATTCTCGACAGCTGCACTGGCCTTTATGCAAAAGCTGGGGCTTATGCCTCTTCTTCGGGGCCGTATGATGCGAAAGCTTGCAGTAAAGTCCTTTGGCAAACTTCGCTTTGGCTCGGACATGTTCGCTGTAAAAGTGGATGCCTACGGACAAAAAGATGGTGCTCCCGCCCTCAGTGAATGGAGCATTCAAGGTTCCGAGGAAGCCAGAATAACGGCAATGACTGCTGCTGCGGTCGCTCTGGCTGTATATGAATCCGCCAGCCTGCCGTCCGGTGTCTTTCATCTGGAGCAATTATTCGGGGTTAAGCTGGGACAGGATAACCTGACACTGACAACAAATCATACCGCAGGCCCTTTCATGGAACAGACCCTGCCCGATATCAGCGGCTGGTCCCGTCTGAGTAAATTGTAATCTGATTAATTTTGCAGGTATGGCTTCAGGGTGTCCAGCATGGCTACCATATCCTTGGAGCAATCCTCATACATTTGCTTGGCCGCTTTATTTTGGGTGGACAGGCTGAACATTTCGAGATCCGCTTCACATTTTTTCAGGGTTGCATACAGTTGCGGTTTTTCCTGCAGCTTGGGAGGCTGCACCTTGTCGGCATACAAATCAACGGTCAGCTCGCCGTACGAATCAACTTGTCCCAGGAAGACATTCTCGGGATTCAAGCCAAGTTTTTCCAGCTTACCCTGGAGCCAGCCACGGGTCAGAGACAGTGCATCCAGTGGTTCATCCATCACTTTTCCGTCCATAATTACTGCCTTTGTCTCTTTCTCCGGAGCTACTTTGACGCCCAAATGATTGGGTGTCAGAGGCTGGTTCTCGCGGTTCAGCAGCACATTAATGGCACCGTCGGACTCCATAATGGCAAACTCCACATCGGCAACCTTGAATACATCTTTTTTGCGCAGCTCTTCGAGCAGCTCATCCACGGACAAACGTTCTTTTTTCATATTATCTTCTAGAATTTTACCATCTTTAATCAGGACTTGGGCTTTGAAATCAATGAAATCCCGCGCCTTTTTGCTTTTGATTTTCAGAAATTCGATACCGAGTGAGACCGCCACCCATACCATAAGGGCGATAAGCCCCAGGTGCCAGGTCTTGTCTGTATCCAGTGAAATATATGCAGCCAAACTACCAATGGTGATGCCTGTAATGTACTCAAAAAAGGACAGCTGCGACACCTGTCTTTTCCCCAGCAGCTTTGTTAACAAGAACAGGACCACCACAGCAAAAAGTGTGCGTACAATAACCTCCAGCCATTCAGGCATGCGTAATAACCTCCCAGGGATCTTCAATTCCTTATTTCATTATTTGTAAAATGGCTAAGAATAAAACTGGGATTTAATTACTCTTATGTTGTTTCAAACTTCAACCTCCCTGAATAATACAGGAAGCTGAGGTTCATCCTTATCAGGTAGCAATCAGTCACATACCAACGAAACGGAGGGACAAAACAATGACAGTTGCCTCACAGGTCAAGACATGTGTAGCCTCTTTAAAAGGAGCTCAAGCGAGTTTGGAGCAATTCGCCCTGGAAACACAGAATCAGGATGCCAAAACTTTATTCACCAATGCCGCAGATCAAACCAAACAAATCGTACAGCAAGTAGAATCAAGGGTACAGGAGCTTGAAAAAGAAGAACCACAATATAAAGGGTTCTAAAAACGAAGGGGCTGTCTCATGAGTCATCGCTAGATGACGAATGAAACAGCCCCTTTGCGTTCCGCTGATCCAGCCGGAACGGAAGGCATTTATGCCTTTGAATTCAACCGTTCCGCTGATTCAGCCGGAATGGAAGGCATTTATGCCTTTGAATTCAGCCATTCCGCGGATCCCGCCGGAATGAAAGGCATAAATGCCTTTGAATTCAATCGTTCCGCTGATTCAGCCGGAACGGGAGGCATTTATGCCTTTGAATTCAGCCGTTCCGGTGATTCAGCCGGAACGAAAGGCATTTATGCCTTTGAATTCAGCCGTTCCGGTGATTCAGCCGGAACGGAAGGCATAAATGCCTTTGAATTCAACCGTTCCGCTGATCCAGCCGGAACGGGAGGCATAAATGCCTTTGAATTCGGCGTCTCCCCGGCTCACTGCCGCGACATTGCTGCCGGTGCAGCGTCCTCTTCATTCTCGCTCCGCTGGCCTTTGCCATGGAGTTTGAAATAAAGGCCTTGCTGCTGCATTAACTCCTCATGGCTGCCCTGCTCGGCAATTCTGCCCTCCTGAATAAACAGGATGGTATCGGCGTGGCGTATGGTGCTGAGCCGATGGGCTATAACAAAGCTCGTACGTCCTGCAATCAACTTCCTGATGGCCTTCTGGATATGAATCTCCGCCAGCGTGTCGACACTGCTGGTCGCCTCATCCAGAATGAGCAGCGCCCGATCAGCCAGAATGGCGCGGGCAATGGTAATCAGCTGCCGCTGGCCCTGGCTGAGATTGCCGCCTTCGGCGGACAGTTCCGTCTCATACCCTTGCGGCAAGCGCATAATAAACGAATGGGCATAAGCCTGCTCCGCCGCTTGTTCCACTTCTTCATCGGAGGCGTCCAGTCTGCCATAACGGATATTCTCGCGGACTGAACCTGAGAACAGATGCGCATCTTGAAGCACAATGCCGAGCTGGCAACGCAGACTGTTTCGGTCCACTTTGCGAATATCGGTGCCGTCAATCAGAATCTGGCCTTCGTCCACTTCAAAAAAACGGCCCAGCAAATTGACAATCGTCGTTTTCCCCGCCCCCGTTGGCCCCACGAGTGCAATCGTATCTCCAGGATTTGCAGTGAAGGAGATCTCCCGCAGAATAGCCTTGCCGGAATCATACCCAAACCCAACCCCTCTATATTCCACCTTGCCGGCAATCGGTTCCATAGGTTTCAGGAAGCCCTCCTCGTATTCCGAAGGCACCTCCATCATTTCAAAGACACGTTCTGCACCGGCAACCCCCGATTGAATCATGTTGTATTGATTCGCCACTTCATTCAGCGGACCGCTGAACTGCTTGGAGTATCCCAGGAAGCTGATAATCACACCAACCGTAGCCAAGTCTCGGACAGCCAACCAGCCGCCTATTGCTGCAATCAGCAGATAGCTAAGATGGCTGAACAGGTTCATTAATGGACCCATTGTGCCAGAGAGAATCTGGGCCTTTATTCCGGCTTTTTTCAGTTTCTCATTGGTTTCGCTAAACTGGGCAGCAATCCGCTCTTCCTGGTGGAACAAATAGACCACCTTATGCCCGGAGACGCTTTCTTCAATAAAACCGTTTAATTGACCCAGCTCCTGTTGCTGTGTTTTGAAGCCCGCCTGTGTTCTGCGGCTGATCTGCTTGGCTGCGATTGCGATCAAGGGTGCTGTTACCAGAGCGACCAGCGTCAGCCAGACATTTAACATAAGCATGAGAGTGAAGGAGCCGAACAGCATAATCACACTTGAAATGATCTGCACCAAACTTTGGTTCAGCGTATTAGAGACATTGTCGATGTCATTGGTTGTGCGGCTCATCAGCTCACCATGGCTTTTTCCGGCAAAAAAAGGGACCGGCAGCTGCTGCAGGTGATGGAACAGATCCCTGCGGAGGCTCCAGACGGTCCGCTGCGAGACATCGGCAAGAATAATACTTTGCAGCCAGTTCACCAGACTGATTCCGGCATATACACCGGTCAGAAGAAGACACAGCTGCAGAAATCCATCATATTCTCCCGGGATAATATACCGGTCCAGGGCGGCACCAATTAAATAAGGTCATGCTAATGTAAGGCCGGCAGCGGCCACCGTCAAAGCAATGACCAAGATCAGGCGGATTGGCTGCTGAAGCAGGTAGCCACCCAGTTTTTTTAATGTCGCAGATGTCGAATTCATGGCTGTGCTCCTTGCTGGGATGTTGCAATCTCCCGATAAAGGGGACTGCTGTGCAGCAGTTCCTGGTGCGAACCCCGCGCTGTAATCCGCCCTTCTTCCAGCACCAGAATGACATCCGCATGCTGAATGGACGCGATTCTCTGGCCGATGATCAGACAAATGCTGTCTTTCATGACGTTCTGCAGAGACTGCCGTATACGCAGGTCCGTGTTCAGATCCACCGCACTGGTACAGTCGTCCAAAATAATGCATTGCGGTTTGAGCATTAGGGTCCGGGCGATGGAAATCCGCTGCTTTTGCCCTCCGGACAAGTTCACACCGCGTTGGCCAAGCAGGGTCTGATAGCCGTCAGGCAAGCCGATAATAAAATCATGCGCCTGAGCCAGCTTCGCTGCCGCTTCCACCTCCTCCAGTCCCGCTTCCGGTTTGCCATAACGGATATTGTCCAGAATCGTTCCGCTGAAGAGCAGTGACTGCTGAAGCACCATCCCCACTTTTTGATGCAGCACTTCAGGCTGCAGGTCATTTATATTGCAGGAGTCCAGGAGAATCTGCCCCTGTGTCACATCATAGAACCGCGGAATCAAGCTCACCAAAGTGGATTTACCGGAGCCGTTCACCCCGATAATTCCAACGGTCTGGCCCCGCAGTGCCGTAAAATTAATCTCGCGCAGCACAGCATGCTCCGGGTTGCCGTCATAGCTGAAGCTGACGTGGCGAAATTCAAGCTTCTCAATAGCCGCCGCGGGCGTTTTCCCGCTTGCAGCTTCGCCAACATGATCTGCGGGCACAACCAGAACATCATTTATCCGGTCTGCTGAAGCCTTGGCACGGGAGAGGGTCATTAACTGGTTGCCCATGCCGAGCGTAGCGAACAGCAATTGGGTAATATAAGTGAGGAATGCCGCCAAATCTCCTACCGGCAGCACTCCTTCTCTCGACAAAACACCTCCATACCACAACGCCCCTACCACACTGAAGTTAAGAATCAGCGACATCACCGGTGTATTAATGGCGACGAGCTTCGCCGCTTTCAGACTGGCCTTCAGGAAATTGGAGTTACTGTCTCCATAACGCTGTTCTTCATGCCGGCTGCGCACAAAGGCTTTGACGACCCGAATCCCGGCCAAGTTCTCCTGCATCATCGTGTTCAACTGATCCAGCTTCTCCTGCACTCTTCCGTAGAGGGGAACGGTCAGCCGGGTCGTTACATACAGAAACAGAACCAACAATGGAATCATTGCCAGCAAGAGCAGTGACAGACGCGGGCTAATAATAAAAGCCATAACCAAACTTCCGGCAAACTGGAACAATTGGCGTGCAAACATCCGGCGTACGACCAGTACCAGATTCTGCAGTTGCACAACATCTCCGGTAAGCCGGGTAACAACAGAGCCGGAATCGAAACGGTCCAGACTGCGGATGGATAAGGATTGCACCTTTTGAAAAAGCTCTTGCCGCAGATCCGCACCAAAACTCTGCGAAGCAATGGTCGAGTAGACCGTGCAGCCGACCCCGCCGATCAAGCCGACAACAGCAACAGCCAGCATCAATGCTCCCGTATCAGCAATATGCCTCAGGTTCCCTGCAGTCACCCCCTGGTTCACAATGCTGGCCATCAGCTTCGGCTGAAGCAGATCCATACAGACTTCGAGCAGCATAAAAAGCGGCCCCAGGATGGCTGCGAACCAATAAGGTTGAATAAATCGGATAAACTTGTACAAATTCAGACACCTCAATCAAATTTAATTATGTATTTGCCGGGAACCATTCCCTAAGTCCGCACATCGTCATAAAGTTAAATTATAGCACAAAAAAAGAAACGGCTGAGCGTCCTTTAGGAACCCTGGCCGTTTCTTAAATTGTGATTCATATTAATCTTTTGTGTTCATAAAGGCTGAAAGCTCAATCTTATTCCCGCTTTTTGCACTTTCCAGAGCACCAAGGACCATCGCCATACTGTACCGGTTATCATGGCAATCTGTTTCAGGAGAACGCCCTTCGGCGAGGGCCAGGAACATCTCTTCCAGACAGCCTTGATGGAATGTTTTGTCCATCACAACAGCTTCTCCTTCGATCCGCAGATGATCCCGCACAAATTTGCCGTCCTGCTCTTCCGCTGTGACCACTTCCGCATATGGCATGTCCAGGCCATCCCAGATGGCTGTGCCTTTCTCACCGATAACCCGCCAGGCTGCTTCCCAGGAGGTGGGAGCGCCTTCTGCACACCAGGAACCCTGATAACAGAATACGGAGCCATCGCTCATCTCAAAAATACAGATCGCCGCTGCGTTTCCCTCATACCAGGAGCCGGGGGGATTAAATTCCTGACAGTAGACGGTCTGCGGATTTGCCCCCGTGATATAACGTGCCTGATCAAAGGTATGAATCGCCATATCCAGTAAAAGCGGACTGTTCATTGCATCACGGAATCCGCCGAAATGAGGAGCCAGAAAAAAGCTGGCCCCTATATAACCGGTTCGGCCAATGGTGCCGTTCTCCAGAAGACCGCGCAGCGAACGAATCCGTGGATCGAAGCGGCGGTTCTGCATCACGGCATGAGTCCGCCCGGTCTGCTCCGACAGGGCAACAATCTCATTGCATTGCTGCATGGTTTCAGCCAGCGGTTTCTCGCCGAACACGTGGCAGCCTTGTTCCATGGCCGTACTGGCGATACTAAAGTGACTGCCCGGAACCGTCACGTCAAACACCACATTGGCTTTCGTCTCTTCGATTGCCTGTTTGATATCCGTATACGCTGGACAACTTAGCCCATGCTTGATGCCCATCGCCTGTGCCGCCTCCAGATGGATATCCACCAGGGCCACGATCTGCGTATCCTGCCGTCCCAGGGCATATTCTATCCAGGCATTCGCCATGCCTCCGCAACCGGCAACGGCCACACGATACTGTGCGATCATTGAAATTCTCCTCGCTGTATAGGTTTAGACCGGATTTGGCACGAAGCTGCCACCACGGCAGTGCTTCAGATAATTGAGGGCGTGAACCTGACCCGTCATTTCCAGTTCATCACGGTATACCGGATCATGCCAGCCTTCGATGTCAATGGTGCCTTTGTAGCCCGCTTGCCGCAGGATGGTAATGACATCCGACCAGTTCGTATCTCCGAAGCCCGGGGTGCGGTGCCACACATACTCCTTTGGTCCATGAATGCCATATTCCTTGATAATATCCCAGGCAATCGTAGCATCCTTGCCATGCACATGGAAGATCTTGTCCGTCCATTTGCGCAGCTGCGGAAGCGGATCGATCAGGGCAACCATCTGGTGGCAGGGCTCCCATTCCAGACCGAGATTGTCAGCGGGTACGGCATTGAACATTTTCTCCCAGGCTGACGGATTGTGGGCAATATTCCATTCACCGGATTGCCAATTGCCTCCCATGGAGCAGTTCTCAAAAGCAATCCGCAGTCCGCGGTCAGCCGCCCGTTTGGACAATTCACCAAAAACTTCAGCAAATCTGGGTAGGGAATCGTCAATGGATGCACCGGGCAGACGGCCTGTAAATCCGGAAATCAGGTCAGTGCCAAACAAATGTGCATGGTCGATTAAGCGCTCCCAACTTGCCAAAGTATCCGAATTATCCCCTTCGTTTGTAAGCGGATTACCAAAGATGCCTACAGTAGATATGATAAAATCATGCTCTTCAGCCAGCTCCCGCACACGTTTGGCAGTCTCCGCCAGATCCGTAGCTCCAGTAGTCTGCCAGAAAGTTAAGCTAAAGGATTCGAAGCCGTGGCCTACGATCTGCGGGATTACTCTCACCGCATCTCCGCCTCCTACCAAAGTTCCGATCCGCAATGTGTCTTTCATCTTGTATACCACTCCAATATTGGTTTATATTTAATTCAGCTACCTTAGTATATTGCTCATTTTATGTGAAATCTCTTCTTATCTTGTGTATTTATAGCTGAATCTTGTGGGAGTTGACAGGTCCTTGAATTATCCGAAAGAACTAAAAGAATATCCTCTGCCGGAACAAACCATCTATCCGTTCCGCTTGTTTTTCAATGATTTCCCGGAGGCTAAAGCGGAACAGAATATTATGTATATGCATTGGCACGAACATCTGGAGATTATCGTTATGAAAAAGGGCCATGCCATATTCCATGTGGACAGCCAGCCCTATGAAGTTGCTGCGGGAGAAATCCTGTTTGTCCCTTCAGGGGGGCTTCATGTTGCTTATGCCCTGCAGAATGAAGCGGTCAGCTTTGTTTCCATTGTTTTTCACAGCTCCATGTACAAGGATTGGAACCAGGATCCCCAGCACAAACAGTTCGTAGCTCCTTACCTGGAGAATCAATACCAGTTTCCGGTGATGCCGTTCAAAGAGGTCCCTGCCTGCGCTTCCTCCCTTGCCCTGATGGATTTAATTATTGAGGAATTTCAGGAGAGCCGCCCGGCGTATCAGCTTGTGATTAAGAATCAGCTCCATTTGCTGCTCCTGCTGCTGTCCCGTACATTTAGACCTCAGCAGACGTCGGGACGGACCCATGAGCGTCATTCCATGAACCGGGAGCGTTTTAAGCCGCTGCTTGAATATCTGGAGCTGCATTACGATGACAAGATCACGGTGGAGCAAGCGGCCAAATCTGTAAGCCTGAACCCCTATCATTTCTGCAAAACCTTCAAAAAGCTCACCGGCCGCACCTTTATCGACTATGTCAATGTCTGCCGTGTGGCTGAAGCCGAAAAGCTGCTGCTGAATACGGATCTCACCGTCACCGAAATTGCCGGCCGCGTCGGCTGTGACAATCCAAACTATTTTACCAAGCTGTTTAAACAGTATAAAGGCCTTACCCCTTCAGCCCTGCGCAAATAAAAGGATTTATCGGTGCAGGGTTTACTTTTCCGGCAGAACATGATATTTTAATTTCCATGAATATAGAAATATATCAGGAAGGAGTATGATGAACATGGTCGAAGTCAGCAAAGAAAACAGGGAAGCCGTCAAGGTTCATAAAGCACTGGGCGAGCCTACCCGCTACAAGATCCTGCTGGAGCTCATCAAGGATAATAACCTCTGCCCGGCAATGCTGGAAAGCCGCCTGGAGTCGATCCCCCTCTCCACGCTGTCGCATCACTTGAAGCAGCTGGCTGAGAGCGGTTTGCTTGACTCCCGCAAAGAAGGTACTTATATCTATTACAGCCTGAATGTGGCGACAGCCCGCAAATATATTCCCTATTTGCTGGACTGATTTTTTTTGCTTATTATTTCGATATATTTAGAAATATAAAAACAATTTAAGGAGCGTTTCTTACATGTCGAATACGTTAAAAGTTTATATTTTGGCGCTTGTGAGTTTTTTGGTCGGGACTTCAGAATATATCATTGCAGGGATTCTCGATAAAATAGCAGGCAGCCTGGACATCTCCCTGGTCGCCGCAGGCCAGCTTATTACGGTATTTTCACTGGTCTACGCGCTGTGCACTCCCGTATCTATGGCCCTGACGGTCCGCTGGGAACGGCGCAGACTGATCCTGTTTTCGCTGGCCCTTTTTGCAGTGGCCAATATGCTGGCCTTTGTGCTGCCGGGATATGGCTGGTTCCTGGCTGCCAGAGTATTGATGGCGCTCGGCGCAGGTGTGGTCGTCGTTACAGCTTTAAGCTTGGCTGCCAAAATTTCAGAGCCGGGCCGGCAGGCCAGCTCCATCGCTACAGTTGTAATGGGTTTTACAGCTTCGCTAATCATTGGGGTGCCGCTCGGCAGAATGATTGCTGCTGTCTATGACTGGAAGTGGGTCTTTGGGGGCATCGGGCTGCTGGCTCTCCTTGCTGTGATTGTCATTCATCGGAGTATCCCCGCTACCGATGGAGATGCGCCAATCCCTCTGCGGCAGCAGCTGGGTCTTCTGAGAAACCCTAGAATTGCTATGGGCTTGGCAGTAAGTTTCTTTTGGCTCGGCGGATACTCCATTACTTACACCTATATTTCCCCTTACCTCCTAACGATTACAGGAATGAGTGAACAGACCTTAAGCGCCGCATTGTTGGCCTTTGGCATTGCCAGTCTGGTCGGGTCCAAGCTCGGAGGCTACAGCGCTGACCGCTGGGGAGTCCTGCCCACCTTGCTATCAGGGATGCTTGTGCATACCGTGATGCTGGTGCTGCTGGCACTAGCGGCCAGTCACTGGATCCTTGTATTCCCTCTGCTGATTCTCTGGTCGTTATCTGCCTGGTCCTCCGGTCCGGCGCAGCAATATAACCTGGTGACGCTTGCTCCTGAATCCTCAGGTATTATGCTGAGTCTCAACAGCTCCGCGATGCAGCTCTCCATGGCTGCCGGTGCAGGGATTGGAGGCATGGTACTGAACCGGGTTTCGCTGCTGTCCATCACATGGATTGGCGCTGCCGGGGTAGCGGTTGCCGTAGTCCTGCTTATCGTTTCGTCCAGGCTTGCAGCACCGGATCCAGAGACAGCAGTGAAGGTACAGCAGGCATAAGCAGGTTATTACTTTTTAGTCTCTTCTTATCATGAAGAAAGACCGCGTTCCAATGAATAATGGAATGCGGTCTTTCTGTGTGAAGGACCCTGCTTGGATCAATACACGGTCAGTCCAAAGTGTAGGGAGCCAGTCCGGAAGGCAAAGCTGACGGGCGGCTGCAGGAGCTCTGCATGTCGTAGAATTGCCGGGAATCAGATGAATCATGGAAGGCCCACATGGCCTCCAGCACATGGTAGGCAAGCTCACCGCTGGCACGGTGTTCGCGTCCGCTGCGGATGGCGTAAGCCATGTCAGCCGGCCCGATGCCGCGTGTGTTCTGGTCATAACCCGGCAGCAGCGGCTGCTCCGTCCATTCATTCTCGCCCAGCTTCCGGTACCTTACAGGGCCGCCAAAGGTATTGGGGTCAGGAACCTGAAGCGTTCCTTCCGTCCCATAGATTTCGATCGGCGGCAGGCTGCTTCCGCCAAAAATATCAAAGCTGGTGATCAGTGTAGCCACCGCCCCGTCCTGAAAGCGTAGTGTTCCGGCGACATGGGTAGGGATGTCCACGGGAATTTTGTGCCCGGCTTTCTTCTCGCTCGTAATCGTACGTTCCTCCAGTGCTTTGCTTGTCATTCCGGCCACTGTACGGATAGGCCCCAGCAGCTGCACCAGGGCTGTCAAATAATAAGGCCCCATATCAAAAAGCGGTCCACCGCCAGCGGCATAATAAAACTCCGGATCGGGATGCCAATGCTCGTGCCCCCGGCTCATCATGAACGCGGTTGCGGCAACCGGCCGTCCAATCACACCATCTTCGATCAGCTTGAGTGCAGTCTGGATTCCCGCGCCAAAGAAGGTTTCGGGCGCACTGCCTACCAAGAGGCCCTTCTCTTTTGCCAAATCCAGAACCTGACGGCCTTCTTCCCGGGTAACCGCCAGCGGTTTCTCCACATACACATGTTTGCCGGCTTCCAGCGCCTGCAAACTGACATCGGCGTGGGCTGCCGGGATGGTCAGATTGATAACGATTTCAATCTCGGGATCATCCAGCAGCTGGCGGGTGGTATAGACCCGGGGAATCTTGTATAGGTCTGCCTGCTCCTGTGCCCGCAACAGATCCATATCTGCACAAGCTAAAAGCTCAAGCATTTCGAACTTCTGACAGTTTTCCATATAAATGCTGCTGATTTTACCACAGCCGATAATGCCTACTTTTACTTTGTCCATTGGTTGATCGCTCCCGGAATTTTATTGACTGTCAGCCATGCCGCTGTAGGTTGCAGCCGGATTCACTACATTCACCAGATCTTTTCCTGCTGCTGCCCATACCAATCCACGCCGCATCATTTCCTTCACAGGCGGCAGCTCAACAATATCGGCATGATGTCCAAGCGAGTTATAGTAGACCCGGCCGGTGCCCCAGCGTTTGGTCCAGGCCACCGGCATGTCGACCGCCTTGTTCAGCTTATGGGGGCCATCTACTACCGGAAACCGGGTGGTCGCCAGTACTTCCACAGCAGGGTCAACATGCAGATAATATTGTTCGGAAGTAACCTTGAAATCCTCCAGACCCTCCACGAGCGGGCTTGAGCTTTGGCAGATTTGCACGGTGTAATCGACACCGTCATTGCCGGGATGGGCAACCCATTGTCCGCCGGTCATAAATTGCCAATCCACATTGTTCCGGAAGGAATCACACATCCCGCCATGGCATCCCGCCAGTCCTGTCCCGTTCTGCACAGCAGCAGAGACATTGTCCACCAGCGTCTGCGAGATTTGCCCCATCGTCCATACAGGAACGATCAGATCGAGTCCACGCAGCTTCTCGCCATCGGCAAATGCCTCCAGGGTATCCGAGACTTCAACCTCAAACTGCTCGCTCTGCAGCAGTCCGGCGAATATTTCTGCAACCTGCTGCGGTTCGTGGCCGTCCCAGCCTCCCCATACGATCAATGCTTTTTTCATCGTCAACACTCCTTTAATTAGAATGGTTACATCTCCGCCAGGGAAACCCAGCGCCGCTCGTCAACCGAACGTTCTACCGCTTCCAGGACAGCCTGGCACTTCACGCCATCATGAAAATTCGGCTCCGGCTGGCGGCCTTCCGCAATGGCGGTGGACAACTCCAGCATTTCGTGAATAAAGGTATGCTCGAACCCGATCGTATGCCCCGGTGGCCACCAGGCCTCCGCATATTCATGCACCGGATCGGTGGCGAGAACACGGCGGAATCCTTGCACATCCTCTTCATCACTGGTCAGATAGACTTCCAGCTCATTCATCCGTTCAAAGTCGAATTTCACACTGCCCAGACTCCCGTTGATCTCAAAAGAGTTGGTGGAACGATGGCCGGCCGCAAACCGCGTCGCTTCAAAGCTGCCCATGGCACCGGTTGCAAAACGGGCCAGAAACAGTGTCGCATCATCAACGGTAACCTCTCCTCGCGGTCCATCCTTGCTCCCTTTGGCACTCAGACCCGTCATTTCAGCTGCGAGCGGCCGCTCTTTGATGAAGGTCTCGCTCATCCCGATAACTTCTTTCATATCACCCACCAGAAAATGGGCCAGATCTATCAAATGCGCGCCCAAGTCACCATGTGAGCCGGAACCCGCTACCTCCTTTTGCAGCCTCCATACCAGCGGGAACTCAGGGTCCAGAATCCAGTCCTGGAGGAACCAGGCCCGAAAATGATAGATTTTTCCCAAACGGCCGCTTTCGACGAGCTTTTTGGCCAATCTAACGGCCGGAGAGAATCGGTAGTTAAAGCCAACCATGTGAGCCACACCGGCATCTTCTGCTGCCTGGAGCATTTCCCGGGAATCTGCGAGCGTCAGGGCCAGCGGCTTCTCACAGAAAATATGCTTGCCCGCCTTGACTGCCGCCAGTGCGATCTCCTTGTGGGCGTTGCTGGGCGCATTGATATCGATCAGATCAATATCATCGCGGGCAATCAGCTCCTTCCAGTCCGTTACACTTTCCGACCAGCCGAGCTGGTTGGCCGCATTTGCCAGTGCTTCGGCGTTTCGTCCGCAGATCACAGACATTTGTGGCTGCAGCGCCTTTGGGAAAAACATGGGCAGGCTGCGGTAAGCATTGCTGTGGGCTTTTCCCATAAACTTGTAACCAATCATTCCGATACGAAGCTGTGTCATCTTAGTCCTCCTTGGGAATCATGAATGTAGATGAAGCACGAACTATGAGCTCAGTAGGCAATTGAATCCGGGTCGCCCGGGAAGAAGTTTCTGTATCTCTGACGGCCGTCATTTCAAGCACCTTGAACGCAGCCAGCTCTCCCAGCTTAAAAAAGGGGACGCGCACACTGCTCAAGGAAGGTGTCGTCAATTCAGCGGCCTCCGAATCATCGTAGCCAATGATGGCAGGCATCTGCGCTCCCGGAATTCCCAGCTCACGCAGACCCTGCTGCAGGCCGATCGCCATACGGTCATTGGCTGCAAACACAGCATCAATCTGTCCGAGATTAGCCACAACCTCCCGCGCTGCCGCCAGTCCGCTGGTGCGGCTGAAGTTACCTCTGAACTGCAGCGAGGGTTCAGGGAGAAGCCCCTTCGCCGCAAGCGCCCGGGTATAGCCGGTCAGCCGGTCTCTGCTGTTGGAATAGACTTCGGGTCCGTTCAGAAAGGCAATCTTGCGGAAACCCTGCTCCAGCAAATGGATAACCGCCTGGTAGCTCCCGTCAATGTGATCCGCATCCACTTCAGGAAAGTCCTCGCCCTCAAAGTGCTGGTTGATCAGACAGAAGGAATGCCCTTCTTCCTTGAGATTGCGGAGTGCAGCTACTTCGGCAGGATCTTCTTTGGCTCCCAGCACAATACAGGCATCAATCTTGCGCATCCGGAACAGACCACTGTAATCCATAACTTCGGCCGGATCACGAAACAACATCAGCAGATCATTCCCTTCCTCCCTGGCCTTGCTTCCGATTCCACTCAGAATTTCTGAGAAATAATAAGCGGAGAACAGGCGGGCTTTGGGCAGATAGGGCATGACTACACCCAGGTTCCCGCTTCTTTGGCGGGCAAAACTGCGTGCCAGCGAGCTTGGTGTATAACCCAGCTGGCGGGCGGCGGCCAGCACCCGTTCCTTGGTTTCTTCTTTGAGCGGTCCCACGTTGTTCAGCACCCGGGAGACTGTCGCTTCGGAGACGCCTGCGAGCTTGGCCACCTCTTGTCGGCTGGCGATGGAAATCCTCCTCCTGCAAGTAAAATGTACACGCGTACATTCTCTCATGAAGAATGACCACCGTCAATCCCTTATCCATTTATTTCTTCATTAAATATTCACCTTCAGCCATTGCTCTACATGCTTCAGGAACCGGCGTGTGGCCGGAGAAGCATGTTTGATGGAATTGACGGCAATGCCCAGCGAGCGGAAGCTCCGTTCCTCTAGCTCCAGCATAGTTATATTATAGTTCTGGCGCTTCAATACCAGCTCCGGCAATATGCTCATCCCAAGCCCTTTCTCGACCATCGCCATAATCGCGTAATCATCCCCGGCCGAGAATTTAATATTGGGCACAATCCCGGCTTTCTCCAGCACCCGCCGGACATCATAATCCGAGCCGGTCTTCGGGATAATGAAATCCTCATGGGCAATCTGCGGCAGCGGAAAATACGGGGCACTGCTAATGGGATGCTCTTTCGCGACGATGGCCAGCATCCGGTCCTTTTTCAATGGGATGACCTCGAATTTCTCACGGGTTGGCAGCGACAGAAAACCACAGTCCACCACCCCGGCCTCAATCCACTGTTCAATCTCCAGATACCCGCCCTCCATCAGCTTGAACTCTATATAGGGGTACTCTCTGCGGAACTGTTTGATCATATCAGGCAACCAATGCACGGACACACTTGTGAAGGTGCCAACCGTCAATGTCCCCACTTCCAGCCCGTGAATGGCTGCGACTTCCTGCTTCAATTGCTCATTCCATTGCAGAATTTCCCGGATTGGCCGCAGTACCTGCTCTCCGTTCATCGTTAATTTGACGCCAGAGCGGTTTCGGATCAGCAGAGTGAAGCCAAATTCCGCTTCGAGGGCACTGAGTGTATGGCTGATTCCGGATTGGGTGAATCCTAGCAGCTCTGCTGCTTTTGTCAGGCTGCCCAGCTCTACCACTTTCACAAAAACCTCATATTTATGGATGCTCAAACCGGAATCTCCTCCTGTATTTACATTAGATTAGCTCATGCAAGTCATGATAAACATTCAGTTAACTTATGGATTCGAGCGTATTATACTATATCCAGCTGAAATAAAGAAGGATGATGATGAATGAAACCGTTGAAGGCCGAACTGCTGCTGCTGATTGTAACCCTGTTCTGGGGGTCCTCTTATATTTTCATGAAAATGGGCCTTGATACACTCGGTGAATTCAATCTGATTGCGCTTCGTTTCGGGCTTGCTTTTATACTGGCCGCAGCTTTGTTCCACAAACGTCTAAGACGAGTAGATATCAGAACTTTGAAATACGGAGCGCTGCTGGGATTTTTGCTATTGGGCGTATTTACCTGCATCACCTTTGGACTGAAGACCACTACGACCTCCAATGCCGGATTTCTGGTTGCGCTAACCGTAATTTTTGTCCCCCTGCTCGAAGTCCTGGTATTCAAAAAAAAGGTAGGCCCTCCGCAGATTTTTGGCGCCACGTTAGCTATTGCCGGAATCGGGCTGCTCACTTTAAACGGTTCCTTCCAGATTCGCCCCGGAGACTTCCTGTGCATACTGTCAGCTGTATTCTACGCCGCCCATATCCTTGTTACAGGAAAGGCGGTCAAGACTAGCGATTCGCTAAGTATTGGCATCCTCCAGCTGGGCTTTGCCGGGGGATATGCGCTGGTCCTGTCCACTTTGCTGGAGACACCTTCTTTGCCCTCTTCCCTGCCCACCTGGATGGCTATATTGGCACTTGGCATCCTTTGCAGTGCCTGCGGGTTTATTCTTCAGCCGGTGGCCCAAAAATACACCTCTCCGACCCGAACCGGTCTGATCTTCGCCCTGGAGCCGGTATTTGCAGCTTTGTTCGGCTACCTGTTTGCCGGTGAGGTGTTGTCATTGCAGGGCTATAGCGGTGCCGCACTTGTCCTGCTCGGAATTGTGGCCCCAGAGCTGCTGGGTAAAATGACCTGGGCACCAGGTACTTCGCAGCGTAAACGGCGTGCCGGATAGACCGGCAGCATCATGTCCTGAAATGGAAACACCCCGTACAGCCAAGGTTAAATGGCTGTACGGGGTGTTTTAGGTTTACTGATCCTATTTTTATTAATGCTTAAACTCAATTAATGCCCGGACATCATGGCCGGCTCCACTGCCGAAGCCTCATCGCCCGAAGCCTTCCCCCATGACTTGGGTTTGCGCAGAACAGTACTGATGACAACACCGGCTACAGCAATACAGCCTGACAAAAAGAATACATCGTTGAAGCCTAGAACCGCAGCGCTGAGCGGGTTGCTGCCTTGAGCCATTTCAGCCGTATGTGTGGTGATTTGGCTGGTGAGATAACCGGTCATGCCGGCGACTGCAAAGGACACCACTACCTGCTGTGCTGCCGCTGTAAGCGGAGTAACGCGGCCGACCCATTCACGGGGCGCGGAGTTCAGCACATGAGTATTCAGCGGCATCATAGACAAGCCCATTCCCAGTCCCAACAAGCCGAGGCATACCATTATGACAGGGAGGCTGGTATCCACTGTAATTCCCGAGAGCAGGAATAATGCAGTTGAGATAATCGTCAGTCCGACAAAGGCGAGCGGACGGGCGCCAATCTTGTCAAACAGCCGTCCGCCGAGCGGCATGCCGATTCCGGAAGCCAAAGCCTGTGGCAGCAGGATGAGGCCAGTCTCAAGTGGAGTGAAATTACGGATCTGCTGCAAATACAGCGGCACAAACAGCATGGACCCGAATAAGGCAGCTTGAGTTACCCAGGTTAAAATAATGCCGCGGGTAAAATCCGTGGAACGGAATACACGCAGTTCCAGAAGCGGATACTTGTGCCGAAGCTCAACGATGATGAAGAGAATGAGGGCCACGCCTCCCACCGATAGTCCTGCTATCGCCTGAGTGGACGACCAGCCGATGCCTCCCCCTTCATTTACTCCATAAGCCAGCATGGAGAAGGCAATCGGCGCCAGAATCATCCCGAACAGATCCAGCGGGGTTTTGCCTTTCTTCTCTGACTTCGGCAAGTACTTCACGCCAAGAATGATGGCAATAATACCGATAGGCAGATTAATCAGGAAGATCCAGTGCCAGCTGACGGACTCCACCAGCCAACCGGACAGGATCGGACCCATTGCGGGAGCAAGCAGCATCGGAATGCCAAGCATACCCATGATGGAGCCTCTTCGTTCAATAGGTGCCAGCTTGAAGACCATGGCCATACCGATAGGAGCGACCATGCCGCCTCCCAAACCTTGAATAACCCGGAACAGAACCAGCTGTGATGAAGTCTGTGCTACGGAACACAATATGGAGCCAAGCACGAACATTGTCACAGTAGCAAGGAAGACTTGCTTGGAACCATAGCGGTCTGTCATCCAGCCTGCAAGCGGAATGACAGCCGCCAAGGCTAGCGTATACCCGGTTATGGCCCATTGAATTGTTGAGAGATCCGAAGAGAAATACTTAACCAGCTCGGGGACTGCGACATTCACTACCGTGCCATCCAGGATAACCATGATCATGCCGACAATAATCGCCAGCAGCGGCGGAAGGATCGCTTTCAGCGAGAAAGGCTGTTCCGCTGCGGCGACACTTCCATTGTTTATTTTAGACATACAATGCTCCACTCTTTTCTTTATATATTATATTGATGAAAGAAATGCTCAAACAAATGATCGATCTGCTCCTCAATGGGCATAAAAGAACAAATCGGTTCGGACTGTTCTTGTTCCCCGGGGAGACAGGACATCATAATTGCAGGAAGTACAACGGCACCATGTAATTGCAGCAATATCATCGTAAGCTTGACTTCATCGTGTTCATTTGTAATTTCCTGCAAAGTGCTGTGCATTTTCTGTACTTTCATAACCTTCCAATAGCGGGCATACTCGTCCTTGGAGCCCATGATAAGCCGTCCCTGATCTACCATCTGTCTGGCCAACCCCGGATACTGCTGCAGGCGGTTGACATAGTTTACGAAAAATTGCTTCATCCGGTCTATGGGGGCCAAATCTTTGTTGTCAAGCGGTTCAAACACGTCATCGAAGGTAGAAATGAGCATCCGCACCGCATCACTAAGCAATTGGTCCTTGGAACCGTAATAATAATTGATTAACGCCAGATTCGTGTCCGCTTTGGCAGCAATCTTGCGGAGGGTCGCACATTTGAAGCCTTCCTGATGAATCAACTCTACTGTAGCATTGAGAATCACCTGTTTCGTATCTCTGTCTGGTTGTATTGTGTTCTCGCCTTTGTCCATAACAGTTCTCCTGTCCCTCCTGTTTCTAATCATCGATTTAAACACTGATTAATTAGAATTTTAATTTACTCCTCTTCCTGTTCTTTGTCAAGTACACATCCTGCATATTTGCACCGGACGGAGTCACAGACGTCAAAGAGACTGCGCATGCTCCTTAGGGGAGCCGCACAGTCTCTTGTTCAAGAATTCTCAGGTATACAATCCCTGCTTAGGGCAGATCATGGTTTGGGCTGCTGCTGACCGGCGTCAGCCGCAGTTCGATCAGTTTGCCGGAACCGTCCAGCAGAAGTTCGAGCTCTGCCTCAGCTCCGGAGAAGGACAACACACTTTGGATGGTCATTTGATCCTCGCTGCGGCTGCTCTGAGTGGTCTTGACGCCCAGATAATTTCCGCCCGGGAGCACTATCCCTTCCCATGACTGCTGCAATGCCGGTGCATCAAGCTTCAGGGCTTCACTGAAAAAACGTTCCTGCAGCTCCTGATACTTCCCGGCTGACAATAATCCGGCAATGGCTCCGGCTGTTACGTCCGGAGAGTAGATCTGAGCCAGATTGGCTGCCTCATCATATCCGGTGACGAATCCCAGTGCCGAAAAAAAGGACAAAGGCACATACACCCGGTCGTACTTAAAAACGGCTGAACCTTTAAAAGGAACCTTGTCCGTGCCATTAAGGGTAAGCTCCTGAACTTCAAGCTTGAACTCCACCTTAAGCTGCGGACTAACCAGCTGAATGGTTCCTTTATCCTGTTGATAGGTGGTCTTGTATCTCAGGGCTTCGGCGGTTTCACGCAAGGGGATCATTAGTGTCGAGCCGCTGCGATAGGGAACGGGTCCGTCAAACTTCAAGGCCTGGCCGTTCAAGATAATGCCGGCTGTACCCGAAGCTGCGGAGACTTTACCGGCAGTTAAGCTCCAGGACCCTGTGGCAAGCAAAATAAAACTCAGGATAACGGCGGCGATTTTGTTCATAAAATCGAATCCTCCTCTTCCATAGTTAATATTATTATGCTCACTCTACATCAAAATCAAAATATCGCTTTGGAAAGGGTTCTTGGATCAGGGTGAAATGCCACCATTCCTTGCTGTACGGCTTGAATCCCTGCGCGGCCATCGCCGCCTTGAGAATCGCCCGGTTAGCTTGCTGTGTCTTGTTGATCAACGGATTGTCGTAATAGGAGATATTTCCGAAGAAGTCAAACGGGCTTCCCATATCCACCTGCTCCCCCGTACTCTTATGGACCAGTGTCAGATCAACGGTACTGCCTCTGGAGTGACCGGATTTAGAAGCAATGAACCCCAGCTTGAACAAATCACGTTTGTTGAGCGTTGGGTAATATTGCTGTTTCATCTTGGTGTCCGAGGCGTCCAGCGACCAGCTTTTGAAGCGGTTGACCGCTTTTTGGGGGCGATAGGCATCATAAATTTTGAGAATATAGCCTTTGCGGTCCAAGTCATCACTTACTGCCTTGAGCGCAGTTGCGGCTTGTTGCGAGAAGATGGCCAGCGGAGCCTTATATCCGGTCACCCGCCTGCCGGTGAAGTTATTGTCTCCATAATACCTGATCTCATATTGCGCAGTGGGAATAACCTCGTCCAGATAAACAAACCCTTTGGGGAGGTTATGCTGCTTTGAAAGCTTCAGCTGCTGCAGCGCGGAGTCTGTCGATGATCCTACGTAAGCTGCATCAGCATGTCCGGAGAACAACCCGTTCAGCAGCAAGATGCACAGCAGCGCCAAGATGGCGTTGGGCGTTCTCACGGTTACCCGTTTCATCGGTTATCCATCCCTCCTTATTCAGAATATGTAAACGTTTTATACAGATATTCTAACAGAACCTCGCGTATTTGCCTATTGCCTGCACCGTTATTCCTCCTGATCAAAAAGAGCCCTTAACAGCGTTAAGAGGCTCTACTCTTTAATTTAGCTGAAAAGGCTCCAAGTAGCGGTCGATTTCTGCGGTGTACGTATAATCGGTGCTTTCGAGCAGTGTGAGCAGCTTTTTGATTTGGGCCAGCACTTCGCTGTTGCCCACCCCGTTTACTATTGCGGCTTCATATGCTTGCCTCAGCTCCGGATCGAGCGTGGACGGCGTATCATCGGACTCATAACCATAGGCAGGTGTATTATCCAATCCGTAGAAAACCTGATGTCTGGCATATTTGAATTCTTCCCTGATTACAGCGCCCCGGTTAGAATTCGGATATTGGCGGATAAAAGACTCCATCGCCAGCGTACGTTTAATCAGCTCTTCCCAAGGAATTACAATTCCTGCATCAAAGGCGGTCGGATGATTGGACTCTGCTGCCATAATATCAATATAAGCGGCGACCTCTTGGCTGACAAAAGATTTGAAGCGTTTGAACGCCTCATAATGCATAACCGGATAATACAGGCCTTCACTGCTTTCCATTTTATAGCCTTTATCGCGGCCTTCGATCAGCAGGGCCCGGACTTTGGCATCCGGGAGGTTGTTCAGCAGGTTGGTATAAGTCAACCCTCCTTTAACGGAAGCCTTCTCCACGGCCATTTGGATGTGCTCAGGGTATATTTTCTCCGAGTAATCCCCTATATCCGCGAGTTGTGCATTTTCCAGCTGCAGTGTCATTACCGTGGCATTCCATACACTGACCTGATTGATATGATTAATCAGATAATTGCGTGCCTGAATCAGATTGCCCGGTTTCTTCAACTGCTTCTGGAATTGCGCATAGATCGCAGAAGGCTGCTGCACTTGGGCAGCCGAAGCCTGCTGCACGTCCCCTGCGGCAGCGCCTGTAACTGAGCCCATGGCAATAGCAACACCGAGGAGCAGTGCTTTTTTACGATTCCGATGCAAGCCGTTAGAATGTTTCATATAACCCTCCGATATTCAGTTTATCTTCATACTTATGATTGGACGGCAAGGATGAAGCTGAAACAATTGCCGCTGAACCGGCAGGTATTTATTGGGCAGCGGGAAGCTGTACTTCGGGCAACATGTCTTTTCTCCGGTAGATTCCCAGCAGCAGACCCACTGCCGCATATTCTATCAGTACATGACTGCCATAGCTGAGGAACGGAAATGGCAGGCTTACTACAAGCATGGAGCCGCTCCACAAGGAAAGACCATATAACAGACGCAGGAATAACATACCGCCAAGTGCCACAATAAGTGTCTTACCATAGGGATTACGGACGGCATGGAGGGCAGCTATCAGCTTGATGAGGAACCAGACTACCAGGGCCGCCAGCAGCAACCCGCCTCCCCAACCGAAACAGCGGATGAGATAGATCGGGAGCATATCGGCGTAGACGTAGGGGAGATTTCCCTGGTGGGCCCCGAATCCGTGTCCGCTCCAGCCGGCAGAGCTCAGTGCTTCTTTTATTTTGACATAAATATAGCCATTGCCATTCGGATCGTGTGTATAGCTGAACCTATTCGATAATCTTTCTCTCAAGTACGGGCTGTTCCATAGGTAGATTAATCCGCCGCTCAAATAAAGTCCGCTAATGAACAGTGTTGTCCACCTTCTGCGCGAAACCCAGCCATACACGGCCAAGGATGAGAGGATATATATAACCAACTCCGGGTAGCTACGCACTTGGATGAACAGGAATGAAGGCACTAACAGAGCGAGGATCTTAAGAATATCGTTGAAAAAAATACTCTGTTTGCCCATTAACTTTTGTTTCGAAAAAATCCCAGCCAGCGCAGCCACAAAAAAATAAGGACTGCAGGCAACAAAATCTATCGAAAAAGGGCCCATAACGAACCATCTACCGGTACCATTTATTTCAGTGTCCCAGCCAATTTTCGCGAAAACCCCAAATAACGTTAGGGCATATAGCAGCCATGAGTACTTCTTCAACTTACGAACATCTATAAAATACATCCCCAGCATCAGCACCATGCCCATCACAATATAAACGCCTTGATTCCTCATAAACCCGATTTCACCCATCGCACCTTCCGAGCTGGCTTCGACAGACCCCATGGCGAGCAAACTGATCGCTGAGAATAACACCATGGCTGCCAGGATCCCCCACGGAATTCGAGGTTTATGTACCTGATGCAATCCTTTGCCCAGTTGGACCGGATCACCCATCTGAACCAATGCCCACACAGTGGCCTGGTCTTCGCTCTCGCCTTCTTCTACTTTATCCGCCACCAAATCCTCTATATGGCAGCCAAGCTCCCGCCGAATTTCAACATGCATCTCTTTGGCCTTCACCTGCGAGCATACCGTATCCAGATAACGCTCCACCTCTTCATGGGCCGTCCTCATGCGTTCCCCTCCCCCAGCACCGAATCTACAGCACCTTTGAATAAAAGCCATTCCGCCCGCTTTTCCTTCAGTTTCTCCTTGCCTTCTTCCAGTATTCTGTAGTATTTACGCTTGCGCCCTTCGACTTCCATCCAGTAGGCTTCCACCCAACGTTCGCTTTCCATTGCATGGAGGATCGGATATAATGTCCCTTCCTTTAAACGGAATACTCCCTGTGACCGCTGCTCCAGCTCTTTGATCAGTTCATAACCGTACAGCGGTTTGTCCAAGAGCAACGTCAGGACCATCACTCCGGTGCTGCCCTTCAGCATTTCTTTGCCTACTTTCATTTGATCTCCCCCTTTCGGTTTTCGTTGGTTATTAAAGTCAACACTGATATACCTAGTTTATCTATACATCGTAACTCTATGTATCATTCTAACCGCTTTCTTCCTTACAGTCAAAAAAGCCCCTCCCCGGCTCTAAAGCCGGGAAAGGGCTAACTGCAGTTATGTGCTCATACGTCACTCGCTTAGTGCATGGATGCTTGTGTTTTATGCTGCACAATGACACGTTTGATAAAGAAGGCCAGAATCAGACCCACAATTGCTACTCCCATACCAAACATAAACGCATTCTGTACCCCTTCGGTGAACGCCGGGAGGGCATTTGAAGGATCGGCAGGATCGCTTACCGTCTTAAGGTAATTTTTGCTGCCTGCAGTCATGATACTTACTGCCAGCGCGGTACCGATAGCTCCTGCTACCTGCTGCAGGGTATTCATAATCGCCGTTCCATCCGGGTACAATTCTATCGGCAATTGATTGATACCGTTGGTCTGAGCCGGCATGAAGATCATTGACACACCAATCATGAGTGTACTATGGAGGACAATTACAAAGGCCACCGTGGATGCAGCCGTAATTCCGGAGAAGAACCACAAGGTTACCGCCACAATAATCAGGCCCGGAATCACCAGCCATTTTGGTCCGTATTTATCAAACAAACGGCCCATAATCGGAGACATCAATCCGTTAATGATCCCGCCTGGCAACAAGAGCAAGCCCGCTTTAAATGCTGTGTACCCTTGGCCCTGCTGCAAATACATCGGCAGAATCAGCATGGAGGACAAAATAACCATCATACAGATAAAGACCATGGCTACACCTACAACGAACATCGGAAATTTAAAAGCGCGCAGATTAATCATTGGCTGCTTCATCTTCATTTGACGAATGCCGAACAATACAAGCGCCACTACACCAATGGCAATGGTAAAGATGACTTTCGGACTTCCCCATCCTTCCGCTTCCCCAGCGCTGCTGAATCCGAACACAATGCCGCCAAATCCAATGGATGACAGGACAATGGACAGCAGGTCGATCCGGGGTTTCGTGACCTTGGTCACATTCTGCATGAACAGAATGCCGAACACCAGTGCAAGCACCAGAAACGGCAGCGACAGCCAGAAAATCCAGTGCCAGCTAAGGCTCTCGATCAGCAGTCCGGCAATCGTTGGTCCCACCGCCGGGGCAACCATGATGACAAGACCGATCATCCCCATGGCCGCACCTCTTTTTTCAGCAGGAATAATGACCAGAATCGTATTGAACATCAGCGGCAGCAGCAGCGCTGTGCCCATGGCCTGCACAACTCTGGCCGTCAGCAGGAACTCGAAGCTTGGTGAAATTGCTGCCAGAAATGTGCCCAGTATGGAAAAAGACAGTGCAGCCACAAACAGCTGCCTGGTGGAAAACCATTGCAATAAAAGACCCGAAATCGGGACAAGAATCCCCAAGGTCAACAGATAAGCCGTTGTCAGCCACTGTGCTGTGGTGGGGGTAATGCTCAGAACCTTCATCAGATCGCTTAATGCCACATTTAACGCTGTTTCACTGAACATGCCGATAAATCCGCTGAGCAGCAAAGAAACCAGAATCGGTATCGTTTTAAACTTTTTTTCTCCAGGCTGTGTTGAGCCTTGCATTGTAGCTTCCACTCTTTGTTCCTCCCAAATATGTTTTCTCTATATTCTCTCTAACTGAGTAATGCTGGGATCAGCTTCGCTGCCGCAAGCAGCGGCTGTTCATCCCGGAACGTCAACGTCTGGAGCAATGCGCCTTCAAACAAGGACACCGCAACAGAGGCTTTGTCGGCTGCTTCCGTCTCGCCAACACCTTCCTCCATGAGATGCTGCTTCACAACTTCCTGCCAATCACTGAATACAGTCTGGCAGGCCTGCCTCAACTCTTCACTCACACAGGACGTCTCCACCGCCAGCCAGAAACTGAATGGAACCACTCGCTCATAAGAAGAACTTACCGCTTCCTCGGCCATGCCCAGCAAGAATTCTCTCATTGCCTCACCGATACCGGGGCTGGTATCTGCAAGATCCTTGAGCTTCTCTGTGACAATGTCACTGGTGCGATGGATACAGGTTAAAGCCAGTTCCTCTTTGCCGTGGGGAAAATAATAATAAAGAGATCCCTTCGGTGATTCACTCTCTTTAATAATCTGGTTCAGTCCTGTTGCGTGGTAGCCTTGTGTGAAAAACAATTTCGACGCGCAATCCACAATCGCTTCACGCGCATTCGGCTTGTTCGACAAGCTTGACACTCCCTTTGCATTATAACAATCGGTCTACATAATGAAACCACGTTTTCATAAAGAATGTCAATTGTTTTTCAATTAAATTTTAACATTTTTAGCAGCCCACATTTCTTTCGAATTGCTCACTTCACTGATTCTGAAGAATGTACAAACAAAAAAAGAGCCTCTCACAGGCTCATTCCTCCGTACGTTCTTCCCCATTCACATCCCAGCGGTGCTGGTATTTCAAAAGACGCGGATGCAGCGAATCGGGAGCCGACGACAGCAGCAGGCGAAGCTTCACAATCCATTCTTCAAAAGAGGAAAAAGAAGCAAACTGGTTCGCCATCTCCGGTGTCAAATACAGAAAATACGGCGACGGGTACACCTCAGCCACATGACGGAGCGCGGAGTCCAGGGGGGTGTATTTTTTGCGTTTGCCTTCTAAGCCTTCTACTGTGATATAAGAGCGGCCTTGTTCCCGCTTCCATTCATGCAGCCGGTCTTCTCTTTTGTAGAATGAACGAACCGGCTCCTTCGACATGCGGCGTACGGTCTCCTCATGCAGGGGATACAGAACCAGCTTCTGGAACTGGCGCTCTTCTGCTGTACGGGCAGCCTGCTCCAATTCCTCATCCGAGGTATGTTCAAAAGAATCATAATAGATCAAGGTCCCTTTCCGCTGCTCAGCGGGAGGTTCATAACCATAGGGTACTTGCTGAATATCCCGTTTCATCTTGTGTCCTCCTTTGTCAAAATAGAAGTCCGGCAGGCTCCATTGTTTACACATATCATGCGACAAGAGTGCATGCATCATTCGTTAGGCACCAAAAGCCGGATTTCCGCTTCTGCTTTCGCCATGCTCTCTACTCCCCTCCGGATCTGGTTCTCACCAAGATTGGAATAACCCAGCAGAAATACAGGCCCCGCGGGTTTGTGTGATATAAAATAAGCCGAGGCCGGATAAATTCGGGTTCCGTACTTTAAAGCAGTCTCTGCCAGAAGCTCTTCATCTGCTGACGAATCGAGCTCCACCAGCAGATGTAACCCCGCTTCGTCTCCATAATATTTCAGACGTTCTCCGAATGCCCCGATTAGGCAGGTAACCAGACAAGCCCTTCGTGCCGCATACAGCTTGCCCATCTGTGCCACATGCCGGGCGTATTGCCCGCTGCGGATGAACTCGGCGAGTGCTTCCTGGTCCAGTGTTGGCGACAATCGGTCCGTAATCCATTTTACGGCCAGGAAGCCCTGAAGCAAAGAAGGCGGCAGAATGACATATCCGATTCGCAGAGCGGGAAACATGACTTTGCTGAAGCTGCCGACATAGATCACTCTTCCACCCGAATTCAGCCCGGCGAGCGCCGATATTTTGGGACCGTTATACCGGTATTCGCTGTCATAATCATCCTCGATAATATAGGCATCCTGGGTTTTGGCCCACTCCAGCAGCTCCATTCTGCGACGTAAGGACAGGGTCACCCCCAGCGGAAATTGATGAGACGGGGTGACATAGACCAGCTTCGCTGTCTTTTGCGCTCCCCTTGAATCCGCCAGCTTGAGACTCTCCCCGATCTCATCCACCTTGATCCCCTCTTCGTCCACCCGGACCGGCACAACTTCGCCGCCGGAGAATTGGAACATCTCCCGGACAACAGGATGGGCCGGGTCCTCCATGATGACTTTTCCCCCTCCAGCCAGACATAACCGGGAGAGAATATGAAGCGCCTGCGTTGCCCCAGCCGTAATGACAATTTGTTCAGGCTGGACCGGAACAGAACGGGTAGACCGTATTAATCTGGCAATCTCCTGCCTTAGAGCAAGTGAACCTTCTACCCGTCCATACCCCAAGGTATCTGGCGAGGCCTGACGGCAGGCGTGCTGCAGGGCTTTTTGCCAGCGGTCCATGGGAAAAGCATCCCAAGCCGGCACCCCATGCCGAAAATCGCAAGAGACATGATTGCCTCCCGTCTCCACTGCCATGAATGGACCGGCAAACTGTGGCCCCTGCACAGGGAATACAGGCCGTGTGCCAGTGCTGGCAGAAGCGTTGGATATTTCAGTCCGGTTATGATTATTCATCGGCAACGAAGCCACAAACGTTCCCGCTCCCGGCTTTGTCACCAGATAACCTTCTGCCTGCAGCAGATCATAGGCTTCCAGCACAACACTTCTGGATACGCTAAGCTGTTCGGACAAAACCCGGCTTGGCGGTATCCCATCCCCGCCGCCCAAAGCGCCGGAATGAATCTGCTCCCGGATCTGTTCATAGATCTGCCGGCTTAGTGGGATATTCCGTACTCTGTCCAAGTTGACCAGTAGTTCATGCTTCATGCCGATTCTCCCTTTTACGATCCTTCACCCAGCTGTTAAGACAACATACATAACTTCGTGATAACCGCACTCGCAACGGCACCCAGAATAACAAGCAGCAGAGGCATTTTATTGGTTACAACCAGTATAACAGCGGTTATCCCGGATACAATACCCACAAGAGTAGAGTCCGGGTCAACCTGGGTGATTCCGGGGATAATTAATGCACTCATGACTGCAATGGGCAGATGATCCAGCAGCAAGCGGATTCTGGCGGGAAAGCGGCCGATAATGTCAGCCAGCAGCAGGGGGGCGGCCCGCAGCACAAAGGTAATAAGCGCCATGCCTGCAATGATCGCTATCATATGTATTCCTCTCCTGTCTGCAGCCGGCCTGAACGAAAGAACATGCCCGCGATCATTCCTATCGACATTGCCGCCAGCACCGTCAAGTCCCCAAGATAGGGATGCAGCAGCCAGGAAGAGCCGGCAGCGGACAAGCAAGTCCCCAAATGGGTCGGCTTCCGCAGGATTTGGGGTACTACCAGCGCAATCAGCAAGGCATATAATGAAGTATTTAAGGCGGGTAAATACATGGACGGGACGTAACCCGCTAATGAAATGCCGGCTCCCGTGGCGAGCAGGTTCGCTGCATATGGGGGGAATTGCAGGCCAGCCAGATAGGCTGGCGGCAGCTTCTTTTTCACATCCGCTTGTTTTCCCTCATTGCCCTGTATTGCGGAAGCTCTGGCCATAGCGACGGCGTAGACCTCCTCGGTAAGGGTGAATCCGATTCCGAGTTTAGCGGGCAGGCTTAACCCCTGCTTAAGCTTCCCGGCAAAGGACACACCAATGAATAAATACCGCAGATTCACTATCAACGTAATCAACAAAAGAACCGGCGCAGAGCTTCCTGCGGCCAGCAGCTTGACTGCAATGAATTGACTCGCCCCCGCGAAGACCCATGCAGACAGCAGGAACACGGCCATCCCGCTCAGTCCCAAGCTTGTTCCAACTATGCCAAACGTGAAACAAGCCGGAATAAATCCGGCAACAATGGGCAGAGAATCCGCCAGTCCTTTTCTAAAATCAATTTCATACTCCTTCATATACGGTGTCTCTCCCTTAGCGATTGGATAAAGACAGCGTACAGGAACAAAGCGGTTATACCCATAGCCACTTTCGGCCGGAGGAAGCATACCAATTCTTAAGTTAAGCCCCGTCAGGGCAGACTAAAAAGGACAGTCCGATGCTCCGGACTGCCCTCATGTTCCAGCAGTTGCTGTGTTACGAGCCTGCTCCTTTATATCTTCTTACCCCATAATTCCAGGACAACAGCCCAATCGTCATAAACACCGCTCCCACCACCGGGGTCAGGAGTGCCATGTTCCTCATCTCATCCCTTTCCAGAAAAAGGGCAGCCGGATAGATGCCGACGAAGGCGAACGGGATAATCCAGGTCAACAATACTTGAATCGCCCGGTTGTAGATCGTAACCGGATAACGTCCGTAGGTCTGTATGTTGTACATGAGCGGGAGAATCCCTGTCGGGGCATCGGAGTAGAACGATAATGAAGTAAGCGTGGTATAGATGCCTGTATAGATGGCTACCGCACTTAATGTCAATACAATCAAGGCAGGAATCGTCCACCACTCGAACGGAAGCCCCAGGTTCGCACCGCTGATCGCCATAATTACCAGGCCGATGAACGAGCCCATCAAGGAAGGCGGGTCCACATTCTCAAGCAGAATCTGGAAGAGATTATGGGCAGGCCGGGTCAGAATCCGGTCCATTTCGCCTTTGACAATATAACGCTCGCTGAAGCCCCACATATTCACAAAGCAGCTGAATACACCAAACGGAACCATAAAAAAGCCATAAACAAATACCACTTCATTCTGATTCCAGCCCCCGAGGCTGTCTGTATGCATAAAAATCACCAGAATAAAAATAAAATTGGTGGCCTGAAACAAGAGGTCCGACACAACCTCCACCCAGAAATCGGCGCGGTAGGTAAGCCGGGTCTTCATGTAGTTCTTTAAATATTCCACTAATAATCCCAGGTAATACACTTCTTCCTCACCCTCCCTGCACGAACAGACGCTGCCGCGACGCATGATATAACCAGACAATCGGAATCAGCAGCAGCAGGAACCAGAATACCTGGATGCCCAGAACATTCCAGATTCCCACTCCCTGCACCCGGCCCGTAAACACGGAGCCTGGAAGATACGTTATCGCCTGGAACGGCAACACCTTAAGTATGGAGGAGAGCCAGTCCGGAAAAAGAGTGATCGGGACGATCAGTCCGGAGAACAAATCCACGATCACACGTTTCATGCGCATGACACCCTCGTTATTCTCGACGAAAAACGCCGATAATCCCGTAATGATATTAATCTGTGAACTGATCAGGAAGCTGAAGAAGAGCATGACGAGAAACCCTGCCCACGCAGACAAATCTGTCGGCAACTGCACCGGGAATAGCAGTATGG
The DNA here is from genome assembly GCF_014644435.1 of Paenibacillus albidus. Classification (GTDB taxonomy): domain Bacteria; phylum Bacillota; class Bacilli; order Paenibacillales; family Paenibacillaceae; genus Paenibacillus_AQ; species Paenibacillus_AQ albidus. The sequence goes on along the minus strand of NZ_BMKR01000004.1, from coordinate 158,509 downwards.
CAATAACCATGCCCGGGATCATCAGCATCATAAAACGGAACAGGCCTTCGCCAAGTCCCTGCATCATTTTGACCAGAACATAGTTGTAGGGCCGGATGAACTGAATGGCAATGCTGCCATCCCGAATATCCGTAGAGATCTCCCGGTCCAGATTATTAAAATAAAAGGCCCGCGCCATCCAGGATACCGCGACATAGGAAGTCATCTGTGCCGCTGTGAAGCCGCCCAGCGACTCGCCGTCGCCATAAATAGCCATCCAGGTGAAGTAATTCACCCCGATATTAAGGATATAAATCAAAATGCCGGAATAATAGTTGACCCGGTAAGCCAGCATAGTCAGGAAGCGGATGCGGATGAAATCAAAATAGGCGCCGAGCAGCAGTCTCAAGCCTCCAGCAGCCGGAGAACCGGAAGAGCTCGCAGCGTTAAGCTTATCAGACATGCTGGGCCTCTCTTTCATCCTTGAGTGCAGCCGCCATCTCGTCCGGTTTCTCGGCAGATCCCGATTGATAAATGCTGCGGACAATGTCATCCGTATTCGTTTCAATGATTTTGATATCCGTAATGTCCGCCTTGCCAACCACACTTCCCAGCACATCCGAGACATTCAGCGTAAGCGGAATCCACACCTTGGCGCCGAGCTCGTTCTCAGCTGTCCAGGCTACAGGCATTCCTTCCGTCCATTGCTGCAGCTGGGCAAGCTTGGTCGCAGTCCCGAACTGGAACAGAACCTCGCGTCCGGTGCCCCAGCGCTGCTTCAGCTCTTCCAGACCGCCGTCATAAATAATCCGTCCGTCATCCAGCATGATTACCCGGGAGCAAAGGGCTTCAATATCCTGCAAATCATGTGTTGTCAGCAGAATAGTGGTGCCATGCTCCTGATTCATATCCTTCAGAAAGTCACGGATTTCCGATTTCACAACAATGTCGAGTCCGATCGTCGGCTCATCGAGAAAAAGGATCGACGGATTGTGCAGCAGCGCAGCCACCAGCTCGCACCGCATCCGCTGACCCAGACTAAGCTTGCGGACCGGGCGGTTCAGCAGATCCTGCAGTTCCAGCCGTTCCACCAGCTCGTCCAGCCGTTTCTTGAAGTCCTGCTCGGAGACCCGGTATACCTTGCGCAGCAGCTGGAAGGATTCGATGACACCGATATCCCACCAGAGCTGGCTGCGCTGGCCGAAGACCACGCCGATATTGCGGACGAACCGTTCACGTTCCGTATACGGCACATAACCTCCGACAGACAGGGTTCCGGAAGTCGGCACCAGAATACCGGTCAGCATCTTGATCGTGGTGGATTTACCGGCCCCGTTCTCGCCGATGTATCCGCAGATCTCCCCTTCCGGAATGGTGAAGGAAATGTCCTTGACCGCTGTGACCTCGGTGTATTCCCTTTTAAACAAATCAGCGAAGGCCCCTTTGAGGCCCTCGCGGTTTTTCTGGACTTTGAATGTTTTGCGCAAGTCCTGCACTTGAATAGCAGCCATATTGTACCTCGCTAATCTAAGAATTAGGTTCAGTATCCCATTATAATCGAAGGAATGGAAAAGCACACTATCTACTTTTCATTCCGGGTGATAATAGATCAGGAAGCGGTCTCTGCATCCTTAACGGCTTCGAGGTGACCGGAACGGGCCACCTTTGTCCGCAAATATTTCTCGTTGAACGAGGAGACATCGCCCCACAGCGGAACCCGCTTCACGGCATTCATGCCCGCAGCTTTCAACGCTTCCAGTTTCTTCGGATTGTTGGTAATCAGCGTTACCGGTTGCTGGCGCAGGGACTTGAGCACACCGATGGCATCCGAATAGTTCCGTACATCATCCGCAAAGCCAAGCTCCAGATTCGCCTCTACAGTATCGTATCCTTCTTCCTGCAAAATATAAGCCATCGCTTTACTGAACAGGCCGATGCCTCTGCCTTCATGGTTGGCGAGATAGAATAAAGCACCCGCGCCGTTCTCCACTATCATTCTCATAGATTGGTGCAGCTGGAATCCGCAGTCACAGCGTTTGCTGCCAAAAATATCGCCCGTATGGCAGATACTGTGCATCCGAATCATAGCATCCTCGGCCTCGGCAAAGTCTCCGTATACCAATACGCTGGATTGCTGGCCTTCCGCCAGGTTCATTGAAGACAAACGTTCAATCAGTTTCTCCGTCGCTTCGCTGCTGTCTTCCGCCAGATCTTCATCCACCCCTTTGAGCCAGCTGTACCATTTGAAGGTTATTGTCTCTCCATCCAGATTCACAGGCAAGGTAATGGGTCCGACCAATATATTAGTAGAATCATCCATGGTTATTCTTTTGATTTTATGTTGTAACAAAGCTATGATATCTGGTTTAATCATGAGTGCACCTTCCTTTAACCTCATTAGTTAAGTAACTATTTGTAAGTTAGTTTATCATCGTAATATAAGTTCGTCAAGTTATAATATATCTTTAAATATTTATAATTACTTTATGTAAGTTTATGATATAATGAATGCAGAGGTGATTGAAATGAAGGATTTTGAAATGTGCCCTCGCTTTGAAAAAGCGGTTGATCTGCTCAGCAAACGATGGGTCGCCTTGATCGTCTTTGTACTCATGACCGGGCCGCGCCGTTTTGGCGAAATTGAAGGCTGCCTTTCCAACCTCAGCGGCAAGGTATTATCCGACCGCCTGAAAGAATTGGAGAACGAAGGGGTTATTCAGCGGACTGTTTATCCCGAAATGCCGGTACGCATTGAGTATTCCTTAACGGATAAAGGCGCCGCACTGGCTCCGATTCTCGGAGAAATCGGCAACTGGTCCAGCGATTGGATTGAAGAAATGAGCGTGAACCGTTGATACGGTTTCTCGCGCAAAAGCGCCCTTGCTGACTTCCGGTAGTTCCGGAAGCCCCAAGGGCGCTATTTTTGTAAGGGATCACAGATCCTTGCGCTGAAAACGCAACATCCCGACCAGAAATAAGACAATCATATAGACAGCCGCATAGATCACAAAGCTGTTGGACGGTAAATTTGAGAAATCATTTAATCCGAACATAGAAGTACCCATGGAATTCATGAGATTCCCCATATCGTCCAGGCTGAACAGCTCCGCCAGCATCCGGCGCTGCAGACCATCGGCAGGGATCAGAAGCGATATCAATCCGGTTAACATCTGCAGCGAGTTCAGCGCCTCTGTCTCCAGCTTCAGCGAGCTGCTGAGTTTGTCAATCATACTTCCCAGCCAGCCTGCACCATACAGCATGGTCATAAATACCCCGTTGCCCAGTGCAGTGAAGAACCCTGACCCGAGCATCGAGATTGTGATCAGCAGAGGGACAGTGGACGCGAACAGCAGGAACGAAGTGAACCAGGCCTGAGGGTCATTGGGTATGGACGCATGAGACTCGGTAATTAGCAGAATAGCGATGAACAGCAGCAACGCGTATAATACTCCAAGCGTAACGTAGCCGAGCCAACGGCCCAAATACCATTTCCAGCGGGGGAGCGGGCGCGGCAGCAGCGCCTGCATGACCCCCTGCTCGGCCTCTCCGGAGATGGCCGAGAATGAGCTGAAGATGGCCAGGAAAGCTAGAACAAATGATCCAAAAAAGAATCCCAAAGAAAGGATAATGGAGCCATTGGCGAAATCTACCAGCAATTGTTCTCCTCTGGCCAAGGCATTCCCTTGATGCATGCCGCGACTTCCGATAGTCCCGGCTACAAACCAGAACGCCCCCAGAAAGACAAACGTCATAATCAGGGTCAGCAGCATCACCCGCTTGCGCAGCATTTCCTTCCAGGTCATACTCATAATAATGCTCATTCGTCTTCCCCCCTGTGGCTGAGCCCAGAGACAGCGCTCATGAACCACTCCTCCAGCCGTTCTTTTGTCCGCGTAATTTCGTAGACCGTCAGCCCCTGCTCATTCATAAGCGCATTCAACCAGCCGGCCTGCTCCTCATTCGCAAGTTCAGCCTCCAGCCACACCACACTTGGGTCCTGCCCATCACCGACTGTACCGGGTCCGTCAGCACCGGGGGGCTGCACCGGGACAATCAGCTCAATATGGAGATCTGTAATCTCTTTGAGCCAGGACAGCAAAAAAGGCGAAAATCCGCCGACTTTAAAACGCCAGCTCATTCGCTTGTTGAGTACCTCGGATACACTGCCGTGCCGCAGGATAACGCCGTTATTCAGCAGCGCCATCCGGTCGCACAGCAATTCTACATCCTCCAGCAGATGTGAGTTAAGAAAAATGGTCTTGCCTCGTTGCTTCAGTCCTTCCAGAATTTTCCGCACCTCTTTGCGTCCGATCGGGTCCATGGCCGAGGAAGGCTCATCCAGAAACAGAATGGCCGGATCTCCGACCAAGGCACACGCCAGACCCAAACGCTGCTGCATCCCTTTGGAATAATGTTTTACCCTGTCTTTTCCGCGTTGCCCTATGCCCACTTCATCAAGCAGCCGGGGAATTCTTTCTTCCGTGACCGAACGTTCCTGCCCGCATAATCTGGCATGCAGCCGGATGACTTCGATTCCGCTTAGCCATTCCTGGTAGCGATATAGCTCCGGTAAATAACCGATTTGTGCTTTGGCTTCCAGTGATCCGATTGGATGGCCGAGCAGCTGGGCTTTTCCGCTTGTCGGCATAATTAATCCGACCAGCATTTTGACGAAAGTGCTTTTGCCGGCACCGTTGGGGCCGAGGAAGCCAAAGGCTTCCCCTTTCCCTACAGTTATGCTTACATCACGGCAGCCACGCCCATTGTCGTATACCTTGGTTAGTCCTATGGCTTCAATGGCTGCCTGACTCATGACTGTATCAGCTCCTGTACCTTCGCAATTATGTTCTCTTTGGTTGCAAACCTATTTCCTCCACTCAGATTGTACATCAGACCGTCACGAATCCAGACAGCTTCAAATGTTACACTGTCACCATATTCTTTTTGATCCAGGATAACTGTTGTACCCGCTATCTCCAACTGCTCCGCATCTTTCCCGGCAAAAATAGGCATCGGCAGTTCACCGGAAAGGACACTGCTTTGCTCCAGGCTGCTTTTCAGATAATCCGGCAGCAGCGGGAAGTTCACAACTGCCTTCAGGGCTTCTTCTATTTCAATAGAAGGGTCTACCTGCAGCGTCGGGGTCTTCATTTGTGATAAGCTGCTCCACTTCCCATCCTCTGTGGTCAGGTCATAGTATACGATTTCGGGGGTCTGCAAAGTTAGCGGTTTGCCATCTACTGATTCAGGCAGCAGCTCTTTGGCTCCCAGCCGCTGCATGGTTTCGTTGACCTTAGACACATTCAGGTTCAACGTAATTTCACGGGATGGTGAAACGTTCAAGACCTGAGACTGATTATTCAGTGCCGCATGTATTACAGGATAACCCAGCTTATCCTTCAGTTGATCTGCCTTGACCTCTCCGCCAAACGTTCCGGAGGCACTTGTAAAGGTTCCATATGCATTCACTGTCTCATTGATGTTTCCGTTACTGTCTATCTGGTAAAACATATTCCGGAGATCATCCTCTTGAACAACCGTAACCTTCTCCATCCGGAACTGTCCCAATATCGCGGCCATGGCTGTATTTCCGACAGGTGTGGAGAGAATCACCGCAAACACTGCAAGCCCGGCTGCGGCAGTAGCCCATTTCCGGCTGCGGCTCATTTTCCGGCGGCGAGCCCGCCCTGCTTTTACTCTAGTGGGATCAGTTTGCATCGTTGCCGTAAGCGGCAGTGGCTCAGTCGCCTGCGGCCCGGGTGCAGATGCGGTATTCCCATTCGCTACTGAAGCGGATGCCAGGGTCATGCCCTGTTCCCACTCCGCCCATTTGGGATGCATTGTTTCTTCCCCCAGCTTGTTTTGCAGCCTGCTCCAGGCTTCATCTGTTTTGCGTTGTTCCTCTTTATGTTCAGCAGAATTGTTGCTCATATTCGTAATACCTCCTAATTTTGAACTCTTTTCTATTGGGTCAGGATTGTGCGCTAGTGGCATGTTGTCTTAATTTGGCAGTCGCCCTATGGAGCAAGGTGCCAACCACGGGCGGCCGGACTCCAAGTTCACCGGCGATCTCCGCATAACTATAGCCGGAGTAGCGCAGCAGCAACGCTTGACGGTCCCGCTCAGGCAGTTCCTCCAGCCATTCCCGGACATCCTCCTGGTCGAGCTTGCGCAGCATCGCTTCCTCTCCCGAGGGGGAAGCCGGCCCTTGGTCGTAGAACAGCTCCTGTTTATTTTGCAGACGCCGCTCTCTTGCTTTCTTATCCATATAATCGTACCCGATCCGGGTAAGCACTCTGTGCAGCCACGCACCTATTGCCGCGGGATCATCGGGTGGGTTACGGTAGAGCCTGAGGAATACATCTTGTGCGAGATCATCGGCTGCCGCCTCGTCACGCACCAGTGCGACCAGCTTTCGCCTTACTATAGGGTAATGCTCATAAAATATATTTTGAAAAACTTCCGATTTCGGAATTTCCATGTTGTAAATCCTCCTTATCAGCTGCAGCTATAAGTAAGACGGACGCCGTTTCAGTTTTGTATCAACATTCTCGAAAATAATCATATTCATTCTTCAAACATACAAAAAGGCAGCCCCTTTGTAAATCAAAGGAACTGCCCCGGTATCGGTTATGGATTCATTCAGCTTGCCTGCCTGGATAAGGACTCAAGGCTTTCTATAAGCTCTTCCAAACGTTCAAAGCCTTCGACAACCTCATCGACGATCATCTTCTGTTCCTCTACACTGGCCAGGATCTGCTCAGAAGCCGCACTGGATTCCTCTGTGACTGCCGAGATAGAATCAACCTCTGTAACAATCACATCGGAAGAGTTGCGGACATGAATCGATTTCTCCTCGACTTCCTCGGCCTGCTTCACGACTTGCACTGCGATCTCGGACAGTTCCCGGAAGACCTGCTCCGAATGCTTAACAGTAGATTCGCTAGTGAGGATCATAACTTTGCCCTGCTCCATTTGGGAGGACAAATGCTCCACTTTGGTTCTCAAGCTGCCCAGACGCCCGGCGATTTCTTCCGCTGATTGATGGGAGTGCTCCGCCAGCTTCCGAACCTGTGCAGAAACTACGGCAAATCCTCTGCCCTGCTCACCCGCACGAGCCGCTTCAATGGCTGCGTTGAGGGCCAGCAAATTGGTCTCCGCTGCAATCGACTGAATGGTCTCTACGATTGTCCCGATGCTGTGGTTCTGTTCATGGAGTTCTTCCATGGCGAGGGCCATCCCTTCCATCATCGCACGAATGTCTGTGATGCTGTGAGACAATTCCGTGATCTTCTCATTCCCCCGCCCGGCGGATTCCGCTGTTGTGTTGGACAATTCACGCATCATGCTGGAGTTGTCGGCTACGGTCTGAATCGCTGTATTAACTTCGCTAAGGGCACTCGAAATATCACTTACACTTACTGCCTGACTCTCAACCCCCCGGGTCATCTCCGTGAACCCGATCGTCAGTTCACCCGTAATCTCACCGGTTACCTTTACACTTTTTTGCAATTTGCGATTAAAGGCCCCCATTTCTTGGATGGATGACTTCATTTGTTCAAGCATAAACTCCATATTCTGCTGCGCTTGTTTAGATTCAAGCGTGCGTTCGAATACATTCTTTATTAATTGACGCGACAGATATGATAGTACGAACAACACGATCAAAGGCATGATCAGCTTGACATTATCGGTCCACATAAAGGATGGAGATTCGGAAGCTGCAGGATACAGGATGAAGTAGTTCAGCTGTAAAATGCTAATGATGCTGTACACCAGCAGCGGTTTGTAAGTAGGATACAGAGTCAGCAGCACAGCAAAGCTGACTAATGAGATCAGACTGGGGTCCATCGTATTTAAATAAATCATTAATAAACTGGAGAGCACCACAATCATATAAGGAATTTGTCTGAAGGCGATTTTGCTCTTCAGCAAATAGAAAAAGCCCCCGTTGATTACGATGGCGGTAATAATAATAATGATACCATTGGTGACGTTCTCATAGATGGCCAGCATAGGTACAGCAAACAGTGATATGAGCAGAATCATATAGCCCATCAGCTTGTTTCTGTGGAGGATCAGCTTATCCTCAAAAGCCATATAATTCTCTACATTCCCCGATTCTTGTTGTGACAGCCCTTGATCCACCGTTTTCTTGAGCATTGACATTCTCTCTCTCGTCCTTTCGTCTTTCGTGCTTACATACGCAGTATTATATCGGTTGTCAAATCCATTTAAATTAGATGGCTTAACGTAATTAGACAAAAGGGGGTGTCCCAAAAGCCATGAAATGGCTGCTTGGGTCAGCCTTTTTTTACGTCAGATATACTTAGGCTTTTTGAGCGGACGCTCCGCGAACGGACCGTTGTTCCAACCGCTGTTGTCCCCAGATTTTATTTATTCTCTTTAGTGGTGAAAATCTGTGGACAAAGGCGACCGCTACCGCTTTTCCACAATCAGTCCGTCCTCTCCACTGTTTAAGCGGAAAACGAATCTTCAATCTTTAAAAAACACAAAAAAGAAACCTCTCTTTTAATAAAATGGAAGTGCGACCAACCATTTCAAAGGAGAGGTTTCTTTGTACATTCAATAACCCATGGACCCACTTTGCTTGCCAATGGATCTGGAAGAAGATATTCCAGAAAACTACCTCGTTCGTATCGTTAACACAGCTGTGAATCGGCTGGATAACACCTTCTTTGACGCTGCCTACCCCGGCGGCGGCCGCGACAGCTACCATCCTGAAATGCTCACCAAAGTCATTATTTACGCCTACACGCAGCGCATCTACTCTCCCGACAGATTGCCAAAGCGGTACGGGAGAACATTCCCTTTGAGACAGCTCCTTATTTAATATGAGAATATCTGGTTTTACCTTCTTTATTCTTACATCAGTTTTTTGATATCATCTTTAATCTGCTCGGACTGCGGTCCAAATACAATCTGTACTGCCCCTTGCCCCAGTCTCATGATTCCCGAAGCCCCCAGCTGCTTCAAAGCCGTATCCTTTACAGCCTTTTCATCGTTAACTACAAGACGAAGCCGGGTGATACAGGCATCTATACTGCGGATATTCCCCGCGCCGCCGATATGATCCAATATTTGGGCGGCACGGCTTGAACCAGAAAGAGCTGTTCTGCCTTGTCCGGAAGAGGTTTTTAATTCTTCGTCTTCATTCTCATCTTCGCGCCCGGGTGTCTTGAGGTTGAACTTGGTGATAATGAAGCGGAAGAGTACATAATACAGAACGAAGAAGGCTAGACCTACCGGTATAAGCATCCAGGCATTCGTAGACTGCTTAAGGTTCACCAAGTAATCAATCAGTCCGGCCGAGAAACCAAAACCCAGCTTCACATCCAGAATGTACATCAGAGCCATGGACAAGCCCATTAGTACCGCATGCACAACGTACAGCAACGGTGCCAGGAAAAGAAAAGAGAATTCCAGCGGTTCTGTGATCCCCGTCAGGAAAGACGCGATCGCTGATCCGATAAAGATCGAACCTACCAATTTGCGTTTCTCCGGCTTGGCTGTGTGTATAAAGGCCAATGCCGCTCCCGGGAGAGCAAACATCATAATCGGGAAGAATCCGGTCATGAACATTCCCGCTGTTTTGTCTCCGGCGAAGAAGCGGGTCAAATCGCCATGCACCACTTCCCCGGCCGCATTGGTAAAGTCACCGATTTGAAACCAGGCAATACTGTTGAGCACATGATGCAGACCAAAAGGAATCAGGAGTCGGTTGGCCGTCCCAAAGATAAAGGCTCCGACTGCCCCCAGGTCTACCACCCCATTTCCGAACTGGCTGATCACATCCTGAATCGGACTCCAGATCATCCCTACCAATACGGACAAAATCATGGTGGATACAGCGGTAACAATAGGGACGAAACGTTTGCCCGCAAAAAAACCGAGCCAATCCGGCATTTTGATAATGTGATACCGGTTATAAAGGAAGGCGGCCCAGGCCCCGGCAAATATCCCGCCGAGTACACCCATGTCCAGCACAACCTTGTCATCTATAAACGAAAACTGCAAAGGAACGATTCCAAGCACATTCTCCAGTACCAAATAGGCCACAAGTGCCGATAAAGCGGCTACTGCATCCCCGGCAAAGCCAATAGCCACACCGATGGCAAAGATCAAAGCCAAATTGCCAAATATGGCTCCGGCTCCGGCGTTCAGGAAAGGGGCAAAGTATTGATTCAGGAACCCTCCTACCGCACTCCCCAAATGCAAATCCTTCTCGTAATTGAGCAGCCCCAGACCTTGAAGAATGGCTGCCGCCGGCAGGGTAGCTACAGGCAGCATGAGTGATTTCCCTAACTTTTGCATAAAAGCCAACATGGATGAATCATCCTTCCATAATTAAATTGTATACTATCCGTACTCTATGGAGTGCTACAGAGAAGTTATCGTTATAATCCGGTCTTTGCCGGCAATCACCTGGCCATACAGTTCATCCACAATCCTCTGCTGTTCCCCAAGGCCGGTCACAATAATGGGTGAGATGGTGGCACAACCTGCCTCCTGTATACCCTTCAGGTCAAACTCAATCAAGGTCTGTCCGGCCTTTACTACATCTCCACTGGCAACATGACTGACAAAGCCGGACCCTTTAAGACTTACAGTATCGATGCCGATATGCAGCAGCAGCTGCGCTCCCGAGGAATGCTCCAGAATGAGCGCATGATTCGATTTCACTATATGTGCAACCGTTCCGTCAAAAGGGGCGATAAGCTTGCCTTCATCCGGTTGTATAGCGATCCCCCTGCCCATCTGACCTCCGGAAAATGCCGCATCCGGCACTTCCTTCAGAGGAACCGCTTTACCGCTGACAGGGGCGATGATCTCCAGTGTGGTCCCGGTCTGTTTATCTTCTTTTTTGGATTTCCATTTGGAAAACATACTTGCCACTCCTTAAGTACTCTATTTGTCTTTGCGTGAGGTCTGAAGAAGCCGGTTCAAATGCATAGCCAGAAAACATAACTCTTCCTCCGGGATCTCAACCTCCAGAGATTGCTGCATTACTTTTCCAAGTTTTTGAGCCAGCTTGTATTCTTCTTTGTATTCTTTTTTGATGTGCTTCACAAAAGGATTATCAATAAAGGCCCCCTGCAATATCCGCTCCAGCGAAAACCTCAGATGGATCATCAAACGGACATGATTCATACTGCCGTGCTCAAAGGTTATATTGTGTGCTGTACGGATCAGCTCTGCGAGTTCACTGACGATGTTGGAGACCTTCACCAGCTGCCCCACCGGTACATTGCTGACCGCTGAATAGACATGATACGTGAGGAAGCCTACTTCATCCTCGGGGATTTGCACTTCAAATTCCCTGTTTATTTTCTCCGCCGCCCTGTAAGCGATCTCAAATTCTTTGGGAAAGGTCATTTTGGTTTCCTGTAAAAAAGGATTGACAATATCCATTCCGTTGCGCAGACGGTAAATGGTGAATTGGATATGGCTTGGGAGTGCCAAGTAAATTTTGTCATTTAATTTGCCGGGAAATTGACTGGCGATCTCGCTTATAATCTCGTCTGTAATCCGCATTACTTTGGGATCAATATCTTCCAGCAGTATTTGATACTGGCTCCATTCTTCACGGTCTTCCAGCCTGAACAGCTTTTCGATCCGGTGATCCCCAGCCTCGATGACTCCTGTGCCTTTAACCGCAAACCCGATGCCTTTGCCAATAATGACATACTCTTTGCCATTCTGTTCCCCCTGTACCATTACCACGTTGTTACCGATTACACGTTGTACCTGAAATTGTTCACTTCCCCGTGCCATGGCCTCCCCCTCCTTCCAATAATTGTCAATTTGAAGCAACAAAAAGAGCCAAGAACAGTCTTATATATCACAAGACAATCCTTGGCTCATGCCCTTTACGGTAACACGCCACTAACGTATAAATGATCATTTATGCAACTATCATAATTCATCGACTCTCTGCCGTCAATGTCTTTTTTTGAATGTCAAGTTTTGCGTCCAGTCCTGCTGTGGCCGGCACTCAGCCACCTGTACAATCCGCTGACTACCTCCTTAAGATCAACAGGCTTGCGGATGAAATCAGTGGCACCGGCAGCCAGACACTTCTCCCGGTCTTCTTTCATCGTTTTGGCCGAGATCGCAATAATGGGCAGCTCCTGCAGCTCCAGCTCCTCACGGATGATCGAGAGTGTATCATAACCATCCAGATGCGGCATCATGATATCCAGCAGCACGATATCGACATCCGGCTGCTCCCGGATCACCTGCAGACATTCAAATCCGGTTTGGGCAGTCAGGATATCCATATCATAAGGTTCAAGGCCTTTGTTCAAGGCATAAATATTACGTGCATCATCATCTACAATTAATACCCTTTTCCCTTGAAGCTGGGCATAATGCTTGTCAAAAAGCTCCCCGCTTCTGCTGATCCCGGAGTCAAGCGCTGCCGAGGCTTCCGCCCGGGCACCCCCAGGAGCCGGCTCTGCATCCGCAGCCTTTTCCCGGCAGGGAAGAATAAGCGTGAATGTGCTGCCTTTGCCTAGCGTGCTGCTTAGATCAATATGTCCTTCAAGCAGGCGTGCGAGCTGCAGGGAAATGGACAATCCAAGGCCGGTACCGCCGTATTTGCGCGCCGTTGTACCATCAGCCTGGTGGAAAGCCTCAAAAATCAAGGCAAGTTTGTCCTCCGAGATCCCTATTCCGCTATCCTTAACCGCAAAAGCCAACACTGGCTCATCTGTTGAATATTGCGGGGAATGGAACTGATCCAGCTTGGATAAAGTAACGTGCACGCTCCCCTTCTCCGTAAACTTAAAGGCATTGGACAGGATGTTGCGGAGGATTTGGTGCAGCCGCATTTCATCGGTAAAGAACAGATCAGGAACCCCGCCTGCTATCTCAATCGTGAACTCCAGGCTCTTTTGTTCCGCAGTCATGGCAAAATAACCTTGCAGCAGTGACGGAAGCTCGGTCAAATTAACCGCATCCAGCTCCACCAGCATCTTGCCGGCTTCCACCTTGGACAGATCAAGAATATCATTAATCATGCCAAGCAGATCACTCCCCGAGGAGTGGATGACAGAAGCGTAATTCTGCTCTTCCTCCGTCAGTGTCCCGCTGCGGTTCTCGGCAAGCAGCTGTGACAAAATAAGCATACTGTTCAGAGGCGTCCGCAGCTCATGCGACATATTCGCCAGGAACTCCGTCTTGTATTTGGAGCTTAGTTCAAGCTGTTTATTGTAACGTTCCAGATCAGCAGCGGCAGATTCGGCTACCGCTTTCTGGTGCTGAAGTGCATTGTTCAGTTCCATAAGCTCATGGGTATGGTCCTGCAGTTCCTCCGACTGTACCTGTAGCTCCTCGGATTGTACCTGGAGCTCTTCATTCATTACCTGCGAGTCACTGTACAGCTTCTGAATTTCCATGCGTGTAATTACCGAGTTGAGTGAGATTCCCATCATCTTCAGCAGCTGGTTCAAGAGATCCTGGTGGTGTGCAGCCCACTTGGTAAGAGAGGCAATCTCGAGCACAGCCAAGGTCCTGTTCTCAAAAACAACAGGAGCTATAATTCCATAACGCGGTGCAGTTCTTCCGAGTCCGGAATGAATAATAAAATCCGGCGGAAGGTCCTCCAGTACCAGCACCCGCTTGTCCAAAGCACATTGTCCAACCAGCCCTTCTCCCATTGCAATCGCTGGCGTCCCGGCAGCACTTGTACTGTTCTTGCTGCCGGCATAGGCATAGGCAAGCTTCAGCGTATCCTCTTTGTCCAATACATAGATTGATCCGTACTGCATCTCCAGCATAATAGCCAGCTTATTCACAAAGATTCGGCACAGCAGAGGCAAATCCGTAGTTTCCTGAAGTACGAGAGCCATACTGTTGAGCTGTTCACTGCTCCACTGTTCCTGTTGAACCGTATTCAGCAGCAGGTTCGTAGCTTCCCCAAGTTCATAGATTTCATCATGTGTCCTGACTACGATCCGTTCGGACATATTGCCGCCGCTGGCGATGTTGTAGATCGCCTGAATGACCCGGCCAAGCGGCTTGATAATCATCCCTGAGATGATGAAAGTAATCAATGTAGCCATTACTGCCACCAGACTCCAAAGAATGTACATCATTATTAGAAGCTTTTGGTTGCTGTCTTTAAGATTAATAATCCTGTCCATGGTGAGGGTCCGTTCATTCTCGCGGAAAAATTCCGATTGCGTGCGGACGAAATCAATGATCGTTTTGCCGGGATCTTTCTGAAAGTAGGCGCTGACTGCAGCATTCTGGCCCAGCTGCTTGAGGTTAACCACGTGTTCCCCGGCCTCTCTGATCCACTTCTCAATGTTCTCTTCAATGGTATTCAAAGTCTGCAGCTGGGCCGGATTATCGGCGATCAGGTCAGTCAGTTCGGCATAAGCAATCCGCCACTTCACCATCCCGTTATTATAAGGCGTTAAATATTCCACATCTCCTGTCAGCGCGTAACCGCGCTGCCCTGTCTCCATATCGAGCACGCTTTTCTCAATCTGGTATGTAAGCTCATGCACCCTCATATCATGATCGCTAAGAAAGACCGTTTCCTTCTCCAGGCTCGTAATTCTGGTGGACACTATGATTAGAAACAATCCAAGCATCAATAGAATAAGGAAATAGCCCAAAGCGATTTTGCCGCGAATTCTGAGGCCTCTAGCTTGTTTGTCGTACAAAGGCTTAACCCCCATAAGGTCACTGTATAAGGCCATTTCTTAAAGATAACCCTCGCTGCGCGGAAGCTTGTCTTTAAGCTGACGGATATTGCTCTCCAGCTTGCCGATGATCTCTTCCAAATCCTGCGGCATAATTCCGGTTATCACTGGTACAGGTGCCGGTGCCGGCTTGGTCTCGGCTTTCAGATCACGCAGCTCAATCTGCTGCTCCTGCCACTTGTCCATTAAATCGGCAATGGTCGCATAAAAGCGCTCATAATCCTTGATTACACTGTCCAGAAATGTATCAACCTCCTCCGCATCATATCCACGGAGCTTCATACTGAACTCTTTCTCATGAATGGTCAGTGCATCCAGACCAATGCCGAGCTGGCTGAAAAGTTTTCTTTGTTTATCCAATCTTCGTTTCATATGTTCATCCATCTTTAATACCTCCATGTGTAAACTGCAATCCTCCGGCAGTACTCATTATAACAGGGCGAAGCCTGCCTGAGAATATCCCCCCATATTGAATCTCCTTTGAACCTCTGATTGATTGTTTCCAGGGGTATTGGGGTAAGGAATGATACGCAGCAATAATATTCTCAAAGAAAGGAAGAGTGCATCATGAATCATTTGACCGAGTCGCAGCTTAGCCATTTAAAAACTTCTTTACTTGAACGCAGGGAAACACTGCAGCAGCATTTTACTCAAGACAACGAAAGCGAAGGCCTTCTGGGGGATTCACTCCGGATGTCAACCGGCGAGCTCTCCTCTGTGGATAATCATCCAGGCGATGTGGGAACAGAGACTTTCGAGCGCAGCAGAGATTTGGCCATAAACGATAAGCTTGCACAAGAGCTTGAGGAAATCGAAGCGGCCTTGCAGCGTATGGACGAGGGAACTTACGGCATCTGTATAGCCAGCAAAGAAGAAATTCCGTATGAACGGCTGGAAGCCATCCCTTATACCGCTTACACCGTTGAGCATACTCCGGCCCGTGATCTCTCCGATGCCCGGCCTGCAGAAGAAGACGTGATGACCACTCCGCCCAGAGGTGCCGGTGAGAACCGCCAGGAGAAAAGCGGCAGATTTGATGACGCTGGAGCCTGGGAAAGCGTTGAGGATTATGGCAGCGCCAGCTCGCCCGTTACCTCCGGCTCAGGAGATGATGAGGAGGGGGAATTGTAATTCCCCCTCCTTCAAAAATTATCGGAAACCGCTTTGTTCAACATACCCAGACACCGGTCCAAATCGGTCTTGACCTGTTTTTTGTAGAGCTTGGCTTTCTCTTCCCCATCGGAAGTGAAATGGTAGAGTACGATTTCCTGAAAATCCACCTTCGGATCATTTCCCTTCAGCTGTTTGGTGCGGTAAAGAATCCCCTGCTGCACCAGCTCATGCAGCGCACGGTAAATTTCACTTTGCGGAGGGGCATAGCCGAGAGCCTTGAAATCCCTGCGCAAATCCTCCAGCATCTGATAACCATATCCCCGATGCTGTTCCACCATCGTAATCAAATATACTTTGATAAAAGCCCGTTGGGCGATCATAAATGCCATGAGGCACCTCCCTATAAGTGTTATTACCTTTTGTTTCCTTCTGTGACTCTAGTATAAGCACTATTTTCCAACTTTCACAACCTGTAATTTGGAGCCAGAGTCCCCTTTTTCCTTTTTGATTCTATGTATATAACCCCCTCTTAAATAATGGTTTTGCACGTAGGAGTTAGATATAGTTTTTTTAGGTTTTCTATTGTGAATTTTTCATATATTGAATGGTGGGTAGTAGGGGCAGATTTAAGTTGCAGGGTTTTGGAACTAGACGGAGTCTTACTAATACAATCAATTATTAAAAAGTGAGGAACGTTTATGGTAAGAAATATCCGCAAATTTGGTTATTTAAGCAGTCTGATGATGTTGGTTGTTGTCCTTTTATGGATTACTGTGCTGTGGGTTCACGGGTTGGCCGGTGCTTATGCCTGGCTGGCTCTAAAGTTCATCCTCCCTGTTGCAGGGGGTATTTCCGTTATGGTTAATGTGCTGCTGATTCTACTGAAATCCCTTCGTAATAAGCCGATCGCTCTCCGAATGGTAAATTTATTTATAGCTGCCGGCTTGACCTTGCATATCCTGCTAACCCTGAATGTCGTGCCTTTGGCTTATCCCGTGAAGGCCCACAGCCTTCACCCTTCAGTAACCGTGAAATGGCCGTTTGCTGAACAAACGGTAGTCGGCTGGGGAGGCGATTCCACTTCGGATAATCTGCCGCATGTCCTGTGGCCGTCTGAACGCTGGGCCTACGACCTGGTAATGGAGCCTTATGACACTGGCAGTACAGACCCTGAGGATTATGGAATCTGGGATCGGGAGGTGTTGTCCCCGGTCTCCGGAACGGTCATTGCCGCTTATGATGATGAAGCGGACATTCCTCCCGGAACGGAAGAAATACTATCAATGGAAGGAAATTATCTCTATCTGCAGATGGATGAGACCGGAACCTATTTGCTGCTGAATCATTTGAAAAAAGACACGGTTGCCGTCAAGGCTGGAGATCATGTGAAGCCCGGTGATTTGCTTGGGCATGTCGGGAACAGCGGTTCCACTTCGGAGCCTCATCTACATATCCATCACCAGCGCCAGAACCCGTTAAAGACCCCGGCTCCTATTCTGGCAGAAGGATTACCGCTGTATTTTGAAGGAACGGATGTTGAGCCTATGCCGCTTAAAGGGACAGTGGTAACCCCTGATCAGCGCTAATAGGCCGATGTTTAAGGCTTATACCACCGCATGGCGGTACTATAAACAGCAAACAACGCGTACCGATGAAATCGGCACGCGTTGTTTGCTTGGGATCTATTATATAGATTGAACCTGAAAATTTAAGAATAAGGGAAAGTGACGGAGGGGGATGATTTTGGAACTGGAGGAGCGGTAACGTCCGCCGGAAGTCCAAACATTCACCGTAGTCATGATCCATTCCCAAACAGAAAAATTACAAGTTATAATTTATATAGAAGAAAGATAATAATTACATCTTGTTACCATTGTAAATATCCGGATCGACTTGTGCATCCATCGAACCTCTATTGCCCATCGTGTTGCCTACTCTCGTATCATTCGCAAGTCTATCCGAATCTGCTAGATTACTGTCCGAATAGATGCTGTCATAACGCGAGGAATTGAGCGAACGGTTCGTCCTGAATACGCCATGGATATCACGGCCTCTTCCATTGTCGTCTACCAGGACGAGAATTTTGCCGCTGTCCACGTAACCCTCATATTCTCTGGCCTCATCTTCGGGAATACCGAGTCCGATCAATCCGCCGACAAGTCCGCCGGCGCCTGCACCAATGGCAGCTCCGGTCAGTGTAGCCGCAATCGGTCCCGCTGCAAGAATCGGTCCAATCCCGGGAATCGCCAAAGCGCCAATGCCTGCCAGCAGGCCGGCAACCCCGCCGACGACACCACCGGTTGTTGCTCCGGTAGCCACACCCTCAGGGGCCATGGTTCCCGTTTCCTCCGAGATGGATTTGAGATCATCACGATCACGGGTAATTACTGAAATTTCATTGCTGGGAACGCCCTGGTTTTGCAAACCTTCAATTGCTCTGGTTGCTTCTTGTTCCGTATCAAAAATACCTACTATTTTTTTAGTCACTTGAAGCCCTCCTTAGTAATTGTCGTTCGCTACATTATTACCCCGTAGGCAGGAGGCCAAACATCTTATTATTTAATTCATCTACCAACCCTCTACTTTTTGGAGTAAGGTTTTGTCCGGTTGGTTGGGGCCGCCTGCAGCGGATCCTCCGGCCAATAGTGCTTAGGATAACGCCCTTTCAGGTCTTTTTTCACTTCAAAATAGGTGCTGCGCCAAAAGCTGGCCAGATCGGAAGTTACCTGCATCGGCCGGCGGGCCGGGGACAGCAAATGCAGCACCACAGGCACTTTGCCTCCGCCAATTCTTGGTGTGTCCACCTGACCGAACATCTCCTGCAGCCTTACTGCCAATACCGGCGCTGCCGGATTGCCGTAATCCAGCGGAATCCGGGAACCGCTGGGCACTGTGATATGTGTGGGTGCTTCTTGTTCCAGCGATTGCCGTCCCTGCCAATCGAGCATTCCTTCCAGGGCCCGGGCGAGCGGTACCCGCTGCAGATCCCGAAAGCTGCGCATGCCCTGAAGATAGGGTAACAACCAGCTGTCCAGTGACTTCAGCAGTGCTTCATCCGATACATCCGGCCAATCCTTCCGAAACGAATGCATGAACTTCATCCGCTGCCGCAACTGCACGGTCCCCTTCTCCCACGGCAGCACCTCTAGCCCGTTCGCAGCCAGTGCAGTCAGCAGTACTTTCTCCGCTTCCTCTGCCGATGGCCGTTCATGTGTAGTTTCTTTCAGCACCAGTGACCCGAACATCCTGCGGCGGCGGGCTTTGACGCTTTCACTCTCCTGTTCCCAGTACACTTCAAGCTCCTCTGTGATGCTGTCCGCATGGTGCTTAAGCAGCTGGCCTTCGGTGAGTTCGGCGGCCAGCATAATTTTGCCCTGTGCTGCCCGGTCGTCCACTGAGGCAGCCACAATATAGGAGCAGCGCGCCAGCGGCTGATCTTCCCGCATGGCCGCCCCCCGGCCGCCGGAGAGCAGAAACGCACCGTCCCCGCGTTTCTGTCCGATCCGGTCGGGATAGGCGAAGGACAGCAGCAGCCCGCTAAGGCTGCTGTCCACGGGATCGCCCGGCGCGGCCTGCAGCTGCGCCAGGGCATGGCGGCTCTCGCGCTGCACCGCGCGCAGTGCCGCCGGGTCCGCTCCGCCCGTATCGGCGGAGCGCTCGAACCGGAGCAGCGCCTCTACGCGGAGCGCGAGGTCGCTGTCCTGGGCCGCGGGACCCTTGAAAAGGTCCCGCTCCTGCAGCAGCGCCGCCAGCCGGCAGGCGAGCGGCACGGCGCCAAGCGTAGCCGCGCGCAGCAGCATGTGCGCGGCGCGCGGGTGGGCGCCGAGCGCGGCCATGCGCCGGCCGTGCGGCGTAATGGCGCCGCCGGCGTCAAGCGCGCCGAGCTGGCGCAGCAAGGCCACGCCCTGCGCGTAAGACGCGGCGGGCGGCGCGTCCAGCCAGGCCAGCGCGGCAGGACCCGGCACGCCCCACAGCGCCAGCTCCAATGCGAGCTGCGCCAGGTCGGCTTCCCTTATCTCCGGAACGTTATCATCCGGAAGCCGGGCATGCTCCTCCTGGCTCCAGAGCCGGTAGCAGACGCCCGGAGCCGTGCGGCCGGCGCGCCCGCGCCGCTGGTCGGCTGATGCTTTGGAGACCGGCACCGTTGTAAGCCGGGGCATACCGGTACGCGGCGAGAACCTTTGCGTCCGCCGCAGTCCCGTATCGACAACGGTACGCACACCTTCAATCGTCAAGCTGGTTTCTGCTATGGAGGTAGCCAGCACAATTTTGCGCTCACCATGGACAGAGGCAGCTACTGCCGCATCCTGCATGGCTTGCGGCAACTGGCCATACAAAGGCCGCACCACCGTCCCGGGAGCGAGTACGCCGGATTCGAGGATCTGCCCGGTCCGGCGGATTTCCCGTTCTCCCGGCAGAAACACCAGCACATCTCCAGGCTGCTCGGCCAAAGCACGTTTAACAGCAACGGCAGCGGCCTGCTCAAGTGGCAGTTGGGAACCTGGCGGTGCATATACAGTATCCACCGGGTAAGTCCGGCCGGGGCAATCCACCACAGGGGCTCCGTCCAAAAGTGCGGCTACCCGCTCTCCGTCCAAGGTTGCAGACATAATTAAGATGCGGAGATCTTCCCGAAGAACAGCCTGGGATTCCAGCACTAGGGCCAGCCCCAGATCGGCATGCAGGCTCCGTTCGTGAAATTCATCAAAGATCACAAGGCCCACCTCTTCCAGCGAGGGGTCGGATTGCAGCATCCGGGTCAGCACCCCTTCTGTAACAACCACAATCCGCGTATTGCCGCTGACCTTGGTATCGCCGCGCATCCGGTAGCCTACGGTTTGCCCCACCTTCTCGCCGAGACAGGCTGCCATATACACGGCAGCGGACCGGGCTGCGAGCCGTCTTGGCTCAAGCATAAGAATGGTTTTGCCCGCGAGCCATGGCTCCTCCAGAAAAGCCGGGGGCGTCGCCGTCGTTTTCCCTGCTCCGGGTTCGGCAATCAATACGGCGGCCTTGGAAGTGTGCAATATGTTTCGCAGATCGGGCAGTACCTGCATAATAGGAAGTTGCTTCATCATATCTCTCCATAATCTGATATTATGTTAGTAATCATGAGCGAAAGCGCGGCAAAGATCAAGACCAAGCCGGTATAGACGCGCTTTGGCGGATACTCATACTTCATCCATTTTAACTAAAGGAGACATCATCTCATGTTCACTGCCCAAGCCACCCCTGCCGATTTGTCCGCTCTGGTCCGGATTGACAGCTGCGTAATCGGCAACGATAGCCGTAAGTCCCAACTCGCTAACTATATTCGCAATAATCAATGTGTTCTGGGTTCTGTACATGGTGAACCCGCAGGCTTTGCCTGCTACGATACCTCATTTTTCGGCTGCTGCTTTATTCAACTGGTGATAGTAAGCCCCGATTTCCGGAGACAGGGCGTTGCCCGTGCGCTTATCCAGTACATCATAGATCATTGTCCGACGGGCAAGCTGTTCACTTCCACCAACGCGTCCAACTCGGCCATGCAGCAGGTTTGCCTCTCCATGGGTTTTATCCCAAGCGGCATCATTGAGAATCTGGATGAAGGGGACCCCGAATGGGTCTACTTTATAGAAACGTCAAATGGGGCTGTTTCATAGGCAACTTTTCTACTGGATGATACCCCCTGTTATTTGATAATTTGCCAAAAAAGGAGTATCTTGCTTCAGCAGATTACGGGCGAGAGAAAAGCCACCCGATCTCGAGCGTCACTTTTAACGAGAGGCATTTTTGGGCATTTTTTCCTCTCTTTTCGCCCAAAGCTGGCCGGGCGACCCATGAGAGGCATTTTTGCCTCTCTTTTCGCCCAAATCCACGCCGGGCGACCCACGAGAGGCATTTTTGCCTCTCTTTCAACCCACAGCTGCGCCGGGCGGCCTATGAGAGGCATTTTTGCCTCTCCTTCCGCCCAAATCCGCGTCGGTGACCCATGAGAGGCATTTTTGCCTCTCTTTTCGCCCAAATCCGCGTTAGGCGGCCCACGAGAGGCATTTTTGCCTCTCTTTTCGCCCAAATCCGCGTTAGGCGGCCCACGAGAGGCCATTTTGCCTCTCCTTCCGCCCATATCCGCGCCAGACGGCCCATGAGAGGCATTTTTGCCTCTCTTTCCACCCACAGCTGCGCCAGATGACCCACGAGAGGCATTTTAAATTAGTTAGCCTTCTCTTCCATTTACCCAAAGGCGGTTTCTTTTTGCAAATGTCTATCCAACGCAAAGAGGTCTCCCGCGCAGCCATTTCCTGGCTTCAGGGACACCTCCAACCTTATTCCGAACTATCGTTTTCTTTAATCCCCGCCCTCCGTCATCTTCTGACGGATCTGCTCACTATATTGCCTAAATGCACTGCTCCCATCAAGGCCGCGTTCCCGCAGCAACTCCTGGAGACGGAGCCTTTTGAGGGAAAGCTTGCGTTCCAGGCTTCTGGCTTCTTCCGTATTGCTGTTCCCGCTGCTGTGGCAAGCAGCCAGCAGTTCCTCCAAGGTAACACATTCCGCGCGCAGAGTAATTTCTTCGGGCAGCAGGCCGGCATTTTTCATGATTTTGAAGGACATCCGCAAATCCTCGGGAACACCCGACATATCCTCCAGCTCAAGCGGCTGGCCATGACCCGGCAAATCCTGAAACGCCCCGCTGCGCATCGCTTCCTGAATCCGCTGCTCAGCCAGCCATGACATTATCGCCATACCCCTCCCTCCTTTCACCTATGATTATACCTTTATGTTTCTTACATTCTGCCAGGTTTAGCTGTCTTCGCGTTTCTTCTCTTTATTATAGCCGCGTTCCCCGTAAGGCGACAGCTCCTGCAGCCATTTCTGCTCCAGGTCGGGCAGCATTTTACGGTATTTAGCCAGGTCGGAAACCTCCTGCACGAAATCCTCCTCCGGTTTAATCTGTTCGAGGATCTCAAAGCGGAATGCTGCTTCACCATCCTTGTTCCAGTCAGTCTGCAGCTCCTTGATGTCATGAGCGTTGATATCAAGCATAAATTTATGTTTATTCCACACTCCGTCCAAATTCAGACTGCTGCCTACAAAAGACTTGTCCTTCTTCGTATTCACCATCCGGAAAACTCCCATTGGCCGGTGGGAGTGGGCATAATCGTAGGCCAGCTCCTTGCGTCTTGCTTTATCCATGTTTGTTCTCTCCCTTTATATTTGGCTCAGAACCAAAATCAGCGGTTGGTCTCCAGAATCCCTCCAGCCCTCAGCCGTGTTCCCCTGTTTAGTCGTAAGCTGTTTAGTAGCTTGAGCCTATATTTTCACCCAATAATGACTGCCGCTCTCCTCGCGTTCCAGCAAACCATAGTCAATCAAATAACGGCGCAGGGTGATGTAATCGGCAAATGCCTCTTTCAGCAGTTCGTTTACTTCCTTCTCGCTATACTCCCGCCCCGGTTCAAAACGTTTGATAAGCTGGCGCAGAATCGCCGCTTTTCGTTTTTGCTTTTTGGGGAATTCCGACAACGGTCCATCTGGTCCCTGTTTAAAATAGGCTTTCAGAATTTCGTCATTTTCTTCTTCGGTAATCGCAAAACGTTCATCAACCATAGAAGCCGAACGTGGAATGCTGACAAAAGGAGAAGCTGCCGGCGGTTTCTCGTCTACCAGCTCCATGATGGTCAGGAACAGCTTGGCCTGCTTGGCTTTTTCACGCAGAGTAAACCTATGGTTCCGCACGGTCGAGGTGCTCCCGATTCCCAGCTCTTGCGCCGCTTGGGCATCGCTCAAGCTTTGCCGGAAGGCATTAAGCAGACCTTTCTGCAGATCAGTAAGTCCGGTCAATTTCTTATCGAGTCCCAGCAGCCACTGGAACATGGTCCCATGCATACGTTCCACATGTACAGCTGCGGATTTCTCCGCTTCATAATATTTGTCGCCGTCCTTATGAATCACGCCCTTCTCAAAAGCCTCACCGCACACCAGACAAACATACATTCCGCAGCGGTCCCTCTCTTCAAACACATATCCTTTCTTAAGCTCCTCTATGGAAGCGTTCCAGAACTTCTCCGATATGCTTATGACTTCCTGATCTTCAGACAACAGCAACACCTGCTTTTCTATTATTTATAAACATAATAACATTTTGTTTATTTTATAACAACAATATATTAGTTTCGTTTAGTTTTAAAATAGTTTTTCAACTTTCGCTATCGCCCATTGATTTGTGATAAAAAGGATGATACATTTAATTAAAACATTGTTTTAATTGTTATTTAAATCACTGTTTTACTAAATGACAGGAGGAATACTATGCCGCTCACGGATAAGAACAGCGAAACAAAAGAATTGATTTTGCGTACTGCTTTGGACATGTTCAGGCAAGAAGGCTTCGAAAGTGTCACGATCCGCAAGATCGCAGCCCGCTCAAGCACCAACGTTTCACTGGTGAATTATTATTTTGGTTCTAAGGATAAGCTCATTAATGAAGTAATCAAGATTTTGCTGTCGGGATTTCAAGAGTCATTTACTGTGCTGAACGAGCTGACTTTACCGCCTAAGCAGAGATTAAAAGCATTTTTGCTCCATTATGTGCAGGTTATCCAGCAGTATCCGGAGTTGGTTGCGCGTATTATTACTATGGGCACTACCATGTTTACATCGCAATATGAATACGGGGAGTTTATGCAGGCGATAGGATTCCACAAGATCCAAGGCATTCTTATGGAGATTACGAAGGAACAAAATCCGGAACTATTGATGATGATGATGATGCAAATATTCGGGGCGATTTTTATGCCGGCACTGATGTTGCCGATTCTCGAAGCCGGAGCCGGAGTTCGGGTCAATCCCGTCGAATGGCAAATCGACTTATTGTTTGAACGTTATTTTCACAACTAAAAAACGCTAAGGAGAGATGAACAATGAATCTGCTGCGAAAATATTGGCCTGATCTCGGTATTCTTGTCGGAGTAATCACAGGGATCGGAATAGGGATCAATCTACAGAACATGTCCGAATTAAATCTAATATTGTGGCTTAGCTTTGTCGCGATCCTGGTGCATCAGTTCGAGGAGTATCGGTGGCCCGGTTATTTTGGCGGATTGTTTAACGTCGTAATATTCAAAAGCGAACATCCCGAGCGTTATCCTTTGAATACACAATCCGCCATGGTCATTAATCTGATCATCGCCTATGTATTTTATCTTCTCCCGGTCTTGTTTCCGAATGTGATCTGGCTGGCGCTTGCTCCGATCTTTATGGGCTTTTTCCAGTTTATTTGGCACGGCATCTTTGCCAACCTAAAAGCAAAAACCGTTTATAATCCTGGTTTATTCGCAGTCCTGGTGTTCCATTTCCCTATCGGCGGATGGTACATCCACTACATCGTCACGCACCATTTGGCGGGAGCGGTTGACTGGGTGATCGGATCGGTTTATTTCATTACCGCCGTGTATCTCCTTATTATTAAAGGCAACATGTGGCTTAAAAATATGAATTCGCCTTACAGCTTCTCCAAAAAGCAGTTAGGGCCTTATTCAACCAAATCCCTGTAGTAACACGCCATCACTTCTCCGGGCTGGAGGGCTTCGCCAAATGGGCAATCTCCTTGCTCTCAAGCACCGGCTGCCCATATCCGCGGGTAACACTGTGAATCATGGCTTGCCCTATTTCGCTTAAGGTAATCACATATTTGGGGAATAAAGGACGCAGCACAGGATAAAGCCAGCTGATCGCCTTATAATAGCTATGCGTCCGCTGCAGCCCCGGGGTAGGCCGGACGAAACCCGGACGGAACATGTACGCTTGCCTAAAGGGCAGCTTCAGCAGTTCCTGTTCGGTCCTGCCCTTTACTCTGGCCCACATGCTCCGGCTTTGCCCGGATGGATCTGCACCGACTGCCGATACATAGCAGAACACCATCCCCGCATTCTGCTTCACGAGCAGTCCGGCCAGGTTCAGGGTGAGATCACGGGTTAAATAGGTGTAGCCGGCCCCAGGCATTCATGGAGCACACCTTCCCCCACCATTCCTGTAGCACCGGTAAGAATGACTTTGATTTTCCCTTTTGCTATTGCCGAATCCACTTCAGCCTCAACCCCTTCACGTTGCCGGGAATTTATTGCTAACCCCTATCGATTCTGGATATATTATCCGATCCTTCCGTTATTGTAAACGCAAATAACATCCGCAGTCCAGGTCTAGCGACCGGCTACGGATGTTGGGATATTCAGCAGCTCTAACCCCTGCTTTTTTTGATTAGGATAACAAAGATTCTGCTCCATCAATCACAATCTGGGCTCCCGTAATATGAATCGATTCATCCGAAGCGAGGAAAGACACCAGATCTGCCACATTATCCGGTTTGCCCGGGCCGTCGGCCAGCGGCTGCGCCCCTTCAGGGAACTCGATGGGAATAACAATAGACTCGACGTCCTCATTGAATTCCGTACTTTCGTCAATGTTCGTTGAGATGGCGCCGGGACAAATCACATTGACCCGTATTTTGAATTTGGCAAGCTCCAGTGCCGCCATTTTAGCAAATGCTACCTGTCCTGCCTTCGTTGTACTGTACGGCGACCACCCGAAGCTGGCAAACCTTGAGTTCCCGTTAATGGAGCTGGTGATAATAATGCTGCCTTTTCCTTTTTCCTTAAGGTGCGGGATAGTGTATTTCAGCGTGAGAAAGGTCCCGGTCAGGTTCACTGTGATTGTCCGCTCCCAGTCGCTTAGACTCAGTTCTTCAATGGGGCCGACAGCACCATTAATTCCGGCATTGGCAAAAACAATATCCAGCCCGCCAAAATGCTCAACCGTTCTGCGCACGGCTTCTTCCATCCGCCCGGCATCTGAGGTATCCACATCAATGGCCAAAGCGCAGTCCTTGCGCAGCTTGTTCAGCTTTTGCTCCAAGACGGAAGTACGCTCATTCACCAGATCAAACAAAGCAACATTTGCACCTTCTTTTGCCATCTGAATGGCGGTTGCTCTGCCAATACCGGAGCCCGCACCCGTGATAATGGCTGTTTTTCCGAGAAAACGCTGTTTTTTCGCTATATTTGGGCTCAAATGCACTCGCTCCTTCCGTATCCTTCAAATGAAATGGCTCTGTTTCAGATTACCCAATTTTACCTTCATTTTAATCATCAACGTGCAAATTTGCACAAAATAATTACTAATCTGAAGTCGATGATCTGCAGAAGCGTGAAGCGTGCTTTGGAAGTTCCCGGTTTTAGCTGTTCCCACCGGGACCGGCTGTGCAAGGAGCGGACACAGATGCTCTTATTTGAGACAACGAAGGGTATTGTCCTTTTATACGGACACAGGTGCTCTTATTGTATGTTCTCTAGCCCAAAACAAGGTCAAGGGATCAATTAGCGGCTCCTGAGTCCGTTTGACCAGAAAAATGAGCTGATTTCGCCAAATAACGTTACTCTGGTCCGTGAAGTCTGGCAACCGCTTATTTTGAGATTAAGCCTTTCTATTGTGAATTTTTCATATATTGTATTTTTTATCTGGTGAACTTCTCTGGTGTTATCGTAGGACCAGACGCCAAAAAAGCCGGTATTTGCTACCGGCTTCCCTTGCATCCTTGTCGCTATTTCTTTAAGTAGGATCTAATTACTTCTCCTCCGTCGCTTCCTGCTCGGCGATCATTCCGGCGAACAAGGCATGCACAAACTGCTGGGAATCAAAGGTTTGCAGATCCTCCATTTTTTCGCCGAGGCCAACCAGCTTAACCGGCAGGTTCATCTCCTGGCGGATTGCTACCACAATCCCGCCTTTGGCCGTCCCGTCGAGCTTGGTCAGCACCAGACCTGTAACGCCGCTTTTTTCACCGAAGAGCTTGGCCTGGGTTAGCGCATTTTGACCCGTTGTCGCGTCTAATACCATCAGCACCTCATGGGGCGCACTAGGAATTTCACGCTGAATGACACGGAAGATTTTATTGAGCTCTTCCATAAGATTGCTTTTGTTCTGCAACCGGCCCGCCGTATCGCAGATCAGCACATCCACATTCCGCTGCTTGGCGGCTTGAACGGCATCGTACATGACCGCAGCCGGATCAGAACCCGACTGCTGTTTGATGACATCCACGCCGGCACGTTTGCCCCATACCTCCAGCTGCTCGATCGCTCCCGCACGGAAGGTATCTCCGGCAGCCAGCAGTACTTTCTTGCCCTCCTGCTTATACCGGTGCGCCAGCTTGCCGATTGTAGTTGTCTTGCCGACGCCATTTACGCCCACGAACAGGATTACGGTAATTCCATCGGGGTTTTCATTAAGGCTGTTGTCATCATCGCCGCGCAGCAGCTCCATCAGCTTGCGGGACAGAATCGGCTGGAGTTCGGAGGCATCCTCGATACGCTCTTTTTTCACCTCGGCCCGCAGTTCTTCAACAAGAGTCATTACCGTGTTCACACCCACGTCGGCACCGATCAGAATTTCTTCGAGCTCTTCATAAAATTCTTCATCGATCTTCTTGCGGCGGATAATCAGGTCAGAGACCTTCTCCACAAATCCCTTGCGGGTTTTTTCCAGACCATCGCGGAATTGCTTGGTTACACTTTCCGTTTTGCCTGAGATACTTTCTTTCAGCTTGCGAAAAAAACTCACTTGCGTTCCTCCTCTTATTCTTACCCTGATTACGCCTTGAACAGTAATTTCATATCCCGGGTCTGTCTGGTCCAAATCCAATGATCCTGACCCGCTCCCCAGTAATTCTGCATGATATAATCCGGTTCGCCAAATTTGACCTTCCAAATCTTCTGTGCGGCGGCATACCCGCTGTCCAGGCAGAATTCTTCGATCCCATGGCTGAGCAGAGCTACCAGCACCACATTCCACATTAGTGACCCTATACCTCTGCCCTGGTAGTCCGGATGGACAAATACGCTGCCTACTTCTACCTGATGCTGCAAAGCACCTTTAGTACATTCGTTGATCAGGCTGCTGGCCGGACCATATTCGATCGTGCCGATAAGTTGTCCCTGAACCAGCGCGATGAAGAACGTTCTGGCCACCCCATTGCTTGCCAAATCGCTTTGCAGCGCTTGCACCTTGCCGGCAATTTCCTGCTCGATATCCTCAAGGCATTCCCCGGCACCTTCCTTGCGAAAAGTATCTGTAATCATGAATCGGAAAAACCGGTGCATATCACCGGTATCTTCCAGTGTGGGTCTTCTGATGTTCACCTTGGACATTGCCTGGAGAACCTCCTTAGTGAAGCTTGTACACTCAATACCCTTAGGCTATCTCCGCTTCCTCGTCTTCCAGCTTCACGGATACCAGCTTCGATACACCGCCCTCTTCCATGGTGACGCCATACAGCACATCGGCTTCCTCCATGGTTCCTTTGCGATGCGTCACGACGATGAACTGCGTCTGTTCGGAGAATTCACGCAAATATTGGGCAAAACGGACCACGTTCGCTTCATCCAGTGCCGCCTCCACTTCATCAAGTACGCAGAAAGGCACCGGCTTGACCTGCAAAATGGCAAATAACAAGGCCATCGCGGTCAACGCACGTTCTCCGCCGGAGAGCAGCTGTAAATTCTGCAGCTTTTTGCCGGGAGGCTGGGCCACAATGTCGATCCCCGTATCCAGCATATGCTCAGGGTCCAGCAGCATCAGATCCGCCCGTCCACCGCCGAACAGCTTGGTGAATACGGTGCCGAATTCGCGCCGGATCGCATCAAAGGTCTGCTTGAACCGTTTGGACATCTCTTCTTCCATCTCGCGGATGACATGGTAGAGGGTGGTTTTGGCTTCAACCAGATCATCCTTTTGCCCACTGAGGAACGTAAAACGCTCATGCACCCTCTGATATTCCTCAATGGCGCCGAGGTTCACTTCACCCAGGGCTGAAATGCTGCGCTTCAAACG
This sequence comes from Paenibacillus albidus, assembly GCF_014644435.1. Taxonomy (GTDB): domain Bacteria; phylum Bacillota; class Bacilli; order Paenibacillales; family Paenibacillaceae; genus Paenibacillus_AQ; species Paenibacillus_AQ albidus. The sequence goes on along the minus strand of NZ_BMKR01000004.1, from coordinate 128,813 downwards.
CTGAACATCAGCCTGAGCCGCAGGCACATCCTCGGGAACGGGATAACGCTGCTTCGCCAGCTCATAGCTCAGCTCATAATCATCACTAAGCTTGCGCAGAATGTTGTCCAGCTCCACGTCAAGTCTGCCGACCGATACTTCGGTCGCGCGGAGCTTGTCCTCTACGGCTTTTAAAGCCAACCTTTGTTCCTTCGTTTCTCCTTCCTCAAGTTCCAGCTTGCGGGTCAATGCCGAACGCTCTGCCCGGGCAAAGTCCAGGGTGCTCGCTGTCTCTTCTTTTTTGAGGCGGTAGTTGTTCAGATCTTCCTTCTGCTTCACGGCTTCCAGGGCATTGTTCGCCAAATCCTGCTCAATGGTACTCAGCAGGCTGCGGTTCTGGCGCAATTCCTTGTCCTGTGAGCCGGCATCTTGTCTTGTGCGGCGGAGTTGTTCTTCCAGAGAAAAAATCTCCTGATCCAGCTTCCCCTCCGAAACCTTCATGCTGGTCAGTTTGCCTTGAAGCTCTTCCTTCGCCGATTCATTCGCTTTACGTGCGGATTCTGCACTGCGGATGGCTTCGTGGGCATCCTTCTCTTCCTTCTCCAGACGCATTAGCTCGGCCGTGGCCAACTTCCGGGCCTCCTCCATTCCGCGCACCTCATTCTCAAAACCGCTGCGCTCCGCACCCGCACTTTCCACTTGCTCCTGCACATGGCGCAGTTCCTGCTCCAGCTGCTTCAGATCGCCGGAGACACGCTGCTCTTCCAGTCTTTTCTCGTCACCGTCCCGCCGCAGCTCTTCCAGCTTCACGCTTGCATTCTCCTGCTCCTCGCGCAGCCGGCCTATGCCTTGTTTCAGCTTGGTAATTTGACGTTCGCTTTCGGCAATTTCACTGCTGAGCTGATCAAGCTGGCGCTTGCGGCTGAGCAGGCTGTTATTCTTCTTGTGCTGGCTGCCCCCGGTCATCGAACCTCCGGCATTCACCACATCGCCCTCCAGGGTTACAACCCGGTACCGATACTGGCAGCGCGCAGCTATACGGTTCGCCTGCTCCAGGCTTTCGGCGATAACTACATTTCCCAGCAGACTGCCCACAATGCTGGCATATTGCTCATCATAGCCGACCAGCTCCGAAGCGATGCCTACAAAACCTTCCGCACCCTCGACCATACCGCGGTCACTGCCGGTAATCTGCCGCGGACGAATTACATCCAGCGGCAGAAACGTCGCGCGGCCAAGCTGACGCTGCTTCAGGAAGGCAATCGCCTGCCGGGATACCGCTTCATTCTCCATGACCACATGCTGGAGTGAAGCGCCCATGGCGGTCTCTACCGCCAGCTCCAGCTTCTCGGGAACCGAGATCAGCTCAGCTACGGCACCATGCACACCGCTCAGCTGACCTTTGCGTGCTCCCTTGAGCACTTCTTTAACGCCGAGCATAAAGCCGTCAAAGTCATCCTGCATTTCTTTCATGGTCTCGAAGCGGGATACCTGCGCCTCGCGTTTCTGTTCCCACTTGCGCAGCCCGGCCCCAGTCTCCTCCAGCAGCTTCTGCCGCTTGCTGAGCTGCTCGCTCTCCGAGATATAGGCACTGCGCAGATCGCCAAGCTCTTTGCCGAGTGCAGCGATCTTGTGCTGCAGCCCCTTCTGGGCAGCATTCAATTCTGCCAGCCGGGCAGTCCATTTGTCGCCTTCTTCATCGCTGCGGCTTAGTCTGCGCTCCAGGGTCTCCTTCTGCTGATCCGCATAGCGGATTTCGTTCCGGGCCTGGGCCATCTGGTTCATCAGCTCCAGCAGAGCGCTCTTCAGCTTCTCTTCCTTGCTTTGGCTGATCCCTTCAGCGACACCTTCCAGTCTCGCTTCCTCATCCGCCAGCTGCTGGCGCAGCCCGGCAAGTGCAGCGCGGGACTCGGCCAGCTTCTGCTCCAGAGCGGCAAGCTCACGCTGCCGGCCTTCGGAGCGTTCTCCTACAGAACCTAGAGTCAAAGTAAGCTGTTCCCGGTTGTTCTCCAGGTTCTTACGGCGTTCCCTCAATACCTCGCCGTAACCTTCGTTCTTCTCATAAGCTTCACTATAACGAAGCAATTGTTCCTGCTGCTTCTCAATCTGCTCTTCCAGAGTCCGCAGCGCAGAACGTCCGCTCTCCAGCTTTGCATCATGCGCTGAAACGACTGTAGATAATTCCAGCTGCTCATTCCGCAGGGTCTCAAGCCTCGCATTGCCCTCCTGCCAGGCGGTATGTATCCCTTCGATCTGGTGGACATACACCGAAATTTCCTGATGCTTCAATTGTTCACGCAATTCCTTAAAGCGGATAGCTTTCTCGGATTGATCCTTCAGCGGGCCAATCTGATCCTCCAATTCGCTGATCAGGTCGTGGATGCGCAGCAGATTCTGCTCGGTTTCGTCCAGCTTGCGCCCGGCGTCTTTTTTGCGTGATTTATATTTAACAATCCCCGAGGCCTCTTCAAAGATTCCCCGCCGGTCCTCGGAACGGGTGCTTAGAATCTCTTCAATCCGGCCTTGTCCAATAATGGAATAAGCCTCACGCCCGATACCTGTATCCATGAACAGCTCCGTAATGTCCTTCAGACGGCAGGATTGTTTGTTAATTAAATATTCACTTTCACCGCTGCGGTGCACACGCCGGGTTACCGTCACTTCGCTGAAATCCAGCGGCAATACGTGATCTTCATTATCCAGTGTGAGCGATACCTCACCGTAATTCACCGCTTTTCTTGCATCACTGCCGGCAAAAATAATATCCTCCATCTTGCCGCCGCGCAGCGATTTGGCGCTTTGTTCACCCAGTACCCAGCGAATCCCGTCGGAAATATTGCTTTTGCCGCTTCCGTTCGGTCCAACTACCGCTGTAATGCCGCGTACAAATTCCATTTCCGTTTTATCGGCAAAGGATTTAAAGCCGGCTAATTCAATCCGTTTCAAAAACATAACTCGTTAGTCACCTCTGCATCATTATACCATAGCGTTAAGCACCCTAAAATAGCGCTGATTAATGAAGAACGCAAAGGTAGGATGTGAGATATTAAATTGACACTTTTTAGGAAAAGTGATGTAGTAATAGTGTGTTTTTATAGTACTTTTACCAACTAAAGGAAATGTTAAGATGTTCAATTTCTAAGGACAAAGGGTGGTTGCATTGGAAATGGGACCCGAGCAGCATGGGGAAATTATACGTTACCGCAGTGGCCATATTACGATGGAAGATGATGTTATCGTTACGGAACATCCGGTCACAGTCAAAATTAACGGCGATGAATTCGTCACTCTGGTATGCACTCCTGAATATATCGAGGACATGGTTATCGGTTATTTGGCATCCGAAGGAATCATTAGAGGGATCCAGGATATTAAGGCGATATGGAGTCAGGAAGAAGAAGGTTTCGTCCACGTAACTACAGACCGCTTAAGCCCACTACACCGACAGTTGTTCGCCAAGCGATATGTAACTTCCTGCTGCGGGTCCAGCCGGCATGGTTTCGTCTACGTTAATGATGCCAGAACGGCCAAAATTGCGGACGGGGTACATGTGTCTCTCTCTTTTGACGATTGTTTCCGCTTAATGGAGGAAGTGCAAACCGGATCAGAGCTCTTCCACCGCACTGGCGGCGTCCATTCTGCTGCAATTTGCGATGCCGGCGGAGTGCTGCTGGCCCGCAGCGACATTGGACGTCATAATGCACTGGACAAAATTTACGGCTACTGCCTGAAGCAGCATATGAATCTCAATAACAAAATTGTTGTCTTCAGCGGAAGGATCTCTGCGGAAATTTTATTGAAAGTAGCCAAAATAGGCTGCGAAATGATTTTGTCCAAATCTGCCCCCACCGGACTTGCACTTGAGCTGGCAGAACAGTTGGGAATCACTACCGTTGGTTTCATTCGTCAGAATTCATGTAATGTGTATACCCGGCCAGACCGCATCTCCGGTTGTCCCGCATTCCCCCCTCCGTAAACCAGAAATTTCAAGCACAAAACTCACTGTTCGTTTATTTTACTTTTGTTACAATTTTTACTAGGAATTCACTTTTGTTATTTTTTGTTTTATAGTTATTACCCTTCAGAATAGGGAGTGATGTCAACGGAACAATTGCTGGATCGTCTATATGAAGAAGAATCACTGGAATCTCAAGAGATCATTGCTGTGCTGAAGAATCTGGACCAAAATCTAAAAAAACGGCTGCATCATCTTGCCCATCTGAAAAGAATGGAACGTTATGGCGACCGTGTATTTTTACGCGGGCTGATCGAGTTTTCCAATATATGCAAGCAAAATTGTCTGTATTGCGGCATACGTTCCGGCAACAAGACGGTCAGCCGCTATCGGCTCCAGCCTGAACAGATTCTGGAATGCTGCCGGGAAGGGTATGAACTGGGCTACCGTACCTTTGTTCTGCAGAGCGGAGAAGACGACTGGTATACCACGGAGAAGCTGGCAGATATCATTACACACATCAAGACACTTTTTCCTGATACAGCAGTAACTCTGTCGATTGGTGAACGGGATGATGCGGCTTACGCCGCTTTGCTCGCGGCCGGTGCGGACCGTTACTTGCTGCGCCATGAGACGGCCTCCCGCAAGCTGTACGAAGCCCTGCACCCCACCATGGCCTTTGACAGCCGCCGGAACCGGTTAACGGCCCTTAAGTCTCTCGGCTATCAAGTGGGTGCAGGTTTCATGGTCGGTTTACCTGGACAAACGCCCGGGGATTTGGCTGAAGATCTGCTTTATCTTAAGGAGCTTGAACCGGATATGATCGGCATTGGCCCTTTTTTGCCGCATCAGGCCACTCCCTTAAAGGACGAGCCGGCCGGGACGGTTATGAATACACTTGATATGATTGCTCTTGCCCGGCTCTTCGTGCCGAATGCTCTAATTCCTGCTACAACAGCTATGGGAACCGCCCATCCGAACGGACGGGAGCTGGCGTTGCAAGCAGGGGCCAATGTAGTCATGCCTAATCTCTCCCCGTTAACTGTTAGAGCCCAATATACGCTTTACAACAACAAAATCTGTCTGGGTGATGAATCCGCACAATGCAGATTCTGCCTGGAGCAGCGGATTAAAGCTGCCGGATTCCATGTTGATATGGGCCGGGGAGATAGTCTGAAATTTCTATCCCGCTCCTCTGCACAGCAAGTTCCTCTTTAAGGAAGCTGCCCAAATCAGCTTGTTGCCCTACTTGTCAATCCAAATAAATGAACCCAGAAAGAAGTGGATGTTCGTGAGCCGAGTAAATGAAAGTCGTCCGGCGGATTTCATTCAGGACGAAGAGATCAAAGAAGCGCTGCAATTTGGAGAAACGGCCGGATCCGATCGGGGCAAGGTGTCCGCAATCCTTGAGAAAGCCAGACAATGTAAAGGATTGACGTCACAAGAAGCAGCCGTCCTCTTATATGTGGAAGATCCGGAAACGCTCCATGAAATCTTTCAGGTATCCAGAGAGATCAAGGAACGGATCTACGGCAACCGGATTGTTTTGTTCGCACCGCTCTATGTCAGCAACTACTGTGTCAATAATTGCGTGTACTGCGGATACAAACATTCCAATTCCGAATTCACACGTTGCCGCTTAACCTTAGAGGATATTGCCCAGGAAGTTACCGTTCTGCAGTCTCTGGGTCACAAACGGCTTGTGCTGGAAGCGGGTGAAGATCCCCGTAATTGTTCCATCGATTATATTCTCGATTGCATAAGGACTATCTACGATACGAAGCTGGACAATGGCAGCATCCGCCGGATTAATATCAACATCGCCGCAACCACAATTGACGACTACGTCAAGCTGGCTGAGGCGGGTATTGGAACTTATATTTTATTTCAGGAGACTTATCATAGACCCAGTTATAAGCATCACCATCCACAAGGACCCAAAAGCGATTATGATTGGCATACGACCGCCATGGACAGGGCCATGAAAGCCGGGATCGAGGATGTCGGGATTGGTGTTCTGTATGGGCTCTATGATTACAAATATGAAACCATAGCCATGCTAAAACATGCCGAACACCTGGAACAGACGTATGGCTGCGGGCCGCATACGATTTCCGTCCCCCGCCTGCGCGAAGCGGAGAATGTGAACCTTGACAGTTACCCTTATTTGGTCAGCGATCCCGATTTCGCCAAAATCGTCGCCGTTCTGCGAATTGCCGTTCCCTATACAGGAATGATCCTCTCTACACGCGAAGACTCCGAATTCCGCGATCAGATTATCAAGCTCGGTATTTCCCAGATCAGCGCAGGCTCCGCCACTGGCGTTGGCGCATACAGTGTGAACAAAGATAAAGATGACAACCCGCAATTCACGGTAGGCGATCACCGTTCCCCAATGGAAATTATTAAAAATCTCTGCCAGGACGGATATGTACCCAGTTACTGCACCGCCTGTTACCGGGAAGGCCGCACGGGAGACCGTTTCATGCAGCTGGCCAAATCCGGCCAAATCCATAACGTCTGTCAGCCGAACTCCCTGATGACGTTTCAGGAATACCTGCTGGATTACGCCGATGAGGAGATGCGGGCCATTGGAGAGCAGACGATTCATGACAATTTGGAGCGCATTCCCAAGGAATCGGTCAAAAAAGCGACCCTAAAGCAGCTTCAGCGTATCCATAACGGCGAAAGAGATTTACGGTTTTAGGTCGCATTAAATTAAGGTTTGTCACAAAAAGCGGGGCGTCCCAGCAGCCATTGCTTTGGCTTTTGGAACACCCCGCTTTAGTATATGCATGAATGGTTATCTGCCTCCCTCCTCCCAAGCCAGCATTGCAGACGGAAACATTTCGATGGCTCTTGGGAACACCCCCTGCACATAGGCAATAAATACACCATAATTCACAATCGGAACACCCGCATGTTCGGCCTCCTCAAGCCTCTGCAGCATCGCCTTGCGGTTCAACATACACGCTCCGCAGTGAATGATGAGTGAATAAAGCCCAAGTCCTGCGGGGAAATCGCTGCCTGCAGCATGTTCTATTTGAAGCTGTCTGCCTGTTAATTCCCGCAGCCAGCGGGGAATCTTCACGGAAGCAATATCATCCGACTGCCGATGATGCGTGCAGGCTTCCGCAATGAGCACCCGGTCTCCGTCCCGCAAACGTTCGATGGCCCGCACCCCACGCACAAGTTGAGGGAGATCCCCCTTATACCTGGCAAACAATATGGAGAAGGACGTGAGCGGGATATCCTTTGGGGTGTCTGCCTGAACTTTGAGAAATGCCTGTGAATCCGTGATCACCACATTCGGCTTGCGCCCCAGCGTCTTAAGTGTGTGTCCAAGCTCCTGTTCCTTAGTGACAACAGCGACTGCATCACATTCCATGATGTCACGAATGGTCTGCTGCTGGGGCAGAATCAGTCTCCCTTTGGGAGCCGCCTTATCGATCGGCACAACCAGAACAGCCAAGTCGCCGGGATGCAGCAGGTCGCCCACTAACCGGAACCGGTCTTCGTCCCTCGGCAACTCCCTGACCATTGCAGCTTTTAGTTCAGTAACACCAGTATTCCTGAGAGCGCTGAATATTATCGGCTTCAAATGGAGCTGTTCTTCTACCTTGGCCGCCACTGCAGTGTGTTCCGCGCCGTTACCATGATCTTTGAGCAAATCTATTTTATTCAATAGTAGGATAACCGGAACCTTCTTGTCTGACAGGTTCCGCAACAGATTCTGCTCAAATTTGTCTACGCCGTGGAGAGCGTCAATCACCAGCAATGCCAGATCGGTTTTGGTCAGAACCTGATTTGTTTTGCGAATCCGCTGTTCGCCCAAATTTCCGCTATCATCCAATCCGGCGGTATCAATGAGCACTACCGGCCCCACCGGAAGCAACTCCATCGGTTGATAGACCGGATCTGTCGTTGTCCCGCTGACGGGTGAAACAATGGACGTCTCCTGACCGCCTAAAGCGTTAATCACACTGGATTTGCCGGCATTACGTCTTCCAAAAACTGCAATGTGCATTCGTTCACCACGCGGGGTATCGTTTAAGCTCATAACATGCGCTCCTTCGTTATCTTAGACCCTTTATTCATCTCTTGATCTTCCGGGGATGCCAGGTTTGGTAACCTCTAACGGGTGCAATATGGCATCGATCTGCTTTTTGGTCATCAGGCCGCGTTCCAGGAGAATATCTTTTAGCGGCCGGCCCGAGGCCGCCGCAGACTTAGCCAGTTCAGCTGCGGTTTCATAACCCAGATACGTTACCACTGCAGCAGCCATAACGCCGGAGCATTCCAATTGCTCTAGACAATGCGCAGCATCGACTATTAACCCCTGCACACATCGTTCATGAAACAGCCGTACAGCCTGGGTAAGAATTTCAAGAGATTCAAGCAGGGATTCAACGATTAAAGGAGCAAAGGCATTCAGCTCCAGCTGCCCGCTGGCCGCCGCCAGAGTGACCGCTGTATCATTGGAAATCACCTTCATCGCGACAGACCCGGCCACCTCCGCAATGACCGGGTTCATTTTACCGGGCAGGATCGAAGAACCTACCTGCATAGGGGGCAGGATATATTCTGCCATTCCGCCGGAGGGTCCGGCATTAAGCAGCCGAAAATCTCCAGATATCTTCAGTAAGTTGACCGCAGCGGCTTTGAGCAAACCTGAGACTTCCACAAACACATCCATATTTTGTGTTCCATCCATCGGAAAATCGCTGCGGCAGAGCCCCATTCCGGTTAATTCCCGCAGCTCTTCCGCAATGGCATAGATATAAGCAAGGGGGGCATTCATTCCTGTGCCCACTGCCGTTCCTCCGAGGTTAATCTCACGCAGACGCTCCTCCGCCTTATACAGCCGCCACCGGTCCCGTGCGACCGCTTTGGCATGAGCACCAAAGCTTTGTCCCGCCATAATTGGCAGTGCGTCCATTAGTTGCGTTCTCCCTAACCTTAACACATCCGCGTATTCCCGTTCCTTCTCCTGCAGTGCCTCCTGTAGAGAGGCAAACTCTTCACTAAGCGAGCGAAGCAGCGGAATCATTGCAATTCGCATGGCAGTGGGATACACATCATTCGTAGACTGGTGGAGATTCACATGATCTATCGGATGGATCAGCTGGTAATCCCCCTTGGAGCCACCGATTCTCTCGATGACCAGATTGGCGATCACCTCGTTAACATTCATGTTCGTGCTTGTTCCCGCTCCGCCCTGATACGCATCAACAATAAAGTGCTTATCCCACTGTCCTAGCAGAATTTCATCGCAAGCAGATACAATCCCCGCGGCCACCTGTTCGGGAATATCCCCATGCCTGCCATTTACTTTGGCTGCCGCTTTCTTCACCATTACTATAGCCCGGATGATCCGCAGATTCACCGTTCGGCCGCTAACCGCAAAATTATCCCGCGCCCTTACCGCGTGAATTCCATAATAAGCTTCAACGGGAACCGCTGCATTCCCCAAAGAATCCGATTCTATACGAAACAATGGATCATCGTTCAATTGCTTCTCATCCCCCAATCTGCGACATCAGGCGATTGGTGGCCTTCAACGGAGGCATGGTACCCGGTTGACCCGACATCATATGCTGGCTAGGTTTGGCTTCCAATGCGCGCAGGAACAACTGTTTCAGCAGCTCTGTTTGTCCAATGTAAGGCCGGATATACAGTTCTTCGTTCCAGCAGAGGCATGGCTTAAAGTGACCATTTGCCGTAATACGCAGCCGATTACACGAATTACAGAAATGCTGGCTGACCGGATTAATCAAACCAAATTCCCCTGCTGCTCCTTGGATACGAAAATAACGGGCGGGACCCGAATCCGCTTCTTTTCCTGTGGGCTCACCAGATGCCCTGCCCAAGTGCGGATCTGCTTCAAGACTAAAACCCGCCTTGGCACAACGCTCAAGTATCCCTTCCAAGGGCATATATCCCGCTTCCCATCCGTTGAGGTCACGACCCATTGGCATATATTCAATAAATCGGATGTACAGCGGATATTTCAGAGTCAGTTGCAGAAAGGATTCAATCTCATCATCGTTGATCCCCTTCATTAAGACCACATTCAGCTTCAGCACCTCGAATCCAGCCTTAAAACCGGCTGCCAGAGCATGCAACACCTTACTGACATCCCCACCTCCGGTGATTCTGGAAAACCGTTCAGGAATTAGAGAATCCAGGCTTACGTTGAGATCCGTAAGCCCGGCATCACGCAGCTTCTGCACTTTGTTGGCGAGCAGCAGTCCATTTGTGGTCAACCCGACACGTTTAATCCCGGAGATGGCTCTTAACCTGGCCACCAGTTCTTCCAGGTTCGGACGCAGCAGCGGTTCTCCTCCGGTAAGGCGCACCTTGGTTACCCCCATCTCAGCGAGCACACTTACGGTCCTTACAATTTCGTCATAGGTAAGCAGGTTAGCCTCCGTAGCCCCTACCACTCTGCCCGGATTGCAGTACTGACAACCCAAGTTGCAGTGCTCCGTAACGGAGATACGCACATAATTATGTAAACGACCAAACGAATCGACCAGGATGTCAGACAAACATTCCACCTTGCTTTCTGCGTTATAGTGGCTGAATCAGAGGCGCGAAAAACCGCCGAATTGCTGTAATGACTGCGCACTGGCCAGTCTTTTCCCGGAAATGGAATCCTCAATCTGACTTGGAACGATGAGCTGGAGTGCATTTGTGGGACACACCCGCACACATTCCGGACCGTGACCGCTGTCTTCACACAGATCACATTTGTTCGCAACGATTCTCTCCTTGCGGCTCCATGCACCCGATGAATTGGAATGAAGCCCGGATTGATGTTGCTTCTGGCCACTCTTATATGCCGGAACCATTGAAATCGCCCCATAGGGGCATACGAGCATACAGGTCTTGCACCCAATGCAGCTATCCTGATTGATGAAAATGCTGTTGTCTCTGCTCGTAATGGAGCCATTCGGACACACATTGGCACAAGGAGCATCCTCGCAATGTCTGCACTGCACCGGTGCAGTAACTTCGTCGGTCTCGACGACAGTCAGCCGGGGATAGAAGTCACCCCCGCACTCTCCCTCAAGGAACATATTGTTCCCGGCATGTGCAACTACGCAGGCCACTTCACAAGTATGACACCCTATACATTTATCGGGATCGGCAATAACAAACCGGTTCATGACATCTCCTCCTTAACGCTTCTGTCAACAAATTTGGTATGCAGTAAATGATGTGAAGTATCGCCTAAGGGTTCACCTAAGAAATCCTTATATAATTTGATAATATCGGGATTCTCATGGGATTTGCGGACCTTCTGATGAGAATCGTGGCGGTAGACTGCACTTTTTCTGGCCTGATAAGCACATTTCCGTTGCGTTTCCAGCAAGAGCTTGGGCTGGCCGCCGCCGCTGACACAACCTTCGGGACAAGCCATAACTTCAATGAAATGATACGGGCAGGTGCCCTCTCCAACTTTTGCCAGAACAGCATCAACATATTTAAGTCCAGCAACTACAGCCACCTTGAGCTCCAAATCTCCAATTTGAACTTCTGCCGTCCGAATTCCTTCTTCTCCCCTGACAAAATCCAATTGCAGATTAGGAATCTGCTCATGGGTGATCAGTTCATACCCCGTTCGAATCGCAGCTTCCATTACTCCGCCTGTGACACCGAAGATCGAGCCCGCTCCAGAGTATTTGCCCAGCGGTGAATCAAACGGCTCCTCGGGAAGATGTATGAAATCGATGCCTTGATCCTTGATTAAGCTGGCCAGCTCTCTTGTAGTAATGACGAGATCCACTTCACGGCAACCCTCCACATTCATCTCTTCTCTGCTGCATTCAAATTTTTTACAGGTGCAGGGCATAACCGCAACGCTGAAAATATCTGCAGGTGCAATCCCATCCAGCTCTGCTCCGTATGTCTTGAACAAGGCTCCGCCCATTTGCATCGGGGACTTGCAGCTGGACAAATGATTCAGCAGCTCCGGTGCTGCCGTCTCCGCATGCTTAACCCAGGCCGGACAGCAGGAGGTAAACATTGGCAGCCGCTCTCCTGACATCACTCTTCCAATCAGCTCCGAGCCCTCTTCCATAATCGTCACGTCTGCAGCAAAATTCGTATCATAGATGCGGTCAAACTTTAGCCTTCGCAGCGCCGCCGCCATTTTCCCCGGGGTTAAAGTGCCGAAGGGCAGCCCAAACTCTTCCGCCAGAGATACACGGATCGCAGGGGCGCACTGGACCACCTTGAACCGTTTCGGATCAGCCAGAACAGCTTTAACCTTCTGGATATCTCCTGACGAATAGGCAGCGAACAAAGGCTCATGCACATTGGGCAGCTGCCCTCTTTCCTGTAACTTTACCGCTCGGGAGGCTAGCGTCGACTCGTTGTCCGCAGCATAAGCGGTACAAATCTGCACACACTGTCCACAAACGACGCAGCGATGAGCATCAATGGTCTGCGGATGGCCCGGTTCGCCGATAATGGCGTCCACAGGACATACAGCCGCGCAACGTCTGCAGCCGGTACATAATTGTTCGTCAATATGAATGATTGGATCATACGACATGGCACAACCTTCTTTTCTCAATTAGAGTGGTATTATAGCCGCATAGCCGCGGCTGTCCGGGACCTGGATAAACGAGTATCCGGATGAACCAGTGACAGTGCCTCTACCGGACAGACTTCTACGCAAGCCGGAACGTTTCCCGCAGCTCCTCCCTCATAATCCCTGGTCCGGCATAAATCACATTTATAGGCGATAACTTTGGCCATACGCTCCAGCGGGGTGTGTTGCTGGTCCTTCAGCTGAATCTGCGGAACTACCTTGCCGTTGCTGTAGGCTTTATACAGACTGATGGCACCAAACGGACAGGCCATGGCACAACCTTTGCAGCCTATGCAGCTCTCCGCATGAATAACTATCACCCCCTCCTCCTGCCGGATCGCTTGAACCGGACAGGCTTCTGCACAAGGCGCATTCTCACACTGGCGGCATTGGACCGGCAGTGTGAAGCTTTCTGTTCGAATGACATGCAGCCGGGGAATAACCGGTACCGTAACTGTACCCACAACCGCCCCAACACCATTGTCATCGTTATGAACTGCGAAACAAGCCAGTTCACAAGCCTTGCAGCCTATGCATTTGCCCGCTTCGGCAATGACAAACGGTTTCGGCTGTACATTATTCATACCGGGCTCGCCTCCACATGCATTTGATGTCTGAGCGCCTCATATTCCTGCTGAACCTGTTGTTCAGCGCGCAGTTGATCTGCAATTTTCTCGATGCGTATCGCACAATATTTGTATTCGGGGGTTTTGGAGACAGGGTCCAGATAATCGCCCGTCAGCTCATTGCAGGCCCCAATCCAGAAATGGTAGGTCATATAGGTGGCCCCGGTTTTGATACGGTTGCTGATCTGCGCTCGGGCTAATACTCTGCCTCGGCGGGAAACAACATTTACAAGCTGGCCGTCTTCTATCCCTAAGCTTGATCCGTCTGCCGGACTAATCTGGATGAAGCCGGGCTCATCCGACAGTTGACTGAGGGCACGGCAGTTGCCGGTCATGGTCCGAACCGAATAATGCCCTACCTCACGTACTGTGGACAAGGACAATGGATATTCCTGATCCGGCTGCTCCAGCGGTGCCCTCCATTCACAGGCGAATAACTGTCCTTTGCCGCTGGAAGTGGTAAACCGGTTCCCTTTATATAAATACGGTGTGCCCGGATGATCTTCGGACGGACATGGCCACTGAACGCTTCCCTGCTCTTCCATCTTCCGGTAACTGGCTCCGGCAAACGCTGGGGAGAGCCCCCTCATTTCATCCCATATCTCTTCCGTATTCCGGTAGGACATCGGATAGCCCATCGCCGTGGCGAGCTCACTTATAATTTGCCAATCGGGCTTCACCTCACCCGGCGGCTCGATGGCCTTTCTGATCCGCTGGAATCCACGGTCAGCCGAGGAGTAGACCCCGTCATGTTCCCCCCAGGATGTGGCCGGCAAAATAACATCCGCATGCAGGGCCGTCTTGTTCATGAATATGTCCTGGACAATTACAAATTCCAGTTTATCCAGTGTCTCTCTGACTTCTGAAGCATTTGGATCGCTCTGCACCGGATCTTCGCCAAAAATATAGTAAGCCTTCACCTTGTTTTCCTTCAGAACGAGATGAGGAATTTCGGTAATCCGAAACCCGACTTTGCGAGGCAAAGCAACGCCCCAGGCCTTTTCAAATTTTTTGCGGATCTTGTCATCAGTAATAGGCTGGTATCCCGGGTAGACATTTGGCAGTGCCCCCATATCGCAGGAACCCTGTACATTATTTTGGCCCCGGACCGGACCAATTCCGACACCGGGCCTGCCTAAATTTCCGGTCAGAAGCGCCAGTGAGGCGAGCCCTTTTACAACGTCCACGGCTTGGGCAAATTGACATACCCCCATACCGTACAGAATCATCGCTTTGTTTGCAGTCGCATATTGCCGCATGACTTTGCGGATCTCGGCCGCTTGCACACCAGTAATGCTCTCCGCATATTCAGGCGTATATTTCTGTACACTGGCTTTGTATTCCGCAAAACCTTCCACATATTTCTCTACATACTGCTTGTCATATAACTCCTCAGCAATTAGCACATGACCAAAGGCATTGACAAGCGCCATGTTCGTGCCGCCTTTAAGGGGCAGCCAAGTATCTGCAATGCGGGCCGACTCCGTCTTGCGGGGATCGGTTACGATAATCGTTGCGCCCTTCTGCTTCGCACTTACGATTCTTCTGGCCACAATGGGATGGGTAACCGCTGCATTATATCCAAATATAAACAGCAGATCTGTGTCCTCAATTTCAGGAATCGAATTGGACATTGCGCCATCCCCAAGCGAATAGGTAAGCCCAGCTACGGACGGCCCGTGACATACTCTGGCGCAATGGTCAACGTTATTGGTTCCAATAACTGCGCGCATAAATTTCTGCATAACATAATTGGCTTCGTTTCCTGGTCCACGGGCTGAACCGGTTCCCATGATTGCGTCCGGTCCATACTTTTCCTTGATTACTGTTAGTTTCTCGGCCGTATATTGAATGGCTTCCTCCCAAGATACCTCTGCCAGTGTCCCTGCTTTACGAATCATCGGCTTGCGGATCCGGGCGGTTAGAATCTGCGGATCATTCAGAAAATCCCATCCATAGTGTCCTTTCAGGCACAAGTTCCCTTCATTCGTTCTTCCATCCGCAGGTTCAGCGCCTACTATTCTTCCTTCCTCCACCAGTAAATTCATTTGACAACCACTTCCGCAATACGGACATACAGTCAGCACTTTATTCCCCATAGTTTCTCACCACTCCTTGTGATTTTTTGCACAATATAACAACAAAAAAAAGCCAATACAAAGTATAATCAGAAATACACCATGTACTGGCTTATTAAAAAGCTAAGGGGCAAAAGCCCTTTCTCTTTAATCAAACCGATTTATTTAATTGAATAATAATGGCCCTCTCACCTGGAGTCGGATCTTCAATCTTCCATGTATATGTAAATGGGCTGCCAAGCGTTTCTATGATCTCTGCTATAAACTCTCTCTCCAAATAAGGCTTCAGCACTTTCCAATATTCTGTAATGAGATGTACCGCACCTTCTTTAAGTAAGATTTCGGATAAACTGGAGAGAATCCCCCGGATCTCTATAATAATTAAGGGCTTATATTCCAGCCTTACCTTTACACTCTCGGGACCCTTGCCACGATAATGCTTCACAATCTTGACGGCAAGCCTTCGAATCTTCTCCTGGTATTCAAATTCAGTCTCAGACATCTCTGCATCCCAGCCTCAACATCCCTAATATGGTATTTATATTAATTAATTACATGTTAAACCTACCCATTAAAGATTGTCAAACCACAAAAAAGGGCAAATCCTTTCATTTCCACGTGAATTCATCCACTTCTTCCACGATATCCATAAATTTCTAAGATGCTTGTTCAATCTAACTATATATAAAAAAAGAGCAGCAAAGGTCTAAATTCCGCTTTCCTGCCGGATTCAGACCTTTACCGCTCTTTGCTCGCTCACTTTTCTAAGTTCCACTCAGGCGCCGTCTTCTTTCAGGCGCAGCAGTGCAGCTGCTGCCGCCTGCTGTTCCGCTTCCTTCTTGGAACGGCCGCTTCCTCTGCCGAGCGAACGGCTCGCCATAAATACTTCGGAGACGAATTCGCGCTCATGCGCCGGTCCCCGCTCTTCAATGATACGATATTCCAACGTCCCCATCCCGTGATGCTGAATCAACTCCTGCAGCTCAGTCTTGAAATCGCTCATCTGCATCTGCAGCTTGCCGTCCGTCTCCACCAGCGGAAACACGTGATCATCCAGGAACTTCCGGGCCGTTTCCAGTCCTTGGTCGAGATAAAGCGCTCCCACGAAAGATTCGAATACATCGGCCAGCAGGGCCGGGCGGCTGCGTCCGCCCGTAAGCTCTTCCCCTTTACCCAGCAATACATACCGTCCAAAACCCAGACTTTCCGCGAATTTAACCAGTGAAGGCTCGCACACAATGGCAGCCCGCAGCTTAGTTAATTCCCCTTCAGGTCTGTCCGGAAGCAGGTTGTACAAATATTCGGAAACCGTAAGCTCCAGGACCGCGTCCCCGAGAAATTCGAGCCGCTCATTGTCCTGATGCTGATTGAAACGGTGTTCGTTCACATAGGATGCGTGGGTGAAAGCCTGCTTCAGAAGTCCAGAATCGTGAAATTGGATTTGAAGTTGATTTTGTAGCTGCTTCAGGTCTCCTTTCACTGCGCTGTCCCCTTACTGATTATATTTTTTCAAAATAACGGTTGCGTTATGTCCCCCGAATCCGAACGAATTCGACATGGCAATGTTCAGATCCGCTTTACGCGGAACATTCGGCACATAATCCAGGTCGCATTCCGGGTCCTGATTGTCCAGGTTGATCGTAGGCGCAATCATTCCCTTTTGCAGGGAAAGACCGCAAATGATCGCTTCCACGCCACCGGCTGCTCCGAGCAGATGACCGGTCATTGACTTCGTGGAGCTGATGGCTACCTTATAGGCATGGTCACCCAATGCCTTCTTGACGGCAGCTGTCTCCGACTTGTCTCCCACCGGTGTGGAAGTACCGTGCGCATTAATATAATCAATATCTTCCGGAGCAATTCCGGCATCGCGGATAGCCATCTTCATACAGCGCGCAGCGCCATCGGGATCCGGTTCCGTCATATGGTGAGCATCGCCGCTCAGACCATAGCCGATCACTTCGGCATATATTCTTGCCCCGCGTTTCTGTGCATGCTCCAGGGATTCCAGAATCAGAATTCCGGCACCCTCTCCCATGACAAAACCGTCGCGGTCCACATCAAACGGTCGGCTCGCTTTCTCCGGCTCGTCATTGCGTGTCGACATCGCTCTCATTGCGCAAAAGCCGGCCATGCCTGTAGGACGGATAGTTGCTTCCGCACCGCCGCAGATCATGGCATCAGCATCCCCGCGCTGGATAAAGCGGTACGATTCACCAATGGAATGACTTCCTGTCGCACAAGCGGTAACCTGTGTCGTATTTGGACCTTTGGCTCCCAGATTGATGGACAGTTGGCCGGAGCCCATGTTGGCAATCATCATCGGAATGAAAAACGGGCTGACCCGTTTGGGGCCTTTCTCCAGCAGCATATTGTGCTGATCTTCCCAGGTTCCCAGTCCACCGATACCGGAGCCCACAGATACACCGATCCGCTCGGCATCGATATCCTTGCCGATAGTAAGTCCGCTATCCTTCAGAGCATCTTCGCCTGCCGCTACGGCAAACTGTACAAAGCGGTCCATCTTGCGGGCTTCCTTGCGGCCGAATAAGGCCTCGGCATCAAAATCTTTGACAGAAGAAGCGATCCGGGTAGTATATTCGCTAACATCAAAGGCTTCAACCAATGATACCCCGGATTTGCCGTTCATCAGGTTCTCCCAGAATGTCTCCAGGTCCTTGCCAAGCGACGTCACTACGCCCATACCGGTTACAACCACTCTATGACTCAAACGTAATCACCCCATCTGTAGGTTGTAAATTATACTTCGGTTTAATGCTATATAAACTTCAGTCGCTGCGTGATTACGCAGTCCTGTTATATTCCCCGTAAAGATGCTGAGTCGCATCCTTTTGACAAATTTAGTGCTGTAAAATGAGGAGAAGTCCCGCCCATGAGGAACGGGACTCTCAATCATATGACTCTAGGTATGAGATTGTATGTACTTCACAACTTCACCCACGGTCGTAATCTTCTCAGCATCTTCATCTGAGATTTCCATGTCAAACTCATCTTCCAATTCCATTACTAATTCAACTACATCTAGAGAATCAGCACCTAAATCATCTTTGAAAGACGCTTCTAATGTTACCTCAGCTTCATCGGCACCTAAGCGGTCGATGACAATGCGCTTTACACGCTCCAATACATCGGACATCCGGTTCACCTCCTCTTTTGGTATTATACGAGATATGAGATCAAAATGCCATAGAGCGCAAAAAACGCAAATCCAGGCCTCTCTAATTCTCTGCTATCCCGATTGTTTCTATGCCTGAACCTACATATACATGCCGCCATCCACATGAAGGGTCTGGCCGGTCATATATCCTGCTCCCTGGGAAGCAAGAAACACAACCGCCATAGCAATCTCTTCCGGCTGCCCTAGACGGGCGAGAGGTATTCCTTGTACCAGCTCGCTACGCACTTCTTCGGACAGCTCACGCGTCATATCGGTATCAATAAAACCGGGGGCTATGGCATTCACAGTAATCCCTCTAGAGGAAAGCTCCCTCGCCGCCGACTTGGTGAGCCCGATAATGCCCGCTTTGGCTGCCGAATAATTCGCCTGGCCGGGATTACCTGTCACTCCCACAACAGAGGAAATATTGATGATCCGGCCATAACGCTGCTTCATCATCGGACGTGTTGCTGCTTTCAGGCAGTTAAACACACCTTTAAGATTCGTCTCAATGACCTGATCGAATTCTTCCTCTTTCATGCGCATGATCAGATTATCCCGGGTAATGCCGGCATTATTGACAAGAATGTCAATGCGCCCCCAAGTGTTCAGAACCTCTTTGACAAGGTTCTCCGCCTGGTCGCTTTTGCCGACATTGCCCCGGAGCACGATCCCTTCCGAGCCAAGCTCCGTGATGCGGTCTACAGTCTCCTGCGCAGCCGCTTCACTGCCGGCAAAGTTCACGGCCACCTTCACGCCATGCTCGGCCAGCGCCAGCGCAATGCTGCGGCCAATGCCGCGCGATGCGCCCGTGACCAGGGCCGTCTGCCCCTTTAATGCTGCGAACATTGTGTATTCCCCTTTCAGCCGTAGGCCTGAATGATCCATGCTATACCTGTGGAAGGCCAGCCTGGGCATTTTCAAGACTGTTGATGTTAACCAGCTTGACGTTTTTGTCAATCTTGCGGATCAGACCTGTCAGTACCGACCCAGAGCCAATTTCCACAAAAGTATCCACGCCGTCTTTAAGCAGCCAGTTCACACTGTCCTCCCAAAGAACGGGCGAGTACACCTGACGCACCAGAAGCTCCCGAATTTCTTCGGGATCGGTGACCGGCGCAGCAGTAACATTAACAATAACAGGAACTGAAGGTTTATTAAAGGTGACGCTCATAAGTTCGGCTGCGAGGCGATCTGCCGCCTCTTTCATCAGCGAGGAATGAAACGGTCCGCTGACTTCGAGCGGAATCGCCCGCTTGCCGCCAGCCTCCTTGACGCGCTGCACGACAGCGTTCACCCCCGCAGCTGTACCGGACACCACAATCTGCCCCGGGCAGTTGACGTTGGCCAGCTCAACGGCTCCAGCTTCTGCCGAAATGGTGCGGCAGAGCTCAGCGAGCGCCTCCCGCTCCGCCCCGAGCACAGCAGCCATTGCCCCCTGACCGCCGGGAACTGCTTCTTCCATGAACCGGCCGCGCAGGCGCACCAGCTTAACTGCATCCTCATAGGAAAGGACACCGGCGGTCACCAGTGCGCTGTATTCGCCAAGGCTGTGGCCTGCCACATAATCGGGGGTCAAGCCTTGACCGCGGAGCGCTTCAAGATAAGCGATGCTTGCGGTCAGCAGCGCAGGCTGGGTGTTCACAGTCTGCTTCAGTTCGCTGTCCGGACCTTCAAAAACAAGCTTGCTGAGCGGAAATCCCAGCACCTCATCGCCCTTTTCAAATATAGCCCGGCTGGCGGGCACTGCTTCATATACATCCCTGCCCATACCAACGGACTGTGCGCCCTGGCCGGGAAAGATAAAAGCGATTTTTGTCATGTATAGAACTCCTTCTGCTACCAGATTAGTACGGAAGCTCCCCAGGTCAGGCCGCCGCCGAAGCCAACCATCAGCACCGCGTCGCCTTCCTTCATGCGTCCTTCTTCCGCTGCTTCAACCAGAGCGAGCGGAATCGATGCCGCCGAGGTATTCGCATATCTGTCGACATTGATTACACATTTCTCCGGCGGCAGCTCAAGCCGCTGCATGGCCGACTGGATGATGCGAATGTTCGCCTGATGCGGCACAAACAAATCGACATCTTCCTTGGCCAGACCGGCTTTGGTCAGGACACGTTCCGTAGCGGAGCCCATCACACGCACCGCGAATTTGAAGACCTCGCGGCCATTCATATAAATGAAGTGTTTTTTGTCTTCGACTGTCTGCTGGGAGGCAGGCAGGCGAGATCCACCCGCTTCAAGCTTCAGCAGATGGCCCCCGGAGCCTTCCGCGCCCAGATCGAACGACTGGAATCCGCGTCCTTCTGGTACTTCCCCGATCACTACAGCGCCAGCGCCGTCCCCAAAAAGCACACAGGTGTTGCGGTCCGTGTAGTCGGTAATACGGGACAAGGTATCCGCCCCGATGATCAGCGCATTGTTGTACATTCCGTTCTGAATGAAACCCACTGCGGTTGCCAGGCTGTAGACAAATCCGGAGCAAGCCGCCGACAGGTCAAAGGCAGCCGCGCCTCTTGCTCCAAGCTTATCCTGCAGAATGCACGCCGTGGAAGGAAATGCGCTATCCGGTGTAACAGTAGCAATGATAATAAGATCAAGTTCATCCGCTGTCATGCCGGCGGACTCCAATGCCTTGAGTGCTGCCTCGTAAGCAAGATCGGAGGTCGCCTCATGCGGAGCGGCAATATGCCGTTCCCGGATACCTGTACGGCTGACAATCCACTCGTCATTGGTATCTACTATTTTTTCCAAATCACTGTTGGTTAATATCTTCTCCGGCACATATTTCCCTGTACCGATAATTCCAACTGGCCGCAACTGTTTCATTTCGTCACTCACTTCCCGCTAATTTCCTTCGATATACTTGGCACAAGATCCGCCTTCAGCGCGATCCGTGCTTGTCTGACCGCATTCTTGACGGCGTTGCCGTCAGAAGAGCCATGTCCTTTCACGACGAGGCCGGCAAGACCCAGCAGCGGCGCTCCGCCGTGCTCCTTGTAATCCATCTTGCCCTTGAGGCCTCTAAGCTCCGGCATCAGCATCGCCGCGCCCAGCTTCGTCTTCAGCGACTTGCTGAACTGTTCCTTCAGCAGCGAAAAAATCGCACCGGCTGTCCCTTCGAGAGACTTCAGCAGAATGTTGCCGGCAAAACCATCGCAGACCAGCACATCGCAGCTGCCGGTCAGCACATCACGCGCTTCGACGTTTCCGACAAAATGAATGCCCGGCAAATTCTCAAGCAGCGGATAAGCCTCCTTGGTCAGCTCGTTGCCCTTGCCGGGTTCCGTCCCCACGTTCAGCAGCCCTACCCGCGGTCTGGCGATCCCATGTACCTTCTTCCGGTAGATGCTGCCGATCTGTGCGTATTGTGCCAGGTGCTGAGGCTTCGCGTCCATATTGGCGCCTAAATCCAGCGCCAGTACTCCGACATCGTCCAGCGTCGGAATCATCGGTGCCAGCGCAGGGCGCTCGATGCCCTGCATCCTTCCAACAACAAGCAAGCCCGTTGTCATCAAGGCACCGGTGTTGCCGGACGAGATCATTGCGTCCGCTTCACCTTCGCGGACCATCCGTCCGGCTACGACCATGGATGAATCCTTTTTGCGGCGCACCGCCTTCACAGGCTCTTCATCGGCACCTATCACTTCGCCAGCATGGCGAATGGACAGGTTCGCCGGCTTGTTCTTCAGCAGCGGCTCAAGTACAGCCTCGTCCCCCACCAGCACAATCTGTGTATCTGCCCACTCCGCGGCCGCGGACAACGCCCCTTCGACATTACTCTCAGGAGCGTTGTCCCCGCCCATGGCATCAATGGCGATCAACACTGCGGTTTCCCCCTTCACTATTATCTTCGACTGCAGACCGGTACACAATGAAATGGCCTTGGAACACCAGCTCTTCACCGACATATGTAAAGACATCTACTTCGGCTTTGCCGCCGCGGCCGGCTTGTGACCGCACCTGCGCTTTGGCGATACATTTCTCTCCGAGCCGAACCATGCGTACAAAGCGGATATCGGCTGAAGCTGTCAGCGCAATTTCATCATTGATAACAGCGACTGCAAGTGAATTGGCTTGGGCGAACACATAGTGGCCGCGGGCGATGCCATTTCTGGAGAAGACATGCTCCCCACGTATCTCAAATATGGAAATACCGCTCTTATCGAGCTGCAAATCCACAATATCACCGATCACTTCATCCGCAGGCAAAGAGCGTACCTGATCATAGGAATGCTCCGCCATTTGCTTCATGCGTTCACGCAGCTCGGGAATTCCCAGCTCCATGCGGTCCAGCCGGATCGTCTGAATGCTCACCTTCAGCTGGCGGGTCAGTTCCCGGTCCGTTACAAAAGGATTGCCGCCGATCAGGTGAAGCAGCTGCTGCTGGCGCTCTTTCTTGGACATCCGCTCGATGGCGGCTCACCTCCTGGAACTTGCTGAAAAGCGCATCCGGCCCCTCAGTATGGCCGCTGTTGTTCTCTTCATGGCGTTCATATAAGTTCTTTAGAACCTGGTACTAATATGTAGTATAAAGCATGCTGCGGCAAAAATAAAGCATTGACTTCAAAAGACGTTTTTAAACAACAATGGATTGGAGATAGAGGAAGTAGATGTGGAGTCCTCCGGATAATGGAGGAACCCCTGTAAACCGGGGCTGGAATGTTGCACATATTGAATGGGGAAACTGTCTTGTAGCTAGCGCTGGTGTCTGGTGGGTGGTATTTGGTATCAGGTATCTAGTATCTCTCACCCTCGTAACTCGTTTCTCGAATTAAGTGCCGAAAGTTGTACGAAGGTTCCTATCTCCACCAGCTTTGTGGCGTCTGTACGACTGTTTGGGCCAAAAATAAAGGAGTTCATCATCTGACACACTTCCAGTACAGTAATCGTCTTAAACTCTGCATTAACCGCTGCTTTTCGGGGGGATGGTTTAGGGTGGGGGATGGTTTGCAGTGGCGGAAAGCTAACCGGCGTTGACAGGCCAAGCAAATCCGATGGGGCAGCGTTTGTAAAGACAGATTGAAAGTGAATGCCAAACGTTAATTTGGCCCACTCAGGTAGAGTTGGTAGATTGTAAGGCATTTTTGCCTTTCCTTCGAGCCAATTTGGTCCCCTCGGCACATTCTAAGGCATTTTTGCCTTTCCTTTGAGTCAATTCGGTCCGCGCGGCACATTGTAAGGCACTTTTGCCTTTCGTACGGACTTTGGCAGACTATTTTCTAGTTTTCTATGTACGAAATACATCAGACTCAACTTTTGAGCGCGATCAGAGAGATTTAAGCTACCACCAAACACACCAAAACCGCGCTGCTAGTCTTATCGACCCGCGGTAATCAGAACCGTACTCCTCTTTTGAGCAAGCATAGTATCTAACCACGGTAATTTGAATATCCCCTTACCAGACCGCCCCCCTTTTACATCAAGCTCCATAGAGCGGGGCAAGGAACGCCGGCGAATGGTGTGCGCAGCAGTATGGACGCAAAAACGGACACCTTCCTGAGGGAAGGCGTCCGTCTCCAGAACACAAACTATTGTTTGATGATCTCTCTTGCTTTGTAAGTTCCGCAAACTTTACATACGTGGTGAGCCAGTTTCAGCTCTCCGCATTGTTCGCATTTCACCATGCCCGGCACAACCAGTTTAAAGTGGGTGCGGCGTTTGTCACGGCGTGTTTTGGACGTTCTCCGTTGAGGTACTGCCATTGTGTTCAACCTCCTAATTTGATTTTTCCCCGCACAACTGCGGGACGCTTGGTTTGTAGTCAATGTTTCATTTGAAAAAGTCTTTCAACCCAGCGAGTCGAGGATCGATCACTGTGTTGTCGCAACTGCAGGTGCCTTCGTTCAAGTTCTGTCCGCATTTCTGACAAAGACCAAGACAGTCTGCCTTGCACAATACCGAATCCGGTAAGTGCAGTACGAAATTTTCTTCCACATACGGGATAAGATCCACACTCTCATCCTTGATGTAAATGAGTTCCTCATCTTCATCGTCCGGAAGAATTGGCTGTTTAAGCCACTTGAAAGTCTCAGCGAAAGGAATGTTAAGCTTGCTCTTGACCTCCGTGAGACAACGTGAACATAACATGTCCACCTCTCCACTCAGTGTTCCCACCACGTTCACACTATCGGTTCCCGCGGGCAGCGCTTTAAGGTCTACTGAGAGTGGTGCAACAGCCAGAATATCCTTGCGCCCTTTGACAACCTCGCTAACATCCACAGTATCATGGAGCTGTAAAGGCTCGTCGGCATTCGCTAACTTGCGAAATTGAATGTTCATAATATCACTCCAAACAAACAAAATTTATTATACCTAGTAATTCCACACTTTGTCAACCATTTCCCCTTTATATTGTTTCAGAATTTGGGCCAGATTATGATATAACTATCTTAACCCTAATATTTGACGGATTTGGAGTGAAGCGCTGTGACAACAGTTGGAATTGTAGCAGAATACAACCCTTTACACAATGGGCATGTCCATCAATATAACGAAGCCAAAAAACTGTCCGGTGCCCAAAGCACCGTTATCGTCATGAGCGGACCGTTCACCCAGCGCGGCGAGCCGGCGGCGGTGAGCAAGCACGCCCGGACAGAGATGGCGCTCCACATGGGCGCCGACCTCGTCCTGGAACTGCCGGTGGCTTACGCAGTGCAGCCGGCGGAATGGTTCGCCTTCGGAGCTGTGGCCCTGCTGGAAGCGACCGGGGTCGTGGACAGCCTGTGCTTCGGCTCCGAAGCGGGCACTTTGGGTTCACTGCTTCCTCTGGCCAAGGTGTTGGCAGAGGAAAGCAGTGAACTTCAAGGCGAGATCCGCCGCCGCATGGCGCTCGGAACGAGCTTCCCCGCCGCTTACAGCGCAGCGGCGGCGGCGGTCTGGGTGGGTTCCCGCAGCGGCGACGGGAGCCTAGAGGAGGCTGCAGAGCTGCTGCGCCAGCCGAACAACAGCCTCGGCCTCCATTATTTGATCGCCCTGCAGCGGCTCCGCAGTAAGATCCGACCGCTGACGGTGCCCCGGACGGGTGCCGGATTTCACGACCCGCTGCAGCCGGGCTCGGCCATTGCCAGCGCCACCGCTATTCGCAGGCTGCTGGCAGAAGGCGGATCGCCCGCCTCTTATCTCCCTGATTACAGCTTGTCCATCCTGGAACGCGAACATGCGGCCGGAAGAGGGCCGCTCGGGCTGGAGAACTTTCAGGTTCCGCTAAGGCATATCCTTGCGACCAGCAGTGCTTCCCGGCTCCGCGCTTTTCATGACATGAATGAAGGCCTGGAGAACCGCCTGCTGCGTGTACTGCCGCTGATGGAGCAGTTCACGGTTACAGGCCTGCTGGGCGCATTAAAGACCAAACGCTACACGCATACACGTCTGCAGCGTCTGCTGCTGCATGTTCTGCTGAATCATACAAAAGAAGAGCTTGCCTCACCCGTCCTTGCAGAGGGGCCCGGCTATATCCGGGTGCTGGGCTTCAGCGAAAACGGGCGAGCCTTGCTCAAAAAAATGAAGCAAAGCGCCAGTCTGCCGATTGTCATGCGGCCAGCGCTTTGCTCCCATCCCCAGCTGGAGCTGGATCTCCAGGCGGCTGCCGCTTATGCCGGAGCATTCACATCCCCGTCGCGGACCGATCTGTACCGGGACTTCCTGGAGCCTCCGGTCAGGGTGTGACCGGCAGCCCCTCCATATACTGCAGGGCTTCGGCCAAAGTGGCCACAGGCACAAGCTTCATTGCGGTCTCTATTTGGTCCGCTCTCGCCCGGGCCTCCTCGTAATTTTTGACCGGAACAAAAAAGATCTCCGCACCCTCACGGTCCGCCGCGACGATCTTGTGCTTCACACCGCCAATCGCCCCGACCTCTCCGTTTGCATCGATGGTTCCGGTTCCCGCTATGCGATGCCCTTTGGTCAAATCCCCCGGGGTCAGCCGGTTATAGATTTCCATTGTGAACATCAGGCCGGCAGAGGGGCCGCCTACCTCGGTATCCACAAAGCTGACGGCTTTCCCTGCCTCTTTGGGCTCAACCTTCCGCACTGCGGCAATGACCACTCCGAGACCCGGGCGTGTCGTTGCTTTCTCCTTATCCTTTACCTCGACCAACGTGACGTTTTCTTGCAGTTTGTCGCTTCCTCGCTGCAGGACAACTTCAACCTGACCGCCTATTTGTCTGGAAGCCAGCAAAGCGGATAAAACCTCAGGATCACTGACCGTCTCTCCGTCAACGCTCATGATTTTGTCACCCGGCTGAAAGCGGCTTTGATTGCTGCTTGAAGGAACCGAGAAAACATACAAATAGTCGACCACATCCTCATAAGGAACTCCGGCGGCTTTATAGGCGGCCTGCACTGAAGAAGATTGCGAGCTGCTCATGTAAAAAACCTGCTCCGCTGCATACTCTTCTTCCGTCCGATCCCCCAGCCGCGCCTCCTTGCGGGCAATCTCGGCATTGGAATTAAATGCGGAGGCCAGCAGCAGAACCAGATTGGCATAGCTTGCAGATACGGTGGTCATCATAAATGTCCCTTGTTCCGCAGGATCCGCATTTTCGACCTTAATCATTGGAGCCACTTCAGTCGCACTCCCGGGCTGGTAAACAATATAAGGGGTACTCATAAAAACCGCCACATAAACGACAATCACAAAGGTAAATAAATAGGTGACGGCACGCAATCCCGCGCGACGCTTCAGCTGCTTCACTGCTCTCCCCTTCTTTCTGACCACTTCAATGAGTTAAAAAAAACCACCAATCTTCCTTAGTCATGACGGTTGTCTGCTTCGCATAACCTGTTAACAATACCCGTCCTTCCCTAAGCTATGAAGAGGTGATATGAGAATGAACACTAAAATACGCCGGATCGCCACAGGCTCCCTGCCGTTCGTCCCCGGAGCGTTTGCTATCCTGCTCGCCGTTGCCATTGTACTCGCACCCGAATCATCGTTCGAAGCGTCTATGCAGGGCTTGAAGCTATGGTGGACACTGGTGTTCCCTGCTCTGCTGCCTTTCCTGATTCTGTCCGAGATGCTGACCGCCTCAGGTCTGGTTCATGGGTTCGGTGTGCTGCTGGAGCCGCTGATGGTCCGGTTATTCCGCTTGCCGGGGGCAGGAGGCTGGACGCTCGCGCTGGGGGCAACAACCGGCTTCCCGGGAGGCACCCAAGGGGTGATGCAACTGCATCAGCAAGGTTCTATAACCGATAAGGAGGCTGGCCGCCTGGCTGCCCTAAGCCATTTTGCCAGCCCCGTGACCCTGTTGATTGTGGTGGGTGCCACCTTTCTGCATAGCGCATCAGCCGGGTATACCCTGCTGATCATCCATTGGGTCTCGGGACTGCTGGCCGGCTTTACCGCCTCCAGATTTGCACCCCCGCCTCATCAGAAATCACAGCCGGCCATGAACAGCCGGACTACTGTACAAAAGTCCCTGATTCGCCGTATCATCCATGCCGCTTCAGAAGCAAGAACCCGCGACGGCCGCAGCTTCGGCAAGCTGCTCGGCGAATCCGTTGCCTCCGCAGTCCAGAACCTGATGATTGTAGGCGGGTATATGATTATGTTCGCCGTTATTATCAATATTATTATATCTCTGTTGCCCAGTCTTCCGGGCTCCTTGCCTTCCAGCCTGCTTGAGCTTCATCTGGGCGCACAAGCCCTGACTTCAGGTTCAGGCCAAGCTGCTGCTTCAAGCACCTTAAATACGGGGAGCATGGCTCTATTGTCCGCAGCACTGGGTTGGAGCGGGGTTTGCGCCCTGATGCAGGTGCTGACCCTGCTCAAACCGGCCAGTGTCAGGTTCCTGCCTTATGCTGCCGTTCGCCTGCTGCACGGTCTATATGCTTTTGGGTTAACCTTTTGTCTATGGAAGGTGCTCTATGCCCCGGGTGCTGTTCAGCCTGCCATTGCCCGCCTTACTGCGGCTCCGTCCGGCACTGCAGCGAACGTTACAATGTGGAACCTTTTCCCCCAGCTGCTCCGCCTGCAATTACTGCTGCTTGCGTTATTGCTGGTGTTATCGTCAGTAATCTATATGTTCACTTCGCTCCGCCGTTCATCCGGTTGAACTTCAGCTTCATGGCCTGCTCAACCTCAGGGGTCACCAGATCCATCATATCCCCGCCAAAATGGGCCAGTTCCTTCACAACGCTTGAACTGAGATAGGAGTATTTCGGATTCGTCATCATAAAAATGGTCTCAGCATCCGGATTCAGCTTATGGTTAATAGAAGCAATCTGCAACTCATAGTCAAAATCGGTAATCGTGCGAATCCCCCGTACAATTACTTGGGCATTTTTTTGCCGCACATAATTGGCCAGCAAATCTCGGAAACTGTCAATTTCCACATTCGGAATGTCCGCTGTGACCTGACGCAGCAGATCCGTCCGTTCTTCGACGGAAAACAGCGGATTTTTGCTCAAATTGTTCAGAACCGCCACGATTAAACGATCGAATTGCTTGGCAGCACGCCGGATAATATCCATATGCCCCATAGTCACCGGATCAAAAGTTCCCGGATAAATAGCAACACGCTCTTCCCTAATTTGCAGACTCATCATTTGCCTCCTCGTCACTTCCGGCTTCTTCTGAGCCAGCGGCCTCATATCTGTAAATCGAAACAGTCGTATCCCCATACACTGCCTGGCGCAGACAGGTAAATCCCGGAATCTCCTCAGGGTACTTGTATCCCGACTCATGTTCCAGTACAATCACAGCTTCCTTATTCAGCAATCCTTTATCCACCATACTCTGCATCAGCTCATCGCCGTGCTTCAGCCGGTAGGGAGGGTCCAGGAAGACAAGATCAAAAGAACGCCCCCTCTTCTCCATTGCCGCCAAAGCTCTTCCGGCATCGTTCCGGTACACTTCCGCACCGGCCTCCAGCCTGGCCAACTTCAGATTGGCGCGTACTGTTTCAATGCTTTTGGGCTCCATATCCACAAATACCGCCCGCTCCATCCCTCTGCTGAGAGCCTCAATACCCAGGCCCCCGGTTCCTGCAAATAAATCAAGCACCGCTCCGCCCTCAAAATAAGGGCCTATCATGCTGAAAATCGCTTCTTTCACTTTATCGGTTGTAGGCCTTGTCCCGCTTCCCGGGACACTTTTTAGCGGCCTTCCCTTGGCACTTCCCGATACCACTCTCACCTGTTCGTTCACCCGCTCTATATCTGCTGTTTATTATGCCGAAACCGGCATAAGTTCACGCCTATCGTACCACATTCGGAGCATGAAATAAAAAAGTTTGTCTTTATATGTCATATCTCCTGTTCTCCTGCAGACACACCGCATTCGAAACAATTTATTAAATTCAATGTATAGGAGTGGGCAAAAGCGGACATCATATAATTATCGACATCACAAAATGTCGTAGACAACCGCGGAGCAGGCTTACGTTTCCCCATAAGCTCTTCGTCCGGTTTCTCCTCTCCCATGAAAGGGGCCCTAGAAATAGGGCCCCGATTATTTTTGTGTAATGACATATGTATCAAGGGTTTTTCCATTCCAATTCTCTTACTTTCCTTTTGCCCACTCGGCGGATGAAACTCATTTAATAGTCGCTGTCCGACTGAAATTACTTATACTTTAGGTTTTTACAGAGCTTCGGTGAAAAGTCAGCTTCGTATCTGATGTTGTTTCTGCCGAAGCTCGGCATGCTGCGGAGCCCGGTATTTACGGAGTTTATAATATAAACAGAAAAAATCCCGTCAGGCGTGCGCCCGGCGGGTTATTTTATATATGCTAAAAATTCAAAGCGTTCTCGGATAAACCGACCTGAAGGGATAAACTAATTCTCTTCAATCGTCGATAGAGAAACCATTAGCCAGCTGGCGAATCCATCAGACAATTCACCATTTGGGTTGTGTATGCGAAAGAGATAGGCTTCTCCCGCCTGATTTTTCCAGACCATATAATCCTCCAAACCTTTGGTGCCGGAAACTTGTAAGTACAGTTCGGCATGACCTAGCGGATGCTCGATCAATTCCCCACTGTAGTCGTTGGGCGTTCCGAAAGTAGACAGCTCGCTTTGGCCCTGCTTTTCCAATTCGGCAAGATTATAGTCTGAAGGCAGCTTTTCAATGTCTGCATAATAGTTGGTGTCCTCAGCCAGCGCTAAGCGGCCTGTGTCAGCATCTAGGATGAAGCCATGAAACAGATACAACGAAAATCCATTGCCCTCAGTAAGCGTTCCTGTTTGCCCGGGAACACCTCCCTCTAGTTCACCGAATTCTTTGGTTGCAGGACGGTCCGAGACCTGAGGCCCGCTGTCATCCGGGCTAGTGGTTTCCGGTACTTCGGTTGCTTTCTGAGCATCGGTCACTTCAGGACTGACTGTAGCATCGTTGGACGGTGATGTGGCTGTGGGAACTACTGTCGGTTCCCCCACGTTTTCCGTTTCGTTGTTACTACATGCGCCCAGAAGCACGGTAGACGAGAGAACAAAACTTACTGTTAAAGTTAAGATCGTTTTTTTCATGGTAAACCTCCTCATCTGATTAATAACTTATTACCCACATCGCCGTTATTCCCTTAGTAAGGTAGTTAATTTGTAATATATGCTTATGAGTCTAAGGTTAATAATGCCTCTGAGTTCTCCAAAATAACGCAAAAAACCGCCAACTTGTTAAGTTGGACGGTTGGCTTCGGTCTGTTTATTCCTTCCCCCAGACAAGCTTCTTCAAGGCACGCAACTCAGTTTTATTTACAAGACTACTGCCCTGGATATTTTCCCACCCCTATAAAAAAGTTTCCTAAAAAGAGACCTCACGGAATGATCCGCGAGGTCTCTTTTCGATGCATCCGGATGGATTATTATGTAATTTAATTCCATATCACTGGTAAGGAGAAAACTCCTGAACGCAAAAAATACCCCACCATGTGTATTAGGTTGACAGGTATTTTCAAGGTTATTGTCCTTTCTGAACAAACTACTTATCCTAATTGGGATTGTTGTTTTATTCGTCCTTGCAACATAAGTTATTATTCGTTTGAAGTAGATCGAGTAAAGCCATCTCGCAAATGTATATCCTAATGTGGTTGAGACAAAATTCGATGCTTTATTTTCTCCTTTCGAGCAAAATAAAAGAGCCCTCGTACAAGGACTCAAAGTTCATCACCATAGAATTCATTTATCCCTCCGGCATTCTTATAGGCCTTGAGAACATTCAGCATTGCCTGTTTCTGCCCTTTACTCAAAACTATGTCTTCTTGGTAGACACCTCCAATACATCGCACAATTGTTTTGTCTGCGTTAGCCATTGCCTTTATCATCCTGAGATCAGCAAGAAAAACATCGCTTTCATAAATTTCCTGTGCAGTATTATAATAAAAGGACTTTTGTATTGAATAATCTATATTATTAAATTCAAAAATTTGTCCATCAGCATTGATCTTAATCCAGTTTGTGTTGATCGGAACTGTACCTACATAATGAATCACAAATCGCAGATTTGAGACAATACCTTCTTTGTCTCTGATGAAATAAACGTAAAAATCACTCTTGTCTTTGTTTTCATGGGTTGTTTGTGCATAATAGGCCGAGAATTCTTCTACCTCGTCCTTCTGCTCTACCAGGCCTGATAATGCCTGGTTGATCTCTTGGGGTGATTTCGTAGGCTCTTCTTGTAAATTCTGCTCGCTATTTAAAGAGCATGCGGATAAGAACATGACGACGAGTAAAAATAGTAGTAATTTTCTTATCATTCTATTTCAGCAACACAGTGATCTTTGCATCAATTTCGGTTAGCTGCTGGAGTGTAGCTATTTCTGTCTTTTTCTTGTCGACTACTTGTTTGTATGCCTCAAATAATGGAATGGCATTCGCTTCTAAGTCAGTGCTATTCAATTTCCGTTGGTCAATCGCACCTGTAATTTTCTTGCGATCAATCTGCAGTTCAGCGATTGTCTTGTGACCTCCATTAGCTGCTGTCGTAGTATTCGTTTCGCTCATAATTATCTTCTTCCCTTCGACCGTTAATCCCGCTCCAGTCGCTTCCGCAACTGCACACACCGGAGCATAGGCAGATCCGTTAATAATAGCCGCTTTCAGCGACCTTTTTTCCATTTTTCTCAATTGTAAATACTCCGGTTACTTTCTTCCCGATAAGCCCCGCGGAATCCGCAAAGGACAAGGCTCCAGCAAATAGAGTCGCACCTACTATATTCAGGATATAAATTTCTGCATCACAACCTCCCCTTGGTAAAAGTTTCTATATTCCTATTATCGTCACAAATCAACAAAAATTTCAAACTATTTTATAAGACCGGAAAAGGGCCAGCCTGCTTCGCCCGGGATGGGACAAAGAGAGTAATTTAAAATAAAGACAGTTTTTACCCACCGTCCACTTTAATAGAGATTATTTTACATCAATTCCTTTTGATTACAAATAAATTCTAAGGACAACGTTCAACTTTTTTATGGGTTCATAAGATAGACCATTCAACTAAAGGAGTTGTTAATCGAATGTACCGTAATCCCCATTTTGCAAATTCATATGTCCCCTCCACACCTGCTGGTTGGGTCCATACGAACACTTATTTTCCGCAACAAAAAATGTCTGGAGCCGTAAGTAGGGTAGTACCGAATCGAGATGTTGAGTTCACCCCTCAAGAAGCAGATAGTGATGCTCATGGTCAAGGCTTTAAACTTTATAAGTGGACATTTGTATTGAATCCGAATGAATATCTGGTTTGCCGTTTATCCGGAACATCAACTGAAAGAGTAATCAGTGCAGGATTTGCAACCGATCCGCTAGCCCCTGTATATGCTGTAGAAAATTTCCCCAGACATCCACATGTCTGGGTCACATCTCTCCACAACACATCATCAAGCAGATTAAATTTATACCTTTATTTAATTGTAAAAGTATAGGGTTAGCATGGGTGCTCCACCTTGTGGGGGCATCCTTTTTTCTAAACAACTCAACTTTCGCACCTTAGATAGCAGTTGACGCTACTGGTAACGCGATTAATTGACGACACAGAAAATCGGGTACAACTCTATAGTCCTGCAGGCACGGTCATGCTGCTCGCAGGTCATAAGCGTTGACCTGTTCCTACCGAAGAAATCAGCCACCGCGTCCTCGCACTGGAAGCCGACAGTACCATTCAAAGACGGCATACAAAAAGCCCGCAAACTCCTGTGCGGGCATGTCGTCGTTTATGCTGCTGCTGCGTTCGTCGGGGGCCAGCCAGGCAGAGTCACTCTCTACGGCGCCGGTACTGCTCATACACCCAGCACAGCTTGTCCAGCAAAATCACAGCATTCGCAACTTTGTCCGCTGGATCTCTGTTTCACTCGCTGTCGGAAAAGCCCATCCTGCTCCCAAACCATCGCCATCTCCCCTTTATGTTATAATATCAAGAGAATAGTATGCAGAATGGCCCCCGACCAAGGTAATGGGGTCTTATTATCCTTATAATCTTAACTTTGTGAAACGGGAGAAGTACCTATGAAAGAATACATACCTTATGTTTACCTAGGCGATATTAAAAATGTTGAGAAGAAACTTAATTCTTTCCAGTTGAAAAACGGATTAATTGAGATAGAGGATATTATACTTGCCCTACTTTGCGATCATCCCAAAATAGCAAATCTACTATATAATAATCTATCTTCCTCTAATATTGCTGAAGTTGAGCGAAAAAAGCTTAAGAAAATCCTTGATAGCCCTACCCCTATACAATCATTGAAAAAGTTTATTAAACAAGATTTTTTTAGTGAGTCTATCGAAAAAGCTATTGAGTTAAGTCTAATAGCTAAAAGAGAAGAACCCGTTATGCGTACCGAAATTAATGCGGCATTAAATAAGAATATAAAGTCAATAAAAAATGAACCCCCCAAAAAAACTATACCTCTGCAAACAAATTGTTCAAGATGTGGTGGTCGTCAAGTTATTAAATGTCCAAACTGCGGTGGAAGTGGGCTACAGGTGGATTTTATGTTCTGGACTAATACTCCTTGTAAATCCTGCTTTGGAAAAGGAGAAATTCCTTGTAAAATGTGCATTTAACAGCAGTTTTTCACGGCACGTCAACCTTTATCTGCTGAGAAAGAGGACCACAAAATGGATATACGAAAATTACAATACTTTATTGCGGTTGCGGAAGAGCTTCACTTCCATCGTGCAGCGGAGAAATTAAATATGACACAACCTCCGTTAACCCAGCAGATTCAAGCCCTGGAACAAGAACTTGGTGTGCAACTATTTGAACGGAACAAGCGTCAAGTTCGCATCACACCGGCGGGATCTGTTTTTTTAGAGGAAGCCAAAATGATCTTATCTCAACTTGGAGCGATCTATTAAAACTGTACAACTGGCAAGTCAAGGCATCATTGGACATTTAAACATTGCTTTTATCGGTTCTGCAGAGGGTGGAATGATGGTCGATGTTCTGAAAATATTCCGGGAACGTTTCCCGAAAATACAGCTAAATCTACGGGAACTGACTTCTGCTCAGCAATGGCAGGCCTTGCATGAAGGTACTCTCCATATCGGATTCATGCGCTTCATTGAGCCGGCAAAGGATATTAATCATTGCAGCTTGATTAACGAGACCCTGGTTGCCGTATTGCCTGATCAACATCTGCTTACTAAGCTGCCGGCATTGTCAGTCTCCTCTTTGCGTTCCGAACCTTTCATCTTTTTTCCGCGTCAGCTCGGTCTTCCTTTTTATGATCTTATTATGGGCTTTTGCGCAGAGCATGATGTTTATCCCCATGTTGTACAGGAAGCGGTGCAGATGTATACCATTGTAAACCTTGTGGCAGCGAACCTGGGGGTTTCCATTGTCCCTTCTTCGGTTTCCGTTTTCCAGCGCAGCGGAGTCGTGTATCGTCCCTTTGAAGAAAAAGCGCCGCCTGTCCCCTTCTATGCCGCTTGGAGAACGGATACGAATCAGGCCATCATCTCTGCATTTGTTGAGATTTTACAAGAAAAGAATTCCAGGCAAAGTGTTAGCAAATGAGATGTATTTAACCGGTTTTTTTAGGATCACGCTCAACTAGTCCCTCTAATATCTTATCGGTCTCACTCATCAATTCAGGCTCAAGACGTATCCCTGCAGCCTTAACATTTTCTTTCACTTGCTCTGGTCTGGATGCCCCTATGATTGCAGCCGACACCTGTGGATTCTGCAGCACCCATGCTAAGGCCAATTGCGGAAGCGTCAACCCCGCTTCACGTGCAAGCGAGGAAAGTCTGGATACAGCCTCAAGAACCTCTGTGTGCAGCCACTGACCAGCTAATCGTTCAAAAAATGGAGAACCCGCTGAAGTTGAAGCACGGGACCCCTGCGGTATCGGTTCATTCGGCAGATATTTCCCTGAAAGAATTCCTTGCGCAAGCGGTGACCAGACCACCTGTCCGATTCCTTCCCGCTCGCAGGCTTGGATCACCTCCGCTTCGATCACTCGCCATAACATCGAATATTGTGGCTGACTAGCCACCAGGGGAACTCTCAACTCCCGGGCCAAAACCGCCGCTTGTGTTATCTGTTCAGCCGTCCATTCGCTGATCCCGACATACAGAACTTTCCCTTGGCGCACCAGATCCGAGAAGGCCAGAAAGGTCTCCTCCAGCGAAACCTTTTTATCAAATCTATGGGCATAATAAACATCTATATAATCCGTCTGCAACCTATTCAACGAAGAGTTGCAGGCTTCCATAATATGCTTTCGGGAAAGCCCTCGATCATTAGGCCCTATTCCTGTAGGCTGATAGACCTTGGTACACAACTCGATGTTTTCCCGCCGCACTCCTTTAAGACTTGTCCCAGCACCGTCTCCGCCTTCGTGTCCGAATACACATCCGCTGTGTCAAATGTAGTAATTCCCGCATCCAGTGCAGCATGGACACAAGCTTTGGCCGTGTCATTATCCACTTGAGCACCATGGGTAATCCAGTTTCCAAAAGCAATCTCACTGACCGATAAGCCGCTTGCACCCAATTTCCGATAGTTCATCCTTTTTACCTCCTTTAGATAACAATGTAAGAGTAACAAACCGCGATTAATAGGTGAAATATTCTTTAATGGGCTTTTTGATTCGAAAAAAGTATTACAGAGCGATTTGCTGCGTTCTGCTGCCACTTTATGAGTTACAAGGACGAACAGCCATAATGGTTTTGACATGAGATATATGGTAAAGTTATCCTATTGGCTTATAGAGGAGGGATTATTGTGCGGAAGTTCCCGAGTGTGCTTTTCATTTCCTTATTATCACTTTTATTAGTTACGGCGTGCAGTTCATCTGTATCAACCAGTGACTCTCAAAACATAGCTCCTGCCTCAGAGAATAATACTTTAAATGAACAATCCATAAATGCGGCAATAAAAGCTGCAGAAGCATACAAAAATAAAGAATACAATGTTATCGCTTGCGAAGATATCCTATCCACCGAATCACTTCAAACCAGAAATGAAGAGATGACGCTTTTTTTTACAGAATATTTTAAGAAAAAAGCTGTGGATACGGGGTACACCGCTTTGCCATTAAAAATCGCCAATAAACAGCAGCTTTCTTTAAAACCGGAAAGTCTTCAATTCAGCGTGATGGACCACAGGGATACTATAGTGGACTTAAGGTATAAGGTGGAGCTGATTTTGTTTGGTCCGGATGGAAAAGAGCAAAACCGCGTACCCTTGGAAGGCGTTTTGACTCTATTTGATGTGAATGGGCAATGGCTTCTGCAGGGGGACCGTTTTGATTCCGCGGCTTTCCATAAACTTATCGTTTAAACGTAAGAGGCGCCCTACAACCATGCGGAATGGTTGTGGGACGCCCCTTTGCATATCAAAGCGAATTGCTAGTCTGTGTGGAGTTCCAACCATTTCCCCAGCAGGTGAAAGGTTGCCTTGGCAGCCTCCACGATTTGCTCATCAGCCTGATGAGCAGCAGATGCCTCAGTCAGCAGTTGACGGAATCCGGCCCACTGTTCCTTCGTGTCCGGTCCGTAAGCATTAAAATATTCGAGGCCCGTTTCGGGACTGACCGGCAGATTCTTCTTCAGCAGCTTGGTTATCATCTGGCCGCCCAGCGTAGAACCTTCCATCACATAGAAGAAACCCAGCAGGCGGGGGATAGTAGAAATATCCGGCAGCTCGCTGCATCTGGGAAGTTTTTCAAGTTCCTGCTCACTGGCCCCTAAAAAAAGCAAGTCTCTTTCCAAAAGCGCCGTCTTTCCCCTGACTCCCAGATCAAATCCCGTTTGCTGTGCTTCAAGCAAAGCCGCCGCCTGCGTTTCAGCAGGTTCCACAAAACCGTAAAACTTCTCCAGATAATTTCTATAATCCTCCAGTGTCAAAGACTGGTTCATGATGGCTGCCGCATATTTGTTCTGTTCAATTTCTTTATGATAAACGGCCGTTTCATTTCTTAAGCGTTCCATAATCTCTATAGTCATTACATCCTTTCCCTTTAAATTTTAAATTAATTATACCATAATTAAAAGAAGCCCATTCCCGGCAATGCCGGAGATGGGCTTCAGATTAGCTATTATCACTAGAACATGCAAGCACTTAAAATAATTACAAGCAGGATATAGAGGACCAGAATCGCTCCTGTAGATGTCCAGGGACTTCCCGGGCCCATACCCACTCCACCAACGTTGCCGCCATAACCGCAATCTGCACCCATGAGATAACCTCCTCGTTCTTTATGACTACAATACAGCATATGCCCCGAGTCCCTTTACCGATTGGGCCAATGACGCAACAATAAGCCTATATCCTTCCTCTAATCCGAGACAAGAATACCGTCAAAGCTTTCCGGTCCTACCCGGATCGTCCCGAGCGCGTTCGAAGCGACGAATGCCGTGTAAGTCAGCTGCGGCGTAATCGGCGGCAGGAAATCAGCTGCGGAGAAGACAATCACTTGCGGAGCCAAAAGACTTAGATTAAAGGTTGAAGTAGCAGAATATACGAGCGGATCCGTCGGCAACGTGCCTCTGACAATCGTAATCGTAATTCCCAGCAAAGCCAGCGGGATCTGCAAAGAAATAGTACCTTTAAGAAGAACGCGCGGATTCGCTCCGGCCCCTTCGGTAATCAACCCGATTTGTCCAAACAGCTGCGGTGTATTGATGAGCAGAATCGGTATGGAGATAGAGTTGGCAAAACTGGCATTCTGCGAGGTTCTTGCATCTAAATAAGTGCCCATATGAGCACCCCCTTCCTTGTGGACATACAATATTGTATTTCAGACCTTGCCGTATGGCATGGTTGGATTACCGGGGAGAAAAGTCTGATTTCTTGTAAGCCAGTCTAACCTGCCTGAGCTACTATATAGATTGGACTTATAATTTTTTCTAATTGGTATTGGATCGCGACTACGGCGAATGTTTGGACTTCCAGCCGCTGTTGTCTGCAGATTTCTTCATTTATACCGCTCTACGCGGTTGAAATCTGCAGACAGCTCATGCTTACGATGCGAGCTTTCCTGCGGAAAGCTTTCGGGCGGTCGCTACCGCTCCTCCATTTCCAAAATCCCCCTCCGTCACTCTTCCCATCTTTTTATATTTTCAGGTTCAATCTATACAATCAGCTCAGTTCACTCGTCTTTTGTGGTCCCACTCCGCTTGTTAAAGGCCAGCTCAAAAAGTCCGGTCGCCGACAGCCCTGCGAGCCCACCGGCCCACAGCCGGAGCACCAGTTCCATCTCTGTGAATGGATAAGCAAGAGCCCCGACCAGCAGCCCTATAACCAGCCCGACGGCAGGAATGATTGTTTTCGGAAGATTCACACTGTTCTTCACGAGCTGGACAAGCGCCATCACAAATACAGCCAACACCGATGCAAAAGCAAGCACACTGTCCAGCGCAGCATTGCCCATGTCATCTTTCACTCCTTTCCGGCCTTTAGCAGACCTGCACGGTTCAGGACGGTCAATATTCGGTAAAAATCATAACTTCCGCTTCCCGGGGTGTCCAGCAATCCGGCTTCTACCGCCGCCTGTACCGCAGGCTGTGCCCACACCGGAACCGCCATCCCGGCGCGGCTCTCGAGCGCTGACACCCGGTCGGCCACAAGGTTAATGGTGTCCTTGCTTACGGTCAGTCTGTCTAGCAGCGCACGTAAGGCTTTCAGCTCCACTTCAAGTTCCGTCAGCTTCTGTTTATCCTCAGCAGACAATTCGTCCCCCTCCTCGGCTTCCTTGTCATATTGGTACAGATTGTTCCTGTCCATCATTTGAATCAGCTTCGCGGCATAATTCGGATCTGTCGCATAACCGGCTGCAGCGATTTCCCTGGCTGCGGTTTGTCCCGGGGCTCCCACTACCCGGCTGTACAGATTGCGGTTCCATGAGACTCCATTCAAAAGCAGTGCCGAATGATCCTTCACGGATTCTCCCCAGTTATGATAAGCGCGAAAAGTAGCCGTTACTTTTACCGCTTTTCCATCAACGTATTCAGTAGTTTGCATATTTATGCTTCCGGCCGGCCCTTTGCCCTTCATTCCAAACAGGTTATGGGCTCTAACCGTAAGCTCGCTGTTGCCGAAGCCGGATTCAAGCGCAGCCTGGGCGATGGTAAGCGAAGCCGCAATTCCGGTTCGCCGCATATCTTGCACAGCGTAAGGGGCGATGGCGGCCATAAATTCCGCTTCCGTCATCTCATCACATCCTTTTGATTAGTACATGCAGACTCCGGGTGAAATGCTTGTGCTGATCCCCTGCTTGAAGGTGGACAGCACAGCAAAAAAGAGCTGCCCCGGAAGTCGAATTGACTTTCCGCCGGA
Organism: Paenibacillus albidus; assembly: GCF_014644435.1. Lineage (GTDB taxonomy): Bacteria > Bacillota > Bacilli > Paenibacillales > Paenibacillaceae > Paenibacillus_AQ > Paenibacillus_AQ albidus. Next base: position 88,671 of record NZ_BMKR01000004.1, on the reverse strand, counting down.
CACCTCTTACTGCGAACTGCGTACCTATTGCTCTTCATTGGATACAGAGCAGATTTAGACAATTTGTGATTTCACATCATTTTGAAGATGAAGCAGTTGTTCCCGCACCTTGACGACTTCGCCGATGATAATCAGCGCCGGATTGGTGACCTTCATTGCCACGGCCAGCTTATCGATGTTATCCAGCGTGCCCGTAATGATCCGTTGGCGCGCTGTAGTTCCGTTCTCAAGCAGGGCCACAGGTGTAGCTGCACTTTTGCCATGCAGTAAAAGTTGTTCGCGAATGAAGCCGAGCTGGCTCACTCCCATATACACGGCAATTGTATCCACACCTCGGGCAAGCTCATCCCAGCGAACCGGAGCATTCTGTTCATGGCAGCGGCTGCCGGTAACAATCGCCAGCGAAGCTGCAAGGCCCCGGTGTGTCAGCGGAATTCCGGCGGAAGCGGCAGCACCAATCGCCGAGGTAATTCCCGGAATGACTTCATACGGAATTCCCGCTTCGGCCACAGCGAGCGCTTCCTCTCCACCGCGCCCAAAGACGAAAGGGTCCCCGCCTTTCAAACGAACTACCCGATACCCTTCGGCTCCATATTGGACCAGCAGCTGCTCAATCTTGTCTTGTGGCATCGAGTGGCAGCCCGGGGATTTCCCGCAGTAGATGCGCCGGGCACCGGGTTTGGCATAGCTGAGCAGCTCCTCGTTAACCAGCCTGTCATACATAATGATATCCGCGTCCTGAATACGGCGCATTGCTTTTATTGTAATCAACTCAGGGTCGCCTGGACCCGCTCCGACAATCGACACCATTCCCGGCTTCATAGGCTTCGCTCCAATCCTACAGTTTCTGTCACCGTTGATTTGCGGACGGGCGCGATACCTTGCTCCGCCCCCTTGCGGGTTTCTTTAAAGCTTCGTTGTGACAGGTAAAACAGGACTCCGGTAAACAGCACTCCACCAATAAAATTGCCGGCAAGCACCGGAATTCCATTCCAGATCCACCAGTCGCCGAAGCTGACATCCGCCCCCAGCATCATGCCTGCCGGAATAACAAACATATTAACCACGGTATGCTCAAAGCCCTGTCCAAAAAAGATAAGAATCGGCAGCCACATGGCCATTATTTTACCCGAGGTGGACGTTGAGGTCATAGCCATGACTGCTCCCAATGTGACCATCCAGTTGCAGAGCATCGCCTTGATCGTAACCAGCATCATGCCGTTGCCGCCTAAATGCTTGTAAGCAGTAGTCTTCGCTTCACTGGCAGTAATTAACGTTTGAATCAGGGGATTGCTCATATCCGTCCCCATCTTCGTCAGGGTGAGTCCATATAGCACAGCGTAGACGACACAGCCGATCAGATGTCCGGCAGCCACCCAAACAAAGTTGTTCAGCATACGGCCTACGGTCGTTTTCTTCTCCAGTACCGCCAGTGGAATCAGCGCAAAGCTTCCTGTGATGAGCTCCAGGCCGAGCAGAATAATGATTACGAATCCAACCGGAAAAATAACTGCACCGACCATGGGAATCTTGGTCTGCGCCACTGCCGTGTAGGCAAGTGTTGTGGCACAGGCAAGAATCGCACCGCCCAGAATGCCCCGTACCAGAAGCTGCATGACAGGCAGCTCCGCTTTATTTTTGCCCGCCTCTATCATTGCAGTCAGAACTGCAGCGGGCTTCACGTAATCCATGACTAATCCCCCATTATGATTGCTGACGCGTGTTGACTATACGGTTACATAGATAGAGCCGCTGTTTTCATCAATTTCTACTTCAAAGGTAGTCACACAGCCAGTATCCGGCTCCTGCACAGCACCGCTATGCAGGTCGATCTTCCAGTCATGAAGCGGACAATGGACCTTGGAGCCGCAGACCATCCCGTCCGATAAAGTCCCGCCTTTATGCGGGCATTTATTCTCCACCGCCAGAACCTCGCCACCGGATAAACGAAAGAGAGCAATCTCCGTCTCGTTCACCCTGAAGGTGCGCGATCCTTTTGGGTCTATATCGGTAATTTTTCCAACCAGCATCTTGGTCATCGTCATTGTGAACTCCCCCTTAATTTATACTGTCTCTGACTGTGCGATTGCGATCGGCTCAAAATTCTTACGCAGCTCCGGCTCGTTCACAATCTGTTTCCATGGATCGGTCATCCGGCTGAGAGTCGTCTGGATTCTCTTTTGCAGGGCAAGCCGCTCTTCCGGCTTCTCCAGCGCCTTCTTAATACTCTCCACACCTACACGCTCAACCCAGTTGGAGGTTCTTTCATTCCAGGCGGCATTCTCCCGGTAATATTGCAGATAGGCGCTGGCCCATTCCACAACTTCATCTTCCGTCTTCACTACACAGAGCAAGTCAGTCGCTCTTACATGTACCCCGCCGTTCCCGCCGACATGCAGTTCCCAGCCGCCGTCAATGGCAACCACTCCAAAATCCTTAATGGTCGCTTCGGAGCAGTTACGCGGGCAGCCCGAGACGGCCAGCTTTACTTTGGCAGGGGCATTAAGCCGTTCGAACTCTTTCTCCAGCCGGACCCCCATCCCAATCGCATCCTGTGTACCGAAGCGGCAGAAGGTTGAGCCCACACAGGTTTTTACGGTACGCAGTGTTTTTCCGTAAGCATGTCCCGAGGGCATATCCAGCTCTTCCCACATCTTCGGCAGATCCTCTTTCTTCACTCCAAGCAGATCGAGTCTTTGTCCTCCGGTAAACTTCACCATCGGCACCTCGAACTTCTCGGCAATCTCGGCAATCTTCTTCAGCTCGGCAGGCGAGGTAATTCCGCCATAGATTCGCGGAACTACGGAGAAGGTGCCATCCTTTTGGATGTTCGCATGGTATCTTTCATTCGTGAACCGCGATTCCTTCTCATCCATATATTCTTCCGGCCACAACATGCCCAGATAATAGTTCAGGGAAGGTCGGCATTTGGAACAGCCCTCTTCCTGCATCCAGCCCAGCACATTCATAACTTCCTTAACGGATTTCAGTTCCATCCGTTTGATCTCGGCGACAATCTCGTCGCGGCTCATCGGAGTACAGCCGCAAATCCCCTCTTTCACAGTTACCGCAGCATCTCCGGCGTACAGCTGCAAAAGGCCTTCAACGAGCGGTTTGCAGCCGCCGCAGGATGCCGAAGCTTTGGTGCAGCTGCGGATCTCGCCCACACTGGTGCAGCCTCCGCTCTGAATAGCTTCGGCAATCGCTCCCTTGGAGACTCCGTTGCAGCCGCAGATAATCTCATCTTCAGCCATCGCTTCCAGGCGGTTCCCGCCACCAGAAGAAGACAAGGCGTCCGCTGAAATACCCAGCAGCAGCTCTTTTTCCTTCCCTTTCACCGTCTCCTTGTTCTTGATCATGGAGAATAGCTGGGCGCCGTCGCTTGTATCCCCGAAGAGGACCGCTCCAATCAGCGTGTCGTCCTGAATAACAAGCTTCTTGTAGATCCCATCAATCTCATCCTGAAAACGAAGAGCCCGGGAGCCTTCCGGCTCACTGAATTGTCCGGCCGAGAAAACATCCACCCCGGATACCTTCAGCTTTGTCGAGGTCACGGAACCGGCATAACCTTCAGTGGCCGCTCCGGCTAATCTTTTGGCCAGCACTGCACCCTGCTCATATAAAGGAGCGACAAGTCCATAAGCTATCCCTCTATGCTCGGCACATTCTCCAACAGCAAAGATATGCGGAATGTTGGTTTCCATATAATCGTTCACCACGATGCCGCGGTTGACTTCGATCCCGCCCGTCTTGGCCAGGGCCACATTAGGTTTGATGCCGACCGCCATCACGATGAGATCCGCATCCTCCATGCTGCCGTCAGCGAACAGCAAGCCTTTGACCCTCTTTTTGCCGAGGATGGCCTCTGACTGCTTGCGGAGCAGGAACTTCATGCCCTGCCCCTCCAGCTCCTTGCGCAGCATTGCGGAGGCTGCCTCGTCCAGCTGACGTTCCATTATATAATGGTGAATATGAACAACCGAGACTTCCATTCCCAGATGCAGCAGCCCTCTTGCCGCCTCCAGGCCGAGCAGCCCGCCACCGATGACCACTGCTTTTTTGTAGGACTTCGAGGTCTCCTGCATAATCTCGCAGTCTTTAATATCACGGAATGCGATGACCCCCTCCTTGTCTGCTCCCGGGAGCGGAAGCATAAACGGATCGGAGCCTGTAGCGAGTATGAGCTCATCGTAAGGTGCGGATATCCCCCCGTCGGAAACCACCTTGCGGTTCACGGTATCTATGGAAGTAACCGTCTGCCTTGTGTGCAGTGTAATATTGTTGCTGCGGTACCACTCCAGATCATTGATAATGATTTCTTCCATACTCGCTCCGCCGGCCAGGACGGACGACAGCATAATCCGGTTATAGTTAGGATGCGGCTCAGCGCCGAATATAGTAATGTCGTATGCTTCCGGGGCCAGCTTCAGCAAATGCTCAACCGCTCTTACCCCTGCCATCCCATTGCCTACAAGCACCAATTTTTTACGTGATACAGTCATTTCTCTCAATCTCCTCTCTATGTGAAAAACACGAAAAGCCCGCTCCACTCCCGCCCGGAATCATACCATTCCCCAGTGCGTAAAGTGATAGCAGGCGCCATTGCCGCTAATTCCGAATACATCGTTGTATTCGTTCTTGATTCATTTGTTAAATCGACTATACTACAGAAATCTGAAATACGTCAACAATTATGACATATAAAATTTAAAAATCTAAAAATTATCGACAGATAGCCTGTTTTTGTGTTATATAATATAACATCATACTTAAGACATTATGATTTAAAGGGGCGTCAAATTATGCATTCCCTGTTGGTTATTCATAACAGCCTTACCGCTAATGAACCGGCGGCGGGCTCGCCCGGCAGACCTGACACCGTGCTGCGGGACTGCGGTTATCTTGTGGAAGTTGCTGGGACTGAGGAGGAAGCCATCTCCCGGATCACAGAAGCCGATGCTTCCATTCTCAACTTGCCCATTACAGAGATTAATCACTGGGGAATGCTGCTCATGCAGCAAAAAACAGCCCCGATTCTCTGGTGGTGCACCGATGAGACCGCTACTTTGTCCGTCACCGCGTGCGAAGATAACATCATGGTGGATGGCCTGCTGGCTCCCTCCATGCACCCCCAGGAGATTCACTGGAGCCTTCATTTCAGCGCCAAGCAGTGCTTTGAACGCCAGCAATGGATGAAAGAACGGGAGCAGCTCCTCTCCCGGCTTGAGGAACGCAAATGGATTGACATGGCCAAAGGCATCTTGTCCAAGGTGAAGAATATTTCCGAGTCGGAAGCCTATGATCTGCTCCGCAAACAGGCTATGAATGAACGCAAAAGGATGGTGGATGTCGCCACCTCCATCGTCAAGGTGTACCAATTACTGCAGGACCAAACCTAAGGGGGCGTCAGCAATATGATCGACCTATTAAAAGAAGTCGCCAGAGGCAAACGAGGCGCCCGCGATTTAAATTATGAAGAAGCAGCCCGGGCCGCGGAAGCTATCCTGGGTCTTACGGCTTCCCCCGTACAGATCGGAGCTTTTCTGATAGCGGAACGCATCAAGCTGGAGAGCGTGGAGGAGCTTGAAGCCTTCGTCCATGTCTGCCGGAAATATGCACACCGCACACCGCAGCGTGAAGGCCTGGATTGCGCCGGACCCTACGACGGAAGAAAAATATCCTTTATCGCGACCTTTCCCACTGCATTTCTGCTCTCCGCCGCAGGTCTGCCAGTGACTCTGCACGGTGCCGATTCCCTGCCTCCCAAATGGGGCATTACGCTGCAGGATATCATGTTTGAAGCCGGGATTGACATCGCACGGCATAGCCGTGAGGAGGCCATGCTGGCTGCCTCTGAAAGCGATGTGCTGTATGCAGATGCACAGAAGTGGTGTCCGCCACTAGGCGGCATCCGTGATATCCGGGAAGAGATGGGGATGCGGACTATTTTTAACACGGCCGAGAAGCTGGTTGATTACGGCTGCTCGCCTTATATTGTCTTCGGCATTTACCACAACACGGTATTCGACCGCCTGGCCAGACTTCTGATCAAGCTGGGATACCAAAAGGCGCTGATTGTCCAAGGCGTTGAAGGCTCCGAGGACCTCTATATCGACCGTCCCTCCCGTGTGTATACCATTGCAGATGGACAATCCAGCCTGGATATTATTGACCCTGAATCCCTTGGGCTGGATATAGCCGTACCTGAAGTAAACTGGACCGCGCGCGTGCAGCTGATGACAGCAGAAGCAGTAATGCAGGGCGGGGGCCACCTGGCCTTCTACAATCAGACCCTGCTGAACAGTGCCGTCAGACTTCATCTGGCGGGCAAGGCCGGTTCAGTAGAGGAAGGCATGTACATCTGCAAAGCGCTGCTCGATACAGGAAAGGCCTGGGACGTCTATATGAAGTGGAAAAGCTCACTACGGGGCTGCCAGACCGCCGCTCAAAGTCCAGGCTGACCGAATCGCCGAATCCTCCCGGCAGCGTTGAGATAGGCAGTGGAGTGTAAGGCAAGGCAGATACGTTAACCGAAAGCCCTGTTCTGTGAGGAACAGGGCTTTTGGGTGTATCCATCTCTATTTTTTGTGTGAATGTGGTTGAGATCTTCATAGGGTTGGCGTAGAATATAGTATATTAGAACTATTTGAAAGGGACTATATGACTATGCCTTCATATTATTTCAAAGAGCTGTGGACCCCCTTGCGCTGGGTGGGCATTAAATTTTTCCGTGATGATGAAGGGTTTCTCTGGATTAAATGGTGGGCCAAGCCCAGGAAGAGATTACGCTAAGCCCCATTCCTCAGACCTGGCCATCTGCACGATAGGTAGGCAGGTATATATATATGTACATATGAATATGGATCAGGAAGCCGCCTCAAATGTAATTCGATTCTTGCCGCTTCGTTTGGAAATATATAATGCTTCACCGGCCAGCTGCAGCGTCTCCTTGATCGTATGCCCTTGAGAACTCCAGACTGCCGCCCCCACGCTGCACCCGACAGATACGGTCTGGCCGTGAATATCAACAGGCAGGTTGATATGGCTTATGATCCTCGAAGCTACTGCCTCCGCTTCATGCATCGGCTTCGCCGCCGAAGTATGCAGAACTACCACAAATTCATCGCCGCCGAGGCGGGCCACAATCTCGTGTTCCCTGGTACAAAGAAGCAATCGCCGCGCCATTTCCTGCAGCAGCAAATCGCCGCCGGCAGGCCCCAGGGTATCATTTACTTTTTTGAACCCGTCCAAAGCCAGATATAATATGCTGAGGGTGGATTGCTTCTGCTTGGCCCGCTTTACTGCTTGGGCCAGATAATGGTCCAGCGCCGAGCGGTTTGGCAGCTTCGTAAGCTCATCATGATAGGCGTTATCGGACCTTTCTCCCAATGCGGTCTCGGTTTGGGTCAGATTATTGACCAAATTACGCAAAGATGCAGATAGGATGGCCACATCCCTAAAGCTGCTGGACGATGGAATTTCCATATCTCCCCCGGAGCTTAACACATCAGCTGCTCTGGTAATATTGCGCAGAGGACGCACAATCCAGCCCGCCAAGAACCAGCCGGCAACCCCGAATAATACGGCACTGGCCAAACCGGCCAAGACAATGAATCTTTCCAGATGGGATACCGGAGCCAACGCAACCTTCACAGGCTGCCGAATAATAACGGACCAGCCCAGACCCGGATAATTCATATAGCCATCCCCATAGGCATAGCCGGTCAAATACTCCTTGTCTCCTCCCACAGACTCCACCAGCCAGGAATTGCCGCCCGAACGGGCTTCCGCCAGTGCTTCTCCTCTCATCCGTTCACCGGCCGTTCCCTCCGGGCCCAGGAGGATAGTGTCATCTTTGTTGCTCACGACAAATACCTCAACATCTTTCAGATGCTTCTCAAGCGGAGCCAGTATAGACTTCTCGACCTCCGCTGACCACTCCCAGCTTAAATGGGCCGCTAAGATTCCGCTAAGCTGTTGATTGCTGCTGTACACAGGCACGCTAACATCAACATACTGCCGGGCCTCTCCGGTCGGATTCGGCAGCAGCTTGGACAGCAGCCCCGCGTCGTGAACATCCCCGATGAATGTATCTTTCAGCGCCTCCTGGTACACAGGCCGTTGACTGATATCGCTGCTCTCCAAAATGTTGTCGGTTGCCGCTAATACGGCGCCCTTGGAATTCAGAAACCCTACCCAGGTGAACACGGGCAAGCTCTCCTGTAGCTGGTCCAGCAGGCGGCTGATCTCAGCCTTGTCAACAGGCTCCTGAAGCGCATTAAGCTTGCTGAGAACCTCGACTTCCCCTGCACGTGACCACATGAAATGGTCCAGCTTCTCGGACATCTGATAGGCCACCCCGGAAAGCGAGCTTCCGATGCTCACCTCTACCGATTGGGTGGATTGCTTGCTAATCACATAACTTAACAGGACAGTCAGCAAAATAATTATGACTGCAAATGCGCTGGCAAACACTGTGCGCAAATTCAATGACACGTTACATTCTCCTTTTTATCATCATGAGAGGTCCTTTTTCACCTTTTATCGGTCAAAAAGCAGGCGAAATGAATACAGGTCCATTTGACGAAACTTCTTTTTGAAAGATAGCACCATAGGAGATTGTTCTCTTGCGTTCATTTCGATATAATAGCAAATAAACGAACGGAGGCAAATCATGGAAGGCCCCAGCAGAAAAGAACCATTCCGGTATGTCATGAATCAGCCCATCGAATGCTGGCTGGAAGTGCCGGCCGGCAATACCGGGCCCGGTGCCGGAAAATTAACGGAAGGTGTGCTTCTGGACCTCAGCCGTTCAGGATGCAAGGTTCGCACCTCACTTAACCTCCGATTTACGGCAGGCGACACCAAGCTTATCATTCATTTTCAATTAAATGAGGACAAGCTGCAGTTTGAAGGCAGCGTGCGATGGGGCTGGATGTTCGGACTTGGCCAATACCAGTACGGCGTCAGGTTGGATCTTGACGAAGCTGAAGAAGCCATGCTTCTGCATGAACTGGAACTATGGACCAGCTCAAGCAGTCCTGAAAGTATATAAGGATATGGAAGACAGACGCCCTCCGGCATGGAGGGCGTCTTGGTTTTGATCTATAGAGAGGTGCAGCAAGCGAAGTCTTTAACACTCCACTCTTTTCTTGAACAATAACGTAATGATCCAGATCGCCACAGCGGCCACCCCAACCTCAAAAAGAGTGGACCATACATTATAAGTATACCGAGTCACAACCATCCCATCGCTGACTGTGCTCTCGATATGAAACTGAAAAGCATTGCTGAGGGTTCCGGCGGCATTTCCGAACATGATCTGCTCTGCCAGCGTCAGCAGGTTCTGCAGCAGGAAAAAAATCACGATACCCATCCAGACCTTCCCGCGGGTTCGGACACTTGCGGCCACCGTGATGGCCAGCATGAGGATCGTCATCAGAAAAAAAGCGCTCCACATCATTTGCAGCATACTACTGGCTAACACCTGCCAGAAGTCTTCCGGCAGCCATGAGGCATCATACAGCAGATAGATTCCCATGTGCAGGATTGCAATAAGAGTCAGCCCTGCCAACAGGAGCAGCAGAAGTATGAGCGTTGACATGATATGGGCTATCGGAGCAACGGGCAGCAAATTGCGGCTGAAGGAATGAAGATTATAGCTGAATGACCGGCAGGCCTGGATCAATAAGACCATCCCGGCGGTGACATAAGTGCCCAGACTAAGGAGCAACAAGCTTGTTGTGCCCCATGCTGAGATCTCAGAGGTTATCCATAATCCTGCCTGCAGCAGGACCATTACCACAAACAACCCCAGAATCTGGTCCCGGTTGCGCAAAAAATCATATTTTACCAGCTTTAGCATTCCGCGTACACCTCTCTGAACAATTCATCAATGCTTTTCCCCTGCTGAAGACGAATTTCTTCCACTTCGCCATGCATGATAAGCTCCCCATCTTTTATAAACATCACATCATCAAAAATCCGCTCGATGTCCGTCACCAGATGGGTGGAGACCAACAGGGTACTGTCTTCTTCGTAGAACTCCACCAGCGCGTTAAGAATTGCAGTCCGGGCTACCGGGTCCACTCCGCCAATCGGTTCATCCAGTAAATAAACACTGGCCCGGCGCGACAGCACCAGAGTCAGCTGCAGCCGTTCATTCATTCCTTTGGACAGATGCTTCACGCGGTCCTTGGTCTTCAGCTTCATGAAATCCAGCATCCGCTCTGCCTTCTCCCGGTCAAAGTCCGCATAGAAATCGGCGTAATACGTAAGCGCGTCCCCTATATTCATCCAAGGCTCCGTCAATGGACGATCCGGCATATAAGAAATCAAAGCTTTGCTGGCCGGACCTATCCGCGTCCCTTGCACCGTGACCTCCCCCGAAGAAGGATAGGTCAATCCGGCGATTATCTTCAACAAGGTGCTTTTTCCGCTGCCGTTGCTGCCGAGCAGTCCGGTGATCTTGCCTGCAGCAAGCTGAAAGGAAACGCCGCGCAGCGCTTTTTTGGCTCCGTAATTTTTCGAGACCTCATGCACTTGAAGTACCGTGTCCATCCTCGTTATCCCCTCAATTCTACTCATTTTTCTCTACGCTTTCCTTGACCGCAGCAACAATATCATCTTCCTTAAAACCCAAATCCTTCATGCCGCGGATAAAACGGTCCAAGATGTCTTTGGCCATCTCTTTTTTGATCATCATAATTTTCTCTTCCTCTTGTGTGACATACCTGCCCATACCGCGTCTCGTCTCCACAATCCCTTCGCGTTCCAGTTCCTGGAACGTGCGCTGCACTGTATTGGGATTAATCTGCAGCTCTCCGGCCAGCTCGCGCACTGATGGAATTTTATCGCCAGGGCCCAGCTTCCCGGTTACAATCTCCCCTTTGAGATAATTCATGATCTGCAGATAAATCGGCAGATTATTATCGAATTCAATCTTCATAATCAAGCAACGTCCCTTCGTCTGAACACGGTAAAGCTGATTAGCAGGAAAAGAAGGGTATACACGGAAAGAACGATGCTGGAAAAACTGAGTGTCATGCCCGGCAGGGGGGCTCCCCCATCCTGATAGACCGACAAATTCATGTTCGGAAAGAGCATATATTTGTAGAAATCCCGGAATATCATAATCTTGTCAAGCATGATCACAAACATCGTAATACCGATTGTGGCTCCCGTAGAAGTCGTCAGAATCCCCATCATAAAACCAAAGGTTACATATACCGCCGTGTAAACCAAGCCATACAGCAAAGACATTAGAATCATCTGTACATCGAGTGATTGGATACCGTCAGCGAACCAGATCATTTCAGCAGTAAATCCGGAAATCAGCGTTACCAGCGTAAGAGTGAATCCGTATAAAAGGGCTGTCATATATTTGGAGCCCAGGATGACCGTTCGGCTGCGTGCGCGGATCAGCAGAAATTTAATCGTGCCGAGGCTGTATTCTTTGGCTACCATGCCAGCTGTTCCAATCACAGCCAGAATCGTAACGATCTGGCCGATGCCGCTCGGCAGTAGAGAATCTTTCATGAAGGCTCCGCCGGGCTCGGGAGTCTGAGTACTGAAGGTATGGCTGACATAGCCCACCAGTAGTGGCAGTACCAGAACAATCAGAAAGGGAATCAGAAAGGACTTCTTTCGCGACATTTTTAGCCATTCATTTACGATCAGTCTGTTGAAATTACGCAATTTGATTGCCTCCAGTCCATTTCAGAAATTCTTCCTCCAGGCTTTGCTTGTCCTCACTTATCCGGTATAGACCCACCCCGCGTGCGCCAAGCGCCTTCACAAAATCCGGAACCCGGCTATCCATCATTTTGACCCTGATTTGCCGAATTTCCGGTTCAGCCTCCATAAGCTCGACACCTTCCTGCTGCTCAGCGACAACCACTGCCGCCTCCACAGAATCCACACGCAGCGTGAGAATCACATGCTCATCTGTTCTGCGCGCCGTGCCCAGCTCGGACACCGTAATCAGCCGTCCATTCTGGATGACTACCGCCCGGTGACAGATCTGCTCAATCTCGGCCAGCATGTGGCTGGAGATCAGGATCGAAATCCCTTCAACTTCCGCAATGGTCCGCATATATTCACGCATTTCGCGAATGCCTGCCGGGTCCAGCCCGTTGGTCGGCTCATCAAGAATCAGCAGCTTGGGCCGGTGCAGCAGCGCTTGGGCGATGCCCAGCCGTTGCCGCATCCCCAGTGAATAGGCTTTGACTTTCTTGTTCATCGCATCCTGCAGCCCGACCAGCCTCACAACCTCATCAATACGCCCCGGTTCAAGCTGATCGGTCATACGCTGATATTGTCTGAGGTTCTCAAGCCCTGTCATATAGGGATAGAACTCCGGATTCTCGATAATAGCTCCAATGTGGGCAATAGCGGAATTAAAATGCTCGCGCATGCTGTACCCGTTAACAATCACGTCTCCTTCGCTCATCTTAATGAGCCCCGTCATCATCCGGATGGTCGTTGTTTTACCGGCCCCGTTGGGTCCCAGCAAACCAACAATCTCCCCCTTGCGGATTTCAAAGGACAATTTATCTACAATCGCCTTCCCTTTGATGATTTTGCTGACCCCTTTCATCTGCAGCACGGCTGCCGAATGATGCTGTACTGTGGTTTCCTGGTTCATACTTTCATCCCCTACAATTAGTTTGGATTACCTGCTGAAAAAACATCGTGTCTGTGTATTAGTTAAATAGTACACTAACATTTTGACGTTGTAAAGTAATTGCAGGGAAAATCCTCCAAAATCAAATACGAAGAGCCCGCATCCGATGCGGGCCTTTTACGCTGAAGATATGACGATCAGCTTTATTCATTTTGACTAATGCCGGGATGCTTAAAAAGGCGTCCCGGAAATCCGTTTGCACGGTAACCGGGACGCCCTTCAGGCCTAATAGCCGAAAAATATTATTGATTCTCTTCTCTTTCAAGCAAAGCGGCAATTAGTGTCGCCGCTTCAGCACGAGTAACCGATTTAGCCGGACGGTATGATCCGTCGGCATACCCTTTCACCGCGCCAAGACCTGTCAGCACGTTCATAGAGTCTTTCGCCCAGGCGGAAATCTCCGTATGATCAGTGAATTTGTTCGGATCACTGCCCTCATTCTTCAACTGAAAAGCCCGTACTGCCATAACCGCCATTTGCTCGCGGGTTACTTTATCTTCCGGGGCAAACCTGGCAGCACCCACACCATTAATGATTCCCGCCTTCACTGCTGCTTCTACGGCCGGCTCTGCCCAGTGCCCTTGCAGATCGGTAAAGGAACCGCCGTTCTCTGCGCCAAGGCCGAGCGCCTTCACGATCAGGGCGGCGAATTCGGCGCGTGTCATTTCCCGGTTCGGCCGGAAGGTCCCGTCTGCATACCCGTTAATTACGTTTCGGGCATACAGTTTATCAATGGCAGATTTGGCCCAGGATTCGGCTAAATCCTTGAAAGGAGCCGCGGCAGGTGCTCCGCTGTCCCCAGCGTTCGGAGTAGAGGATGGCATTCCGCCCTTGCCGGCCGTCTGGCCAGGTGTTGCTGTCGGTACTGCTGTTGCTGTGGGTGCAACCGTTGCCGATGGCATCGGAGTAGGTACCGGTGCCGGATTGGAGCTGCCGCCTCCGTTGCCGGGCGCCGGAGTTGCTGCCGGAGCAAGCACCTCGATACTGACCTTGGCGGTATTGGAATCCTCCAGACCATCGTTTGCAACAAAGATGAAGCTGTCCATTCCGGTATAACCGCTCGCCGGTGTAAAGATGAAATTCCCGTAGACTTCATCAGTTATTGTGACTGTGCCGTGCTGCGGAAGAGCAGTCACACGGAAATGAAGTGCATCTCCGTCAGGGTCAGTAGCGGACAGCCGTCCGGTTACCGCAGTGTTCAACTCGGTCTGCAGTTGTAGCGAGCCGGCCGTGGCCTTGCCATTCGGCAAGATTTGAACAACGGCATAAGCAACATTGGTAGTGTTCTCACCATTTGTGAACTGGAAACCCATAATATCTATACCCGAAGCCCCATCATAAGCAAGATATTCAAATTCACCGTAGGTGGAATCTGTTACGGAAACCGTTCCCTTGGCCGGTTGCTGCACCAAAATCACAGTGTTCCCGGCACTGATACTTTCCAGGCTCAAGGCATCACTCAGGCTACCCGTGAGTTTTCCGTTCTGCTTTACAGTATACGTGAGATTGTCCGCCTTCCATTCCGGTGACTGTTCCGGCATTGCTGAGATTTGTACAATGACAGCCGCTTCCAGCGATTGATTCTTGCCGTCCGTGGCCTGGAACGTGAAATAGTCCACTCCTTCTTGGCCATCTGCCGGAGTATACGTGAACGTCCCGCTGGCAGCATCCATCACCTTGAGGGTGCCTTTAGCCGGCTGTTTAACTACAGCGTACCGCAGCGGATCGCCATCGGCATCCGTAGCCTGGAGCTTGCCTTGGTAGACTTCTCCTGGAGTGACTTTAAAATCGCCGTTCAGTGCTTCAGGTGTATGATTCGGCAATACAGTAACGTCAATCCGGGTCTCCTCTGAATACTCTTTACCATCGTAAGCCCGGAAAGTGAAAAAGTCAGAACCATTGTAATTATATTTTGGAGTGTATTTAAAGCTTCCGTCAGCCTCATTTAATATTATTGTTCCATTGGACGGCTCTTTAGCAAGATGATAGGTCAGCGGATTCTGGTCCGCATCGGTTGCCGTAACACGGCCATTCAGGACGGTGTTTTGTGAAACGGAAACAGTGTCTGCAGCCGCCACCGGTGTTTCATTTTCGTTAATCAGGAACTCGCTTTTGTCCAGCGCATGGTCTGTGATACGGATTTCATTAATTCCGCCGTTGAACCCCTTTTCAAAGATATTATCATAATGATAAGCACCGACGATCCAAGGAATCGGTTTGCCGTTTCTCATAGCCGTGGCAATTCCTTGCGACTCCCCGCTCGTTCCTTCGTTGTTGCGCAGCACCGGCGAGCCGTTAACGTACATATAGCTTAGATGTCCGTCATTGACAACGGCGACATGTACCCAATCGAACATGGTCTCGCCCGACCAGTTGGTTTTCAGCCCGTTCAGGTTGGTAGGATATACGGCCCACTGCATTTCTTTGAGGGTAGACACGGAGAGTGTCGCAATAGGCTCGTCCCGGTCACCGTCAGTTTTATTCGCATCTTTCCCAGTGCCGCCGCGGGCGAGTACGCTCATCCAGCCGTTTTTAGCAGCATCAAAGTTCTTGGCGATACGCACAAAAGCTTCGATAGTATAACCGTCCTTGAACTCCATAGCATTCATTGGCGCCTCGTCTACGGTTTGCAGATAAGAGATTTCATCAGGGTTTTTGTAGCTGGAGATTTGCAGGCTTCCAGCGCTCTTGGAGAAAGGTGATTTGTCTGTAGACCACTCCATCGTAATATCCGGCACATCTTTGGTCATTTGGTCAACCCGGATCAGATTGTTGCCATTTCCCGTCATATCCTTAACGTTAAATGAACCGTCTGCCGGAGCTTCGAACTTCCAGTGTGCCACCTCCCCGCTGCCCATACTTGCACTGCGGATCTTAACCGTAACACTCCCAGGTGAGGAATCGGCTTTGCCGTCACTCGCCTTGAAAGCAAAAGTATCTGTTCCCGAGGCATTCTCAAACGGTGTGTATGTGAAGGCACCGCTAGCTTCATCTGTTAAGGTTACAGTGCCGAGCGTCGGCTTGGGATCAAGCAGCGCATAAGAAAGCGCATCCCCGTCAGCATCTGCCGCCTTTAATTTACCTTTGAACGTTTGCCCGTTTTTGACCGTAATATCCGTATTGACAGCTTGCGGTACCCGGTTCTGACTGTCCCAGATCCCCTTGAAGCGCTCATTAAAATTCATATGTACCGTAAATTTAGCCTCAGGCTCCGTCAATTCCTCCAGATCATACGAATCATCACGGGTGTCTTCCGGAAGATTCATTACCCATGGGGAGAATGTCTTGGCTGTAATGGTTCCTGCATCCAAATTGAAGTCAAGCGTGCGCATCAGTCCGTTTCCGCCCATATAATAACCTTGATAATCAATCAGTGACATGAACACTTCATGTCCATAATCATTGGTCTTCACCATGGAAGCTGAGCCATGATTGTGCCCGCTTAAGGTTAAAAAGATCTGATCGTTGCTTTTGATCAACTGATCCCACAGCTTTTGCCCGTTATCGGTCATCGTTGCCGTTTTGCGGTCGCTCGCAATGTTCAGTAGCTCATGGGTAGCCAGAATGGCCGGATAACTTGGGTTCTCCTCCAGAACTTTATTGGCCCAGGCTAATGTATTTGCACCCGCTCTCCAATCCAGGAACAGAACGAGAAAGGTTTTGCCGTTGCCTTCGAACGTATAATAAGAGCTATAGCCTTTGGGGGAGACCCCTGCAACCTTGTCTTTCATCCGGACAGCCGGTTTGAAATACTGGTTGAAATATTTATTATATTGATCGTTATCATTGCGGTTGTCATCATCTACCCAATCGGCAACATCATGGTTTCCCGCAATATATCCGTAACGGGCTCCGGCAGCATCCAGGATCTTCATCGCCTTGTCGGCATTGATCCATTCGTCCTGCTTGGTCCGTTGATCGACAATATCGCCGAGATGTGTAGTGAATACGATATTCTCACTGTACTGAAACCGTTTGATCCACTCCGTTTGCGCATTGTAAATTTCAGGTTTATACCTGGAATACATTTGTGTATCCGGCAGAACCGCAATCTTAAAGGTTCTCTCGGCGGCGGCTTCGGCATGATTCTGTGGCAGCCCGAACCCTGTCATGTTGGTAAGTCCCGACATAATAACGATACATAATAGAACTTTCATGATGTTTTTTCCCGTTAATCTCATAATGCGTCTCTCCACCTCATTACTTTCTAGTATATTGGTGTGCACCTCACTTCTGAATAAGGGCACTACTCCATAATAGAAAGGGAATGTAATAGACGGCTTCGACTAAGATCAAGGGGGTGTTAATATGCAACTTTTCTACAACTGCTTACCGGAAGCCTTACCTTCTTTTACAGCCTGTACTTGGTACATATTCACGCTGGTGCTAACCACATAAGCCGGCTTCTCCTGCCCCCTGCTCTTGGGGTGGCCCTCCAGATGTGCGTCACTTTTCTCCCAGTTCTTCCAGGCTTCCTCTGATTCCCAGCGAATCATCACCAGAACTTCTTCTTGCTCTTTGTTCCTTTTATTGACCATCACTGTATAATCAATCAGTCCTTCCATTTCATATAAAGGGCCGGGGCCACTGAAGCGTTCGACTACTTGTTCACTGTTTCCTTTTTCAACGATAATGGATCTGGTTTGGATTAACATGAATTATTCCTCCTGGCCAAAAGCTGCTGAACCTATTCATAAGCTATGGCATGATTATTTTGCTGTCTCTGTTCTAATTGAAAATCATTATCAATGCTAGTTCGCAAACCAATGTTAAAAATACTTTACTTTGTGTATTATTTATATTACATTATGTACACATACTTTTACTCGAAGTATATTTCAACGTACAGGAGGAGCAAATGATGTCCTATCAAGAAAAAAAGAACGTTGTTTCTTTATTCAGCACCATAGTGATTTTTGGCTTCTATTGCTTATATGTGTTTCAAACCTACCCGGAAGCCGTCCAAGAGTCGGCAGAAACCTTCCGTTTCTGGGCTTCTGTCATTCTAATCTTGATTCCGGTGTCGATTGCCGCCAAAATCATCATCACTATCGTGTTCAACATTATTTACAGAATAACTACAAATGAAAAAGAACCTTCCTTTACTGATGAGCTTGACAAGTTAATTGAATTAAAAGCGTCCCGGAATTCTCATTATGTGTTTATACTTGGCTTTGTTTTATCGATGGGATCGCTGGTCCTGAACATGCCGCCTTATGCGATGTTTATCATCCTTATTTTCTCGGGGCTGCTGTCAGAGGTGGTTGGAGTAATCACGCAGCTCTATCTTTACCGGAGAGGTGTCTAGAATGGGTAAATTGCTTATTCGCAGCAACGTTCGGAAATTACGATTTGAACATAATGAGATGACACAACAACAATTGGCTGAAAAAGTAGGGGTAACCAGGCAGACCATTGTATCCATCGAAAAGGAAAAATACTCCCCTTCTCTCGAATTGGCTTTTCGGATTGCGCTCGTCTTCAACTCACCGCTCGAAGAAGTGTTTTTTTTAGACAATAAGGAGGAGTATTTATGAAAGCCATCGTATGTACAAAATACGGAACACCGGAAGTTCTTCAGCTCAAGGAGGAAGCCTTACCTGTACCCAAGGACGATGAAGTACGGATAAGAATACATGCAGCAATTGTAACTCCTTCTGACTGTGCTTTCCGCAAGGCCGACCCCTTTGCTGTCCGATTAATGTATGGTTTCAGAAGACCAAAAAATGCAATATTGGGGGTAGAACTGGCCGGTGAAATTGAATCCATAGGCAAAAACGTAAAGTTATTTAAAGAAGGTGACCAGGTTTTTGGAGTTAGTCCAAAAAGCTTCGGTGCTCATGCCGAATACAAATGTCTGAGTGAAAACGAAACGCTGGCTACAAAACCGGCCAATATGGGCTATGCTGAAGCCGTCGGCGTCTGTGACGGGGCGTTAACAGCATTGATTTTCCTTAGAGATGCTGCAAAGATTCAGCGTGGACAAAAAGTTCTTATTAATGGTGCTTCTGGAGCAGTCGGGGCTTATGCAGTCCAACTCGCCAAATACTTCGGTACAGAGGTTACCGGGGTATGCAGTGCCGCGAATTTTGGATTAGTTAAATCCCTGGGAGCTGCCAAAGTAATTGATTATACCCAAGAGGATTTCACCAAAAATGGTCAGACCTATGACATTATTTTTGATGCGGTAGGCAAAAATTCATATTCACGCTGCAAAAGCTCGCTAAAACCAAAGGGTGTCTATCTCTCCACTGCCCCTTCACTGGGAATTATGCTCCAGATGTTATGGACTTCAAAAATCGGCAGCAAAAAAGCGATGTTTACGGCTGCAGGCCTAAGACAGAGTAAAGAAAATCTGGTCTTCCTTAAAGCGCTTGTTGAGGCGGGGAAGCTACAATCGGTAATAGACAGACGTTATCCGCTCGAAGAGTGTGCCGAGGCTCACAGGTATGTGGAAAAAGGACATAAAAAAGGAAATGTGATCCTAAGCTTGGAGCCTTCCCCTGCGGAATAATAAAGGCAAAAAGCCCGCGACCTACGGGGGCTTTTTACAGCAAATTATCGTTTAACCGCCAAACAGTAGTTCACATTATCGAATGCCGTTATTTTATGTGCAGGCTGGCTGTCATTGTAGGCGTGAAACAGTTGTCCGGTAATTTCTACAGGAGTCAAATGCTGATAGATAAGCATGTCGGCCTCTTCCAACATCTGCTCCAGCTCCGAATAAGAATAGCTTGCCTGCATGGGCTCCCCTGCCCGCGCGGCCATCATCACCTGCTTCTGCGCCCGTTCACCTGCCTGCGACGTGAACGTCTGCTCATCGGGATAATCAAAGACGATGCTGCTGCCGGTCGGGAGCAATGAAGCAATCGCTGACAAGAATTGCTTAAACACATCCTTGGGTAAATAATAGCTGATTCCCAGCAAGCTGCTAAAGCTGATTAGAGCAGGGTCAAAAGCGGGGTTGGCCAGCACACGGTCCTGCCAATCCGGATCACGAAAGTCGGCTGAAATGCAGTGCAGATTGGACGGCGCATCCAAATGCAGGGCCGATACACGTCTGCGTTTGTCGGCTGCAGTAGCAGGATGATCGATTTCAAAGATTTGCAGCTTCGCTGCCCACTCCGGCTGGCGGTAAGCGAAGGTGTCGTAACCTGCGGCAAAAACAATATATTGTCTGGCACCCAATGTGGCGGCAACCGCAAGTGCCTGTTCAGCAAATGCTGCCCTGCCAAGTGGAGATGGAGACAGTTGATGATCAACGATTCTGCGCAGCGCCTGCTCCTGTGAACCAGCAAACCCGGGCTGGAAAAAAGCAATCGCCTGTGACATATTGCTGGCAATATTCTCGTATTCCTCATCGGTCAATAGTTGTCTGGCCAGTTGATCATCAAAAATTTTGATCTGATTATGCTCTGCGTGATACGCTCTTGAGAACGCACTGACGAGCGCAGTTAAACTTTTATTTTCCATTCTCCATCACCTCATCTCAGTTGTAGCATTAAGAGGGTGAGTGAAACAATACTTGATTTTTTTGTATTTTTATGGTATAATATAAGCAGTAATTTTATAAAATTCACACTTCCGCCACATTTAGGGGCGATTTTTTTTGCCCAAATCATGTTGCAAGCCAAAAACGGAAGTACCCGTTGCAGTTGTAATTTAGCTTCTCCCCATGTATCTCTACATCAAAATGCTGGAGAGATGCATAATCGCCATAGACTTCAACCGCTTGTCCTCAGGAATGTTCTCATAAAGAAGATGTTCCTTGCCCGCCTCCTGCATATGTTTACGCATCGCAGCAATACGACCTTTGTTGAAATCAATGAACTGGAAATCCACCTGGCGAAGGTTTTGCATTTGCGCAAGTCCAGCAAAAGCCTCTGCCTTGATCCCCGTATTTATTTCCGACAACACCAGCTGCTCTAGTCTGTCGGCCGCCCAGATGCTCGCTACCGACTCCAGAGATTTCATATATTTTAATTCCAGTTCCCGCAGGTTCACCAGCTTGGAGAAGTCGCATAGCTGCTTTACTTTGGACAAAGTCAAACTTAAATAAGCCAGCTCCCTGAACTCTCCAAGTTCCGAAATGTCAATCAGATTCGGGATGGAAGACAAGCTCAGCATTTTCAGCTTCGAGCCGGCAAGCGCGTCGAGCGGACAAGTTATTTTACAGTTATCCAGCATCAAATAAATCAGCGGCAAATTCCGGGCAAATTCCAATTGCTTAACCGTGCAGCCTAGAATCAACGTATCCAGATGGATACAATCCGCGAGCGGCGTCAAATCAACAAATCCTCCCCTTAGTTCCAGGAACCTTAATTGCTTATACGCCCGGATAAAATCAAGATTTAGCGGCTTGGCAGTATGGAGACGCAGGAATTCAATCCTGTTCAAGGCTTCCAGCTTGCTCAGATCCTGTTCCTTCCGGAAATCCAGCTGCAGCGCCTTTACATGCTTTAATCCCGCAAGCAACTCCATGAATTCCTCCGAATATCCCCCTTTTTTCCCTGTTGCCCAGACATGCAGGATCAGATCCGGCCGTTTGGCAAATACCCGCTCATCCAGCTTGACCAGATCGTCCGCGTGGTCTGTCT
The DNA here is from genome assembly GCF_014644435.1 of Paenibacillus albidus. Classification (GTDB taxonomy): domain Bacteria; phylum Bacillota; class Bacilli; order Paenibacillales; family Paenibacillaceae; genus Paenibacillus_AQ; species Paenibacillus_AQ albidus. Next base: position 67,389 of record NZ_BMKR01000004.1, on the reverse strand, counting down.
CATACGCAAAACCAATTGTAGCCCTGTGTCTCAGCTTTTGAACAGCTTTATTCATTTTGGCTGAAGTCCAAGGAACGCCACTCATCGAGTGAACCCATTCTTCTCCCATAGTAGTCCCCCTCTCCCTATATTCTGCTAATTATCCTATTTGCGTTGTTGGAACGCAAATAACTCCATGTTGATTTTGCACTCGTAAAAATTCACTTTCCGAGTCATTGGCTTTATCATATAATTATCTTTTTAATAGATTTGTATTATGACCCTGGAGGATTACCTTATGGCAAGACCTTTATTTGCCCGGCTGCAGGGAAACAGCCGGGGCTGTCTGGCCTTTGAGCCGTTTTTCCTGATCCCGTTCAGCATGTTCTCCACCTATGCCACCCTTTATATGTACGAGCTGGGGATGACGGAGTTGAACATTGGCTGGATTACCACCATTGGACTGATCGTGCAGGTGTTCTCTTCTTTGCTCAGCGGATATTTAACGGACCGTCTGGGACGCAAGCGGGCTATTTTATATTTTGACCTGCTTAGCTGGAGCTTGGCTACTTTATTGTGGGCCTTTTCGCAGAACCTGTGGTTTTTTGTGGCGGCTGCCGTCATAAACGGCTTCCAGCGTGTGCCGCATATTGCCTTTTACTGCCTGATTGTAGAAGACACCCGACCCGCCGACAGGACTTATGTGTTCACATTGCTGCAGATCATCAGTGTCATCGGCGGGTTGTTCGCACCACTGGGCGGCCTGCTCGTGAACCATTACGGAATGGTCCAGGGCATGCGGATCATGTATGTGCTCGCTTTTCTTTTCATGACCTTTCAATTCGTGGGCCGTCATTTAACCACCCGCGAAACCGAAGCCGGGATCAAAAAACGTCTGGAAACGCGTGAGCTGGGACTCAAGCAGAGCATGGTCGAATATGGCGGCGCTTTCCGTGAGCTGTGGGCAGACAGCAATCTGCTGCTGATCTTTGGTGTGTACATCCTGTTCAACTTTCAGGCGACGTTGAAGACCACCTATCTGTCGCTGTATCTGGCAGATTATTTGTTGCTGGAGAGCGGCATCATTTCCCTGTTTCCGGCAGTTTCCTCCGTAATTATGCTGCTGACACTTTGGCTGCTTATGCCCAAAATCCCTGATCAGAGTGCCAATCGCTCTATGATGGCAGGCTTTGGACTCTCCGCGCTGTCGAATGTAATGCTGGTGGTATACCCTTCGTCCAGCCTTGTCTGGATTGGGTTCAGCACCATACTGGCAGCAGTGGGCCTCATGATCAGCTCACCTTATCTGGAAGCTGCCGTGCAGAATGCCATCGACGACGATAAAAGGGCTAAAGTTTTCTCTATGCTCTCCGTACTGATCCTGCTCTTCACTGCACCTGCGGGCATCATCGGCGGTTGGGCGTACAAGCTGGACCCGCGTATCCCTTTATGGCTGGTTACAGCAGCATTTGCCGTCTCCTATTTGCTCCTGCATCTCTACCGTAGACGAAGCGGCAAAAATTGATGGCACGAAAAGAACTATTCGATTAAGCATTCCAAGTGAAAACGGCTACGCCGTCCTTTTAAAGGACGGGGTGTTTCAGCGAGAAATAGAAGGATAATATATAGCGTGAAACATATAAATTCTTATATTTTCAAAAAAAGCCGGGATTTCCTCCCGGCTCCTGCTCTCATTTCCTCTCTTCCATCATCGCTTGCCTCATTTGCTCCTGCATCTCCAAGCTCCGGGCAGAGAGCTGCCGGATATCTGCGGACAACAGCTTTACCTGCTCGCACAGTACCTCCGACTTATCGGTCCCCTCCAGAAAGCGGCTTACAAAATGCAGAAATACATCCACTTTTCTTAACTTCATCAGTGTGGGGAAAGCGGCAATCTCAGCTTCAGCAAGGCGCACCCGGCGGCTGTAGCCCCGGCAGAATTCCTTAACCTTCTCTTCTTCACCGGCTTCCCCCAGAAAACCCGACAAAATGACCGCCGGCTCCATCGCCCGCACATCCCGGGTACAGAACTCAAAATCCAGCAGCGCAGCCACTTGCCCGGGATCGCCTCGCTCCACCAGCAGATTGGAAGCATTCAGATCTCCATGCACAAGCTGATGGGGCAGCTGCTCCAGTTCACTCAATGAATCAACAATGTCCTCATAAGCCTCGAGCAGAACGTTCAACTCCAGCTGCAGCTCCCTCAAAGGTTCCGGCGGATGTTGGCACAACTCCCGGATGCTGTCCCTGCTGCACAGCGGATAGGCGTGCTGAAGTTCATAATAGGGCCGATACACCGGCGACAGCTGTGTATTTACTGCTGCAAGAGCTGCGGACATTTCCCCTGCCGCTTCGCCAAAAGAAAAGGCATAACCGGTATCTTCCGCCACAGGAGATTCACCTGCAATATATTTGAACAGGCAGGCATATTTGCCCTCCTCCGTAAGTGCCAATGTAACACCGGATTCCGTCGGAATTGGCATGGGTACCTGAAATGATAAGGGCAGCTGGCCCAGCTCATGTAAGATGTCATGTTCAAATTCGATCTTGTCTTTGTCCCTGTGCGTGTTATAAATGCGCAGCACCGCCCGCTTTGCTCTATTTTCCACAAAAAAGGTTGTATTGTTCCATCCTCCGGCGCGCTGCTGAATCGTTCCATTCCATTCCGGCCAATGACGTTTTAGTAAATATTCCGTAGCCTTATGCTCCTTTCTCTGTATAACCGCCTGGTCGTTCCCCCCTTATTTTAACAAAAAGAAAGAGCTTGAACTACCAGCAACGAAGGAGTTGGAAGTTCAACTGTCCCGGCCAATGCTGACAGAACGGCACAGAAATTGTCCGCCAAATCCTTGCTCCGAATCACATTTAACCCGGATACTTTCACCTTCATATGAAAAATCAAGCTGGAGGATCACATTCTTATCCTCGAACGGGGAAAGGTTGTCTTCATGGACACCGTCAAAGCGGAAGACAATGTGCTGCGAGGCGGGGACAGCGGGAGAGGAAAGAATCGCCAGCAGCAGATTTTTGTCTGTACCGCGCTCGGTCACCTCCCAGGCCACACAGGAAATTTCATGGTAATGAAACGGAGGCATATAGCCGTAGCTCTCGATAAGCTGCTCCGCCCCTTGGATGGATTGTAGAGGCGAGAATATCCGCTTGAGTTTCTGCATGTGCTGCAGCTGGGGACCATATTGTGGACTGGCATAGATCAGCAGTGATTCGGGGCGAGAATCCATCACCACGGCCCTAAAAGCTGCCCAGGAGGAAGTGCCGGCTGTACCCACTGTTATTTGCACCCAATCATACTGCACCACGTCCAGCAACTGCGGTTTATGGAGATGCAGCCGATACCCCATGTTCTCGTGCTGCGATCCCGGAAACCGCAGGGCCTCAGACACAACAGAGCGTACCTGAACGTTCGAGTCCGCGCCGCTCTTCATGCCATTGCCTTGAATGCACCGACATAAACCAGTTGATTATAGGCTTGACCGGGCTTGGCACTGCCGTCAAAATCCATTAGGCTGACACAATGAGTGGCTCTTTTTACCCCATATTGGAGGCAAGCTGCAAACAGTTCGTCCTCGAACTGTTCCGAGAAAGGCACTTCAAGCAAGACGTCTTCAACCTTAAGCACTTCCCCTGCGTTATACTCGGCAAAAAAATCATAGTCGAACCATTCCATACCCGTGTCTGTACAAAACCCGCAATCCGCTCCGTATTCATCCTGGTCGAAATAGTGGCTCCAGGTGTCGTCATCCCCGGTATAAGTGCCTACCCAAACGTGAATCTGATGTTTTTGCAGATGCTCTGTTCCGCTCATATGAATACCTCCTGTAATGTTGGACTGTAGATGTTTTGCCGCTACTTCTGTGTTACCCGTCAAGTTGTAGGCCAATATATTTCACTGGATCGGCCATGAAATCCGCGAATTTGGCCAAAGCTTTGTATTCCTGATGTTCTACATCGTAGTAACCGATTTTTTGCGAGCCTGCATGCCATACGATGAGGATATCCGTGTAATTATCCACTTCAGCGGATAAGCGCAGCAGCTTGAGCCGCCCAATCTTCATCTCGATGGTGTCCGTCAGACAGAAGAAATCAAATGTCTTCTAGTTTGTACATCTGTTTTCACTCCATGTTCGTTTAGAATTTCAGATTGCATACTTGCTGCGGTGAATATCAGCACACGGCCATAAGTATGCAGAGAGGTTCAGGACCCGTTGCTTGCCGCTTTCCAGACCTCCGTTACCATGATCGGCGCTTTGCTGCTGAGCTCACCGCTGCCCTCTGCTGTCCACAGCGGCGGATAATAGCTAAACACCTGGCCTGGCTGAAGGTTGCCGACAGCATCCTGCCAGCCCTCCCAGCGAAACGTTTCATAGAACAGATTCAGATCCCCCTCAGCCAGCCAACCGATGAAACCGGAATAGGTTAGTTCAGTAGATTCCCATTCCAATGTATCCGGGGCAAAATAATAGATATGGCCCGTCTGGCCAAAACGTCCTGTATCCAGTCCGAAAAACCCGCCCGCCATATCATAAGCCACGATCAGCATCCCACAAAGTGCCGGGGTATCCTCAAAACCCGATAACCCGTTCCACGAAGTCAAGCTGCCATAAATGCCGTCTCCACCCGCGCCAAGCAGCGAAATCCACCCATGCTCAAACACAATCCCGCCGGTCTCGTAGGCAATAGCTCCCAAATATGACTTGGTGCTCACCTGCAGACGAACCAGTGTATTCGCGGCGGCTTCCGGTTCCGCAGTTATCGTTCTATATGTACTTATTCCTTGGCTTAACAGCTCTCTGACTTCCTCCCAAGCGTGATTCTCCACATCGACAAGTTCCTCTACAGATAATGAGTACATAAGCTTCCGCCTCTCCTGTTTACAATCTCTACTCGATCCTGCTTTCCTCTCACTCCTGACATACCCTCTCCATATATACCCGTATTCAGCATCCGGTTAATCTCCAATTATTTGTCATTCGTTCAGGCCGCTTCTATAATAAAATCATATTGAGAGCGAAAGGCAGGGATACATATGATTTACGTAGCCTTATTAAGGGGCATCAACGTGGGCGGCAACAACAAAATCAGCATGAAGCTGCTGAAAGAAACCTTTGAACAAGCAGGACTCACTTCCGTGACAACCTACATTAATTCCGGCAATATTATTTTTGCAAGTCAAACCTACCCGCAAGAGCAGCTGCCTGAGGTACTCGAACAAGCCATCGCCAAGGATTTCGGCCTAAGCATTCGGGTGATCGTCCGCAGTATGGATGAGATTCGGACAGTCATTGAAGCCCTTCCTGATTCATGGAGCAACGATGAGCAGCTGAAAAGTGATGTGATGTTCCTTTGGGATGAGGTCAATACAGCCTCTGTACTGGACGAGCTGCCGCTTAAGTCCGGGATTGGCACTCTAATCTATGTATCTGGTGCAATGCTATATTCTGTGGAACGGGAGAACGTCAATGCAAGCGGAATGACCAAGCTCATCGGCACCAAACTATACCGTTATATGACCGTCCGCAATGTAAATACCACACGGAAAATATACCAGCTGATGTTAGCTGCCGACGAGGGGTCCGCAATGTAGGTAGTTCTACTCCCCATATAGCCAGCTCCTGATCAGCATTCCGGGGCCGCGAATGATAACATCGAAGCCCAATTCATGAATGTATACTAATTAGCGGCTATTCCGCTATAATTAATTCCATAATAAAGTAGGCAAAGGATGGGATACTTATGGAATCTACCGTTTCCAAACGCTGGCTGCTGGCCAGGCTCTATGAACCGGAGTTGACAATTGTGGATTGCCGTTTTACGCTGGGGCAACCCCAGGCAGGCAGAGCAAGTTATGAGCAAGAGCATATTCCGGGGGCGGTCTATCTCGATTTGGAGCTGGACTTGTCCGGCCTGGTAGAGGAACACGGCGGACGCCATCCACTGCCTGACCCGCAAGCATTCGCTGCGCGGCTAGCGAAGCTCGGCATCGGGGATGATTCACGTATTGTCGCCTATGACGACGAAAGCGGTATGAACGCCGCCCGTCTCTGGTGGCTGCTTCGTTATCTGGGACACGAACAGGTCTACATTCTGGAGGGCGGCTTCAGCGCCTGGAAGGCAGAGAAATTCCCGGTTACGGATCATCAGCCGGTGCGGGTGCCGAGTTCTTTTCAGCCGAATGTGCAGACACAGATGCTGGTTGACGTGGACAAGGTGCGCCAGGTTTCCGCAGAGACCGGACTTGCTAACCCTCCGTCTTCGGCCCTCCCTATCCTCATCGATTCCCGTGCCCGCGAACGATATTTGGGTTTGGAAGAGTCCTTGGATAAGAAGGCCGGACATATACCGGGCGCCTTTAACTTCTTCTGGAAAGACACGCAGAATGCAGATGGAAGCTACAAGAGTGCCGAAGAGTTGCAGGAGCATTTCTCCAAGCTGGATAAGGACGCTGAGATCATCGTCTACTGCGGCTCAGGCGTAACTGCCTGCCCGAATGTGCTGGCGCTGGAGCGTGCGGGATTCAATAATGTGAGATTGTATCCCGGGAGCTGGAGTGATTGGATTTCGTATGAGGAGAATGCGGTGGCGACGGGGGAAGAATAAAATTAGCACGAAATATGTATAAGGAATTTGGAGGACTGAACCAGCAGACTCATACGTCTCTTGGTTCAGTCCAATCATAGCATTAGATTGCTTTCTCGGGTTTCTTTACCTCTACTCCATTGAGGATTAAATGCAAGTGGATCTCTGCCTTGAGTGAATCAGAGACGGCACAATACTTCTCCTCAGCCATCAGGATGGCTTTCCAGAGCCGGTAATCGGGGACATCCCCATCGATATGAAAGAACAGATCAATCGCTGTAAATCCGGAAGGATTCGCTTCCTTGCGTGTGCCATCTGCTTCAATTTCAAGTCGTGTGATCCCAGATAGGAATCGGTCCAGAATCATCGTGATATCGATACCCATACAGCCTCCCAAACCAGCCAGCAGCAATTCCATGGGAGTCATGCCTTCGCCGTTTCCGCCGTATTTGGGAGTTGCATCCATCTCTACAGAATAACCTGAAGGTCCTATAGAATTAAACATCCGTTTACCCTTCCAAATTGTCGAAACTTTCACTATATTTTAACCTTCTTCCTTAAATTTCATTGATCTGACGCAAGAATCTGCGCGTCCTTTCCTCTTTTGGATCTTCAAAAAACCGCTGCGGAGCCGCTTCTTCGATGATGTTCCCATCTGCCATCAAAATGATTTTGGTCGCCACTTCACGGGCAAACTTCATCTCATGCGACACGACCAGCATCGTCATGCCCTCCTGAGCCAGCTCACGCATCACACTCAGCACCTCACCCACAAGCTCGGGATCAAGCGCAGAAGTAGGTTCATCGAATAACATTACTGCGGGTTCCATGGCCAGAGAACGGGCAATCGCCACTCTTTGTTGTTGCCCGCCAGAGAGCCGGGAAGGATAATATTCTTCACGGTCCGCCAGTCCAACGCGATCCAGAAGCTTTCGGCCTATAGTTACAGCTTGATCCTTCGGCAGCTTCTTCACGGTGATCAGACCTTCGATCACATTGCCGAGCGCTGTTTTGTGTGGATATAGATTAAATTGCTGGAACACCATCCCGCTCTGCTTGCGGATATTCCTGGTGGCCTGCTGACGCAAACGTCTGGAGGCTGTGGCATCCACCACAATACCATTTACTTCAAAGCTGCCACCTGAGATGTCCTCCAGACCATTTAAGCAGCGAAGCAATGTGCTTTTGCCTGAACCGCTCGGTCCCAGGACGACGACAATATCTTGTGCTGCCACCTCTATATTAATGCTCTTCAGCACTTCATGATCCTGAAAATGCTTGGATAAGCCTGTAGTCGTTATCATGTTAACGTCATCTCCATGTTTAGTAAGCTTTGGCTAATCTCCGTTCGAACCGTTCCAGGATGAAGGCCAGCCCTGTACTCATAATCCAATACATCACTCCGATCCCCAGGTAAAAAGGCATATATTGATAGTATTGGGCAATGAGCAGCTGTGCTTGACGCAGCAGTTCGCTGACCGTGATAACCGAAACGAGTGAGGTCTCCTTCAGCATACCAATAAACGTATTCCCCATAGGTGGAATGGCAATGCGCATAGCCTGGGGCAGCACAATTCTGCGCATCGCCTGCCATGGCGTCATTCCGGTTGAATAAGCAGCCTCCAATTGTCCCTTCGGAACAGACAGAATGGCCCCGCGAAACGTCTCAGACAAGTAAGCCCCGGCATTCACACTAAGCGCAATATAGGCTGCTGTAAGGGAACCGAGCGTAATTCCATAATCCACAAGCCCATAATAAATGATAACAATCTGTACCAGGAGCGGTGTACCGCGAATGATAGACACATAGAAACGGGCGATCCACCGAATCGGCAGATTCCCTTTGAGGCGGGCGATAGCCACCACTAGTCCGATGATCAGACCGAAGAACATGGAGACAAGCGTCAGCAGTAAGGTAAAACCGGCTCCCTTCAACAAGAAGGGCAGGTTGTCGAACACGAGTTGCATAGATACTACCCCCTTCCCGCCATAGGGCGCACGCTCCAACATTTATTTTGCGGGTGTCTCATTGAACCATTTTTGAAAAAGAGTATCGTAGGTGCCGTCTGCCTTCATATCCGCCAAAGCTTTATTCATTGCATCCCGCAGTTCTGTATTATCCTTGTGAAGAGCTACACCCGCCATATCGGATTTGATTGCTTCACCAACCGCTTTAATCTGAAAGCCATTCTCATCCACAACCGGTTTCAAGGCATACAGATTATTAATGGTAGCATCAATCCGTCCTGCATCCAGATCTTTCAGTGAGGTAATGACGTCATCATACGTCTTGATCTCGAAATCACCTACTTTTGGCAGCACTTCGGTACGCAGGTAGGTTTCATCGTTCGTTCCCAGTCCAACCCCAATCTTCTTCCCCTTGAAGTCTTCCAGCTTCGTGATATCTGTATTTTTAGTATTGACGATAATTTTGACATTGTTCGTGATGTAAGAATCCGTGAAATCAATTTGCTTCTTACGTTCATCTGTTATCGTAACCTGGCTAATAACGATGTCGAATTTCTTTGCTTGCAGACTTGGGATCAGCCCGGAGAAATCCTGAGTCGTGAATTCTGCTGTCACTCCAAGACGTTTGGCAATTTCCTTGGCGATATCAGGGTCAAAGCCATCTACTTCTTTCTTTTCATTCAAAAAGGTATACGGTGGATAGGTTCCCATTGTACCGACCTTGATCACGCCCGCTTCTTTAATTTGTTCCAGTTCATTTGTTGCTTTAATTCCCGAGTCCGAGTTCCCTCCGCAAGCACTTAGAACCAGACCGAACACTGCTAGAGCTGTTATTGTAACCACAGCAAATTTACGTTTTATCATATGGTTTCTCTCCCTTTTTCTATATTCTTCCCAACAATCCGTAAAATTCGAAATTGGCCAATTCAGTGGCTAATTGCTGTGCAGAGGCTTGCGCAACCTTTGTATGAATTTCTTCGGAGCCAAATAACCAGCGTGAGAGCAAACCGTCACACATACTCATCAACAAAGCAGCGCGAAGCTCAACCTCTATTCCCTCAGGTAGCATTTGAAGCTCTATCGCTCTTTCTATATTGTGGCGAAAAGCTTGCTCCATCGCATTTCGGGTAGCCGAAATACGGTTCCTTATTGTTTGGTCGGCCCCATTTCCCATGAGGAGGATCTCCATAAGATGGCGGTTATCTGCGGCGAAATTGAACAACCGGTGGAACAGAACTTCTGAAGCTTTTACCATATCCGTTATATCTCCGGGATCTTGACGATAACCTTGGGATATCACTTGCAGCAGCTGTTCCTTGCCCGTTTCGATAATCTCCAGCGCAATGGCTTCCTTACTCTTAAAATGCCAGTAAAAGGTTCCTTGGGCTACGCCCGCTTCCTGAACGATGTCAGATATTTTCGTCTGATGATATCCGTGTCGGGCAAACTTCTCTAGCGCTATCTTCATCAGTTGAGTTCTACGATCTATGTTTCCGTTGTTTTCATCTATAAGCAATCCATACCCCCCTCCCGATTGATTAGTCAGTCAGTTATCTTTTTTTAAATCCTATAGGATAACTGTGTTATTGTCAATGGATTCTTGATATTTCGTCCTATTATCAGCTACACGACATTTTTTGCTACGGTTGACTAATTTACTAACACAACTTATTTTCAATCTGTTTGAGGTAGGTCAAAGGGTCTCGACGAAAACGTCTGCGTTTCGTGGTTTCGTTCAGTCGTCTGGTCCAACGGCGACGTTTCGTTTTCGTTGCGTTCTATTTAGTTGAATCATCTTCTGGTGACTTATTACCAAACAACATACCAACAAGCGCAAACAAAAGAGCTACAAGTATTCAGTAACATTTCACAGCAACTAGAATGTTCTCAATTCTTAGTTTATCTTTTCTATTGTTGTAACAGGTAACCAACGCCACGAAGATATCCTTTTATCTTTGCTAGAATACGGTCCAGATTCCTCCTCAGTGGGCGAATTCCCGTCGATATATTTGAACCGCCGCTCCGCTTTCTCAGCGTTCCATTCCACTCTGGCCAAAGCTGGCTTACAATCGTATCTATAGGCTTATGCCCTTCTCTTATTTGTTTTTGTAACGAATCTCCCGCAATCGGATCTTATATATGTAAGGTGGTGAACAAGTGGCTGATGTAGAACAAATCTACGAGCAATATTTTCAGGATGTATACTTATTTGCGTTGTCTCTAAGCAGAGATCAACAGATTGCCGAGGAGATTACGCAAGAAACCTTTGTAAAAGCAGTGAAAAATATTGACCAGTTCAAAGGCAATTGTAAAATCAGTGTCTGGTTGTGTCAAATCGCAAAAAACACCTACTTCAAGTATATGGACAAACAAAAACGCTTCGATCTGGGCGACCCACAGGAAAAAACACGAGGAAACAACCTCTCGATTGAACAAAAGCTGATTGACAAAACAGAAGCCCTGCGAATCCATAAGCTGCTGCACAGTCTGAAAGAGCCTTATAAGGAAGTCTTTACGTTGAGGGTATTCGGAGAGCTGTCCTTTGACCATATCAGTGAGGTTTTTGGCAGAACAGAAAGCTGGGCCAGGGTTACATTTCACCGCGCAAGAAACATCATACAAGACTTATTAATGGAGGAAAATTGATGAACAAACTGTCCTGCGAAGTCGTCGGGGATTTGCTGCCGCTCTACTATGATGAGGTGTGCAGCGCAGATACCAGGGAATCGATTGAGGCCCACTTAGCTACCTGCGAGCAATGTACCACCGCGTTGCACAAGCTGCAACAGAGCAGCAATCTGCCTTTTGAGGTCATAGTGAAGAACAAACAGGAAAGCACCGGTCTGGCCAGCTTCAAAGGCTACTGGCACCGCTCCAAAGCTGCGGCATTTCTCAAAGGTCTGCTCCTGGCCACAGCCGTGTGCGGCGTTATCATTCTAGGGTATACCGGCTTATTCCGCTGGAATATTACAGAAGTACCCTCTAATGTTATCAAGATCACCGATATAAGCCGGCTCAAGGACGGAAAAATCGCTTATCATGTGAAAATGACCGATGGATACCTGGTGAATCGAGTCAAAGGCCAAACGGAGGGTGACGGAATCTTTTATATAACTCCTATGCGGCCTGTCATCAAAACCAGAAAGTCTGCGGAGATCGGGCTTGGCAACAGGTACGACACTATAGACCTCGAACTATTAAATGGCAAACGCACAGACCCCTCCACGAAAATCAAGGCCATATATTATGGGCCGGAGGATGACAAACCGATTCTGATCTGGAAGCAAGGTATGGAGCTGCCGCCGGCAACCGCTGCCGTCGAAGCTCAGTTTGTGGACCGGAATTAGCTATTTTTGGATCATATCCTGCCAATCCCTGGTTTTTCCGTTAGAATAAATTTCATCTTGATTGAGCAAAGGATGGGATACTTATGGAATCTACCGTTTCCAAACGCTGGCTGCTGGCCAGGCTCTATGAACCGGAGCAGACAATTGTGGATTGCCGTTTTACGCTGGGGTAACCCCAGGCAGGCAGAGCAAGTTATGAGCAAGAGCATATTCCGGGCGGTCTATCTCGATTTGGAGCTGGACTTGTTCAGCCCGATAGAGGAACACGGCGGACGCCATCCACTGCCTGACCTGCAAGCATTCGCTGCGCGGCTAGCAAAGCTTTGGCATCGGGAATGATTCACGTATTGTCGCCTATGACGACGAAAGCGGTATGAACGCCGCCCGGCTCTGGTGGCTGCTTCGTTATCTGGGACACGAACAGGTCTACATTCTGGAGGGCGGCTTCAGCGCCTGGAAGGCAGAGAAATTCCCGGTTACGGATCATCAGCCGGTGCGGGTGCCCAGTTCTTTTCAGCCGAATGTGCAGACACAGATGCTGGTTGACGTGGACAAGATGCGCCAGGTTTCCGCAGAGACCGGACTCGCTAACCCTCCGGCTTCGGCCTTCCCTATCATCATCGATTCCTGTGCCCGCAAAACGATATTTGGGTTTGGAAGAATCCTTGGATAAGAAGGCCGGACATATACCGGGCGCCTTTAATTTTTTCTGGAAAGACACGTAGAATCCAGATGGAAGCTACAAGAGTGCCGAAGAGTTGCAAGAGCATTTCTCCAAGCTGGATAAGGACGCTGAGATCATCGGCTACTGCGGCTCAGGCGTAACTGCCTGCCCGAATGTGCTGGCGCTGGAGAAGGCCGGGTACAAGAATGTGAAGTTGTATCCGGGCAGTTGGAGTGACTGGATTTCGTATGAGGTGAATCCGGTGGCTACGGGGGAAGAGTAAGCACAAAGAGCCCGCATCTGACGCGGGCTCTTTGTGCTGTGCATATGTCGATGTAAAGTTCGTACAGAGCAGCAAGAGGTATCTCAAGTCAACAGGGAGTCAACGCTTCGCTTCGGAAAACATTTTCAGTGTAGCATGTATCGAGCGTTCGCTCGTAGCCGGCCATATCGACCTGTTTCCAAATCTTCTGGGAATAGTTCAGATCAGCCATTATTTCGTGCAGCATATGGGCGGCAACGCGATCATCTTTGAAAAAGCTACGCTGTATCAATATTTTGACAGCCTGAATATCGGCCTCATAATCATGCGAATCCAATAAGCAAATACAGTCGTTCCGGTCCATGAGCTGCGCTTATTCTGGATGTATTGATCACTGATAATATAAGTCCTGGTGGAGGCAGGGCTCTTCAAACCGAGCTTTTCCCACTCCGCCGGGTCATTCGAACCTCCAAGCCTTTCAAGCATATTTTCCGACGCACTATTTACTTTAGAAGGAATTTGCTCGTAGGCTTCGGTGATTTGCGCATGAAATTCGTCGATCGGATTACGGCTGGCAAGGCTCTCCAAGTGGATGCTTTCGCGAAGGTAAGAAATGTACGCAAGATGTTCAGCCCAGAACTCGTCGATATAAAAAAGCCTGACCCGCTGCTCCGAAGGACTCATCGGCTTCTCGCCTTTCAAAATTCGGAGCCGCTCCTCGTATAGAAGCCGCCTCTGATCCTCCACCATATCTGAATAACAGTTCAGTTCCTTGTGGATATCGAAGTTTTGGCCCATAACAATACGCTGAATACTTGTGATCTTGCTGCTGAGTACTGGCTCTTCAAGAGCCTCATTCTGCTTTGGAGCGCGAACCGCTTTATGGATGCCGAAGCGAAGCAGCAACTCGTCCTCCAAGCTTACATAAAAAACGGAAGCTCCCGGGTCGCCTTGGCGGCCGGAACGCCCGCGCAACTGGTCGTCGATCCGCACGCTTTCGTTCACATGGGTGCCAATCACATATAACCCGCCCAGCTTGGCGACTACCTCTGCTTGCACGGGATCGCCGCCGCCGAGCCGAATGTCGACGCCGCGTCCCGCCATATTCGTAGACACCGTCACTGCACCGTTTTCTCCCGCTTTGGAGATAATGTCGGCTTCTTCCGCGTCATTTTTAGCATTCAGAACATGGAAAGGTACGCCGGCAGCCGCTAGTGCCTTTGCCAGCATAGCAGACTCTTCGACGCTTGACGTACCAATGAGAATTGGACGTCCCGTCCTATGGACGGATGAAATTTCTTGTACGAGTGCCTTAAGCTTGGCTTCTTTATGGGTATAAATCCGGTGCAGATGGTCGATCCGGATGTTTGGCCGGTTCGGCGGGATTTGCACGACCTGCAGTGCATAAATATCTTCGAATTCTATAGCGGAAGCATGCGCGGTAGCCGTCATTCCACAAATCTGCGGATACAGGCTGATGAAGTGTTGAATGGTGATCGTCCCAAGAATTTTCCCGCCGGCTACGGACTGCAGCCCTTCTTTGGCCGTAAGCGCGGCTTGCAGCCCGTCCGGCAAATACCGGTTCTCCGCCACTCGGCCGGTATATTCTTCGATCAGCTCGATTTTGCCGTTCCGGACGATATAATCGACGTCTTTCTTTAATAACGATTCCGCATGCAGCGCGCAATTTAATGACGTCAGCAAGTGACTGTTATGGTTATCGTACAAATTGCCGCATCCCAGCAGCGATTCCGCTTTCGCAGCGCCTCCTTCATTTAAGTAAACGTTCCGCTGGAACTCGTCGAAGTCGTAATGCTCTGCTTGTTTGAGCTGCCGAGCCACTTCTGCGAAACGAAAGCCGTCGGACCTGAAAGAGGCCGAATCGCTGCTGATGACTAGCGGCACCCGCGCTTCGTCGAGAAGCAGCGAATCCGCTTCGTCGACGATAACGTAGTGGAAAGGACGATGCACGGTATCGGCTTCGCTTAGTGCGATTGTGTCGCGCAAGTAATCGAATCCCGCTTCTTTGGCCGTAACATAGGTTATATCCTTGGCATACGCTTCCCGTTTCTCGGAAAGGCTCATGCCGGCTTGAACCGAATTTATCGTTAACCCGAGGAATCGATAGATTGGGCCCATCCACTCCGCATCCCGCTTGGCCAAATAATCGTTAAAAGTCAGCACATGAACGCCTTTGCCGGTCAGTGCATTTAGATATGCAGGCATAACAGCAGAGAGTGTTTTTCCTTCACCGGTATGCTGCTCGATCAGAAATCTCTCATGTAGAGCAATGGCAGCCATGATCTGGACTTCGTAAGGCTGTAATCCGAGCTTTCTCTTCGCTGCCTCGCAGACTAACGCATAAGCATCGACAAGCAGCTCATCTAAAGGCGTGCCCGATTTTGCTTTTTCTTGCAGCCGGAGGGATTCCGCTTGAAGCTGCCCATCGTCCCACGCATGCAAATTCCGGTTCCTGATGAGCTCCGCTTTGTCCCGATAGACCTTCAGCTTATTCTGGGTATCGCGGTCTTTGAATTTTTGCATTAACTTGACGGCTGTATTCATAGAAATTTGATCTCCCCTCAGTAGAAATAAACTTAGTTTTGAACATTATTTGCGCTGATCTGTCACCCATCAGGTTCAAATCCACTTCATATAAGCAAAACCATACTTTTCCCTTGGCCATCCTGCGTCTTTCCCGCCAGGCTGAAACCTGCCCGTTTTAATAGAATCAGACGCGGCTATACTTCAATATTGTCAGACTATAGACGAGAAATTTACCCAATTCCATCAATCCGAAAGAGATTATAGTATAGACATCATTGGGTGGAATCAAAATGACTGTTCCTGCAGTTATGGGTAAACAATAGAAGTAGTCGAAGTTCAAACGGGATTACTGCCCAGACATTAATGCGGTCTTTCGGATTTCTTCGATTATACATGCTTACAAGCATCACCCACAGCGCGCTTAGAGGGACGAAAAAGATGACACAATAAATTCTTCCCGTCGTACTCGAAATTTCCCCTGACAGCATTATCTTTAATAGGTAAAACAAACCCAACGTGACGAGAAACAATGTGGTTGAAAGTAATTGCGAACACATAATCCGTGTTAACACTTTATTCATCCCCAGTTATTGGATGGGAATTATTGTAACTTGTGTATTGCAAAATGTAAATACTATATAGTATTTTGGAAGCCATCTTAGTCATTGAAAAGCAAAAAGAAGACGGCAACACGTTAAATCCGTCACTATAATGATCAGGCGACTTGTGTAAGGTGACAATAACGGTAGTCGGTCGTTCGAGTGTTGCTGTCCTCGCAGGCATATGAATCTCACCCCCTCAAAATGGATGGAAAATATCCTTAGCCTCCACCGACGACAAGGCGATCACTGAACCCGATCCAGACTGACACCCTGAACGGCTCCCGGTCATGACGGTTTGCGCGGTGGGACGACTTCGTTTCCGTTACGACCGCTCCCCCTGAATCTGGAGCTGCTTTGACAGGAGAGGAATACAGTCCAAGTTGTCCGACGAGCATCACGATAACCAGCAAGGCTGCCGGTATAGACAGGCGTTTTTTCATTACACTCTCCCCTTTGAGTATGAAAATAATGGTTCATGCAGCTGCGAAGTCTGCTGAAGTTACGGATTAAGAAATAGTATAATATATGGATAGAATATAAACGTCCCTTTTGTTTCAAATTTGAATGGAAAGTAGTGTGCAGCATGAATCTCTCATCGGTAAACAGCAGATATTCCGCACAGCGAATCGTCGGCTTCAACCGGGAAAAGGATGCCTTATCCCGGTGGCTTGCGGCCTCAGATGCCGGGATCTGCACGTTAATGCATAGCGGAAGGTGGTGCGAAGAATGAACGGTAAGGATGGCGTCCCGCCTGCGGGAACATTCGGACAGCTTGATCAGATGTGGTTCAGGCTTCGAAGCATCTCACAGAACAACAGTCCCAATGGAGAGTGGTCACTTCGGCTGCAATTTCTTGAATCGCATATGCTCCTGATTCCAATAGTTGGCCGGGGTTGGATAACGGTAGATGGCAAGTATAGTGAACTCAGAGCGGGTTTTGTGTTTGTTTGCCTGCCAGGGCAATTGATCGAAGCCGGTCTAGAGGGTTCAGGAGACCAGAGATTATACGTTCTGCGGTTTGATGTATTTGGTCAGCATGATCTGCCTGAACATCAGGAACAGACAAGCTCATCGGAGCTTCATATACCATTCCCCTTGGAAGGAGAAGCAGCGATTGCTTCAACTATTACTTACAGCAAACACTGTGAGGCCATCGCCGCTTCCATGGGAAGCATAACCCCCTTGCAGCGGCTGCATGCCCAGAGCGGATTCTATGAGCTGCTGTATAGTCTTCTGAGCGATGCCGGCCAGCAGCAGCTGAGCGATACTGATGCTGTTATGGAGCGGGTCAAGACATATATAGAGCAACACTACCGCGAAGAGATCTCCATTCGTCTGCTGGCTGGCGAGGCAGGCACTAGCGAAAGGCATTTCATCAGACTGTTCAAGCAGAAATATGGTCTCAGCGCGATTGAATACCTGACCGAATACCGGATCAGACAAGCAAGGAGCCTTATGCTGCCGCAAACAAATTATAAATTGAAGGATATCGCCGCTTACGTCGGTTACAAGGACATTCCTTACTTCAGGCGCAAATTCAAGCAAATTACCGGTGTAGCTCCGGCAACATTCATGCGAAATGCCAAGCTGAAAATTGTTGCATACCACGGCAGCCTGATTGGGGCACTGCTTACCCTGAATATTATTCCCTGCGCAGCTCCGGCTGACCATCCTTGGACTGAATATTACCGCCGTAAATATGAGCCTGGTGCGGTACTGCCCCTTGCCCAGGATGACGATACCAGAATACAGCAGCTCACCTCCCTCCATCCTGATTTTATTCTGGGGCTGGAGCAATCGCTAAGTCCGGACATGCAGCAGCAGCTTCAAGAGCTTGCACCCACTTATCTCGTGTCCTGGTTCCGAATGGATTGGCGGACACAATTACGATTCATCGGAAAATGCCTCAACAAGTCAAAGGAAACGGCGGCATGGTTAGACAAATATGAGCGCAAAGCCCAGGCTGTCCGGGCGGACTTAGATCATGAACTCGCCAAGGACAAGCTTCTTATTGCCCGAATATCCGGTCAGAAGATTACCGTGTTGTCTAACCGAAGCTTGGGCGAAGTGCTCTACGATGATCTGCATCTGCTCCCGGCGTCCGTTGTTAATCGCAAGCTTAGCCATCAGACATTGACGCTGAAAGAGCTGGGGTCTGCGGATGCGGACAGACTCCTGTTGATTGTGGATGAGGATGTCCACTCGCAGGCCGTCTGGTCTGAGCTCCGAGACAAGGAGTCGTGGAAGCATCCTGATCCCGCCGGATATTCGCGCGTTGACCACCTCCCTCCCTTCCCCTGGACAGAGTATACATCGTTCACACAGGAGCTGATCCTCGACCTGGTGTTGTCTCTTTGGCGTAATCGTACATAAAATATTGGCGATATTGTCAATAGTCGAATCCAAAAGATTGTTTTATACTCCTAACAGTGATATTGATTCTCACTCGCAAGTGAGACTTAAGGTATCGAAACTCAGGAGGTTACAGAATAAATGAGACAGATAAGAACAGGAATGGCGTTCAGTATGGCTATTGTGCTGGTATTGGTAATGGCAGCTTGCTCAAATAACAATGGACAGGCCAAGGTTGCCGCCACAGCTGAAGCGGACATTCGTGTAGTAAATAGCGAAAAAGGTGAGATTAAGATCCCTGCCAATCCAACCAAAGTCGTCGGGCTCTCCGTAGTCTATCCGGAGTTTCTGCTAGCATTAGGTGTTACACCCATAGCTGTACAGAACTACCATGAGGATTTCCCTGCCTATCTGCAAGAACCGTTCAAGGATACTCTTAAAATGGGCATTGCAGAAACCCCGAATTTTGAAATGATACTGGCCTCTGAACCTGATCTTATCCTTGCTCCCGTCTGGTGGTCAGGCAAGGACTATGACCAGTTATCCGAGATCGCGCCGACGGTTCTGCTGCCACAGCGCGATGACTGGCGTGATGAACTGAAGGATATAGGCGAGGTCCTGGGCAAGAAGGATATTGCAGAGAAGGTCATTCAGGAGCTGGCAGCCCAGGAAGCTGAAGCCAAGCAGAAGCTTGATGAACTGGTTGGCAACGAAACCGTGATGTATATGATGGTTATGCCTAACAGCCTCATCCTCTACGGGGATCAGATCGATCGCGGAAAGTTTATTCATACCACGCTTGGGCTGGAGATGATTCCGAACTTCCCCGATAAAGATCTGTCATTATCCATATCACTTGAGAAATTGCCGGAGTATAATCCCGACCACCTCATTATTCAGCTGAATAATGAGGACAGTGCTGAGGTTAAGCAAACCTATGAAGACATGCTGGATAGTCCTCTGTGGAAGAACATGAATGCGGTCAAAAAGAATCAGGTGTATACGATGGCGGGCAAGGATTGGTTTAACCTGGGCATGTCTCCGCTGGCGAACCGCTATGCGATTGATTCGGTTCTCCAGGCTTTTGAAGGCAACTCGGAATAAAGGGGATTTAAGGATGTGCGAAACCGACAAGATACAATGGGCAGAACGTTTTTTCATCCATTCGGAAGCTGCGGAGAATGCAGTGGTTACTTTATCGCTTACCGAATTAAGCCTGCCTGCAAATGCTGAGCATCTGCTCATAACGTATGCTTCCATGCTCGGAACAGATGACAAGCGTTTGGCAGCTGCCATCTTTTGCAGCTGGTACGCCGGACTTTGCGGAGCCAAATATGCACTGCTCACGGCTGCACACCCGATGGCTCGTGCCTTGTGCCTGAGCAACATGTCTGTACAGCTCATCCGCACTGGGGGATTCCCCATATTCTCCTTTCATGTCCATGAAAATCGGGACGATCTCTGCCACAAACCTAGTTCTGGGGAAGAATTACTAGATGAGCTTAGTTTGTTCTATAAGAATAATGTTAGACCGATTATTCTTGCTCTTGCCGAGGCCGCACAGACCAAGGCAGTGATGCTATGGAAGCATATTTATAATCAGCTATATACCTATATGGAAGAGGAAGCCCGGGACGCAGCAGGTGACAGCCGCCGCAACCTTATCATCGAGCAATTCAAATCTATGACCTGGGAACTCGAACCGGAGGTATTTGGACTTCCCGGCAATCCGTTCCGCATCATGCCCAAATTCAGAACGGACCCCAACCCTCCGCACCGCAAAATATCTATTAAGGCGACCTGCTGTCTGGCCTATCAGCTCAGAGCGGATCATGGATACTGCAGTAGCTGTCCTATACTGCCGCCGGAGTAACCGGAGAATAACGGAGCATTTCTCCGAGCCGGACAAGGACGCTGAAATCATCGTCTACTGCGGCTCCGGCGTGACCGCCTGCCCGAATGTGCTGGCGCTGGAAAAGGCCGGGTACAAGAATGTGAAGCTGTATCCGGGCAGTTAGAGTGACTGGATTTCGTATGAGGAGAATCCGGTGGCGGCGGGAGAAGAGGCCTAGGACCTGACATATGAGGAAGCCCGCAGGGGACGCGGGCTTTTTTGTGCTGCGAAGAAGTAAGATTCCATATTTGTATGAATACTCCCTTTACAAGCATAACCTGGATCTCTTACACTACAAGGTATTGTAAAATAAAAGGAGGAGCAGAATGAAACAACAATTTTTAATTATGGCACCTTTGTATGAACTGGCTTATTGGCCGGATGAAGATGCTGAAGAATATTTGGTGCATCCTAACTTTCAGAACATCATGGACGCTCTGAACATAACGATCCCTTTTCATGACATCTATGAGAATGCTCTGGAGCAGCCTGTCCATACCGGTCATGTGCTTAAATATGTTCATAAGGATCAACCTGGAACTTACATTATCCTGGACACCTATCAAGATCCGATTGATCAGCTAGGCATGGTACAGTTCGGATGGTGCGGTACCGATAATCACAATCTGATTCAGCAATTGTCCCGAAAACTGTATGATGAGTGCGAGCACAAAGCCTACTACCATGAAGGTCAGTCTGTACTTTACAAGCTGGCAAGGCCCGAACAATATCCTC
The DNA here is from genome assembly GCF_014644435.1 of Paenibacillus albidus. GTDB lineage: Bacteria > Bacillota > Bacilli > Paenibacillales > Paenibacillaceae > Paenibacillus_AQ > Paenibacillus_AQ albidus. The sequence continues at coordinate 46,445 of NZ_BMKR01000004.1, read as the reverse complement.
GTACCATCCGTTATGGAGACAAATTGTTTCAGCAGGAGCTTAAAATCTACCAGGTATAGAGCCGTCAACGATTATACATACTTTTGCAACGACCCTGCCCCCCAGGAGAATTGCGGGGTCTTCTACAAAATCAGGACCACCCGTCCAACGGGTGGTTTGCTCTTGGGGTATAACCCCCTGTTGCCAAACTGCGCCTAAAGACGCTAGCCTGACCACACATTTGTTCAGGCTCAGTGTAATTTGTCATTTTCACTTACCCGTTAAACGGGCTTATTTCTTTTTGTTCCTTTTTTCACTAAATGGATCTTCGTACTCTTTTACACTCAGTTTATCTATCGCCTGGTCATGTGCTTCTTGTTCACGAATGTATTTGGCTACGGTGGCTTCATTTAGACCCACGGTGCTTACGTAGTACCCTTCTGCCCAAAATTTATCGATTTCCATATTTATACTTTAGCCCCGCATGCTTTTCAAAGATCATGAGCGAACTTTTTCCTTTCAGATATCCCATGAACGTCGACACGGCGATCTTCGGCGGGATGGCCACCAGCATGTGGACGTGATCTGGCATCATGTGACCCTCTATAATCTCCACTCCTTTGTATTTACATAAACGTTTGAAGATTTCGATCAAATCTTTCCTCACTTGATTATATATTTCTTTCCGTCTATACTTCGGGGTGAACACGATATGATATTTGCACATCCACTTCGTGTGAGCTAAACTATAGCTCTTGTTTGCCATCTAAGACCATTCCTTTCGTTTGAGCCTGAACATCTCAATTCTATCGGAATGGTCTTAGTGGTCAAACCCTCGTTCCCTCCACCCGCATAGCGGGTGGTTTTTTGTTTCGCGCGTTTCACGCACTCAACTGGCTAAAGCCATAACAAAAAGAGAAGGCCCGGAAGGACCTTCTCTAAAGTTAATGAACTATTTGCCCTGGGCAGACAGGCTTTGCAAATAGGCATCCGCTTCTTCATAGGTTGGATATACTCTTCTACTAGTTTATTATCACCGGTAATGGCCATTTTCTTCGTAGTCTCACATCTGAAATTCTGTTAAAATACTCCTTAGATAAAATCCCCCTTATCTCCCTATTAAAAAAAGGTGACCTATCATGCTCTCATTTTCCAGATTAAGCAAATGCAAACCCCCGATCCCGTAATTTCTTTGCCAGCTTATTGAGATTTTCAAACAATAAGGGGGATATTCGCTGTGCAAAGAAAAATCTCAAAACCATCATTATTGTTATTAATTATACTTGTGGGTTTCCCGCAAATTAGCGAAACGATATATACACCATCTTTACCCGATATTGCTCATCATCTCGGAGCCAGCAATAATATGATTCAGCTGACGCTCAGTATTTACTTTCTGGGCTTTGCGCTTGGTGTGTACTGCTGGGGAAGGCTGTCCGATTCCATCGGCCGGCGCCCAGCCATGGTGTGGGGCATTTTCGTATATGGCCTGGGCAGTCTCGGTTGTTATCTGTCCGGCTCTGCTGAATGGTTGCTGGCCTGCCGCTTCATTCAGGCTTTCGGTGCCAGCACCGGCTCTGTCGTCACGCAGACGATTTTACGTGAAAGTATCGATGGGGCAAGGCGTAATGCGGTATTTGCCCAGATCTCTGCGGCCCTGGCGTTTATGCCTGCCGTAGGACCGCTTATTGGCGGATGGGTGGATCAGTCGCTGGGCTTCCGGGCCGTATTCCTCACGCTCGTAATCATGAGTGTGGCTATCTTGGCGTATACCTGGACTTCTCTGCCTGAGACCAGAATAGCAGCCCCGCTGAGAATCAGTAGCCTTTCCGTGACCAGGCGTCTGCTGACAGACCGCAGGGTATGGGGATTCGGCTTTCTCATTGGAGCAACCAATGGCATACTGTTTAGCTACTATGCCGAAGCTCCGTTTATTTTTATGGAATTTTTCCATATGAGCCCCGGCCGATTCGGTTTCTTCGGTATCTTCGTGGCATTATCCTCCATCTGGGGCGCTTTGCTGTCGCGGAAGATGTTAACCCGTTTCCGGCCAGAGCATATTATTGTTATCGGCTCGGTCATTTCAGTGCTGGGCGCTGTTAGCCTGACAATGCTTACGGCGTGCGGTATACATGATAATCTAAGCGGTATGGTACTCATTGTCGTCTATATTTTTATCCTGCTTCTCGGCATCGGGATGACCATTCCAAATTGCCTCAGTCTGGCCCTCGTAAATTATGGAGACGTTCTCGGAACCGCCGGCGCAGTCTTTGGACTGGGCTACTATGTGATCGTCAGCCTGATTACGACCGGAATGAGCCTTTTGCATAATGGATCGTTATTGACGATGCCGCTGTATTTCCTCGGCCTGACCGTAGTGATGACTCTTGTGAGCACCCAACTGGCCCGTCCTGAATCAAAGTAGGCTGCTGTTGTAACCTGAGCCCGCGCTTGGCGCGGGCTTTTCGTATTATAGTTCTCCAGCCGCTTAATTAGGCACTTCCATCCGTCAAGTTTCATGAACTCCATGCTTGTAATTGAGAATAACTATCAATTATAATTTGAATAATTATAGATAAACGGAGAGCTGAGATGAAACTGAACGATCATATTAAGCTATGGAACCATGCGTCGGTTAAAGTGCTGGATATCCGCAGTGGTAGACTGGAGGCAGGAACAGAGCTTCCGCTCTACCAACTGCCGGCCAGCGCTTTTGTATATGCATATCAAGGACATGCCCGTGTGAAAATGGACGATTTGCAGGTTACATTGAGACAGAATCAGATTTTACATGGCGGCCGCGGGGCTGCTCTCCAGATTTTGGCGGAGGAATCATTTGAATATTGGCTTGTTTTGTATAAGGCAGTTCTTATGCTTCCCTCATCCAAAAAGCTGCAGCAGCAGCTCGAACGGGAGGATCCGTTTAAGTACCAATATAGCTTTGATCCACCTTACCCTGTGCCACTCCTGAACAAGCTTGAACAAATGTATGAAGACTGGATGACGTTCGACCCGCTGCATTCTTTGCACGCGAGGACATTGTTTTACCAATTCATTCATGAGTTATTAGGGCAGATGCAGCGTCAAGGGATTGAACCCGTCAAGCCGGATTTGCTGGTTCAGGCGCTTCGTTATATGCAGGACCACTATATGGAGCCGATCACACTGGATACCTTAGCCGAGCTGTTTGACTGCAGTGTCAGTTATTTAAGCAAGCTGTTCAAGAGCCGGATGAATGGAAGTCCGATTCGTGTATTAACGGGAATTCGTATGGAGGTTGCCGCGAACTATTTACTAAACAGAAATTTCCCGCTACAGGAGCTGGCTGAGCGGGTTGGTTATCCTGATGCGCATACCTTCAGCCGGAATTTTAAAAAACATTACGGTCTGCCTCCGGCACAATTCAAATTGCAATTCCGGGGAGACGGACCTGTACCAAAATCGCCTGATTTTCATCCGAAATCTGCCCTTGCAGCGGATAATTCCCGGTGCTATAGTATCATAAGCAATGAGAATTATTATCATTTACGCAAACTAGGGGGATTACCAGTGAAAAGAGGAACAAAACCGGCGTCTATTGCCACTGCGGCATTATTGTTATGTTTTACATTGTTGATTAGTGCTTGCTCTACTGTCTCGAATACTGCAAACAACAACGGCACAGGGACTAATAATTCTCTGCCAGTGAGTGCAACCAATCAGGAAGCAGGCACCGCCAAAGAGAGTTCTAACACAGGAAATGCTGCTGCAGCAACCAAAACCTATATGGACAGTAAAGGAGAAGTTACGATCCCGAAGAATCCAGAGCGGATTATTGATCTGACAGGAAGTGCGATTGGTAATTTGCTCGTGCTGGATGTCAAACCGATTGCTGCAGCCGATGGCTCATTAAAAAATCCATTCCATGAAGGGCGCCTTGATCATATCATCAATATTGGCGCAGAGCCGAATGCTGAAGCCATCCTGGAACTGGACCCGGATCTGATCATCACTTTTGACTACATCGAAGAGTCTCAGTATGAACAACTGGCGCAAATCGCTCCGGTGGTAAGGCTTAAGTATGGTTCAGGTACTCCACAGGATTTGTTATTGGAATTCGGAAAAATCACCGGAAAGGAAGCTGCGGCGCAGCAGTGGATTGAAGAGTGGAATGCCAAAATTGCTGAGGTTAAGCCAGAAATCACCAAGGTTGTCAGCGATCAAACGGTGTCGATCCTTCAACCCTATGCAAAAGGCATCTATGCCTGGGGTGACAAAGGTGGAAGAGGCGGTGAGATCCTCTACGGAGACCTTGAGTTAAAGGCCCCGGACATTATCCAGAAGACTCTGATCGACGGTGAGGAATTCGGCGGAGATTTATCGATTGAATTGCTGCCTGAATATGCCGGAGACTACATCTTCACAAGCAACTGGGGATGGGATGATGGAGATGCGAATGTCGTATATGGAAGCAAGGTATGGAAGTCACTCCCGGCGCTGAAAAATAACCAGGTCTTTTTTATTGATGAGAAAGGCTCCTACTATAATGACCCGATTTCTTTGGAAGCACAGTTGAAGTTTATTGTGGAGAGTTTTCTGGGTACAGGCAAGTAAGGGGAATATGCGGCTCTCTAAACGATAATGAAGATAAGATATCATATGCCAGTCTCCCGATAGTTGGCAGGCTGGCATATACAGTTCAATACAATCCCCCTCATAAAGTTAATATTAACTCCATAGCTACTCGTTCCCTCTCCGCAATGTCGGCTATAAGCTCAGATGTAAGTCTTAGCTCCTCTTGATTTCCGGTTCTTCCCGCATTATCAATCAGCGCTGAAACATTTGCCCACATCGGCGCGATTTCCGTAAACAAAAAGTAGGCCCGCTCTAATTTAGAATTACCGAACAAATCCACGCATTCTTTTAGAAAATCTCTATACAGGTTTCGAAATAAGGAACCGCCAGTCCCCGCTTTTTCCATCAGTAAAGCAGTCAAACACAGATCTTTCTCTAGATCCTTGCTTCTTGAAGGCCAATTCAGGATTTCACCACTCATTTTTTTGATTCCTTTATTCCCTAAATTGCGGATGGGCGGATTCAAGTAGTCCTGAGCATTGTTGATAAGGGATGATCGTATGACGGGTGCAAGTGCCGGGAGAGCGCCTGTTTGCTCGATTGTAAAAGAGCGATTTCTGGAACTCATGGACCCTTTCGCGTTTCTTGCCAGGGTTAAATTCGACAATCGTGTTGTCACAAGTCCGCCTTGTTGGCTTGTGTCTGCCATATAGGCATATTCGTCATCCATGCCATATATCACAGCATAGTGGGCTGCAAAGTGTATTTTGTTCGTAAAGTAATCTAAATAATACGAATCTAATTTAAGGCCCACAGGAATTCCCCGCTCAATGACGCTTTGCACATTCTGCCATGCTTTTGTCACAGACGAGGTTTCTTGCACTCTGATGTTCAAATTAAGCTGGGATGCTATGGCAGCGGACAGTTCATCCGGCTTCACCCTCCCCCCAATAAAAGGAAAGTCCATTCCCTTCGAATCCCAATAAATGAACCCCAAGCCTTGACCAATACCGAATAACATCGGCTCCGATAATCGAATACCTTCATGTTGAAGGAGATTGCCCATCGCTGTCGTCTCGCAGTGTTCTCCCATATAAGGTGTAAAATCTTTAATCATCATGTGCATGTCCCTCCAGTTCCTCTGTTAATTCGCTGATCAGATTGGCGACAAATGACTGTTCATGCTCAATGAGACTCATCGGGTGAAGAAAAAGAGCCCTAACGTGCAGCGGCAATGAATTGCCGCCTTGCGATTCAAATTTCTGCCCTATGTTCCTCAATGTGTCCTCAAGAAAGTTCTGCCGTTTCTGCAAAGCTTCCACGGCTTCATTGTTCCCTATAAAAGGGAGAGCTGCTAGTCCGAGGTCAAAACGGTTATCCCGCTCCCGTGTAGAAGTTAAGCTTATGAGGATTTCATTCCTTAAAGCTTCTATACCGGCTTCCATCATGACATATGTAGACGGCAAAGGTCCTTTGCCGGACTTATGACCGGAATCTTCGGTTTGGATCAGTCCTTTCTCTTTCAGTTTCTGCAATCCGGCGTAAATAGAAGTAGTACTTATATTCGCCCATTCTCTGTAGCCTCTTAGCTCTACCAACTTATTAATTTGGTACCCCGATGCCAGTTTGGATTCCGCAATAATTTGCAGCAACATAAATTCCACATTGGAAAGACGATTCATTGTTTATCTCCTTTATATATTCCATACGTGTAATATAACAGTAGTGGACTATATATTCAAGGTTAAATTTTTGCGGGTAACGGCAGGATAGTTCAATATTTAAACAATTGATGATAGGATGGTAGCAGCGGGAGCATGTCAAATTTTACAATAGGAGGGAAAGACGTCATTGAAGAGCTATTCCTACAACCCGCCCAAGCTGAAACCTTCGACCAAACGTATTGAGGTAACGGACGAGGAAGGAAATGTGGCGTGTACGTTCCAGAGAGTTTATCCGAACTCCGTAGTAAAAGTGTGCAATTATATGTTCGATATTGATTGGTCCGCACAGGTCAATGTATATTCAACGGATGGGCATCTGGTGTTTCAATGCAAGAAAACGGCGCCATGGCTCGGGAGACCAGAGTATATCGTCCAACGCTGTAATACACAAGACTTCTTCCGTGTTACTTATACGACATGGCAAACGCTCGCCCCGGAATTTAAGATCACCTATCAAAATCAAGAATACATGTTAAAAAAAGATATGTTGGATTGGGCGAAGTTCTTGCAGGGAGAGGATGTGTTGGCTAGGTGGAAGATGAAGCCGACGGAATGGTTTAAGACAAGATTGGAAATCGAAGCCGCTTCCCCGATCCAAGAGCCTGAATTTTTCGTAGCTTTGTTCCAATGCATCTTCTATATTGGCAATTGATACAAGTCTCGTAACTAATGTGAGGGTTCCTGGAGGCAGTCGCTCAACTATTTTTAACGGATGACCTTAAACAAAAAGCAGGTGCCCCGGCCCTAAAGCTGCGGAGCACCTGCTTTTATATGTATCTGGCTACTCTCTATCTATTCCAGACTGGCTGCGGTGAACAATAGTACCCTGCCGTCCGTATTTAGAATTTGCGTACCAAAATTTAGACTTGTTTATACTAATACAATAACTTCACAATTCCGACATATTATCTAAGAGCTATTCGCTCAAGTTAACATCAGGGGAGATGATAACATGTCGCAAATTTTAAAAAAGCGGATATTTAGATCATCCAGCATCGCGAATACATTGTCGATTGTTTTGTTGGCCATTATTGTTGTCGTCTTTTCAATCCTGGGGACATTCATGTTTGCAAGCACGCGAAGCATTCTGGTAACTCAGCAAGAGTCCATGCTTCTAACCAAGACACAGGGCATCGTCAGCCAATTTGATGCATTGTTTAAGGAAAAGGGTTCGCTTGTCAAACAAATGTCAACGAACAAATTATTTCAGCAATATTTAGAAACTACCCCATCCGCAGAAATGGTGAAAACTTCTCCTCACGCTGCGGAAACAGTAGCAACTTTGGCAGCTATTGTAAAGGCAGAGCCCTCTTTTGCCGACGCCTGGGTTGCCGGAATATCCGGCAAAGGTTACTTCCTCCAGAATGATGGTGTTTCTTCCAAACCTGATTTCGATATCAAGGCCCGTCCTTACTTCAATCCGGCTGTCGAAGCAGACGGTTTATACTACTCTGAACCCTATGTAGACATCAATTCGGGTAATCTGCTCATGGGAATTTTCTATCCAGTCAAAAATGACAGCAATCAATTGATCGGATTTGTTGCAGTGGATATTGCTTTCAAAGATATCCCGGCCATTATGCAAAGCTATTCGCTCGGAAGTACCGGGTATTCGATTCTTGCCACCAAAACAGGTGATATCCTATATCACCCCAACGAGGACAAAGTATTGAAAGAAAAAATCACGGAAAACCCGGGAGATCTTGGGGAGATCGGAAAGAAAATGATTGGCGGCGAATCCGGAGTAGAGTTAATTAATGATAATGGAGAACGTCGTTATATCGGGTATGCAACCAGTACGGATACGGGTTGGTCCGTCGGCTTGACCATTTCAGAGCAAGAGGCGCTTAGCGATTTAAAAGCTTTTACCTGGATTACGCTTGGCGGTTTTGCCGCGGCAACCATCCTGTTGGTCCTAATTTGCTATATGACGCTGCGTTACCTGTTAAGATCGATACCAAAGCTGCTCACAAAAATCAAACGGATTGAAGACGGGGATTTAACCGTGCAATTTGATGCAGATTCCAGCAACGAAATCGGGCAAATTGCTCAAGGGATTCATACGATGGTCCAAAAGATTCAAGGGATGATCCAGGTGGTCGGAAACACCGCTCAGATCCTAACCCAGTCTTCTCACAATTTGCAATCCATTTCTTCCAGGACCGCGGTAACGATGAACGAGACGGCTACAGCCATCAATGAGATTGCCAATGCGACCAATTACCAGTCCGCTGAATCGGAGAATATTCTACACAAAACCGGAGCATTGTCGGGCCAAATCGACGAAATCGCGAGTGATGCAAAGGCCGTAGAAGCTATGGTGCAAACCTCTGCCAACCAAAGCGGCTCGGGTCTTGCGGTAGTTGAAGAGTTATCCAAATCGGCGGAAGAAAATCACAATTCGACACAGGCAGTTTCATCTATTATTGAAGATATTGATCTGAGCCGTCATGAAATTTCGAGCATCGTAGACACGGTGAATCAAATTGCCAATCAGACCAACCTGCTGGCGCTTAATGCTTCCATTGAAGCTGCACGTGCAGGAGAACATGGCAGAGGATTTGCCGTTGTTGCCGGAGAGGTACGCAAGCTGGCTAACCAGACTGAACTCGCGACACAGGAAATCTACAAAAAGGTCCGTGCGATTGAAGAAAAAACCAGTATATCGGTTGAGCATACCGCCAAAGGCTTAAAAATTGCCGAGGAAAATGCCAGAGCCGTGGAGAATACCAAGCAAGTATTTTTTAGCCTGAACAAGGATTTGGAGGAATTGAAATTACGGATGATCCAGATCAGCAACAACACTTCCATTGTCCACAGGCATAAGGATGAAATTTTACAGGCGCTGGAGATCATCTCTTCCACCACTGAGGAGAACTCTGCATCGACTGAAGAGGTTAGCGCCAACACGCAGGAACAACTGGATAGCATCGAACAGGTTGCTGTACTCTCGAAACAATTAAGCCAAATGTCCCAGAAGCTTCAAGACGAATTAAGTCAATTTACGGTTGTCTAAAAAATAGCGGTAAGACCATTTTCCAGCGGGATCTAGTACAAGCCCTCTCTCCACTTAAGTTGAGATGGGGGCTTGCAGGCCCCGAAGTACGTTAGATATTCACTTACTTTAGTTACAAAACGTTTTATTTAATTACGTAAGCTTCCAAAAGCAGCAGCTTTGCCGCTATGATAATTGTGAAATTATGCACAAGGGGGCAGGGTTTAAAATGAAGAAAAAAACAGCAGTTGCTCTTATTCTCGTTCTCTCTCTCATCCTCGCTATCGCAGGATGCGGCAACGGCAACAAGAGTACGGACACTGGAAACAGCGGGAACAAGAGCGCAGAGAGTGAAAAGAAAGTAACAACTGAAGCCGTTTCAGGAGCCTCTGAAGCAAGCTACACTCCGCTCGATCAATTAAAAGAGGAATATGATATTATCATTGTCGGTGCAGGTGGTGCAGGTATGTCTGCTGCGCTTGAGGCTAAAGAAAAAGGTATGAACCCGGTTATTCTGGAAAAAATGCCGGTTGCCGGCGGGAATACAACCAAATCCTCATCAGGAATGAACGCTTCCGAAACAAAATTCCAAAAAGAGCAAGGCATTGCTGACAGCAATGATTTATTTTATGAAGAGACCTTAAAAGGCGGTCATGATACAAATGACAAAGAGATGCTTCGTTTCTTCGTAGACAATTCCGCGGGCGCTATTGATTGGCTGGATTCTATCGGGATTAGGCTGAACAACCTCACAATTACAGGCGGCATGAACGAAAAGCGCACACACCGTCCTGAAGATGGCTCGGCAGTTGGACAATACCTTGTTAAAGGTTTGGTGAAGAACGTACAAGAGCAAGGAATCCCGCTTTTTGTGAACGCTGATGTTAAGGAAATTACACAACAAGACGGCAAAGCAAACGGCGTCAAAGTCCTATTCAACCAAACAGATGAGAAAACCATTGCTGCCTCTGCTGTCGTTGTGACAACCGGCGGTTTCGGGTCCAATATGGACATGATCTCCGAGGTTAGACCGGACCTGGAAGGATACGTGACCACGAACCAGATCGGCAGCACCGGGGACGGCATCAAGATGATTGAGAAGCTTGGCGGGACAACCGTCGATATGGATCAAATTCAAGTTCACCCGACAGTACAACAGGAAAAATCTTATCTTATTGGGGAAGCCGTGCGTGGAGAAGGGTCCCTCCTTGTTTCCAGTGCAGGCACCCGGTTCACGAATGAACTGAATACCCGTGATAAAGTTACCGCAGCAATCAACACGCTTGCAGAGAAATCAGCTTACCTTGTCTTTGACTCCGGCGTTAAATCCCGTGTTAAAGCCATCCAGCAGTATGAAAAAATGGGCTTCGTCATTCAGGCGGATTCCATCGAAGCTTTAGCTAAGGAAATGAGTGTTCCGGCGGATAAGCTGCAATCCACTCTGGATACATGGAACAGCGCAGTGAAGAACAAAAAGGATGCTGAATTCGGCCGGACAACAGGGATGGACAACGACTTGTCCACAGCGCCCTACTATGCCATCAAAATCGGTCCCGGGATCCACTACACCATGGGTGGTGTGAAGATCAATACGAACACTGAAGTATTAAATAAAGACGGCAAAGCTATTCCTGGCCTCTTTGCAGCAGGCGAAGTTACAGGCGGATTACATGGCCAGAACCGGATTGGCGGCAACTCTGTTGCTGAAATCATTATTTTTGGCCGCCAAGCCGGTATTAAATCCGCTGAATTCGTAAAAGCACAATAAGCTAGCGGCTGTGCCGTTACTCAATGGAGTAAACCACAAACGGGGGTGTCCCAAAAGCCATGAAATGGCTGCTTGGGGCAGCCTCTGTTTATTAGTTGGATCAACGTGTGTGCTTAAAACATGTGCGCTTAAGTGGACGCTCCGCTGTTTAAGTGTAAGAACGACCCCATCTTCTTTATGATCACAAAAAAAGAAACCCTTCTTTGGTAAAATGGAAGTGTCGGCATCCATTTTAAAGGAGGGTTTCTTTTATACATTCAATATACTATGGACCAACTTTTCTTGCCAATGGCCTATACTCAGCGCTTCCCCGGCTATTTAAATACGAGCAGTACCTCCGGAAACTACAAATAACGGGAGCCCCTCATTCTGGTGATCAACCTAATTGCATCGTCGTAAGGCAAGTGTTGTCCTGCTTATATGTGGAGATTTCGGATTCCGCTGTCTTCCCTTCATGCTCTACTGTAATGCGGTATGTCTGGTCGCGCGGCAGCCACAGATCAATAAATCCGTTGGACTGCGATTTCATTGCAGCCTTGTCCAAAACTACTTTCCCGTCTGCGTCGTTGATCGTTACGATAAACTCTTTGTCCGTCATTTCCCCTTGACAGCCAGTCAGACTATGGATCGCACAAGGATGTGTACTCTCTTCGTATGGTGCGATTGACAGAAAAAACTCATCCTCCGGCAAGTCATAAGCCGCTTCCTTGGAATCCTCACCGGTCACGATCAATTGCGTGGAAGTGATCGAAGCCGAGGCCGCTGTGGCCTTGCGCGTACTGAAATCCTGTACCATTTGCTTAATTGTTCCCGCCTCCTGCTTAGCGGACTCTTTGTTGCCAGTATTGCCTACAAATAGGGCCGCAGCACACAGGATAGCTACCACCCCGGACAACGTCACGACTTTCCATCTCATCTAACTCCCATCCCCTTAGCTAGTTTTTATTATTATAATCTAGTTTGGGCTCTAGAGGACAAGTTGAGCTCCATTAGACACCGTATTTTCATAGTTATGGACTCCTGCCTTATTTATCCCCTGTATTGACACATTCCCCTTGCTGCATAAATTCTTCATAGCTGTACTGTGTAGAGCGGTCTTCGTAGCTGCTCTCCGGCCGCAGGCATTTGGATACGCCCTCCCCTTCCACGTTCCCGACAAAAATACTGTCGATCCGCTCGGGGAATTTCTTTTGCCATTCATATAAAAAGGTAAAGGCTTGCTCTTCGGTCTGGCTGTTGACTACAGGCAGCGCCACCTGAATTTCCTGGATACGGCAGGTTCTGGTATCAGCACAACTGTAAGCAGACACATATGTATCTTTATACACCGATACCATACGTTTGGGTGTCAGGTAACCCACAGCTTCAAGCTCGCCGCGAAACTCCGCCATCTGCTTGCGCAGTTTCATATTGGCATAACTTTTGGAGAATTCAAAATCTTTGACTTCCCCATTATCATCATCTACTAGCAATCTGAATGACGTTTGATCCGCATCTTGAAAGTGTCCATCCACCAAATACGACAAATAGCCGCCGTGTAAAAACACTTCATCAATGATCACTTCCTCGCCATATTCTGCCTGTGCATAATTCTTCGCAGCTTCAGCCGCCTCCTCTTCACTGATAAGTGCCGTAAAAAAAGGCCGGACGAACAAAAAAATCACTACAACCACAAAAACAAATATGGCCAGCAGTATAAATCTGATTGTCAGCGACGTAGTCTTCAACTTCATGCTTATGTATACACTCCTTCTAGCTATGTATCAATGATTCTCTGGGTATATTATCCTCCCATACCTATTAAAGCTGCATCGTAATTTTGAAACCTTCCTGGCCTGTTAGGCATGTCTTACATCTGGACAATCCTTCCTGTTGTTGTATATAGTGTATTACGGAAGTGAAGATGATGTCTGTGAGATTTCAGGAGGAGAATTAGCGCATGGCAAATATATTGGTAGTTGAAGATGAACGTCCAATCAGTGATTTAATTACAATGAATCTCAAGCTGGTTGGCCATACGTATAGCAAAGCTTACCGCGGACCTGATGTTTTTGACATGCTGGAACACGAGAAACCCGATTTGATTCTGCTGGATGTGATGCTTCCGGAGCTGAACGGTTTTGAGGTCATGCAGCGGATTGCCCCTCTGCAGATTCCGGTGATTCTGATTACAGCCAAAAATTCCTTGGCCGACCGCATCAAAGGTTTCGAGCTGGGCGCGGATGATTATATCATGAAACCCTTTGAGATCCTTGAACTCTTGGCAAGAATCAATGTGGTCCTGCGCAGGAGTGAAAAAAGCACCTCGAGCTTCATTTGCGATACCGTTGAAGTGCGTTACCTGGAACGGCAGGTGCTTGTGGATCAAACACCGGTAGACTTAACCGTAAGGGAATTCGAGCTGCTGGAAGTATTAATCCGTAACCGGAATATTGCCTTGTCGCGCGAAAAGCTATTGGAACTGGCCTGGGGGTATGATTTTGCAGGCGAAAGCCGTACTGTTGATGTCCATATCCGGCAGCTGCGTAAAAAACTGGGCTGGGAAGACCGGATCAAAACCGTTTTTAAGCTGGGCTACCGCCTGGAAGTTCAGGTCTGATTATGAGATTCTGGCATAAAATTCTGCTGGCGGTACTCGCCCTCTTCATAGCCGCCCTGGATGTAAGTGTGATTATGGTGATGAAAAAAAGCTGGCAGTTGAACATGGACAGCGAAACGCAAAGAGCCGCCAGCGAGCAGCTGCTCATCGCAAATAATATTTATGAAAACCTCAATTCCATCCAGACACGTGGCACCCGAATCACTCCTATTTTGTTGGCCAGTGTTGCCCAGTCCTACAGCGAATATTACCGCAAGCAGGGAATCCACCTGCAGCTATGGGACAACGGACAACGGGTTTACCCTTCCCGGGCAGGGACCCCCGCCTCGCCCGATTCTGGAACCCGCGACCCGGCTGAGCTGCTGGACGAACAGTCTATTCAGCTTTCCAGCCCGCTCCCCGCTCCCTACCAGCATCTGCAGTTGGTCTACCAGCGTGATATCAGCGGGCTGTTCGCCAAGCAGCAGGAGCTGAGCCGCTTTTTTGTTATGATTAACTGGATTGTCGGACCGGTTCTTTTGCTGCTGCTGTATCTGCTGATCCGGCAGCTGACCAAACCGCTGAAGCTGCTGTCAGAGACCAGCAAAACAATTGCCGAAGGCGACTACTCGAAGCGGGTACAGCTGCGCAGCAAAGATGAATTCGGCGAGCTCGCCCTGAACTTCAACCGGATGGCGGAGGCCGTGGAGCACAGGGTCACCGCGCTCTCCGAGATGGCCGAAGATAAGCAGCGGATGGTGGATAATCTGGCCCACGAGCTGCGGACACCCTTAACCAGCATGCAGGGGTTCGCCGAATTTCTGACTACCGCCAATATTGGCGAGGAAGAACAGCAGACTGCCGGCCGTTATATTCTTAGTGAAACCCTGCGCCTGAAGAATCTGGCCTTCAAGCTGCTGGACTTGTCGGTGCTCCGGCACCAGGCACTCACTCTCCGGAAGGTGGAGCTTACGGAGCTTTTTCAGGCAGTCGAGCAATCAGAACAACCCAAGCTGGCCGATGCAGGCATAAAGCTGCACCTCCACCACACGATTCCTCAGGTCTGGGGAGACGCTGATTTGCTGGCTTCGTATTTGGTCAACCTCATCGAAAATGCCATTCACGCCTCTAAGCCAGGCAGCACAATCCAGCTGCTGGCCTATGAACAGAATGGAGATGCCGTGCTGGAAATCCGCGATACCGGAGCCGGAATGACTGCTGAGCAGGCCAAACGTGTCTTTGAGCCATTTTACCGGGGCGACGAAGCCCGTTCAAGTGAACACGGCGGTGCAGGTCTGGGCTTGTCCTTTTGCCGGCAAATTGCCGAGGCACATAAGGCGAGACTCTCCCTTGACTCTGTTCCCGGTGAGGGAACCAGCATCCGTCTCTTTTTACAACTTCATAACAACTGTCCTCTTATTCTATAACATCTTGGGATTAAGGTTAGGAAGATTCAACATCATCCAATCCTGATGGAGGTTATTTACATGAGCAACAAGAAATTCACTGCTTCACTTGCTGTACTCCTGTTCTCTGGAAGTGTACTTACGGTCAGCGCAATGGCTGTCCCGAGAATTGTGAACACGCCCGTTGCCGCGCAAAATAAACCTGTACTGCAAGATATGGCCCGCTTGGCCTCGTCTGGCAGCAAAGCGCCCGTATTGAAAGTAGAAGCACCTGCGCCGGTGTCCACTGTAAACAGTGATTTGGAGCTGATGACAGAAGAGGAACTGCAGCAGGTTTATGATTTTGCGGACAGGCAAGTTAATAGTGATCCCCGTCTCACTGGCCGGGAAATGACAGATGCGGAAATTAAGCGGAGACAGATACTGGAGGACCAATATGTCTATGACGGCGTTCGTCCCAAGGGCTCCTTTCCTATGCAACCCGGACAGTCAGATTTTTATTATGACCTGAAAATGAATACATTCACTTATCCTGATCGTCCGCTGACCGACGAGGAACTCTTACAGTTCATTGATTGGTCCTATCGGGTGAACTATGTCATGTCCAAGCGGCATGTAAAAGCCGTGCCGGGGCCTGAAGAATTAAGTCAGAAAGAGGCCGTTGTCCTGGCCGCTTCAAGTGTGGGCAAACTTTTCGATGTTGATGTAGCCAAACTGGAAACAAAAGTGATCTACGACGAAGCCGGGCTTGATAAGCGCAGGACCTGGGCTATTCAATTCAGCCCTTACAAATCCCTGACCTTAAGTGGCCAAGGCAAGGAGTTCTGGCAATATAATGTGATCATTGATGGGCCAACGGGCATCGTAGTCGATACAACCGCCAGTAATTTCTCATTAAAAAGAACCCCAATCAGCACATCCGCCGCCAGCCTCATTCAAAAGGATGCCAGTTGGATTCATGCGGCTACCAAAATAGTAACAGACAAACAGGGGGAAACCCGGAAGATCACTAAAGCCTTCCTGACAGACACTGTAACCAATAACAAACGTGGAATGGTAGCGGTGAAACTACTGCTGGAAGACGGCAGCAGTTATAATGCGGAAATGCGCTATCCGGATCAAAGCCTGCGCTGCCTTATTTATGAGCCTGCTAACGTGGCCAAGTAACACTAATTTATGAACTGCCGTATACCGGACGGTACATAGGTTTGATAGGCGGGGAGCTAATCACTCCCCACCTCCTTGTTAAACATAGGATAACACACTCAAATATTTGTTTTTAGGCGAAGCTATGTATTGTTTATGCGATAATATCCAGCAACACGCCGGTCGTTTCTTTGTTTCCCTTTTTCACAGCTTCATAAGCTTGAAGCTCCTGCTGCTTGTCTTCATGAATCGTGCCTTGAGATGACGGCGGGATGTTTGTTTTGCTCCCCTCAGCCTTCACATCCTTTTCTAAACCAGCCAGCAGATGTTCATTAATTTCTGTTGCAGTGCCCATAAGCTTGTCATTCAGACCCTCTGCTTTCGCTTTAAGCTTCATGGATTTCTCCATATCGCTATGTTCCCAGCTCTTCGCTTCACTTTGCAGCGTCAATTGCGCCAGCTTAATACTGCTCGACTGCTTTATTTGAATATTCCCTGAAAGAACAGCATTCATAGTGTACGTAGAAGCTACACCCGGATGTACCGGATTTGCTTCCTTCTCATACCTTTCTTTTTTTTCAGCAATGCCTTTCTGGACATCCTGTTTGCGCTCTTCATCCATTCCCAGCGATTTTTGCTTATCCTCCATCAGCTGTTTCTGAATGGTTTTCTCAATGTCCTGAATTTGCATATCAATCTGCTCCAGCTCAGCTTTTATAACCTCTGGACTGGTGTTCTTCTCCATGGCTTGCGTTAAATAATTGGAGCGATGTTCTTTTAATTTCAGCTGATGCTCTTGCAGCTTCTGAAGTTCATTATCCTGCATCCCTTTTTTGCCTTGACTGCGTGACTCCGATTGTAATTGAGTTAGTGAACCGGATGTTTGAGGGGACCACTGTCGTGGCATTAGCGAAATATTCACCCTATAACCTCCTTGCTTTTTTATTGTAAAATGAACTGCATTGGATAATTATACCATTGCGAGCTTACAATAAAATTACACGAATCATAAATTAACCTTAAGAATGCAAAAACGGGCTGCTTAAAAGAGATTATGGTAGGATGAAATTAGAACTCAAAAGAGGTGAGTAGAATGGGAGAAGCCTTCCGGCTGACATGTGATGCCGCCGATACGTTATTTGTATGTCCTGCCTGCAGCGCACTAAGAACTGCACTATATATGGAGATGAGGTCGGAATCGTCGCACTATCTCCTATACTTGTAATAGATGCGACGAAACCATGAAACGCTCATTCATAGAACACAAGGTTCCAGTTCAATTGAACTGCCCGGAATGCAAACCTGGACAGCTGAAAGCTGAATTCTATATGGATTGGGATTAATTAAATCTGTACCGTTTATTGCTGCAGCTGTGATACCTGCTGGATTAAGGCATCCACACCTTGCTCCACGGTATAAGGACCGTAGTTCCACTTTTCCCGGGATACGTTAATGATCCGGTTGTTTTTCACAGCAGGGATGGTCTGATACACAGGTTCCTTGAACAGCTCCGTCATCTGCTTGAATTCATCTTCGTCCATTTGTGTAAAGAAGTAATCCGCCGGCTGGTCAACCAGCTTCTCCATCGACAAGACGGTTCCCCCGTCCGCAAAAGCTTTGAATTCCTCAGGCATCTTGAAACCGAAATCCTGATAGATCAGTTTGCCGAGCGTCCCGCCTTCGCCCCCCAGCAGCACTTCTCCACTTGAGAGAACGAAAGAAATCGCCGTTGTTCCCGGTTCAAGCTGAATGTTTACCTGGTCCCGAACTCCCTGCAGCTTCCCTTCAAACTTAGCAATCCAGGCTTCCGCTTCCTGCTTGCGGTTCATAATATCACCTACAGTTCTTAAAGTGTCGATAACATCAGGATCGCCTCCCCAGGCAACAGCGACGGTTGGGGCAATCTTCTCATAAGATACGATAATATCCTCACTCAGATAATCCGGTAAAATAATCAGATCCGGCAGCAGCGCCAGGATCGCTTCTTTATTGCCTGTCCCTTTGCCGATGCTCTCCACATCAGCCATATCCTGCGGATACTGGTCAAGCGTCTCCTGGTTGACACCTACCGGCTTCAGGTCCAGCGGGAGCAAATACCCTCCATAAGTAAGAACGACTGTCCTGCTTGGATTTACCGGTATTTCTACCTGTCTTCCCATAGCATCCTTATACATTCTTGTCTCTACGGCCGGTTCATCCGTGCCAGCTCCCCCACAGGCTGCCAGCAGTAAAGACAAACTAAACAGCAAAGTTACAGCAAAAGAAGACTTCAATCGAACATTCACTTCATTCACGCTCCAGGTGTCATATTGATAATGATTATCATTGTTATCAATATAACGTTGTCCACAACGGGGAGCAATGAACGATTCCGGCATCTCTTTAGGACGAATTGAACTTTTTGAACGCGGGCTATGCAGCTTAAATTGTGCCGGAGTCTCGCCGGTCACCCTCTTAAAGATCCGGCTAAAATAATATAAATCCTTATACCCCACGCTTTCGGCGACCTCCCGAATGGACACATCGCTTTCGCTAAGCAAGGTCTTTGCTCTGGCAATCCGGGTCTGAATCGCATATTCGATTGGGCTGTAGCCATATTTGCGCTTGAAGACTCTGGCCAAATGATGTGTGCTATAATGAAATATTTCCGCCATGGTCTCCATAGAAATAGTCCTATGCAAATGCTCGTGGATATATTGGGCGATTCTCTGGGCCAGATCCGGCTCCAAATGCTCGTCCTCCACCAGGCTCAGCTGGCGAAATTGTTCATGCACCCACTGGATGAACAGCCCCGACACCTGCAGCCTGTCCAGTTCTTCACCCGTCGTCCACAGATCAATCATCTGCACAAGCAGCGACAATAGGGATAACGGATATTGGGCCTGAAAGACATAGGACTGCGGACCAACCAGATCCGCTTGCACGTCCCGGGAAAGGCGGGATTGTCCAACAAGAGGTTTGTATAAAAGCAAATAATAGTCAACCGGCTGGTTGATACCCGAAATATGAAGGACGGCCCCTTTGATGTTATGCATGACATTGAATTCTGTTGAAAGGTA
Organism: Paenibacillus albidus; assembly: GCF_014644435.1. Classification (GTDB taxonomy): domain Bacteria; phylum Bacillota; class Bacilli; order Paenibacillales; family Paenibacillaceae; genus Paenibacillus_AQ; species Paenibacillus_AQ albidus. The sequence continues at coordinate 27,236 of NZ_BMKR01000004.1, read as the reverse complement.
CTCGGCACTGTCAAGATTTACTTTCGCTGCCCCTTGATGGACGAACAAGAACCCATTGGCTGGAAAGGTATAGGCATGAAAAGAGTCCCCGGTCTTCAGCACATGATGACGGATATCTATCAGTTGTACCGGTGATTGATTCCACATTCGGACTAAATCCCTAACATTCATAAGAGGACCACAGAATTCACAGCTCCACGTGCACATTGCTGCAGTGTTTTGTACAGTTCCGCAGAGACTTCGTCATATTCCTGTTGCCGGTCCTTCAGATGTGCAGAATAGGGCGGATTGTCATTCCAGGAGCCCATGCCTCCAAATACCCAGGCTTTATACACGGCATTCAACAACCGACGCGTTTTGTCAGAATAGACGGAAGGCAAGTCGAAGCAGAGTTGGGGTATCGCTGCTGTTCCTTCTAGAATGGCAAGAGCCGGGTCGAAGAAGTTTTTCTTCCAAAAAACTTCTTCGATATCCTCTGCCAGCCGTCCGGTCCGGTGCAGCACCTCTGCCAGTACCTCGGATAATTCAGCAATGGGAATGAACTCCCGAACCCCCTTCATATTTGGATCAAGGACCTTTTGCTCCGTGTAGGTGACCTTCCATTTCGTCTGTGACCGGAATGGATCCAGTTTCCATTCTGAGCTCCAAAGGGATTCCCCCGAATTCCCCAGGGTAGTTACGCCTGCAGGTGCAGTTTGGTTGATGTAGGCACTGCTATGCCAAGCCGCTGAAGTTGAATTGCTGTTCAGCATCATCCGCTGGCATCTTTCCTGACGAAGGTGCCTAAGCCATTCAGACCAGTTCCAGGTATGATGTTCATTTCTAAATCTTACCTCCATATAATCAATAGAACCCATTTCTTTGCTGACGGCCTCCTCCCCGCTGATCAGATAGCCATTGCCTAAAGCTGTGATTAACAGCTGCTGATGCAACTCTCCGTTCATGTTCACCCTCTCCTTCCGGTCTCTGCCCTTGCCGGTTCGCTTCATCTCTCTATTATAACTGCATTTAGGGATGGGGACACAGTTGACAACAGCTCCCTTGCCGTGTAATATTTGAACAGTCGTCGTAAAAACAACTGCATATTGTTCTCGTATAACCCCGTGAGCCGGAGGAAAACTCTCAGGCATTTAGGGCGGGGGTCTCTACAGGAAGCCTATACTTCCTAACTACGATGCTAAGGATGAAGCTCATTTCTCCTGGCTGCTGTGGTTGGGATTTTTTGTGTTTATTGTACTTAATTATAGGAGGTTGACCATGAAATATTTGTTATCTGTCCTGGTGGGGGCAATGAGTTATGGTGTATTGTCTACTATTGTCGTTTTGGCCTACGGAGAAGGCTACCAGCTCGGCGAAGTGGTTGGCAGCCAGCTGCTGACCGGATTCATCCTCTCCTGGCTGCTTGCCGGGTATACCAAGCTTAGAGCCAAGCGCACTCCAAACCAGCCGGGAACCGTTACTGCTGCCGGCGTTATTAATTCACCTAAGCTGACCTGGAAGAACCGCTTGCTGCTGATGATGGCTGGAGCACCAACCGTAGTCACCGGTCTATTGTATTATCAGTCGCTTCGCTATATCCCTGCTTCACTGGCTATCATATTATTATTCCAGTTCACCTGGATCAGCGTCCTCATTCAAGCTGTGAGCAGACGCCAGCGTCCCAACAAAGTCGTACTGCTGACTTTGATCGTATTGCTGGGGGGTACACTCCTGGCCGCGGGTATCATGGAGCAAGGCACTGCCGGATTCAATATAACCGGAATAATCCTGGGGCTGCTTTCCGCCGTCAGTTATTCCCTGTTCATCCTGTTTAGCGGCAAAGCTGTACCTTCGGTTCACCCGGCCTACCGGAGTGCCTGGATGGTGACAGGGGGACTTGTGCTGCTGTTTATACTGTTCCCGCCGCATTTCCTGTTTAATGGCATGTTGTGGGGGCCGCTGCTCCTGTTCGGATTCCTTCTCGGTTTGTTCGGTGCATTCATTCCACCGGTCCTGTTCGCGGTTGGTGTTCCTCACATTGGAGAAGACATGGCCGGTATTCTCGGCGCAGCCGAGCTGCCGGTTGCCGTTATGCTCTCTTCCTTCGTGCTGCATGAACATGTCAGTCAGTTGCAGTGGTTCGGCGTTGCTCTAATTCTGCTCGGAGTTATTCTTCCGGAGCTGTATAAATTAAAAAGACTCAACCCTGACAGACTAGGCACGCGTTAAGCTTGTCCCTGCAAGACCGGAATTCTCCAGATGTGGAGGGTTCCGGTCTTTTTATTGGGTAAAAGAATATACAAGCGGACACAACCTAAGGAGGTTCCTATGCGGGAAATCGATTATACCCACTATTTTTGGCAAAATGACTCCATCAGGCTGCGGGCTGTTCATCCTGAAGATTGGGAAGCCCATTACATTAACCGATTCGATACGACGGCGCGCCGCCTTCTGGAGAATGCGGTTAAGCTGCCGCCTACCATCACAGAAGCAAAGTCTTTTACAGAAACCTATGGAGATTTCGCTTCCAGCAACCTGACATTTACCATTGAAAACCTCAACGCTGAAAATGTCGGGGGAATTCACTTGAACCGGATTGACGAAAGGAATGGCACATTCCATATCCGCCTGCACATTGACCGGGACCACCGGGACCAGGGATATGGTACAAATGCTTTGAATATTCTCCTGAAATATGCGTTTTTTGAGCGCCGACTGAACAAATTCAATACTGCTGTTCTGGAAGGAAATGAAGCGGCAGCTGCCATGCTGAGAAAGAGCGGATGTGTGGAAGAAGGTATCCGCCGCCAGGACATCTATACCAATGGACAATATATGTCCTCCATTCTGTTCGGACTGACCAAGAAAGAATATGTACAGCATCTTACAAACTCCAGAGTGGCTAACCTGAGTGAAGAGGAGCAGCATTTATGATATTATGATTCTAGAAAAGATCAGGGAGGCGTTCGATATGGGAAATTCTATGAAGCAAGGGCTAATTTTTAAGGGGTTTGACGCATAATCGCCCTTAAACTGCGTGATTCCCCACTCGAAAGGGGAAAACCAATTGAAGAAATATGTCCTGCAGCAACTGGATTATCATGCTTGGGCCAACCAGATCCTGTGCACACATCTACAGCATTTATCCGCAGAGGTGTACCGGAAGGAAATCGTCAGTGTATTCCCGACGATTTACGCTGCCATGCAGCATATCTATGTCATTGATCGGGGCTGGATGTCCTTCTTCACCTCGGGGGGTGTCCCTGAGGTGAATGAAGAATATGTTGAGCGTTTGATGTGTTCGATTAACACGATTGTCGAGGAAACCAGAGACAAGCGTATTGAAGAATTGGGAGAACGGATGGCGGAGCTCGCCGGACAACTCCACCAATTCATCGATCAACACGATAATATTGAAGTTGTCTATCCATCCGGAACCTTTAGTGCCCGTTGTGTGGATTATATCCAGCATCTGGTTAACCATGGAACGTATCACCGGGGGAATGTCACAGCCATGCTGAGACAGTTGGGCCATGCGGGAACACCTACGGACTACGGCTATTATCTTTATACCTTGAGCCAGTAATTTAGACTTTTTGGCAACACCAGACAACAGGAGATGTCCCCAAAGCCATAAAGGGCTGCCGGGACATCTCCTGTTGCTATTCACGGGCCGAACCCAAAGGCAAAATGCCTTCCACTTGACCTGATCCGCGGTTATAACTCAAACCACGGTACAACATCCATCCGGAATCCCTCTTCGTCATAGTTTCCCTATTACAGAGAAAACAGGCGCTTTAATAGTCCTTCCTCCATTCCAATCTTGTATCAAAGACATAGATTGATTGTAAAAGGAGGAATGAACATGAGCAAAGAAGTACAAATATCTCAGACTTACCCGCGCCTGACTGTCTATGAAGATGAGAACTTCCGCGGTGCATCAAGAGTTTATACCGGAAATTTGGGTATCCGCAACACCGATAACATTCTGGACGGCTTTGAAAGCTTACGTTTTTTTTCTACGAGCAGCAATGCCACGCTGGTACTTTTCACACGTACCCGGTTCAGAGGGAACTTCCGGGTCCTGCGCGGGAATCGCAGCATCCGTGATCTGGATGATTATATCAACGGTAACGATGTGGAATCACTCATCTCTACCAATGAACGTTTGACCCTGGCGCAAATCCGCAATATCCGCCGCAGCGGCAACCTGCCTTCAGGTTATCGTTTGATCTAATCACCTTCGCTCTCTGCGTTCCTTTCCCGGCATCCGTCCGGGAAAGGAATCTTTATGTTGATAATAATGGACGCCGATCGTGGATCATAACTGGAAGTGACAGAGCCCATACATAGACATATACGGCATGTTCCCCCTCCTCCATCTTTGTTTCCGTGCAGATCTACCTAAGTCTGCGTGATAGGAAGCCTTGTTCATGCTGAAGAACAGCCTTCTTGGGGCTTGAGCCGGAACCAGCGCTCCACGGGGAGTCGATCAGCTCCGGCTCGCTCTCAATCCGGTCCATGGCCGCTTCATGCTCTCCTGATTGGAAATCCTCAATCAAGGCCAGCAGATCATCCCGGTCCAGCAGTCTGACCCCGTTAACTCCCGCCAATGTCTCACAGGAAGCCGTATATCCAGCCGAGGCTAGCACAATCGACCGGTCTGCCTCATAATAGCGCATGGACGAATAGATCTCCTGCACTGCACTTAAGCCTATGCGGCTCCCGGGCTGATAGCGCTTGGCTTGAAGCACATTGCGGAACCCTTCGCGGTCCGTAAAGACCAGATCCGCCCCGAAATCCTTGCTTTCCTGGGTCTTGTACACTTCCTCATAACCCAGTTCCACAAAAAAACGGTGCAGATAACGTTCAAAATCTGCACCTTCCATCTGGTCAATATCATGGATGGTGATCCGGTACGGGTCGAGCTCGGCCCGGCGGATTCTGGCCCGTCTGCGGATAAGACCCCGGATACTTAAGGCCGTAATCAGCATCAGGAGTAATGCTGAAGCTATATAGATTAATAGCGGTTCGGCAGCAAAACCTTGGAGAAGTTCATTCATTCTGGTTTGCCTCTTTCGTAAATGATTCTATTATTATACTAAATGTGTTCCATCCTACCAAACCCGGCGTCAACTCTTCATTTCAAGGCACTTCCTGTCGATAGAAATAGGAAAGACCATTATGGGAAAAGTTGGAGGTACCTATGTCGACCAATCGCAGAAATGAACCCTTCCGTTATGACTTTAAAGAACCTGTTCCCTTCGAGCTTCATATCCTCAGCATCAATGGTGCTGCCGTTCCGGCAAAACCTGTCAGTGCCGTACTCCATGATATCAGCCGTTCGGGCTGCCGCTTGTCGATTCCCCTGAATATTCAGGTAGAGAATAATCATGTCCGTGTAGGAATGGAACTGGTGCTGCACGAAGAACCGTTATACATAGAAGGAACCTTGAAATGGAACAAAGAGCAGACCGGTTCATTCCATTATGGTGTTCAATTAGAGATCCCGGAGTCCGAACGTGACCGCCTGCCAAAAGAATTGCGGCTCCTTGCCGGTGAACGCAAAATTATGGTCCGCTAATTAAATCCCGCATGAAGTCCTTTTGCTCCTGACCCGCTTCCATAGATGCGGGTCATTTCTTCTGCCTGGATACACGCTCCGGCTGCTTATCGGGGCATTCGTAGAATGGCCGACTTCAGCGCCCGGGTCCCTTCTGCGGTTTTTAAATAATCGGACGGTTTCTCATAGCCAAGCGCAGGTACTTGTTCCTCCATCCAGGTCAGCAGATACTCTCCCATGTCCGGCAGCAGAACCCTAAGGATATCTTCGGGAATGCCGCTGCTCTCCACTCTTGTTCTCAAACCGGGTTCTACCTCGTTATACAGCTCCTGATAGAGCTGCACCATCTCCTCCCAACTGTCCTCTTTAAATTCTTTCAAGTAGATCTCTCTCATCATTCACCCTCCTATATATAAATGTAGTTTCGAATATATTCTTTATATGAGATAATTAACCAAAGTGCTATTATATTTCTGCATCTTAATTAGAGAAAAGTGGAGGATTCTGTTTTGAAGACAAATGTTAAGTTGTTCGCTGTTGGGTTGTTAATCTGTACCCTCTTTACCGCCTGTTCTACCCGAACGTCCGATTCTGCAACGCCCGAACAAGATAACAGCGTTACTGCTGCCGCAGCGGCAACCGCCGTGCCCACCCCATCCCCCGAAGTCATTGACGAGGAGGCCTTAGCCGAAGAAAACGAAATGCTGGAGCTTGCTAAATACAATGCCTACGTCGACCTCAATAACTTTATGACCGGACGTTTGCAGGATGTGCTGAATGATTATTTTGAAGAATTCGGAGTGGAAAGCGCACCGGTCATTGATAAATATTTCAGCGCCACCCTGTTATCGATTACGAAATATGATGATGAGACCATAAACAACGCCTTCGATTTGATGGATAAAGCACCAAACTTCGAGAAGCTTGACCCTCAAGCTAAACTCCTGGAACCGGCACTGCAAGAGCTGACGGCGGTACTTGGCGAGGCTCATGAGTATTACGAAATCAAAGGGTATGTGGACGACGGGTTTGCCGGGAGCAAAACAATGCATTCCCGCATTCTAAAAGCCAATGCCGCTTATGAAGAAGCCTCCCAGGTCTTCTTTACATATCTTGGAGAATTGGCCGATGAACGAACCAAGGTTGAACTTCAGCAATACAAGGATAATAACCAGTTGCTGAAATACAGCGTAATGATGTTTATGCTGGATGCCGAGAAATTGGCAGCAGAAATGGACGACCAGGGAGTTCTGGCAGATAATATTCTCGAGCTCGATATGGTGAAATTCAAAGCCAAATACGACGTGTTGACAGAAGATCTCAAACAATTGACCACCTATTCAACTGACGAAACGAGAGTGACTCAGGAAGGTTTCGAGGCTTATTCGCTGGAAAGTTTTGTAGACCAGGCCAAAGAAGTAAAAATTGCTGCTGCTGAAATCATCGAACGGGTCAATAAGAAACAACGTGTAGAAGAGTTCTATCTAAAAAGCTCCTTCTTCCGGGAGACCCAAAAGGGGACACCCGAAAAATTCGGCAAAACCTTAAGCCTGACCATTGATCGGTACAACCAAATGCAATAAGCCGAAATCTCTCAGGCCGCTCTCTATTTGAGTCCTCATAGATTTGATGGTAAAATATGCTCCAAACGAAGCTGGGAGGCAGACACATGAGCGATGATCAGAACCTGAATGAAGACTTTGATGAAATGGAAGCTCCCGGCTGGGACGCTATAGAAGCCGCACTCGAGAACTTATATGGCGATCAGGTGCCCAAACATTATGGAACAGTCATTCCTTATAATCTGGGGGGACCGGACCCTCTTAATGGAATCAGCGCCTATGTGGTCAAGGAGCCCTTGCCTCACTGGCATTTTGTAACCTACGGCTTCTCCGAGCTTTATGAAAAAGAGACAAGTGATCCCAATTACAGCGGCTACGGCTTTGAATTGACTTTCCGACTGGCCAAGTCTGCCGCTGAGGAAGAGCCCCCTGCTTGGGCGCTCAATTTGCTGCAAAATATGGGCAGATATATCTTCAGCAGCGGCAACGTCTTCCGCTCAGGCGATTATATGGATGCCAACGGTCCGATTTGTTTGGGTGCCGACACCAAATTAACCGCACTTGCATTCATCACCGACCCGCAGCTGCCGGAAATGGATACCCCCAATGGGAAGGTGGAATTCCTGCAAATGATCGGAATTACGCTGGATGAGCTGGAGGCCATGCAGGTCTGGAATACCTTTGGTGTGCTGTCTGCCGCGTCCGAGCATCTGCCCTTATATTTAACCGATCTTACGCGGGACAGTCTGCTTAAGCTTCCTTCAGTTTCCACTGCAGTCCAGCAAGGCAGTGAGACAGAAGGCTCCAACACTGCGTTCCTGTTCGTCGATCAGCTGGCCTGGGAGCCTGCTTCGGATAGTCCGGCGGAACAACCCGGTCCTACCCTGCAGCTTGGAGCCAAACAAGCCGAGATCGTAGGCAAACTCCTGCGTGGCCGGATTACAAAGGGAAGGAACTTATCCCTTGTAAGCTCAGGCATCCGGGTTGTATTTGAACCTGGAGAGCGGGCGGAAATTGCTGAAAGCGAGAACGAAATTATTCTAAGACTGGATCAGCAGACCGTGTCGGAGCTTACGCCTCGATTTCGCCCGGCAGCCGGTACGTTTGCCGTCCCTTCCTTAAACGGCATCTCCTTTCGTATTGTCAGGACCAACATCAAAGACAGCGAAGGAAACATCGTTCATACCATCGGGTAGCCCTTTTCGGCTCAGACGTCAAGCGTCCACATGACAGCTAGTCAAGCATCAGCCTTTAAAAGGCGGGAATAGATGGCGCATTCAAAAGCTACCTCCCGGGAGGCACGCTGTAAGCCTAGGGCGGAGATCGCTAGAGTGCACTTTATACATCAAGATGGGAAAAAGGAGGGCTCGTTTTACGATTTCAGTGTATTTGGTGCAGCAGGAACCGCAGCCATTCGCCGAAAAGTGCCTTATTACTATTATTTGAATGTACAAAATACATCATGATGGATGTTTGAGCCTCGTTTAAACCATTCTGAGGTACTTTATACATTAGAACAGCTCGAAGGCTGGTGACGACCGCTAGCGTCTATCCTACTCAAAAAACAAAGGACTGTCCCAATCTGCCATCTTATGGCTTATGGTGCAGCCTTTTTTTAGAACAGAAACAAAGCGAGATCGGCTCCGGGAGTTATCCCGCGCCTTGCCAATCGTGTCTCGGTGCGTTTGATAGACTGTAAATAGAAATTGGCGGTAGCCGGTTCATCATATGTATTCAGGAGGCTCCCGCCAAGCCTGCTGCAGGCATACCCCACACTTCTCCACATGGCCAGAAAAACCTTCTGTGGTTCCTCCGTCCGGACCACGTTCATGCTGAACAGCAAGTTTTCGAATTCATCCTCCGCCAACGTCATCGGCCAGAAGTATCCGGGCTCCGTTTCAGTACCGACACTGAATAAATAATCGTCCCCATCAGGTCCCTCATTCTGAGCATGAAAAAGATCCATGTCTCCCCATTTCAATCCCAGACTAAGCATAACGTCCCAAATCTCGGCCCCCTTGTATCGTTTCCCTGGTTCTGCAACAAGCTTGACGGTAAGCTCGTGTTCATCTGTCCACGCCTTTTCCTGCTCATACCCATCAAGTATCTCCTGGGCCCGGCCAACAGCGGCTACCGGACTTTCACGTGGGGTCACCTTGACTCTGCCCCGGCCCCGAAACAGGCCGGGAATTCGTGTCAGCAACGCCTCCAGTTCTGCTTCCGTTGCGGAGACTTCCATCTGCACGTTATCGAAGATATCTGCACAGATGCAAATTTGGGTATAGTGGCATTCTCCTGCCGCCCGCCTGCCCACACTTGTCCAAAACTCTAACCCGCAGACAAATCCATAGACAATATACCCTTTTAGCAATTTCAGCAATTCTTCATCAGCAAGTGTAAACCCGTCAAACTCAACATCAATCAGCCAGGAATAGGCAGGGTTTGGTTCTCTGACATATATTCCCCCTTCCTGAACCACTGGCTCAGTCTCCCTTTCCACATGAAGCAGATAAGCGGCGTTTTCGCTTCCATATTCGGGTAAATGCATACCAATCGCCTCCATCACAATATAGGTAAAAACCCGGCAGTGCTTGTTGAGCACACCGGGTCATGAGGTTGTTCCATTACTAACTAAGGAGTCTATTTCAAATATTATTTGAATTCGACTGAACTCAGAATTTTATCAGTTTCGGCTTTCGTAGCTTCATCTACATAAGTGAAGATAAAGTTAAATGCATATCCGTCGATGATGGCGCTGTAATAGTCTTGTGTAATAAGCTTCTCACCATTGTTGATCGTGGCCTGCATCAGGTCCATATCTTTGCCGCCGACTTTGGTAGTGGAGATCTCTTTAAAGTCGTAAGGAAGCTGGCTTTCTACCATCAGCTTTTTGGATGCCTCCAGATAATCCTTGCCGGACTTCACACCTTGCAGCATACTGACCTTCTCGGCAACAATCATCGTCGAAGGACCTACCTGTCCGCCGTCAAGCGGATATTTGGAAGTCATCAGCAGATTAAGCGTCTTGGCTTCGGCCAAATCCAGCTGCTTCTTCTTGACATCGTTATTACCGGCAATCACTTCTTTACCGGCATTCGCAAGCTCGTTCATCCCTTCAGCATCTTGAACCTGCCAATCCTCAGGGAATTTGAGGGATACGCCAAAATAACTATTTGTATAGGAACCCTTCTCCGTTGTGCCAAGGTCGACGTCCTTCTTACTGTTCCCGCATGCTGTAGCCATCACCAGCACCAGCATCATCACCGCTGACATGAATGCAAATTTCTTTTTAGACATGATACCCTCCAATTGTAAATTCTCTCTTTTTTGTCATACCCATAGAGCTTATCACAGACACCTCATATTTCCACCTATATAAAACTATAGGGGATCTATAAATAAGAAAGCCGGCTTGCAATGGAAACAGCTTCTGTGCTGGACTGCACACCCAATTTGTCAAAAATAATTTTTTTATGATGATTGACCGTACATTCTTTAATTTTGAGCTTGAGCGCAATGGCCTTAACCGTCAACCCCTGTGAAATCAACTGCAGCACTTTAAGCTGCCGATCCGTCAAGTTCACGGGAAACTGTGCCGCCTCACGGGCCGCCAGCTGTTCCTGGTAGCAGCTCGCAATATGGGCTGGAATCAGCTTCGCGATCGCCACCAGCTCACTTTTCATATCTGCATTAATAGTGGAGACATCGATATAGCCGAGCTGCTGATTGCCTATCGTTAATGGGGTGGAGAAACAATGCCAATTCCGAAAAAACGGACTCCCATGCCCTTCCGGCGGTAAATAGACCGGCCCCCCATGCTTCATTGCTTCCGAAATGGCATTGACGCCGCAGCTTCGCTCAGACATGTTCAGTCCCAATCGAACGGGTGAGCGGCTCACCATACACTGAAGGCTCTCACTATGCTCCAAATCCAGCAGAATTCCCTTTGCGTCCGCCAGCAAAAACAAATATGTATCCGAAAGATGTTCCTTTATGTTGAAAATGCATTGTTGAAACGCTTGGATTAACAGATGATTGTGCGTTTGGTTTGGTTCACCTGAATAGCCTCCTTCCCATGGTTGACTTAAAGCAGACCCAGTCCTTGACATTCAGTTCTTCCTCCTTGCTCACTTCCAAATCATACCTCTTCAATTACCCAGAGTTTGGCATCCCCAAACATAGCTGAGACCATGTTAGAGGTATTTATAAGTTCATCATAACAGAACAAGAGGTTTCATTGACAAAAGCGACACTGTTGTTACTTTTCGACTTCACTGGAGGACTCATTTCTCTCATAATTACAAAATACACAGCCGTGGCATGACAAATAAACGTGGTGCTTGCTACACTGCGGGTACCCCGGTGGAATCGTGGGCCAGTAATCATCCTCTTCTATTGCGGACCACTCCTCGTAATGGCTTGTATCGACCTTCTCAGGACCAAAAGCGAGAACCAGCTGCCGAAACTGCAGGAGTGCACTTTCTATATATTCAAAGGCAGGCTCATAAGCCAGCACCTCCCACCCTGTCTTTGCCAGGGCGCCATCAATGACGCGGAGCATAAATTCCTGATTGGACACGAAATCTTCCCGGCTCCACGGTAATTCATCCAAGCTGAAGCCCACGGTTCCAATTCCGACGACATTTTGATCCCTTTGAGCCAGCCAGATGACGAACTCCTTCTCCCGATCACTTCCGGCCAATGCAGAACCGCTAAGTACCAGCACATCAATAAAAACAGACGTCAGCCCGTTCGACATGCGCATGTAGCCTGAATCCCCGCCAGTTCCATAGTCTGATAAAGTAATTGAATTGGCCATAGGTATAACCTCCTTTTTCTGATCTTATCAAATATGGGACCTGGTGCCAATCCGGACGTAATTTACTCGAGCTCTATACAAAATACCCTCTAATTCATCGTGGATTCCACTGAATTAGAGGGCATTATCTCCGTTCACAGTGTGCAGCCTGTTGGCGGCATCACTTCTCAACATGCAATGTATCCCTATTGTTCATCAACCGCTGCAGCGCCTTGAATTGGCAACGTTCAGCAGAGGCTACCAGCGTGGAGCCGGCTGTGAATACATATTCCGGTCCCGGATTGAACACTTTATGCTTGTCCCGTTCGACAACGGCGATAATAGCCGCACCCGTAAGTTCACGTATGCCCAGTTCACCGATGCTCCGGCCAATGAACCAGCTTGTGCTGTCCAGCCGCAGCCATTCAATCACCAGGTCATCCAGCAGCACCTCTTGCGCTTCCAGCGCTTTCGGCTTGTAGGTAATCCCGGCGAGGATGGCCGAGACGGTTCTGGACTCCTCGTCATCCAGTGTAACCACGGACAGTGTCCCCTCACCCTTCTCTTCCATATGATACACTTCACGCCGTTCATCATTATGAACCACGATGGTCAACTGCTCACCCGCCCGTGTCCGGATACAATACTTGCGGCCGATTCCCGGCAGATCCGCTTCTCTGATCTCCATCTTCAGTCCCCCTCCATAACTATACAGGCCTTCCGTATTTAGAAGGCCTCCTCACATCTTAGCATATTACCCTGGGGAATCAACCCGTACTGCCGATGATTTCTCCCACGACAATGTGATATCTGTGCCGCTGCCGGGTGTGGATTGAACCGCAATTTCCCCTCCCATAGCTTCAATCAGCCCTTTCGAGACGGCCATGCCCAGCCCGGAACCATGTGTAGTAGATAAGGTGTCCACCCCCCGGTAATATCTCTCGAACAGATGAGCCTTCGTCAATTCATCCATGCCCTGGCCATTGTCACGGAACAGAATAGAGAGCCCTGCCTCCTCATCAGCGGTCAGTATGACGTCAAGCCGGGTATCCGGTGAATTATGCAGCAGAGCATTAGCTGTCAGATTATTAACCACACGTTCCAGCCAAGGCGCATAAAGCCGTACCCAGATTTCCTTGCCCGCAGAGACAAATCTGATTCTGCCTTCTCCATAAGCCGGATTGGCCCCGGCCTGGTCCAGCGCATTCTCCAGCCAGCCGTTCAGCTCAATCAGCTCCATCTGCGGCGGTGAAATCCCCGACTTGATCCGGTAGGTCAAATCAAGATCGCTGATTAACTTGTCGATATGCGCCGACTTCTCCAGCATCACCCCAGAGAACCTGCGGACTTCTTCAGGCGACCAGTCATAATGCCCTTCTGCCAGCAGATGGGCATAACCTTTAATGGAAGACAGCGGTGTCTTCAAATCATGCGTAATGCCGGTGATCCATTCTTCCCGCAGCACCTCCGTCTGCCGACGGAGCTCGCGGTCCCGCTGCAGGATACCCGATAAGGTATCCAGAGAGCGCATGACGTCTGCAAATATCCGGTACCGCTTTTTCCACTTGCCTGAGCGGTGACGGCTGAGCGGCTGCTTGTTGCGGTTATAGGGTTCGGTGAAGCGGCCTTTCCCCAGCGCATCAAGCCAGGCCAGCATATGCAGGATCGGGGTTCCGAACTGGTGGGCATTATACAGGGACAGCAGCGCGAGCAACAGCAGGGTGGCAGCAAGCATACCGGCAATACCCAATAAGAGCACCTCGGTTTCCGCTTGCATGCCACTCCCCTTCAGGCCTGTCTTATTTCCTTGAGCCACAGGTGAGCCGACCACGTAGGTCATCTTTTCGTCAGCATGATACACAGTAGAGGTATAATACCCGTACCGGTCGCCGTATTCGGAACGCAGCGCCAATTCCTGCACACTGTATCTAACCGGCACTGAGGAAGGACGGTTAAGTGATGCCACTTCCTTCCCTTCGGCATCCAGCAGCTGAATATACCCTTCCTTTGCCATCAATTTCTCTGTAAGCCCGGTTGGCAGATGAGGTTTCCCCCCGGAATAGGCAGGTGGAGTTTTTGCGAGAATATCCAGGACCGGTTGTATGATTTTAGGAACCCCATACAAGAGGGTGTACAGCCGCCCGTTTTTTTCCTGAATCCATAAGTACAGATTGTAGGGAAAATCCTGTTCTCCATTCCAGTAGGCCACGAACTCCCCCGGCCCATAATGGAGCGGCACATCCTTTGGAGTATGGTATGAACTCTCCACGTTCCCGGCTTCGTCCAGGCTTTGCAGCCAGCCGCCATTCTCCTTCACCTGCTCCAGCAGCTTAACATCGAAAGTGATCCCGTCCGCGTCAAACGTTGAAGATTCTACAAGACGCTCCAATCCAATCGAAGCAAAATTATTGGACAGGCTGATATCGGAGAACCGCTGCATTACCCAAAACACGGTCAGACCCGCGATCAGGAGTACAATCAGTCCGGCAACCACTGAATGCAGCACAAACCGCAACGTCAATTTTTTGCGAATATTCATACCCGCCCGATTCTCCCTTGAGGCTGCTGCACCAGTTTATATCCCATACCTCTTACGTTGACCAGAAATACCGGGTTGGCAGGTTCATATTCAATACGCTCTCTGATTCTGTGGATATGGACCATAACAGTGTTATCATCACTGAGAGCTCCCAAGCCCCAGACCTGTTCATACAGCTCGCTTTTGGTAAACAGCCGGTTCGGATGCCTGCACAAAAAAAGCAGCAATTGAAATACAAGCGCCGGACAGGGGACCTTCTCCCCCTCTACCTTCAATTCCCCAGCCTCCGCATCCACCTGAAACCGGCCAAAATCATATATGGAACCCGGCTCCCCATTCATCTCATAAGCCTTGTCCGCCGTACCATCCGCCCCGCGGAGGGGCTCCAGGTACCTCCGCAGCTGCGACCTGATCCGGGCCACCAGCTCCAGCGGATTAAACGGCTTGGTGATATAATCATCTCCACCCACCGCAAAGCCGGTCAGCTTGTCAAAGTCGGAAACCCGCGCGGATAGAAATAAGATGGGCGCATTGGTTGTCTCCCGCAAAAAAGGACAGATCTCAATCCCGCTCCTGCCCGGCAGCATCACATCCAGCACAATCAGATCATAGGTGTGGGACCGGCAGGCCGCAATCGCCTCTTCCCCGGTGCCAGATGAATGTACCCGGGTATACCCTTCTTTATGCAGAACCGTTTTGATTAACTCAATAATTGCTTGTTCATCATCAACAAGCAGAATAGCAGCATCCTTCATTTGTTCTCCCCCTTGCAGCCTTCTCTGCCAAATATCTTAACATGATTTAGATCACGGCAGTGAGGCCGCTATCTTAACAGAATCTTAATTCTTCTGCCGCAAACGGTACAATAATTAATGAACTGTTAAGCTGGCGTTTCATGTGTGGTAATGTTCAGCCTTTATACTAAATGAGAGAAAGTCCAAACAGTGAAAGGGGACACAACAGATGAAACGTACAAGACCTTTTGGCAAAATGATATGGGGAACGGCGGCACTGGCCGTTATTTTAAGCGGATGCGGGAACGGCGCGGAACAGAACAATACAGAGCAGGTGAAGCCAAAGACAACCGAAGCGGCTACAGCAGCTCCGACACCAAGTCAGCCGGTTGAGTCAGCAGGAACCTCAGAAGCCTCCACTTTGCAGCCAGAAGACCTCCCGCAGGCCATGCTGGACGGGAAGTACAAAGAAATCCACGCTCTTTTCAGCGGGGAGCTGAAGCAGCAGTTTGGTGAGACTGAGGTTAAAACAACGACGGGCGAATTTGTCCAAGGTGTAGATGCTTTTGCGCCCTCTTCAATGATGCTCCTTAACGGCACCGAACAGTGGACTTGGAAAAGCACTGCAGGGGATAAAGGAATTTCGGCTGTTTTCGATCAGAAGGGCGGTTTGTTGGGCATCCAAATTCTGAACCTGCAGTCCTATCCAAAGACTGATCAGACAATGACCCGCACTGCTTTTTCCCCTCCTTTCAAAGATGACCTGCTGGTCTACTGGGGCGGAACCAATGTGCTGGACAACTACCATTATGAACATGAGACCCAGCGGTACGCCTATGATCTCGTCCAGGCTGTCGATCAATTCTCCTATTCCGGTGATCCGCTGAAGAATGAGAGTTATCATGCCTTTGGCCTGGACATTACGGCACCGGCTGACGGGACCGTAGTCTCCGTCAAGAACGACATCGCGGACAATGTACCCGTTGGCGTGATGAACGAGAAGGAGCCGGCAGGCAATCTGGTCGTCATTGATCATGGCGGAGAATACAGCTATCTGGCCCATTTGAAAAAAGGATCCGTCACCGTCAAACCCGGCGATTCCGTAACCACCGGTCAAGTCATCGGCCTACTCGGCAACTCCGGAAACTCCAGTGAAGCCCACTTGCATTTCCAGGTGTCGGACGGCCCGGATCTGTTCACATCCAAATCCATTCCGGTCCGCTGGGCAGACGGGAAGTCTCCTGTTAAAGGGGATACTTTCACAGGAGACTTGGCCCAATAATTGGCTCAAAGGGATAAATTCCGCTTGGCTTTAACCCGAAACAAAAACAGCGATTCCCCGGGTAACAGGAGAATCGCTGTTTTGCTGTCTTGTTCGTAAAATAACGTTAGAGAACCCAGTTCCCCTTGCGGAACACTGGCTCCAGGGTCCCATCCGGCAGCTCACCGTCAATATCCAGCTCGCCTGAGCCAATCATGAAATCCACATGGGTCAGGCTCACATTTGCCCCTTTGGCCAGCAGCTCTTCATTACTCATTCCGGTCCCGCCCTCAATATTGACAGGATAAGCACTGCCCAGCGCGAAATGGCAGGAAGCATTCTCATCAATGCCGGTATTGTAGAAAATCCGGCCCAGCCGGGATATCGGTGAATCATGCGGTACCAAGGCCATCTCTCCAAGATAAGAAGCCCCTTCATCCGTATCCAGCAAAGAAGTCAAATGCTCGCGTCCGGTTTCTGCGTTATAGTCGACAACCTTACCCTCTTTAAAAGTCATCGTGATCCCATCTACCAGCCGTCCATTCAGGTTCAGAGGCATAGTGCTGGCAACGGTTCCGTTCACGCCTGTCCGCAGCGGCATCGTATAAATCTCTTCGGTCGGCATATTGGCCACAAAATACACACCATTGTCATTCTCGCCGCCGCCGCCGCGCCACAGATGGCCTTCCGGCATTTCAACATGCAGATCAGTACCCGGTGCCCGGTAATGCAGGCTCTTGTAGCGTTTGGCATTCATCCGGTCCTGGCTTACCTTCAAGTCCCCGATATGCTCCCGCCAGGCGGCTACGGGATCTTCATTGCCAACCCGGTTCATCTGGAATACCGCTTCCCACATGGCTTCAATTCTTTGCTCCTCCGGAAGGTCTGCGAACACCTTGTCTGCCCAGACGCGCGTTGGCGCTTTAATCAATGACCAGCTGATTTTGCTGTTGCGTGTGTATTTCTGGTAGTTCTTGCGGGCCACAGCCGCAGCTTTGACCGCTCTTGAGACTTTGGCGGAATCAATGCCCTGGAACAATTCCGGATTCGGTACTTTAATATGTAGAATGGCGCCGCCTTCTTCGGCGAATTTCTCCAGCATGTCGGCATGCCACTGCGGATAGTAATCAAATGACTCATCCGGGGCTTTTTCATAACGGATACGTGTAACTGCCTCGTCATCCCAGTCCACCTGCACAAATTTGGCACCTGCTTCATACGCTTTGCCGACAATCAGCCGGGTAAGCTCAGCGGTTTCCAGCGGTGCACTCACGATCAGCACCTGCCCGGGCTGCACATTCACTCCCACCTTGACGACCAGCTCCGCATATTTGTCCAGCATTTGTTCAAAGACTTTCATCATTCTGTTTCCTCCTGCTCTTTCTTTCGTCGTCTTATTACATGACAAAGATCCCGGCAGCATAGAGGCTGGCCGGGATCGGGTCCACTGCTCATCTTATTTTAACGTAAATCCGCCGCATTTGCGAAAGCAGCTACTTTTTATCAACCTGAAGCAGAGTCACCGTCTTCACCGCAAAGGTATGCGAGATAACCTCTTCCGAAATTACATTCAGCTTGGTAAGGCTTGCCACCTTCGCCGAATCGGTTTTGGAGACCATCCGCCATACCTCGGGATCAGCCAGGGTTTCGTACAGCTTTTGATCATCATATTCCTTCCGGTTCTGTGTCACCAGCTTCACTCTGTAGCTCCCGATCTCTGTTTCAGTACTCCCCTGCTCGCTGCAGTAAGCCAGAATTTCCTGCCGCAGCTCCGTGAGCTCCTTCTCCATTTCTTTTTGCTTCATTTTCAGCCGATAATAGTGTTGGACCTTCTTTTCCACCCCACTCACGCTCCTCTCCACACATATGTATGCCGTGGCTCTGGAAATAATAAGTTGAGATATTTTTCGAAAAACACTATAATTTGAGCTGAGGGCCCGAGAATGGACATTCGTTCATTGTCGGCTTTTTGCGTGGACTATGAATAACAATAATGAAATCCCGGAACCTACTCTACAAAATATACTCTATGGCAGGTGGCTTATGTTTCAGTCGTATCTATTTCCGATCTCTTATGCATTTATGACCTTTCCCGTAGCTGCGTTATTCTTTACCCTACCTTTTCTGATTGTCCAGTACAGGCGGCATGGCTATATCAATAAAGTTAGAGCTCTTGTGCTCTATCTTTTACTGCTCTATCTGATGAACGCCTTTTATCTGGTCATGCTGCCGCTGCCGGCCTCCCGGCATAATTTGCCAAAGCTTGGGGGCGCACTGCAGCCGATCCCGCTGCAATTTATTCAGGATATCATGCGTGAATCCAATATCGTTGGATCTGAACCGTCAACTTACTTGAGTCTGCTTCGGGAGCGCGCCTTTTTACAGGTAATCTTCAATGTCCTTCTGATGGTTCCGTTCGGCATGTTCCTGAATTATTATTTCCGGGCCCGCTGGATGGTCTGTATTCTGCTGTCCTTTGGCCTCTCCTTATTTTTTGAGGTTACACAGATTACCGGCATTTACGGATTCTATGATTATCCTCACCGTGTCTTTGATGTTGATGATCTAATCGCTAATACACTCGGCGGAATTATCGGCTACCGGATCGCCGAGTGGATCTCCGGCTTGCTGCCGCGGATTGAACAGCTGGACCAAAGCGTTGATCTGGGGGCCAAACGGGTCACTTATACCAGACGCGGAATTGCTTTTATGATCGACGGCGGGATTTGTATGATCGGCACCGGCATTTTGTATGTCTTTGAATTACCCTTTGCCTACTGGATTGCGACGGGCATATATTTCATTCTGCTTCCTTATTTCACCAACGGGCGGACACTCGGCAAATGGATCGTGCGGATTCGGGTAAGCGGCAGCAGTGAGCATGTCACGCTGAGAATGCTTTTCGTCAGATACGGACTGCTGTATTGGGTATTCTTCGGACTGCATGTTCTGCTGCTGGAAGCCACTATGAACCAGTCCATCCCGGCAGCCGGTCTGCTTATACTGCAAATTCTGGTCCCCATTCTGCAGTTATCCGGTATCATCCATCTGATTATCCGAATGTTCAAGAAGAATCCGGTACTCCTTTATGAACAGATCAGCCGGACTTCACATACCATTTCCTGGCCGGATCACTCCCCGGGGCTTGCCATAAACCAATAAAAAAGACAGCGGTACACCAACAGTGGGCGTATCGCTGTCTTTTTGTTCTAGGCATCCAGAAGGTCAAGAACCACCGGACAATGGTCACTGCCCATCACGCTGCATTCAATCCGGGCATCTTCAAGCCTTGGCGCCAGCCGGGCAGAAACCAAAAAATAATCAATCCGCCAGCCTACATTCCGCTCCCTGACCTTGGGCATGTAGGACCACCAGGTATAAGCACCCTCCTGCTCCGGGTAAAAGTGCCTGAACGTGTCGATAAATCCGGCATTCAGTAATTCGGTCATCTTGCCCCGCTCTTCTTCGGTAAACCCGGAATTCCCCTGGTTGGGCTTCGGATTCTTGAGGTCGATCTCTGCATGAGCCACATTCAGATCACCACAGACAATGACCGGCTTAAGCTTATCCAGGGCCAGGAGGTAGGTGCGGAAACGGTCCTCCCATTCCATCCGGTAGCCCAGTCTCGACAAATCACGTTTAGCGTTGGGTGTATAGACATTCACCAGATAAAAGTCCTCAAACTCCAGTGTAAGAATCCGTCCTTCGGCTTCCTCATCCTCTTCTATGCCGTATCTGACAGAGAGCGGTTTGATGCGGCTGAACACAGCCGTACCCGAGTACCCCTTCTTCTGGGCATAGTTCCAGTACTGGGTATATTCGTCGCCTTGGTCCAGTACAATTTGTCCCGCCTGCAGCTTCGTCTCCTGCACACAGAAGATATCTGCTTTCATTTCATTGAAATATTCGTTAAAACCTTTGGTAACACATGCTCTAAGCCCGTTTACATTCCAGGATACCAGTTTCATTGTTGTTGATTCTCCTTGCCGCTTGTAGTAAGTCTTATTTTATCATAGAATAATAGGCTGGATGTATGGTGAAATTACTACACAAGACACGCGAGAGATGGGGGAAATTATGAAAGCTGCAAGGTTGTTAAAAGGATTCAACTTTTTGTATTTTGCACTTCTGGCCATGTTCATCCCTTTCCTGCCTGTATACTTGGACAAACAAGGTCTCAATCCGGCACAGATCGGGTTTATTATCGGGACCGGCGGTTTTATTACCCTTGTTGCCCAGCCTTTATGGGGCATGATCAGCGACCGGACCCGTACGATCCGCAAGGTGATGCTGCTCCTGCTGTTCTGCTCGGCCGTCACCGGATATTTCCTGTATGATTCGGACAGCTACTTCCAGCTCGTTCTATTCGCGATGCTGCTCTATTTCTTCCTAATGCCCATTGATCCGCTGACCGAGAGCCTGAATTTCCGCATAGCCGAGGCTTCCGGGATCAGCTATGGTTCAATTCGCACTTACGGAGCGCTGGGTTACGGGGTAACCGCTCTGCTGACCGGATATGTCATGTCGTACTTTGGCGTACACAGCATGGCTCTGCTATTTGCCGGAATTGCCGGGCTTGGTCTCCTGGTGAGCTGGATGATGCCGGACGCTCCGGTTAGCGGCAAGCCGGTTACTTTAAGCAGCCTGAGACAATTCCTTAGCAACAAGGAGACCTTATTGTTCCTTGGACTCGTCTTTGTCTGCTCCATCCCGGCCCGAATGAATGATACCTTCCTTGGCGTCTACATTGGGGAGCTGGGCGGAAGCCCTGAACTTGTAGGCCAGGCCTGGTTTCTGGCGGCAATCAGTGAAATTGCCGTATTTGCTCTAAGTTTCTGGTGGCTGCGCAAAGGGAAAGAGCTGATACTCATCGCAGCTGCGGGCGGATTTTATTTCATTCGTTTTTTTCTATCCGCCTGGCTGACCGATCCGCAGCTGCTCGCCTATTTGCAAATCCTGCAGCTGCTGACCTTTCCGGTGTTCTATTCGGCGGCGATTCAATATCTCTACGGAATTGTCCCCGTGGAATGGCGGGCGACGGGTCAGACCGTACTTGCTTTGTTGTTCTTTGGGGTGTCCGGGATTGTAGCTTCCTACGCAGGAGGCGCAATCTATGAAGCATTCGGCGGACAAATCCTGTTCCTGTCCATATCGGCCCTGTCGTTCCTTGGCATGCTATTCGGAGTCGGCTTGTACCGGGTCTACGGAAAACAATAGGCTGACAACATCCTTTGCGGAGCTATGTACCCTATTAAAATGTGCTCTCTCACCGAGGCATTCGCTAGTGCATTGCTAGATTTGGCACATAGAATATTCTATCAAACCGCAAAGGAGGTCATACCCATGGCTATCTTATTACCGCAACAATTTTTCACTTTAGCTGCTGGTGTCGGCAAATCTTATTATGAAAATCTGGCTGGTGGCACCAATGCCGCAGTAACCGTACAAAACAACTCTGCCAATCCTGTCAACCTGGTGCTTACACGCGTAAATGCCCCGGTCATCACTTATGTCATTCCAGGAGGCAACAGTCTTACACTTTCCGTACAACTTCTTTTGGTTGCAGCATTACAAGCTACTGCTGCAGGAGCTGCATTTGGATTTATTCAAGTAGCAACTTCAGACTTCTAATCTTCTAAAAGAGTATCCGCCCCATACTTGCCCATGCATCTTCCTCTTTAATATAACCTCTCTGACTGAGCAATCAGCAGAGGGGTTATTCGGCTGTTCTCCTATTGTTCCGTATTATAAGTATCCATTAGCTGCTTCAGTTTGAATTCTGTATTGGAGTCTCCGGCGGGTGTATAGATACTGCACCGCAAGTCTGCACTCCCGTGCACCTGCAATGAGGTTAAGTGAAAGAGCATTTTTCCCGCTTTGGCATGTCTGAATTCCAGTACCACGTCCGGGGCCGAGCTGACCCGGCTTTGCTCCCATAGCCCGTTGAAAAGCGGATGCTCTTCCCTCATTTCTTCCAAAAAATCATCGTACCAGCGATCCTCCATGTATTGTCCGTAATACGCACGGAAAATGGATAAATAACCTCTGACGAACTGCTCCCAGTTCACGGCCAGCCTTTGAAATTCCTTACGCACAAATAACAGGCGGATCATATTCCGCTGTTCCGGCGGCAGCTTGGCAAAGTCCAGAAAGACATGTGCCGCCGCTTCATTCCAGCCCACGATACCGCAGCGCCGGTCAGATATAAGCGTAGGACAGGTGCTTAGCTCCTTCAGAATCTTTTGCAGCGGCGGGCTGATCACGGAAGGCTCCTCATGGGTAAAAGCGGTGCTGCCCGGTCCTGTCTCCAGCGCCAGTGCATAGAGATATTTGCGCTCATCCGCTGTCAGCTGCAGTGCACTTGCCACACAATCCAGCACGGAGGGGGATACCTTAATATCCCGGCCTTGCTCAAGCCAGGTATACCAGGTGCTGCTAACGCCTGCGAGTTGTGCCACCTCTTCTCTCCGCAACCCCGGCGTCCGCCTCCGTGTGCCTTCCGGCAGGCCTGCGGCTGCGGGTGAAATAGCCGCACGCCGGGCTTTTAAGAAATCGGATAAGGCTTGTAGTCTTGTCTGATTTGACATCCCCTTCTCCTCCTATCCCCTCAATATAGTAGTAATTATACTAGTATAAACTACAACTTGTAATAGGATAACAAAAATGAAAAAATACATTGTACAACACACTTTGGAGGAGGAACATTATGGAACGCGTGGTCATTACCGGCATGGGACTTATCTCGCCACTTGGAAATACCGTAGAACAATTCTGGCAGCATCTGATCATGGGCCGATCGGGGGTTGCGCCGATCACTTCCTTTGATACAACCGGCTTCAAATCAAAAATCGCCGGAATTGTGCAAGACTTCGATGCAGAAGCCAGATTTGGCCGCAAAGAGGCACGCCGGATGGACCGGTTCAGCCAGTTTGCGCTCGCTGCCGCCGAAGATGCGTGGACGCATTCAGGCCTTGATCTGGAGAAGATCGACCGGGAGCGGCTGGCCGTATACGTTGGTTCAGGTGTGGGCGGGATTCAAACATTGATGGATCAAGGGGAGCTTATGCGGACCCGCGGACCGGAACGGGTCAGCCCGACGTTGATTCCGATGCTGATCTCCAACATGGCCGCGGCCATGATCAGTATCAGGCTGGGAGCAACGGGGCCAACCTTATCCCCGGTAACGGCCTGCTCCATCGGCAACACCGCCATTGGCGAAGCCTTCCGGCTGATCCGCTACGGCGGAGCCGATATAGTAATTGCCGGGGGCTCCGAAGCGGCAATCAGTGAAATTTCACTGGCCAGCTTCGGGAACGCGACTTCATTATCGACGCGAAATGAAGAACCAGAGGCGGCCAGCCGCCCTTTTGACGGGAAACGGGATGGATTCGTGATTGGAGAAGGCGGGGGAATTGTTATTCTGGAATCCCTCACCCATGCCCTTCGCCGGGGCGCACAGATCCATGGAGAAGTGATCGGGTATGGAGCCAGCTCCGATGCCTATCATATGGTGGCCACGCATCCGGAGGGAACCGGTGCCTACCAGGCCATGAAGCTGGCTTTGAATGAAGCCCGGCTCCGGCCGGAGGATGTCGATGTGATCAGCGCTCATGCTACCAGCACCGTTGTCGGCGACCGTTCCGAGACGCTCGCCATCAAAAAGCTGTTCGGTGACGGGGCTTACCGGATTCCTGTCACAGCCAATAAGTCTATGACTGGACATGCGCTGGGGGCTGCCGGAGGTTTGGAAGCGATCGCTTTGGTAAAGAGTATTCAGTCAGGCATGGTTCCTCCAACCCTCAATCAGGAAGAACCCGATGATATCTGCGATCTGGATTATGTGCCGAATATCGCCCGGGCAGCGAACCTGCATATTGGCATTTCCAATTCCTTTGGTTTTGGCGGCCATAATGCGGTGATCGTCATCTCCAAGTATACCGGGTGATTGACCAAAAACACCTCCAGTACCGGGTCAATCCCGGCAACTGAAGGTGTTCGTTGTTCATCTGCTGTTTTAATTATATACCGAAACAAAAGCCTGTTCCACTTGCGGCAAAATCGTATCCCACTCTGCATCCGCAGTTTTGCTGATCGTCACAAAATCACGGATGCCAAAAATGTTATCTACACCTTCAATACTCAAGAGAGCAGCAGCCAGCGGATGGTCTGTGGCATCCCCGCTTTTAAGCGATGTGCTGGACGGGCCTTCAAAAATGGTCTGATCGGTATTGATTTTAACAGAATTGGGGTTCGGCGTGTTCTGAACCTGAATGCTGATTGCCATGTAATCACTCCTTTATCAGCTATTGTAGCATGTTTGTCCAGTTAAAATCACTTCGTAGCCGCAGAGACATGACTGCCCCAGATGGATATGCCCTCTTTGGAGCCCGCGGTAAAGGTCATAACCTCTTGTTCTGCAGCCGCATCCCATTCCCGGGAAAACACCCCTTTATATACATTTCCGTCAATGGTCAGCTCCGCTGCATGTTCCCCTTCAAGGGCCCAGGTCCCGGTTACGGCCCCGGATATTTGGCCGTCCGGGGTTAATTCAATAACCTTGGACAAAACGATATCCGCCGTGATGATTTTGTTGTGATTCACATAGTGATATTTGCCCGTTACGTCCTGCTGCTTATAAGTGCCAATAGTTTCTCCTGCATACCGGTGCGGAGCCACAACCGGCCAGCCTTCGCTGTTCAAGAACATCTGGTGCACCCGCACTTCATGTTCTTCTCCGCGGCCGGAAAAGCGGGTGTGGAAGATCAAATAATATTTGCCGCTCATTTCATCGTAGTATGCTGAATTATGCCCGGGAGATACATAACCGTGCCCTCTGCCTTCCCCTTCCACACTCTCCAATTCAAAATTCCCAAGCAGTTTAACCCCGTAAGGCGAATAGGCCGGATCATCAAAAATAACGCCCGCGGTCCCCTTCGCATCAATCATATCCTGTCCCTCGGCATCCTCAAAAGGTCCATCGGGCGACTTCGAGCGGGCTACCCGTATATTGTAGCCTCCGTTCGCATCCAGCCCTCCGTAAGAGAGGAATAGGTAATAGTAATCGGTTTCAGGACTGTAAAGCATATAAGGGCCTTCAATCCGGGCATGATTGGCGCCCAGCAGCTTTTGACCATATCCTTGACCTGGCCGTGGAAACCCCGTTTTACTATCCATTTCCAGAATGAAAATACCGCCGGAATACGAGCCGTACACCATCCACAGCTTGCTGTCTTTATCAAAGAACACATGCGGATCAACTACATTCGGCTTTTGGGTGGCATCATATATCTCACCGTCATCTCCAAGTCCGGCCATACCCGATTTGAGGAAGATCCCGGCGTTCTTATAAGGCCCTTCAATATGATCGGATATAGCGATCCCCATCGCGGACAGCGGGGAATCACCTTTACAGGCATTGTAGTACATGTAATACTTGCCATCGGCGAGTTGAATTACATCTGCTGCCCACAGTGTATCCGACTGGGCCCAGTCCAACGTCTCCCGGAGTTCCTCGGTAACGTTCGGAATCAGGGGATTCCCGTCCTGTACACCGGAAGATACCTGCGTCCAGGACATCAGATCCCGGGATTTGGCAGCGGCCAGGTGTGATCCGAACACATAATAAGTATCATCGGCTTTGACTACGGACGGATCATGCACCGATACATTTTGAAATGCGGGTGTGGATATAGAATTGCGGTTAGTATTGGTGTTCACAGACACTCCTCCTTCATTCGTGCAAGCCGTAAATAAAGTAATGCTCAGCAGCGCAGTGACCGTTCTTTTCCTCATCATTTTACCTCCTATGTATCCCCTTTCATTTTGCTTGTTCACTCGCTGATAGTCAATATTTATTTTATATAGAGTAGTTATATTTCATATTTTATTAAAATAAAAGAGAAATGATTCTATATAAACAGTTGAAATCTGCAGACAAAGGTGGTCGCTTCCGGGAATAGACGGCGCATTCGAAAGCTACCTCCTGGGAGGCACCCTGTAAGCCTAGGGCGGAGATCGCTTGAGTGCACTTTATACATCAGGATGGGACAAAGTGGCTCGTTTTACGATTTTAGTGTATTTGGTGCAGCAGATATCGCAGCATTAGCCGAAAAGTGCCTTATGGCTATCCTTTGGATGTACAAAATATATCATGATGGATGTTTGAGCCTCGTTTAAACCATTCTGAGGTACGATATACATCAGAACTGATCGAAAGCTGGTGACAAACGCTAATCCACCATATTAAACGTAAGCGTCAAATCCAACCCACCTTCTAAGCGCCTAATAATCGTGAGAAGATGAAGGCAACCAAGGAAGAGGAGTTGCCGAAATGACGAAAAAGGAAGCACGCCATCACGAATGGTCGAGCCGGATCGCGAGCTACAAAGCCAGTGGTCTCTCTGTGGCCAAGTGGTGCGAGGATAATGGCGTTACGTTGGAGCAGTTTAAGTATTGGAACCGCAAGCTAAAGAAAGCCTCAAATTCATCCCCGTATTTCTCTATCTCCGCGCTGGGTGCCACTTACCGTAGACGGTCCATCATCAGCGGTAAGTGGTACGAAGAACAGTTTCAACTGGCTCAGCAAAAACGCTTTGGTGCTTCTAGCGAGAAGACGCACCCGGATCAGCTCGACCTGTTCAACGAAGCGGAGGCTGAGGCCGATCCTACTAAGGAAGAACCGCTAATCGAGACGGTCACCTATAAGCGCAAGAAGCAGCGCGGAGGGCGCGAAGCAAAACTGGATGGCTTACGTGTCGAGACGGTGGAATACCGACTGCCTGCCGAAGAGCAGGTTTGCGC